>VXMF01000048.1 GCA_009841225.1 Terriglobia bacterium | reverse complement strand
GGCGGGCGCACCATCGGCGCCGGCACCGTCGCCTCCATCGTCGAGTAGGATTCGCAGACAGGAGGTATCCATCATGCCGCGCGAAATCATCACGCTGCAGTGCACTGTCACCAAGGACAGGAACTACACCACGACGAAGAACAAGCGCAAGCACCCGGAGCGGCTGGAGCTGATGAAGTACTCGCCGAGACTTCGCAAGCACACGCTGCACCGCGAGATGAAGTAAGCTAAGAATAGCGGTCCAGCCTGCAGGGGCGTCGGTTAACGGTAAACCAGCGGTCTCCAAAACCGCCAATGGGGGTTCGATTCCCTCCGCCCCTGCCAGTTGCCGCGGCGCCCAGCCGGCCCCTGGGGACCCCAACCGACTTCCAAGCACAGCACAGCCATGGCAAAAGCGCTCAAGAAGAGGACCAACCAGCAAGAGCCCCTGCCGGTGCGCGTGCGCACGTACCTAGACGGCGTTGTGCGCGAGTTGCGGCTTGTCACCTGGCCGGGCCGACAGCAGGTGCGGGCGACCACCCTGGTCGTGTTGGTGACCGTGTTCGCCTTCGCAGTCTTCTTCGGCGTAGTCGACTACATCTTGGCGTGGGGCCAACGCCTGCTGTACCAAACATTCACATAGGCGGGCTAACTGATCGTGCCAACAGACGAGACACTCACGAACCCCGGGGCAGGCCCTGAGGGCGGCGATCCCGCCGCCGGGTCCGACCTGCCGTGGTACTTCATCCACACCTACTCGCGTTTCGAGAACAAGGTCAAGGAGAACCTCCGCTCGCGCGTGGAGGCGCTTGGGTTGGAGCGCCGGGTGGGGCAGATCTTGATTCCCACCGAAGACGTGGTGCAGATGCGCAACGGCAAGAAGGTCACAAGCAAGCGCCTGCTGTACCCGGGCTACGTCCTAGCCCAGCTGGACCTTGACGACGATCTCTGGCACGCCGTCAAGAACACCCCCAAGGTGACCGGATTCGTCGGCGAGGAAAAGCTCAAGAGCGGCGAGAGGCGTCCGCCGACGCCCCTGACCGACGCCGAGGTCGACCAGATCCTCAACCGCCAGAAACGCTCCGAGGAGCAGCCGCGCCCGCATGTCGAGTTCGTGCGCAACGACCAGGTCAGCATCGTCGACGGCCCGTTCAGCGGCTTCACGGGCACGGTCGAAGAGGTCAACGCCGACCGCAGCACGCTGAAGGTGATGGTCACCATCTTCGGGCGCGGGACGCCGGTCGAACTGGAGTACTTCCAAGTCAAGAAGGGAAGCTAGCGGGCCGCTCCCAAGGGCGCGCCACCAGCGAGGAGTTCAATCATGGCGAAAGCGAACGTGCCGATCGTCCAGCAGATCAAGCTGCAGATCATGGCGGGCAAGGCCACGCCAGCCCCCCCGGTGGGGCCGGCGCTGGGCCAGGCGGGCCTGAACATCATGCAGTTTTGCAAGGACTTCAACGCCCGCACTTCCAACCCGGAACTCGAAGGGCTGATCGTCCCGGTAGTGATCACCGTGTACCAGGATCGCTCGCACGACTTCGTGACGAAGACCCCCCCGGCCGCGGTGCTGATCAAGCGCTACGCGAACCTGGCCAAGGGGTCGGGCGAGCCGAACCGCAACAAGGTCGGTTCGATCACGCTGGCGCAGCTGGAGGAAATCGCCAAGCAAAAAATGCCCGATCTGAACTGTTACACCGTGGAGCAGGCCATGGCCTGCGTGCGCGGCACGGCCAACAGCATGGGCGTGCAGGTGGTATGATAGGGATTCATCCCGTGGGAGACTCCCGGCATCGCTGTCCCGGGGTCGCTTGCACCAAGGTGAGACATGGCGGGTAAGAAGTACCGCGCTTTCGCGGAAAAGCTAGAGGACCGGGCGTACGCCTTGAACGAGGCTATTCCGATTCTCCAGCAGAACAAGATCTCGAAGTTCGACGAGACGGTGGAGGTGCACTTGAACCTCGGCGTCGATCCGCGCCACGCCGACCAGATGGTGCGCGGAACGGTGGTGCTGCCGCACGGCCTGGGCGTGTCCAAGCGGGTGCTCGTGATCGCTTCCGGCGAGAAGCTCCGCGAGGCCGAAGAGGCCGGGGCAGACTTTTTCGGAGGCGAGGAGTACGTCGACAAGATCCAGAAGGAAGGCTGGCTGGGGTTCGATGCCGTCGTGGCCACCCCGGACATGATGCGGGTCGTATCGAGGGTCGGCAAGATTCTGGGCCCGCGCGGCCTGATGCCGAACCCCAAGACGGGCACGGTGACGGTGGACATCGCCCAAGCAGTCTCCGAGGTGAAGGCGGGCAAGGTGGAGTT
This sequence comes from Terriglobia bacterium, assembly GCA_009841225.1. Taxonomy (GTDB): domain Bacteria; phylum Acidobacteriota; class Terriglobia; order Bryobacterales; family UBA6623; genus VXMF01. The sequence continues at coordinate 284,139 of VXMF01000048.1, read as the reverse complement.
CCGGGTGGACCGCGGCGCCGTGATCCACGCCCCTGTGGGCAAGCTCGGATTCGACGCCGATCAAATCGTCGAGAACGCCGGCACCCTGATCGGGGCGGTGCTCAAGGCCAAGCCCGCGGCCGCCAAGGGGCGCTACTTGATGAAGGCGTCGATCTGCTCCACGATGAGCCCTTCGCTGACGCTCAACGTCAACGAGTTCGGTGCGTAGCGGTGTAGCGATGAAGAGCAAGGCAGAGAAGCGGCAGATCCTGGCAGAGCTCCAAAGCGGGTTCGCGGACGAGCCCGCGGTCATCGTGTGCAAGTTCGAGGGCCTCACAGTGGCGGAGGACCAGGAACTGCGGAGCGTGGTCCGCAACCTAGGCGGCTCCTACCGCGTGGTCGCAAACCGATTGGCACTGCTGGCGGCGCGCGACACGCCCTACGAAGAGGCCCTGACGGGCCAGCGGGGCATGACTGCGCTGGCGTTCCTCGGCGAAGACCCGGTCTCCACGCTCAAGGCGCTGGTGGCCTTCGGCAAGCAGCAGGACAAGTTCTCGTTCAACTGCGGCGTGGTCGATTGCCGGACGGTGAATCTGGACCAACTCATCGAACTCTCGAAGCTGCCCGACAAGGCTGGCCTTCAGGTCCGGATTCTGTACATGCTGAACTCGTCGGCACAGCGGCTGATGGGTGTGCTGAACGCGCCTGCCCGCGACATCGCCGCGGTGCTGCAGCAGGCGGTGGAGAAGAAGAAGTTCAACGAGTAGCCCTCGGCGACGGGTGCCGGCTGCCTCTGGCGGAAGGCGAAAGCTCGCTTGCAATCACACACAGGAGATGAGTACTATGGCAGACATAGGCGCAATCACGGAATCCATCAAGGGCCTGACCCTGATGGAAGCCGCAGAACTGGTCAAGAAGCTGGAAGAGGAGCTTGGCGTCTCCGCCGCGGCAGCGGTGGTTGCCTCTCCGGCGGCAGCGGCGGACGGCGGAGCCGAGGAAGCCGCGGTACAGACTGAGTTCACGGTCATGCTGACTGGCATCGGAAGTCAGAAGATCAAGGTCATCAAGGCCGTGCGCGAGATCACCGGCTTGGGCCTGAAGGAGGCCAAGGACCTGGTCGACTCCACGCCGGCGGCAGTGAAGGAGAACGTCCCCAAGGAGGAGGCAGACCAGATCGGCGCGAAGCTTGCCGATGTAGGTGCCGAATTCGAGGTGAAGTAGGCGTGTGTCAGGCGAGGACTCGCAAGCGGCGCAAACCGTCTTTGCGAGTTTCGTGCGCTGCCAGCGCCGTGTTGGGGCTCGGACGAGAGGCCCGGGAAGCGGCTGCTGGCCGCGGTCTAGCGGGGCAGCTGTCCCGCACTGGACAGAATTTGCCAAGACTTGGTTCGCTGAAGCGGTCCAGCGCATCGATTCCCCGGCACCCTGCCGGAAGAGCGGAGCGGTGCGCCTCGGACTGGTCTCGGCGTATCTGTGTGCCGCCGCGCTTGCGCGGCGGACGGCGCGCGTCTCCGGGCGCGCGCGTGCAACCCTTGCCTGAGGTGGCAACAACGTGGCAACAGTGAACGAATCGATGGCTCATGCGGCGAACGGATTCGCGCCTGGCGCGTCCAAGGCGCGGCGGGACTTTTCCAAGATCCACTCGGCGATCGCGATCCCGAACCTGCTCGACATGCAGCAGGAATCGTACGAGCGCTTCCTGCAAATGGATCTCTTGCCCGACGAGAGGGTTGAAGACGGCCTCGAGGCCGTCTTCAAGTCGGTGTTCCCAATCTCGGACTTCCGAGAGATGAGCTCGCTGGAGTTCGTGTCGTATTCGATTGGCGACTGGGCCTGCAAATGCGGTGCACAGAGCGGGCTGAAGCACCTGCGCACACGCTGCCGCCAATGCCGCGAGATCATTCGCACAGATCCGAAGGGACCGCCCGACATCCTCTGCGACCGCTGCGGCAAGCGCACGCCCAACGAGGTCACATTCTGCGAGAAATGCGGGGACCCGGTCGGGCTCAAGCTCAAGTACGACCCCGAAGAGTGCAAGAGGCGCGGCATGACCTACGCCGCGCCGTTGAAGGTCAACATCCGGCTGACCGTCTTCGAGAAGGACGGGACCGGCGACCGGAAGTCCGTGCGGGACATCAAGGAGCAGGAAGTCTTCTTCGGCGAGATCCCGCTGATGACCGAAGAGGGCACCTTCATCGTCACCGGCACCGAGCGCGTCATCGTTTCGCAGCTGCACCGCTCGCCTGGGGTGTTCTTCGAGGCGTCGGCCGACAACACCTATTACCTGGGCAAGATCATTCCGTCGCGCGGCAGTTGGATCGAGTTTGAGTACGACGCCAAAAAACCCGCGGGACAGCGCCTGCTCAACGTACGCATCGACCGCAAGCGCAAGTTCCTAGGCACGATTTTCCTGCGGGCGCTCGGCCTTGAGAACGATGCCGACATATTGGGCCAGTTCTATCGCGCCGACACGATCCGCATCGGCGACTCGGGGGCGCTGCAGCGCGACATTTCCGAGAGCTTGGTGCACACGCGGCTGGCCGCTGCCGTCACGGGCAAGAGCGGCAAGCCCCTGGGGCGCAAGGGGCGCAAGATCAACACGCGCCTGCTGCAAGACATGCGGGCCGAGGGAATCACGGCCCTGCCGTGCCTGCCCGAGGATCTGGCCGAGGCAGTCTTCGCCGACGACATCTTTGACGAGGAGAGCGGCGAGGTCCTCCACGGATGCGAGGCTAACTCACCCGTCACCGATGACGCCATGGCGCGCCTCCGGGAAGCGGGGCTGACAGAGTTCAGGGTCATCTTCCCAGAGACCGACGAGTGCGGGCCCGTGCTTTCCGAGACCCTGCGCAAGGATTCGATCAAGACCAAGGACCAAGCCCTGCTGGCGATCTACCGCAACCTCCGTCCCGGGGATCCGCCGACCCGCGAGACTGCCAGCAAGCTGTTCAACGACATGTTCTTCGATCCGCGCAAGTACGACTTCTCGCGCGTCGGGCGGATGAAGTTCAACATCAAGCTGCACGGCGAGGAGGAAGCCACGCCGCTGGAACGCAGGGTCTTGGACGCCAGCGACTTCTACGAGACCATCAAGTACCTGTTCAAGCTGCGGCGCAAGATCGGGACCACGGATGACATCGACCATCTCGGCAACCGCCGCGTGCGCTCGGTCGGCGAGCTGCTGGAGAACCAGTTCCGCATCGGCCTGATCCGCATGGAGCGGGCGATGCGCGACCGGATGACGTCCTACCAGGACATGTCCAGCGCGATGCCTCACGACCTGATCAACGCCAAGCCGGTGATGGCGGCGGTGCGGGAATTCTTCGGCTCCTCACAGCTGTCGCAGTTCATGGACCAGATCAACCCGCTCTCGGAAATCACTCACAAGAGGCGGCTTTCGTCTCTAGGCCCGGGCGGGCTGTCGCGCGAGCGGGCGGGCTTCGACGTGCGCGACGTGCATCCGACGCACTATGGCCGGATCTGCCCGATCGAGACGGCCGAGGGTGCCAACATCGGGCTGATCAGCTCGCTGTCGTGCTTCGCCCGGATCAACCAGTACGGCTTCATCGAGAGCCCGTACCGCAAGGTCGAGAACGGGCGCGTTGTCGACGAGGTCAGGGTCAGCTACGCCGGCGACACGCAGCTCCAGCCCGGCCAGGTAGTGCGGCGCGACCAGGCACAGCAGGCCAACGACTCCTTGAAGCGGGGCCAGGAGGAGGCGCACTGGGAGACTCACTGCGACTACCTCTCGGCATGGGAAGAGGACCGGCACATCATTGCCCAAGCCAACATTCCGGTGGATGCGGACGGCAACATCGGCCGGGAGTTCGCCAACTGCCGGGTCGCCGGTGACACGCGCCTGAAGAAGCGCGAGGAAATCCAGTACCTGGACGTGAGCCCGAAGCAGCTCGTTTCGGTCGCCGCCAGCTTGATCCCGTTCCTGGAAAACGACGACGCCAACCGCGCGCTGATGGGCTCGAACATGCAGCGGCAAGCCGTGCCGCTGCTACGCGCCGAGTCTCCCATCGTCGGCACCGGAATGGAACGCATCACCGCGGAGGATTCCGGCGCGGTCGTGCTCTGCAAACGCAGCGGGGTCGTGGACTCCGTCGACGCCGAGCGCATCATCGTCCGGGTCGAGGACACCGGCCACGAAGAGCAACTCTCGCGCGAGGTCGGAGCTGACATCTACCCGCTGATCAAGTTTCGGCGATCGAACCAGAACACGTGTATCAACCAGAAGCCGATCGTCAAGATCGGCGACCGCGTGGCAAAAGGCGATGTGCTGGCTGACGGCCCTTGCACCGACTCGGGCGAGCTGGCGCTGGGCCGCAATGTGCTGGTCGCCTTCATGCCGTGGCGCGGGTACAACTTCGAGGACGCAATCTTGGTCAGCGAAAGGCTGGTCAAGGAGGACTACTACACCTCGCTGCATATCGAGGAGTTGAAGATCGAGGCGCGCGACACGAAGCTCGGCCCCGAGGAGATCACGCGCGACATCCCGAACATCTCAGAGAGCTTCCTGAAGAACCTCGATGACAGCGGCATCATTCGGATCGGTGCCAAGGTCGGCCCGGATGACATCTTGGTCGGCAAGGTGGTGCCGCGCGGAGACGTCCAGCTGACGCCGGAAGAGAAGCTCTTGCGGGCGATCTTCGGCGACAAGGCCGACGATGTCAAAGATGCCTCCCTGCGCTGCCCGGCGGGCGTTTCGGGCGTGGTCGTCGGCGCCAAGGTCTTTTCACGCAGAGGCGTGCCGAAGGACGCGCGCGCAAAGGCCATAGAAGAGGCCGAGATCGAGCGCCAGCAGCGCAATCTCGAAGACGAGAAGCGGATATTGTACGACCAGCGGGTGGAGCGCCTGGAAGAGCTGCTGGGCGGAAACACTGTCACGGCTGACCTCCACGACGAGAAGACCAATCGGAAGCTGGCGAGCGCCGACGACGTGCTGGGCAGGGACCACTTCGAGCGCATGCTGGCCAGGGATCTCAAGCGCCTGCGGCTGGCCGAGCCAGTCGCTGACCTGGGTGCCCGGGTCGACGCGCTGGAGCAAATGACGATCCGCCAGATCGAGGTGCTCGAGAAGCTGAACGAAAAGAAGATCGAGAAGCTGTGCCAAGGCGACGAGCTGTCACCCGGCGTGCTCAAGACCGTGACGATCTCGATCGCCATGAAACGGAAGCTCTCGGCGGGCGACAAGATGGCGGGCCGCCACGGCAACAAGGGTGTGATCGCCCGCGTGATGCCGGAAGAGGACATGCCATTCCTGCCGGACGGCACCCCGGTCGAGATCGTGCTGAACCCCTTGGGAGTGCCTTCGCGCATGAACGTGGGGCAGATATTGGAGACGCACCTGGGCTGGGCGGGCCAGGCGCTGGGCCTGAAGTTCGCGGCGCCGGTGTTCGAAGGCCCTAGCGAAGGGCTGATCAAGGAGCACCTGAGAAACGCGGGCCTGCCCGAGTCGGGCAAGACCCGCCTTTACGACGGCTTGACCGGGCGCGCGTTCGAGCAGGAGGTGACGGTCGGCGTCATTTACATGCTCAAGCTCAACCACTTGGTCGACGACAAGATCCACGCGCGGTCGATCGGCCCCTACTCGCTGGTCACCCAGCAGCCGCTGGGCGGCAAGGCGCAGTTCGGCGGCCAGCGCTTCGGCGAGATGGAGGTGTGGGCGCTGGAAGCGTACGGCGCGGCCCACATCTTGCGCGAACTGCTGACGGTCAAGTCCGACGACGTCTTCGGGCGGGCCAAGATCTACGAGTCGATCGTGAAGGGCGAATCGGCGATGAACCCGGGCCTGCCGGAGTCGTTCAATGTGCTGGTGCGCGAATTGCAGGCGCTTTGCTTGGACGTCGAGTTGCTGAACAAGCAGCATTCCAGCGACGGGCATCAGGGCCTCAACCTGTTCGACCCCAGCGTGGCGCCGGCCCCGCCCCCAGCCGGCGACCTGAATCCGGCGATGGGTGCCTTCGGTGCACAGAACCCGTTTGCATCCGCCGCCACGCAGCGGGTTACCGCCATGCCGGACTTCGATGCGGTCCGGATCGGCCTTGCTTCGCCGGAAAAGATCCGCGGCTGGTCGTTCGGCGAGGTCACCAAGCCCGAGACCATCAACTACCGCACGTTCAAGCCGGAGCGGAACGGCCTGTTCTGCACCGCCATTTTCGGCCCCGAGAAGGATTGGGAGTGCCTCTGCGGCAAGTACAAGCGGATGAAGCACCGCGGCGTGATCTGCGAAAAGTGCGGCACTGAGGTGACGCACAGCCGCGTGCGGCGAGAGCGCCTCGGACACATCGAGCTGGCCGCGCCGTGCTCGCACGTCTGGTACTTCAAGGTCCTGCCGAGCCATCTCTCGCTCTTGCTCGACATCAAGGTCAGCGACCTGGAGCGAGTCCTGTACTACGAGGCCTCCGTCGTAGTAGAGACGGGGAATCAGGACTTGTTGCCGGCCGGGACCGTCCTGGCTGGCGACGAGCTGTCGAATTCGCGCGACGAGAAGGAGCGCAGCTTCGACTTCGCGCCGCTCGCGGGCCGCGGGCGTCACCAGGTCCTCTCGCGGCTGTCGACCGACAGCGATGCCTTCGAGGTCACGGTCTTGATGGGTGCCGAGGCCATCCGGGAGTTGCTCCGGGGCACCAACACCGAGGCGCTCGCGGACAAGCTCCGCGAGGACATGAAGGTCGAGACTTCGGTGCAGAAGCGCCGCAAGACGGCCCAGCGCCTGCGCGTGGTGGAATCGTTCCGCAAGTCCGGCAACAAGCCGGAGTGGATGATTCTGCAAGTGTTGCCGATCATCCCGCCGGAGCTGCGGCCCTTGGTGCCGCTGGACGGCGGGCGCTTCGCGACCTCCGACCTCAACGATCTGTACCGGCGCGTGATCAACCGCAACAACCGCCTGAAGCGGCTGCTCGAACAGCGCGCGCCGGACGTGATCGTGCGCAACGAGAAGCGCATGCTGCAAGAGGCCGTGGACGCCCTGCTCGATAACGGGCGGCGCGGGCACGAATTGCGCGGCGCCAACAAGCGCCCGCTGAAGTCCCTCGCCAACACGCTGAAGGGCAAGAGCGGGCGATTCCGCCAGAACCTGCTGGGCAAGCGAGTCGACTATTCCGGCCGATCGGTGATCGTGATCGGGCCCGAGCTCAAGCTGCACCAGTGCGGCCTGCCCAAGAAGATGGCGTTGGAGCTCTACAAGCCGTTCATCTACCAACGGCTCGAGCAGCGCGGCCACTGCACCACGATCAAGCAAGCCAAGGAGCTTGTCGAGCAAAAGGACGCTATCGTCTGGGACATTCTCGACGGCGTGATCCAGGACCATCCGGTCCTGCTCAACCGCGCGCCTACGCTGCACCGCTTGGGCATTCAGGCGTTCGAGCCCGTCCTGGTCGAGGGCAAGGCGATCAAGATCCACCCCTTGGTCTGCACCGCATTCAACGCCGACTTCGACGGCGATCAGATGGGCGTACACGTCCCGCTGTCGCCGGAAGCGCAGATCGAGGCGCACGTGCTGATGCTCAGCGCGAACAACATCCTCTCGCCGGCGAGCGGACTGCCAATCACGACTCCGTCCCAAGACATGGTGCTGGGCGTGTACTACCTCACCGGCGCACAAGAGGGTGCGCGAGGCGCCGGCCGCTCGTTCGGCAGCGTCCGCGACGTGCTGCTGGCCTACGACATGGATGAGGTCGAGACGCGGGCGCCGATCAAGCTGCACTACAGCGGCGCGGTGATCGACCTTACGCTGGCCGGCGACAGTCAGGACGTGCGCCAGACGGTGCCGGTCCTCTACCAGAAGCAGACGCTGGAGACCACGGTCGGACGGGTGTTGCTGAAGGATCGGCTCCCCAAGGAGCTGCCCTTCGTCAACGGCCTGCTGAAGAAGCGGGGCCTGAGCGACCTGGTGCGCTACTGCTACCAGCAGCTAGGTCGCGAGAAGACCGTCGAGATGTTGGACGAGCTGAAGGAAGTCGGTTTCCTTTACGCGACGCTTTCGGGCATGTCCATCGGCATCGACGACATGATCGTGCCCGAACAGAAGGAGCAGCTGGTCGGCAGCTCGCAGAAGGAGGTCATGAAGGTCGAGCAGCAGTATCTCGACGGCGCGATCACGCACGGCGAGCGCTACAACAAGATCATTGAGATCTGGTCGTCGCTGACTGACAGCGTGTCACGGGAGATGTTCGAGGGCATGCGCTCGTCGGAGGGCACCCACAGTTCCCTGAACCCGATCTATGCCATGGCCGATTCCGGCGCTCGCGGATCGGAGACTCAGATCCGCCAGCTGTCGGGCATGCGCGGCCTGATGGCCAAGCCGAGCGGCGAGATCATCGAGACTCCGATCACGGCCAACTTCCGCGAAGGCCTCAACGTGTTGCAGTACTTCATCTCGACACACGGGGCGCGCAAGGGCTTGGCCGACACCGCGCTGAAGACCGCGAACTCGGGCTACCTGACCCGCCGCTTGGTGGACGTGGCGCAAGACGTGATCATTACCGAGAACGACTGCGGCACGACCGACGGCATCACCAAAGGCCCGCTGGTCGAGAACGGCGAGATCCGCGTGCCCCTCAGCGAACGCATCGTGGGGCGCGTAATGGCCGAAGACGCAACAGATCTGGAAGGCAACCTGATCATCAGCGCCGGCGAGGAGGTGACCGACGAGGTCGCTCGCGCCATCGAGAATGCGAACATCAATCAAGAGGTCAAGGTCCGCTCAGTGCTGACCTGCTGTACCGAGCGCGGCGTTTGCCAGCTCTGCTATGGCCAGGACTTGGCGACTGGGCGCATGGTGGAGGAAGGGCAGGCGGTGGGCATCATCGCGGCTCAATCCATCGGCGAGCCCGGCACGCAGCTGACCATGCGCACGTTCCACGTGGGCGGCACGGCGACGCGCGTCGGCCAGGACTCGCGCCAGACTGCGAAGTCCGACGGTTTCGCCAAGTATGTGAACGTCAACCCGATTCGTGACAAGACCGGCCAGCTGGTCGCCATGAGCCGCAACGGCTTTATCGCCGTCGTGGACAGCAAGGGCAGGGAACGCGAGCGCTACCAAGTCGTCTACGCGGCCCGGCTGCGCGTCGAAGATGGCGAGGAAGTGGCCCGCGAGCAAGTGCTGCTGGAGTGGGATCCGTTCACGCGGTCCATCCTCACCGAGTCGGAGGGCTTCTGCCGCTTCTGCGACCTGCAGGAGGGCGTGACGCTGCAGGAGCAGGTCGACGAGGTGTCGGGCCTCTCGCAGTGGGTTGTCACAGATCCGGAGGACGGACAGCGTGCCGGCGAACCGCGTGTCGAGATTCACGACGGAGAAGGGAATCTTCTCAAGAGGTATCTGATCCCGACGACTGCGCATCTGATGGTCAAGGACGACGAGCCGGTCAGCGCGGGTGACGAGCTGGCCAAGATCCCGCTGGCGACGACCAAGAACAAGGACATCACGGGCGGACTTCCGCGCGTGGTCGAACTGTTCGAGGCCCGGCGCCCGAAGTCTCCCGAACCCGCCATCATTTCCGAGATCGACGGCACGGTGAACTACGGCTCGCTTAGCCGCGGCTATCGGCGCATTACGGTTACTGGTGCAGGCGGCGAGGAGAAGGAGTACAAGATCCCGCGCGGTTCGCACATCAACGTGCAGGAGGGCGAGTTCGTCAAGGCCGGTGAGCCTCTCATGGAGGGCCCGCACGATCCCCAGGACATCCTCCGCATCTTGGGCGAGGCCGATTTGCAGAGCTATCTGGTCAACGAGATCCAAGATGTCTACCGCCTGCAGGGTGTGGACATCAACGATAAGCACCTTGAGGTGATCGTCCGCCAGATGATGCGCTGGGTCAAGATCGAATCGGTGGGCGACACCGAGTTCCTCGTCGACGAGGTCGTGGACAAGTTCCGCTTCCGGCGCATCAACCGTGACGTGGAGGCCAACGGCGGCATGCCGGCGACGAGCCAGCCGCTGCTGATGGGCATCCGCAAGGCGGCCGTTTCGACCGACTCCTTCATCTCGGCGGCATCGTTCGAGACCACTACCAAGGTGCTGACCGAGGCATCGGTGGCTGGTCGCGTGGACGACTTGCGAGGATTGAAGGAGAACGTCATCGTCGGTCGGCTAATTCCCGCCGGAACGGGTCTCGATGCCCACCAGCGAGTGCGCATTGCAGGCGAGGACGAACCCGAGAAGCTGGTTCCGGAAATGGAGTACCTCACTGACATCCCGGGCTACAGCGACGACGCCGCGCAGCTGTTCGAGGGCGAGCTGCCGCTGGGATTCGGGGAGGACTTCGGCATGGAGGGCGTCAAGCTGCCTCAGACCGCCTCGCCTGAGGGCGGTGATGCGGAACTTAAGGCTCCGTCGGATCCGGTGATCCCGGACTAGTGGTCGGCCGAAGAACGATACTCGGGAAGACGGACTTGAGCTTGCGGCGGACGTCGTAGATCTTCATCTGCTACTCCGCTGCGCGCCGATGTGTGTTCACATCCGCTGACCAGGCGCCGATCTGCGCCCGCAGTTCGTCGGAGTGGCTTATGCTGTGTCCGCCCAGGTACTCGTTCACCCGTCCTGCTCGCGAGCGCTAAGACATCGCGCACCAGTCGTCCGCCCGGGCCTGCCTCTCGGAGGCCGAAGCATCCGACTAGTCAACAAAGACGTTGGTGTCAACGTATGCCGGACCGGTCATGTAACTCGTGTCCGGCGGGCCTGCGGCCATCGACCCATTCCAATCTGCGGGGCTTCCTGGAGAGGGCACGCTCCATTGCGATCTCGTAATCGTGTTCCCTGCGTCGCTCTCCTTCGATCGTTTCCGCCAACCAGCTCGACACGCTGCGGTTCGCTTTGGCGGCCTAAGCTCGCAGCCAAAGCGCTGTCTCGTCAGGAAGTGAAACTGTGACGTTCTTCATGCCACGACAATGGGATTTCACGATTCCCGTGTCAAACTGCGAGACTCCTTGTGAATTCGTGACGCTCGGGAGCGCGGCTATTCGTAGCGCAGGATCTCGGCGGAGTCGACGCGGGCAGCGTTTCCCGAGGGGTAGATCGTGATCAGGTAGCTGATCAGGATCGCGGCAATCGCTACGTACAGCCCGTCCAATGGGCGCGGCGCGAACGGCACGTATTCGAGGCCGTAGACTTCCGGGTCCAGCGCGATCAGCCGATAGCGCTCGCAAAGCCAGCACGTCAGGTGGCCGACGACCAGACCGGCCGCCGTGCCGACGGAGCCGATCAGCAGGCCCTGCCACATGAAGATCCGCCGAATCTGGTCTTGTCTCGCGCCCATCGACTTCAGGATGGCAATCTCTTTGGTTTTTTCCACGACCATCATCACCAGCGAGATGAGGATATTGAGGGCCGCTACCAGCATGATCATCCCGATGATCATGGCCGTGGCCAGCTTTTCGGTCTGCAGCGCGTTAAACAGGACGCGATTGCGTTCCATCCACGTGCTGGTGGTGAAGTCCTCCCCGGCTTCGGCTCGGATAGCGCGCGCGACTTCGTCGGACGCTTGGAAGTCGTCGAGTCGAAACTCCAATGAGTTGACGACATCGCCGAGCGAGAGGGCTCGCTGGGCGTCCCGTAACAACGTGACACTCCAGAGATTGTCAAGTTCGAAGAGCCCAGTCTCGAAGATCCCGACCACCTGAAAGCGCTTGAAGGAGGGAATAGGGCCGAGGGGCGTCATTTCGCCCTGCGGATTGAGCACAGTTACGATTGTCGACACTCGGGCACCGATGGCATCGGCTAGGCGGCGCCCTAGCAAGATCCCGGGATACCCACCGTCTTCGGGCTCAAGGGCTTCGAACGACCCATCTACGATCTTGGACAGCAGTTGCGATACCCGGCTCTCAGCCTCCGGATCGACGCCCTTGAGGACACAGCCCTTCGCCCGCACGGCCGTCCGGATCATCATTTCCCCATAAAGCGTCGGCGCGACCGCCTCCACGTGCTCCAGGCGGCTCAGCTTGGAGAGCAGAGGCTGATAGTCCTCGATGCCGAACTCAGGGGTCTTTTCCAACAGGTTTATATGAGAGCTAGCGCCAATCAGATGCTCGCGCAGACTGGCTTGGAAGCCGTTACTGACCGCCATCGCGATGATGAGGGCCGCCACGCCCGCCCCAACGCCGGCGACAGAGAGTGCGGTGACTATCGAGAAGAACCTGTCCCGGCGCTTGGCCCGCAAGTACCTCTGGGCTACGTAGAACTCGAACCGCACGGAGCCACCAGTTCCAATACCCTTCGTTCCAAATGACGGCTAGCTGCTCATTGGGTCGCGCTGACCCCGCGCCCCAGCCGGCATTCGCTGTGAATTGCCGACACGGCCGTCCGTAAGTCCTGTTCGTTCACAACGATAGCGATCGTCAACTCACTCGATCCCTGTGCGATGGCAATGATGTTGACGTGCCGCTCTGATATCGCTGTGAACAGTCGTCCCGCCAAGCCGGGCGTGCCTCGCATGCCCTCGCCCACCGCCGCTAGCAGCCCGACGCTGTGGTCGACTTCGATCGGGCGCAGATAACCATGCGCCAATTCCAACGCCAGTTCCTCGCGCAAACGTTCGAGCACGGCCGTCACGTCCTCGGAGCGTACCAGCATGCAGAAGTTCTGCCGGAAGCTCGAGCGCGTCATCAGAAGGACCTCGACCTTCGCGTGGGCGGCGCATTCCAAGGCCCGCGCCATGAGCTGAGCGCCGGAAAGCGAAAGGCCGCTTGCCTCGATGGAGATCAAAGCAACACCGGACAGCGACGTGATCGCCCTCACCCCAGGTTGCTCCACTCGGTGGTTGAATATGCGAGTGCCGGGGCGTTCCGGGTGGAAGCTATTCTTGATGTGAACGGGGATCTCGAGTTCCGCTAGCGGCGCGAGAGTGCGCGGATGCAGTACCTTTGCGCCGTTATAGGACAGCTCGGCCGCCTCGTTGTAGGTAACGTCCGCCAGTAGACGTGCATCCTCAGCGATCGCCGGATCGCAGCTGAGGATTCCGTCTACATCGGTCCAGATCCAGAGCTCGGCCGCGCGCAAGGCGGCGGCGATGATGGAGGCCGAAAAGTCCGAGCCCCCGCGGCCAAGCGTCGTTGGAACGCCTTCGCGAGTGGCTGCGCTGTAGCCGGTGATGATCGGGACAACCCCCTTATCCAGCATTGGTTGCAACACTGCGGATGCCTTGACAGCAGTTTCCTCCAAGAACGGATTGGCTCCGTCAAACGTTGCATCGGTAACGATCAAGTCCGTACCTGAAACGGGTCTCGCCGACACGCCAAGGGCGCCTAACGCTTCGCTGAACAGCAGCGCCGCGATCCGCTCTCCGGTGGGAGCGGCTTCGTCGACCGCCCGCGGCGGCCTCTCCCGCAGCAGCAACATCCCGCGGGCGACCCTCGCGAAGCCATCGAGGATCTCGTCAATCCGCGCAGCCACGCTTCGGGCGCGATCCTCGGGCAATAGGTCCGCACAGGCAGCGAGATGGGTACGCCCCAGGGCCGCTAGATTGGAGTCGACGGCCTCGGAATCGCCCTGTTCTCCCGCATCCAACGTGGCCAGCAATCGATTCGTGACCTGCGACATGGCCGAAACCACGACCGCAACCGGGCGTTCGCCCGCCTGTTCGGCCGCGAGCCCGACAGCACGTGCCATCGCTTCAGGCGAGCCGACGCTCGTCCCGCCGAACTTCATTACAAGCAGGGAAGTGGACATCGCTGGCACTGTGGCTGGCTGACTCGCGCTTGGCAGGAGGGCTCGGAAAGCCTGGATTGGCCAAGAGCCGGCTGAAGTCTAGGGTGCCGGATCGTGGGCTTCGCGCTGCAAGTACACGCCGTACTTCTTGAGCTCGTCCTCGTAGTAGTTGCGGTGCAGCGTCTGCCACTCCTCGCTACCTTCGGGGATCTCACGCTGCTGCGAAGTAATCTTCTCCTTCGCACGCTGGTCGCTCCTAGCTTCCAGCATGAGGATATCGGTGAGATGGCGCTGGATCTCCAAGCGTGTCTCGTTCCAGCCCTTGTTGAGGCGCGTGCCGGGGATGCGTGGCAGCATTGCCGCCATCTTGTGCGAAATCTCCAGCACCTTGTCGCGCGAGAGCTTCATGTCGCGCCCGCCGCGGCCGCCGGCAGCGGCCGATACGACCTTGCGCTCGGCTAGGATCTTCCGCTTCACACGGCTGAACATGTCGTGGTAGGAAACGTCCTGGTGCCGCATGTATTCGGTGTACTGCGACAGCAGAGCTCGCGCTTCTGCGTTGATTTCGTCCTCTAGGCTGAGCTCATCGAGGACGAGATCCTCAAAATCCCGTGCGACACGCTGCTGGGACTTGATCACGCACGTCTGCGCACCGAGGCGCTTGGTGACCTCTTTGGCCAGAAAGGTAACGAACGGCGCCGGGATCAGCATCCCTCGTGCCTCTATTGTAGCGAGTCCGGTGGTCCGGTGTCCGGGAGCGTAGAGCGCTGTCTCCGGCAACTCGCCGGGCTTGGACTCGTCGTCTCTCTGTCTTGCCCGAGCCATGGGACGGCACGATAATTCCGCGGCCACGCCGTTCGCTACGCTCGAAGGATGGCGAAGATCACGTCACTGACGCAAGACCTGTACCGGTTCATGCTCAGCAATCGGACGCCGGAAGATCAGCTGCTTGGCGAGCTTAGGCGCGAGACGGAAGAAAAGGTCGGCGCACTCGCGGGGATGATGATCTCGGAAGAACAAGGCTTGTTCCTGCGCATGCTGGTGGCGGCCATGGGCGCGAAGCAAGTCGTTGAAGTGGGGACATTCACAGGCTACAGCGCCGCGTGCATGGCAGCCGCCCTGCCCGCCGATGGCAGGCTACTGTGTTGCGACGTGAGCGAGGAGTGGACATCCATCGGAGCACGCTACTGGAGGCGGAGCGGTCTCTCTGATCGGATTGACTTCCGACTCGCTCCGGCCTTGGACACCCTGCGCGCTCTCCCCGGCGACCCACCGCTCGACTTTGCGTTCGTTGACGCCGACAAGGACAACTATGTCGCCTACTTCGAGGCCTTGCTGCCCAAGCTGCGGACCAACGGGCTGCTCGCATTTGACAACGTGATGTGGCACAACTGGATGATGGACGCGGCCAACCAAGACGCTGAGACCATCGGCATCCGCGAGTTCAACGACCACATCTTGGGTGACCCAAGGATCGAAACGGTCATGCTCCATGTCGGCGACGGCTTAACGCTGATCCGTAAGCTATGAGCGCTGAGGCAAGCCGCCCGGACGTAAGTTTGCCACGACAAGCACAAGCCACGGCCATTGCCCACGCTCAGCACCACATCGTCCAAGTGCGGGAGGTCGAGGAAGTCGCATAGGTTCGTCACGGTCTGCGATCGTAAGCTGTCATTTGACGGGCGACAACATAGAGTGAGAAGATGATCACATCGTTTCGCCACCGAGGGCTGAAAGCGCTCTACGAGAGCAGGACAGCGCGATGGGTCACGCCGGAGCATGTCGGCAAGCTGCGGGACATCTTGGCGGTGCTCGACCAGAGTTCGGGGCCGGAGGGCATGAATCTCCCCGCGTTTCGGCTGCACGCGCTCAGGGGGCCGTTGAAGGGGCACTATGCTGTCTGGGTTTCCGGCAACTGGCGGGTGACCTTCCGGTTCGAGGACGGCGTGGCGGTCGATGTGGACTACGTAGACTATCACTGAGGAGAATACCGATCATGGCCATGCAGAACCCGCCGCATCCGGGCGGTATCGTGAAGCGACAGTGCCTCGAACCCTTGGGGTTGACGGTGACCCGGGCGGCCCAAGGGCTGGGTGTCACCCGGCAGGCTCTGTCCGAGTTGTTGAACGAGCGAACGGGGATTTCCGTGGAGATGGCGATCCGGCTGTCTAAGGCCTTCGGCTCAACGCCCGAGACTTGGCTGGGGATGCAGATGGCCTACGATCTCTGGCAGGCTCGTGGCCGCGCCGGGGACATCGCAGTGGAGCGATTCGTGGCGGCGTGACAGACTCGAACATCGGCTCGGTCGGCGCGGACGCACGCTAGCCGATTTCGAGCAGGCTCTCGCGGACGCGATCCTCAGGGACTCTGATGCCCAGTCCCGGACCTTCCGGCACCTTGACATGCACGCCGTCCATCTCGATGTCTTCCGCGAAGAGATCCGCTAGGAATTGCGGGCCGTTCAATTCCGGCGGCAGCAGCAGATCCAGTGTCGAGTAAAGGTGAACCGACGCCATCAGGCTGACGCCGGCATCGGTCAGCCCGCTGCCGAGAAGCCCTAGGCCGTGGGCCTCCGAGACAACCGCGCTCTTCGCGCAGTTGGTGACGCCTCCGCTCTTAGACACCTTGAGCACGACGAGATCTGCCACGCGCATCTCGGCGGCCCGGGCGACGTCGAACGACGAAAAGCAGCCCTCGTCGATCGCTACCGGAAACGGGCTCCTCTCCCGGGCCCGACGCAGGCCCATCCAGTCCTCGCTGCGCACCGGCTGCTCGAAGCACCGGACTTGGTCGAATTCCGACAGCGCGGCGAGGAAGCGCTCCAAGTGGACCGGCTGGTAGGATTGATTGGCATCCAGCCAAACGTCGATGTCTGGCCGTGCCAGCAAGATAGCCCGCAACCGTTCAATGTCTCCATCCGCATCGCCGGAGACCTTGACCTTAAAGCACTTGCATGCTGGCCAGCGAGAAACCTCGTCTGCCATGGCGCTCGGGGAGTCGATGCTGACGGCATAGCAGAGTTCGACACTGTCACGGAGCTTGCCGCCCAAGAGCTGATGCAGTGGCACGCCCGCCACTTGCCCGGCTAAGTCCAGAAAAGCGATTTCCAGCGCACTCTTGGCGAACGGGGCACCATTGCTGACTGCAGGCCGGATCGTTGCGTCCATGCGCTGCTTGAGGGCGTTCCACTCGAACGGCCCCCGCCCGACCGCCAGGGGTGCGAGGTGGTGACGCAGCGTCCCCACGACTGCTTGGATGGTCTCGTAGGACCACGCCGGGATCGTGTTGGTCATGCCCCAGCCGACATGTCCGTCCTCAGTCTCGGCCCGGACCATGACGTACTGCCCGGGCTTGCCGGTGTCACCGACTGTGCCAACCCCGATCTTGAAGACCGAGCGGAACGGAATCCCGACGGGAAACACGTCGACCTTGCGGATCAGCGAGCCCTTGTCGGTAGGAGCCGAGGGCAGGGAGGTCGCGGCGAGAGAGCCGAGCCCGGCTCCGGTCAGCAACTGCGTGAAACTACGACGATTCGATGACATTGCGCTAGCTTGCCGAGGAACAGCGGCTGTCCCGGCGCTATGAGGATTGTACTGCGGCTGGAGTCAGTGTTCGGCAGGCCGGGATCGGCTCTGCCCGCGTGTGCCTCCTCGATCGGCTTCCCGTCGCCACGCGGCAAGCCCTCCCACGGGAGTTGGCAGGCGTACGTTGCTCGAAGAGATTGACGCGAACCACTTGCGCCGCCCACATGTTGCTACTACGATGTTTGGCACAACGCGCCGCATTTGTGGGCGACGCTTCACGCGACCGGGGGGTCACACCGTGCGAAAACTACTCATTACCCTTCTACTGACAGCGGCCACTGCGTTCGGCCAGTCCACCGCTGGAGAAATCGCGGGCACCGTGACGGACCCGACCGGTGCCGCCGTCCCGGGCGTTCAAATCACCTTTCTCAACGAGAACACCGGCGAGGTGAAACTCGTCGAGACCGGAGCGACCGGCGACTACCTCGCGACCCAGATGCAGGTCGGCACCTACATGGCCTCCGTGCAGTCCGAGGGCTTTCGGACCGTTGAGCGACCAGGCATCGCCCTGTCGGCGCTGCAGAGCTTGCGGGTGGACTTCGTGCTGGAGCTCGGACAAGTCACCGAGACTGTAACGATCACGAGCCAGGCGCCTCAGGTCGACACCCGCTCGACGCAGATCGGCATGACAGTCGACGACCGCCGGATCAAGGACTTGCCGCTTAACGGCCGCAATCCGCTCGACCTGGTCCGGCTCGTGCCCGGCGTGCAGAGGGTCAGCACGACTATCCGGCCTTCCTTCGGCCAGCAGAACATGAACATCAATGGCGGGCGCCACTTCTCGGTCAACTACCTGCTGGACGGCGGCTCGATGAGCTACTTCCATCGCGGCCAGGGCCTGATCTTGCCCCCTCCCGACGCGGTGCAAGAGTTCCGCGTCTCTACGACGGGCGTCACTGCCGAGCATGGTCGCGGCTTCAGCGTGATCAGCGCTGTAACGCGCTCTGGCACCAACCAGTTCCACGGGAGCCTGTGGCACTTCCTCCGTAACGACGCGCTCGATGCCCGCAACTTCTTTTCGCGCACCGTGCCAAAGCTCCGCTTCAACCAGTTCGGCGGCACCGTCGGCGGCCCGGTCATCAAGGACAAGTCCTTCTTCCAGTTCACGTACCAGGGCCAACGCATCCGCGAAGACCGCCTGCGCAATGCGTTCCCGGCCACGCGTGACGAGCGGGCTGGCATCTTTACCGGGGCAAGCGCGATCAGGAACGCCGACACGGGCGACCCTTTCCCGAACAACATCGTCCCCGCGAACCTGTTGGACCCGGTCGCGCAGTTCATGCTTGACGGATGGGTGCCGTTCCCGGAAGAACACCGCGGCGATGGAAGCTTCGTGACCCAGGTCAGCCAGCCCAGCGACGACAACCAGTACTTGACGCGCGTCGACCACAACATCACCGACCGCAACAAGATCAACTTCCGGCTGTTCTATGACCACAACGAGGGCGCCGACCCGCTGCGCAACGCCGACTTCATCAACTATGGCCCGAACCCGCGTTTCAACCGCATGCAAACCTACACGCTGGAGGACACGCACCTGATCACTCCCACGCTGGTGAACACGATTCGGTTGACCTACACCCGCTTCAACTACCAAGAGAGCATCCCGTTCGACGACGACTTGGCGGACTTCGGCGCGACGCATTTCAACCATGCCGGCGGCGTGGTCAAGAGCCGGCCTCTGGTACAGATCACGAACCGATTCCGGCTCGGCCCCGGACGACACCGCCAACGCTTGTCCCAGAACTACGCCCTGTCTTGGAACATGAGCCTGCTGAAGGGCAACCACAACATGAAGTGGGGCTTGGACACCCAGCGCAACCAGTTCCTCTACCGAGACAACCGAGCCACCGGCAGCGAGTGGCAGTTCACGGGTAACCGCACGGGCCTGCCAATGGCGGACTTCGTCACCGGCAAGGCGCGTCGCGTGCGCCAGGCTTCTCCGATCGAGTTCGACCATCGCTACATCCAATCGGGGATCTTCTTTCAGGACAGCTTCAAGGTCCATCGCAATGTCACGATGACTTTGGGCGTGCGGAACGAGTTCTTCCCGCGTTGGGAAGAGCAGCAGAACCAGCAGACCGCCCTGGTGCCCGGAGCACGGTCCGCGTTCATCGGGGACGCCCCATCCGGCTTGATTTGGCTGTCGGACGCAGACTTTCCGTACCAAGACGCGCTATTAAACATCGCGCCGCGCTTCGGCATCGCCTGGGACCTGTTCGGTGACGGCAGGACCTCGCTGCGCACCAGCTACGGCATCTCGTACGACCCGCTGACCGCTGAGATGGCAGGTGGCGTGCAGGCGCTGCAACCATTCGGCGCTTCTGTCGACATCAACCAACCCGCCGCGCTATCGGCTCCGTTCCTCGGGCACTTCAATCCGTTCCCGTTTGTGTTCAATCCGAACGACCCCAACTTCGTCTTCCCAGTCACGATCCCCAAGGGATTCGCTCCGGGGCTGCGCAACCCATACATGCAGACTTACAACCTGACCATCCAGCAACAGGTCTCGGACAACATGATGGTGGAGGTTGCCTACGTGGGCAACCTGGGGCGCAACCTGACCTACAACCGCCAGCAGAACATGGCCATTTTCGGTGAAGGTGCGACTGCTCGCAACACGGACGCCAGGCGCATCCACCAAGGATTCGGAAGCATCGGCCAGCTCAACAGCGGAGCCTCGTCGCTGTACAACAGCCTGCAGGTCCAAGTGCAGCGGCGTTTCAGCCGGGGCCTGACATTCCAAGTGGCCTACACCTATGGGCGGGCGATTGACGAAGTGCTGACCAGCTCCGCCTTCGCGACGGTAACGCAAAACGGCTTGCAAGATCCCAACAATCGCGACGCCGAGCGTGGGCGCGGGGACTTCGACATCCAGCAGCGCATGGTCGGTTCGTTCCTGTACGAGATCCCGGCGCCAAAGGCAACCGCGCTGCGGCACGTGCTGGGTGGCTGGGAGCTGGGTTCCATCCTGACTTTCCAAGAAGGCTTCCCCTTCCACGTGGACGCGGGCAGGGACCGCTCGCTCACCAACGTCCGGCACGATCGTTCGCAGATCGTTGGCAACCCGCACTTGCCATCGAACAGGTCGCGTGGCGAGAGAATTGCCCAATGGTTCAACAAGGATGCGTTTGCGCTGGCCGCTGTGGGCTCCTTCGGCAACTCAGGCCGCAACAACCTGCAAGGGCCGGGCCTGATTAACATGGACATCTCGCTCCGGAAGCGGTTCCAGGTCAGTGAGGGCCACTCCGTCGACTTCCGAGTGGACTTCTTCAATCTGCCGAACCGTCCGAACTTCGGTAATCCCCGCAGAGGGAGCGCTACGGACCGTCGCTTGGGGCGCATCACCGGCGCACGTGCCGGGCGCATCGGCCAGTTCTCGCTCAAGTACTCGTTCTAACACGGGGCCTACTCGAGAGTGAGCGGCCCACGCCGTCCTCACTGTTGAGGACATGCGGCCGCGCCGGCCGGACGAGCGGCAGTCGAGACTGCAGCCGCCGGCCTGCCGCTCTAGAGGTCGAGGCCTCTAGAACGAACCGGGGGGCAGGGCCTTCCAGCCCTCGCGGTCGACTTGGATGTGGCGGACCTGACCCCGCTCGCCTATGGAGTCTTGCACCTGCCCGTTGACCACTAGAGTGATCGCTCCTGCGTTGCCAGCCGTGAACTGCAGCCGCTCGCGCGCGCGGAACGTGCGCAGGTTGCCAGCTTGCAGAATCGCCTCTTGGGACCGGCCTCCGTCCACGACCGCTCGCACCCAGACCTCGCCGGACGCCCGCAGCTGGATCGCCAGCGTCTCGGCCGAGCCGAGCGGCGCGGATCCGGGAGTCGGGACCACAGCCGTCGCGGCCGGCCGCACGCTCTCGGAGACCTCCGTGCCGGGCGCTGCGGCGACCTCTGCATCCTCGGCGGCTCGCAGACTCTCCACACCAGCACCTTCCGGTGGAGTCGCGATCACGGCCGTCTCGGAGCACCCGACGTACCACCACCCTAGACCTCCGACGAGCATGAGAGCCGCTGCAACGACTGCATTCGCCCTGTTGACGATGAATTCACCGGTCCATCGCCGAATCTTCTCAAATGCTGCTGCCCGGAGCGTGTGCGAGGCCGCGCTCACCTGAATCAGGGAAAACTCTCCGGGGGTATCGTCGACAGCTGCGAGCTGCTGACGCAGCGCGCTGACCATGTCGTCGGTTGGCAGCCCCAAGACTTTCGAATACTGACGTAAGAAGCTGACTGCATAGAATTGGGCTGGGATTGCCCCATGATTGTCACTCTCGAGCGCTGTGATGTAGTCGCGATTGATCCGCGTCTGCTCGACGACCTGATCGATAGAAAATCCTTGCTCGAGCCTGGCAGCCTTGAGGCGTTCTCCGATGGATTCCGGCTCGACCATCACTCTCAGCCCAATTCTACAAGACAGCTTCAGAAACCCGATCAATCCAGCCAGTCGATTGGACTTCGCAGGGGATTCGGCAAGGTGGGACCAGCCTGCTAGATCCCCGAGAACGCGTGAGGCTTAGAACTTCACCGAATCGGTCTTCCATTCGGGCTTGGGTCGCGGCCAAGTGTCGTCTTGACGTGCCCGATCACGGTCGGAACGAGTGATGGAAGCAGATGTCGCGACGCCCAGCATGCCCCGCGGCTTGGTCGGGTACCTTGAAAAAGGGAAGCCCGGGAGCGGTTGACAGGTCGGACAGCCGGCCGGGAAGTCGGCGCCCAGGCCGTCCGGACACTTGCATTTCACAGCATTCGCCCAAACTATCCGGACTCCCTCATCATTGACTGTGCAAGAGGAAAACCCACCGCGCGATGACCGAGCGTCGCCGGATATCGGCCACTGCCCGTCCTGCTCGAGCCCATCCGGCTCGGTGCTGTTCTCGACCCGCGACAGGTTGCGGGGCCAGCCAGGGACCTTCGAGGTCCTTGAATGTGCCGATTGCCGGTTGGTGCGGATCAGGCCGGCGCCGCCACAGGACGCGGCCACGCTGAATCTTGAGTGGATTCGCGACGATAATGCGTCGACCGTAGTGCGCCGCGTCATCAATTGGGCTCGCCAGCGCGCGGCTGCGCGCATGGCGAGAGTGATTTGGGGCTGCGCGTACGGCGGAACGGTGCTCGACGTGGGCGGCGGCGCGCTTCTGGGACCGGCCCTGCGCCGGCGTGGTCTAGCTGTGGTGGCAGTTGCTCCGACAGCTCGGCCGGTGAGTCCGCGTTTCTCATCCGCCGGGGTGTCCGTAGTACAGAACCGGCTGCCAGACGGGTGCTTCCGTCGCGGCGCATTTGACGTGATCGTTGGCAAGCATATGCTGGAGCACGAGCGGGATCCGAGAGCTGCTGTTGAGGCCGTGCTGGAGATGCTGGCTCCCGGAGGAAGTCTAGTCATCCAAGTCCCCAACGCGAACTCTTGGCAGGCCCTGCTATTGGCTGGCGCCTCGGAAGGCTTCGACATCCCACGGCATCCGGTCAGTTTTGACGACACCAGCCTCGAACGACTGCTCGAGGCCTGCGGGCTCGTTGTAGCCAGCAGGAGGACCGGCTCAATCATCGAGGCTGCCCTCTGTCTCGCCTCGAGCTTCTGCCCTGGGCTGGACCCGGCTCTCCGTCAGGTCAGAGGCGTGCGGGAACGACGCATCGTCGAAATGCTCAAGGACATACTCTATTGCTTGGTCGCAATCGCTATGTTCCCGTTGATTCTCTTGGAGCTGGCAAGCGATTCAGGTCCCGCAATCGTAGTCGAGGCCCGTCGCGTGACTGACGCCGCCCCGACGTCGCCAGCGGTCGCTCCTCTGGAGGGGACCGGCCGGTAATGCGAAACCAGAGCGCGTTTCACGTGCCTCGCCGACTGTTGCTGCAGCTGCTCTTCGCGGTTGCGGCCTGGACTGTCATCGGCACCGCCCAACCAAGCGAAAGCGCGGTGCCCCCGGAAGAGTACTTGCTGGCGGGACAGCGAGCGATGGAGTGGACCAGCCGATTCGTCGAACTGGGCAACCGCCCCGCGGGCTCTGACCAACTTCGACGACAGGCCGAGATGATCGTAGCGAATCTCGATCGTCTGTCCTGCAGTGTAGAAGTCGACCGCTTCGTGGCAGCGACCCCGAACGGCGCGAAGCCGATGCGCAATATCGTCGCTCGTTTCGGTGCGAAATCGCACTCGCCTGTAACCGTGATCTCGGGACACTACGACACCATAGCTGCTCCTGCATTCGTCGGCGCCAACGACGGTGGCTCGTCCGCCGCTCTGCTGATGGTACTGGCCGAACGGCTTGACAGGGCAGGGCAGGAGGGCGTCTGGCTAGCCCTATTCGATGGTGAAGAGGCGGTCGTCGAATGGAACAACAGCGACCACACCTATGGCAGCCGGAGGCTTGCACGGCGCTGGGCCGCGGACGGAACGGCGTCGCGCATCGGCGCACTGATCAACGTGGACATGATCGGGGATCGAGACCTTGACATCCTGTACGAAGGGAATTCCGACGCGGCGCTGAGACGAGAGGTCTGGGATATCGCCGGCGCCCTCGGCTATTCCGCCGCGTTCCGCACAAACTTGGGCTACGTTCAGGACGATCACGTTTCGTTTCTGGAAGTTGGCGTGCCAAGCCTAAACCTGATCGACTTCAACTACGGCCCTCTGAACTCCTACTGGCACACACCGCAGGACTCGCTGGACAAGCTGTCCGAACGAAGCTTCGCAATCGTCCTGCACGTGCTGGAAGACTTCCTGAGGCGGCGCAACTCTACGCAATGACAGGCGCTAGGCGGCGTCAAGCGGAATAGCGCTGCCAGCGCTCGGGATTCATTTCGTAGCCGATTCCGGGCCGGTCCGGGACAGCGAGCAAGCCTCCCCGCACCTCCTCGGCGGGAACGACGGTCTCCGCTCTCCATGGAACCTCACCGAATGCCAGCTCGAGGATCTCGAAGTTGGGGAGGGTGGCACAGACATGCGCGGCCGCCATGTTGCCGACCGGGCTGGCCGGGCCGTGCGGGGCGACTCCCAGGCCGGCTGCTTCGGCTATCGCAGCGATCTTCTTCAACTCGTACATTCCGCCGCAATACTTCACGTCTGGCATGACCGTGTCGACTGCACCGCTCTGAATGTATTGGAAAAACTCACTGGTGCTCCACAGCGACTCACCGCCGGCGGTTGGAACGTCAGTTTCCTGATTGAACTGCGCCAGGTTCTCAGCCGAGCGGCACATCTCCTCCATCCAATACAGGCGGTACTGCTTCAGGCGGCCAGCGACGTCCATCGCCTGCCGGGCGTCGAAGCGACTGTGTCCATCGATGAGCAGGTCGCGATTGGGGCCGATGGCTCTTCTCACAGCCGCAACGAATCCCACGCCACGCCGGACCCCCTCTTCATACGCGTCCGGGTCACTCTCGTTCCGCGCCATATGGTCGAACGGAGCCAGCTTGAATGCGTCGAAGCCGGCCGCAACGCCGCGCGCGGCATTGGCCGCGAATCCCTCCGGCGTTCGCTGCTCGCCCCGAGTGGCACGGTTGATGTTGGCGTAGTTGCGGATCGTGCCGCGCAGTTTTCCGCCGAAAAGCTGGTAGCAGGGAACTCCCAGAGTCTTGCCCTGGAGATCCCATAGGCATTGCTCCAGTGCCGAGCAGGAAGCCGCAGTGATCCGCTTTTCGCGTGAATCGGCTGCGGCGACCTTGAACAAGGCCGCGTTGCGCAGCCGCTCGATCTCGAACGGGCTGCGGCCGCGCATGATCTCGAATGCTTCGCGGGCTACAGCCGCTCCTCTGGTCGGTACAGTCTCGTTGGCAGATGCATCACCCAGTCCCGTAAGGCCTTGCTTGGTCCGCAATTCCATTAGCACCCAAGACCTAGGACCGACCTGCGCAGTGTAGACTGAGAGTCCATCGATGACGCCTGTGTCTGCTGGCCGTGCGGCCACGACTTGTGGAAGAGCCAGAAGCCCAGTGCCGTGAAGCCATGTGCGGCGCGTCATGGTTGTCACAGTGTAGTTGAACCGCTCAGCTTCAAGTACCGTATTGGGTAGGGTCGTGCGCCGATACTTCCAAGTCCCAAGCTTGTGCATCGCATGCTTCGCGTGCGTGGCTGTGTGCCTCGGCCAGGAAGCGGCCGCTCCAGAAGTCGAGGAACGGCCCGAAGACGCGCTGGCGACAACTGCGCGTGCTGCGGAGGCAAGCGAAGAGGACGAGGCCGCTCAGGCAGGCGACGCCGATACTGGAGAGCGGACACGCCTCAACTTGCTCGGGGAGGTAGACAGCGAGTCCGGCGAGGCCCGTCGCAATGAGAACGTGCGGCTGACGCTGATCGACAACAACGTCTTGAAGGAACTGCTGCGGCGCATGGGCGCCACGGCGACGATCTTGGAGAACTTTGCGGCTGAACAATCGTTCTTCGGACTCGAATACGGCGGGTCGCCCAAGCCCAGCCTGCACCTGAGGAATGCACCGCAGAATCAGATACGTGGCGAATTGTTCTGGAGCCACCAAAATAGTGCGCTTTCGGCGCGGTCGTTCTTCCAAGTCGGTGAGGTCCAACCGGCACGGACGAATGACTACGGCCTCAACGTCGGAGTCCCGCTAGGCAAGCGGACGGCGCTAACGCTACAGATGAGCCAGCGCAGGCTGCTTGGCCAGGTCAACGGCAATGTCCTCGTCCCTGCCGCCGACGAGCGAGTCCCGATCACCACCGATCCCGATAAGCTGTCGTTAATCCAGCGGGTGATTGGAGCGTATCCCGACGAACTGCCCAACCGCACCGACATCAACGCACGGGCGCTGAACACCAACGCGCCGCAGAAGATCCACAACGACCGAGTCAGCGCTGTGCTGGACAACTCCTTGGGTGGCAGCAGGTTGACACTGCGATATAACGTGACACTGCAGCACGTGGAGGCGTTCCAACTGGTGGGCGGCCAGAATCCCGACACCACCACGAAGAATCACAATGCCAGGGTGACTTGGAACCGTGCATGGAGCCCGTACACGACCATGGACGTGACGGCGGGATTCGAGCGCATCGGCTCGTTACTCGTGCCTGAAGAAACCTCCCTAGGGCCCTTTTTCCTGTTTAGCCGGATCCTGCAATCGATAGGGCCCGGAGGCAACATCCCGATTGACCGGGTACAGAACCTGTTCCGCTATGGAGCCCGGCTGGCGAGAAATGCTGGAAACCACAACATCGTTGTGGGAGTAGAGGCGCTGCAAAAACAAGTCAATGGCTTCGAGAGCAACAACCATCGTGGCACGTTTAGCTTCCGTGCGGATTTCGGAAGGAACGCTGTAGAGAATTTGCTCGCTGGAACGCCCAGTCAGTATCGCTTCGCCATTGGCAACGCACACCGTGGCTTTCGAAACTACTCCGTTCTGACGTACTTGCAGGATAGCTGGAAGGTCACGCCCGAGTTCACGCTGCAGCTCGGCCTGCGGTACGAACCGGTCGCCAGTCCGACCGAGGTCAACGCGCTGAGCGAGATCCCCTATGACGGCGACTGGAACAATTTTGCGCCGTCGCTGGGCTTCGCCTACAGGCCTGACGGTCGCTGGGGCGTGGTGCGCGGTGCGTACGGACTGCACTACGGCCAGCTGTTCAACGCGACCTTCATGCAGTCGCGCTTTAACACCCCGGGCGTGCTGTCGGTGGTGGTCAATGCCCCGGACCTCCTCGACCCGCTGCGCGAATTCTCGCCCGCGGACTTGGACCCGACAGCGCGCAGCGCCCACTTCCAATTGGACCCGGAACTATCGACGCCATACTCACACCAATACAACCTGTCTTGGGCTTTCGAGCCAAGGCCAGATTGGACGCTGGACATTGGCTACGTCGGCAGTCGCTCGCACCGCCTGCTCAACCAACGCTACGCCAACCGCGCACATCCAGTCGCTGGCGTCGCCCAAGTCACGCGCACCATAAACCAGCGGCGACCTGATCCCCGCTACTTCGACGTGCTGCACACCCTCAACGGGTCGATCGGCTACTTCGACGCTGCCAAGGTTTCCTTGCGTGTGCCGAACTGGGCGGGCCTGAACCTAGATGCGTCGTACTGGTGGAGCAAGGCCATCGACTTGGGCTCGGATTACACGAATACGGCGACCGGTCGCGACGGGCGGCGGGCTCGCAGCCCTACGGAGTTTGACGTCTGGGGCTACATGAAGGGAGTTAGCGACTACCACCAACCGCATGCGACACTCGTTCGGCTAAGCTACGCGATTCCCGGAAGATACCGCTTTCCGCCGGTGTTGCGCTCGATCTTTGGAAGTTGGCAGCTGAGTTCAGTCGTGCTCTGGAAATCTGGCACTCCGTTCGGAATTCGGTCCGGATCAGACTCACCGGGCATCGGCAACGTTGACGGCGCCGGCAGCGACAGGCCGAACGTCATCGATGCTTCAATCCTAGGTCGCGCCGTAAACCATCCTGATCGCTCCAAGGCGCTCCTGCCGACGAGCGCCTTCGAGTTCATCCAGCCCACGGATGCGGGCGGTGATTTGGGGCGGAACACGTTCCGCAAAGACAGCGTCTGGAACATTAACATGGCGTTGTCGCGACGTGTCTTGTTGGACCAGAAGAGGTCTTTGCTATTCCGGGCCGAGTCTCTGAACGCTCTGAACCATCCGCAATTCGAGGAGCCGGACATCAATCTTGCTTCGCGGACGTTCGGAGCGATCACCAACACGCTCAACGATGGCCGGACGTTTCGCTTTACGCTGCGCATCGAGTTCTGAGAACACCAGGTCAGGGCAGGAGGGAACTCCGCCGAGCTCACGCCTCTCCTAGCGCCGGTCTCGATTCAGCGAAATCGCTTGCGGTCAGGGCGGCACGGCAAACCTAGCCGGCGTCTCCCGTGAGGCCGGGGCAGGCTTCGTCCAACGGTCTCGCCGCCGACGCGACGGCAAGGAACAGGAGCCCGACGCCTTGCCCAAAGGCCCCCACCGGTTCGCCCGCGTACGCCCCTGTAGACTGGGCGATGAGCATAGATCGAATGGCCAGAAGTGTCGCGAATAGCGCCTTGCACGTGCTGAAACGAAATGCAACCCCTCAGCGTGCGGCTTCGAATCCAGATTCTGGCTCGTTCCCAGGCAGGCTTGTAGGCGTTGAAACCACGCCGCGGCTTGCTCATCGTGCGGGACTGCCGAACAACACTTTGCGGGCCGCTTTGTCGTGTGCCTGCCTCCTAGCGAGCCTGCTGTGGTTCCCCAAGGCTTCCGCGCAGACGTTCCAAGGCGGCGTGCGCGGTATCGTCCAGGACGCGAACGGTGGACTCATCCCCGGCGCGGAACTGTCTTTGGTGAATGATGAGACCGGCGTTGCCCGGTCGACTGCTTCCAACACGGCCGGAGAGTATTCTTTCGCGAACGTCCAGCCCGGCGTCTACACGCTGCGCGCAGACCTCGAAGGCTTTAGTGGCTTCGTCGCGGAGGGGCTGACGATCGGAATCTCCACATTCCTGGTCTCGGATATCACGTTGAACGTTGGCGGGGTCGAGGAAACCATCACGGTCACTGCGGAAACACCCCTCATCGAGAACGGCACTGCGTCAGTTGCCTCGACGATCGACCGCAAGCAGATCGAAGTCCTGCCCTCTCCGGGCCGCAACGTGTTCATCCTTGCCGTCACGACGCCCAACGTGGTGCACACAGGAAACCCGGTCTGGGTCAAGCAATCCGACCAGACCAACTCGTCGCTGCTATCTCTCGGCGGCGGGCCTCTGAGAGGCAACAACTACACCATCGACGGCGTTTCGATGACTGACTTGCGCAACCGCTCGGTGATCATTCCGGTCTTCGAAGCCGTCGAAGAGATGAAGGTGCAGACCAACACGTACGACGCAGAGATGGGCCGCACTGGCGGGGGCGTCTTCAATACGATCCATAGGCGGGGCACCAACGATTGGGCCGGTAGCGCCTTGTATCAGTTCCGTCCCGGACAGCTGAACACCTTCTGGAGAAAGCTGGCCTACTTCCAGCAGCAGGACTTCGACCGCGGGCTGCTGCGCCAGCAGGATCTGGAGGACGCTCCGTACAACCTCTTCGGAGGCTCTTTCGGCGGCCCAGTCTCTGCCGGACGGACGTTTTTCTGGATCGCGGCCGAAGGGTATTCCGACCACGCAATCGGCAACACCACCGTCACCGTGCCAACACCTGCAGAGGCGTCCGGCGATTTCTCGCAGAGCAGGAACGCAATCTACGATCCGTTCGGCCTCACCGCGGACGGTCGAAGGCCGGCCTTCGCTAACGGCCGAATCCCGGCAAGTTCTCGAGACGCCGCCGGAACGGCGCTGACGGACTTCCTAGCTACGCTGGGGCCGGGCGGGCAGATCTCGACATCGGGAATCCAGGTGGTGCGGGCCATCCAGACCACAGGAAACCTGAGCCATGCCTTCAATGATCGCTGGCATCTGTCCGGAACATATCTGCACTACCAGTCCACAGAACCACTCTTCGGACATTACCAAGATCTGTTGAACTCCGATACGCGCCCCATCTTTGGGATCGATTCGTCGACGCTCGGCAGGGACGTGCATGCCGTCGCGATCAACGCCACGGTCCTGCCTACTGCCAACTCGGTGTTCACTGCGCGCTACGGACAGACATACTTCAACGACTCTTGGAGCAACCCAGCGTTCGGCAAGGACCAGTTTGGTGCCCAGCTGGGGATTCGGGGTGGTTTTTTGGACAAACTCTACGCACAGGAAGGTTACGAGGGACAGTTCCCCAAGATCTTCGTGGCGGACTTCGGCAACAACGGCAATGCCTTAGGAGGGAATAGCAACGACGATGTGCAGTGGCTATCGCGCGAGATCAGCGGGACATACGGTCAGTTCGTAGGCAATCACACGCTGAAGTGGGGCGGGCAGTGGCGCAGGCTCGGGCTGCACACCGCCAACTTCGGCAACGGAATGGTGCTCAGGTTTGCCAAGAAGTTCACCCAAGGCCCCGATCCGACGAGGCCTGCGACAGGTTCGGGCAGCGCGCTGGCGGACCTGCTGCTGGGAATTCCCGACGGCGGCTCCGCCACCCTGGCCGTGCCGGCGGACTTGTTTCTCGATTACTTCGGCGGGTTCTTCCAAGATGACTGGAGGATTTCGCCGGATCTGGTGCTCAACCTCGGGCTCCGGGTCGAACACGAAACAGGCCTTCAAGAAGACTCGAATGACTTCGCAGTCGGATGGGACCGTCAGAGCCCCTTCCCACTGCAGGTCAACCTCCCACCCGAGCTGGAGGGCAGGCTGCCCGGCTTTCCCTTGAGGGGCGGGCTCATGTATGCCGGCCTGGACGGCAATCCAACCCATCAATGGAACCCACCAGCGGCGAAATTCGGCCCGCGAGCGGGATTCGCCTACTCCGTGAACGCCTCCACAGTCATCCGGGGCGGCTTCGCCGTGTTCTGGGCGCCATATGCGATTCCTGCCGGCACCGGTGCTTCAGAGACCGGCACATACGGATACACGGCCGTGACCAACGTCGAGGCCAGCGTAGACGGCATCACGCCGGGTGAGTCGACGGCCTCGAATCCGTTCCCCCACGGCATTCTCGATCCGGTGGGGAATGCGAATGGGCGCCTGCAGAACATTGGGGGCGATGTCTACTTCAACGACCAGTATCGCGATTCTCCATACATCAAGAAATGGTCATTGGACCTGCAGCGGGACATCGGCCGAGGGGTGGCTCTAAAGGTCGGCTATGTCGGCAGTCAGGGGACCAACCTGCCGATCGGCGGAACCTTCAACTCGGTTGTGAATATCAACCAGCTCGCAGACGACGCCCTTTCGCTGGGCGGCCAGCTTAACGAGCGCCGCGCGAATCCCTTCTTTGGCGACAACCGCTTTGGATCGTTTTCAGAAGGGGAGACTCTGCCGCTAGGCCAGCTGCTGCGGCCATTCCCGCACTTCCGCAACGTCTACGCCCGTCACGTGAGCGCGGGCAAGTCGATGTACCACGGGCTTCGATTCGAATTGGAACGGCGCTTCGCGCGAGCCTGGGGCGCGCGCCTGAACTACACGCACACAAGGCACCGCGACAACATCTACGAGGCGAACACTTTGCTGGAGAGCCTGACCCGCACGGTCTACAACACACCGGACGGGTGTGCGGTGGGCAAGTGCCCGCTATTGGAGTCCGACTACTCGCTATCGAGGCTGCATGCGCCGCACCTCGTGAACTTGAACTTCATGTACCAGACAAGGGGGGACTCCAAATTGCTGTCCGGTTGGTCAGTCTCCACGGCCACGATCTTTCGCAGCGGCTTTCCACTTGTTATCACGCAGAACGAGAATCCGTTGAGCGCCTACGGCTTCAGCCACCAGCGCCCCCAGAACGTCCAAGTCGGGGGCGGAGGAAATCCGGCCAGCGATCCGAACCAATACGTGACCGCGAATGCCGTGGTGCCGACGGACGGCCTGCAACTGAGCCAAGCGCCGCACACGACCGACGCCGTCCGCAGTCCGGCGCTGGTTAACTGGGACGTATCGCTGGAGAAGGGCATAGCGATTCGCGAGAACGTGAACTTATCTCTGAGGTTTGAGTTCATAAACCTCTTGAATCAAGTCAATTGGCGCGGGCCACGAACGATCTACGGATCCGATACGTTCGGCAGCATTCCCGGAACGCGAGGCTTTCCCAGAACGTTCCAGATGCTGACCAAGATCGTCTTCTGACCCGATTCACTCGCGACAGCGGTGCGCCACTGCCTTGGCTCGAGCGTCGGGGCCGCCGCGCCGGCAGGACACCATCGCGTGGGTCAGAACCCCTGCACCGTAATCCTGTAAGTTCCCGTCCAAGCGTCGCCAGGCTGGACGAACGGAAGCTGAGGATACGACCCGCGCTGTGCCAGATTGAATGCGTTCGTGATGCCGGACATCGGCTCGAAGCACAGGAATTGTTGCCCTTCGCCGCTCGGCGCATAGACGACGGCGACCGGATATCCGTCGCCGTACGCTACTGTCAAGCTCTCTCCCGCGCCGCGAACGCTGAATCGCGCAAAACGGTCCGAATCAACCTTCAAATCACCGAACACATGGTCAAGGAACTCGCCGCGCAGGGGTAGGTCTTCAGCACGCGGAAACGTGTCCGTGACAGGGGAGGTCGCACCAGTCGGCGTAAACCGCTCGTTCAATTCCCACAGGCTGGCTGCCGCAAGACGGACGCTCCAATCGTCGCGCGGGCTGTCGTGCAGCTGGAAGTATGGATGGTACCCGACCGAGACAGGCATAGGCTCGGCGGCTTGGTTCTCGATTTCGGTCCGCACCTCGAGGCTCGTTCCTGCGAGCGTGTATGTCACTGCGATGCTGTGGGCGAACGGGAACTGCGCCACCAGGGCAGGGAATCGGCCGAATTCCAAGCGGCTTGTCACCCACGCCGAGTCGGGCTCGGATCCAACCGCTACAACTTCCCACGCGCTCGAATAGAGAAGCAGCCCATGGATCGGTTGCCCGGCCGGGTCCGTTAGGTAGTTGCCGATGCCGCGGCTTAGCTCATAGCGCACGCCGGCGGCGTAAAACGCGTGCTCGTCGAGGCGGTTCGCCCACGGTGCGAGCAGCGGATTGCCGCACAATTCAGGAGCGGCCGCGAACTCTGTGACCGAGTTGAAGGGGAACCAAAACGCGTTCTTGCCATTGACGATGAATTCGTAGGCGTTGTTGCCAATCTTCGGCGCGACCGAGACAACGACACCGCCCGGTCCGTTCAGGCGGACAATCTCGACACCGTCAGAAACACTGGGTTCGGCAGAGTAGGTCTCCGAGGATGCAGCGCACATAAGCGGTTGACCAGAATACCGCAGGCTCGCTCACGCTATTCGCCGAGAAGCTCGCGCAAGTCCGTGTCGCCTTGGCAGCACATGCACAGTCCGGGCTCGTGCGTCGTGATATGGCAGATTTCGCAGTAGTATGTCACTCGATGCAACTCGCCGTCCTTGACAGTGAAAATCTTTTCCACGGCAAATCGGCCGCCGTCCTGGTGTTCGCCGCGCAGCTCCCACAGTCGCTTCGCCAGCTGCGGGTCGCGCATGGTGAGCTCGAGGCCCTCGTCCAACAACTCCAGATCCACCGTGCCGCCGCCCGCGAGAGCCAGCTGCAGCTTCTCGCCATCGGCTGGGGGAACCAAGGTGCCGCGGATCGCTTCGGCGGAGGCGAGAGCCGAAAGCGCTAGCATCAGGGCCCCGACCGCCGCGAATCGCCGGAATATAATTTCCGATAACATAGATTATGTCAACCAATGTGCCGGTTTGGCCAGCGCTCGTCTACACTAACGTTATCCGATGAATCGCCTGCCAGGCAAGCCCCTAGTCTGAAATCCGGCCACTATTCCCCTTCGTCGGTCTCCTGCTGCGCGAAGCGGCCCGGCCTGCAGGACCGGTCCGGCCTACCAGTCCACGACAGAGCCGTCGAACGCATCGTACGGCATGGGGTTCGTCCAATCGTGGTCGATCTTGTCCGCGATCGCCTCGTCGTCGATCTCGACTCCTAAGCCCGGCTTGGTCGGCAGCGGCACATAGCCGGCGTCGAATCGCAGCGGCTCCTTGAAGTACCCCTCCCCAAGCGAGCGGAACTCTTGGCACATGAAATTGGGGATCGACGCGTCTAGGTGAACGCAAACAGCCGTGGCGATCGGCCCCAAGGGATTGTGCGGCGCCATTGCCGCGTAGTACGACTCCGCCATCCCGGCGATCAGCCGAGCCTCCATGATGCCGCCGCAGTGCGACAGGTCCGGTTGAAGAATGGAGGCTGCGCCTCTCTCCAGCACCTCGCGAAATCCCCACTTGGTGAAGACGCGTTCGCCAGTCGCGATAGGGAGATGCGTGCCGTGAGCGATCTCCGCCATGATGTCGTGGTTCTGGCAGTTGACCGGCTCCTCGATGAACATTGGCTGGTATGGCTCTAGGGCCTTGATGAGCAGTTTCGCTGTCTGCGGACTGATCGCGCCGTGGAAATCGATCCCGATATCCACCTCGTCCCCGCCGGCCTCTCGCAACGCTCGAAACGACTCGGCCACCTTGTCAACGAAGGCTCTGTTCTCGACAATCCGGGCCGGGCGCTCCTTGTACGGCCCGACCTTGAACGCGGTGAAGCCCTGTGCCATGTCGTCCCGGATCGTGTCCGGCGATGTGCCGCCCTTGTACAGGCGCACCCTGTCCCGAGTCGGACCTCCCAACATGGCGTACACCGGCAACCCGGCAGCCTGCCCGGCGATGTCCCACATCGCCTGCTCGATGCCGCTCAGCGCGCTGGTCAGCACCGGGCCGCCGCGATAGAACGCGTGTCGATAAAGGGCCTGCCAGTGATGCTGCACCCGCCGCGGGTCCTTGCCCAGCAGGTACGGCTCCATCTCGCGAATGGCCTCGGCACAGGTCTTCGCCCGGCCCTCCACTATGGGCTCGCCTAGACCGACCAGGCCGGCATCGGTGTGCATCTTCAGAAACAGCCAGCGCGGCTTGACCAAGAACGTTTCCAGTTTGGTGATCTTGAGTCCGTCGGAGAACGGGACCGGCGCGGCAGATCCGGACTGTGCCAGAGCTGCGCCCGCAGCGATGCCCGCTGCTGCACCTTGCAATACAGATCGGCGTTGGAGGTGGTCTGCCATTGGCAGTTACTCTAGCCGATTCGACCTGACATTTCCATCGGCCCAAGCTTGCCTAGCGGCGCTCACCGCCGCTCCGCGGGAAATTCTTTTCCGCTCTGGGGTCGAGTTGCACAAGCGGGGGTATAATACCTTCTTCTGTGATGCTCTTCCGCTGTCGGCCATCTGGGCACGCCTGCCCTCGCATTTCTCTCTAACCGGTCGCCGCAGCGCAGCCGCGCCTTGCGGCTGGCAGAATCCCAGGAAGCAAGCTCATGCAACAAGCCACCATCATCGGACACCGCGGTGCCAAGGGACACAAGGAAAACACCGTGCCGAGCTTCGAGCATGCGCTCTCCCAGGGTGCCGATGGCGTCGAGCTGGACGTGCGCCGGTCCGGCGACGGCAAGTTGGTCGTCGTGCATAGCTCGGTCTCGGGGCGCCGCTCCGTGCCATCGACTCCGTATGCAGAGTTCCGTGATTTGGGAGACGGTTACGAGATTCCCCTCTTCGAAGAAGTGCTCAAGCGCTTTTCGGGCCGGGCTTTTCTCGACATCGAACTCAAGGAACCGGGCTTCGAAGAGCAAGCGATCGAGTTGATTCAGGCACACGCCGACATCAGCAAGACCATGATCAGCGGCTTTCACACAAAGATGTTGAACAAGGTGCATGACTTGCTGCCCGACATCCAGCTCGGTTTTATCTTCAACCGCACCCAAGACGAAGAGACCCGCTTCAACAGCCCGATCGACTTCGTGATCCCGCAGTTCCGGCTCGCCTCGCGCAACTTCATCGAGGAAGTCCACGACGAGGATCTCAAGGTGCTGGCCTGGACGGTCAACAGCGAGTCCGAAATGCGCCGCCTCTTGGCACTCAACGTCGACGGCATCATTACCGACGAGCCCGGCTTGCTGGCAACGGTCTTGGGGCGCTGAGCCTTCTGCGTCCGAACACTCAGGCTGCCCCGCGCGCGCGGGCAATGCGGCCCGGTTGGCTGCCCCTCGGCTCGCCCGTGTCGCGCCCGTCCCATCCGAGCGTTCCCAGGCCGGCGCGATACGGCACAATGCAAGGGTGCCGCCGAATCGCAACGACCGCGACGAACTGATCCTCGCCGGGAAGCAGTACTTGTTCCCGGCGGTGTTCCATTTCTTTGACCGCCCGCTGGTCATCGAACGAGCCAAGGATCAATACGTTTGGGACTCGGATGGCAAGCAATACCTCGACTTCTTCGGCGGCATCGTCACCATCAGCGTTGGTCATCTGAACGACCGCGTCAACGCGGCGATACACCAACAGGTCGACCGTCTGCATCATGTCTCGACGCTCTTCCCTACCCGACCGCAGATCAACCTCGCCGCGAGGCTCGCTAAGATCTCACCCGACGGGCAACTGACCAAGTCTTTCTTTACCAACAGTGGCTCTGAAGCGAACGAGACCGCAATCCAGCTCGCCCGCTGCTATACCGGAAACACGGAGATTGTCGCGCTCCGTCATAGCTACCACGGCAGAACCTCCAGCGGCCGGGCGCTGACCGGCCAGAGCGTGTGGAGGGGGCCTGGGCCGCCGGACGCCGGAGTCGTCCACGCACACAACGCATACTGCTACCGCTGTCCGTTCGGTAAGACCTATCCGTCCTGCGACATCGCCTGCGCGACAGATGTAAAGGAGTTGATCGAGACATCAACCTCGGGGAGCGTGGCGGGCTTCATCGCCGAGCCGATCCAAGGAATCGGCGGCTTCATTACCCCGCCCAAGGAGTATTTCAAGATCGTGACGGACATAGTGCGCGAGCATGGCGGGATCTTCGTTTGCGACGAGGTGCAGGCTGCCTGCGGCCGGACCGGCAGGTGGTTCGGAATCGAGAACTACGATGTGGTGCCGGACGTCGTTACGCTGGCCAAGGGTTTGGGAAACGGCCTGCCCATCGGTGCCACTTTGGCCCGCCCCGAAATCGCCGATTCGATGCGCTTCCTCACGCTGTCAACCTTTGGCGGAAACCCGGTCACCACTGCGGCGGCCGCGGCAGTGGTCGACTTCATCGCCGAGCAAGACCTGTTGACAAACTCCGCGCACGTAGGCACTTATCTCGCGAAACAGTTAGCAGAACTTCAAGCTGAGTTTCCCTTGATCGGCGATGTCCGCGGAGTCGGGTTGATGCAAGCTCTGGAACTCGTCTGTGATCGCAACACGAAGGAGCCGGCGACGCGCCACACCGACCGGCTGATGGAAGAGGCTCGGGAGCGAGGCTTGCTCGTCGGCAAGGGTGGGCTCTACGGAAACGTGATCCGAATCAGCCCGCCGCTCAATATCTCCACGGAGGACGTAGACGCGTTCATCGCCGCGTTTCGCCCGGCGCTCCGCGCACTGCAGGCCAGCTAGTGGGAACAACTCCGTCCGGGCCCCAAGCTTTCCAGAACGGAGGGGCTAGCCTTTGCTGCCGCTATTGCCCGCGGATTCCTCGACGACCTTGGTAGCCACCATCTCGTCAATCTGCTTCGCCTGATACTTGAGAGACCTCAGGATTTGGCGCGTGTGCTGGCCGCGCCGAGGGGCGTCGCCTGCAATATACCCAGGGGCCTCGGATAGCTTCGGAAACACCCCTAGCTGCTCGTAGACCTCTCCATCCTTTCCGCGAATTGGCGTGATCAAGCCGCGCTGAGCCACATGGTCGTCTTGGACAGACCTGGAGATCTCCCGCACTTCTGTGACGCATGCGTCAACGTCAGCGAAGATCTCCATCCACTCGTCGACCTGCTTCTTCTGGAAAATTCGCGTCAGCTCGGCGATCAAGATGTCTTGCGCATGACCTTCTACGTACTGGTCCTGAATCAGGTCCTCACGGTCAATCGCCTTGCACAGCGCAGCCCAGAACCTAGGTTCCAGCGCTGCGACCACCATGAACCGTCCGTTACGGACGGGATAAATGTTGTAACAGGCGTAACGCCCGAATAGACGCTCGTGGCCGCGCTTCGGCCGCCGCTTGGTCGCCGTGTAGTTGGCGACCTGCACCGGCATCAGGCCGAGCAAGGAGTCGAACATCGAGACATCGACCAGTTGCCCGGCCTTGCTCTTGTTGCGGTGTTGAAGGGCGAGCAGGATCCCGATCACAGTGGGCAGCGCTCCGGCTGCCACGTCGGCGATCTGGATCCCGGGCACCAGCGGCACGCCCTCGGCATCCCCGAGCAGGTCAAGCATGCCGGACAGCGCCAGATAGTTCAGGTCATGGCCGGCCTGCTGGGCATTCGGGCCGGTCTGGCCGTATCCGGTCAGCGCCGCGTAGATGATCTTGGGATTGACTTCACTAAGGACTTGGTAACCCAGACCCAGCCTGTCCATCACGCCGGGACGGAATCCATCTAGGACGACGTCGGAACGCTCCACCAAGGCGCGGAAGACCTCCTTGCCCTCCGGCTTCCGCAAGTCGAGCGAGATACTACGCTTCCCTCGATTGATCGTGAGGAAAGTCGCGTTAAAGCCTTGAGTCTGGGGGAGGTACTCGCGCATGTAGTCCCCCTCTCCCGGCCTCTCCACCTTGATCACGTCCGCGCCGAAGCTGGCCAGGATGTGGCTTGCGTACGGCCCTGGAAGGAGTCGGCTCAGGTCAAGGACCCGGATTCCGTCCAACGGCCGGCGCCCTTCCTCGACTTCCTTTTGCTCGGCAGATTCGAGCTTCTCGTGAGTTGTCGTCTTTTCGATGGACTTTTTCGGAGCCCGCTTGATCTCTGGGCCCGGCAAGGGGGCTCGCTTGGTGGTCTTCTGCGCCTTCGGGGCGGCGGACTCCTTCCGCTTGGTCGCTTTCGCGGGCTCGGGCTTGTCAGTCGCGACGGACTCCTTTGCCGCCTTCTTGGGCCTTGCCTTGGCCTTCGTGCCGGCCGGAGCTTCCCCCGTCGCCTCGATCGTGCCGGCCGCGGCGGACTTGGCGGCGGTCTTGATGTCCGAAGACGCCTTCTTGCGCGTTGCGCTCGTCTTCTTTCCAGTGGATTTTTCCTCGGGCGGCGCTGTGGCGGCGCTGCTGGAGGAGCTCGGAGAAACCGCCTGTTTCTTGGCAGCCGCCTTCGGAGCGGTTGTCGACGGCCGCTTGGCGCCAGTCTTGCGGGCGGCTGCGCCCTGCTTGGTGCTGGCGGACTCCTTCGCCGCAGGCTTCTTCGCGGCGGCCTTCTTGGCGGAGGTCTTGGCTTCGCTACCGCCCTTTCCTGATTCGCTTGCCATCGGAGGTTTGGTGGACGCCTGTGGCTGAGTCAAGAACTCGACCTCATCCACCAATACTCCGTCGTGGCAGGCGCGGATGCTTGTAGAGCGCCGCGCACGCGGGGATGCGAGGAGTGATTCTTGTACCAGCAGGATTCCGGCAGTCCGCAATGCGTCCGCCTACGAATCCAAGAGGATCTAGAACAATCAATTGTACCAAAAAAACCAGTCCCTGTCAGCACCTTCCGCAGGCCGCCAGAGCCCCAGACCGCGATCATGCCGTCCGCTACTCGAGACGGCACTGCAACGAACACGCCGGGAACTATTCCCCGCCTATCGGTGTCTGATCAGGCGAGAGCTGCCGCGAGATGGCTCGACGCGAAATCACCTGCTAGCCTAAATCGGCACGCCCACGACCGTGTCCCACAAGACGATGCTTCCGTGCGCCCCCGCCGAGTCCGATCTCGACGCGGACTTGGTCCGTGGCCTCAAGGCGCGAAAGCCCCAAAGCTACGAGCTGCTGTTGCGCCGCTACCAGCGCCCGGTTTACAGCTACGTCTGCAGGCTGATCGACAATCAGGCCGATGCCGAGGATGTGACCCAAGAGGTCTTCGTCAAGGTCTTCCGGAGGGTCGACGGCTTTCGCGGCTCGTCCACGTTCAAGACTTGGCTTTATCGCATCGCGACCAACGAAGCTTCTAACAAGCGGCGCTGGTTCTCGCGGCATCGAGGCTGGGAGGTCAGCGAGTCCTCGGTGCATGACCAGGCGCACGAGTTCTCGGACTCGTTCCGGTCCGAGGCCGTGACTCCGTTCGAGCACACCACCGACCGGGAGCGCCGCGACATTCTCAACGGTGCCCTGCAAGCCCTCGATCCGCGCTTCCGCGAGGCCGTCGTGCTGCGCGACATCGAGGGCTTCAGCTACGGCGAAATCGCAGACACGCTGGGAGTGCCGTTAGGCACGGTGAAGTCTAGGATCCTGCGCGGCCGGGAGGCTCTGAAACGCCACCTGCTGCGCTATGCGCCATCGATCGCGCCGCGGAGCGCTAGATGGCAGTTGGAGTAGAGCAATGACATGTGGTTGGATTTCACGCCGACTTGATCGGTACCGGGAATGCACTCTCGGGTTGACCGAGACGCTATTCGTCCGGTGGCATTTGGCTCGCTGCCCGAAATGCCACGCGCAGAACGAGCGCGAGGAGACAATTGGCGGCTTGCTGGCCGCACTTCCAGTCGCGGCACCGCCTAGCAGCTTGGAACTGCGCATCCTAAGCGCCCTGTCGGTCGAGGCCCTCATGCGCGATCGGCCGCTGATGTCTTGGAGGCGGCGACAGGTCCGGTTCGGCAACTGGCTGCGGCCGATCACGGTGCCTGTACTGGGCGGCTTGCTAATGGCTCTCATCTTGGTGCCGATGCTGCTATCGGCGGTCTGGATGGAGCCAGTGGCCCATGCCGACGACGTGCCGCTGCGTTTCTTGGCCAGCCCGGTCGTGAGTGCCCCAATGATGACGCTGCCCTCGCCGTATCCGGTGGCGGACGAGATCGCGGTGGTGGCCTACATCGACGCCCACGGCGGAGTGTATGACTACATGATCGTCACGCAGGGGCCACTAGACGGTCGCGCCCACCGGCAATTGGCCAACACGCTGCTGACCAGCAAGTTCCGGCCCGCGACCCTGTTCGGCCAGCCGATTCGCAGCAGCAGGGTGGTCCTGTTCCAACGCGTGGAGAGCGCCGCGTAGCCCGCGCCTCGCGATCTCGCGGGCCACTCTGGCAGCGGCGGACAGCCGCTGCACGGCGCGACTGCGAAGCTGCCTTCTGGCGAGGGGCAATTTTGCAGATGAGCCCCATAGAGATAAACTCAATTTCTTGCATCCAATCTGCAACCTGTTGCGCCGGCCGTGCGTCCAACCAACTCACATGGCGGGAATGACAGGTTTGCTCGCAGGACAGCGCAATCCGGTGACTTGCCTCGGCGGAGTGCGTTCAGATCGCTTCGTGCCGTACGAGACCGCTTCAGAAGCCGAAGTCGTGCGCCGCGCCAAGGGTGGTGACGAGGAAGCGTTCGCCCTCATCGTCCAGCAGCACCAGAACATGGTGTACAGCCTCGCCCTGAGGATGGTTCGACGGAGCATCGACGCCGAGGACGTAGCCCAACAGGTGTTCACCAAAGTCTTCTTCGCCCTGAAGAAGTTCGACATGCGATCGTCTCTGTCGACGTGGATCTACAAGATCGCGATGAACGAGACCTACGACTACCTGCGCAGGATCAAGAGTCGCCGCGTGGTCTACGAGGGCGACTTGGGTGAAGACGTCGACGAGATCGTCGAAAGTTCGGCCCGCGCGGCCGACACCGCTCCGGGCGCCGAGGAGCAGGCGTCGCGGCGCGACTACTTGCTCAAGCTGCTGGAGCACGTCTCCGAAGAGGAGCGCATGTTGCTGTTCCAGAAGGAAGTCGAAGGACTGACGGTGGACGAGCTGGCAGCGAAGACTGGGATCAACGAGAACACCATCAAGGTGAAGCTTTTCCGAGCCCGCAAGAAACTTGTCAAGGCAGCCGAGCAACTCCGCGCGGAAGCGCCTGGCGAAGTCGTGTAAAATGCGCGGCAGGAACGAGCCGAGGGGGACACGGGGATGGACAAGTACCTAGAGGAGAACCTAGAGGCGTACCTAGCCGGCCAGCTCGGAGATCAGGGGCGCCGCGAGTACGAGGAACGCCTGGCCCGAAACCCGGGCGATCGCCAAG
This sequence comes from Terriglobia bacterium, assembly GCA_009841225.1. Classification (GTDB taxonomy): domain Bacteria; phylum Acidobacteriota; class Terriglobia; order Bryobacterales; family UBA6623; genus VXMF01. Next base: position 242,462 of record VXMF01000048.1, on the reverse strand, counting down.
TGATCGAGGAGATGGCGGGACTCTCAGGGCTGTTTTGCAGCTTCGACATGCCGCCCGACAGTAGCCTGGGGCCGGCGCCTGGCTTCCACCGCAAGATCCTGCGCGAAATTCAATCCCAGCGCCAGCCCCCGTTCTGGGACATCTTCTTCCAGCCGCTCATCGCCCGCCGCCTCGTTCTCGCTTGCGGCGCTTGGCTGTTGGTGCTCTTCGGGGCCAGCACATACCAAGCTGCAGCCAAACCCCAAGTGCAGAACATCGCCCAGAGCGTTCTGGCCGAGCCTCCGGAGAGCGCGGACTACTGCAATGTCCGGCTCGGTTGCGATATTGACCTGAACCGCAGCACGATGCTGGCGGTCGTGATGTACTCGGGGGGCGCGGGACGGTAGTGCAAGGCTTCGCGGCAGGCTCGGTCGGCAAGGCAGCTGGCGTGCTTGCCCTGATTTTCTTCAGCGGCTTCGCGACTGGCCTGCTCAGTTCGAGCCTGATGGAGGCGTTCGAGGAAGAGCGGAGCACGGAGTTCCGCATCGAAGCGACGCTGCAGGACTTGGCCGAGGAGCTGTCGCTCAACCCGAGTCAGATGGAACAGATCCGGGCCATCCTCGACGACGTGATCATGCAAGAGGCCGAACTGCTGGGCGAACTGAAGTGGAATCAGCTCGAGGCGCACCAGCGCATCGTCCAGTACCTCACGCCCGAGCAAAACCAGCTCTTCAACCAGCTCATCCAGGTGGCGAACGAAGGCCGATGATCGTCCGCCGGATCGCCGAGCGGGCGGTCTTCTCCGGCCTCAAGATGGCCAAGGCCGACCTGCTCTCCGGCGCGCAGGTGTTCTCCGGGCTGAATTGCTTCCTGCCTGGGCAGGTCCACCAGCTGCACTCCCATGCCGGGCAGGACAAGCTCTACTTGGTTCTCGAGGGCTGCGGCGACGTGACCGTCGGCGAGCGGACCGAGCGCATCGAAAGCGGAGACCTCGTGTTGGCCCGAGAGGGCGAGCCACACTCGCTCGCGAACGCGGGCCCGGCAAACCTTGTCGTACTGACGATCATGGCACCGCCGCCGGGACCAAAGCCGAAGCAGTCGAATCCGGGCTAGCGGCCTAACTCCGGCAGCGAGCTAGTCGCCACGGCTCGGGGCGCCAGCCGACGTCAATTCGACATCCTCCCGCCCCATCTGCTCGATCTCAGCGAAGTGGACCTTGCGCTGCTCGTCCATGGCCAGGTTCGCCAGCATGACGGCCACCGAGTCTTGCAGGCCGACATCGATGTCGGCCCTCGGCCGCGAGCCCGTCGCAACATCCGTCAGGAAGCTGGAAAGCTCGGCGTACTCAGGATCAATATCCTCCTCAGGTCGGAGAATCCCCTTGTGGTAGGCCCACGTCTTGGCGAAGAAGATCTCTTTCTCGATGAAGCTGACCTGGTTGGGGTCTACGGCCTCGGGATCGATCGGGAACCCATCGCCCTGCTCCGCGGTGTCCATGCCCACGGTGGCGCCGGCCACCCAGTTCTCGCCATCATTCTTCTGCTTGGCCTGATCTTCCATCTTGACCTTCATCACGTCCGGATACAGCATGCCGTCGCCGTAGGGAATCAGCGTGAGCTCGATCGCTCCGTCGGTCCCCAGAATCGTCTCCCGGCAGCCGTCGCCCGGCACGCGCCGACCGGCGATGTGGCGGTTGGTCATGATCGAGCTGTACTGCAGCTTCTGGCCGCCCGGGTACTCGAACACGAGCTGGATGTTGTCGTAGATGTCGCGCCCGTCCTTCCAGTAGTCGAGACCTCCCACGCCCATCACCGACTTCGGGTGCTGGTCGAGAATCCAGTCGGCCACGTCGACTTGGTGGGACATCAGCTCCGCACACAACCCGCCAGAGTACCTGCGGTACAGGCGCCAGTTGAACTGGTCCTCGAATTCGGCCGCGGCCTTGCGGCGCCAGTTCGTGTTGCGGTGCCACTGGGCTTGGATGTGCGTCACCTCCCCGATCGCCCCGCTATCGATGAGATCCTTGGCGCGCTGGTACAGCTTGCTGTAGCGCCGCTGCAGGCCGACCTGGATGATCTGATCCGGGTGCGCCTCGTGCAGAGCCCTCAGGCCGTGGACTTCCGCGGGCGTGAAGACCAGCGACTTCTCGCAGAAGACGTGCTTGCCAGCCTCTAGCGCGGCCTTCATGACCGGGTAGTGCAGGAATAGCGGAACCGTGATTAATATGGCCTCGATCGAGTCGTCCTGGAGCAACTCGTTGTAGTCGGTGTAAGCTGCCGGCTTGCCGTCGAAGACCTTCAGCGCCCGGTCTAGGTTCTTCTGGTAAATGTCACACAGCGCGACGCACTCGCCGTGCTCCATGTGCACCAAGTGGCGCTCGAGCAGCCGCCGTCCCCGGCTGCCGGGCCCGATCATGGCGTACTTGACGACCCTGTCGGCCCCCTTCGCCTTGCGCACCAATGGTCCGTTGCTGACGGCGGCCGCGGCCATGCCCAATGCGGCCGCGCCCTTCGCAAAATCGCGCCGATCCATCTGTGCTTGCTTGGTTTCGCTTTCTGCCATGGGTCTCTCCGGGAGGCTTGCTCCTATGCCGAGTGTATCGGGAACAGACCCGGACCGCAACTGTCTCCCCCGGCCTCTTGGGCCCCTACTCCGCGCTCCGGGCGCGCGGCCGCCTAGCGTGAGTCTGGCTCCTCGAACGCGCTCCGGTAGGCGTTCACTTGGATGTCGAGGACTGTCCCCTGCCCCGCCGACGAGCCCTGCTCGGAAACTCCGTACGCGACCGGACGGTGATCCGTCTCCAGCACCCAGCGCACGATGCCGGGGCCGGCATAAACGAAGCGAGCAGCATCCGGGGCGTCAGCAGGCACGCGCTCGCACCGATCGCGGGCATAGCCCATGTTGCAGCCGGTCACCAGCAGTTGCCCAGCCGGCCGGTACGGGCGCGCGGCATCGGCCCGGCAGACACCCTCACGGGGGACACCCAATGGCGGGCGGAACTTTCCGGGCCACGCAGACCAAGGCAACCTAGCGGTTGGTTCGAAGCACGGACACGCCAAGCCATCCCAGTGTACGTCGGCGAGAACCAGCCGCATTGCTATGCTGGATGACATCTGCCATGGATCGCATCGTTGCTCTCCGAGCCATGCTCGAGGTGGACCCATCGAACCAGTTCGCGCGCTATGGCCTAGCGCACGAGTTCGTCAAGCGCGGGGAAGACGGCAAGGCCCTTGAGGAATTCGGGCGCCTACTTGAAGAAGATCCTGACTATCAGGCTGCTTACTATCACGCTGGAAAGACCTTAGAGCGGCTGCAGCGCGCCGGCAAGGCCCGTGAAATCTACGTGCGCGGTATCGCGGCGTCGCATCGGACCGGCGACGCGCATGCGCGCTCCGAACTTGAGGAAGCCCTCGCTCGTCTCGGCGACTGAGGCGTAGGGCAGTGGCGGGACGCATCCAAGCATTCGCAGGGCGGGGGCGTGAGCTTCCCCACCCCGCGGCGCTGGTCCCATCGAAGTGGCATGGAGCGGGATTCGGGCGCGTAGTGCGGCTTCCCAGTCTAACCCTGCGCTCGGTACTTGCCAGCGTGCTTGCCGCTGCCCTGGCTCCAGCATCGGACCTGATTGAGTTGGCGGGCTTGGATGCAACGTCGGGTGACGAGAGCAGGGTCATCGATTTCATCGCGAGCCGAGTAGGTGGAACCCATTGGAGAGGCAGCAACGGAATGCTCGTGGCGCATTTCGGGAAGGGGACGCCACGCACGCTCTTGGCCGCGGGGGTTGACGAGCCCGGCTACGCGGTATCGGCGATCCAATCGGATGGTTACCTGCGCCTGCAGCCCCTTGCAGACGCTCCGTTTGGAGCTGGACTTGGAGACTATTTCCTCGGCCAGTACGTGCGGATATCGACCGTGACGGGGAGGGCCTTGCCAGGGGTGGTCTCGGCTCCCTCCGTTCATTTCGGATCCCGGGCGTCCTATCGGCGCACCGAAACGGACGACTTGTATATTGATGTGGGCGCGTCTAGCGCTAACGAGGCCCACTCCGCCGGCCTGAACGTCCTCGACCGCGTCACGCTCGAAAAGCGCGTCGCGCCGATTGGGGGCGGGTGGATCGCGGCACCCTGGATCTCAAGCCGGAGCGGCGCCGCCGTCCTGCTGGAAGTCGCCCGCCGCGTGACTGAAGCTGAGTCGGAAGGCACGGTCGCGGTGGCGTTCGTCACGCAGCGCTACCCGCACAACGCGGGCCTAGTCAGGCTGTTACAGTCGCTGGACTTCGAACGGGTCGTGCTCCTGCGTCCGAACGGCGGTGCAAGCGCCGGAATCGCCGCGGTGCGCGGCCAGTCAGACGCATTGGTGCAAGAGATCGCCGATCTTGCCGGCCGCGAAGGGATCGAGATCGAGCGCAAGCCCCCGCACGGCTTCGCCTTCGGACCCTTCGGCGACGGGGTTCCGTGGCAGGACGAGCACTCTTACGCCATCGTTTGGCCTCCTGCGCAGAACAGCGGCACTCCCTCGGCGGCGGTCCGCCAGAGCGACCTGTCCGAGATCGCGCGCCTACTCTGCCACTTGGTTGGCGCACGTTTGGAACTGCGCGGAGAGCAACGCCCTCCCGCCCCGGCCGGTGCTGCAGCAACACCGCGCGAGAGCGGTTCGTTGGCACAGATGATTGAGCAGCTCGTGGAGGTGCCGGGCGTGAGCGGTAAGGAAGAGCCCGTGAGGACGCTGCTCCAGAGCCTCTTGCCGTCCTACGCAAAGCAGGCCATGCGCATCGACGACGGAGGTAACCTGATCGTCAGGATCGGCAGCGGTGAGCAGCCAGAGGCCGCATTCATCGCTCATTTGGATGAGATCGGATTCGGCGTGAGCGCGATCTCATCCGACGGCAGCCTAGCGCTGTCTCCAAAGGGCGGAGGTGATCTGCGTCTGTTCGCGTGGCAGCCGATGTTGGTCCACGGAAGCCGAGGCAGCATCAACGGCGTGATGACCGGCCGGCGCAGTCTGGAGCTAGGCCTGTCCTCTCGCGAGGCGGTAACGAAAGCGGGCGTCAGCGAGGGAGATACAGCAACCGTGCTCAAGCGCTTCCGAAGGCTACTCGGCAACCGTGTCAGTGCCCGGTCGTTGGACGACCGGCTTGGTTGCGCCACGTTGATCGAAGCCCTGAAACGGCTTGAAGGTCCGGCCCGGCGAGCGCGCGGGGCAGTGGATTTCGTATTTAGCGTCGGCGAGGAGGTCGGCCGCTTGGGAGCGCGGCACTATGCCAAGACGACGTCTCCGGCTCGCGTCTTTCCTATTGACACGTTTGTGACCTCAGACAGCCCACTCGAATCGAAGCGCATGGCCAATGCGCGCTTAGGGAGCGGCGCGGTGCTGCGCGCATTCGATGAGAGTGGACTCACACCTACCGCTGAGATCGCCCGCGTTGCCGCCCTAGCCCGCCAGCACAAGATCCCGCTCCAGTTGGGCGTCACTGCTGGAGGGAACGACGGTTCGGTCTTCCGCTCGCTGGAGACCGTCAACGTGCCGATTGGCTTTCCGCTGCGCTACGCGCACTCTGCCGTGGAGACCGCCGACTTGCGAGACGCCGAAGCGGTAGTCGACTTGGTTGAGGCACTCGCCCGGAAGGCACTGGGCGCGCGCTGACGCGCCGGCGCTAGTCGAACAAGGTCGCGTCAATGCCGGGGATCAGCCGCAAGGCGTTCTTCCAGTAGATGTGTCGCAGCGTCTCGTCGGGCAGGCCGAGGCCGTACATGCGCCAGTGGGCGTGGTAGCGGCGATAGTACTCGAAGTACTCGTCCCGTGTTTCCAGCACGCGCCAATAGTACGGGAACTCGGCCGGAGCGTAGGAGTCCTTGCCAAACAGTACACGGTCCTTGTAGCGATTCAGGAACTCCGGCCCGCTGAACGGGATGCGGCCCAACTCGTATAGCACAGCCGCAAGATCAACATGCACGTTCGGGTGCGTGTCAAGGAGTTCTGCCAAGCGCTTGAGGTCGTGGCCATGCCATCCCATGTGGGCCAAGATGAAGTTGACATCCGGATGGCGCTCCAGCATGCGGTCGCGTTCATCGATCAGGTCCTGAAAGCTGGGCGGCGCTGTGCGCTTGCGCCGCGGGCGTAGCTTCAGCTCCAGCCAGCGTTCGTTGTGGCGGTCGTGTTCCGCCCAGAATTCCGCCGGGTCGGCAACATGAATGAGCACTGGGATGTTCAGCCGGGCGCACGCCTGGAACAACGGGTCCATGGCCGGATCGTCGACCGGCACTCGCTTGCCCGCGCGGTCGCGAACGCTCATGCCGAAGTTCTTAAAGATCTTCAGCCCTTGCGCGCCAGCCCGAACATCCTCCTCGAGTTGCCGTGCCGCACGCTGGGGCCATCCGGGACTGCCGATGCCGCTGAAGTCCGGGTTGGCGAACACCGCGAAGCGCTTGGCATGCTTCGAACGGAACGTCCCGACGGTGTCGCGGAGCCGGTCGCCGTGCCCGCCGCTAAGGTTCACTAGCACCGCCAAGTTGAGCGCGTCCATTTCGGCGACGATCTGATCGAGCCGCGCCGGCGAGGTGGAACCGCCGTGGTGGCTATGTACATCGATGGCGGGGAACTTCGCCCGCGGGACCGGATGCTGCTCGACAACAAGTGTCGAGCGCGGTTCCCAGTCTTCGACGCGCAGCTCTTGGGCGACAGCCCCTGCGCAGAGCAGGCTACTGACAACTGCGAGAATTCGCGTCACGGACACTCTCGCGGATCCGGCCGCTTCAAGGGCGCCTGCCCTTCGGAACCGGAGGCACGACTGCACTACCGCACGCCAAGGGACCGTCAAGGGCGGTCGGATCGCAGCTGCGGACAAAGCGTAAGTCGTCGATGTCTGGACTACTCGGGCCTGAAGGCGACCGGCATCTCGGCGCCTTCTTCCGATTTCAACGGGTCAGACCACGCATCCGCGTCGGCGTCCTGCTCAGCGGGGACTGCGTCCAGGCCCTCGGGCAAGGGGCCGAGGGCATCGGCGCCCACGCCGTCGTCGCTATCGACAGCAGGTTGAGGCGGCCATGGCTGGCCCTCGGGGACGATCTCCACGGCCACGGCGCCAGTGCGGATTTCTTCCATCGCAATCTTCGTGGGCTTGCGCAGGGTGGTGTTGATCAGGGGCCGCTGGCCGCTCTGGAGCTGGCGCGCACGACGGGCGGCGGCCAAGATAAAGCGGTATACGCCGCTCTGATCGTCATTCGGGATCGTCCACTTTTGGTCGGGTCCCTTCTCGTAGCCCTCAAAGAGTTTCTGATGCGAGTCGCTCATTCGGGTTCCTCCGGATCAATGCCGAATTCCATCAAGATCGGCTGGATTCGGCCGGCCATGCGCTCGCGCTTGCTACGCTCGGCAGCAAGAATCGTACGCAAGGCCTCCACTGTTGATTCGACATCGTCGTTGACGATGACGTACTGGTAGGCCGGAAATCGACCCACTTCCCCCGCTGCTTCACCCAAGCGCCGTTCGATCTCCTGTTCCTTTTCCGAGGACCGCGTCCGCAACCGCTCCTCCAAGGCGCGGCGCGAAGGCGGAAGAACGAAGACCGTGGCAGCTTCCGGTAGCTTCTCCATTAATTGTGCCGCACCCTGCACGTCAATGTCCAGCAAAATGTCGCACCCGCGCGCAGCCGCCTCTTCCAGGGCTGCCTTGGGCGTGCCGTACAGGTTTCCAAACACGGCCGCCCATTCAAGGAATGCGCCCTCCTCAGCCATGCTGCGAAAGCGTTCCTGAGACACGAAACGGTAAGAGCGGCCCGCAACTTCCTGGCGTCGCGGCGGGCGTGAGGTGACCGAAACGGCAAACTCCAGATTGCGCTCTCTAGCGATCAGCCGCTTCACCAAGGTGCTCTTGCCTGTCCCGGACGGGCCTGAGATCACCAGTACGATTGGCATGGGCAGCGAAGCGGCCGTGCAACCGGCCCGAGGTCTGGCGGCGTCCGCAAGCCGCCGAGCGAAACCAAGCCGGACAACTAGTTTAGCGCGCTCCCGCATTTCCGAGGCACGCCCGCACGCGGGTCTGCACGGCGACAGAGCCCGGCCGGCATGCTCCAACAGACGATGCCCGGGCGAAGCCAGTCGTCGCACCCAACTCGCGGTTTACGCCCCCACGGCCTGCAGCTCGACGAGCCTGCGGTACAGGCCGCATGTCTCCAGCAGGGAACCGTGGGTGCCGCGATCGACGATGCGACCGCCGTCGATCACGAGAATCTCGTCGGCAGAGCGGATGGTCGACAGGCGGTGCGCGCTCACGATGACAGTCCGGCCGTGAATCAGATTCGACAGCGCCCGCTGGACAAGGGTCTCGGCCTCGCTGTCCAAGTGCGAAGTGGCCTCGTCGAGCAATAGGATCGGAGCGTCTTTGAGCAACGCCCGCGCGATAGCGATCCTCTGGCGCTGCCCGCCGCTGAGTCTATGCCCGCGCTCGCCGAGCTTGGTCTCGTAGCCCTCGGGCATTTGCTCGATGAACTCCGCGGCATAGGCCGCCGTGGCTGCGGCGCGGACGCTTTCCGGGTCGATGTCCGCTTGCCCGTAGGCGATGTTGTTGAAGATCGTGTCGTCGAACAGGAACGTTTCTTGCGTGACGATGGCCACCTGATTGCGGATAGACTCCACCGTGACCGAGCGGAGGTCCCTGCCGTCGATCCGGACCGCCCCGGCGGTCGGATCGAAGAATCTTGGCAACAGGCTCATCAAGGTTGTCTTCCCTGCCCCGCTGAGTCCGACCAAGGCCACGACGTCTCTGGCGCGGACGGTCAGGCTAACCTCATCCAACGCGGGCTCGTCCGGGTGGCCGGGGTACGAGAATCGCACGCTGTCAAACTCGATCGCTTCCCGGATCGGGGGCAAGGGCTTTGCCTCGGGAGCATCTCGTATGTCGTGCGGGTGATCCATATAGGCAAAGGCCCGCTGCACGGCCCCAAGAGCTTGCTGGAAGATGTTGTGGATTCCGATCAGGCGCTTGATGGGCTGCAGGAGCATCACGAGGGCAACGATGAAGCTCACCACCTGGCCGGCGGTCAGCTCGCCTGCCAAGATCCGGCCACGCACATAAACCAAGAGACAAAGGATCATGCCTGCCCCGAGCACCTCGATCAGGGGAGATACGATCGCCTGCTGCTTGACCATCCGCATGCTAGCTGCGAACCACTGGTCGGCACGCTCGCGAAAGCGGCGGACCTCGGAGTCCTCCATGGCGAACGCCTTGACGATACGATTGCCCGAGATCGTCTCCTGCATGATCTTGACCAATTGCGCCAAATGCTCCTGGGTCTTGGTGGAAGTCTTTCGCAGCCGGCGGCCGATCTGCGAGGCCGGAAGCAACACCAGCGGCAGCACGACGAGGCAACCAATCGTCAGGATCGGATCGTGCTGTAGCAAGACAAAGAGCAACGCGAGTGTCGTGAAGAGCTGCCGCATTAGGTCGGCCAGGAAGTGCGAGCAGGCAGACTGGATCCTTTCGATGTCGCTGACCAGGGAAGAGATCAGCTCCCCGGTATGCTTGGTCTGGAAGAAGGCCGGCGACTGGCCCAGCACAACGCCGTACATCTCGTTTCGGATATCACGCACCGCTGAGTAGCCCGCATGGTTCACCAGGCAGCTAGCCGTGTAGTCGCACAGCCCCTTGGCCACGGAGACCGCCAGGAATACCCAGCAGAACACCCCGAAGGCGCCGGAAACACCTGCCGGCAAGAGGTCGTCCAACATGATCGCCGCGTCGAAGAACGGCACTCTGAACAGCTCGACGGGCGCAGTCACCGGCTCGGCACTCAGGAACCGATCCAGCAACGGCTCCAGCAGTAGCGCAAACAGGCCGTAGCTGGCCCCCACCACCGCCATCAGCACCACGGCGACGGCGATGTGCGCGGAGTAGGGGCGGACGTAGCCGAACAGCCGCGCTAGGTCGCCCACGGGTTCATCATGGCACAGTGCGAGTGCGGGCCGATCTATTCCACCGACTCCCCGCCGAGCCAGGGGATGGGAAGCTGCTTTGCCGGTAGAGCTAGGCGCCGCCGCCCTCTGGCCGGGGCTCAGCGTGTCGGGGTCCCTGCGGTCCCCTGATCAGTCTCCAGCCCATCACCGGCTGTTCACGCCAAGCGCCCGTGCGCGCGCACCTCGGCGACCTCCGAGGCGAGCGCCGCCCCGTACACCCCGATATCCGTGCTGTACGAGATCAGGTTGTAGCCGATCGCCAGCCAGTCCACTGCCTGTTCCAGAGAGCCGGGCTGAATCCCCGCGAACTTTCCGCGCGTGCGCGCGGCTCGTGCCACGCTCGCCAACGCCGCAAGAAAGTCCGGATGGTCAAACTGGCCGACAATGCCCATCGATTGCGTGAGGTCCATGTGGCCCACCCACAGGCAATCAACGCCGTCCACGTCTGCGATCTCGTCGAGGTTCTCCAGTGCCTGCGTGCTCTCAATCTGGCAGATCAGTAGGTTCTCGCGGTTCGCCTGGGCCATGTAGGCGACAGAATCCGGCCGCACGAAGTCATTGTGCGAAGTCCCTAGCCCGAGGCCGCGGTTGCCTTCCGGCGCATATCGCATTGCATCGTTGAGCAGACGTGCCTGTTCGGCTGTCCGCACGTTGGGTGCCATGATGCCCTGCGCCCCCGCATCCATGACGCGTGCCACGAAGTGGTACTCCGACGCCGGGACTCGCACGAACGGGCTGATCCCAGTGGCCTTGAACCACGCGATCATGCTAGCGACCTGCGGAATCTCGAGCGGGCCGTGCTCCATGTCGATGAGCACGAAGTCCAAGCCCGCTGCTTCGCAGATCTTGGCGATGCCTGGAGTACAGAACTCCATCACCATGTGCCCGACGGCATAGCTTCCGGGCCGCGAGGCAGCCTGGCGGGCTCGGTTAGGCTTCATGACTTCCTCCAGCGAGCCAGCTTGGCTTGCACGCCCTCTTGGTTAGCGACCGCCGGATCTGCCAGGCACGGCGGCACTTCGCCCGAAGCCACGCTGGCGATGTTTCGACAGGCATCGCGGCTGTTCCCAGCCATGCCCTCCTGCGTCCAAGCCATGCTGTGCGGGGACAAGATGACGTTGTCCATCGCAAGCAGCGGGTTGTCTTCGGCCGGCGGTTCCTTTTCGAACACATCGAGGCCCGCGCCCGCAATGCGCCGGTCCCGCAGGACTTGCACCAGTGCGGATTCGTCGACGATGGGCCCGCGGGCGGTATTGACAAAATACGCGCTCGGCTTCATCAGCGCCAATTCGGCAGCGCCGATCATTCCGCGCGTTTCTGCGTTCAGAAACGCGTTCACAGTTACGAAGTCGCCCTCGGACATGACGGTCTCCAAGCTGACCAGGTCTACACCGACGTCGCGCGCAAGGGACTCCGAGCAATAGGGATCGTAGGCCAACAGCCGGCCAAATCCGATTCCGCGCGCCATCCTGAACATTTCCGCACCGATCCGACCGAGGCCGACCGACGACAGAGCCCGCCCCTTGACGTCAATGCCGTCAATCGGCAGGTCGGTGCGCCAGATGCCCGCCCGCGTGCGCCTGTCCAGAGCAGGCAGGCACTTCGCCAACGCGAAGATCAGCGCAATCTGCGACTCGGCGACAGACCGCTTGATCGCTTCGGGCGTCAGCGCAACCATTACATCAGCGGCCCCGGCAGCCGCGATGTCGATCATGTCGAAGCCCACTCCCCAGCGCGAGATGCATGCCAACCGCTTGACTCCCTCGAAGCTGTGCGCGCTAAAGGGCATGCCCAGGATCACCAAGCCATCGTATTGATCGATGACCTCGGGACTGGCGGCGCCACCGACGGGAGGTGCCATGATCTCCCATTCGATGTCAGGCCGCGAATCGAAGACATCTCGCACGTGCGAACTCAAGAGAGACTCAAAGGCACCCTTCCAGCCGGGATCGATCCCCACACGAAACAGATCACTCATTTGCAGAACTGCCAATTGTACTCCGCAAAAAAACAAGTCACGCCGCCCGACCGGCCCGACGGGCAGTTCCCTGCTCCGCCCGCTCTCGGCCCCCATTGGGCGAGACAACGTGTTAGAGTCACTGCGATGCGAATCCTCCGAATTCTCCTCGCCTTGACGCTAGCCGGTCCCGTCGCTGCTCAGGTTGGCGGATTCGACAAGGCTCAACTTGTCAAGTACACCCGCTTGAATCCGTTCGAACGCTTCGACGACGGTCGTCCGAAGGTGCCACAAACCCTGATCGATTCGCTGGCCAACGCGAGCTCCGAGATGCTTTGGGGACCGTTGCGGCGAGCCGGCTATCACTACCAGTGGTCAGGGGGCTGGCAGATCGTCCATCCCGAGAAGAAGCTGCTCGGACGGGCCGTCACCGCTGTCTTCATGCCGGTACGGCCCGATCTGGACCAGATCATCGAAGAAGACGCAGCAGCCCGGAAGCTGGGTCGCAACGGCAACCAGCGAGTGATCGACGCGCTGCGGCCCGGCGACGTGCTCGTCGTCGATCTCTTCGGCAAGATTGAAGGCGGAACCTTCGCCGGCGACAACCTCGCGACGGCAATACATGCTGCGACAGGACAGGGCTTCGTCATTGACGGAGCAATCCGCGATCTGGACGGGGTCCATGCCCTGAACATCCCGGTATATGTCCGGGGATTCCACGTCTCGGCGCTCCGAGACGTTATGCTCATGGGCATCAACGTACCAGTACGGATCGGCACGGCCACTGTCATGCCGGGTGACTTGGTAGTAGGTGACCGCGAAGGGCTAACGTTCGTCCCGCCACACGTTGTCGAGAGCGCCGTCAAGCAAGCAAAGCTGACGGAACTGCACGACATCTGGACCAAGGGCAAGCTGGCTACAGGGCGTTACACGGCGAGCGAACTGTATCCAAGCCCAACGGACGAAGCGCTGAAGAGGGAATACGAAGAGTGGCTGGACGCCCAAAAGCGCTCTCTCGGATTGGAATAGCCTAGCCACGGGCCAGCAGTGCCACACGCCTAACCCGGGCCGAGCCAAGGGCGCAGAGTCCAGCCTAGAGGCCCCTTCACTTTCTGACGCGAGACGCACGGCCTGACCGCACGGGCGGGCCGCTGTGATATGGTACGCCCTTTATCCGAGCTATTTGCGATCACAGATGCTTCCGTCCCATCCAGCGCGCGAACTCACTATTCGGGCCATCGTCATCGGACTGCTGATCGGCACGGTACTCACGGCGGCAAACACCTATCTCGGGCTGTATGCGGGGATGACCGTTACCGGCAGCATACCGGCGGCTATCGTTTCGATGGGCATCCTGCGCGGGCTGCTGAGGCGTGGCACGATCCGAGAGAACAACATCGTGCAGACCATCGCCTCGGCTGGAGAGGCCGTAGCAGCGGGGATCATCTTCACCGTGCCCGCCATGCTGATCACCGGGGTTTGGTTGGAGTTTTCCTTTTGGAAGGTCTCCCTGATCGGCTTGCTGGGCGGCCTGCTCGGCGTGCTCTTCATGGTCCCCTTGCGGCGGGTCCTGATCGTCGAGGACAAGGAGCTGATCTACCCGGAGGGCGTGGCCTGCGCCCAAGTGCTCGAGGCAGGAGAGTCGGGCGGAAGCCCCATGCGCACGATCCTGTCCGCTCTTGGCGGTGGATTGGTGTTCAAATCGCTCGTAGGCTTGGTCGCGGTCTTTCGCAGTACGGCAGAGGCCGCGTGGAGGGTGGCGGGCACCGTGCTCTATGGCGGCACGGACGTCTCGGTCGCGCTACTGGGAGTCGGCGTGATCGTCGGTGTCGAGATTGGCATCGCCGCCTTGGCGGGAAGCGTGATCGCCTGGCTGTTCGCTATTCCGATCTTCTATTGGTTAAACCCCCTGACCGAACAGTCCGCCCTGGACGCGGCGTGGGCGCTGTGGAGCAGCCAGATTCGCTACATGGGCGTGGGGGCCATGATCGTAGGCGGGCTGGCATCGATGTGGAATATCCGCGGCGGAATCGCGAAGGCGGTGCGCCACCTGCTTGGCGGCGTTGGAAGAAGCGGCCAATCGATCGAACGCACCGATCAAGACCTGCCTAACTCCTTGGTCGGCGCAGGCTTCGCAGTGGTCGCCCTCGGTACGTTCGTGCTGTACCAATCCGTCACCGGTTCTCTGCAGGTCGCGTTGACTGCAGGGATCGTGATGCTCGTCAGCTCGCTCTTTTTTGTGGCAGTTTCAAGCTACATTTGCGGCTTGGTGGGATCGTCCAACAATCCCATTTCGGGCACGACAATCTGCGCCCTGATGTTCTCCTCGGTCATTCTGCTGATCCTAGGCATGACTGGCAGCGCGGGAATTCTAGGCGCGCTAGGCGTGGCCAGCATCGTGTGCTGCGCCGCCGCAACCGCCGGTGACACGTCGCAAGACCTCAAGACCGGCCAGTTGGTAGGGGCAACTCCGCGCCTTCAGCAGACAGGCCAGCTGATCGGCATTCTCGTGCCCGTCTTCACCATTGCCCCGGTCTTGACGCTGCTGCACAAGGCATACGGCATCGGCACGGGCGAACCCAATGCCCTGCTGGCACCGCAAGCCACCCTGTTCGCATCGATCGCGGAGGGGTTGTTCGGAGACTCCAGCATCCCCTGGAACATGGTCTGGATCGGGGCGCTGATCGCGGTCGGCATCGTCCTGTTCGACGGCTTCCTGCAGCGCTCCGGCAGCCGCTTTCGCGCGCATGTAATGCCCGTCGCAGTTGGCATCTACCTGCCGCTCTCGCTGATGGTGCCTATTTTCCTCGGGGGCTTGATCTCACAGCGCCTCCAGAAGCGCTCCGAGGGAGCGCGGCACAACGGCCTGCTGATCGCTTCCGGACTGATCGCCGGAGAGGCGATCGCGGGCATACTGATCGCGATTCCCAAGACTCTGCTCACCGGCATTGAGATCCCCGTGACCCTGGTCGACAGCTTGTGGCTATCGCTGGCGGCCCTGGCAGCGGTGATGTTCCTGATCGACCGTTTCGCGTCAAGAGGCTCCGACGCCGGATAGCGCTTTCCCGCCGACGATCGCGGAGATTTCCACACCGAATTAGATCTGCGCCTGAAGTATTTCCAAATACGGAGGTTATAGCGTCATTTCCAACAGCTTCACACAGGATTTCCACACCACTTCACACAAATCTCGCCGGATGTGTGGAAATCCTGACGCACAACCACCGGGCTAGTAGCGGGGCCTACGCATTCCATCCACGTGAGAACGGGGGCACATGCCGGGAGCTGCCCGCACCGGCCCGGATTCGCCGCGGAGACCTGCAGCGAGCGTCCGCTGCGCCAACCGCCCGCCAGCAATCGTGCGAGATTTTCACAGCTTCGCCCGGCGGGCATATAAGTACAGATTTATCTGTGCGTTAGACACAGATTTCGAACCTTTGCATACAGGATTTCCACAGTTCGAATCGCAGTTTTCCAACACTGTTGTGGAAATCTATGGCCGGATAGCGGCCCGGCACAGCCGAGCTGGCAATTCAATCGCGGGGTCGCGCCACCAGCTATGGGTGGGTGTCGAGAGCGTATTCCTTGCGCTTGGCTCGCAGAGCCAAGTATTCGCGGGCTTCTTTCGCCAGCCGGCGGCGCTCCTTGGTATCAAACATCGCCTTCCTGACAATGCGCCACGCCGCCCTCGGACGGAAGTAGTACTCGTCATAGAAGCGCTCGACCCACCGCAAGATCTCCTTCTGGTCCAAGTCTGGATAGCGAATGTTTGGCAGCTGGTGGCCCGCTGCATCGGTCATGGAGCCGTCGGTAAGCCAGCCGTTGGCCATGGCCTCGTCGAAAAACGACGTGCCCGGATAGGGGTGCGCCACGGAGACTTGGATCGTTTCCGTGTCGAGCCGCTTGGCAAACTCCAAGGAGCGCTGGATTGTCTCCCGTGTCTCACCCGGCAAGCCGACAATGAAGTCGCCGTGGATCGTCAGCCCGACCTTGTGGGCATCCCGGGTGAACTTGAGAGCTCGCTCGACGGTGGCTCCCTTCTTGATGTTCTTCAGGATTTGCGGATCGCCGGACTCGTAGCCAACGATCAGCAGTCGGCAACCTGCGTCTTTCATGGCCTTCAGAGTCTCGTAATCGACATTGACACGGGAGGTGCAGGACCAAGTGAAATCGAGCGGCTTGAGCTTCTCGCACAGCTCCAGAACGCGGTCCTTGCGGATGTTGAAGGTGTCGTCATCGAAAAATATCTCGTTGACGTCCGGGAAGTTGTCGAGCGTCCAGCGCGCCTCGGCAGCCACGTCATCCGCCGAGCGCGTGCGCCAGCGATGGCCCGAGATGGTCTGCGGCCACAGGCAGAACGTGCACAGAGCGGGACAGCCGCGCTCGGTGTAGAACGACACGTACGGATGCTTGAGAAAGGGGACGTTATAGCGCTCCACATCCAGGCAGCGCTTGTAGACAGGTGTCACCCAGGGCAGCGCGTCCAAGTCCTCGACCAAGGGCACATCCGGGTTGTGCACTACCTCGCCTGCATGATTTCGATAGCTGACCCCTCCGAGCTCGCGGAAGGGCTTACCGTTCGCGAAATCAACGACTTGGAAGTCAAACTCCTTGCGAATCACGAAGTCTATGGCCAGACACGCCTGCAAGCTCTCGGCAGGGCGAGAGCCGACGTGAGGTCCGACAAAGCAGATCTCGAGGTCGGGGTTTAGAGCCTTCATCGACTCCGCCAGGACGCAGTCGTTGGCGAACCCGGGAGTCGAGGTGAACAGGACCATGAACTCGTACGAGTTCGCCAAGGCTGTCACGTCGGCGGGCTTGAGCTTGTGCGGAGGCGCGTCGACAACCGTGCTGTCCCCCAACATCCCAGCCGGGTAGCACAGCCAGACCGGGTACCAGTACGATTCAATCTCGCGCGTGGCGGGCCAGCGGGAACTGGCGCCGCCATCGAAGTTCTCGTAGGACGGCGGGTTGAGGAAGAGCGTCCGTTTCGGCATTGTCGCGATGAATCCTTGCGCTCTCGGCGGACGCTCCAGCCGGCTGCTGACCACCCCACTTTAGCGCGGAATGGAAAACTTGGCGCCGAGGCTAGGCCTTCGGGTGCGCCGCGTCGTAGACCTTCATCAACTCGCTCATGGACAGTTGGGTGTACTTCTGCGTGGTCGACAGGCTGGCGTGGCCCAATAGCTCCTGGATTGCGCGCAGGTCCGCTCCCTCTGAGAGCAAGTGCGTGGCGAAGGCGTGCCGCAACGAGTGCGGATGCAGGGATGGGTCGCCACTCAGCAAGCGTGCGTATTTCTTGACGATCAAGCCGACGCTGCGAGTCGTCAGGCGCCGGAGCTTCCCTCCCCAGCGGTGCAAGAACAAGGCCTTCTCCGTGCGCGGGGCCTCGAGACTCTCCCGCACCTTCAAATAGCGTTCCAGCGCTTCGTCAGCTCGCGCTCCGTACGGCACTTGGCGTTCCTTGCGCCCCTTGCCCCTGACTTCGATCCAGCGCTCGGCCCTGTCGATGTCGTTCAGGTTCAAGCCGACGAGCTCGCTGACACGCAGCCCCGCACCGTAGAGCAGTTCAAAGATCAGGCGGTCGCGGACGACCTTGCCCTCAAAGCGGTCTCGCTCGCTGTCAAACTGCACGGCGTTGATTATTTGGTTGGTGTCCTCAGCGCTCATGACCGGAGGCAGTTTCTGGGAGATCTTGGGAGCAGCGAGGCTGCGGGCCGGATTGTTGGGAAAGCCCTCCTCGAGAACCAAGTAGTCGAAGAACCCCCTCAGGGCCGCCAACCGGCGCGCCAGAGTCGCCGGTGACAGACCCTTCGACCGGCCCTCGGCCATGAACTCGCGAATCATTAGCCGCGTGACTCGTCCCACCGATGGGGCCTGCCCCGGGTCCGAACTGAAATGGCTGACGAACACGCCTAGGTCCCTGCCGTAGCTTGCAATCGTGTTTTTCGATGCGTTGCGCGCCCGCAATGACGCCAAGAACCGCGTCGCCGCTGCCGAGATGCTGTCGTCAGGCTGCTGCTTGCTGGACATTGAGAAACTCGTCGAGCGCGGCCAGCCCCAGCGCGCACTGCTCCCGGCGCCGCTCCCGCTTCTGTCTTCGAAACTTCCGTTTCAGCTCTGCTGAAGGTGGCGGCAGCAGGTCGAATGTGATGTTTGCCGGCTGGTAGTTGTTCGGGTCAGCCCCGGAAATGTAGCGGCAGAGTGATCCGTGGGCCGTGGCGGGCGGCCATTCCAGCACGGCTTGCCCGAGGGACAAGCGAACAGCGTTCCAACCGGCCATCAGGCCCGTCGCTATGGACTCCACATATCCCTCTACGCCCGAGATCTGCCCCGCGAACAGGATGTTGGCGTGCTGCCTCCACTGCAGTGTCGGTAGCAGCAAGGCTGGCGCGTTGATATATGTGTTGCGATGAATTTGCCCGAAGCGCAAGAACTCGGCGCGCTCCAAGCCGGGAATCATGCGAAACAGGCGCTTCTGCTCGCCGTACTTGAGATGGTTTTGAAATCCGACAATGTTGTATGAGCCGGCCCGGGCGTCCTCTTGGCGGAGCTGCACGACGGCGTAAGCGCCCCGCCCGGTTCTTGGGTCGCGCAAGCCAACGGGCTTCATTGGCCCGAAACGCAGCGTGTCGGGCCCCCGTCGAGCAATCTCTTCAAGCGGCAAGCAGCCCTCGAAGTAGTTGGGATTGTCGAAATCGCTGGAACGGTGCTGCTCGGCGGCCAGCAGGGAGGCCAGGAACTGCTCGTACTGCTCTTTGGCGAACGGGCAGTTCACGTAGTCAGCGCTGCCATCGATGGAGTGCCCGTACCGCGAACCGCGATAGGCAACTGACATATCGATCGTTTCCGCGTCGACGATCGGGCTGATCGCGTCGTAGAAGTACAGGCGGTCGTTGCCCGTGCGCTCGGCGATCGCCTCCGCCAAGGCGTCGCTCGTCAGAGGCCCCGTAGCAATGATCCAGATCTTGTCGCTGTCAGCGGCGAGGTCGGTAACCTCCCCGCGCTCGATCTTGATCAGCGGCTCCGATTCCACCGCATCGGTGACACCCCGGGCGAACAAGCTGCGATCGACCGTCAGGGCGGTCCCGCCCGGAATCCGCACCTCGGCCGCGACTCGCATCGACATCGCACCCATGCGGCGCAACTCCTCTTTCAGAAGCCACGGTGCGCTGCCCTGTGTCTCGGTCTTGAGGGAGTTGCTGCAGACCAGCTCGCCCAAGGCGTCGGTCTGGTGAGCCGGCGTCCGCTTGCCCGGGCGCATCTCGTGCAGCACGCACGGCACGCCATGGCGGGCGATCTGGACGGCAGCCTCGGAGCCCGCCAGCCCTGCTCCGACTACATGGATTGGGCGCGGCATCGCGGCACCGGAATCGCTAACCTGCAGCGAACCCACGGCCAACTGCGGCCACTCGCCGACACATGGCGCGGTTCACGACCGGCTCGCTGTTGAAAACATTCTAGCCTAGGTTGGTTCCAGAGTTCACGGCGCTCGGTGCGTTGCGACGCGAAACGAGGGTATGGGGGGACTGCGTGGCTACGACGCGAACGCGACTCGCCCACGGCGTGCGAAAGGTCGAGCTAGCTGTCCTTGGCCGCGCCCGCTTGGCTTGTGCCTTGGCCCTCTTCCTCGCCGGCCTTGAGCGAGGTCTTGAACTCGCGGATGCCCTGCCCCAGCCCCTTCGCAAGCTCCGGGATCTTCTTGCCGCCGAAGATGATCAGAGCGATCATCAGGATGATGAGCAGCTCTTGCATGCCAAGCGGCCCCACGAAGAGAGCCATGGTTGGTTCAAGGTGTGCCATATCGTTGTGCCCCCAGTTTAGCAGACCATCGGGCGCGCCGAGATGTTCCGACTCCCATCCAGCTGGCGCAGTCGCAGCTGTGTCCCGGATTCATTGCACTCTCGGTCCGTTGCCCTTGTCTCGGTCTCGCATATAGACCTCGAACTTCTTGCGCGCCTGCCTGAGTTGCCACTCGCGGTAGCGTGCCTGCGGATTCCACGATGGCAGCGACAGCTCGGGCAGCCCGGCCCGGCGCCGGACGAAGTAGTATCCCAGTGCCATGCCCGCCAAGTGGACAGTGAAGGCCGTCCCGGTCGGATTTCCGCCGTGCGAGAAATCCTGGACCGCACCCAGAAGATTGATCGCGGCATAGGCCACCGCCACCACCCAAGCTGGGACCGGCAAGATGAATGAGATCAGGATTGGCGTGTTGGGGTATGTAACCGCGAAAGCGGTGACTACAGCCAGTACCGCACCCGAAGCCCCAACCGTCGCCACGCCGCCCGAGCCCGTGACGAGGCGAATGATCACGTCCACGAGGGCCGCTCCAGCGCCGCAGGCGAAATAGAAGTGCAAGAATCGCCGGCCGCCCCAGTCACGCGCCAAGGTCCCGCCGAACATCCACAGGGCGAACAAGTTGAGGCCCACATGCCAGAGCCCACCGGGATCGTGCAGGAACATGTAGCTGGCGGGTTGCCAGAGGGCGCCGCGCACGAACATGTCCGGGGTGAGGCTCAGCCACCGGAACAGTCCGATGATCGGGCCGATCCCGATCGCTAAGGCAACTGCAAACACGAACCACGCACCAAAGTTCGCCCACAGCAACTGCTTGATGGCGCGCGGTGTCGGGGGCATCATGCCGAAGCCTGACGACATCCGAGATTGGCGGTACGTGTAGCGCATCTCCGCTCCCTTGAGTCTATGCCAGAACAGCCTAGGGCTGGGTTTCGCGATCAGGTCGGCGGTGTCGCAGCAACTGCGAGAGGCTGGCCTCGCCGCGAGAGGACATGACCGTCCGAGCGGGGGGGCTCGGTGCGTGGCGCACTGGCTACCCGGGAGGGATCTGGGCAGATCGATTCGCAGCGACTAGCTGGGGTAGGACAAGCGGGCGCACTTTCGGCCGGATCCGCGCGGTCGCAGAACTACGCGGCAAGTTCGGCGGCCTGGCGCACGAAGCCGCGGTACCGGTCCCTGAACCGGTTGATGAACTCATAGAGCACTGCATCGGCAGCGGTTGGCGAAACAGAGTCCGAGAGTCGGATCGGCGGGAAGATCTTCGCCGCCAAGCGAGTCCTGGCGATCTGCTTGTCGAAGTTGGCCACGGCGATGGGGACCATCAGAGGTTCGGGCGCGGTACTGCGCACAACTCTGAAGGCACCCGCCCGGAACGGCATCGGCGACGACTCGGTCTTGGTCGAACCGCCTTCCGGGCAGATCACGAGATTCCGCCCGTCGGCAAGGACTTCCCGAGCATCCTCGAGGAACCGCTCGCGCACCCGCCGCAAGTCGTCACGTGTCTGCTCGCCCGTCGCAGACACTGACCCGGAAGTCACCGTGATGTAGCCCAGCCGGTCGAAGTACCTCCTGTGCCCTTCCTCGTCGGGCTCGGACTGGCGCACTACTCGCACTGGCGCCGCGCTGTAGCGCTCGTACAAGATCATTGCGCTGACGAAGTGCGTGTCCAACGTGAGTTGGAACTCGTTGGGCAACGTGTTCTCCGGGTGATTCGATAGGTGATTCATCACCACCACGAATCCCGCATCCGCAGGCAGGTTCTCCCAGCCCTCGATTCGGTAGTCGGTGAAGTTGTACAGCTTGCGGAACTCGTCGCAGCAGGTTTGCCGAACCTCTTCGGAAGTGTTGGCGTCCGGCGCTTTCGCAACCGTGTCGTAGATTCTCTGCAACTGGCGAAAGACCTGGGCCTCGCGCTCTGCTCCAGCGGCCAGCCGCCGGCACTCGAGAGCCAGTTCCCGCTCCGCGCGGTCGTCCGCTCGCACCAGACTGTCTAAGATCTCGAAGGCATCTGCGGCCGTTAGCCGACTCTCCAAGTAGATCGGGATCTTGTACAGCGGCGAGTTGACGCCGAGCATTCCGCCACTCTTTGCCAGCAAGAGGCGGACTTGGTCGGCTTCTGGTGAGTGCTTTCGCGAAGCCAGCTGCGCTCGGCTGCTGCCGAGCCGGTCCCCTAAAGCCCACAGGATGCGTCTGATGAAAACGATTCCGAAGCGAGGCCGCTGCCGGCACTGCGCCTCGACAAGTTCGCGGTCGAACGCTACTACTCGCGTTAGCTCGAGGGCGGTGGCGGTCGCGCGGCAGCGATGGGGCTCAACCATAGCGGACCACCCGATGAGCGCCCCTGGCTCGTTGATCCGGTGGATCGTTATGCTCTCGTGAGACGCGTCAAGACGAGGATCCATCTCGTCCGGGCTATGCGGTGCGAGCAGCGAGAGTTCGACGGTCCCGGAAACCAAGATATAGAGGCGCTCCGAGGGCTCCCCCTCCTCCACGATGCGATCGCCCTTGCGGAAATTCATGCGCTGGGCTTCGCTGGCGAGCGCCACCAGATCCTCGTCCTCGAAAACGTCGAAGAACGCCGAGTCCCGCAGCAAGTCGAGCGGTGCCTGCATGAGCGCTTGCGTCCCGCCCCTAACGATGGGGTGCGCGGCTAGCCCGGGCCGCCTTGACGCACCCGAATGCTAGCATTGCAGGGGAATTCGGCTTCCCGTTATGGGGCCGATCAAATGAATCTTTGACGATCGTGGCCCGCCAACCGGATTTCCGGGTCAGTCCGCTCGCATGGACACGCAATCCCCAGCACGCCCGGCGCTGACCACCCCGGTAGGGTTCGGCGACTTCTGGAGCGAAGCCTTGGAGGAATTGCGGGCCACGCCTGCAGACATCGAAGCCGAGTCGTTCAGCTATCCGGTCTACCGCCAGCTGCAAGGCCACAAGCTACGCTTCTCGTCGCTTGGACGGGTGAAGTTGCGGGGCTACTCGATCTCTTGGAGAGACAACGCCGCGCGCCCACTTGTGATCCACGCCCACGGCTACGGCGGGCGGGTTGCGGAGCAATGGCTGTGGGCGCTCAGCGGCTTCAACGTCGTGGGGTTCGATGTCAGGGGCTTCGGAGAGTCGCTGGCTGCCCTGCCGACTCGCTCCGATTGGGGCTGGATGCTGACCGGAATCGACGACTCCCGACAGTACGTACTGCGCGGCGCGGTCTGCGACTACATCCGGGCGAGCCAGGTTGGCGCGGAGATGTTCGGCGACAGAACCCGGCGGACAATCTTCCATGGCTTCAGCTTCTCGGGCGCCTTGGCGCTGATGTCCCAGGCGGTCACGCGCGCGGCAAACGTACTTGCCATTGGAGTGCCAACGTTTGGATGGCATGAGGGGCGTCTCAAGCTAGTGGTCCATGGCAGTGCCGTTGAAGTGCGCCGCTATCTCGAGGCCCGGCCCCATGATCGGGATCGCGTCATGCACACTCTCAGCTACTTCGATTCGATGAACTTCGCGCCCCTCATTGAGTGCCCCACGTTGGCCGGATACGGCCGCCGAGATATCGTCGTGCCTCCCGAGACGGTGCTTGCGATCATCTCCCACCTCAAGTGCCCGTGCGAGACGCTGTCGCTTCCGGTCAGCCATACCGACGAGCCCGAGGAAGCCGCCTGGAAGCATTTCGACGGAGCTTGGATCGACGTGGCGACGCACGGGGTGCCCGAGGACTTTGGACGCGACGCACCGGTGTATCACATCAACTTCGATGGCCGGACGTAGGAAGAGCGCAGACATCGCGCATTGCTGGAGCGGTAGCGGCGCGCTCGCGCAGGCGCGGAAGGGTGGCGGTGTGAGGGTCGGTCAGCCCGCGGCTTGCGCTCCGCCTGGATGCTCGTTACACGCGACTGACCACGCAATCTCTGCGGTGGACGCTACCTCGCGCCCCAGGTCCAGCGCAGTGGCTGAACTGGCGTTGCCATCCAGGCCTCGCTTGTAAACGCCCTGGCCGATCGCTGCCGACCGGTACATCGAGAAGGCCAAGTAGAAGTTCCAGTGTTTCTTCGCATCACGCCCGCTAAGCTCGCAATATCGCTCTAGTTGTTCCTCGTGGGACGGAATCCCAGTCTGATGGGGCACGTTGGCCTTCAAGGTATGGTGGCGACGACTGGGGAGGTAATACGTCATCAAGTTGTAAGCCAAGTCTGCCAGCGGGTCTCCGAGCGTGGACAGTTCCCAATCCAGCACCGCTACGATGCGGGGCTCGGTAGGGTGCAGGATCATGTTTCCCAGCCTGTAGTCACCATGAACGATCCGGGTTTCCTCGAAGTCCGGAATGCTCCGGGGCAACCAGTCCGCCAGGTGGTCCATGGCCGGGATCGTCTCGGTCTCAGAGGCTTGGTACTGGCGTGACCAGCGGCTGATCTGCCGGGCATAGTAGTTGCCGGGCTTCCCGAAGCGCTCTAGGCCGACATCATTCGGCTGCACCGCGTGCAGGGCGGCCAACACCTCACAAGAATGCGCGTACACCGCCGATCGATCGCTCCGCGACAGACCAGGCAGTGTCGGGTCGTGGAAGACGCGGCCGGGCACGTGCTCCATCACGATGAATGGTGTCCCGATGATGTTGCTGTCCTCGCAGATCAGTAGCATCGAGCAAACCGGAACCGCTGAGTCGGCCAAGGCCTGCATGACGCGGAACTCACGCTCGACCGCATGAGCGGAGGGCAGCAGCTGGCCGGGCGGCTTCTTCCGCAGGACGAAGCGCTTCTCGTTCGATTCGAGCAAGAACGTGGGATTGGACTGGCCACCCTCGAATTGGCGGATCACGCATGGACGCTCAAAGCCTGCCAGCTGGGCGGCCAAATAGTCCTCAAGCGACCGCTCGTCGAAGCGGTGGGCATCACGGACCGGGGTGGTGATCGGTTCCGGGCTCGTCACGGCGGCTTGCGCGGTTCAGCGATTGTAGCGGAAGGGCACATCCCAGGCCATCCTGCCGCTGGCGCACAGCAGGCGGCCGGGCTGCGCGCGGCTCGTTGCCCATGCGTGATACTGTGTTGGATTCCCAGCAAAGGAGGATAGCGAGAAAATGGGTTTCAGCCTAGAAGGCAAAGTTGCTCTAGTCACCGGCGGTGGCCGGGGAATCGGCAAGGATATCGCGCGACGCTTTGTCGAAGCAGGCGCCGACGTGATGATCGCCAGCCGCAAGTTGGAGAATCTCCAACAGACCGCCGAGGAGTTCTCGTCGCTTCCCGGCCGCATTGACGTAGTCCCCTGCAATATCGGCAAGGCGGATCAGATCGAGGCCGCAGTTGCCGCCACCGAGAAACGGTTCGGCACGATCGATGTCATGGTCAACAACGGAGCGACCAACCTCGAACAAGGCCCGTCGCTCAACGTGACTGACGCCGCAGTGCTCAAGATGGTCGAGATCAATGTCCTGTCGGCAGTGCGCTTCCTGCGCTTGGTCGTGCCCAAGATGATGGAAAAGGGGGGCGGGTCCGTCATCAACGTGGCTTCCATCGCGGGCCTGCGGCCCCAGAGGGAGGGACTGCTGTACAGCTTCACCAAGTCGGGCCTGATCATGATGACCCGCACCTGGGCCAACGAATGGGGGCCGAGCGGAGTACGCGTCAACGCCATCGCACCAGGCTTGGTGCGAACCGACTTCAGCTCGTTCTTTTGGAAGAACTTGGACGAAGACGCCCCGTATCCTCCAAATCAGCCGATCCAGCGGCTCGGAGAGACCAGCGACATCGGCGGCATCGCACTGTACTTGGCATCGGATGAGTCTACGTGGGTCACCGGCCAAACGATGGTGATTGACGGGGGCGCGACTGCGCGTTAAGCGGAATCCAAGCAATAGCTTCCGAGCAAGGCCTCAGGAGATGGGGGATTCCGCGATCAGGCGTTAGTCGGTTCGCCAAGCGCGGTCGTATGCGGCCCCAGCCGTCCTCCCACCTTCATGCCTCCCGCGTTCCTGTTCCGCAACATTTCTGAATTGCCGAATAGCTGGCTTCCCTGCGAGAATGTCAGGCGCGTTGAACCGGCGCCACTTCATTCGCAACGCCCTAACGGCTCTCGCGTTCGATCCATTCGTCGAGCACATGGCCGCTCAAGGCACCGCTACCACCGACAGCCGCGACCGATTCGGCGGATGGACAGGCAAGCGCTTCCAAGCCACCGGATTCTTCCGGGTCGAGAAGGATGACCGGTGGTGGCTTGTAACCCCTGAAGGCAACGCATTTCTTAGCTTCGGAATCAACCACTTGCATCCGAATTGGTGGAACCAGGAATTCAACCGTGATGCATGGGAAGCCCGGCTGGGACTGAGCCAGCTGAGGGGGCCTGAGTTTCAAACAGCCTTAAGGACGTGGTTTCTCAAGACATGCCGCGAGTACGGATTCAACACCGTTGGAGTCCACACGGGGCTGCCGGTGTTGAACAACCCGAAACCGGCTATGCCGTACATGCAGCCGATCAGCTTCGTGGACATCCCTCACTGGAGGACGGAAATCCCCGACGAGAATTTTCTGGACGTCTTCGATGATGATTTCGGCCGCCGTTGCGACCGGTTGGCAAGAGAACTCGCCGCCCCAGCTAGAGACGACCCGTTCCTTGTCGGCTACGCCATGACGGACTGCCCACTTCTGACAGAAGAGGACTGCCGCGAGCGCCCAGACGTAATCGGCGGAGCGCGGCGGCCCTCAAGGATCGGCTGGCCGCGTCGCCTCCGGAACCTAGGCCCGCGGAGCCCCGGGAAGACAGCCTACGTCGAGACCGTTAGAGAGCTCTACCGTGGAGGCATCGACGACTTCAATGCGACGTACGGCACGCAATTCGACTCGTTCGAAGCACTCGCATCCGCCGAACAATGGCGTCCCGGAACAGACTTATCGAACGGAAACGAGACCCGAGACAATATCGAGTTCCTCAAGCGCGTTGTGGCTCGGTACTACCAGACGGCCCGGGATGCGATCACGCGCCACGATCCCAATCACCTCTTCGTAGGGGACAAGATCAACGCGAACACCGATTCGCTAGACACCGTTCTGCCCGTCACAAGCCGTATTACGGACATCGTCTTCTACCAGATGTACGGGCGATACGAGGTGCAGCAGCCCGGGCTGGACCGCTGGTCAAAGCTTGTCGACAAGCCGCTGATCAATGGAGACTCGGCGTTCACCATGATCACCGAGACCATGCCACGGCCCTACGGGCCCGTTGCCGATAGTCTCGCCGAGCGTGCGGACTGGACCTCGGAGTTCTTCCGGAGCGCTTTCGCCCGACCAGATTTCGTCGGTTGGCACTACTGCGGCTTGATCGACGCGTCAAATCGGGTGACAGGCAAGCGGGAGCGCCAGCATTCTGGCCTGCTCGACGGCTACGGCGAGCCGTATCCCGCACTGAAGGAAACGCTTACCAGGTGTACGGCCGAGATCTATGGCATCGCTTCCGGCGACCTCTGAGGATTGCGCCCTGACACCAACCGCAAGCGAGCATAGCCGGGCCGCGAAGCGCTGTGCCGGTGGCTGCACTCCGATTCGGCGACTGCAATGGCACGGCTGCAATTCCGGAAACGGGATTGGATGCCCGAGGCCCGCTCGAGTCTGATTCGCCAGACGCAGGTCGATGCTCGCTCCCGGGCAATGGGAGCCGGAGCTGCGCTCGCCTGTGGGCGCGTGGCATGTGTCGCCAAGAGACTCCGCGTTGTCGTTCACGTCCCGGGCAGGCATTTCTTGCTTAAGGAAAGCTATAACAAAGACGCTAACAACTGCAAGCAGGCCGCCGCGAGATCTCGAGTGCTGCAAGCCCTCCGCGGGCTATCACCAGCTGGAGGAAGACCTTAGGGAATGGGCGATTCCTCGATCAAGCGCCGGTAAGTCCGCCGAGCGTGGTCGTATGCGGCCAGCGCATCCTGGCGCTCGCTGGCACGTGTGAGCGGCGCTTTCTGGGACCAGCACTGATCGACTGCGGCTAGGCACCATTCGGCGCTTCGACGCGAAGCCCGGATTGGCTCGCCATCGACCGCGACGAAAATCGGGTTGGTGTGCGATGACATAGGGATTCGCGCTGCCACCCACGCACTGCGCGGCAGCTGGACCGAGAATTCCAAGTCGTGGATCGTCCCGTCAGCGAAAATTTCCGACCGCCCGGCCACGCGACCGTTCACTACTAGTTCCACCGGGACGTTGCGACTGCCGGGCACACGCGCTCGTTCGACATCCCAGTACGGCTTCGCGTCGGCTGCGAGCCCGTCAAAGCGAGGATCAGGATGCCGGCCCAGCATTGCTGCCGCCTTCAGACGTACGGTCACTGCTTCGTTGGCTCGAACAGCGAGGTCCGGCTCTCCCGAACCCAGGGCTACGCCGCCCACTTCAAAATCCATCAAGTGGCTCTTGCCGTCGCTGACGTACGCCGCGCCGCGGCGAATGCCTTCAACCCACCCGGCGTACGAGAGTTCTTCCAGCTTCACGTAGCTGCGTCCGAGGCCAACCCGCTCCTGATAGATGCAGGGAAAGTCAGTCTCGCCGGAGATGCGCGTCCGGAAGCCCACGTTGAGCGCGTGGTACCAGATGTTCATCTCCCAGAAGTAAGGTGTGTCCACAGCGGAGAGAAAGTCGATGGTGTTCGGGTGCGTCACGTCCACGATGTACTCGTTCGCGCCGATGCCATCGAATCCCGGCATCTCGTGCGAGGGAAGCTCCTCGGCACTGATCTGGAGGCCCCAGCCGGAATGCGAGAAACCGGTCACAGCGCCTTGCGCCTTGGCCCACTGCAAGACCGGCAGGTCCCAAGAAGGCCATTCTTCGATTCGCGTAGTGCCGGGGTAGTCGTCTTCGCTCAGGCCGAGCAGCACCAAGTGCCCGGCGTGGCTGGACGGAAACCCTGAAACCTCAACGTCGTAGTGCATGACGCGCTCGTCGCGTGAGAGGGGGTGGTCCATGCTCGAAAAGAACTGCTTCTGGAAGTACCAAGAGGGCCCCCAGGTCAGGACCGCGCCGATGTTCAGGTTCTCTCCGAGGATTTGACGCAGCATGGCCATCGGCCCTACGCCTTCGGTCGGGTTCTTGTAGTGGGCGCAACCCGAAGCGTGGACGTGGTGGTCTCCGGACCACCAACCGTACTTCGACGGATCGATCCAGCGCTCGAGCTGAACCGAGATCTCCGCCGGACTGTCACCGGACACCGGGAACTCCTTGGTGCGGGTGCGGAACTCGGGGCCACCGCCATACTCCACCGTGTAGTAGCCGTCCGGCAGTCGGATGTCTTCTCCATCGAAGCGATAGACATGCTGCTGGAACGGGAAGTCCGGCTCGAGGCGCTTCGAAGGATTGGGGTACACCCTGCCCTGCCTATCCTTGAAGAGGAACGACGCCACGCCGGACTCGCCGTTTTCGCTGCGCACGCGCAGGGGGACCGAACGGCTCGGCGCGATGTTGAACGCGATCAGGACGTCATTGCGAAAGCCGATGTCCTGGCTGCCCTGTCCCACGTCCATCGCGATCTTGGCTGAGCGCTGCCCGCGGTCGCGGCTGTAGACCTGCAAGATCTCGTATTCGATCGGCAGGCCGGTCAATCGCGGCGCCATGGGCGGGTCGGAGTAAATCGAGATCTCGGCCCAGCGCTCGCGCACCTCCTGCCGTCCGAGTTCCATGGCCGGCTCGTGCTCCCCTCGGGAGCGCAACGAGGTAGGCCCGCTGTTGGGGCTGAACACACGCAGGGGTGCCGTTACGCCTGCTTCGTTGTGCACCTTGACCAGAAACAGGCGCGTCCCCTGCTCGACCAATGACGCCACTGCGGCACCCTGCCGTACCTTGACGCGGCTCTCCGGGTTGATCTCGACATGGACCAAGACCAGTTCGTCCAAGACCCGCTGGATTTCGCGAACAGCTGCGGACTCGTCAGGCAGTCCTACCGCTTTGCTGATCGCCTCGGCGGCATTAGCCTCAAGCGGCTGGCCCAAGTAGACCAACGCTTGCTCGAGCCGACGCGTGTGCTGTGCAAGCGGCTGGAGCGCAATCTCGGCCTGCGACCAAAGCGCGAGCGGTGCCATAACACCGAACGCAATGCCGAAGAGAACTGAGCGAAACATGATGTGCACCCCCGGCGCTGACCTAGGATAACCCCGAGCCGTTCCAGAATCTCACTATGAGGCCAGCTCCGCACGATGCCGGCAGAAGCCAAACCGTGGCCCCTCGCGGGGAGTTGTTCCGCCTGTGGAGCGGGCCATTCCGCGTGGCGCCGGCAATGCAGGGAGACGGACCGATGTCCGCGATCCGCAAACAGCGAGCAGGTTACTTGATCTAGCCCGCGCTGGGATGGGACTCGGCAATATCGCCCTGTTCGGAAGCGAACCCGCCGTAGCAGCCGGCATGATCGCCGGTCGCAGGTGCTCGGGTGTGCGAGAGTTCCTCCTCGACCGCTGTCGTCAGCTGGTCGAGCGGAGATGGGTGGCGATGTCCGTGCGAACGAAGTCGCCGCCTTTGCACAGCAAGGGTTCGTCCATCACTTTCGCCAGGGCATAGGAAAAGCAGTCGCCTAGGTTTAGCCGTGCAGGATGGTGCCCCCTGCCGTATTGCATGTGAGCTCGACGGGCAATCTGAGCCTGCTCCTCCTCCACCGCAACGATCTCGATGCGGGCCTTGCCGATAAAGAGGTCGAGGTCACGCAGTCCTTCAGGCCCGTAGCGGGAGCCGATGACGATCGAGGTCTCGACGAATGAGACTGCCGACAGGACCCGGTGTTCCGCTTGCTCGATCGCAAGAACGAATTCCCTGCGCTCGGGCTCGCTTCGGAGAATGGCAACCAATGCCGAAGTGTCAATCACCATCAGGACGGCAGGCCAATCTCGTCGTATCCGAGGATCTCGTCCGTATCGCGGCAATCCAGGACTGGAAGAGATGAGCAATGGTCTGCGATTTCCTCCAGTTCCTGCGCGAGGCTGCGACCGGACCGGTCCCGCTGGAGCCTATTCAGTCGGTCTCGCAACGCTACCGTGACCGCGCGCGTCTTTGTCTCACCCGTCAGCCTCGCCAGAGCTTCGGCGAGTTGCTCCGTCTCGGCGTTACGAATGTTCAGAGCCATGGCGTATTCAATACGTAGGGATTAGAATCTACATTGTATCATTTGGCCGACCGCTGTAGATTATTGGGTAAGCGTGGCCACACCTGGCCAGCAATGGCCTATGCGTTACTCTCGCCCACGGTGAGTGCTCTAAACCGCTTGCCTGTGTATGAGAGCACCTCCAAGTCAGCGCCGCGAAGGGATCCGGCAGGACTTGAGATTCCTGAACTTGGACAGCTTCCGTGCCGGCGCTCTGCAGGCCAGCGGTGGCAACGGCCCCTTTGTGTTCCCCAGGCTGGAGAAGTGCGCCGAGGATTGCACCATAGTCGAGGACTCCCCGGAATTGTAAGTCGCCATCGTCCGTGCCACAATGAGTGCAGATATCCGCGCCCCGTCCGCAGCTTGGCGGCGGTCGATCGATTAGAGCGGTTGTCCGTCCGATTCGCCTAACCGGCTGCCCGGTTCATATCGACTCGCCATGGGCAAGCAGCTATACCTCGTCCTAAAGAATTTGCGCCGGAATCGCCGTAGGACGGTGCTGACCGTGCTGAGCACGGCCATCTCGGTCTTCTTGATCGGCTCGCTGATCTCCGTCTACGCCGTCTTCTTCGACAACGAAGTCCGAGAAGAGTCCGCTCTCCGGCTGATAACGCGCCATCGGGTCTCGCTGACTCAAGTGATGCCGTATTACTACGGGGCGCGTATTGCCGAGACCGACGGTGTCGCCAGGATCTGTCCGATGAACTGGTTCGGCGGCACGTACATCGACCAGCGGCCGGAGCACATGTTCCCGCGCTTTGCAGTCGATCAAGAAGCCATCTTTGAGATATATCCCGAGTTCAAGGCTCCGCCCGAGCAAATCGAGGCGTTCAAGCGCGACCGCCAGGGGCTCGCTGTTGGGAAGACCGTCGCTGACAAGCTTGGCTTCGAGATCGGGCAGCGAATCACGATCCAGGGGGACATCTACCCATTCGATCCGGAACTCACGGTCAGGGCCATCTTCGAGGGCCCAGATGACATGCAGGCCTTTTTCCACTTCAAGTATTTGGAAGAGGCCATGGGGCCCGAGCGCGGATCCGAGGTCGGGGTCTTTGCCATCAAGCTGCGCTCAGCCGCGGACGCCTCGCGAGTGGCTGCGGCCGTCGACGACATGTTCCGCAATTCGCCCGTGCCGACGAAGACCGAGACCGAGGCTGCGTTCCAGCTCAGCTTCATCAATCAGCTGGGCAACATCAAGCTGTTCCTGCTATCCATCGCTTGCGCCATCATGTTCAGCATGCTGATGGTCACCGCCAACACGGTGGCGATGTCCGTCAGAGAGCGAACCCGGGAGATCGGCGTTCTCAAGACCCTCGGCTTCCAGCCCGGCTCCGTGCTGGGCATCGTGCTCAGTGAAGCGCTGCTGATCTCTCTTGTGGGTGGCGCGCTAGGAACCTTGATTACGGTTTTCGTGAACCAGGCGTTGTCCGAGGTGGCAGTGCAGTTCATCACGGGATTCAGGCTTCCGGCTTGGGGCGTTCTGGCGTGTTTCGCGACGGCGATTCTTCTCAGCGTGGGCAGTTCGGTGATACCCGCCACGATCGCGGCACGCGCAAACATCGTGGACGCCTTGCGTCATACCGGGTAGCGGGTAGGTTGGCAATGCTGATCCCGATCACCTACAACGTCAGGAACCTGTTGGTTCGCAAGACGACGACCATCATGACCGCGCTTGGCGTCGGCCTGACGGTTGCGGTCATGCTCGGTGTCGGAACTTTGGTCGAGGGCTTGCGGACCTCGTTGGTAGCCGGCGGCGATCCGCAGCACCTGATCGTGATGAGACAGGGCTCGACCGCGGAACTGGTGAGCGTCGTCTCGAAAGAGGACTTTGACGTCATCAAATTCAGCCCCGGGATCGCCGAGCTCGACGGGGAGCCGATGGCATCCCACGAGGTCATATCGGTCGTACAACTGCCGCTGCGCGACGATCCGACCTCTCAGGCCAACGTCAGCGTGCGGGGCCTCTCCTCCATGGGCATCAAGCTCAGGCACGATGTCGAATTGATCGATGGGCGCTGGTTCACGCCAGGCAAGCGCGAGATGGTCGTCGGGCGAGGGGTGCACGGCAAGCGGGCCGGCACGGACATTGGCGAAGAGATCCTCTACGGTCGTGGCGATTGGGAGGTGGTAGGGGTCTTTTCGGCGGGCCAGTCAGCGTTCAACAGCGAAATATGGGTCGACGCTAACTTGGCTGGCACAGATCTAGGCAGGGGTGGCTCACTGAGTAGCGTTCTGATACGCGCCAAGGACGGCGCGGCTGCGTCAGCCCTGCAGAACCTGGTAGGGGACGACCAGCGTCTAGGACTCGAAGCCGAACGCGAGAGCGAATACTACGCAAAGCAGATGGTATCTGCCGATCCGGTCCGCTATCTAGGTATGTTCGTGGCGGTGATCATGGCCATTGGAAGCTGCTTCGCCGCGATGAACACGATGTTCGCGGCAGTGGCGAATCGAGCAGCCGAGATCGGAATCCTACGCCTATTGGGATTCTCTCGAACTAGCATCCTTACCAGCTTCATGCTGGAATCAGTTTTGCTCTCGCTCTTAGGCGGCCTGCTGGGTTGCGTGCTGGTTCTGCCCTTGAACGGGCTCGAGGGCCGGATCGGCAATTTCATGACCTTTGCCGAGACGACGTTTCAGTTCCGGCTGACCTTGGACTACGTCGTCGGCGGCCTCATCTTTGCAGCGACGATGGGCGTCATGGGCGGTCTGCTGCCGGCTTGGCTCGCCGCCAGAAGGGAGGTCCTGCAGTCGCTGGGCGACCGCTAGCCGTGCTCCATGCCTGACCAGCGCTCATTTGACCAGGCCCTAGAAGGCCTCAAGATCGACCGCTCAAATCAAGACCGGAGGCGGCGGTCTAGGGCTGCCACCGCATGGATCGTGGGCGGCGTGGTCCTCTTCGGTGCGCTTGCCGCCTGGCGCATCGCCGTCGCGCTGTTCGCAGCCCCGGAAATCGAGACGTTCCGCGTACTCGCGCCGCGAAGCGGTGCTTCGGGCGAAGCAATTGTTCTGCAGGCAGCCGGTTACGTAATCCCGCACTACAGGATCGAGGTTGCATCCAAAGTCGTCGGGCGCGTCCGCTGGATGGGCGTCGAAAAGGGTGACCACGTCAACGCCGGAGACGCGATCGTCCGGCTCGAGGATGATGAGTACCAGGCCCGCCTGACGGAATCGGTTGGCACGCTACAGGCAGCCAAGGCACGCCTTCAGGAACTGGAAGCGGGTTCCCGCCCGGAAGAGATCGACCGGGCGGCAGCGGACCTGCTGGAAGCCCAAGCGCAGCTACAGGAGGCTGAGATCGAGTTCAAGCGTGCGACAGAGCTTCACAAACAGGAGCTGATCGCAAGCGCGGAATTCGACCAGGCGCAATTCCGCCGCAACGGGCTGGTTAGCCGCGTCGAGTCGCTCACGAAGACTCTGGAATTGCTCAGGCTCGGACCGCGCCAAGAGGACATCGACTCGGCCAGGGCCGAGGTGAAGCGCGCCGAGGGGAGCGTAGCCTACAACCGCACGCTGGTCGATGCCACGGTGATTCGGGCGCCTGTCACAGGCACGGTGCTGGAGCGCAACGTCGAGGTCGGCGAACTCGTCACCACTGGCTTCGTGGGCGAGCGCGGAGCGAAGGGTTACGTGGTAGCCATGGCCGACCTGAACGATATCCAGATCGAGCTGGATATCAGCCAGAACGACTTCGCGAGAGTCTTCATGGACCAGCGGGCCATCGTCGCCACCGACGCCTACAAGGACCGCGACTATGCCGGCGCGGTTGTCGAGATCTCCCCGGAAGCGGATCGACAGAAGGCCACGGTCCAGGTCAAGGTCCAAGTTCTCGAGCCTGACAGGCTGATCCGCCCAGAAATGAATGCGAATGTGGCGTTCCTAGCGCCGGGCGAGGGGGAGCGAGGAGGCGAGCAGGGCGTCTCGAGCGCCCGGGTGAGCATCCCGGCCGAGGCCCTGGTGGACGGCAACAGCGTGTTCCTGTATGTAGAAGGCAAAGCCGTGCGCAGGCCTGTGCGCGTCATGCGCACGACCGCGGCGGGCGTCGAGATCGAACAAGGTCTCAGCGGCGGCGAGGATGTGATCCTGTCGCCGCCGGACGAGCTTGAGGACGGCGACGACGTCCGGAGGATGACAGAAGCATGAGCGCTGGTATCGCTGTTTCCCTGAAGGGCGTTCTCAAGGAGTATCAGCGCGCTGACTACTCCGTGCGCGCATTGGATCACATCACGCTGGACATCCGGGCCGGCCAGTTCTTCTGCCTGATGGGACCGTCGGGTTCGGGCAAGTCCACGCTGCTGCACCTAGTCGCTGGAATCGATCGCCCTACGGATGGCACGGTCGAGGTGCTCGGGTCTGCCATCGGCGAGATGGACGACCGCAGCCTGGCGCGGTGGCGAAGCCAGAACATCGGCTACATCTTCCAGAGCTTCAACCTAGTGCCGGTGATGACAGCGGCTGAAAACGTCGAATTGCCGCTGCTGCTCACCCACCTGTCCAAGAAGGAGCGCCGCGAGCGAGCGCGTAGCGCGCTAGAGATCGTGGGCCTTGGGGATCGGCTGGGTCACCGCCCGCAGCAATTGTCAGGGGGACAGGAGCAGCGAGTCGCGATCGCCAGGGCGATTGTGACCGATCCCTCCATCATCTTGGCCGACGAGCCCACCGGCGAGTTGGATGCGCAGTCCGCCACGGACGTGCTGACCATCCTCAAGACGTTGAACGCCAATCACGACAAGACGATCATCATGGTGACCCATGATCCGCGAGCCCGCCAGTTCGCCAAGGAGAGCCGTTATCTGGACAAGGGCAGGATGACGGAAATGCCCGAAATCCAATAGAGGCGGGCGACAGGCCTGAGTGCCGAAAGGGATAGGGGCAGTAGCGTCTCGAAACATTAATTCGATATTCTGTTTTCACCAATCTACTGAGCTCGGAGTGACGGCGATGCCGTCGTCGAACGGCCCGAGATGCGAAAATCGCCTCCGTCGCTCCACGGATCCCACCGGCGGCGGGCCTGTGACCACGGCCAGCCCGGCGCCTTCACTATCGACGCCGAGCTGAGCCAAGAGCTTGTCACAGCCTGCTAGGCTCTTGCCATGTCCTCGACACTCAAGCCATTGTCCTCGCTCGTCGCCGCCTTGGTGCTAGCAGGCTTCGCTTCGTGCTCGCCCGCCCAGCCCCCGAACTCTGACAGCAGTCGGCCCAACATCATCTTTCTGCTTCTAGACGACATGGGCTATGCGGATATCGGAGCCTACGGAAACACATACCATCGCACCCCGAACATCGATCGGCTCGCGGCGGAGGGCCTCCGCTTTACGAATGCGTACGCCGCCGCTCCGAATTGCTCGCCGACACGGGCGAGCATCCTGACCGGACGCTGGCCAGCCCGCACGGGCGTTACCCAATACCTGCCCGGCAATGTCCTGCCCTACGCGAGGGTGCTGCAGGCGGAACTGCCGATCGGGCTGCCGCTCGACGAGGCGATCCTTGCCGAGCCCCTGGCCAACGCGGGGTACTCGACGGCGTGTGTCGGCAAATGGCACCTGGGTGGGGGGGACTACCACCCTGCCCGGCGAGGATTCGGCGAGACCTTCGCGTCGGAACATGTGAGCACCGCCTCGATGTTTGCCCCGTACCAGATCTCCGTGCCTGGCGCGCAGGATGGGGATTACATCACCGACCTTCTCACCGACGCCGCCGAGCGCTTCATCGAGCGGAACCAAGACACCCCGTTCTTCCTGTACATGTCCTACTTCTCGGTTCACGCTCCGATCCAGGCGAAGCCCGAATTCATCGACGCCTATGCTGGCCGCAACGATCCGAGCGGACGGAATAACGCAGTCTACGCCGCGATGGTCGAGGGAGTGGACCGCTCGGTCCAGCGCCTGATGGCCAAGCTGGAACAGCTTGGACTCGCGGAAAACACAGCGGTTTTCTTCTTCTCTGACAACGGCGGCGTGAGGCAGCGAGCGTTCAACGGGGGCTTTCGATCCGGCAAGGGATACCTCTGGGAGGGAGGAATCCGGGAGCCGTTGATCGTACGCTGGCCAGAATCCGTCCGACCCGGGTCGGTCGAAGACACACCTGTGACAAGCGTTGACTTCTATCCCACGATTCTCGAAATGGCGGGTGCCGCGGACGTCCCGGGCCACACGGTCGACGGAGTCAGCCTAGTTCCTCTCCTCGAAGGGTCTGGAACCATCGACCGGCCCGTGCTGTTCTGGCACTACCCGCACTATTCCAATTCTGGATCGACCCCGATGGGCGCGATTCGAGAGGGCCCCTGGAAGCTTCTCGAGTTTTTCGAGGACTCGCACGTCGAACTCTACAATCTCGAGACGGATCCCGCCGAGACGACGGACTTGGCGGAAACCGATTCTCGACGGGCTCGGTCGATGCGCGAGGACCTGGCCGCCTGGAGAGATTCCGTCGGCGCGTCGCTGCCGGCCCCGAACCCGGAATTCGATCCGGCCAGACAGAGACAGAGGCGCATGTTACGGTACAAGGTCGAGTGGGATCCAACCGACCCCTTGAGCCCTGAGTCGCTGGGGCGCGGCGATCGTGCTCGGCCTTAGGTGCGGGATTCTCCACGTCGGGTGCGGCGCGGTCCCAGTCCTGCAACTGATCCAATTCCGGAGCTACTCGCCGCCTAGCGATTCCTAGAGGGCTGGCTCGAGTGTCGGGCTACAATCGCACCACAAGGGACGAACATGAACGACATCCCCGAGGTCGAGAGACCGACCGGGAAACGGTCCGCAGCGCGAATCAACGGGTCCTTGAGTCGGTTCGCGAACCCGTCGACGAACCATCGATTGCTGAGCTTCACCGTTCCTACATCGAGACCAAAGCCGCATACCGCCGTGTCATGGAACAGCGATTCCCTTGCTGAAGAAGCGCACGGACGAATAGCCCCTAGGTTGGCTCGACGCCTGCTTCCCGACCCAAGAGGGCGGGCTAGGAAGAGTGGCCCGACTATGAGCACGCAGACTACGATATAAGTGCTGATTCGGTCAGCGGGTTCGCAAACCGCGACGATGCCCGCTAGCCGAAGCCCAGGAGGCGCCGACTGGCTGTGTGGCCCAGAACTGAGCGAGGTAGAGGATCCAGTCGGGGTTGCCCGTTTTTCGGGACAGTTTCGCTGGCAGTGCTCTTGGCTCCCTCGGCTCTGCCGGGCGCCGCAGCCGATGTCGACTTCACCCGCGACATTCGGCCAATTCTCTCCGAGAGATGTTTTCGTTGTCACGGCCCCGACGAGGAAGCCCGGGCAAGCGGGCTTCGACTCGACGAATACGCCGGGGCCGTTGAGGAGCGGGAAGGCAGGAGGGCGATCGCCCCGGGTGCTCCGGAGGCGAGCGAGCTGATCGCGCGGATCAAGGCGGACGATCCAGCACGCAGGATGCCTCTCGGAGGAGACCATCTGGCGGAAGGGCAAATCAAGCTGTTGGAAGAGTGGATATTGGCGGGCGCAAGGTACGAGCGCCACTGGGCCTACGAAAGACCCGAACGGCCGCAACTGCCTCCCGTGTCGGACGCGGCATGGGTGCGCAACCCGATCGACCGCTTCATCCTGAACAAGCTCGACGCCGAGGGACTTGAGCCTTCCGGTCGAGCCGATCCCGCGGTGTTGATGCGGCGACTGTATCTTGACCTGACCGGGATTCCCCCACTGCCCGAGCAGATCGACGATTTCCTCGCAAGTCCAACTGACAAGGCTTACCGGGCAAAGGCGGAAGAGTTGCTCGCGTTGCCGCAATACGGCGAGCACTGGGCGCGGCACTGGCTCGACCTCGCTCGCTATGCCGACTCTAACGGGTATCAGCACGACGACCTGCGCGAGATTTGGCCCTACCGAGACTGGGTCATTCGAGCGTTCAACGACGATATGCCGTTTGACCAGTTCACGATCGAGCAACTGGCCGGAGATCTACTCGAAGAGCCTTCCTTAGATCAGCTGATTGCGACGGGATTTAACCGCAACACACCGATGAACGGGTCGGGCGGATCGAAGATCGACGAGGTTCGCAACGCCATGCTGGTCGACCGAGTCAACACGACCGCGACAGTGTGGCTGGGGGCCACGCTGGGCTGCGCGCAGTGCCACACCCACAAGTACGACCCTTTCACGATCGAGGAATACTATCGCTTCTACGCTTACTTTGACCGCGGCGTCGACGAGACTGTGTTGCGCGGCGACGGCAACACGCGGAAGTACTACGTCGGCGCGCAGATCGAGTTGCCTGTCTCCGCGGGGCGGCGATCGCGATACTCCGCTGTAAAGGCTCAGCACGAATACCTCAAGATGGTGATCAACCAAGCCGAGTTCGAGGCGATCGCGGACCTGCCCGAGTGGGTGGAGCAGCAGGCAACCAATCGTGACTTACGACCGAACGTTTCCAGCGCTCTAGCGAAGCCGATAGCTGAGCGGACGGAGTCGGATCACAACGCAATTCGGGACGCCTTCCTCGAGACGCGACCTGAGGTTGCCGAGCCGCGCAAAGAGCTTGAGACGCTTGCAAAACGCATGAAAGCCCTGGCACGGACGACGACGCTGATCATGGCCGACAAGCCAGGCCCGGTCCAGACCCATCTGCTCACGCGTGGCCAGATCGGCGCCCACGGCAAGGCGGTCGAGCCCGGAACGCCTGCCGCGTTGCACGCGCTTGACCCAGGTCTGCCGCGAAACCGTCTGGGATTGGCGAAGTGGATCACCTCGCCGGACAACCCGCTAGCGGCGCGCGTGACCGTCAATCGGCTTTGGGCTGAGGTGTTCGGTCGCGGGATCGTCGCTTCGGCTGAGGACTTCGGCCGGAGGGGTGACGCTCCGACTCACCCGCAGCTGCTCGACTGGCTTGCGGTGGAATTCGTCGAGGGAGGCTGGTCGATCAAGGACATCGTTCGCTTGATCGTGACTTCGGCGACTTATCGACAAAGCTCGCGCGGATCAGCCGAGCTCCTGGAGCGGGATCCCGACAACACGCTTCTGGCTTCGGGGCCGCGTTTCCGCCTGCCGGCTGAAGCGATCCGGGATTCGCTGCTCGCGGTAAGCGGCCTGTTGTCGCCCAAGATGGGCGGCCCCCCCGTCCATCCGCCGCAGCCGGACGGGCTTTGGAAGGAGATCAGCTCCGTAGAGGACCCCAATTACCCAACGTCGGAGGGGGCGGACAGGCACCGTCGCGGGATCTACACGATCCTTCGCCGGGGAGCGCCTTATCCCAGCTTCGCGACATTTGACGCTTCTCCTCGAGCGGATTGCGTCGCGATGCGAGCCCGCACCAACTCTCCGCTTCAGGCCCTCACGCTGCTGAACGACCCGGCCTACCTCGAGGCCGCTGACGCCCTGGCAAGGATCGTCACGGGCTTGCCGGCGGAGTCTGACGGGGATCGGCTCGTCTACGCCTTTCGGCGTGCAGTGACCCGGGTGCCGAGCGCGATCGAGCTTGAGGAGCTCACTCGTCTACTCAACGAGTTCCGAGGAATGTCGGAGAACGAGTCCGAGGCCTGGGTTTCGCTGGCGCGAGTCCTGCTGAACTTGGACGAAACCATTTCGAAGAGCTGATGGCGATGGAGCTTCAACGTCGAGCATTCTTGCGAGCCGGGGCCGCCGGCCTCGGCTCGATCGCCCTGCAGTCATTGCTCGCGACGGACGACAGTGCGGCCGTTGCGCCGCACTTCGCGCCTAGGGCTAAGCACATCATCTTCTTGCACATGCTCGGCGGCCCTTCGCAGGTCGACCTACTCGACCCTAAGCCTGCGCTTGCGAAATTCGAGGGCAAGCCCATGCCCGACAGCATCTTGAGGGGCAAGCAGTTCGCCTTTGTGCCCAAGGGCGCGGGCGCTCTGGCCTCGCCGTACCAGTTCGCACAGCACGGCGAATCCGGCGCTTGGTTCTCCGAGCTGGTGCCCCATTTGGCTGAGCGGGCAGATGATCTGACCGTTGTCCGCTCGATGCAGACCGACGAGTTCAACCATGGTGCCGGCGAGCTGTTCCTCCATACAGGCTTCGGGCGCTTGGGAAGGCCCACGTTCGGCTCGTGGGTCTCTTACGGCCTGGGCTCGCTCAGCGATAGCCTGCCGACCTACGTCGTGATGGCAACCGGACCCAACACGGCTGGCAACAGCGCCTGGGGAAGCGGCTTCTTGCCCAGCATCCACCAAGGCGTCAAGTTCCGCTCCGGGGCGGAACCGGTCCACTACCTCGCCAACCCGGACGGAGTGGGTCGGGACCGCCAGAGCCAAGTGATCGACGGGGTGTCCGCCCTGAACCGACTCGCTCGCGAGCGCTATGCGGATCCGGAAATCGCCACTCGGATCGCACAGTACGAGATGGCGTTCCGGCTGCAGGCGTCAGGCCCAGAGCTGATGCGCGTCGAGGACGAGCCGCAGCACGTGCTCGATGCCTACGGCGCAAAGGCGGGCGGAGCTAGCTACGCCAACATGTGCCTGCTCGCGCGCAGGATGGTCGAGCGCGGCGTGCGATTCGTGCAGGTCATGATGGCCGGGTGGGACCACCACACCGGAATCTATCGGCCAGGCGGGCTGCCGCGCTCCTGCCGCAACATGGACCGCCCGACTAGCGCTTTGATCGATGACTTGAAGCAGCGGGGCTTGCTTGACGAAACCCTAGTGATCTGGACAGGGGAGTTCGGCCGTACGCCGATGGTCCAGGCCATTTCCCCGCAGGGCTTCACGCAAGACCCCGGGCGCGATCACCACAAGGACGGGTTCTCACTGATCCTGGCCGGCGGTGGCATCCGTGCGGGTCTGACCTATGGGGTGACCGATGACTTCGGGTTCGAGCCGGCGGAGAACCCCGTGCATGTTCACGATCTCCACGCTACCGCACTCCATCTGATAGGCATGGACCACACGAAGCTGACGTTCAAGCACCAAGGGCGAGACTTCCGGCTCACCGACGTCCACGGACGGGTCGTCGAAGAGCTGCTGGCGTAGGATCGCATAGCCATGATAGAGAACATCGCCCTGACGAGAAGGGGCTTTCTCGCCAGCTCTGCCTGCGCTTTGCCTCTCAGATCTGCCTCCGCCGAAACCAGTTGGCGACCCTTGTTCGACGGCAAGACTCTTGACGGCTGGCGCGCGATTCATCGGCTGCCTGTGTCTAGGATTCCGGGCGGGCGGGCTCCTAGACAGGACTCCCCGCAGTACCAGAAGGCCCTTCGGAGCAAGGGCGACTGGAAAGTCGTCGACGGAGCCATCGCGGGCGGACAAGAGCCGCCCGGATCCGGCGTTGGGGGCTACCTGATCACTGATGAGAAGTTCGCCGATTTCGAGCTCAGCCTCGAGGCGAACCCTGATTGGGGAGTAGACACTGGAGTCATGATCCGCGCGACTGGCCTTGGAAGCCAAGGCTTTCAAGTCCTCGTAGACCACCGCGAGGGAGGCAACATCGGCTCGTTCTACGGCAACGGCATTGGCGGATTCAACACCCGCCAGTTCGGCTTCAACGCAAAGAAGGACTCAAGAGGAAACGTAGTCGGCATGGCACCGGTCTCCTACCAAGACCTGAGTCCTCAGCCCGATCCAGGCAAGAGCGAGGCTACTTGGTCAGCTGGGTCCGAAGCGTTCTTCGATACATGGCGTTTCGGCGACTGGAACGAGATCCGCGTCCGATGCGAAGGGCGCTTGCCAACGCTAACGTCGTGGATCAACGGCGAGAAGATGGCTTCGGTAGACACCGCGACGATGAAAGCGGACGGCTACGATGCCGAGGCCGTGGCGACGCTCCTCGGCCGAGCCGGTCATATCGCACTGGAAGTCCACAACAGCGGACAAGGCGATCGCCTGGGAGTGGAGCGCTGGCTACCGGGCAGCGTCTGTCGCTGGCGGCGAATCCGCGTGAGGCAACTTTGAGTCCAACAACGCGGCGAGGGCAGCCAAGAGCGATGCCGACGCCAAGGAACACCCTGTCGATTGACCGAGAGACGCCCGAGGCGAGTGGAACGGCACGCTCGGCCCACGGCATTCATCCGTCCTGTCTAGTACTCTAATCTGGCGATGGCCCCCTTGGCAC
Organism: Terriglobia bacterium; assembly: GCA_009841225.1. Lineage (GTDB taxonomy): Bacteria > Acidobacteriota > Terriglobia > Bryobacterales > UBA6623 > VXMF01. The sequence goes on along the minus strand of VXMF01000048.1, from coordinate 199,669 downwards.
GCCCGGTGGTGCTCTCACTGCTGGCAGCACTTGCCCTGGTTGTGGTCAAGTCCGACCCCCAGGGTTCCGAAACCGCCGCCGGGGAATCGCTACCGTGGGGCGCGACGGAACCTGCCTGGTCTCCGGACGGCGAGCGGCTCGCGTTCTCGCTGTTCGGCAGCATCTGGACTACTCCGGCTGAGGGCGGGACCGCGACCCAAGTCACATCTTCGGAGGGGTACCACGACCATCCAGCATGGTCTCCGGACGGCAATTCGATTGCGTTCGTGAAGGGCGAGAACCCCAGGGGGCGCTTTGCAAAGATCCGGGGCTCCCTGATCATCTCGAGCGTTGCAACGGGTGCTGAGCGCGTCCTCCGGCTTCCGTACGCGACGAGCGGCACGCCGGACTGGTCGCCCGACGGGAAGCTGCTGTACTGTCCGCTGCTGGTTCCGAACGCCGGGGCCCTGGTGTACGAGGTAGATGCGGCTTCGGGCCAGGCCACGCCACTGCACACGCGGCCGCAGCGTGGACCCGCGGGCCCGTGGGTCGAGGTTTCCAGCGCACCGGACGAGATCGTGTTCACCGGAGTGCGGACTGGCGCACCACAAGTCTGGTCGCTGCCCTCGCATCGAGAGGGGTTCACCGTACAACTCCCGCTCACGCGGTACCTGCCGGAACATATCGTCGTCCTCGACGGCATCGGCGCCCTCCCCGATGGCAGCGCTGTTTACTCCGCGGACGTGATCAATGGTCGCGGTAATTTCGAGCTCTATCGCGTGCCGCGGAGCGGCGGCGAGCCGGTTGCGCTGACCAGCACACCACGCCACGAACTTAGTCCGGATGTGTCACCGGACGGATCGCGGATTGCATTCGCTTCGAACCAGCTAGGCAACATTGACCTCTTCACCTTGCCAAGCGAGGGCGGCGACGCCCGGCACGTTGTCATTGACGGCCTCAAGTTCCGTACTCCGGCGGGACGTGTCCATGTCAAGGTGCTCGACGAATTCGGCAAGCCGACCGCGGCGCGCCTCTATGTCGAGGCGTCCGATGGCAAGGGATACGCACCTCGCGGCGAGCCGATCTTCTATTTCCCGCTTGGGACGCCCGAGTCACGGGAAGCGGGCCGCTTGCCGCGGCGCGACGCATTCTTCGTCACACTCGGCGCCTCGGAGTTCGACCTGCCGGCGGGACGGTTGCGGCTCACTGCTGTCAAGGGGAACGAATACCGGATCGCGAGCACGACGGTCGACGTGAGTTCGGGCAACACGACCGAGGTCTCTCTGCAGTTGGATCGGTGGACGAACTGGAACCAACGGGGCTGGTATTCGGGCGAGAACCACTTTCATGCGAACTACCTTGGCAGCTACTACCAGCGGCCCCTGCAGTCGCTCGCCTGGCTCAAGGCGATGGACCTCAACGCGGCGAACATGATCGTCGCGAACGCGCAGGGCGCGTTCGTGCACGACAAGGAGTTCTTCACCGGGGAGCTGAGCCCGCTCTCGACCGAGCGGCGTCTCCTGTATTGGGGCCAGGAGTACCGCAACAGCGACCCGCTCGGGCACATGGGCTTCCTCAACATCAAGAAGCTCGTCCCTCCCTCGTATACGAGCGTGATCGGCAGCGACTCTCCGTACGACTTCCCGCTCAACACGATGGCTGCGATCGAGGCTCGCGGCCAAGGTGGGCTGGTGACGTACATGCACCCGATCGGCGGACCCACGCGCGATGTGTTCGACACCAATCTGGGCGCGAAGGAGAGCGTCGTGACTGCCGCCCTAGGCGCCCTCGACACGCTCGACATCCTCCCGTATGCCGACGCCGCCTACGAACTCTGGTACACGCTGCTGAATTGCGGCTTCCGCATCGCCGCGGGCGCCGGCACGGACGCGTTCACGAACTGGCGGGGGATCAACCGGATTCCGGGTGGCAGCCGGCAGTACGTCCATGTGGGCGGCGCGATGAGCTGGGATCGTTGGATCGACCGGTACAGAGAGGGGCGCTCGTTTGCGACCACGGGCCCGCTGCTGACCTTCGAGGTCAATGGCAGCGGTGTCGGCGAGGAAATCAGGTTCGCGCCAGGGACAACCTATCGAGCGACCTTGCGGGCAGACGTGATGTCGCGCACGCCGATCGAGCGGGTGGAGTTCATCCAGAACGGCCAGGTAGTGGAAAGCGCCGACGCCGGCGGGGACGACCGGTTTCGCCTAGAGAAGGAGGTCCGGGTCACCGATTCGAGCTGGTTTGCCGCGCGCGTTTACGGTCCAGCAGCACCGGGACTGACAACTCGGGCGCTCGCGCATTCCAGCGCCGTGTATGTGACGGCTGGCTCTAAGCCGGTCTTGGTCCGCGAGGATCTGGAGATGGCAATCCGCTGGATCGACCGGTTCTGGGGCTACTTGGTAGAGCGGAACAATTTCGGTTCACAAGAGAACAGGGAAGCCGCGCAAGACATGGTCGAGCAAGCCCGCCGGCACTACGTGGACAAGCTCGGTAATCTCTGACGCGCAGCGCTCTCTTCGCGGGAACGGCCCGGCACAACGGACGTCCGGGACTCGTGCTGGCACTGCCGCGTAGCCCTGCGTGATTGCTAGGGTCGGGCTGCCCCTTCCCAAGCAGCCGACGTCCGGTGGCATTGGTCCGTATCACGCGTGTGGCGGGTGTCGTAAGCTGGCAGATCGTGCCCGTGCGTCAGAAAGTGCTGGGGTATCTGTTCGTGCTGATGCTCATCACGTACTTGGACAGGGTGTGCTTCAGCACGACGGCCAGCGCCATGGCGAGTGAGTTGGGCCTTTCGCTTGAGCAGATTGGAATGGCAGGCTCGTTCTTCGTCCTGGGCTACGTGCTGTTCGAAATCCCGGGCGGCTGGCTCGCCGACCGCTATGGTGCGCGGTTGATGCTGACAAGGATCGTGATCTGGTGGTCGGCCTTCACCGCCCTGACAGGCGCGGCATGGAACTTTGTGGTGCTCGTGGCCATCCGCTTCTTGTTCGGCTGCGGAGAGGCCGGAGCGTTTCCGGGATCGACCTCGGCAATCGCACGCTGGTTCCCGCGGCACGAACTCGGCCGCGCCCAGTCGATCGTGATGTTCGGCAGTCGAATCGGCTTCGCCATGACCTCGTGGGTCGTGATCGCGCTTATGGCCGCTCACGGCTGGCGCAGCGTGTATTGGATCTTCGCGGTTCTCGGCATCGCATGGGCGATCGGATGGGGCGCGTGGTTCCGAGACACTCCGGAGAGCCACGCCGCAGTGGATGAGGCGGAACTCGCTCTGATACGAGATAACCGCTCCGCTGCAAGCCATGGGCCGAAGATCCACTGGGGCGCGCTGCTAACGAACCGAAATGTATGGGCGCTGTGCGGAATGTACTCGGGCTACACGTGGGGGCTGTACTTCTACATCCAATGGCTACCCACCTATCTGGAGCGTGCGCGCGGGCTCGATCTTCCCGAGATCGGCCCGATGGCGGCCGCCGTGCTCCTTTCTGGCGCGGCGGCAAACCTGCTCGGGGGATGGGTCAGTGACAGGCTGGTGCCCAGCCTCGGCATCCGCGCGGCGCGAAGGATCCCGGCGATGGCGGGCTTGCTCGCGGCCGGTGTGTTCCTAGCGCTCGCTGCTACTGCGAGCGACAACACGCTGTCGCTGGTCTTCCTCGGTCTCAGCTTCGGCTCGGCCGAACTGATTCTGGCGGTAACTTGGGCCACTTGCCTAGACATAGGCGGCTCCGCCGCCGGCGTCGTTTCCGGGACCATGAACTCGCTAGGTCAGATTGGCGGCGCGTTAGCACCGTGGCTCATCGGCTTGATGGTCGACCGCACCGGGAGCTGGCAGCCGCCCCTGCTGGTGTCATCGGCGTACTATGTGGCCAGCGCATTGCTCTGGCTACTGATCGAACCGGACCGTCGCTTGAAAATCTCCGATGCCCAGCCCAGCGTTTGAGGACGCACCTTATGCCGTACCACCGGATGAGACCGACGTGAACCTGCGCGCCTACTTCGATGCGATGAGCGAGAGCAAGCTCGATCGTTTGGATCCCGATTGCGACGATGCAGCGCTCCGGGAGTGGGACGGGAACTTCCGGAGCGACGGATCATTGATGATGGTCTGCTGCGACCGCGACGTGGGAATCGACGAGTATCGTCGGGTGTTGCAGGATTTCCTCGCGTTTCGCCGCTCGCGACGACAGCGATGCGACCCAGCCGGGGATTCGTCGCCGGAGAGTTAGACTGAAGTCAGAAGCCTCCTATCCCAGCGCTCGGCAGCATCAACACCTCGATGACCACAGCCGAAGCCGCGCTTTGGGCCCAACCATGAACTCCCGCCTGCTCACGCCGTGCGTGCTCGTCGCGCTAGCTCTAGCCCAGGCGCTACTGCCGGGCGTGCCGGCCGCCGGCCAGGTCTACGATCCCGTGCAGTGGCGTCTCGAACTCACTGCAGAGGAGTACCCACCGGGCGCGACTGCGCTGGCACGGCTGACCGCGGAGATCGAGGACAGTTGGCACTTCTATTCAACTACGACCCCAGAAGGCATCCCTCTGGCTGTGGGCATGGCCGAATCCGACGCGATCACCGGATGGCGCGCGCACCAGCCGGATCCCGAGATTGTCTTCGACCCGAACTTTCAGGCTGAAGTTGAGTGGTACACCGACGAGGCTGTGATCTTGGTCGAGATCGACCTAGCCGAGAACATATCAGGAGAACACACCGTCGAGGCCTTGGTCCGGTACGGGGCTTGCGACGATCGGCAGTGCCTGGCACCGAAGCGCAAGAGCGCAACCGCGGTCATCAGGGTCAACCCGGCCGCCGAGGTATCAGCGGTGACCCTGCCAGCAGGCTATCAGCCCGTTCAGGTCAACCCGGTGGGACGTCCCCGATCTCGCGACACAGACAGCGTTGCGACGACTGAAGCAGCGGGCGAGGTGTTTGAAGCATCTAATCAGGGGTTGTTAGGTTTCTCCCTGCTAGCACTTGGCTTCGGATTCGTGGCAATCCTGACTCCATGCGTCTTTCCCATGATCCCGATCTACATGGGCTCGTTCATGAGTGACGCGAACCGTCCGTGGGGCGCAGTGTTGCGCCAAGCGGGAACGTTCTGCCTAGGAGTGATCGTGTTGTTCACGGCCTTGGGAGGTGTGCTGAGCGCTACCTTGGGACCTTTCGGCCTCAGCCAAATTGGTTCCAACGCATGGGCAAACCTACTGATCGCCGCAGTGATGCTCTTCTTCGCGCTCAGCATGCTCGGCGCGTTCGAAATCACTGTTCCCAGCGGCTGGACCACGGCTGCGAGCAAGCACTCTGACGGGACGGGCGTCGTGGCCACGTTGATGCTCAGCCTAGTGTTCACTCTGGCGTCGTTCGCATGCACTGGCCCGTTCATCGGCTCGCTCTTGGCTGGTTCCGTCGCGGAAGGTAGCAGCGTCTATCCCATGCTCGGCATGACGCTATTCGCGACCGGCCTCTCGGCGCCGTTCTTCGTGCTGGCAATGTTCCCGGCCTTGGTGAACAGGCTGCCGCGAAGCGGAGGCTGGCTGGCTCTCTCCAAGCGGACAGCCGGGATCCTGATCCTCGCCGTTGGCCTGAAATATCTTGGAAACGTCGATCAAGTCCTCGGCTGGGACGTCCTCTCGCGTGAACGGTTCCTGGCGATCTGGATAGTACTCTTCGTTGCGGCGGCCCTGTATCTGTGGGGGGTGCTCCACCTTGGAGACGACGCACCAGCACAGTCCGTCGGACTTGTTCGATTCGGGTTTGGCGCGGCGTTCTTGGCGCTCGCCCTTAGCCTGTTACCCGGCATGTTTGGCGGCTCGCTGGGCGAGTTAGAAGCGCACATCCCGGAGGCCAGCGGAACCGGATTGGGCGCGGGCGGCGATGGCTCGCTTGCTTGGATCAAGGACGACTACGAGGGTGCCGCGGCCTCTGCGCGCAACGCCAGCCAGCCCCTCTTGGTCAGCTTTACCGGCTACGCTTGCTCAAATTGCAAGTGGATGAAAGCCAACATGTTCACCAAGCCGGAAGTCGACGAGTTGATTCGCGACTTCGTGCTGGTCGAGTTGTACACCGATGGCTTCGACGAGGCCAGCGAGAAGAATCAGGCGTACCAAATCGAACGCTTCCGCTCATCCAGCATTCCCTTCTATGCGCTCATTCTGCCAGACGGATCCTTGGCAGCCACGTTCTCTGGCCAGACACGCGACGTGCAAGAGTTTCGCGAGTTTTTGATGAGTGCCGGGTAGGACTGGAGCAGGCAGCATTGAGTTCGCTTCGCGCTGCAGCCAAGGCGACGCGGCGACTGTGCGCCAAAGCGCTTCCGCTCCTATTGGCAGTTGCCTGGCACTCCATCGCCCAGCAGCAGGTTGTGAGCGCGCCGAACCGTGGCGAGCGACTCTTCGAGAGCCACTGCTCGGCCTGCCATCAATACGATGACCAAGGCATGGGCGAAGCCCCTCCCCTGGAAGACTCACCTTGGGTGGTCGGGCCAAGCGAGCGCTTGGTGCGTATCCTGCTCCACGGAATCACCGGTCGGATCGAACTAGCCGGGCGGGTCTACGACCGCGAGATGCCCGGATTCGGCAGGACCCTTTCCGATGCCGATGTGGCAGCACTGGCAACCTACACCCGCTCCCGTTTCGGTGCCGCCAAACCGCGCGTTACACCCGCCGAAGTCAAGCGGATACGTGACGAGCATACCGGCAGGACAGCCTACTGGCATGCTGACGAACTGCTAGAGCTGCGCTAGTCGGAGTGTTTGCGCCCCAATCCGAACTCGTGACCAATCCTCACTACCTTGCCGTCGCGCATATGGACTTCCATGAACTTGGAGCCGCTGACCGGAGTCCCGCTGCCGTCACGCAATGTGGCCACCAGTTTCTTCGTCTTGGCGTCGAAGACATCGGGCGTGTGGCTCCACGCGTAGGCACCGTCCAAGCTGAACGCCACCCAGCCATGCCCGCCTTGCGAGAGTTCCACGTGCCCCTTTGGCGCCGGCGGCATCTTGGTCGCGTCGAAGATGAACAACTTCTTGCCTTTTTGGTCACTGATCCAGAGCTCGCTCTCGTCAGGCGTGAGACCAGCTCCGTGGGTGCGGTTCGGAATCTTTTCGTCTCCCGCAAACACGCGGTGGATGATATTCCCCGTCTTTAGTTCCACAACATCAAAGCCGACGTGATTGCCTAGGCAGACATAGGCGTAGCGCTCGCGGCTGTCGATCGTAAACGGGAAGACCCCGCGCTCGCCGACATCCTTGACTTGCATCAAGAGCTCTTCTGTTTGAGTGTCAAACACCGAGAGCATGGTGGTGGTGCCGAGATAGAGCTTCGTTCCGGTTAGGTTGACGATGCTGTTGTGGGCCGCCGGCCCGACCGTGATTCGCTTGATGATTTCGCCAGTCTCGCCGTTGACAACGAGCAACCCGCTGTCCTCGCCCTTGTACCACCAGCCGGTGGGGACGTAGATCTTCTTACCGTCCAGCGTTACCGAGGAACGGTCGCAGCCTGCGTCGTAGACCTTTTCCCAGACAGTCTTCTCGCTTTCGATGTCGAAGCGGCCGAGTCGGTGGTTGGTCGAGGAGTAGTAGACGCTGTGCTTGGCGAGGTTCCCGGCAAAACCGCGCAGCCCCTCCTCGAAGATAGGCATGTCAATACGCCGGACGAACTTGTGCCCGTTGTCGATGTCAAACACGAGAATCCCGGCGTTGGAGCGCCCTTCTTTCTGGGCGCCGTCCGGCATGCTGAGGTAGAGGTACCGCTTGACTTCGCCAGAGTCGGACCAGACCAGTGCCGGAACGGCAAGAGCGAGTACTAGTGCAAATTGAAGGCGTCGCATGGCGAGAGTATTGCAAGCATGGCCGACTGAGTCAACACGAGATCTCGGATTCCATCCGGTTAGACCGCGAACCAAACGAAGCGAGCGTCTCGCTGGTTTGGCAGATCGGCGCTCACTCAGAATGGCGCGAGGCCTGATTCGCCAACTGCGGCAGCGGATTCCGAGCGAAGATGTACTCCTCTACGGGCTTGCCGTCACGCAGGTGTTCCACGAGAATGCGCTCCAAGACTTCCCCACTCGCCGAGTGGTACCAAGTGCCGTCTGGGTAGACCACGGCAATAGGGCCCTTCTCGCAAACGCGCAGACAGTTCACCTTCGAGCGATACACGCAGCCGTCACCCTGGGCCAAGCCGATTTCTCTGAGCCGGTCCTTGAGCCTCTGCCAAGCGCGGACAGTAACGTTCCGAGGAGCGCACTTCGGGTTGGACTGATCCGCACACAACAGGATGTGCCTAGAGTACGAACCGGTTGGAATGCGGAGCGGCTCGGCCATCATGCAACGCCAATGAGCCGGTGCAGCTCGGTGGTCAAGCGCGCCACATCGCTGGGCGCGCTGTCGGCCAAGTTGCTGTTCTCGAACGGGTCTTCCAGTACGTCGAACAGCAGCGGCGCGGCCGCCGAGTCGCCTTCCGGATAGACCGGGATGCCGCTGCCGCCCTGCGCCTTGCCACCTGGATAGCCGCGAACCAATTTCAGCCTTCCATCAGTGACGCACCGCCAGGGATCCATGCCACTCAGGAGGAATTCACGGTGATCGCCTGACCCACCCTCCAGCACCGGCCGCAACGAACGGCTGTCCATCTCAGACGGGGTGTCGAGTCCGGCGTAGTCGAGGAAGGTCGCTGCAAGGTCCATCACGCTGGCGAGGGCTGCTGTGGAAACGCCGCCCTGCACGCCAGGCCCAGCCACTACCAGCGGAACACCCACCGAGGCTTGGTGCGGCAGGCGCTTCATCCACAGGTCGTGGTCACCCAACATCTCACCGTGGTCGCTGGTGAAGACCACCAAAGTGTTCTCAAGCTCGCCGCGTGCTTCGACTTCGGCCAGTAGCCTTCCCATCCACGCGTCAATGTTCTCGATCATCGCGGCATAATTGCGGCGGATCTCGATATGCTTCTCGGTCGTGAACTCCGTATTCTTGAACGGCTGCGGAAAATCGACATCGCGGTAGAGGTTATCCATGCTCGTCGTGATGTCCACCGGCTCATGCGGCCCTGCGAAGTTGACAACCAAGTGCCATGGCTGATCGCGCGGAGCTTCCCGGAGCAGGCGCACGCCCTGGGCTGCTATCCAGTTATCGCAGTAGGACTCTTCCGGCAGCGGCGTCGGGAAGGTCGCTGCAAACGTGCCGATCTCGCGCCGCTTGAGAAAATCTTCATGATGCGTCTCGGCACGGTCGGTGGCATGCAGGTGGGCAGTGTAGGGATCGCACGGATCATCCATTCCCCAGCGGATCGCATCCCACTTGCCGGCACTGTCTATTCCAGCGGAGAACCCCCATTCCGGAAGCAGATGCTGCCCCTCCACGCCCCAGCTCGGCTCGGGCTTGTGCAAGTCAAACTTGCCGCACCCCATCACGTGATAGCCCGCTTGCCGCAGCAGCGTGTAGTAGGTGGTCTGGTCCAGCGGGTAGTTCAGGCTGTTATCGGGCACTCCGCAGCGGTCGTATTCCCTGCCCCCGGCTAGGCATGCCCGCGACGGCGCGCACAGCGGAGAGGCGCAGTAACTGTTCACGAAATTGACTCCCCGGGCGGCGAGCGCTTCAAGGTGAGGGGTGCGCACGCCGATCGCGGGGTTCAGGCTCGTCCAGTCGTAGCGGAGCTGGTCGGGCACGACTAGGAGGATGTTGGGAACGGCTCTGGGCTTAGTGGATTCGTTGCCGCAGGAGGCCGCAACCGCCCCTGTTGAACCTGCCAGGAAATCTCGCCTCGTAAGTCCAGACATCACCTACAAGTGTATCCTTGCCCGCTCTCTCCTCCACCGACGCCGGACTGCACGCAACCCTGCCCTGTTCGACTGTCGCGTGCGAATCTCGAATCGTAGGCTCGCCTGACCAAGCTGGGCCCCCGCCAATTCCGCTAACCCGAGCGCGGAGCGGCGTCATACGAGTGTCCAATGCCATCACCGCCTTTGGCGGCTGACTAGCCGCGTCCACATGCGTTCCGCTGCCGCGACTCGATCCCAGCGGTGCCGCGGTGCTGGACTTAGCGCTGTTCCTCGATCTCGCTCAGCAGGACGGGAACCTCGGCAGCAGCGGTCCCGGTCAGCTTACCCGGCTCTACGTAGGCTCGAGGCTGTGCACAGAACCCCCTTCCGCCAAGCCTCGTCAGGCCCGAAGAGCGTCGGATCAGTTGCTGTCGTTGGACTTGGGTTGTTCGGCCTGCCTCGCCCTTGCCCGACGGGCCATCATGGCTCTCCGATCCGCGTCATGGACTCTCGCCATCAGCTTCTCGACATCACCCCCAACATGGGCCGAGACGGCATTCAAGATCTTAGGAGCGTCGACCACGCCCGGCTGCACGATCGCATAATTGTCAGTTACCTCGCGGTCGTTGGCCACCAAGATTGTGATCGCCACGCTCTTATTGAGGCCGTAAGATCCCGGCCCCTCAAGGCCTTCTAAAGACACCCCGACTGGAATCTGAATGCCCATGGATTTCACCACGGCCTGCATTCGCCGCTCGCCGAAGACCTTGTCGTCGTGCAGGAATACGATCAGTGACTTCAATCCGGCCTCGGCGCGGTCCCGGGCGAACCATTCGCAGGGGCGGAGCAACGCGGCGATGTTGCGGTCCAGCTGATGCAGGAAGATCAGCAGTATCGGGTCATCCCCCCAGCGCGAGACGAAGTCGACTTCCGTCCCAGCCTCGGGCCCGTTGACAGCCAAGACAGAGAAGGAGTCTAGCGGCTCGCCGCTCTGAGGCCCTGAGTACCGCACCTCTTGGGATGGGAGGAGCGTAGCCGCTCCCAGAAGAACCGCGCAGAGTGTCCCGGCGCGAATGCGTGCTTCTGAGTGTGCATGCATGAGGTCACCTGTTGAAGACGAATTCTCGTGTGTTTAGCAGAGCCCACACCAGATCTTCGTAAACCGACCGGGCGCCTTCGGAGAGGCTCACCTCGGAGAGCCAAAACTCTCGCTCGTCATCAGTCGGGGGACGGCTCAGGGCCGCGTAGTAGAACTCTTCGGCGATGGCCGATGGCAACGCGCTATCTGCCAGAAGGCGGGCCAACCTACTTCCGGGCGCGCTGATCTTGGAGTTGATCGCCGGGCCGTTGATCAGGTGCAGTGCCTGACGCACTCCGCCGGCAGCCGAGTTGGCCTCGTCGCACGATCCCTCCCGGCGGCAGCGGCCGCAGACATCGAGCAGGTACGATTCCACGCTGGCATCGGGCACGTCCATCGCGCGGGTTGTCGGGGGCAAGTCAGCAAAGGCCTCATTTATCCCCGTCACCTGAGAGACGGCGTCGACGAACGCGTAGGCAGCGAGCGGCCGCGCCAGAGCCCGGGAGTAGAACCTGTCATCGCGCTGGTTGTTGGCGCTGGCCGTTGCGCTTCGCTGATAGGCGCGGCTGAGAACGATCTCACTGATGAGCGCCTTGACCGAGTACGGCCTGTCCCGGTTGCCCTGGGCTCCCTTGAAGAACGCTTCGAGCGTGTCCAGCAGTTCCGGGTTGGTGGGCGGGTTGCTGGCGCTGAGGAAATCAACCGGCTCGACAATGCCGCGCCCCATGAGCCGGGCCCAGATCCTGTTGGCAATGGACCGGGCGAAATAGCGGTTCTCGGGGGAGGCCATCCAGCTGGCGAGCGCCGTCCGGCGATCCCCGTCGCCCTCCAGTTTCGCCGGCTTGCCATCCGGAAACCCAGGGACGACGATCTCGCCAGTCTTTGGATGCTCGATCTCGCCGTGATCGACCAGGGCGATGCCCTTTTCCGTCTTAGTTACCCGCACGAAGAACGCGGCCATCTGGTGGTACTGCGTTTGCGTCCAGCTGTCGAACGGGTGATTATGGCACTGGGCGCACCGGGAACGGGAGCCCATCAGGGCTTCGGTCGTAAGCTCCATCTGCAGCTTCGGATCGGTTCCTCGCCGCAGGAAATTGGCTGCAGCTATTTCAGTTCCGTTGCCAACGGCCGTCAGAATCTCCCGGACCATCGTGCCCAGGGACCTGTCGTCGTCCAGACCATTCCGGATCCAGTCGGCGAAGACCGCCAGGTTCTCCGCCCCGATGGTGCGCCCGTTGACGCGCAACACGTCCAGCAGCCACAGTGACCAGTACTGGCCGAACTCCGGCCGCGTCAACAGCTCCTCGACCAACCGGCCCCGCTTGTCGCTCCTTCCATCGGCCAGAAAGGCCCGGGCCTCGGCGACAGTGGGAAGAGTGCCGACGATATCCAGATAGGCGCGCCGAGCGAACTCGGCATCCGTGCAGGTTCCTGAGGGCTCGATCTCGAGGCGGAGCAGGTTCCGTCCGACCAGCTCGTCGATGAACGACGACTGCCCCTCAAGTCGGCGAGCGATCGTCTCAAGGTCCCCACCGAAGGGGATGCCGACCCGCATGTTCGCGAACAGACCCATGTAGCGGGCGGTGAGGCTGGTCTCGCCCAGCGCGTTGACCGTGAACTTTCCGTCTTGATCAATCGATGCAACGGCGTCGTCGTTCGACATGTAGAGGGCGTAAGCCGTGACGTCCTCTCTATTCCCGTCCGAAAAGCTCGCCATCACCTTCAACCGCCCCTCTGTGCCGGGCCGCTTCACGGTGCGGGAGGCGGGCTCGACCTCAAGCTTCGTGATCTGCCTAGGGTTCACAGACCGAAACGGCGCTCCCCCTTCAATCCACGCCAACAGGTCGCGGTAGGTCTCTGAGTTGGGCGAGAAGCGCATGCCCCCCTCGTGGACCACCTGAAACGTCGGCTTCTGAAGCACCAAGCTCTCGCTCGGGCGCACGAAATTCACTCGCCTGCCCCAGTACTGTCGGACAATCGACTCGTAGTCCAGTTCCGGATCGTAGCCCAGCAGCGAGAGGTTGAATCCCCCCTTGCCGGCCGCAGCACCGTGGCACCCGCCGGAGAAACAGCCTGCCTTGACCATCTTGGGCTGCACCTGCGTCACGAAATCAGGAACATCTTCCGATTCCTGGATGAACCCGCTCCGCGACTCCGAGAACGGGCCCTCATACGGTATCCGGACGCCACTCCTCATCCTGTACCGTGGCCCGTGATCGCCGAGTTCCTCGCCCGTCGGCACATGACCGCCAACCAGCTTGGCCGCTTCCGCGATGATCCTGGGGGCGTCGACCAGTCCCGGCTGCACCAGCGTAATATTGGCGACCACCCGCTGATCCTTGGCGATGATGGCGGTGATACCCACCTGCCGGTTGAGCCCGTAGGCCCCTGGCCCCTCCACGCCGTCGATCGACACGGCCGCGGGAACCTCCAAGGTTAGCGACCTCTTGACCTGCTGCATGCGCCGCTCGCCGGACACGCGGTCCGGTGCCAGAAAGACAAACAATGTCCTCAGGCCGGCCACGCTTCTTTCGGCCCCGTAACGGTCGCACGGCCACAAGACCCCGTATACGTTGCGGTCGATGTAGTGCGCGAAGACGAGCAGGATCGGAGCGTCTCCATACTCGCTGACGAAGTCATGCACCCTTCCGGAGTGCGGCCCGTTGACGGCAAGAGCTTCGAAGCCCGGGAGCGCTTCTCCCGGCTGCGGCCCGGAGTATACGGTTTCCTCCGCCAGCCCGGCGCTTGCAACGAGCCCGACCAAGAACAAGGGCAGCGTTGCTCGGGAGGCACTCACCGCCGCACCCTCTTCAGCTGATAGCGGCCCTCGCTGTCCGCCCAGGCGAACCAGTTGGAATCCGCGGAGACGTCGACCGTCTGGATCCACGCGGTCTTGCGTGCCGGCATCGCGGCGATCTCTTGCACGATCTCGCCCGTGTCGGCCTCCGCCAGAAAGACTCGACCGTCCGCACCGCCCGCCAGCAGGCGATGCCCCTCAGCCTGATAGGCCATGCCGAGCAAGCCCCGGCCAAAGCCCCGATTGATCCTCTTCATGCGCCCAATGGCCGGATCCCAGACCCGCACCGTGGCATCGAACGAGGCGGTATAGAGCGTCTGGCCGTCCGGCGCGAAGACCACCGCGTGCACAGCGTCGTTATGGTTCACCAGCGTCCGCAGCTCGTTCCAGCTCGCGGTGTCCCATAGCCGGATGGACCGGTCGGCACCACCGCTTGCAAGGATCCTGCCATCCGGTGAAAACTCGACGCAGAGGACGGGGGCGGTATGCCCCTCCAACTTCGCCAATTCCGCACCGGTCTCCGTGTCGAACACCGCCACGAATCCCTCCGCAGCGGCCGCCGCCAGCCACCGACCCTGCGGATCGAGGCCCAATCCGTACACGAGGTCCTTGAATCCCGTCCAGTTCCGCTCGGCCTGGATTCCGCCCCGCTTCCAGAGCTCGACCCTGCCGGACTGCGCCGGTGCCCCCCCACCGACGGCTAGCCAGTCCCCATCCGCGCTCCAGTCCACCGTGAGGACCTGTTTGATTCTTGTTGCCAGCACTTCGTCGTGCTGCGGGGGTCCTACCAGACGCGTGAGGCGTACGGTCTCCCCGCCCGCCACGGCCAGGACGTCACCGTCGGGGGAAAAGCGAACTTGGGCAACCGGGTCCGCCAACACGACCGGGACAAGGCCCAAGGCCAAGAGCAGCGAGCCGGACTTCATGCTTCAGCCCGTTGTCAGCTCTCGGATCACACGTCCGCCATGAACCAGCTGGATCGGCCTGCCGTCGGACGTCTCGAACGTCTGGTCCGGGTTGACGCCGAGCAGGGTGTAGAGCGTGCGGGCCAGATCCTCCGGCGAAACGGGATTCTCGGCCGGCAGCTCGCCACGCGCGTCTGTCCTGCCGATCACCTGACCACCCAAGACCCCTCCGCCGGCGAACAGCATCGAGTTGGCCCCGGGCCAGTGATCGCGTCCACCGCGCGGGTTGATCTTGGGCGTGCGTCCGAACTCGCCCATGACGACAACCAAAGTTGTATCGAGAAGGCCACGGTCATCCAAGTCTTCAAGCAGTGAGCTCAGAGCAGCGTCCAACCCGGGAAGCTTTCCGGGGAATCCGTAGGTCAGGTTGTAGTCAATCTTCAAGTGGGTGTCCCAGCCGACATCGACCACAGTGACAAACTTCGCCCCGCCCTCGACTAGGCGCCGTGCCAGCAGACAGCTCTGCCCGATCTTGGAGCCATAGCGCCTTCGCGTCGCTTCCGACTCCTGGGACAGGTCGAAGGCGTTCTTGGCTGCAGGCGCAGTCACCAAGCGGTACGCCTGCTCGAAATAGCTTCCACGGTCGCGCGACGCCGCACTCTCGTCCACGGCTCGCTGGAAGGAATCGAGCTTCTCGACCATGCTCCGCCGCCGGCTCATCCGCTCCTCGCTCATGCCAATGGGGAAATCCATGTCTCGCACCTTGAGCGTGTGCTTGCGCAGGTCGTCTCCGACATTGAAAGGACCGAAGGAACCCGGCAGGTAGCCCGGCCCCATGTAAGGCCTAGCGTGGGGTGCTGCGATGTACGGGGGAATGGCCTCGCCGTCCCCCTTCAACTTGCTGACCACCGCGCCGTAGCCGGGATATACCAACGCTGGCGTTGGCTTGTACCCGGTGTTCAAGTAGATCCCTGCCTGGTCGTGCTCTCCGATCGCGGACGTGACGGTCCGTACTACCGCGAGCTTCTTCATGTGCCGTGCGATTTTCGGGAGATGCTCGCAAATGTGAATCCCAGGCACAGCAGTGGGGATCGGCTTGAAGTTTCCGCGAATCTCGATCGGGGCGTCCGGCTTTAAGTCGAACGTGTCCAGATGGCTGGGTCCCCCGTCGAGCCAAATGAAGATGCAGGACTTCGCTCCCGCCACGCTCGCCCGGAGCTGCTGCCATTCCGGCAGCGTCATCCCAAGGAATGCCAGCGAGCCGACCCTTAACATGTCCCGGCGCCGGACGCCGTCGCATCGTCTCGTCTGCATGGCTAAAGCTCGCCGTTGACAATGCCCCGCAAGCGCAGGTCTTGAGGATCTGGGATCTCGTATGCCGCACGCATAGCCTAGCACCCATCCTTACACGTTGTCAGAAGCTCTCCGCAAAGCCCGGAGGCAGACCGTTCCGGCGAGTACGTCTCTCGGAGGTGTCCAGAAGGTCCGGTGGCCGCAGGGGATCTCATGACCGCGGCGAACGGCGCGTCCTACCGGCTGGCCCTGGCGGACGGTTTCTGGTCGGCAGTGGCCGAGCCGGCGGAAGTCCCGCCTAGAAGATCTACAAACTCGATTGGCGGTGACATCAACATGACCAGCATTGCCGGAGAGATCTCGCGTAGTCACGCGGAGCCGGCTGCGCCCGGCATCGCTAGCCGGAATGACACGCTGGCACCCGCTGGGAAATCTACCATCGTGCTTGTAACACTGCCTTCGCCGACGCCATCGCCAAGACGAACCGCGCGGCTATACTTGGGCAGTGCAGTCTTGGGAATGTCCGAAACCTGTGACAAGGATGGGGTGAGGAATATGGGGGATGAGACGGCATGAGCGCTTGTTGCGGACCGTCCTAAGCGGAAGGTCGGACGCAAACATTCGCTTCGCCGACTTGCAGTCGCTACTGCTCCATCTCGGTTTCTAGGAGCGGATTCGAGGCAGTCATCATCTCTTCGAAAAGGAGGGCGTTCTGGAAATCGTCAACCTGCAGGTCCAGAGCGGAATGGCGAAACGCTATCAGGTAAGACAGGTCCGACAGTTGATCCTGAGGTACAAGCTGGGAGGAGACAGCTAATGCACAAGTACGAAATCATCCTCTATTGGAGCAACGAGGATCAGGTGTTCATTGCCGAAGCACCCGAATTGCCTGGGTGCATGGCACATGGCGACAGCTACGAAACTGCATTGCGAAATATCAAGGATGCGATGCGATTCTGGATCGACACGGCCACTGAGCTGGGAGATCCCATTCCAGAACCCAGACGCGAGCGACCGATGCTCGCTTGATCGTAATCTGGAAGAAGCAAGGCAAACCACCGCGCTCGCGGTTCTAGATGACCCGGCCAGCACGGAGTTGCCACCAACGTAGACAGATCGATAGCGAGCCTGAGTGGACTCCACTCAGCGGACCTTGCTCCCGTCAACTGGCTGGCAGGACGCGGGCGACGGTCTATGGGTTGTCCTCCCGTCTGGCCGGACGACTGCTCTCAGAACGCAATCTAGAATGGTGCCATGTCGCTTCGCCTTGCACTGATCTGTGCCCTGCTACCTGTTGCCACGGTGGCCCAAGAGCGCCCGAACGTCCTGCTGATCGCAGTTGACGATCTCAACGACTGGGTTGGCTGCATGGGCGGACACCCGCAGGCGCAGACACCCAATATCGATGGCTTGGCGCAGCAGGGCGTGCTGTTCTCGAACGCTCACTGTGCCGCGCCGCTGTGCAATCCGTCCCGAACGGCCCTGTTGTTCGGCAAGCGCCCGACGACGACGGGAGTGGTCGGCAACAGGGACGACTGGCGTAAGTTCGACTCGCTGAAGAACTCCGAGTCCCTGCCCCAGTTCTTCCGCCGCAACGGCTACTTCACCGCCGCGGCTGGCAAGATCTTCCACGCCAATCACGGCGGCTGGCGCGGAGCTCTGACCCACGCCGAGGGCGCGCCGTTCGCGGGGCGCAGCGGTTTCGGCCAGCCGGAAGCTTGGGATGAGCGCTTCCCGGCAAAGACGATCCAATTGCCCATGGCTCCGGTCCTGATCGACACGCACAGAAACGGCATCAACCATCACTGGGACTGGGGCCCAATCGACTTCAAGTCCGACGTGACCGAGGACGGGCAGGCCTCGCGCTGGGCGGAACGCCAGCTGCGGGCCGAGCACGAAAAGCCGTTCTTTCTAGCAGTCGGCATATACCGGCCGCACGACCCTCAGTACGCTCCGAGCGAGTATTTCGACGAGCACCCGCTGGCGGACGTTGAGCTGCCGACGATTCTTGCGTCAGATCTGGACGACATCCCGCATGTCGCTCAGGGCCACATTCGCTCTCGCAACAACTACGAGGCCATGATCCGCAAGCACAATGCACTCCAGTCGGCGACGCGGGGCTACCTCGCCGCAGTGACCTTCGCGGACGCGATGATCGGGCGCGTGCTGCGCGCGCTGGCCTCCAGCAAGTACAACGACAACACCATCGTCGTACTCTTCTCGGACCACGGCTACCACATCGGCGAGAAGCAGAAGTACCACAAGGGCACGCTCTGGGAGGAATCTACCCGCGTGCCGCTGATTATCCGCTCACCGGGAATTGGGAGGCCAGGCAATGTCTCAAGACGAGCGGTCAGCCTGATCGATCTATACCCGACGCTGGCAGAATTAACGTCCCTGAGCTCGCCCGCTGGCTTGGACGGCGAGAGCCTCGTCCCGCTGTTGAAAGATCCAGACGCGCCGCGGAGCACTCCGGCGATGACGACGCGTCAAGGCAAGGACCACGCCATTCGGACAGATCGCTGGAGATACATTCGCTACGCCGATGGAACCGAAGAGCTTTACGATCATGCCGCCGATCCGATGGAATGGAAAAACCTTGCCGGCGACCGGACACACCAGGCCGCACAGCAACGCTTGGCGGCACAGCTAGATCGAATGCTTGAATGAATCGGTAAACGATTTGAAATCAATGGATTTCGGGGCGATCCTTTGAGCGGTACGGATGCTCGGCCTCCTGCTGTTTCCTGACCAGCTTGGCAACAAGGGCGGCTACAAGCAGCACACCGATCACGACCAAGATGTCTTCGATCCCGCGCAGCGCCAAGAACAAGGCCCCGAGGAAAGAAAAAAGAAGCAGCAGGGCCGCAACCCGGATCACTGTCTGGCGCAGCGTCCAGTTGCCCTCTTCGTCCGGGTGCTCGTCCTCGTAGACCGCCTCGTCTTCCCAGTCTCGCTCCCAGTCATTCATTGGTCGCAAGTGCAGCCTCCGCCTTCGACGCACCTATTGCCCGGACGCCTGTGGCTCCCGACGAACGGCTAGTATTCGCTCCCGGTGTAAATCTCGGAGACGAACGCCTCGTACCCGTTGTACATCAGAGTGGGGCGCATCGAGTACATGAACGAACCGCCCGGCCCCAAGGCAAGCAACTTCTCCTGGGCTTGCGACCAGCGCGGATGCGGCTTGTTCGGGTTGACGTTGGAATACCAGCCGTACTCCGTCGGAGCGGCTTTGTTCCAAAGTGTCGGCGGACGCTTCTTGGTGACTTCGATCTCCACGATCGACTTGATGTTCTTCAGGCCGTATTTCCACGGCATGATTGCCCGGATTGGAGCCCCGTTCTGCTTGGGCAGCGGCTTGCCGTACAGCCCGGTGCAGAACAGCGCGAGCTCGTTCATCGCTTCGTCGAGCGTCAGTGCCTCTTGGTACGGCCAGTCGTAGTGCGGCTGAGAGACGATTCCGGGCATCTCCCTGGGCCTGTAGGCCGTGACCATCTTGATGTAGCCAGCCTCGGGCTTCGGATCGACTTCCTTGAGCAGGGCCGCCATCGGAAATCCGGTCCATGGAACCGCCATCGACCAGGCCTCGACACAGCGGAAGCGGTAGAGACGCTCCTCTAGGGGAAATCGCCGCACTAGGTCGTCAAAGTCGTAGGTCTTGGGGTTGTTGACCAGACCCGAGACCTTGACCTTCCACGGGTCGATCTTGAACCGGTCGACTTCGTGCCGTACCTGGCCCTTGTCGAGCGTGAACTCGTAGAAGTTGTTGTAGCCGGTTGCAATCGCCTCGGCGGTGAGAGGGCGGTCCAAGGTGTACTTGGTGTTGCGCTTGGCAGGATACAGCGACTCGTCTCCCGCTGCCCCATGCAGAGCGCTTGGCAGCAGGCTCGCCGCGCCTGCGAGACCCAGGCCCTCGAGGATCGCGCGGCGCGAATGGAACAGGTGTTCGGGAGTTGCTTGGCTTTCTGGGATTTCCCAGCCACGCGGAGTCTTGACGAGCATGCCGACCTCTCAATCAAGCCGCCGCGGTGGCTGATTGGATCGCCAGCCCGACGGCAACCTCAGATTAGCATAGGGTTTGACCGCTCAGGTAGCGAATCCGTTGCAACGGCACCGCCTTGGAGCAGCCGAGTTCCAGCCTCCAGCGGCAGGATGTTGCGCCGAGACTAGCGTCTGTGTTGGCGATGAAAGCCACGCACTTTCAATCGAATGCGATACAGGCTCTGGTCCACGGTCACGTACAAGACGTTGGCCCCTTCTCCGAGGCCGAATTCAACGTTGCTCGGCAGTCCGCTCGGGGGAACGGGTGGCTCGTCCAAAGCCTTCTTCTCGTTCTCGGTGAACGGCGTCTCCTCTTCGTGCACGCCCGTTGACGTAGGCAGAAAAGCGATCTGCTCCCCGCTGGGGTCCAGCACGAGGATTCCCGGCTTGGATGGCTCGCGGGCGGTCAGATAGACGTTGCCGTGCTCGTCCACCGTCATGCCGTCGCAACCGAATTCCGGCCCGAAATCGTGGAACAGACGCCGCGGGCCAGAAACCAGCCCGTCCGCACCGAGCGGAAAGGCGTAGACTCGCATCGGACCGCGATTGCCCGGCTCGACGCCTGGCATGCCATCGCCTCCATTGTTGGTCTCGGCAACGTACAGCGTCCTTCCATCGGGGCTCAGCGCCAGACCGTTCGGCTTGGTGACGTCGTGGGTGACTTCCACCACATCGCCCCGGGGCGTGACGCGGTAGACCGCCCGCCATTGCAGTTCGCGCGGCTCGTGTCCCACGTAGCGCGGATCGGTGAAGTACAGATTGCCCGCGTCGTCGCTGGTAATGTCGTTGGGCGAGTTGAAGCGCTTGCCCCCGAAGTTGTCGACGACTAGGTCGCGCTGCTTGGTCTCAACGTTCCAGCGCGAGATGCGCCGCCCGCCGTGGTCAGCGCCTTCGGCGGCGTACAAGTGGCCGTCCGGGCCGAACGTCAGGCCGTTCGACTTGTGGCTGTTCGCAGCGAAGGTCTCGACCTGCTTCGTGGCCGGATCGAACCGGTGAATCCGACCGTGGTTCTCTCCCCGCAGGATGTCGGAGAAGTAGATCGAGCCATCCGGCGCGACTGCGGGACTTTCCGTGAGTCCACCCGCTTCGGTCTCGGGCCGGGTGTAGAGCAGCTCGAAACGCGCGCTGGGATCGACGATCGTGTCACCGGTTGGGGCGGGCGCGTCTTCGGCAGGAAACGCAGACCATACGAGCGTCGCCAAAGCGGCCAGCCTCAGCGCTTTCACAGCATCACCTCGAGTAAAACTTGTAGACGGTCGACGTCTTGTAGGTCTCGCCGGGCCGTAGCACTGTAGACGGGAAGCCCGGTTGATTGGGCGAATCCGGGTAGTGCTGCGTCTCGAGACAGAGCCCGCTGCGGTGCTGGTAGCCGACTCCGCCCTTGCCAATATGGTGGCCGTCCAGAAAGTTGCCGCTATAGAACTGGACCCCGGGCTCAGCGGTGAGCACGTCCATTACCCGGCCGGTTTCCGGCTCGCTGACTGTAGCCGCGAGGGCCAGCCCGTCGGCGTCGCGGTCGATGACATAGTTGTGGTCATAGCCCGCCCCGAAGCCGAGCTGCTCGTCCTCCTCTTCAATCCGGGCGCCAATGGCTGTGGGTTCACGGAAATCCAGCGGCGAGCCCTCGAGCGAGGCAATCTCGCCTAGGGGAATCGAGGTCTCGTCGACCGGCGTGTACTGGCTGGCGTTGATCATCAACACGTGGTCGAGGATGGAGCTGGCACCGCCGTCCTTGAGGTTGAAGTAGGAATGGTTGGTGAGGTTGACGACTGTCGGCTTGTCGGTGCTGGCCTCATAGTCGATCCGCAACTCGTTGCCGTCGGTCCACGTGTACGTGACAGTAGACTCCAACGTACCGGGATAGCCCTCTTCGCCGTCCTGGCTTACGTACGCAAACGACACGCCGTCACCGGAATCGGTGGGGGTGCCCTTCCAGATCACCTTGTCGAAGCCCTTGATGCCGCCGTGTAGGGAATTGGGCCCGTTGTTCACCGGCAGTTCGTAGGCCGTGCCGTCGATTTCAAACTGCCCGCCCGCAATCCGATTGGCGTATCTGCCTGTGATCGCGCCGAAGTAGGGCGTGTCGGCAACGTAGGCGTCCAGCGTGTCGAACCCGAGGACGACATCGCCGAGGTTGCCGTCGCGGTCCGGAACGTTGAGGCTGACCACAATGCCGCCGTACTCGATGATGCCGACATTGGCTCCCGAGGCGTTGGTCAGCGTGAACAGCGTGACTGGCTGGCCATCGATGGCCCCGAACTCCGAGGTCTCGATCGAGCGCATGCTTTCGGGCTCGGGCTCGGTCGGGGCACAGGCCCAAGCCAGCAGCGTCGCTGCCACGATTGCAGCCAAGATTGCGCGGGGGTGCTTGAATCGCATCGTAAGCCTCCTGCAGTTCTCCAGTGTAATCTGAGGAACTTCCGGTCTGCGGAACGCTCGAAACTCCATGGTCTTAGTCACTGGTGCCACCGGTTTCGTGGGCAATCATGTGGCGCGCTTTCTCGCTTCTCACGGCGAGCACCTGCGCTTGCTCGTGCGGCCCTCCAGCGACCAAACCACCGTAGCCGGCCTCGACGCCGAAGTCGTGGTCGGCGATTTGCGTGATGCGGCGAGCGTAGCCATGGCTGCACGCGGGTGCGGCACCGTCTATCACGTCGCCGCCGACTATCGCCTGTGGTGCAGAAATCCGCGCCAGATGTACGAAGCCAACGTCGAGGGCACTCACAACGTGCTAGAAGCGGCCCTGAAAGCAGGCGTCAAGCGCTTCGTGCACACCAGCTCCATCGGCACGATTGCCCCCAGCGAGGATGGTTCCCCGGTGACGGAGGAGTCGCCGTCATCGCTGGAGATGATGACAGGGGACTACAAGCGATCGAAATTCTTGGCGGAGCGTGAGGCCGAGCGCTACGCCAGCCGCGGCTTGGACGTGGTGATCGTGAACCCCACCGCACCGATCGGCGAGGGTGACTTCAAGCCGACGCCAACCGGCCAGATCGTCAAGGACTTCTTGGAGGGGCGACTGCCAGCCTACGTCAACACGGGCCTGAACCTAGTGGATGTCCGTGATGTCGCTCGCGGTCACTGGCTGGCCGCAGAGAGGGGGCGGCCCGGTGAGCGCTACATCTTGGGTTCCGAGAATCTGACCCTTCGGCAAATCCTCGCACTAGCGAGCGCCACCGTCGAGCGCCAAGCGCCGCGACTGCGGCTGCCGTACTTCGCCGCATGGATCGCCGGCGCCTGCAGCACCGGGTGGGCGCGCGTCGCAGGGACGCCTCCGCGGGTGCCGCTGGATGGCGTGCGCATGTCGAGGCGAGCGATGTTCGCCGACTGCTCCAAAGCTAGGGAAGCACTCGGATTTGATCCCGCACCCATCCAGCCGGCCTTGGTGCGTGCTGTGGACTGGTTCCAGCGGTCCAGCAGGTGAACGGCCTATGAATCGCCGTTGGATCGCTATCAGTGGACGGTGCGCCTGCGACGCATGTAGACGCCGTTCTCGAGCCGTTCGAAGTAGTAGTCCACTGCCGGATGGTCAATCGCGGCGTTGCTGTCATCGGATTCGAGGTTTCGCTCGGCCACGTATGTATGGTGCTGGGCTCCATGCGGCAAGACGTGGTACCAAGGCCGATCCTTGGGCGGTCGCGACCGCGCGACCTGCTGGTACCATTCCTCGCTCCCGCTGAACACCGGGTCGACGTCAAACACCACGCCGCGATAGCCGAACAGCTTGTGATGGACGAGTTCGCCGATGGAGAACCTTGCTTCGGGGCTGGTTTCCGGCATGACTGTTCCAGCGACGCCCTAAACGGCCCGCATCATGATGCCTTCGAGGGCCTTGTTGAACGGTCCCGGGTCTTCGATCTCGGCACCCTCGGCCAGCATCGCGTAGCCATACAGCAGCTCGGCGTAGTCACGCAATACAGGGTCTGCCTTGTCCGCTTCGAAGCGTTGCTGCAGTCCCTGCACGAGGTTATGGGTTCCGTTTACCTCTAGGATGCGCTTCTGCTTCGGAGTGTCGGGCCCCGCCATCCGCAGCATGCGCTCCATCTGCGGGCTTAGGTCGTGCTCGTCGACGGTCAGGCACGCCGGCGAGGTCGTGAGCCGCTTCGAAAGACGTACCTGCTTGACGTGCTCTTCGAGATGCTTGCCAAGCAGGCCGAACAGATCCCCGTAGCGCTGCTCTTGGTCCTTGCGCTCGTTCTTGGCGTCTTCGGCGGCGCTGTCCGAGCCTAGGTCTAGGTCGCCCTTGCCCGCCGAGCGCAGCGTCTTGCCCTCGAACTCCATCAGGCGGGTTACCAAGAACTCGTCGACGGGATCGGTCAGGAAGAGCACCTCATAGTCTTGCTTGATGAAGGCTTCGATCAGCGGGGAGTTGGCGACGATGGAGCGCGACTCGCCGGTGATGTAGTAGATGTCCTCCTGACCCTCCTTCATGCGGGAGAGGTAGTCCTTGAGGGTTGTGAGCTTCTCCGGATCATTCGAGGATTCGAACATCAGCAGCGGCACGATGCGGTTCTTGTGCTCGGCGTCGAAGTCAACGCCCTCCTTGAGCACGCGTCCGAACTTGCCCCAGAACTCGAGGTACTTCTCTTCCTCGTCGGTCTGGAGCTTGGCCAGAGTGTCCAACACCTTCTTCGCTAGGAACTTGCTGATGCGTGTGAGATGCCGGTTTTCCTGCAAGGTCTGGCGAGAAATGTTGAGCGGAATGTCGGATGAGTCCACCACGCCCCGCACGAACCGCAAGAAGTGCGGAAGGACCGCGTCACAGCGCTCCATGATCATCACGCGCCGAGCGTAGAGCTGCAGCCCGTACTCCGCACCCCAAACGAAGAGGTCCTGCGGAGCCTCGGACGGCAAGAACAGCACGGACTCGTATTCGGAGACGCCCTCGGCCTTGAAGCGGATGTGCAGCGATGGGTCGTGCCAGTCTCCGGTGATGTGCTTGTAGAACTCGTTGTACTCCTCTTCGGTGACTTCAGACTCCGGGCGCGTCCAGATCGGCTTCATCGAGTTCAGGGTCTTGTCTTCGACGACATAGGTCGTCGTGCCATCAGGCTTGAGGATGCCCTTTTCGTCCGTCTCGCGCTTCTCCCTTCGTACCCGTTGGCGGATGGGGTAGGCGATGAAGTTGGAGTACCGCTTCACAACGCTCTCTAGCGCCCATTCGTTGGTAAAGTCCTCGATTCCTGCCTCTTGGTCTGCGGCTTTGAGGTGTAGGGTCACGCTGGTACCGGGCCCGCGGCGGTCGCCTTCCGACAACGTGTAGGTGCCGTCAGCTTCGGAGCGCCACACCGTCGAGGTGTCGGAGCCGGCCATGCGAGTCTCCAACGAGACTTGGTCAGCAACCATGAAGGCCGAGTAGAAGCCGACGCCGAAGCGCCCGATCAGCTCGGGCATCTTCTCTGCCCCTTTCTGCGAGCCTAGTTTCTTGAGCATCTCCTGAGTGCCCGAGCGTGCGATGGAACCGATGTTGTCGATCACCTCCTGGCGCGACATGCCGATGCCGTTGTCGTGGATCGTCAACGTGCGAGCGTCGGCATCGACATCGAGGCGGATCTCAAGCTCCTCGCCCTCCGGCATCAGATTGGGCTCGGTCAACGCACTGAAGCGCAGCTTGTCGAGCGCGTCCGACGCGTTGGAGATCAGTTCGCGCAAGAAGATCTCCTTGTTCGTGTAAAGGGAGTGGATCATCAGATCCAGCAGCTGCTTTGTTTCGGCTTCGAAGTTGCGTGTTTCGGTTGCAGTGGACATGTTTTCGCGTTGCTTGGTCGGACGGGCTGGCTGACCCCTCCGGGGCACATATGAGCGTAATTCGCTTCCTGTCTTGAATTTATTGCGACGCCGATACGGCCGTCAAGTGGACCGAGAGGAGCCCTAGAACGAGGCCAGACGGGTCACGTAGCGATATGCCGCTAATTGCTCTCGTCTGCTCTTCAGGTGGCCAGATCGGCACATCCGAGCATGACCACCTCAAGTAGTCGCCCCGCTCAGAATCAGCACCTGTGAAAACAACGCCCGACTCTCTTGGCGAACCCATGTCGGCCTGGGTGCGCCGGAATGGCGTCACTGAGTGCCCGCCTCGCCGGAGTCGGGCGGCTCCGCAGATGAACTCCCAGGCCGTTCTTGGAAAAGCGCAATGGCCCGGTCCAAGCTGTCACGGTCGCCTACCAGAACGACTGTGTCGCCAGCTCGGTAGTGGAAATCCGGTTCGCGAAGGTACATGGGATGTCCGTCCCTGACCACGGCAATCTGCACGGCACCGGTTTGCCGCCGCAGCCTCACCGATGTCGCGCTCATCCCGATGACCTTGGCTCCGTCGCTGATTTCCACCAGTTCCAGAGCATCGTGAATTCCCAGGTGTTTCAGCGCGTCGAGCCGCAGGTCAGGCTCCGCTGTCCCGCGAAAGAGCCCGTAGTGTTCCTCGCGCACCGTGGCAGCTTCCTGCCAGATGCGGTTGATTGGAATCCTGTAGCTCTCGAGCGCCTTGGCAAACAGTTCGATTGAGACCTCAAACTCTTCGACTACCACGTCGGTAGCACCGAGCGACATCAGTTCGTCGATCGAGCTCGTGTACCTGGTGCGCACGACGATCTGGGCGGCAGGATTCAGGTCCCGCGCGACGTGGACACCGCGCCTCTCTTCGGTCGGCGAGGAAATTGCGAAGACGATGATGCGGGCGCGTTGCGCGCCGACGTGTTTCAGGACGGCGGGCCGTGTCCCGTCTCCGAAGGTCACCGATAACCCGTCTTCGCGCGCCCTCCGGGCCAGACTCGCGTCGTGTTCGACGACGATGCACGGGATACCGGCCGCATCGAGCACCCTTGCAAGGTATCGGCCAGCAACACCGTAGCCCACGATGACCGTGTGGTCAGACATCTCGTCGCCCGAGTCGGGATCCGTGGGCGCGAGTTCGGGAGATCCGCTGACGGCCGCCGCCATGCGCCCGGCGACGGACCCGGCAATCCGAATCAGAAAGGGCGTGGCCATCATCGAGAGGACAGCCGTGCTGAGGAACAACTGGTAGTCACCCTCGCGGAAGAGTCCCAGGGGCAGCCCCAATGCGGCGAGCAGGATGGAGAATTCACCGATCTGAGCGAGGCTGAGGCCGCTGATCAGCGCGGTTGCCAGGATCCCGCCTGCCGCGCGGACTGACAGCGTCACCAGCACGACCTTGAGCCCGAACACGACCGCAAGGACGGGGATGAGCACGTCGAGCTGCACCACCACGGCGGGAATGTCGAGCAGCATGCCGGTGGAGATAAAGAAGATCCCGCTGAATACGACGCGGAACGGCAGGACATCCGATAGCGCCTGCAGTCCATATTCCGACTCGGAGATGACCAAGCCCGCGATGAACGCCCCGATGGCTAGGGAAAACCCCGCCCATGCGCTGACGACCGCTGTCCCGATACCAAAGAAACCGACGCACAGGGTAAACAGTTCGGGGTCGCGGAAGAGCACGATCCGGTTCAATGTCCTCCGGACGACGAATTGCCCGCCGATCACGAGCGCAGTGATAATCGCAAGTCCCCGCGCGAACTCCATGCCAACCGCGCCCATATCGGCCGCTTCAAGGCCAGCCAGCACCGGCAGCAGCAGAATCAGCGGCAGTACGCACAGGTCTTGGAACAGCAGGATGGAGATGACGGAGCGGCCTTGCGCCGTGTCGAGTTCGGCCCGGTCGCCATAGGTCTTGCTCACGATGGCAGTCGAAGACATCGCAGCGAGCATGCCGTAGAAGATCGCCTGGCCAGACGGAACGCCGAAAGCTAGTGCCAGCGCCGTCACGCACAGCAGTGTGCCGCTCATCTGCAGCCCGCCGCCGATCAACACGGTGCGGGCCCACTGGCGGACATAAGAGAGCGACAGTTCCAGCCCCACCTCGAAGAGCAGCAGGGCGACACCAAGTTCGGAAAGGAACTCCACCTCTTCCGTGGCACCGATGAGCGCGAATCCATTGGGGCCCACCAAGACTCCGGCAACCAAGAAACCCACCAGAGGCGGGGCCGACAGGCGGTGTGCCAGCGCCACGATAGGGATCGCCATGCCTATGAGCAGGGTCAGGTCGATCAGCAACCTACCTTCGTGCATGGTTCTTCAAGTCTCCGCCGCGCAGAGCGCTGTCGGCCCAAGCGCCACGCGTGCAGTACGGCGATCTAGAGGCGCGAGCTGTCTCAGCAGCCTCGCGGACTCCGTGCGCAGACGACCTGAAACCGTGCGCTCCGCTGGCTGTCCACCGCAATTAGACCGACCCCATGATAGCCGCCCGGCGGACCGCGTTATCCGGGGCATTCTCCGCCCTCAGCGAAGCGAGGCTGCGAACGATTCGGGCCCCGGCCTGCTGGCAGCGAGGAGGAATGCCGGGGACGGATCGTCTCCGTACGCGCTCCGCGCTGTCGAGTCGAAACTTCTGGGACCGTCGGAATGCCCGCGGTGGGATACACTTAGGCGTCGGGTTCGAGGCCGCTCCGCTAAGGCAGAAGTGCTTCGCGGGTCCGAGACTCGATCGGAGCCTCCATGAGAATGACCTTCGCCTGCCTGCTGTTTGCCGCGTCCCCGCTTCTCGCGGACGTGCCGCCACCCGCTCATCAGATCGCCTCTAGTGTCCAGGCCGCGCCCGAAGAGCTCCGCGCTGAAGCCACCGTCTTGGGATACGATTCCTCCGGATCAGTCGTCGTCCTCCGCAACGGCGCCAACGACTTGAACTGCCTCGCTGACGACCCCCGCAACGAGAGCTTCTCCGTAGCCTGCTACCACAAGGACTTGGAAGCGTTCATGGCTCGCGGGCGCGAGCTGTCGGAGCAAGGCTACAAGGGCAAGGAGCGCCACCAAGTCCGCTGGAAGGATGTCGACGAGGGGCGCGTCAAGATGCCTCGCGAGGCGCGCATCCTGTACGTGTTGACGGGAAAGGGCTACGACTCGGCCAACCACGAGGTGCTTGAACCCTATCTGCGCTGGGTGATCTACACACCGTATGCCACCCCGGAGTCGACTGGAATTCCAGCGAAACCCGGCCCGGGACCTTGGCTGATGTACCCCGGCACCGCTGGTGCGCACGTGATGATCAGCCCGCCCACGCCGTGAGAACCTGCCCCGAGCCCACGGGCGCTTCCACGCTGGCCGGTTCGCGGAAAGTGTCGAGCCGAGCGACTCCGCCTATTGCATAGCGGATCGAACCGGTGGCAGATTGTCGACGAATCCAGCCCCGTCTTCCCGGAGTTCGGCGATCGCGGACGCTCGCAGGCGTTCGAGCGTGTCCCGGAACTCGGGCTTGATCGCGAGATTGTCGAGCTCTTCGGGATCGTTCTTCAGATCATAGAGTTCCTCGAGGTCCGGCACCATGGGCCGCACGTACTTGTAGCGGCCGTCAACGAGCATCACATACCACGGGACGTTGGAATGCACTGCGTCCTCCCCCTCGGGGATCGTGTCCGTATCCGACCCGTATTTTTGTCCCGTGGACGTGAGGAGCATCGGATGCGGCCATTCGCGCTGGGGATCTTCCAAGAGCGGGGTCAGGTCCTCGCCGTGCATCTCCCAAGGCAGGTCGATGCCCGCGAAGCTGAAAATCGTGGGAACCAAATCCACTCCACCCACCGGGCGCGGGCAGGCCTCGCCTTCCTGAACGCGACCCGGCATCGAAATCACGAGCGGGGAGCGAATGGTGGCGTCATACGGCGCGACTTTCTGTCGCATCCCGTGCTGCCCCCAGGCAAACCCCTGGTCCGAGGTCCAGATCACCAAAGTGTTCTCCCGCTGGCCGGATTCTTCAAGAGCCGTTAGGACGCGATCGATTCCCTCGTCCAGGGCAAGGACGCCCTGGTGGTATTGCCGAGTCCAGGAAGTCAGGGTCCGGCCTGCGTACATCGGCGTGCCATCCGGCCCGCGCTCCCAGAAAGCGATCTTCTGGGCCCAGTCGGGTTTGCCCGGGCGCGGCGGGAAGACATCCGCGGGGGTATCGAAGTCGATGCCCGGATACGCTTCCAGATGTCGGTCAGCCGGCGTGAACGGGCTGTGGACCGCGCCGTAGCAGAGCCACAGGTACCACGGCTTGCTCTCGTCGCGGCCGTTGCCGTTGATCAGGTCCACCGCCCAGTCGGTGTACTGGTCGCTCGAATAGCGCTCCAAAACCTTGGTTTCGCCGCCCTGGTAGGTGATCGGTTGGTCGTAGTAGTAGTTCTGGTTTGTGGTCGTGTACTTCGGCCGGTTCCAAACAATCTGGAAGTCCCAGTCCCGTCCGTAGCCCGTGTCCGTCCCGGTGTGCCACTTGCCAATCTGGGCGGTGAAGTAGCCGTTCTCGCGAAACACCTTCGGCCAGAACGGCAGCACTTCCGGATCGTATGTGCTGCCTGGATACGGCCCCTCCATTCGCATCGATTCGACACCGAACTGGTGGAAGCCGGTCAGCAACGTGGCCCGAGAGGGCATGCACCAAGTGCCGATGTAGGCATACTCGAATCTCACCCCCTGCGAAGCCAGTCGGTCCATCGCGGGCGTCCGCACCCACGGGTATGCCTCCGGATACGCCCCCACGGTCCGATGGGAGTGGTCATCCGTGTAGATGAAGAGGATATTCGGGCGTTCCGGAGTGGCCGCGGCAGAGGCAGCGGCCACCGCTGCGAGCGCGCAAAGCACTGCGGAGGCCATCGTTCGAATCAAGGGAGTTGCTGGCATGGTAGTCCTCACTTCCGGCGTCCGGGAGTGCTTGGATTGTACCCCGCTGTCCCGCCGCCGGACGAAAGTGTTTTTGCGCCTCATGCCCGGTCTGCCGGCAACGCTAGTTGCCGCGACGCGGCCTATCCGCAATGGGGAAAGGTGCCGCGGCATGTCAAGAGGGACGGAATGCTTGCCTCCCAAATGGGGGGTGTCTTATACTTGACAGCAATGAAGGCGTTTCATTGCAGACAACAATCATGGCGCAGCTAACCGTCCGGAATGTGTCCCCACAAGTGATTCGCACGCTGAAGAGCAGAGCCGCCGCCCACGGCCGTTCCGCCGAGGCCGAGCACAGAGAGATCCTTCGCAAGGTGCTGCTTGAAGGAGAGCAGGACTTCGCCTCTCGGGCTAGAGCGTTGCGAACACGTCTGAAATCCTCTGTCGACAGCAGTGAGGTCATACGGTCCGACCGGGATCGGGACAGCGTGAGATGAAGGGCTATGTGGTCGATGCCAGCATTGTTGTGAAATGGTTTGTGCAGGAGCAATGGTCCGACGAAGCGTCGCGCCTGCTCGAAGCCGAAGCGACGCTGATCGCTCCGGAGTTCCTCTTCGCCGAGGCCTGCAATGCGCTGTGGGCCGCGCATCGCCGTGGTGACATCGGTCCTCAGGACCTTGCAGACGCTATCGATGCATTGAGAGCGGCACCGATTGGAGTCCCCTTCTCCACGCGTGAACTCGCCGCATCTGCTGCCCGGCTTGCGGTGGATCTCGCCCATCCAGTCTACGACTGCTTCTATCTCGCGCTCGCCATTCAGGAGCAATACCCGGTCGTCACAGCAGATGCCCGGTTTCATGCCAAGGTAAGCGGCCACCCATACCTGGCAGACCGGATCATGCACGCGGCCTCCTTCGATCTTGACTAGCGCTCAATTTCAGGACTCGCGCGAAGTCGAATGTTAGGCGGCTGACGCGGTGCCGAGGGCGCTTCGGCAACGCTTAGGCGAACCGCATTGAGCTGCCACCCTCGACTTGGAATCTCAACAGGCGATTCCGACGGCTGATTCCGGCACTCGGCTGCAATTGACCGAGCCGCGGCGTAATTGCTAGCGTAGAAGTTCTGTCCAACAGATATTGAGGAACCATACATGAGCAGACAATGCACCTTGCAGGGCAATCCACTCGATTTGCAGGGGGAGGCGCTGAATCCCGGCGATCCGGCCCCTGCCTTCACACTGGCCGGCAATGACTTGTCCCCCGTGACGCTGGCTGACACGAGCGGCGTGCGTGTGATCAATGTCGTGCCATCTCTCGACACACCGGTCTGCGACCTCCAGATCAAGCGCTTCAACGAGGAAGCCGCTGGCTTGGGGGACGTCTCGGTCTATTGCGTGAGCTGCGACCTTCCGTTCGCGCAGAAACGCTGGTGCGGCGCAGCTGAGGTCGACAAGGTCACCACCCTATCGGACTACCAAGACGGAAACTTCGGACTCGCTTGGGGCACCATGATCGACGCCCTCAAGATCCAGTCCCGCGCGGTGTTCGTGGTGAGCGAACACAACACCATCGTCCACGCCGAATACGTACCGGAAGTCACCGACCATCCGGACTACGAAGCCGCGCTCGCAGCGGCCCGCGGCGCCGTCTAGACACCCCTTTCCAAGGCTTCGGCCGCAGCACAGCGGCATTGCGTTCCGGCCATCTTCGCCGTCCCCGCACGGGACAGGGCGGCTGGCCGGGCTGTGCAGTCGTCCTGAATCGGCGCGAGCGTCAGCAACTGGAGCCGTCGCCGCCAGGCAGGGTCTCGCGGAAAAAGCGCAGCCAGTTTCCGCTAAAGACTTGGTTCACTTGCGAGTCGCAATATCCTTGTTGAATCAAAACTTCTGCGATCTGGTGGAGGTCAGCGATCGTGTCGAGGCCGACAGGGCTCTGCTCGGTTCCGAATCCGCCGTCAAGGTCGCTGCCAATCGCAACGTGATCGATATCGCCGGCGATTGAGCAAATGTGGTCGATGTGCGCAACCACTGACTCGAAGGATGCGCGCTGGCGCTGGCTGTCTCCCCTGACATAGCCGGGCACGAGCATCCACTCGTCCATCACCACGCCGATCACTCCGCCCCGATCCACGACAGCGGCTATCTGCTGGTCGCTGATCTGGCGATCATGCTCAACCAGCGCGCGGCAGTTGCCGTGGCTGATGAACACGGCCCCTCCAAAGAGATCGAGCGCCTCAGCAAACGCCTGGTCCGCAGTGTGCACCAGGTCCAAGATGAGCCCCAGCTCGCCAAACGCAGCAAGCAGTTCCCTGCCCTTGGCCGTGAGCGGGCCATCCCCGCCTGTACCCATCGCATACGCGCTTGGCCCGTAGTGAGCCAAGCAGGCTGTGCGGAGACCTTGCTGATACCACCAACGAGCTTGCGACGGCTCGACGATTGGGTCGCACCCTTCCATGCTCAGAATTAGTCCCAGCGGTGCGTCGCTCTCGGCCCAAAGACGGTCAAGGTCTTCAGCGGAGTGGATCATGCGAACGTGCCCTTGTTGCTCCAAGAGGCGGTAGTAGGCCAACTGCCCCTGGGCCGCCGCACAGGCGATCGTCTGGTTGGCGAAGTCGAGATCCTCGCGCAGGATGACCGGTCCGTGGCTGCGGTCGCCGGTTTGCCCAAGGTCCTCAACTGGTTCGGGCAAGTTGTCCGGCAAGGAGCGGCACAGCAACGTTCCGAGGCACACGCGCACATTCGCACGACGCATCTCCGGTAGGCTGACGGTGCAATTCCCACGGAAGCTCCCGCTCATTCCGGACTCGACTTCCCGCATCCGGTCCAACTCCAAGAGCTGGTCGCGGTCGTAGGAAAGGGCGTTCCAAGCTATGTCCAAGTGGGCATCGATAATCGGTCGCATGGTCGCGGTCACATCACTTTGGGTATGGAATTCCACCAAGTGGCCAGAGCGCTCTTGAGCCTCGCTACTACCTCTGCATGGCGCTCAGCTACGTTGTCGGTCTCGTCGAATCCTGCACTGAAGTCGTAAAGCTCCAGCCGCCTGCCATCGGGTTCCATCAGCAGCTTCCAGTGCCCGTCCCTGACGGCCAGGGCCGGGCTGCGGTCCGATTCCAATCCGGGACGCAAGTAGCTCGGGTCGCGCCCGTACTCCCAGAAGATCGGCTGCTCCCGCAGGGGTTCTTCTCCCCGAAACGCCCGACTCATGTCAACCCCGTCGAATTCCGCTTCCGGCAAGGGGATCCCGGCCAAGCGGCAGAATGTCGGAAACAGGTCAACCGCAGTGACTACGGTCTTTGAGTTCGTCGCGCCGGCGGGCGCCTGGCCCGACCAGCGGACGATCAGCGGCTCGCGAATGCCACCCTCGTAGAGGCTCCACTTCCGCCCGCGCAACCCGTTCGTCTTGCCCGGCGGATCGTAACCCTCGTCGTAGTATCGCTTCCATGCTGTAGGGCCATTGTCACTGGCCAGCACCAAGATGGTGTCCTCGTCCAAGCCAAGAGCGTCAATCTCGCCGAAGAGCCTCCCCAGTTGGCGGTCCATCTCGTCCATCACCGCAAAGTACTGCTGCCTGTACGGATTGGAGGCAAACTTCGCGAACTTGGCGAGGAGATCCGGCTTGGGAAAGAAGCGGTCGTGGACATCGTTGAGCCAGACATGGAGATAGAACGAACTGTCTTTGTTCCTTCGGATGAAGTCGATCGCGCGGTCCACGTAGATCTCGGTCATCTCGTGCTTGGGCACATCGCGGATCGTGCCGCGGCCAAGCCGCTTGCTCTGCTCCGACAAGCCGCCAGGGGGCAGGATGCGATCCCCGAGCCCCTCAAACGACACAAGTGATTCATCGAAGCCGTAGGCCTGCGGTAGCGGCGCGTCGTCGACATCGCGCCCCCCGCCCATATGCCACTTCCCGAAGTGTGCGGTAGCGTAGCCCGCATCTTGAAACGTCCGGGCGATTGCGGGAACGGTCGGATCCAGGAAGTCCCGCATGCCGCGCTCCCGGTTGCGCGCGCGCGAGTTGAGATACGAATGAATCAGCTGCCGCGCCGGGTACTGGCCGGTGGTGATGCCGGCCCTCGACGGCGAGCAAATCGGCGAGGCGACGTAGAACTGCTCGAATCGGATGCCCTCCGCAGCTAAACGATCAATATTGGGGGTCGCGACGTCAGTGTTGCCGTAGCAACTCAGGTCACCGTATCCCATGTCGTCAATGAAGACGAAGACGAAGTTCGGCCTGTCCGCAGCTAAAGCGGCAAGCCCAGTGCCGATCACGGCGAGAAGAATCCGATACAGCATGCGAGTCGACCCAACCGCGGACAGCCTTAGCGCAGTGGTCTCCGCATGATACCCCGCGCGCGATCTTGGGCCGCACCCGCTGCTCGCCGCCCATTTGCCGACGCACGGCTACACTAGAATCCCAGCGCGCGACATAGAAGCCACAGCTCAGTGCCCGCCCTCCCAAACCGCCATGAACCGCAGACACCTGCTGACCGCCGCAGCTGCCACAGCTGCCTCCTACAAGAAGATCCGTGGGGCGAATGACCGCATCCAGCTTGGGATCATCGGCACCGGCAATCGTGGCGGCCAAGTCTGGAGAGAAGCTCTTGAGCAGCCCGATGCGGATCCGGTTGCCGCGTGCGACGTCTACGAACCCCATCTGGAGAGCGCTCTGAGCACCTCTAAGGGCCGGGCCAAGGCGTACAGGGACTTCCGTTCGCTCCTGGAGCACCGGCCCATGGACGCCGTGCTGATCGCCACGCCCGATCACTGGCATGCGATTCAGACGATCATGGCGTGCCGCGCCGGGCTCGACGTGTATGTGGAGAAGCCGCTCTCCCTGACGGTTGAGGAGGGTCGCAAGATGGTCGATGCGGCCCGCCATCATGACCGCGTCGTGCAGACCGGCAGCCAGCAGCGCTCCGGCCCGCACTACATCGAGGCAATCGAAATCGTTCGCTCCGGCGAGATCGGCGACGTTCACCACGTCGAAGCCGGAATGGAGCGAAATTCAATGCCGGGCTTCGGAACGCCCCAAGACGCCGAGCCGCCGGCCGACTTCAACTACGACATGTGGTTGGGGCCCGCCCCAGCCCATCCGTACAACCCACTCCGAGGCCACTACCACTTCCGATGGTTCTGGGACCAGTCCGGCGGCCAGATGACCAATTGGGGCGCCCACAACATCGACATCGCTCGCTGGGGCATGGGCGTCGAGTCCCCTACCTCCGTGATGGGCTGCGGCGGGAGATTCGCCATCCAGGACAACGGCGAGACACCCGACGTGCAAGAAGTGCTCTACGAGGTCGACCAGGGCATTTTGACGTGGTCAGTTCGCGAACTGAACGGCACCCGCGGTTCGTACCTCGTCTTCCATGGCACAAAGGCCGACCTAGACGTCGACCGCGGCGGTTACGCCTTGCGTGGCCAGAAATGGCAGCGAAAGGATCCCGCAATGGCTCAGGACCGCGAATCAAGGCCAGAGAACGCCTCTCGTAAGCTGACAGCTCAACACATTCGCAACTTTCTCGACTGCGTGAAGAGCCGCGAGCGTCCCACTGCCGACGTGGAGATCGGCCATCGCACGGCGGTGTTCTGTCACTTGGGAAATATTGCTACCCGCCTGGGTCGGTCCTTGCGGTGGAACGGGACTGAGGAGCGATTCGAAGGGGACGAGGAAGCGAATCGCTCTCTGTCCAAGCCGTACCGCAGTCCTTGGACGCTCGACGTCTAGCCGAGGCGCGACCGGCGAGCCGCTGCGGCCACCTCTGGCGAGCAAGGCGCTGCATCAGGCCGCCGAGCGCTCAACCCCGCGGACGTCGCGCTCAGGGCGGTGAGTTGTCAGCTGTCGTTTCCAGCCTCTCGAGCACCTGCCTGACAGCCTCCACTATCGCATCTGGCCGATCGTGCTGGATGAAGTGACCCGCACCACCTACGACCTGCCACTCGCTGTTTGTCGAGAGGCGAGACAAGTCTTCCTGCATGGCCATCCAGGACTGTGCTCGCCTCTGGCCCTGGCTCAAGACCACGAGCGGCTTGCTTCCAAGATCGACAGTACTTTCAGCAACCTGCCGCAAGCTCTCGCGCAGACCGGACATTTCCCTTGTGGCGGTCCGAAGTGTCCGATTGGTCATCAATAGTTCTCTCTCCTGCTCTCGTACCGAAATGTCGCGTGACTCTGGATTGCCAGCTGGCACGGGAACCAGCATCCGCACGATTCCAATCGGCCCAAGGATCTTCATCGCAAACGAGATCGTGTCGATCTCTCGTAGGCCCAGCGTGCGATGGGCTTGGTCTGGATGTGACGAATCCACCAACACCATGCCCATGAAGTGATTCGGAAACCGCGTGGCGTACAACTGCATCACCAAGCCCCCAAACGAGTGTCCCGTAAGGATATAAGGGGGTTCAATATCAGAACTTTGTAAGAGCATTCTCAACTCTTGCGCGATTGTTTCTGCAGTCCGTGACG
The DNA here is from genome assembly GCA_009841225.1 of Terriglobia bacterium. Lineage (GTDB taxonomy): Bacteria > Acidobacteriota > Terriglobia > Bryobacterales > UBA6623 > VXMF01. The sequence goes on along the minus strand of VXMF01000048.1, from coordinate 162,711 downwards.
AGCCAGTGGGTTGGCTCCAGCCGTATCCCGGTCGGTCGTACGTGCACACTCGCGTCAGTTCGGCAATTTCGGAAAACACCGACATCCACGTCAGCGAACTGCCGGGCAGGCCCGCCTCGAGGATCACGGTCGGGGCGCCCTCTCCGGCACACAGCACATGAACCTTCCGACCATTCAACTCGACCAGTCGGCCTGGCGGAGGGTTGTTGCGCAGGCTGAGGTGCGACGACAACGCCTGATATCCCGTTGTCGCGATGACGCCTAAGACAACCCCTGCTCCCACCCACAGAACGACGCGCTTCAACGACTTGTTCACTCGCTCAGTTAGACGCCGACTGAGCGGGGTGAGTTCCGTTCCCAAGTTCCGCCACGGCCGTTTGCTACAGGAAGATCCTCGCAGCGAACGAGCGTATCTGGCTTGGGATCATTGCTACCGGCGATCGCGGCGGCCAAACCTGGGAAGACGGCCTCGAACAGCAGGACACCGACGCGTCTGCTGCCTATAAGGTCCGCGAACCCCACCTCGAGACCGCCTTGAGCGCGTCCAACGGCCAGGCCAAGGCGCACAGGGATTTCCACTCGCTCTTGGAGTACCGTCCTGCGGTGTTCCGCCACCTGGGCAAGATCGCCACTCGCCTCGGGCGGTCGTTGCAATGGGGCGGTGACACCGCGTGGCTCGCGGCAGATAGGGGAGCGAACGATTCGGCGCCAAAGGTATTCCCTAGGTCTCGGACTCCGGGGCATTTGGCCGCGTTGGGATGGGTTGGGCTTGGGATGGCGGATCTCGCAAGGAAGACTCCGCACGCCTCCAGCGAGCGTGCTCATGGCAGACACCGGGCTCAAGGCAACGGACCGTCGGCCGTAGCCGCCGACTTCTCGATCACCCTTCGGACAGCATCCACGACCGCATCAGGCCGGTCATGCTGAATGAAGTGGCCAGCGCCCTCCACCACCTGCCACTCGCTGTTTGTCGACAGCCGAGACAAGTCCTCTTGCATGTGATGCCACCACTCGACTTGGCGCCGTCCTCCGGTCAAGACCACGAGCGGCTTGTTACCAAAGTCCACAGAACTATTCCCCACCTCCCGCAGGCTTTGGCGCAGGGCCGACATTTCCGCCACTATGGTCCGGAGGGTTCGATTGGTCATCAATAGTTCCCTTTCCTGCTCTCGTACCAAGATGTCGCGCGAATCCGGATCACCGGCCGGCACAGGAAGCAGAATCCGGGCCAATCCAAGTGGCCCAACGACCTTGAGTACCAGCACGAGACCCTCGATCTCTTTCAGATCTGAGGTGCGATGAACCTGGTCGGGATGCGACGAGTCCACCAACACCACACCTTCGAAGTCAGTCGGAAATCGAGCGGCGTACAACTGCATCAACAGGCCGCCAAGGGAGTGCCCTGCGAGAACATAAGGTGGTTTTATTTCAGCGGCTTGCAAGAGCATTTTCAACTCTTGCACGATCACCTCGGCAGTCCGCGGCGAGCTGGCGGGCTCGCTCCAGCCATAACCCGGCCTGTCGTAGGTGCATACCCGCGTTAGTTCGGCAATCTCGGAGAACACCGACATCCATGCCAGCGAGCCAGCACCCGCTTCAAGGATCACCGTCGGAGACCCCTCTCCGGCACAGAGCAGATGGACCTGCCGTCCGTTCAACTCGACTAGTCTGCCTGGCGGACGGTGGTTCCGAAGGCTGAGATGCGATAGCAGAAATTGCAGCCCCGCCGCCGTGACGACCACGACGACGAGTGCCCCCGCTACCCACGGAACGATACGCTTCACGCGCTTCAGCCATCTGCTCACTGGATCAGGTAGACACCGACCGCGCGGAGCGAGTTCCCAGGCTCAGCGTTTACTAGCGACGCGGCAACGCAGTCGCATTCGGGCAAAACTCCCCCGAGAGGCATCCGTCCTAGCGACGACCGCGCCGCGCGGGGCGCGGTCGAATAGGGATCACAGTCAACCCTAGGATGCGATCTTGTACAGCGTGGAGTACGTTCGGATGAGCAGTCCGGAATCAACGACCGCGGGTGTGGCCATACACATCTCGCCCAGTTCATTGGCCCCGAGCAGCTTGAATTCCGGGCCCGCTTGGATCACGAACGTTGTGCCGGCCTCGTCAAGGCAGAACAGCTTGCCGTTGTAAGCCCATGGCGACGCAGTGAAGTTCCTGGAATCACGCGATACGCGCTGCTTGCCGTACACCTCTTCGCCGGTCTTCGCATCATGGCAAGTGAGGAAACCCCGGTCGAAGAGCGTGTAGTAGTACCCCCTGTAAACCAATCCGGACGGGTGATACGGCCCGCCCTGCGGAATGCTCCAAGCGATGTACTCGTTTGACGTCACGCCTTGCGGCAGAGTGATGTCACCTGAGGCACCAGGACGGATCGCATAAATCGGCCGCTCCTGGCTGTTCATATAGCCCGATGTCACGTACAGGAGCCCGCCAGACGAGAACGGCGTCGGAATGGCGAGCGACGACAACCGGCTCAACTCCCACAGCACCTTCCCGTCAAGGTCGTAGGAGCGAAGCTTTTCGCGCCCCATCGTGATGATCTCGGTCCGCTCCCCGCTCTCCCAGATGAACGGAGTGGACCATGTGGTGGGTTCCTCGCGATCAACGCGCCAGATCTCCTGCCCAGTCACCTTGTCCAAGGCGACCAAGTAAGACTGGTCTTCGCTGTCATTGGTGATGTACAACCGCCCGCCGTGCAAGGCTGGCGAAGAAGCCGTGCCGTAGGCCCAGCGAGTGCGCACCGGCGGCCACTTCTTCGACCAGAGCAGCTTGCCGTCGTAGTCGACACACCATGTCCCAAGGTCTCCAACGTGCCCGTAAAGGCGCTCACCATCCGTGACGCAGGTCTCAGAGGCGTACGAGTTCTTGCGGTGGCGGCCGACTTTCGGCACGCCGCGATGCAGTTCGGTCTGCCACATCTCTTTTCCACTGCCGAGTTCAATGCAATGGGCAAGCCAGCGGTGCTCGTCCTCCGGTCGCGGGCTCTCAACCGCCCCCTGATAGAAGCCCCCCTCGGGAGTCGCGGTCATGCTGGCGGCATGCGCGGACGTGAGAAAGACCCGCTCGCCCCATGTAATCGGTGACGACCATCCGCTGCCACCAATGACGGCTTTCCACGCGACGTTCTCGGTCGCGCTCCAGGTTTCTGGCAATCCCGCCTCGTTCGCTGGCACGCCGGTGGAATCCGGCCCGCGGAATTTCGACCAGTTGGCCGCCATTGCCGGCACCGCGATCGGCACCGACGCCACTGAAAGAAAGCCCCTTCGGCTCAGCATCTCCTCTTCCTCCTCGCGTCGGCACGGAGTGTAGTCCATGCCGCATTGCCTCTCGGTATCGCTCACTACTGTAACGTGAAGTGCGACCGGCATACCGACAGGTGCCGCAAGGGTGCTCTTGCATGCGCCGCTCCTCTGCGGCCCTGCCGGTCGCCTCCGTCCAAGCAGCACCTGGCAAGCAGAGCACTTGCCATGTTCAGGCAAGTTGCCGCCTTGGGCGCCTCGAAGGGTAGTTACGATAGTGCCTGCATCGCGGGATGCGAGAGGAAGAGTTCACTATGTTCTGCAGGACTGCTGTCGCGATTCTATTGCTTTCCTTCTCCGTCGGCTTGTCGCAAGCCGCCGAGCCGGAAATCTGGGAGCTGTGGCCTGGCACGCCGCCGGGCGATGTTGGCGACATCGGAGCGGAGCACGACACAACCACGCCGGACGGCCGCATGGTGGCTGGCCAGCGGGTCATCCGCCTGACCAATGTTTCCAAACCTCTGCTTTCGATCTATCGTCCGTCACCCGAACTCGATACAGGCACGGCCGTCATCATTGCTCCGGGCGGCGGGCACAGGATCCTCGCATACGACCTCGAAGGAACGGAGGTTGCCGATTGGCTGAACTCGATTGGCGTCACTGCCGTGCTGCTCAAGTATCGAGTCCCATTCCGGGACCCGGACAAGCGCTGGCTCGCGGCAGCGCAGGATGGCCAGCGAGCAGTCAGCGTGGTTCGTGCCCGCGCGAGTGAGATCGGCGTAGACTCCAACAAGATCGGGATCCTCGGGTTCTCTGCCGGTGGCACTCCGGTGCGATATTCGGCACTTCTAAGCGAGCGGCTCTATGAGGCGGTCGACGAGTACGACAACGCACCCTTTCGCCCGGACTTTGCAGCGCCAATCTACTCGGGCGGCGTGCCGGAAGGTGCGAGGGTTACGAAGGACAGTCCACCGTTCTTCATGGTCATCGCACACGATGACCAAGAGCGCTCGATAGCCGTGGCCGAGCTATACATCGCCCTCAAGAAGGCCGGAGTGTCTACTGAGCTGCACATCTACGAGAGCGGCGGGCACGGATACGGCTTGCGCCCGACCAAGCTACCGGTAACTCGTTGGCCGGAACGCATGGAAGAGTGGATGCGAAGACTCCAATTCCTAACGCCACCGTCTCCTTAGCGGCAGTAACCGGTCACTGACGCAAACCGCGTGCCGGCGTCGACCGCAACAGCTAGCGAATGGGGACTTCGGCGTCCGTCGACCCCGACTGCCCGAGGAGTAACTGCTCTGATCTGGTAGCGGTTTCACCATCTCGTGCTCAGATCGTCGCGCCTACGGAAGTCGATTGGTACGCCGGCCAAAGTAGTAGGCGGCGCGCAGTCCCGGCTCGATGCGATCGGCCTCGATGGCAGTGACGACGCGGCGCTCCACTAGGACGAATTCCGGATGCCGCAATTTGATGTTTTGATGCCTAGATAGGTTATGCTATTATGACATCACCGAGGGCGCCGGATCACGGCACGCAATGCGAACAACACTCACTATTGAGGACGCCCTCGCTAAGGAACTCAAGGAACTCGTTCACCGGTCAGGCAGGTCGTTCAAGCAGGTTGTGAACGATGCCCTTCGCGCAGGCATCCGTGAGGGGCGCATTGCCAACGCTTCGAGACCGTATCGCTTGATCCCGCAGTCGATGGGCGATGTCGATAGCCGTTTCAACCTCGACAAGGCGCTGCTGGTGGGAGATCGTCTTGAGGACGAGGAGCTCGCACGCAAGCTCATGCTCAGGAAATGATTCTGGTTGACGCTAACCTGCTCATCTACGCCGTCAACAGGGACGCGATCCATCACGAGGCGTCACGCGAATGGCTCCAAGAAACGCTTAGCGGGACCATTCAGGTCGGCCTGCCTTGGATCTGCATACTCGCTTTCTTACGTGTCACGACCCACCCGCGAATCTTTCCAGTCCCTCTGCAACCGAACCAGGCGCTCGCGTACGTCGAGTCTTGGCTCGCCCAGCCGTTTGTCGACGCAGTAGCTCCGGGCGAAGGGCACTGGACTGTTCTGCACAACCTGCTTCGCACCACAGGCAGCGCCGGAAATCTCACGTCAGACGCGCACGTCGCCGCCCTAGCGATAGAGCACGGAGCAACCGTGTGTTCCACGGATTACGACTTCAAACGTTTCCCAGGCGTGCATCACGTGAACCCGCTCGAACCCGACGACATGCGTCAAACGCGGGTCTGAGCCACAACAGCTATTGGGGCGGCATCTTCGCTCCAACCGACCTGAGATACTCGAACAGCATCCGTTCTAGCTCTGCGGCCTTTTCCGGCATCTCAGATCCAAGATCGGCCTGCTCGCCTACATCGCTTGCGAGATTGAACAAGTGCTTTTCCGCCGGCTGTCGCGGACTTGCGTACTTGAGCAAGAGCTTGAAGTCTCCACGGCGGATCGCGGATGCCGGAAGGGAGCGGTGCAGCGGCCGGTGGAAGACTAATCCGTCAAAGCCCCGCTCGACCTGCCCCGCCCCTCGGTTCTGTAACACCGTGCGGAAGCTACCGCCGTCGATTTCGGCGGGCAGTGGCTCTCGTCCTCCGGCTAGGTCGTACAGCGTCGGCAAGAGATCGTACCCCGTGACAGGAACGTGTGAGACCGAGTTCGGCTCGACACCTGGGCCAACCACCAAGAAAGGCACGCGGATGCCTCCTTCGTAGAGCGTGTGTTTTGCGCCATTCAATGGGCGGTTCGGTGCCGACAGTGAGTTCATAGCGCCGGGAATCGTGCCGCGCCCGCCGTTGTCAGCCATGAAGATTACATACGTGCTGTCGCTGATGCCTAGCCGCTCCAAGGCATCTAGGAGTCGGCCAACCGAGTCATCTAGGTCGTAGAGCATGCCCGCAAAGGCATGCGTCACCGCACGGTCTGGCGAGCCCTTTGTCTCGAACATGTCCAGTGACTCCGGGCGGGTCTGCACTTGGAGATGCGTGGCGTAGTGGCTGATCTGGACGTAGAAAGGATGCTTGCGAATCTGGCGCTCGATGAAATCGACCGCCCTGTCAGTGATGGCAAAGGCGAGCTTGGGGTCGGCCTTGACCACGCTGCGCCCGCGCTCCTCCATCGGAGTCGGCATGCCGCCGGTTCGGTTGGTTGTCCAGCCATCGCTCTCATCAAAGCCCACGTCGTCGGGACTGGCGCCCATGTCCGAGCCGAACTTGCCGAAGTGCGCCGTACGGTAGTTCGGATCGGCTTGCTTGAGAGCTTGCGGGAGAGTCAGCCGTCCACTCCAGTCGAACTCCGACTTGAATTCCGTGCCGCGCTGACGCGCCGGCGTCATGCCGCAGAATATGCTGCGCCGGGTGGGCGTGCATAGCGGTGCCGGCGAATAGCCGCTCGTGAAGCGCATCCCGCGTTCGGCCAATCGCGCCATGTTGGGCGTGGCGAGATAGGACGAAGCCGCTTCAGGAACATCAGGGTCCATGGCGAACGAGAGCTGGCTCCAGCCTTGGTCGTCGCTCAATATGAAGACGAAGTTAGGCCGATCCTGTCCTGCGGCCAGCGCCACCGTCATGCTGGCGAGCAACGCAAGTAGAGTGAGCTTCTTGACAGATTGCTTGGTAGACATCGTGCTCGCGCCATCGTACCAGCTAGCCCCCGGCACGTAGGCCCGCCCCACACGGCAGTATGGGTACACCAGCTGCCCTCTTAAGTGCCGGGCGCTGCCTCGACGACTTAGCCGCCGAATGCGGTGGAAAGCTGCTGGTAGAAGGCGATCCCGGAAATGCCCAAGAAGAAAATGAAGCAGGCAACTTGGCTCAGTTGCATGATCATCGGCGGGCGGAGCGGCTCGGGCAACAACTTGCGATTGACGTACAGGGCGTGCAGCGCTGTCGCGCTCATCCCGAGATTGCGCAGCGCGCCCGTGACGATCGCGAGGAACAGCGGGTCGGGCGTGAGCCGCAAGGCGATCAAGCCCCACAAGAAGTACAGCCCCATGATCGTGTAGTAGATCAGTTTCACTTGGTTGCCACGCAGGTGGCGAACATGCCTGCTACCCGTCCAGATCACCTCGGTCCAACGCCGCACGATGTTGTCGATGTCGGAGAGCTGGCCCGGCGACAGGACGATGAACCCGCACAGCAGCGTTAGAAACCAGAACACCTCGCCAGAGCTGTCCGCTATGCCCCGAGCGGTCATCGCGGCGGCCGCGTGCCCTTCCACCTCGGCACCGGCGATGTACTCGAGGGAGAGCATCGAAGGTAGCGCCATTCCGATCAGACAGGCCCCGCACCATATGCCCAGCTGGTCCCTGAGCAGGTGACGCATCCATCCCTTCCAACGCTTGAGTGATTCCTCGCTGATGGGAAACACCTTGCCCACATGGGCGAGTTCCACCTTCTTGCCGCCGATCATGCTGGGAATCGCGCCCACCAGCGGCCCCATGCCCCAGCCCTTGTCCCTAGCGTAGTTCGAGAAGCTTGTGTTCGTGATTCCGCCCATGCCCGCGATAGCCGCAAACGCCGCTAAGGTCGGCCAGTCAATCTCTTGCTCCGGCATCGAGCCGACCTTGAGAAATCCGGTGAAAACGGCGACCCACGTATCCCAGCTCACCAAGAACAGGCACACGAAGCCTAGGTAGCCGAGGACGAGGAAGATCTTCGTCACCATGACTTTCTCGACGGTGTTGTAGACCTTGCCGCCAAAGATCAGCGGCAAGAACGCGACCGAGAACACGCCGTAAGACACCCAGCGCAGGATGTCGGCATGCTCCTCACCCGGCAGGTCGCCTAGAAAGGCTGCCACCAGCGGCACAGCCGCGTTGGATGCCAAGTAGGGCCAAATCCCGCCCAAGTCCAGCATCAGGTAGAAGAAAACCCAAAATTTCGGGCCGGGGTTGGAACGGAAGAATCCAACCAGAATCGGCTCACCCGTGTAGAGCGTGTAGCGCATCATGCACAGGTTATGGCTGACCTGAAGCAAGATGCTGATGGCGGCGATCCACATCAACTGGCCGCCGTAGCGAGCCGTGACGATCGGGCCGAAGAGCCACTCGCCGCCGCCGATCGCGCTGCCGGCCAGCAAGAGGCCCGGGCCGATCAGGAGCCTCCACTGTTTCCAAGTGAACTCCGGGGCCTTGGGCAGATCGGCGCTCTCCCAAAGCGGGAAATGCCGCCCCGCCCTTGCTCGGACTTCCGCAGAGTCGTCAGCGGGCATGGCGTGAATCATACCCTAACGCCACGCGGGGATCTGATCAGGACACAGGCATCGCAGCGGGTCCGACGTTCGAGCCAACCGTATGTCCGGCCTCGACGCTCTCGATGCGCACTCGGGTCAACAGGCCGGGCTCACTCTCTTCCGAGTTGAGGTGGATTTCGACGAAGTTCTCACTAAGCGCCCGCTGGGTGCCCTTGCCTGACGCCAAAGTGACGGCCGAAACGGTACTGCCCACCAGGTTACGCCGGAACTCAAGGTTCTTGCGGTCGATCAGTTCCCGTAGAATGCGGTTGCGCTCGCGCTTGACGGACTTGGGAACCTGGGCGTCCATGGCCGCAGCTTCCGTGCCCTCGCGGGAGGAGTAAGAGAAGACATGCAAGTACGTGAAAGGCATGCGTTCGACGAATTCCCTAGTTTGCTCGAATTCGTCGTCGCTCTCGCCGGGAAAGCCTACCATCACATCGGCGCCGATGGCTGCAAGCGGCATCCAGCGCCGGACCAAGGCGAGACGGCTCTCGTAGTGACGCACCCGGTATTTCCTCCGCATGCGGCGCAGCACCGCATCTGACCCGGACTGCAGCGGGATATGGACATGCTTGGCGATCCTTTCCGAGGTCGCCATCAACTCGATCAGGTCCTCGCTCCAATCCATGGGTTCGACCGAGCTGAGGCGGATGCGACGAACAGCGGTCTTGGCGAGAATCTCTCGCAGCAGCTCGGCAAACCTTGGGCGGCCATCGAGATCGCGTCCCCAGCGACCGAGGTTGATACCCGTCAACACGATTTCGGGGAATTGATCCTCCAGTGCTCGAATCTCACGAATGACGGCTGCGGCAGTCGCGCTGCGGCTCCGGCCGCGCACGGAGGGGATCACGCAGAAGGCGCAGCGGTTGCTGCAGCCGTCCTGAACCTTGACGTTCGGCCTGCTTCGCCCCAGCGGATCTCCGGCCGGCATGCTCGGCACGGTGCGCAATGCGGCAATGTCTCCCACCAATGTCGCCCCAGCGACAATCTCGCCGTGATACGCATGCCGCTGCTGTAGCATGCCATCAATTTGCACGAGCCGCGGTGCGATCATCTCGCCGATCTCGTGCTTGTGGGAGTTGCCGACCACCCACTTCACCCCTCGGATAGCCGACACTTCCTGAGGCGACCGCTGTGCGTAGCAGCCTGTCACCAAGACCTCCGCGACCGGATTCTCGCGGTGGATGCGGCGGATCGCCTGACGCGCGTCACGATCAGCTTCGGCGGTGACCGTGCAGGTGTTGAGCACGACTACGTCCGCTGCAGTGTGGTCCTCGGTCCTTTGGAGCCCGCGTGCCGCTAGGTCAGCCGCAATCCCAGCCCCGTCAGCCTGAGTGGCGCGGCATCCGAAGTTCTTGACGTTGAACAGCCTAGACACGCTAACTTCATTTAAGCACCGCCCGGATCCGGGATCCCTTCCGAAGCGAGATGAGCCCGAGAGGAGTTCTGTCTAGTTCGCCTACGCCAGCCCGTGCTGCTCGATCGCATGGGTGTAGGTGGGGTCGAGATCGTCCACCGCCTTCCGGGACAGCCTATTGCTGGCCATCCCTTCGCAGACGGGCCTCGACCTCTTGCATGATCGAAGAGACGGTCTTGTCGCTTGCGCCACTATCGAGGCCCTCCTGAATTGCCACTCTGAGCATCTCGGTCTCGGCATGCCTCTGCCGGTCGCGATGAATCAAGTCCCGGATGTACTCACCGTCGTTCGTGTAGTGGCCGGCGGAGACCTGCGCCTTGATCCAGCGATCCTGCGAATCTGTCAGAGTGATCGTCTTACGAACCGCTCCCATGTCGACCCTTCCGCACTATACGGCACCGTGCAGCACATTATCGATGCAATATCGCGAACTCAAGGCACCGCCGCCGGCCCGGTATCCGACTGGCCACACCGAGGGCGCTCACTTCGAACACTATCACCAATCCAGAGTGGACCGGCGCTGCGCCATGCCAGTGCCAGATAGAGCGGTGTGCTAGCTCGGCAGCAGCACACGCGCCCACTTTTTTCCCAGCTTCAGCACCAACTCCGACACACCGTCTGGCACCTCGTAACTCATATCACGGTGTTTGGTGCCATTGACGCTAACAGAATTCTCCCTGAGCTTCCGATTCGCTTCGGCACCGGAGCTGGCGAGGCCTGCCGCCCGCAGGAGCTTGTCCAAGCGGATCACGCTGGCGCCGCGCATCTCCTCTGGAAGGCTCATCTCCGGCATGCTGTCCGGAACCTGCTTGTTCTGCACGACCCGGCGGAAGGCGTCACCGCCCCTGGCGGCTCCTTCGCTGCCGTGGAAGTCAGTCACGATGCGCGCGGCCAGATCGTGCTTGAGATCCATAGGGTGCAGCGAGCCGACGGCGGTACCTTGTTTGAGCTTCTCGATCTCTCGCAACGACAGGTCGGTCAGCAATTCGTAGTAGCGGAACATCAGCTCGTCCGAAGCCTGCATGACCTTGCGGTACATCACCTCGGGCGGCTCGTTGACGCCGATGTAGTTGTCCAGTGACTTCGACATCTTCTGTGTCCCGTCCAGCCCTTCGAGGATCGGCACGGTAGCCACGATCTGGCGGGGCTGGCCGCGGCTGGCCTGGACCTCCCGGCCCAACAGCAGGTTGAACTTCTGGTCGGTTCCGCCGAGCTCCACGTCGGCCTCAAGTGCAACCGAGTCCTGAGCCTGCGTCAGAGGATACAGGAATTCGTGCAAACTGATCGGCTTGCCTTGCTTGTAGCGTTGCGTGAAGTCTTCGCGTTCAAGCAATTGAGCAATAGTTGCTTGAGAGCATAGCTCGATCATGCCTAGCGTTCCCAATTCGAGCAGCCATTCGCTGTTGAAGCGAATCTCGGTCCTCTCCGGGTCCAGGATCTTGAACACCTGCTTCTTGTAGGTCTCGGCGTTCTCGAGGATCTGCTCGCGGGTCATCGGCGGGCGCGTTGTGTTCCGCCCGCTGGGATCACCAATTAGCCCGGTCACATCGCCGATCAGGAACACAGCCGTGTGACCCAGGTCTTGGAAGTGCTTCATCTTCCGCAGCAGCACGGTATGCCCCAGATGAAGGTCCGGCGCCGTGGGATCAAATCCAGCCTTGACGCGCAGCGGGCGCCCCTTTCGAGCGCACTCTTCCACGCGGGAGCGCAGCTCGTTTTCGGAAATGATCTCGGCGCAACCCTTGCGCAGGTATTCGAGCTGCTCGTCGATCGTCATCTCGTGCGCACGACCTGTCGGCCGTCGACCCGGTAGTCTCCGCTCAGCACTAGGCGAATAGCTTCCGTATAGGCCACGTGCTCCTGCTCCAAAATGCGGGCCGCGAGCGACTCCTCGGTGTCGGCGTCCAAGACGGGCACGGCCTTTTGGATCAGAATCGGGCCCGCATCGAGGCGCTCGTCCACGAAATGCACCGTGCAGCCGGTGTACTTCACGCCGTGCTCGAGTGCCTGCGCTTGCGCCTCCAATCCGGGGAACGACGGCAGCAGGGATGGGTGGATGTTCAGGATGCGCTGCGGAAACTCCTCGACGAAGTAGGCGCTCAGCAGCCGCATGAAACCGGCCAGGCACACCAAGTCGACCTGCGCCTCGCGCAATTCCGCCACCACCAAGCGGTCATAAGCCTCCCTCTCCATCGCCTTAGACGGAATGCAGACGGCCCGCAGGCCGCGCTGCCGGGCACGTTCCAAGCCCATGGCGCGGGGACTGTTGCTGACGACGATCGCGATTTCGGCATCCAGCCTGCCGGCCTCGATGCTATCCGCGATGGCCTCGAAGTTCGAGCCCCGACCGGAAAGGAGAATGCCTAGCCGACTCATGATTCGTAGACGACTCCACGCGTGCCAGACTCCACTGAGCCGATGTGGAAGGCTGCTTCCCCGCTCCGCTCCAACAGCTGGACGGCCTCCGCTGCCTGTCCGCGCGGGACGCTGGCAATCAGGCCCAAGCCCATGTTGAAGACACGCCGCATCTCATCAGTCGGGATCCCGCCCAAGCGCTGCAGCGTCTCAAACACCGCCAAAACTGGCCAGCTGCCGGGCCGAACTCTAGCCCGAAGGCCCGCCGGAAGCATCCGGGGCGTGTTTTCCGTGATGCCTCCTCCGGTGATGTGGGCTGCTGCTTCGAGTAGTCCTGCGTCAGCTAGGCTGCGCAGCGGCTTGAGATAGCTCCGGTGCACCTTGAGCAGCTCGTCCCCGACTGTCGCGCCAAGACGGTCCACTTCTTGATCCGCCGCATAGCCGGCACGCTCGAAGAATACCTTGCGGGCCAGCGAGTAGCCGTTGGTGTGCAGTCCAGTCGACGGCAGGCCGACGAGTTCACTGCCCTCCGCGACTCGTGAACCTAGCAACAGATCCTCGCGCTCGGCCGCACCCACGATGAATCCGGCCAAGTCGTATTCCCCGGCGCTGTACAGTCCTGGCATTTCGGCGGTCTCACCGCCGATCAGAGCCACACCGTTCTGCTGGCAGGCGAGGCTGATGCCTCCGACGACTTGCTCGGCGACATCGGGGTCAAGTCTGCCAACAGAGAAGTAGTCAAGGAAGAACAAAGGCGTTGCGCCCTGGACCGCGATGTCGTTGACGCAGTGATTCACCAGGCACTGGCCAACCGTATCGTGGCGGCCAGTAGCAAAGGCGACCTTTAGCTTGGTGCCGACACCATCAGCCGAACTGATCAGCACCGGGTCGCGCAGCTGGCGGCCCCGCAATGCGTAGGCCGCGCCGAACGCCCCGACTCCCGCCAAGACGTTCTGGTCGAAGGTGCGCTGGGCTAGCCGGCGAATGCGGTCAGTGGCACTGTCCGCTGCGTCGATGTCCACGCCAGCATCGACGTAGGTCAGGGACTGGTCCAGCATCGCTTCACGCTCATTATCGCAAGCGGTAGGTACAGCACGGAATCCGGTCTTCCGACTCCATACAAAGGCTTGGAAGCGATTCCCCGGGAACCACTCACGCCGCCAACGCCCCGCTCTCGCCACGATTTCGGGGCGATGGACTAACCTAAGCAGAGGTGTGAGCAGCACACGCTATCAGATCAATCTGGCCAAGGCCGCTGCCTCGGCGTTAGCCTGCCTAGTGTTGGCCACGGAGCCGGCCGAGGCTCACCAAGGCGACATCACGGTCGTATCGGCCGCGAGCCTGGACGCCTCGGCTCCCGTGGCGCCCCGCTCCATCGCATACCTGCGCGGGGAGTTTGACGAGCGCACGACCAAGGCCCGAAACGGCGTTCCCCAGCCCGAGTTGGCTTCGTACACGGCGGTGATCGAGGGCTCGGACGGCGTCGAACACACTGCGGGCATTTTTGCGGTGGAGCCCCACCGCCTAAAGGTCTTGGTCCCGGATCTCCCCAGCGGCACGGCGCACCTGTCCGTCAAGCGGCACGGCTTGGAGGTCTCTGACGGCGAGTTCACGGTGCAATCGGTCAGCCCCGGGCTGTTCTCGGCAGCTGGCAGTGGCGGCGGGTTGGCGGACGCCCATGCGATGCGCGTGAGCACGCTCGACGGGTCCGTGACGACCGAGGAGGTCGTCTTCTTAAACCCGAACCGCGGTGCCTACGAACCAATCCCGCTGAATCCCGCAGCCGAGGGTAGCGAACTGTACTTGATCCTGCGCGGCACTGGCATCCGCAACGCCGTGACCCTAGCCGCTTCGGTCGGCGGCATCAGTGTGCCCGCGAACTTTCACACTGTCGAAGAGCCTTCCCAAGGGGTGGACGCAATCGTGCTCGGACCTCTACCGCTCAGCCTGGCACAGCGACAGGTAGTCGATATCAACCTATCCGCCGACGGGATCGGGGCCAACGTCGTTCAGGTCGCATTCTCTCCTTCCAGCGGGGAAGCCGTAACATTCAGCAACCAGATCGTGCGGCTGTTCCAAGGCGAGTGCCAGACCTGCCACCGTCCCGGCCAAGTCGCCCAGTTCTCCCTGCTCGACTACGAATCCGCCAAACCGTGGTCCCACGCCATCAAGAGTGCCGTGGAATCCGGCTACATGCCCCCCTGGCCACCTGTCGCTGGCCACGGCGAGTTCATAGGGGAACGAAACCTGAGTGCCGAAGAGATCAGCCTAGTTACCCGCTGGGTCGACGCGGGTGCCCCCGAGGGCGATCCAGCCGACCTGCCCGAGCCGCTGGTGTTCAATCCGGATTGGGCCCTCGGCGAGCCGGACTTCGTCATCGAGACCCCGGAATTCACACCAGATCCGAACGGCGACGACGAGTACCGCTGCTTCAGTGTCCCACTCCCGCCAGAGATCACGGAGTTGCGCAACATCGTCGGAATCGAGATCCAACCCGGAAACCCGAAGATCGTGCATCACCTCATCCTCTTCGGCGACCCCAAGAGCGAATCCGTACGGCTCGAGGCGGCCTCGACCGATGGCAAGCCCGGCTACCAGTGCTTCGGCAGCGCGAGAATCCCGACCAGCGGCTTCAACTTCGCGGCCGACTCGTACATGATCGGCGGCTGGGCGCCGGGCGTAGCCCCGGTGGTGACGCCGGAGGGCTCGGGCTACCTTGTTCGGCCGAGATCGCACATCGCTGTGCAGCTTCACTATCACCCCGACGGAACCGACCAGTCTGACAGTACTCGCATCGGCCTGCACTTTTCCGAGGGGACCACCGAGGACAACCTCTTGCTCCTAGGAGCGATCAACACGCAGTTCCTGATTCCGGCCGGCGCGGAGCGCCACGAAGTCACAGCCAGCTTCAGTCTGAACTCTATACTCGGAGGCCCTGCCAACGCCGCCCTGCGAGCGTTCCTCACCAGCAGCGGGATTTTCCCTGCGGACATCATCTCCGTGGTCCCGCACATGCACCTTCTCGGCAGGGAAATCAGCATGGAGAAGGTCTCACCGTCCGGCGAGCGCACCCCGATGGTCTACATCGATGACTGGGACTTCGACTGGCAAGGGTTCTACGACTATGTCGAGCCGATCCCGTTCCATGCCGAAGACCGGCTAGAAGTGCTAGCGATCTACGACAATTCGGAATCCAATCCGTCGAATCCGAACAGCCCCCCCATACCAGTCGGCTGGGGCGAGCGGACCACCGATGAGATGTGCATAGTATTCGCGATCTTCAGGGTCCGGAGCCTCTGCGGCTTGGGCCTGTGCGAGTAATGACCGGGCCGGCAACGCGGCTCGACGCGCGCCAGTGGTTTCGGTGACTGCCCCCGGGAGGCGCCTCGGATAGCGATAAGATGGGCGGTTAGCAATGCCAGAGACCCTACAGTTCGAAATGCGCGGGAGCGTTGCGCTGCTCACGTTCGACCGCCCCGAGCGAAACAACGCTCTCACGCCTGCGATGCGCGACCACTACTTCGATCTCTTGGACCAGTGCCGCGACGACCCCGAGGTGCGTGCCGTCGTGCTCACGGGCGCCGGAAAGTCGTTCAGTGTTGGCGCAGATGTCCAGTCTCTGAAATCCTCGGGGCAGCACACCATCGATCGCATCCGGCAGCCCGGGCGGCCGGTGCACTACTCCCTGTCCTTTCCCAAGCCCCTCATTGCTGCCATCAACGGTGCCTGCGCCGGCGTGTCTTTTGTGCATGCCCTTTGCTGCGACATCCGATTCGCCGCCGCCGGCGCGAAGCTCACGACCGCCTTCGCGCGCCGCGGCCTGATCGCCGAGTACGGCATCTCCTGGCTGCTGCCGCGCTTGGTCGGCCAATCGAAGGCGTTAGACCTGTTGCTGTCGGCACGGGTGGTCTTGGCCGAAGAGGCCGAGCGCATTGGCCTAATCAATGCCACGTTCCCCCGAGAGGAACTTTTGGGGGCAGCGCTGACGTACGCCAACGATCTGGCTGAGAACTGCTCTCCGGCATCCCTAGCCGCGATCAAGCGCCAAGTCTACGGTGACTACACGCGAAGCCTTGATGAGGCGGCCGCGATTGCGTTGGAAGAAATGGTCGGTTCGTTCCGGAGACCGGACGTGAGGGAGGGTGCCGCAAGCTTTATCGAGCGGCGCAAGCCGGAATTTCCGCCCTATCCTGCCCCGCCGTCCGAGGACGCCTGAGGTTTCCAGCGCAGCAAGTCCTTTGCTCTAAGCCTCGAGCACGCCGCAAACTGCCAAGACCAGCCCGGTTCGAATCGAGCGCAGAACCGTCATGAGTGACTCATCAGAACGCACGCGCTACGAGCGCGAAGAGGCCGTTGCGAGGACGTTCGACGAGTGGGTGCGCGATGGCACGGCAACCGGGATGGAGCGGCGTCACAAACGGCTTGCCGAGCGGATGCTGGAGCGGCTCGACCTGACGCCGGACTCCCGGGTGCTCGATCTCGGTTGCGGTGACGGGTGGACCGTTCGGTTGGTCGCGCGGAATCT
This sequence comes from Terriglobia bacterium, assembly GCA_009841225.1. Lineage (GTDB taxonomy): Bacteria > Acidobacteriota > Terriglobia > Bryobacterales > UBA6623 > VXMF01. Next base: position 145,902 of record VXMF01000048.1, on the reverse strand, counting down.
GACGGCGGGCGCTGCCTTCGGCTTGGACGTCTCAAGAGAGATGGTCGTGCTGGCCAGGCGACTGAGCGCCGATCTGGAAAACACCCTCTTCACGCCGGGAGCGGCCGAGGAAATCCCATGGGCCGGGGACTACTTTACGCACGTTCTGAGCATTGAGTCGGCATATTACTGGACTGACATGGTCTTAGCTGCCAAGGAGGTCTTTCGGGTGACAGCCTACGGGGGCTCTTTCCACATCCTCATCAACTACTACGAGGAAAATCCCTATTCGGCGGGCTGGGATCGCGAGACCGGGCTTCCGCTGCACCGGCTCAGCACCGAGCAGTGGGCTAGGCTTTACCGGGACGCTGGATTCGAAGAGGTAGTCACGGATCAAATCCCGGACGACTCCCCCATCTCTCCGGGCAAGGCTCCGGACGAACTGGCGCGGCGCCAAGGTCTGCAAGCTGTCGGAGCGCTATACGTGACGGGCCGCAAGCCCGCGCTGCCCGAGTCAGAGAGAGCGCGGCGGTCCAGAGCCGCAAACCCGTTTCACGTCCTGCGCTAGGCCCGGCGCCGCCCTCCAATGCGGCTGAATCGCTACGGTACAGTAGAACTGTGCTCAGGTGGGCGACCGTTCTAGCCGCTGCCTGCCTCGCGGGCTGCGGCGGGCCTGACTCTGGCCCAGAATTCGCTGACGTGGACTACCGCGCAAAGTTGGAAGACTACGTCACGGTGACGTTGGCGGCGGACCTCAGCGGCCTGTCGGATTCCCAGCGCGAGATGCTGCCTCTGCTCGTTCGGGCCGCTCAGGTGATGGACGGTCTGTTCTGGCAGCAGGCGTACGGCGACCGCGAGGCGCTGCTCGAAGGCATCGAAGATCCCAACGCCCGCGCGTTCGCGGAGATTAACTACGGCCCTTGGGACCGCCTTGACAACAACCGCCCGTTCTTGCCGGGAGTGGGGCCCAAGCCTCCCGGGGCAAACTACTACCCCTCCGACATGACCGCCGAGGAATTCGACGCTGCGGCCACGGACAATCCGCGCCTGCGAAGCCAGTACACGCTGGTGCGGCGCAATGCTGTGGGCGAACTATCGGCGATCCCGTACAACGTGGCGTTCCGCGAGGAGCTGGCCAGCGTCGCGAAACTGCTGCGCCAGGCGGCGAGTCTGGCCGAAGATGGCGGCTTCCGGCGCTACCTCCAGATCCGTGCGGACGCCCTCGAGTCCAACGACTACCAGCCCAGCGACTTCGCGTGGATGGAGATGCAGGACAACGCCATCGACCTAGTCATCGGACCGATTGAGTCCTACGAAGATGGCCTCTTTGGGACCAAGACCGCCTTCGAGGCCTACGTGCTCGTCAAGGACAAGCAATGGAGCGACCGGCTGGCGAAGTATTCCACGATGCTCCCCGCTATGCAGGACGGCCTGCCCGTCCCCCCGGAATACAAGGCCGAAGAGCCAGGAGGAGACTCCCAACTCAACGCATACGACGTCCTCTACTATGCCGGGGATTGCAATGCGGGGGCCAAGACCATCGCCATCAACCTGCCGAACGACGAGCAGGTGCAGTTGGAGAAAGGCTCGCGCCGGCTGCAGTTGAAGAACGCCATGCGGGCGAAGTTTGACAACATCTTGCTCCCCATCGCCGACATTCTGATTGACGAGCAGCAGCGCGGCGATATCGACTTCGAGGCGTTTTTCTCGAATACCATGTTCCACGAAGTCGCCCACGGCCTGGGGATCAAGAACACGCTGGACGGTGGCGGCACGGTTCGCGAAGCACTCAAGGACGCCTCCTCCGCGCTGGAGGAAGCAAAGGCCGACATCCTCGGCCTGCACCTGATCGGCAAGCTCACCGATGCAGGGGAATTCCCTAAAGAGGGCCTAGCCGGCAACTACACGACCTTCCTCGCGGGCATCTTCCGCTCTGTCCGTTTCGGCGCCTCGAGCGCCCACGGTCGGGCTAACTCGATCAGCTTCAACTATTTCCAGCGCTCGCAAGCGTTTTCTCGCGATAGTGCCAGCGGGACGTACAGAATCGACGCGGAAAAGATGCGCGCAGCAGTGGACTCACTGTCAGGCAAGATTCTCCGGCTGCAAGGCGATGGCGACTACGATGGCGCGAAGGCGCTGTTAGCGGAGATGGGTGTCCTCGGCGAGGAGGTCGAATCGGATCTCGCTCGACTCGAAGACGCGGGCATCCCGGTCGACATCTTGTTCGAGCAGGGTCTGGACTAAGACTGAGTGGCTCGCGCGCCGGAAGACTGGCCAGCAGGATCGCCGCAGCGCCGACGCCCTCGATCCATGATTCTCAATGCTAGTCGATAACCCCAAGCAGCGCTATTGGTCGCTGGACAACAGCTACGTAGCGGCCGCGGCGTACCTTTTCGCGACGCTGCTGATGACGTTCCCGCTGGCACTGTATTGGCGCAGCGCCCTGCCGGCAGGGGACGGTGACATTTGGCAGAACTACTGGAACCTGTGGTGGTGGAAGCAGTGCTTGCTGGAAGGCATGAACCCGTTCCAAACGCAATACCTGTTCTTCCCCAACGGAACGGATCTAATCTTCCACACCCACTCGCCGTTCAACCAAGTCCTGTCCATGCCGGTGAACCTTCTGTTCGGCGAGGCAGCGGCATACAACTTCTGCGTGATGTTCGCACTCACCGTATCCGGCTTCGCGACATACCTATTGGTCCGCGAGATCACCTCCGATGCGAGCGCAGCGTTCCTAGCCGGGCTTGTCTTTGCATACTTTCCGAACCTCGTGGAGCAAACCCAAGAGCACCTGAATCTCTTTACGATCCAGTTCATCCCATTGGCACTGTTCTACCTGCTGCGGTGGGGCCGGTCGTCGCGCACCGTCGATGCACTGGCGTTCGGAGCGTGCTTCGGACTCAACGCTCTCTGCGGGTGGCACCTCGGTCTCAAGTTAGCCATGATCGTCGCGCCCGTCGTGGTTTGGATCGGCTGGCGGAATCGCGGGCAATGGCGCGGCTACGCGCGCGGACTGGGCTTGGCCGCAGCCCTGGCTGTCTTGATCGTCTTGCCGGCCGTCTCGCCCATGGTCGCGTCCCTCGCGGGCGGCGCCGACTACGCAACCAAGCCCCCAGTACCACGCGGGATCGATGCCAGCTATCTGCTTACCCCTTCCTACGCCAATCCATTGTTTGGTCCGCTGGTCGAATCAAGGTATGTTGCCAGAACATATCGGGCGGCAGGATTCGTCTGCTACTTGGGGCTCGTGCCCGTGCTGCTAGCAGCACTCGGGGCCTGGCGCGCGCCGCGACGGGCGCTCGGCTGGCTGGCGCTGTTCGTGCTAGGGGTGATCCTTGCGATCGGAGTGGACCCGTCGTGGAACAACACCAGGCACGAAGCGGACTTTCTGCCATTCGGCTTGCTTCGAGCGATTCCGCTGCTGGAAAACCTCCGAGTCGCCAATCGCTTCATGCTGGTGGCAGGTCTCGGACTGGCGGTGCTCGTCGGTATCGGCTGGCAGCGGCTCGGCCACAAGCGGCGCTGGGCGCTGCCGCTAGCGGCGACACTAGTGCTGGCCGAGTACAGCTGGCTGCCCTACCCGATCCGCACGGTCGAGTCTTCTCCGCTGCTGCAACAGGTCGCCGAAAGACCGGGGGCAGTGCTGGACATCCCTTTCCACCAAAGAAGCCGGACCGTTCACAACATGGCAGCGCAGACCGTTCATGGCAGGCCCATCTCCGGCGGCTACCTCTCTACGTATCCGCCCACGACGCTGGAGGCGGTCGATAGCGAGCCTGCCCTGAGCGCCTTGGCAAGGGTGCCAAGCGCAGAGACGGTGGTCGATGTCGAGCGACTGAGGGAACTTGGCTTCAAGACCGTGATCGTCCACAAGTACCGCTTGCAGAGCCACCAGCAGGGACTCCGTGAGATTTCCGACCCCAGCGATACGCTCGAGTGGAAGCGAATCCTACGCCTCGGCGGGCTACCCGATGCGACCGCGAATGCGCTCAGGCAGCAGTTGGACGACGCGCTGGGCGGTGCCGCACTTGAGGACGAAGACCTAGCAATCTATTTCCTTTGAACGGGGCCGCACCGGCAAGTGCCAAGACGCCTAGGCCGAAGGGCGGAGGCTGCAGATGGATCCGAGCTCTCCGGCGGTCTGGCGACGTGCCGCGCCACGCCACGAGACGGTGGCCGCCACTCGCTACCGAAGCGGCGGAATTGCGGACTGCACGTCAACCAGCGCCTCGGTCCAATGCCTCAGGTCGTGCTCTCTAAAGGCGACGTGAGCAGTCAGCACCGCCGGTCCCCTGCCTCGCTCAGGCGCGGTCACACGGAATCTGACTCGCTCCTCTTGGCGCGGGCCGACATGCACCTCGGCAAACGCTGGCACGCAGCGCCAGCCGTTGGGCACCTGCGGCTCGATGCGAAACGTCTCGGCTTCGGGCAGATGGTTCAGGATTACACCGTAGAGGTCGAATGCTGACCCCGCCACCGCTTGCTGCCCGTACGGGTAGAACCGCACCCACTGCTCGTCAATGCCAAAGTTAGGATCCTCCCACGGGACCAGCTCTGCGATCACACGCTTCTTCTCTTCCAACACCTCCCGCATCGTCGCGAGCTGCTGCTGGTCGTAGCGAAATACTTCTTCGATGTGCTGATTCACCAGCCAATAGTCCCCGTCCATCGCCGCGATCTTGTCCAGGCATCGGAAATGCCCGAGCCCGGGATGCAGGAGGTGGCGATTCAGCAGGCAATAGTCGTCCAGCCCGGAAGGGCTGAACGAGTCGCCAATGAAGAAGTAGCGCTCGTCGTTGTCGCGCCTGACGTCGAGTCCGCCGTGATAGATCGCTTGGCCAGGAAAGTACGTGTATTGGAATTCGAACTCGTGCCAGCGCAGCGTTTGCCCCTCGGACAGCCCTGAGACTGGCCTGATTGGGCGGGCGGTCATGGCAGGCATGTGGTACGCCGCGGGGCGCTCTAGAATGTCCCGGATCTCCTCTCCTGCGTAGACTGGCACGGATTCCTCGGAGGCCATGGCCTGCACGAAATCGGTGTGGTCGTCGTGAAAGTGCGTGACGAATATGCCTTCAAGGCGGTTAAAGACACGGCGGCGCTTCAAGCGCTGTACCCAGCGCATGACATCCTCGCTGCCGCAATCGATCAGGAATGCCGCTTTGGTGTCAGAGACGAGCAGGCGCGAAGTGCCGAACTTGTACCACCACCGCGGGGGCGTTTGCCTCAGCTTTACGGCCATCGGCATCCATTCGATCTCTTCGCTGCCGAGGATGCGGCGTGCTCTGCTGAGCAGGTTCTCCTCGCCCCAATACCAGCGCAACGCGTCCGTCCGGAAATACGCCCTGAACAGTTGGCGAATCCGTTCGGACAGCAATTCGATGTCGCGCGCCGGATTGAGCAACACAGGCCCCCGAGCGGGCACCACGATGTCCGGCTCGGCGGCCTTTAATTTCGCGAGGCTGCGGAGCAGGTCGGCAGACCGAGCGGCGTAGCCGTGGTAACCACGCGTCTCGGTCTCTTCAATGGAGTCCTGCAGGCTATAGAGGTCGAAGATTCGCCCACCCTCGTAGATCAGATCGCCGGTGAAGGCGATCCGGCGGCCGTCCAGTTCGAGCAAGTAGGAAACTGCGCCCCGAGTGTAGCCGGGCGTGTCGAGCACCTTGATCGAAAGACCGCGCCATTCGAACGAGCGCCCGCCGCTGGCGGCCTCATGCACATAGAGATCAGAGCCGAGCACCTTGGTCGACTGCTGGGCGTAGTCATGGAACCTGGTGCCTCGAAACTCGCTCCAAAAGCCCTCGGCGTTGCTGATCAGCGGGAGTTCGGCCGCGGGAGCGACTACCATCGTGCCGTCGTTCGCTAGAGTCACGCCGGCCCAAGCTACGTCCCTGCGGTGGTGCGTCAGGAACACTGTTTCGACGTCGCGCAGCGTTCCCTTCGGGTCTCCGTAGAATGCGATCCGCGACCCCTCTCGGTAGATCGAAGCCCCGTTGACGCCGCCATGGGACGCCACCGCGAGTTCCGACGGCAGTTGATTGTCGTCACCGCAAGAGCAACACCACAGCAACAGACCTATGACGTACCATCGCGCCACTCTCGCGGTTGCCCGAACGGCTCCGGTCTCGTGATGCATTGGTCGACTCGCCGCCGGGCAGGTGTCTTGCCGCGGGGCCACGTCCACGATCCTAGCAGTCCCTCCTCTTCAGCCTCGGCCGGGACGGCTGAAGTGTCGCTGCCCACCTCTGTTGGCGCACTAGGATGGGAAAGGTGATCGCGAGGTGCGATGAGTCAGCCAAGCGCAGGACCAGAGCTCGCACCAGGTCTGTCCCGGGGCCATGACGGCAACGCTCGTTGCTTCTGGGGCGCTGGAGATCGGGACTACACGGACTACCACGACCTCGAGTGGGGAGTGCCGACCGACAACGATCTGACGCTGTTCGAGAAGATCTGTCTCGAGGGTTTTCAGTCCGGACTCTCGTGGCTGACGATCCTGCGCAAGCGCGACAACTTCCGGGAGGCGTTTGAGGGTTTCGACTTCGAGCGAGTCGCGGAGTTTACCGACGCAGATGTAGAGCGTCTGCTCGGGAATCCCGGCATCGTGCGACATCGCGGGAAAATTCGGTCGACAATCAACAACGCCGGAAGGGCCCGCGAGCTGGCCGGCCAGACAGGCTCGCTGGCCAGCTACTTCTGGAGTTGGGAACCCTCCCCGCAGTCGCGCCCTCCCTGTCTGGACCATGACACTTTGCTCTCGTTAACCAAGACACCCGAGTCCACTGCCATGTCGAGGGACCTCAAGCGTCGAGGCTGGACGTTCGTCGGACCAACAACCGCGTATGCGTTCATGCAGGCCATGGGACTAGTGAATGACCACCTTTCAGGTTGCTTCGCTCGGTCACAGATCGAGGCCATGCGGGCGACGTTCCAGCGACCATAGCCAATCAATGATTCGGAGGGGTCGCAGGGATTGCCCCGGCAGACAGTTGTGATTCTCCGTAAGTCCCGGCGGCAGCGCATATCGTGTTGGACGAGTTGGTGGGTCAGGCAGCCTATTGGCGCGCTAGCGGAACTAGCTCGTCCGGAATAGTATTAGGACTTGACAACCGCTCCGCAGCACAGGGATTTGAATCATGGACCTCTTGGAACGCATCACCTTGGAGCCCGATAGGAGAGGCGGCAAGCCTTGCATTCGTGGGTTGAGGATCACCGTTTACGACGTTCTTGAATATTTGGCCGCCGGGATGACGGAAGCAGAAATCCTAGCGGACTTACCCGATTTGGAGCGCGAAGACATACGGGCAGCACTGGCATTCGCGGCGGAGCGTGAGCGCAGGCTTGTTTCGATCCCGACCGGATGAAGCTCCTCTTCGACAAAAATATGTTCGCCGTACGGAAGAATCGATGCGGATTCGGGCCGCGGCTACATCGCCTATTACCGATGGCCTGAGCACATGCACTCGCGCGGCAGACGCAAGCCCCCCAAGATCAGCCGCCGCATTCGAGGGCGCGTTCCAGCGCAGAATCGCGGATGATGTACGCATGAATCGACGTCAATTCCTGGGCACGGGCGGGTCCTTGGCTGCCGCCGCCCAGCTGTCCTCGCAATCCAATGACAAGATCGAGCGCGACCGCCAAGTGGCACTCTCGATCCTGAAGCCTAGCGATCGAGATCTCTCCTACGGCTTGGCTCTGCACAAGGAATCCCTAGTTTTCGACGCTTACGGCTTTTCACCTCGAGCAGCCGTTGATGGCGACGCCCTACGCGAACTGGCCAAAGATGGCGGATCGGACATTGAGCTGCGCGACCGCAGCGAGGACATGGCGATGACACGGGCCGCCACGGTCGCTGCCGAGCGCGAGGAGTTCATCCGGGCGTGGAATGCAGCCGGCATGACCTGCATCTTTCAGAATTGCGGCGAAGAGAGCAGCGACCCGCTGCGGTTGATCAAACGCCTAGCCCGTTTCACGTACCTGACGGACCATCTGGACGGCGTCCTGCGCCGCACGGTTAGCCCAGAGGGTGTCGAACAAGCCCATGCAGACGGGGTGGGTTGCCTCTACTTCACTGGCAACGGCGTGCCTCTGACCCAGCAATGGGTCTCGGTCGAGGATGAACTGCGCTACGTCCGAATTTTCTATCAACTCGGGATCCGTATGATGCACGTCACGTATAACCGCCGAAACCGGCTCGGTGATGGCTGTGCCGAGACGGCGAACGGCGGCCTGAGCGACTTCGGCCGCGCCGCTGTCGCCGAGATGAACCGAATCGGCGTGATCGTAGACGTGGCCCATTCTGGGTGGCAAACCAGCCTCGACGCTGCGCGAGCTTCCGCCAAGCCGATGGTCGCCAGCCACACCACCTGCGCGGGGATCTACAGTCACATTCGCTCCAAGCCGGACGAGGTGATGCGGGCGATCGCAGACACAGATGGACTCGTCGGCATCTGCTGCATTTCGCGCTTCCTCCGGCGGGGCGGAGACATCCAAGCGCTGTTGGACCATATCGACTACGCCGTCAAGCTGCTCGGCTCCGACCACGTGGCGATCGGCACGGATGTCGCCTACCGCTCGCAATTCACAGAGGCCGAGGCGCGCAAGCTGCCGAGGACAGGCCCGAGACGAACACGTTTCGCCGCCCTGTGGCCAGAAGACGATTTCGTCACAGACGCTTCCATGACGCAGAGCCTGGCCTGGACCAACTGGCCGCTGTTCACCGTGGGCATGGTGCAGCGAGGCTACTCCGACGAGTCCATTCGCAAGATCTTGGGCGGAAACGTGCTGAGAGTAGCTCGCGCCGCGCTGGCGGGCGGTGCCTAGGAGCCCGTAAACGCTGGCCGCCGCTTCTCGACGAACGCGAGGATTCCTTCGCGACCGTCGTGGGTGCGCACTGAATCGGCTATCGCGCGCGTCTCCATTTCCATCTGCGTCTCGAGCGATTCGCCGAAGCCGCCATGCAGCAGGCGTTTCGCCGTGCCGAGCGCGCAAGTCGCTCCCTGTGCCAGGCTGGCGGCCAGCTTCTCCGCCTCAGAAACGAGATCATCGTCGGAAACGACCCGCGACGCCAAGCCCCACTCCACAGCCTCGTCGGCCGACAGCACACGGTTCGTGAGTGCCAGGTCCAGTGCCCGCCGCAGGCCGACTAGGCGCGGCAGGAAGTACGTGGAGGACCCATCGGGCGTCAGTCCGGCCTTGGTGTATGCCATGGTGAACTTGGCCGATTGCGAGGCTAGGACAAGATCGCCGGAAATCGCCAGGCTGAAGCCTCCGCCCGCCGCGAAACCGTGCACGGCGCAGACCACCGGCGCGGACTGCCGGGTCAGCCGCGAGACCGCGCCGTGCAGGTAAGTCGTGGTCTCCTTCAGGTAGGCCGGTAGATCGTCGCCGCGCTTGACGAAGGTCTTCAGGTCACCGCCGCCGCAGAACATCGGTCCGTTGGCCCGGATCAATACCGCTCGGATGTCGGGGTTCTCATCGCACTCGATCGCTGCCGCTAGCAGCTCCCGGGAAGTCTCGGCGTTGATGACGTTGGCACGGTCAGGTCGGTTCAAGACCAAGTGCGCCACGTGGCCCGTGACGCTGAGTTCGATTGAACTGTAATCCATGGCCCGAGTGTAACCCGGGTCCGAACGCGGGCAGGCCCGGAGCGACGTTGCCTTATGCGGCCTCCAGATGCAGGATCGGATGACACCGCCGGAACATTTTTTCACCAATAGATAATTTTCGGAGAAAATAGATTTCGATATACTGCGGGTAGAGCCATGTCAGGTCCTGAGATCATCCAAGCCATTCAAGACGCGCTGCACCGCAAAGGCAGCAACCCCAGCCGGTTTGCGAAGGAGAACGGCTTCTCCGTCAACGCCATCCGCTACATCCTGGAGGGCCGGCCGCCGAGCAGCCGTCGCTTGTCAGAAGTCTGCGAAGCGCTTGGCTTGGAGTTCTACGTAGGCCCGCCCCGCGTCCCCGAAGGCAAGCGCATGGACCCGAGAGAGCTGGCCAGCGAACTGGACCGGCTAGCCATCGAAGCGCGGCGCATCGCGGATGATGTCGAGGGAGCGCCCGCCGAGATCGACCAGAACGTCGTGTATGTATCGGCTCCTCGCTACGAGGTCCTGGCGGCCGCGGGCAGCGGCGAGGAAGTGCTGGATGAGAGTGTCAAGGGGTACCTAGGCTTCAACAAGACCTGGCTTCGCGAGCAGAACCTCTCCGCCAGCAACCTAGCGGTCATCGAAGTGCGCGGCGACTCGATGGAGCCCACCCTGCACGACGGAGACAGCGTCCTGCTGGACATGCGATCGCCGCAACTGAAGGACGGGGGAATCTACACGCTGAGACGGGGCGGCGAATTGCTTGTCAAGCGTTTACGCCGCCAGGGCGCGAGCTGGCTCATCGTCAGCGACAATCTCTCCTACGTAGTCGAGAGCTTGGACGAGGACGTCGACGTGCTCGGCCGCGTCGTGTGGCTCGGCCGGACCTTCACCGACGGCGTCTGAAGCGATCTACCGTTCCACCGGCTGACCGGCGACGAAAACCGTGTCGATGTCGCGCAAGTTTCGGATGTTCCCCAGGGGGTTGCTGTTCAGCAGGATCATGTCGGCCACCTTGCCTTCGGCCAAGGTCCCGAAGTCGCGGTCGATCCCCAGCGCCTCCGATGCGTTTTTCGAGAACGACACGATGACCTGCATGGGCGTCAGGCCCGCCTCGACCATCAGCTCTGCTTCCCAGTGCTCGAAATAGCCGGCGAACCGCGCGGGAGGCCCCGTGTCGGTGCCGAAACCGATCTTGACGCCCGCATCGGAAAGGGTCTTGAGGTTGCGCATCGCCATGCGGAAGTTTTCCCGGTTGATCTCTAGTTCCGGATCCGTCCTCTGTGTGTCTCTAAGGTTGGTGCGCAGCTCGTCCACCAAGCCAGCCTCTACGCTTCGGGTGAAGAACGGATCGGCGAGCCATTCAGGTCCGTCCGCGTACACATACGTGGACTGTTCGCGTGTCAGGGTGGGCGAGTACGTGACGCCCCGGGCGAGCAGTCTGCGAATCAGCCCGCGGTCCACATCGGCATCGCGCACGCTGTGCACGACCATGTCCAATCCGGCTTCAACCAACAGCTTGGCGTCGGCAAGTTCGTACAGGTGCGCCACCGCTAGCAGCCCACGCTCGTGGGCTTGGTCGATGATGGCCCGGCATACCGACGGTTTGAGCTTTTCGAACGTGCCGTGGTGGCTATCGACCCACATCTTCACCAGCTCGGCACCTTTTTCCGCCAACCGATCCACGTGCTGCCGCGCCTCGGCCGGTGTCGCGACTTCAAGCGCCAAGCCCTTCACGCCCGGTACGTGGGTGGGGTAGCCGTTTGGAGTCGTAAAGCCATGCAAGGCGGTGCGGACTCGAGCCAATCCGGGCAGAGTGCCTCGGTTCACGTCGTTGCGCACACCTAGGACGGCATCCATGTCCGTCCCGAGGCTGGTAGTCGTCGTCACACCGTAGGAGGCGTAGATCCGCAGGTTGTCGATGACGTTTTCCCGAGAGTAGTTCTCTTGGGACTGCGCCAAGCCCTTGGTCAGCCCGACATGGCCGTGCAAGTTGATAATGCCGGGAACCAAGGTCTTTCCCCGCCCATCGATCACCCGCGGGTCGCCCGAAATCTGGTACGCCCCACCCTCGCCGATGACTGCGATGCGTCCCCCAAGCACAATCACCGTGGCGTTCAGCGTCGGCGGGCCTCCGCTTCCGTCGACCAAGGTCACGTTTTCAATGACCAGCGGGCGCTGGGCCGCCCCGACCAGGGGCAACAGCAAGGCCAGAATTCCAACGCGAAGCCGCATCGCCGTTGGATTCTAGCATGTGCGAGACCGCCCCCGGAGGCTCTGAGCCTACGGTCGGCGAGCGTAGCCACGAGAGCCTCGGGGAGAGGCATCGAGTAGCCCAGTGGCACCCGCTGCGCACCTGGGACAGCGATCTGTGCAGTGCCTCAAGAACCACCCGACTGGCTGCGAGCGGGCCGGTCGCCAGATTCCGTCTTGGTAAGCTACGACAGGAGCGAGCGAGCTGGATTCCGCCTGCGCCGGACAGCTCACGGCTATGCTAGTGCGGATTGGATGCATCGATGCTAATTGACACGAACAAGTGCGTTGCTTGCGCAAACTGCGTGCCGGTCTGCCCGATGGGCGCCATCTACGTAGACCCGGATATTGGCCGCGCTCGGATCAACCAAGACGAGTGCGTCGAATGCGGCACCTGCTTCCGAGGGATGAGCCAAGAGCACCTCAACCCCACGCTGGTGCGCACGGTGCGCAAGCTCGCGAGAGTGTTCCGTTTCCGCTTCGAGCCCGAGCCTGACGTCTGTCCCACGGCGGCTTTCGTGATGAACGAATTGGAGATGCCGCGGCTAGTCCGGCAGGTCTTTTCCGACCCAGTCGTGGAGCACAAGTCGACCGGCATCAAGGGGCGCGGAACGGAAGAGGTCAAGACCAACGACGTCAATCCACGAGTCGGCGTCGGCGAGGTCGGCTACACCATTGAGTTCGGCCGGCCAGGCGTAGGGGTCCGCTTCCGCGACATCCAGGAAATGACGATCGAGCTGGCGCGAATGAGGGTGAGGTTCGAGGCCAAGAACCCGATCACCCACTTGATGACCGACAAGAGCACAGGACAGATCCGAGCGGACATCCTCGACGAGAAGATCCTCTCGGCCATTGTCGAGATCAAGACGACCCTCGATCAGGTGGAAGCGGTGCTAGGCACAGTGGAGGAGGTCAACCGTCGCATCGATACTGTGACGGCCGTTGGAATCTCCACACGCTGTGACGACAGCGGCGAAGAGACGCAGCTGGCTCAGGTGCTGGAAGACCTGGGCTACGGCGCCGAGCGTGCCAAGACGAACATGGGCCTTGGCAGGCTGACCAACGCGGAGGCCGCATGACCAATACACTCCACCGCTACGGCAAGTCCGAGTCCTTCCGAGACGACTTCATCTTGTTTTGCATTCCTTCTCCTGGCAAGAACGACGAGGGCGCGGTCGAGAAGCAAAAGGCTTTCTTGCGCATCTGCGCCCGCCACAGCCCGGTCAACATGGGCAACGGAAATCGTGGAAGCTTCAAGCCTGAGCGGCACCTCGACCCGCGTTCCCACTGGAACCGTGACCTCTCCCCGGATTGGGAGGGAGTGATCGAGGGCGTCAACAAGCCCGGCACGGCAGCAGCAGTGTTCGACTCCGAGGAGAACGCCAGGGCATGCCTGCAAGAAGTCGTGGATGCCGACCTGGGCCTGTCGGTCAACCTCAGCACCTCAGTGAGCGGTGCCAAGGAAGTGGCGCAGTGCTGCGGCATCCACCGCCACAGCGTCGAGTACTCGCTGGGCTTCACGGACCCGCACGATCACCTGCCGAACAGCCAGGTTCTGGAACTGGCCACGATGTGCGGCCACGGCATGGTGTCCTTTAACATGGCCCGCAAGATGCTTGACATGGTGCGGGAAGGGCGTCGCACGCCGGACCAAGCGGTAACCACCCTGGCCCGCTTCTGTCCGTGCGGAGTCTACAACCCTGCTCGGGCGCGCAGGCTGTTGGAAGAAGCCCGCACCAAAGCGACATAGAGCCACGCATCATTGAAGCGGCGTGAAGCTAGCCGCAGCCAATTCTCCGTCACCTTGACCGGCCATTCTCCTGCCGTGCAACGATGAGCCGTGCTCTCCCTGCCCAACTTTCGTTGCGAGGGCTGCACGCGACAAACTGAACGCAGTCCACCGCCGACGTCATCACGAACGGCTGCGCCGGCTCACGCACTTGCCACGGAGGCGATAGCCGATAACGGAAATGCTGGCGCTTTCCTGGCTACCCCATCGTTAAGATCATGCCCCGCGAACCGACATCTCGGAAGTTGACGTCGATGGTCAGCGGACAGCGGCGTAGTGCACACGGCGCTGTTAGGGCGGATTTGGCGTTCTCAGTCGGGAAACAACCCCGACCGATTGATGGAACGGGATTTCCCAACACCAACCGAGCGAACCACTCCTAAACCCTTCCTTCTCTCGCTGTTAGCTACTCGCGATCGCCTGCCGCGTTGACCGGTCACGGCCCTTCACCCGACGGGTTGGCTACAATCCTGCCAGCATGCAACGCTCGCTGTCGGTTCTCCTGATCTGTGCCTCGTTCGCCTTCGCGGCCGAGTACGAGCTCGGGCCAGACTCGAAGGTCCAACCCGGCGTCCCCAAGGGAACCGTCACCAAACACAGCTGGACCAGCGCGGGGACGATCTTTCCCGGTACGGTGCGCGACTACTGGGTCTACGTGCCCGCGCAGTACGATGCTTCGAAGCCCGCGGCGGTGATGGTCTTCCAAGACGGCGTCAAATGGGCGTCAAACGTGGGGAACGGCTGGCTCACTCCGATCGTGTTCGACAACTTGATTGCGAAAGGCGACATGCCGGTGACGATCGGGATCTTCGTCAACCCCGGCATGCTGCCGGCTCGAAGCCCCGGCCTTAAGCCTCGGCTCAACCGCAACTATGAGTACGCCTCGACAAGCGGCGACTACGCCAGGTTCATCGTGGAAGAGATTCTGCCCGAGGTTGCCAGGGACTACAACCTCACCGACGACCCGAACCTTCGCGGGATCGGCGGCTCGAGCGGGGGCGGGCAGGCGTCGTTCACCGCGGCCTGGAACCGCCCGGACGTGTTTCGACGTGTGTTGAGCTTCATCGGAAGCTACGTGAACATACGCGGCGCCGACATCTACCAGAGCCGGGTTCGCAAGATGGAGCCCAAGCCGCTGCGAGTCTTCCTGCAAGACGGCTCCAACGATCTCGATTTGTTCTCGGGCTCGTTTTGGCTGGCAAATCAATCGCTCCGGAGCGCACTGCACTGGGCCGGCTACGACCACAAGTGGGTTGCCGGCGAGGAGGGGCACAACAAAGTCCACGGCCTGCCGATCTTGCCCGACGCCTTGCGCTGGCTCTGGCGCGATTGGGAAACCCCGATCGAGCCTTCGCGTGAGAAAACCTTCAAGCGCCCGCCGTCGATACTCGATTTCCTTGAACCCGAGCACGACTGGGAGCTCGTCAGCGAGGGGCATACGTTCCTAGAGGGGCCGGCTGTGGCGCCCAACGGGGACGTCTATTTCTCGGACGTTCGCGAGAGCAAGATCTTCCGCGTTGACGCCAAGACCAGCGAGGTCAGCCTATTCAAAGACAACACGGGCTGGACGAACGGGCTCATGTTCGGCCCTGACGGGCGGCTCTACACCTGCCGCCGCAAGACCGAGCAGATTGTCGCGATCGACGTCGAGACGATGGAAGAAGAGGTGATCGCCGAGGGCGCTCAGCCCAATGACATCGTGATCAACGCCAAGGGTGACCTGTACTTCTCGAGCCCCTGGACGAAGCGCGTCTGGTTCGTGCCCAAGGGCGGCGAGGCGCGGATCGTGTTCGAGGATCCCAATTCGGGCTTCTTGAACGGGTTGATGCTCTCGCCCGATCAGTCGATGCTGATGGTGAACGACTCGCGCAAGAAGTTTGTGTGGTCGTTCCAGATCGAGCCCGACGGCTCGCTGGCGTACGGCGAAGAGTTCTTTCGGCTGGAGACCTGGGATAAGAACAGCCAGTCGCGCGCGGACGGCATGACGATCGCCGACGACGGGCACCTGTTCGTGGCGACGGATCTTGGGGTGCAGGTCTGTAACGACAAAGGGCCCGTGGTGGGGATTATTCGGAAGCCGACGAAGGAGTTCGTTTCAAACGTCGTCTTCGCCGGACCGGAGCTCAAGACTCTCTACGCGACCGCGTCGACGAAGCTTTTCCGCAGGAAGCTTCAAGCGAGCGGGGTGCGGCATTGGGAGCCGTTCCAGCCGCCTCGGCCTGGGCTGTAGAGCAGTGACCCGTCGAGTCCTCATCGCAACGCTGCTGCTCGCCGCGCCTGTCCTTCCGGTGAGCCCCAACATCATCCTGATCCTTGTCGACGACCTCGGCTACGAGACCCTGGGCTCGTACGGCGGAGCCTCCTACGACACCCCCAGCCTCGATCGCCTCGCTGAGTCGGGTCTGCGCTTCACCCACGCCTACGCCATGCCGCTGTGCTCGCCGTCGCGGGTGAAGCTGATGACCGGTCGCTACAACGCTCGTAACTACACCAAGTGGGGAGTCCTGCCCAAAGACGAGCTCACCTTCGCCAACATCTTGCAGGATGCCGGGTATCGCACCCACGTCGCCGGCAAGTGGCAACTCTGGGGGCACGACCTCGTGTGGAACCGCGGCGGCGGCTGTTGCCTGCATCAAGGCCAAACCCCAGGCGACGCCGGCTTCGACGACTACTTGGTCTGGTACCTCGGCGACAAGGGAAGCCGCTACGCGGACCCCTCGCTGTCGAGCCGCAACGACGACGGCAAGACCCGCCAAGGCAGGTACGGTCCCGACCTATTGAACGACTTCGTGCTCGAAGCAATGCAGAGCGATCAGCCGTTCTTCATCTACTACTCGATGGTCCTCGTCCACGCGCCCTTCGTCCCGACACCTGATAGCGACGGCTGGCGCGGCGACCGCCACGCCGAAGACAAAGCACACTTCGCAGCCATGGTCGCCTACGTCGACAAGATGGTCGGAAAGACGCTCGCCAAGCTCGACCAGCTCGGAATTCGAGACGATACGTTGGTACTGCTAACCGGCGACAACGGAACGCCCGGCGCGATCACCAGCGTGATGCAAGACGGAACCAAGATCCGCGGCGGCAAGGGGAAGACGATCGACCATGGCTCGCATGTGCCTTTCATCGCCTCGTGGCCGGGAGTCATTGAGCCCGGTGTTTCAAACGCTCTGGTCGACTTCACCGACGTGCTGCCGACGCTCGCCGACGCAGCCGACGCCAAGCTCCCGAGCGACCGGATCTTCGACGGCCACAGTCTGCTTCCGGTCTTTCGCGGCGAAGCGGAACACGAGCGTGAGTGGATCTTCACGGACTACCGCGCGCAGTTTCCGAACATTACCGAGAGACGCTACGTCCACAACCGTCGCTACAAGCTCTACGATGACGGCCGATTCTTCGATTGGGAGAACGACATCCTCGAGCAGAACCCGCTTGCTGGCGCCGAGATCACAGCCGAGGCCGCCGCGACCCGGGAGAGCTTCCGCGACGCATTGAATCTAAGCTACTGACCAACGGACATCCAGCTAGCGCCGCCTTGCCCGAGCTTGGAGAGGATATTGTCGTGGTTGATCGTCTGGCCGACTAGATGGCCCGATTTCGCTGCTGAGCAGCGTCAGCTCGCACAACTAGCGCAAACGAGCACTTGAGCAAACGATAGTCCGGAGGGCGCGCTAGACCCTTTGGATCGAGCGCTCGGTCCCCGTTCATAGGGGTTCGGGCTGTGGCAGGGATGCGCAAGGTTAGCGGGATGGCTGTCATCTCTGCAGTCGTACGGCCTCCTCGTCGAGACCGACCTTGGGCGCTTTGGTCGGCAGCTAGTGGAAGCTCGGTGGATCTCGATATCCCAACATCTTTCCGCTGAGCGCCTATGATGATCGTTGATGCCAGACGTCCACGGTGAAAAAAGCAGTTTCAAACTGTCGCCTGTAATCAAGCCAAGGTCCCCTGAAGCAAGCGTTGCGGCAGCTATCATGGCACTGCTCGGAACAGCCGTCTTCTGCCCGCAGACCGCTTTCGCAGAAGGAGACGCCCGCCCCAACATACTTTTCATGATTTCAGACGATGTCTCCTGGGTTCATGCAGGAGCCTACGGTGACAAGGTCGTCAAGACATCCGCATTCGACCGGATTGCAGCAAACGGTGTGCTTTTTACGAATGCCTTTTGCTCGGTTCCTTCCTGTAGCCCGTCACGCTCTGCGATCCTTACTGGTCAGGACTTCTGGCGACTTGGGGAGGCTGCCAACTTGCGTGGCACTCTCCACAAGGACCTATACAGCGTGTATCCGTTCATGCTTGAGGAGGCCGGATACCATGTGGGCAGTCACTCTAAAGTATGGTCGCCGGGAAGCATAGAAGCGGGAGGATGGCCGCACAATCCGGCCGGACCAGCGACAGACAATTTCCAGAGTTTTCTCAAACACTTGCCGGACGACAAACCGTTTTGCTTCTGGCAAGGTTCGCGCGATGCGCATCGACCTTTTGAAGCGGGATCAGGCGCCCGATCAGGCATGGATGTGGAGGACGTTGAGGTGCCTCCTTTTCTCCCGGACGTGCCGATAGTCCGTGAGGATATCCTCGACTACTACTTCGAAGTGCAGCGGTTCGATCAATTGATCGAGACCAACTTGAAGCTGCTTGAGGAAACGGGCAGAGCTGAAAATACAATCGTCGTAGTGACCAGTGACAACGGACTACCGTTTCCGCGCGGAAAGGCTGATATGTACGATTACGGTGCGCGAATGCCGCTCGCGATCAGCTGGCCGAAGGGCGTGCGTGGCGGCAGAGTGATTCATGATTTTACGAATCTCGTTGATCTTGCGCCCACATTTCTTGAGGCCGCGGGCTTGAAACCTCATCCCGACATGACGGGCAAGAGCCTCCTGCCTTTGCTGACCTCGAGTAAACAGGGCTGGGTAGATCCCGATCGCGACGCCACTTACTACGGCCGCGAGGCGCATTCGGTTTATGCTCGTATCCGTGAAAACAGAAGGGGCTATCCTTCGCGTGCTATTCGGACCAAAGATTTTCTCTATATTCGTAATTTCGCTCCGGATCGCTGGCCGGTAGGAAGAGAATTCAAGGATGTCGATCCGAGCCCGACAAGAACGTACATGCTCGAACGCAAAGACGAGATACCTCGGCTGCACGAGCTGTCATTTGGCAAGCGGCCCGCTGAGGAACTCTATGATCTCAAGAGAGACCCGGCACAAATGGTGAACGTTGCTGCTCAGGCCAGGTATAAGGGTCACAAAGAAGCATTGTCGGCTCGATTGGAAAAGTACTTAAAGCAAACGAACGACCCACGTATGCGAAGCGACGGTCAAGTATTTGACCACTACCCCATATGGCGAGCCGTTCGCGGATCTGATCCACAAGCATATGAGCGCCTAGACCGTGGAGCAAGAGATCAATAGTAGAAAGGCTCGGCGGTCACCGCTCGACGAAAAACACGTCGTTTTGGATCAGTTCGCCGGGTTTGCGGTAGCGGGAGAGGCCTTCGAAGTAGAGCAGCGGCGGCGGTTTGCCTGCGGGAGGAGAGTGAAAGCCGGTCAGGCGTTCCATCGTGGGGAGGAGCGTTCCGCGGTCCGGCCGGTGAGGGATGACGCCGCTCGAAGAAAACGTCCGGCCGCCGTCGCGCGATTCGAGCCAGACGAGCCGTTGGATGTTCGGCTCATCCCTTAGCCAGAATTCCGGACGGCCGTGGATGCCGGGACTCCAATTGGCCCTCGGGTGCTCCAACGGCGCGAGTATCAACACGAGGCTGATGACATCGTTGCGCGTGATCGAGACGTTGCAGTTCACGGCAACCAAGCCCGGCCAGCGTTCGGCAATCTCCTCGCGCAGGGGACGTTTCGCCCATCCACCCCTTCCGTCGGGCGTGACCATGTTGATCCCGCCAGGCTGCGGCGTGTGGCGAATGTACACGACATAGGGTCGGTCTTGTTGATCGACGGCGAGACCGCAATGCTGAATGCCGGGTTTGGGCTTGTCGGTAGCGTCGCGGGATCGCTCGCCGTAGTCGATCAAGTCCAAGGTGTCCGTGGTGGCGGGGGTCTCAATTAGCGTTCCATCCGCCTTGGTCCAGCTCTGGCCAGCGTCGTCGCTGCGCATGTAGCCGACAGCCTGGACGAGACCCTGGGGGTCGCGGTTGTGCTCGCCCTCGCGCTTGGCGTCTCCGAGAAAGAACCCGACCGACATGTGCAGTGTTTTCTTCTTCGGCCCCCAGGCCATCGCGTTGTGATAAGCGGCGTAGTACTTGAAGCGCTCCTGTTTCGTCACCAGCAGGCCGCGATACTCCCAATCCCCGCCCGGAGGCTTTGCATAGAAATCCATGCCCGCCCAGCCCTGGTCATGACGGCCAGTGATGTAGAGCGTGTCGTCTGGGCCGGAGAGGAGTATGGGGTAGGTCGTCTTCGCGAAAGTCTGGATGGGCGTCCATTCGGAAGAGTCGTTGGGGCGAATGCTTCGCCGGTATTGCAGACTGTCATGGTGCCCGCCGATGATGACGTGCAGGAAGCCTTTGCTGTCGGCCGTGATCGTGGGTCGTGCGTGGTTGTCACGGCCTTTTCCCAGGGTCTGAACCGCTGACCACTCGCCCGAGTTGCGGTCCAGAGTGCGCGCGCGGGCAAAGTAGCCTTCCTCGATCGAGTCTTGCCAGACGACATGGGTTTTGTCGCCGACTGTGACGATCTTGTTGCCGTTGCCCTGCGTGGCCCGCTCACTGCCGATGTTGGAAATCAGCGTGCGTCCAGTTTTGGTGACGTACGCTGACTCGGCAAGTTGATCTCGGATTGCCGCCGCGACAGCGTTGGCGAGAACACGGCTCCCTTCCGCGTTCGGATGCACGCCGTCTGAGAGGAGTGCGTCCGCCTGGGGTTTGGCGACCTCGTAGAGATCGTTCACCGCGACGCCACGCGAAATGACCGCCTCCAACGCGGCGGCATTATAGGCGACCACATCGCGATCGCGGCGAATACCGGTCTTTTCCGTCCCAGAGCCAATGGGCGTCGACGCGGCCCAGATCAACTTTGCGCCCGTCGCCTTCAGGCGCGCGATCAGTTTCCCCAGGTTGGCGCGGTAGTCTTTCAGCGGAATCTGATGCCGGCCCTCGGGCGGCGGCGCGGTCTTGCCATTGGTGTCAAGATGAGTAAGGTCGTGGATCCCTGCGTTGAAGTGGATCACGTCCCACTTCACCTCGCCGAGATAGATTTCAATTTCGGCGAGCGTCTGGCGGGTCGAACGGCAGTTGTCCGGCGCGCGATACAAGTTGGCTGCGCCCATCAACTGCTTCCGCACCCCGGTCGTGTAGCGCATCGAAATCGAATCGCCGATGAGCAGTACGTTGGGCAGCTCCGGATCAGCCTCGACGAAGCCGTATTCCGGGCGCTCCTGGTATTTCTTCGGAACGACTTTGAACCAGGCATCATTGCTGCCGTAGGGATTCGCGCCGTCGGCTCCGGATGGGACCAGCCAAGTCACCGCAGCCACAGTCAGGGCAATGCGGCTCACTCGTGACCGGGATCGAGCGCCCATGGCTTTCTCAGCGTACTTCAGCGGGCTGGAGGGACCCCGCTCCGGCAATTAGAACAGAGCCCATCACCCTGCATTGAACGCCGGGGTCGATTTTGGCGCCTAGAGAGGCTTGATGCCTGTTAGCTGCTGGGAACAAGCGAAGCCACAAACTCCTAACCGAAAGGCGCGGAAAGGCCCTTCTAGCGGGCTCCAGGGCCCTGTTTAAGGGCATCCGGGTCATTTGAGTCGCAATCAATGAGCGCGAAACTCTTTCACAACGTTTCCACCGGGTCGCCGCTCCAGCAGTGGCGCAGGAGTGTTTGGCCGCCGGGGCTATTCCGGGTAGAGAATCATCTCTCCGGAAGACGCCACTCGTTCCCAGGCGCCCTTGAACTCGGCGACCAGCTCAGGCTGTTCGGCGCTTACGTCTGTGGTCTCGCCTGGATCATCGATCATGTTGTACAACTGCCATCCCGGCGCTGTTCCTCTGGGACCATGTGGCGACTTCAACCGCGAGTACTTCCAGTTGTCCTTGACCAAAGCCACTTGCCCGTCGTGTTCCCACAGGAAGACGGTGTCGGGCCGGTTCAGGTCTGCGCCCTCTTCGGTCAGCAGCGGGGCGAACGAGGCGCCTTCGAGCTCGTGCACCGGCCGGCCTTGGTAGGTTGTCCCAGGGTGCTCCACGCCCGCGAGGTCGAGAAGAGTCGCTGACAGGTCGCGGACAGTGAGGAAGGCGCTCTCTGTCCAGCCTTTGCGGATGACGCTGGAATGGTTGACGAAGGCAGCCGCGCGAATGCCGCCGGATGCGACTGTTCCCTTGTGCAAGTGGTATGGCCCCATCCCAGCTTGCGCCCAGCCAGGACCGTACGTCACGAACGAGTCGGGCCGGCCGAAGTTTTCTAGGTCGTTGTTGATTCTCTCCGGTCTGCGAGGCGCTCTGCGCGCAAAGTCTAGATCGCTGGAAGCGGCGCCGTTGTCGGACATGAAGACGATGACCGTGTTATCCAGCTCGCCGGTTTCATCAAGAAGTTCAACAATGCGTCCGACGTTGTAGTCAAGGTTTTCGACCATCGACGCATAGATCTCCATGGCCCTCGAGTACTTCGAGCGCTCCTCGTCGCCGAGGCTATTCCAGGTCCGTGCGAAGGGTTCGGCGGGCTTGTCCCTGGCTTGCTCCGAAATGACGCCTGCCTCGACCGCTCCAGCGATGCGTTGCTTCCTCAGCTCGTCGTAACCTCCGTCGTACTTGCCCTCGTATTTGTCCAGCCAATCCTCGGGAACCTGCAAGGGCCAGTGCGGGCTCGTGTAGGCCAAATAGCTAAACCAGGGTGCGGGGTTTTCTTTGCTTTCTTCGAGAAACGAGAGGAACTTGTCGGTGTAGAAATCCGTTGAGTAGAACTCGTTGGGCATGGATTCGAGAGTTTCACCGTCCTCCCAGTAACGCTCTGCCGGAACGTTCGCAAAGTGGACAGCGGAACCGAACTTGAGGCCAAAGGATCGATGGAAGCCCTGAGCTGCCGGACTCAGCTCCGGCGTCTCACCGAGGTGCCACTTGCCCACCATGTAGGTGCGGTAGCCGGCGTCTTGAAGAAGCTTCGGAATCGGAACGATGCGATCGGTCAGATGCCCCTCATAACCGGGTTTTCCTCGGCGAGCTTCGACCAGCGGATCGCCGTTGAACCGAGCTATCGTAACCAGCTGCGTCCCCATGCCCGCTAAGTGCGGATAGGTGCCGGAGATGAGAGCGGTACGAGTTGGAGCGCAGCTGGGGTGCACATGAAAGTTCGTCAGCCGCACGCCGCCAAAGGCAAGCTCGTCTAGGTGCGGCGTCCGAATCTCGCCGCCAAACGAACCAAGGTCGGTGTAGCCCATGTCGTCGGCGACGATCAGCAGGATGTTGGGCCGGCGAGCCTCGGTGCTGTCCGGCGTATCGTCTTGACGGCATCCCGCTAGCACGGCGAGGCATAGGACTGCATGAATGTGAAATCGCGGGACTCGCATCTTCCTCTCCTATCCGCCCTCTCCTTCATCGGGCGTTTGAAGCTTGTGGTATTGAAGCTCCTTGCGTGCTTCATCGAGTCGCTTGCCCTGTTTGAGCAACGCCAGGATTTGCTCCTCGGCTTCGTTAATCTGTTCCGCCGTCGCGAGGACTTCTTCTTCACGGGACTTGGAAATGGCGACAACCCCGTCGCTGTCGCCGACCATGATGTCGCCCGGCATTACGCGCCTCCGATATTGGCCAACGACCGGTCTCGGGCCCGATTCAGTTTCGACCTGCGGCTAAAGATTGACCCGATGCGGTCCGCGCCAGTCGAGGCCCGGGGGCGAGAGTAGGTCTGGCTACAAGTGAGGGCTTGCCCGACGCTCGAGGCAAGGTGCTGAAAGAGGCCAGGACAGAGAAAAGCACTCCTCTTGGGCGCCCTAACGTCGTCGTTCGCGGCCACTAGTCCCGTAGACACACCCGGACCTCCGTGGCCGAGCCTGCCTTTGATTCGGTGGTGCGAGGTGGCCGGGCCGATCACGGAGGGGTAGATTGTACCGCTGGTGTTGCATGGCCATAACAAGCGATCCAACGAAGGACCTATTCTCGGCCTGCTCAAACCCTGCCCAGAGCGCTCTAAGCCCTTCCACACAGTACTTTGAGCCTCTTGAGACCCTTGAAGCTTCGCGGGTAAATTAATTCGCCGATTGTGCCGAATTCGCGCGTGCTACACTCGCTTGGCGAACCTCGGCACTGGGCATCTCAGAGCAAGCGGACAATTGCGACACGAGACCCATTCCATGTTTGCCGCCAATTGATCACGCAGGGACACAGCGAGCGATAATGTGGCCGCTCGATAGCACCGGCAGGTATGAAGTAGTCTCCAAGACTGACCGTCGGGGCAGGCCCCTACGTACAGTTATCTGCCTGGATACGGGGTTGGTTCGCAACGACCCTGTGCCGGACGACGCCGAGCTCGCACAGTTCTACGCCGACGACTACCGCATACGCTACAAGGGCGCTCGGAAGCCTCGTCGCCGCCAGATTCTTCGGAATTTTCGACGTGCGGCAGTTCATGTGCGCACTTATCGGGATCTGCTAGAGCCTTCAAGGCGCGTGTTGGATGTGGGAGCCGGATCGGGTGAGTTCGCGTTCCTAATGACGCGGCTCGGCAAGACCGTCACAGGGATCGAGCCCAATGTCGACTATGCGGCCCATTGCAGAGACGAACTTGGACTGGATGTACGCACCTCCCATCTAGCTCCCGACCTGTTCCTGCCCGCGCAGTTCGACCTGATCCGCATGAACCATGTGCTGGAACACCTCAACAACCCGGTAAAGTACCTCGGCGAGATCGCCAACTGGCTTGCGCCGGATGGGCTGCTGTACGTCGAAGTTCCCAACATTGAAGCCGATTGCCGTAGCAAGTCGCGCGGCCGCATGTTCCACTACGCCCATATCTTCAATTTCAATCCGTGGACGTTGCGCGTCTGCGCGGGTCTGGCTGGCTTAATAGAGGCACCCGAGACCGCACAGAGGTCAGCGGGGACTACGGGCGTCTTCTTCCGCCAGGATCCCGCAGCCGCCCAGTCCACCAAGGTCGAGAATCCACAGAACGCTCACAATGTGCTGACATTGATCCGAGCGCATTACGGAG
Organism: Terriglobia bacterium; assembly: GCA_009841225.1. Lineage (GTDB taxonomy): Bacteria > Acidobacteriota > Terriglobia > Bryobacterales > UBA6623 > VXMF01. The sequence goes on along the minus strand of VXMF01000048.1, from coordinate 121,144 downwards.
GTGCTTTCAGCAAGGGAAAGGTGGCCAAGCCAATTCGCAAACTCTTCACCCAAATCGAAGAGAGCCTGACGGGGCTGGCCTTGGGTTCGCCGGCGTCTATCGGCGAGAGCGTGGCGCGCGGGCTTCAGTAGGGCGACAGGAAGACGCTCAGCGCGCTCCTGAAGCTCGCGGTGCGCGCCGGCCCGTACGATACCGTCGGCGTGTCTCCAGTCCGGACCGCTGGCCGAAACATCGAGAGGGCCCGCCTCGTGACCACGCCATCACACGGGTGAAGAGACATCGCCGCCAGAAATACTCTTGCGCCGACGATCGTGCTTCCTATAATGACCAACGGAAGCTCGCATGCCAGTGGCGCACGCATTCCACCGACGCGACGCGCTGCGCCAGCTGTCTGCTTTGCTGCTCGCATCCCCGCTCGCTTTAGCGGCGGACAAACCGGAACTAACCGATTCGACTCAACTCGCCAACGTCTTCGACTTCCGTGACCTAGCACGCCGCTTGCTCGATCCAGTGGCGTTTGACTACATGGACGAGGGCGGCAAGGACGAGATTTCGCTTGCTGAGAACCGGCTCGCTTTTCGCCGCGTAATCCTGCGCCCCCGCTTCCTGACGGACGTCCACAAGATCTCCGTCTCCACCGAATTGCTCGGCCGTGACATGGACTCTCCGATCTTCGTCTGTCCGGCAGGTGGCAAGAACTGTTTCCGCCGTGACGGCGAGGAGGAGACCGCTCGCGGCGCGGCCCTCGCCAACGCGATGTACATCAGCAATGGCGGCGTCGAGGAATTTCTGGCATCCGGGGACGCCCCAGACCACTGGTGGCAATACACGACGGGAGGCCAGTTTCTCACCGAGAACACCATGCTGGACTTCGTCGAGCGATTGGAGGACTCGAACTGCACTGGCATCTGCTTCACGGTGGACAACATGCTGGTATCGCACCGCGAGAGATCGATCCATAACGGTCTCGTGCGGACATGGTGCAACTTGGGAGCGATCCCTCGCGATGACGACGGAAACCTCGTCAGGAGCCCGGACGATCGCACGTGGATTACGGGCGAGTACCCTGGGCGGGTGTCCCCCACTCCGACTTGGGATACAGTGAAGCAGCTGCGGGACATGACAGATCTCAAGATCATGCTCAAGGGCCTGATGATCGGCGAGGATGTCGTGAAGGCCATCGAGGTCGGTGCCGATGCCGTGGTCGTCTCTAATCACGGCGCCCGGCAGCTTGATCACACCGGTTCGACGATCGAAGCCCTGCCGGAGTGCGTGAAGGCAGCGGGCGGGCACATACCGGTGTTAGTGGACGGCGGCTTCCGCCGAGGGACAGATGTGCTCAAGGCACTCGCCATGGGAGCGACGGCAGTCGGCGTCGCGCGCCCCTACCTATGGGGACTTACATGCTTCGGCAGCGAGGGCGTCGCGCGCGTCCTGCACTTGCTCAAGACCGAGTTGGCCCTCGACATGGGCATGTCGGGCGTGGCCAACATAGCGGACATCGACGCAAGCTTGGTCCGCTGGCGGAATTGGTCGTACGAAGGAGGACTACAACCGTGACAAGAAGAGAATTCTCCGCTTCCTGCGGATCAAGCGTGGCTGCCCTGCTGGGAGCTACACGGGCCATGGCGAACGCCGGTGGCTCCTATCCTGTCCGGCGCCGCAAGGCCGTCGAAGTCTTGTATCAGTCGCCCGATGGTCATCCGAACGGGTTGGAAGCGACGCCGGAAGGCCTTTGGGTCGGCGAACAAGTCACCGACCGGGCGTACTTGCTCGATTGGAAGACCGGCCGTCCGCTCGCCAAGTACGAGACACAGTCATCGAACACCAGCGGAATTGCCGCGGGAGGCGGCTTTGTCTTCATGGGAGCCAACGGCCCTGCCCACAGGCGTCCCCGCCGCCCCCACGACGTCACCCAAGGTGGCCGCATCGTCAAGCTGGACGCAAAGACCGGACAGCACATCTCCAACTACCAGACTCCCGACGGCGGAGGAGTGCATGGGATGCTGTGGGCCAAGGATGCGCTGTGGATCACCCAGTTCAATCCGCTGAAGGTAGTCAAGGCCGACGCCAACCTGAACACTTTTCACGATTTCGACTTGCCGCTAGGCCGACCCCACGGCCTCGGCTGGGATGGCGAGCATATCTGGTGCATGTTCTCTAACGACTACCTCGCGCTGAGGTTCGAAATCCGCACCGGCCGCATCCTCGAAGGCGTCGAACTCGACCGCGACGATCCCGACCCGCACGGCATGACCTGGTGGAACGGAGCGCTGTACTACTGCGATGCAGGCATCGCGCCCGGGCACAAGGACAACCTCAGCAAGCATGGCGGGGCGATCTGCCGCATTGAACTGTAGAGCGCTCGCGCCTGCTGCACTGCTCGTCTGCTCGGCGCTCTGGCTCCCTGCGGCCGACAGCGTGATCGTCAAGCCTCCGGACGGAGCATGGCTGTCCGGCACATCGGTGCAGATCATTGCGAGGGGAGAATCTGCCAAGCTCCTGCTTGACGGCGAACCGCTCGAGACCGAAGAGCCGTTTCCGGGCGTCTATACCGTAACCGCCGAGTTGCGACCCGGAACCCATCGCTTGCTCCTCGAGTCGCCCGCAGAAGAGCGCGAGATCAGCTTCCATTCGGGCGACGAGCCGCCGAACAGCGCCAGCGAGCAGTACGCGGACCACCCTCCCTCTCGGATCGCCTGCACGCACTGCCACAGCGTGAGCCGCCGCGGCCGGTTCCGGTTCAGCGGGGGCTGCCAATCGTGCCATCCCAAGGAGCCATTCATCAAGACCCACAGTCATGAACCGCATGAACTTGCGAGCTGTGGCATGTGTCATGACGCGCACGGCTCCGCGGCCGCCCAGTTGCTCCGATTACCCAAGGAACAGGCCTGCAAGCAGTGCCATAATTAAGTTTCAGTTTCGTAAGGTGGAAGTCTCGCGTGGTGCGGTCTGCCTAACGTGTTCGGCCAAGTCTCAGGAAATCAATATCCAGCGAATGCATCAGCCAAGATCGGGACGAGGGGTTTCGATGCGGAAAGTCGACGGCTCGAAGTCGATATCGGCCAGACCTGGCATGGACAACGCCTCCACAAGACTGCGACGCTGCCCCGCCAACCTCCGATAGTCCTCCATGCTGAGCAGCACATGCGCAGGTTCGCCCCGGTGGGTGATGAATACAGGCCCCGACTTCGCTGCCCTCTTGGCGTATCCGATGTGCTGCTTCAGTTCGCGACTTGTTATGGTCGTCACGGGCATACGTAGTGACGTTACTAGATACTCGAAGGGATCGCACGGGATAGAAACTTCCGATGGCTGCGGTAGGACACCGAGTACACCCGCCGTGCACTCTTGCGGCGCTCTGGAGATGGACACTGGCATGCCTGTTCGTGGTTGGCACCTGAAGATCATCGGAGTCGCTCTTGCTTCTCGCCCCCAAGTAGGTCCTCTTGCGAGAGGGCATAGCCGAACGCCGCAGCTCGATGTCACAGCTTGTCATAGCTTTGCCCTCGATCCCTCGATGCCATCTGCCGGCCGATAGTGCCGCGTTGGATCCGTCTGTGTGGCACCTGCTTCGCAAAGTGCGACGCTCCGCTACGAGCCTTGTAAACGCCTCATAACAGCTCGCTATCGATAGAACAGGTCCACCAACGACATCGGAATAGCCGGAATGTAGGTGACGACCAGTAGTACCAGCAGGAGCACTCCCACGAAGGCGACGTTGACCCTGCTCACCTCCCACACCTGGGCCTTGGCGATCGAGCACGCGGTGAGCAGCACGCTGGCGACCGGCGGAGTCTGCTGTCCGATGCCGAGATTCAGTGTCAACACCAGCCCGAAGTGCACTGGATCAATGCCTGCTTGGTGCACTAGGGGCATCACCACCGGCACGACCAGGATAATCGCAGCAGCGGAGTGTAGAAAGAGGCCCACCAGCAGGAAGAAGACGTTCAGCAACAGCAGGATCACCCACTGGCTGTGGGTAAATGCGAGCAGTTGTTCGGCGAACCGCTGCGGCACTTGAGCAGAGGTCAGGTATTCGCCGAGCAGGGCGGAAGTGGACACCAGAAGCATCACTACCGCGGTTTGAATGCCGCCATCGACCACTGCCTTCCGCAAGGCCCGGAAATCTAGTTCGCGGTAGACCAACCCGCCGATCACGGCTGCCGCCAGCACCGCCAACCCGGCCCCCTCTGTGGCCGTCACCCAGCCTGAGAAGATTCCACCGAGGATGATCACCGGCAGCAGCAAGGCCCACGCCGCGTCCTTGAACGCTCGCCCTAGCCGCTGCCATTGGAAGGCTGCCTCCGCTGGGAATCCGCGACGCACCGCTATGCGATATGCCGCTGCCATCAGGAGCAATCCGCCCAGCAGCCCTGGGATGATGCCTGCCACGAACAACTCCACGACCGACACGCCCGCCATCACGGCATACAGGATCATCGGGATCGAGGGAGGGATGATCACCGCCAGAGTCGACGCCGACGACGTGACCGCCGCGGCAAACTCCTTGGGGTAGCCGGCCCGCTTCATCGAAGGGATTAGGACAGAGCCGAGCGCGGCTACGTCTGCCACCGCAGATCCGGAGATCTCGGCAAAGAAGAGCGACGTACCGATCGTGACCATCGACAGGCCACCTCGCACGAAGCCGATCAGCGCCGAGGTCAGGGCGATCAGCCGACGCGAAATGCCGCTGGCGTTCATGATGGACCCGGCCAAGATGAACAGAGGAACAGCAATCAAGGAGAACTTCACTGCCCCGTCGAAGAGCGTCAGAGGAACATTCGGCAAGTCCCGCAGACCCGTCTCCAGCACCATCGCCGCTACCGACGCCAGTCCCAAGGCAACTGCGATCGGCACGTCGGCCAGCACCAGAGCCAGCAGGCCGAGCAAGACCCACAACAGCGTCATGCGGCACGACTCCGCTGCCAGTCCTCGACGGCAACCGTCAACTCGGCAACGATGAAGAGCACCGCTCCGATCGGAATGGCCGAATAGACGATCTGCGCGGGGAGCCATGGCAGGCTGACAAGGAACGTGCCCCCGAGCGCCGCCAGCAAGTCCACTCCCATCCACGCGGCAAGGGCGAAGAAGCCGATGATCGCTCCCTCACGGAAGACGCCCAGTGCGAGCCGAGCGGACCGCGGCGCTCGGCGGACTAGATTCGGCAGACCAAGGTGGGCCCGATGCAGCGCGGCCAGAGCCGCCCCGTAGTAAGTGACCCAGGCGAGCAGGATCGCCGCCACCTCGTCGTACCAAACGAGCGAGTACCCGGCTTTTCGGCTGGCCACACCGACAACGACCAGCAGCGCCAAGGCAGCGATTATGCCGACAACGGTGACCTCAAGGAAGCGGCTCAGAGCCGCGCGCAGACGTGTGGCCACCAAGCGGCTAGTATCACCGTTCCGCCGAAGCGAGGGCAAGTGCCTTGGCCACCATCTCCCCGCCCCGCGGCACCTCGCGAGCGAACTCCTCGAACAGCGGCCGGCCTGCAGCCAAGAACTGCTCCCGGTCGCATTCATTGACCTCGATTCCGGCGAGCCGGAGATCGGCTAGCAAGCGTTCCTCCAGCACTTCGGCCTGCTCATAGACGAAAGCTTGGACCTCGCGGGCGGTCGAGGACAAGATCTCTCGCACGGGCTCGGGAAGAGACTGCCAACGATCCCGCCCGGCTAGGAGAAACGCCGGGGTATATACGTGGGAGGAGAGCGTGAGAAACTTCTGGACCTCGTGAAATTTCTGGCTGTGGATCTGGCTCAATGGGTTCTCTTGGCCATCGATGACCCCGGTCTGCAAGGCGATGAAAGTCTCCGACAACGACATTGGGGTCGGATTGGCACCGAAGGTCTGGAACAGCCGCACTCGCCAGCGGCCGCGGGGCGTCCGCAGCTTAATCCCGCGCAGGTCATCGGGGCCCTCGATCGGACGGGTGTCATTCGTGATGTGCCTGAAACCGTTCTCCCAAACGGCCAGCAGCTCATACCCGCGAGCTGCGGCGTCGGGAGCAAGGCGCGGCCATACTAACTCCTGCTCGATCCGCCGCATGTGCTCGCGGTCCCGCACCAAGTACGGCATTTCGAACAGGCCGAACGAAGCTACGGCCGAGGACATGATCGTAGACGGCATCGAGAAATCCACGGTGCCAAGCTTGAGCTTGATCAACAGCGTCTCGTCGTCGCCCAACTGGCTGGAGCCGAACACTGTGACCTGCGCCTGATCGCCCAAGCGCTGATTCGCACGCTCGGCGAATTCCTCCGCCGTAATCGCCGTCAACGAGCCTGGCGAGGCAACGTGCCCGAGACGCAGGTCCAGTTGAGTCCGTTCTCCTGCGCAAGCCGCCGACAGGACGGCCCACGCCGCAACTGCGTATAGCGACCGTCTCACACCGGCATCTTGCGACCGGCGTACTTGCGGCCCTTGACCATGGCCGCCTCGCTCGCACCGGCACCAATGCGAACGCCTTCATCGAACATTTCGGTGACGTCGTGCTCTCGGACAGTGTTCAGGAACGCCAAGCCGTTCTTCTTGCATGCGTTCAGTACGGTCGCACGGGCCTCCCGCATACGGGGATGCAGGGATCGGTTCGGTCCGTGGCCGTCGGGCAGGCCGAGAGAAAGCGCCATATCGCCCGGCCCCCACTCGGCAAAGCCAATGCCGGGAACGGCCGCGACCTTGCCGGCATTCGCCAAGGCGTGTTTGTCCTCGATTTTCAGCCCGAGCAAGAACTCGCCATCCGGGTTGAGCGGCCAAGGATCGGCCTTGCGTATGTACTCTTCGCGAGACACGCCCCAGATCTCCGATGGAAAGCCCTGGCTGCCATTGCCGAGCAGGCCCTCGCCGAGCTCGGGCACGACAGGCTCGGCGTTGGGGTAACGCGCCGCGCGGACCATCCACTTGATCGCGTCGGGGTCGCGAGCGTGGCACAGCAGGATTCCGTGAACACCGCACAGCAAGGTCTGCTGAACGACCCAGAAATTGGCGCGCATGTGCATCTCGTCAATCCCGATAACGGGCAACGTCGCGATGACCGCAGGCGTTCGGTGCCCGCTACGCGTCGGACCTGCATCGACCAAGCCCTGCATGAAGCCTCGCAAGGCGCTGAAATCTAGAGCGCCATGCTCCATCTCATAGTTGATGTAGTCGTACTTCGTCGCAGCGGCCTGCTTACCTTGTTCGTATCCGCCGCGTCCGCCGGTGTAGAAGATCATCTGGTCCGCTTCGAGAAGCTCGATGGCCCTGTTGATCCGACGTGGCGTCTTGGCGGGGCCCGTGGCTGCGGCAGCAGCGCCAGCGGCCAATAGCGGGGAGGCGAGGAATTGTTTCCGGGTCATAGCGGCAAGATAGCGAGCCAAGTGCCTTCCCGTCAACAATACTCTGGCATTACTTGGGAGGAAACGCCGTTTTCGGAGCGCAATGTGGCCTCGGCACAAGAGTGTTGACAGCCAGCGGGGAAGAATGGTCGGGGCGCCGAGATTTGAACTCGGGACCTCTTGCTCCCGAAGCCCCGTCTTTTGACATTCCGGTCATCTGACACCTCCTAACCGAGATGATTTTCCCGGCGCCGCGTTCCTTCAGGTGGGGCACGGCCTCTCTCATCGTGTAGAAGGCGCCGATCAGATTCAGCTCGATGGTCGCGACCCATCCTTCGGCTTCGCCCTCGTCGACGCGTGCTCGGTCGGGGTTTCCTCCCGCGTTGGCGACGACGATGTCGAGGCCGCCGAATCTTTCGATCGCCGCGGCGTACATACGCTTGACCGCGGAGTGGTCGGTGACGTCGCAGACGACCGCCAGCCCGGAGATCCCCTCGACTGTCCGCTCGACCTCGTCCCGCGAACGCGCCGCGCAGACAACGCTCGCTCCTTCAGCGGCATAGGCGCGGCAATTGCCGCCCCGATGCCGCGCCCGGCGCCGGTGATCAGCGCGACCTTGCCTTCAAGACGTGCCATCGAATCGATTCGAGGTCCCCGGAAACCGGCTCCCTCCGCGGTCGCGGCTCTGACGTGGGCTACCGCCCGTCCCAGAGGTAACCTGTTCCGATCCCGTCGTTCGTATCCCAGCCGTAGAACAGGAAGATATCCTTCGAAATCTCCCGCAGGCCCTTGGCGACGAACTGGATGTTCTGATACTTGCGCCCCAGCTTGGGCGTCAGATCCGCACCATGCTTCCAACTGGCCCCGTTGTCGGTCGAGAACCAGCGCTCCACTTTGTGGCCCCAGCCGTAGAAGTTCATCCCCGGCTCGGGGACGCTCTCGCCGAGGCCGGTGATCAAGTACGCTTGCAAGGTCCCGTCGGGGTCGCGGTCAAGATGGCAGGAATTGAACGGATGCGGCGTGCGCGCAATCGCCGTCCGCGCCCACTTGTCGCCTTGGCGGCGCACGTAGTAGAACTTAGACTCGAGCGGCGTCCGGTCGGAGACGGGCAGAACGAAACTCGGCTCACCGTCATCCAGATGAATCGTGGGCCCCACCGCCGCGACGCGGCCTCGCGTATCCCAAACCAGGCAATCGCGGTCGGCGACCTCTTTGTTCACCGGGACCGGGAGCTGCCTGCCCTCGTAGTTGTAAACCTTGCCGGTCGGCAGATCGACCTTCAAGTAATACAGATTGTGCCGCCGCACGTGGTGGTGCAGCACTTTCGAGTAGCGGAAGCTCGGGATCGGGTCCTCGACCTTCCAGATGAACCCGACATGTAGAGTCTTGCCGTCTTCGCTGACGCGCGTGGTCTGATACGAGCCCGCGTGATCGGCCATGAACCCGGTCTGCGGCGGCGCGCTCATGTCGATCAGCCCGTCGGCCGGGCCACGCCAAGTCTCGCCGTCGTCGCCGCTGATGCGGTAGGTCCAGAACCCCAGGTGCGCCATGTAACGGAAGTAGATCAACGTCTGATTGTCGAAGACCTGGTGGATCTTGGGGTACGACATGATGTCGGCCACGTTGGGTCCTTGCCGCCAAGCTGTGATGTCGCGCGGGTTCTCAGACACCATGTGCATCCCGTTGGCGCCGTGCCAGCCGAACAGGACGTGCAGGTGGTTCTTGAGGTCCTTCCAGATGACCGGTGCGAAGTGATGATCCGCCGCGTACCTCTCCTTGTTGACCGTGTCTTCGAGCCCGTCGAGAATCATCACCGGATCAGAGAACTTGCGCGTCGCCAGGTCGTACGAGCGCGTGTAGGGAAACCCTTCCGAGCCCCGCCAGACCAGGTAGAGGCTGCCGTCGAGCTCAACCGCCTGGGGATACATGCGGTTGTCGTAGAGCATCTTGAGTCCGCCGTTCTCGGCGAACGGGACGGCGTCGGCAGACGCGACCGCGCAGATCAGCAAGGCGACGACGAGGGCTCGGAATGCTAGCATCAACACAACTATAGAGTAGGATTTCCGTTTGGGCCATCTCGGCACGGTTTAGAGTGATCGTTGCTTCGGTCCGGACAGGCCAGGCGCCAATTTCTGACAGTCCAGAGCTGATGACCCCTTCGAGAAAGGTTTCCTACCCAGTGGAGGACCGCTGATCTTTCTTTGTCTCAGCCTGCTTGAATGCGTAGAAGATGAGCAGCGGATATTGATTGTTGGCGTCAAAGGCAAGTCGGATGACTTCGGGATCAATTCCAGGACCTACGAGGAGGTCGTAATCGAGTTGGCGCTGATTGCTGGTTAAACCCAAGAGAGCCCGTCAAGCGTTTTGCCGAAAATATTTGGCAATTCGGCAAAGTTTTCGGGTTTTTCGGCCCGTTTTGTCTAGTTTCGTCAGTGATTCCCGTGACAATCGACTTAGGTCTTTGGTAGTGTTTACCCGTCGGAGGTAGCACTCAGTGCATCCTCGAGACACGCACTTCCTAACCACCGCGCTCCCGGCCCTCGGGAGCTCTTCGGGCGCCGCCGAGACCAGCGCCAAACGATATCTACGACCTCGTCGGGGACAGCGGGCTCGACCCAGCGTCCCTTCAGATCTCCCCAAGGCTTTTTTTGCGACACGTGGCTCGGCCATCAGTTCGGCTGCGCGACGCCGACCTGCTTTCTGTCAAGCAAGGAGTTCGTCATGAAAACACGCTTCTGTCGCTTCACAGCGTTGTTGTTCCTTATTTTCAGCGTTGCAACCACTGTGGTCGCACAGGTTGACACGGGGGTGCTGAGCGGAACCGTGTTCGATAATAGCGACGCCGTGGTGCCGGGCGTAAAGGTAACTCTAACGAACATCGGGACGAACTACAGCCTCGAATTGGAGACCAACGCTGCGGGGCTGTATGTCTCTCCGCCCCTGCAGCCGGGTACGTATCGCATCGAGGTCAGGCAGGAAGGATTTCAGCCGGTGGCGAAAGAGATCCAGCTCTCTCTCTCCGAGCGCCTGGCTGTTGATTTCACCCTGCAGCTAGGAGCGGTCGCCGAGACCGTCACTGTCGAAGCCGTTGGAGCAGTGCTGCAGACGGAGACAACAACGCTGAGCACGCTTCGTACAGAGAGGGAAGTAAAAGACCTCCCTAATATCGGCCGGATCTTCGCGGAGGTGATGCGCTACAGTCCCGGTGTGGTGCCGGCCCGCCCGGACGCGGGGGGGCTCGCCATTTCCGAGGCAAGAGGCAACACGGAAAACAGCGTCAATGGCGCTAATTTTCGGGACAACAACTTCCTCGTTGACGGAATTCAGAACAATAGCAACCATCAGGGTTTTGGAGTGATGAGCTTCCCTGAAATCGAGGCGTTAGAACAATACCGTGTCGAGACCTCGGTGCCGGATGCTCGATTCGGCCGAACCGGAGGCACCGTTAACGTGGGGTACAAATCCGGCACCAATGAGTTCCATGGAGTGCTTTTTGAGTTCGTGCGCAACGACAAGCTCGACTCCCGGAATTTCTTTAACAGAGGGGCGCAAGCCCCCTTGCGTCAGAATCAGTTTGGCGGCACGCTCGGGGGGCCGCTGGGCCGCAAGGATGGAAAGACTTTCTTCTTCCTTTCTTTCGAGGGCAGGCGCATTCGCAGGGGAACGACCTTCTTGAGGTCAGTGCCGACCCGCGCCATGAAGGGCGGGGACTTCGGCGAAGTGGCCGGGTCGAACTTGATTTTCGATCCGTTGACCACGCGTCCAAACCCCGCAGGGATGGGCAACATTCGCGATCCGTTCCCAAACAACGTCATCCCCACGGACAGGTTTAGTCGACCCGGCCACATGATCCTCAACCGCTACCCGGAACCGAACCTTCCCGGCCTCGCGGCGAACCTTGAGCACGCCCCGGGGATTACCGGCGACACCGATCAGGGTACCGTCAAAGTCGATCGAGAGCTCAGTGGGGGCTCACGCGCCTTTGTGCGCTATACGCAAGGCAGAGCTGACTACGTGAGTCCGCGTGATCTAGGCCCCGAGGCCACACCGTTCACCAAGAGAGCGGCCCCGACCAACCAAGGGGTAATCAGCTTCACCCATATCCTCAATCCGCGTACGATCGTTCAAGGTCGGGTCGGCGCCAGCCGGGAAGATTTGGCGTCAATAATTTTGAACGACGGGCGGAACCTGTCCGACGAATTCGGGATACCCAACGTCAACGTGAGCGAGTTCACCACGGGACTTCCCGTCATAGACGTCGCAGGCTACCCAAGATTCGGCGATCCGGGATCCAACCCCGCCATCATCGCCATGAACAACTATCAGTTCAGCACCAACGCCGACATGACGCGCGGCAACCATAGTCTCAAAGTGGGATTTGACTGGGTACGGCGCCAGACGAACATCTTTCAGGCCCCGCGTCCGAGGGGCGAGTTCCGTTTCAGCACCATCTATACCAGCAACCCCGCCAGCCGCAGGGGCACAGGCTTTGGCGCTGCGGAGTTGCTACTGGGGAAGCCACAAAGGATTGTGTTTAACGGTGTTGACGGGACGCGAGGACTTCGGAGAACCGACTGGGCCTGGTACATTCAGGACGACTGGAAAGTGACTCCGCGGCTGACTCTGAACTTCGGTCTGCGGTATGATCTGTCGCCTGGTTACCCGCATTATGAAGTGTTCGACCGATTCGCTCAGTTCGACATTGACGCTGGGATGAACGTTCCTGTAGCTGCAGGTCGGTTTGACACGAGGAGCGGGATCGAAGCCGACCGCAACAATTTTGGCCCACGATTGGGCTTAGCCTATCGGATCACGGACACCACGGTGGTGCGGGCGGCTTACGGTCTCTACTACTTCCTTATGCCGTTTCATTTGAACGAAAGTCTGGGCTCCAACCCGCCGTTCTACACCAACAGTACCGTCGTCAACGACCAAGGGGACTTTGAGGGCGCCCGCGGTCTGTCGGACGGTCCGCTCCGGACCTCCGACCCGGACGCCCCAGGACAGAACCGCACCGGTATCCACCCGGAGTGGACAGTGCCCTACATGCAGCAATGGAATTTGGCGATTCAGCAGCAGTTGCCCGGCCAGCAGCAACTCTCGGTTGCCTACGTCGGAACGAAAGGAACACGCCTTCGGCAGCGGATCAACCAGAACCAGGCAGTCCCCGGGGACGGTCCTATCAACCCCCGCCGCCGCTGGCCGCAGCATGGCCGAGTCAATATCTTCGAAAGCCGGGGAAATTCGATCTACCATGCACTGCAGGCCCACTTGGTAAGGCGCTTTTCGCAGGGCCTGCACTATCAGTTGGCATATACCTGGAGCCATCTTATTGACGACGCTGAATTCATTGGCAATGTGCCGATTAATGACATTGCTCGCTTGCGGGGTAACGGGGACTGGGCGGACATTCGGCACAATCTGCGGACGACGTTTGGTTACGAGCTGCCCTTCGGCCAGCGCAAGCGCTTCCTCTCGAATGCCAATCCGGTTGCGGACAAGATCTTGGGAGGCTGGGAGATTGCAGGGGGACTTTCCTTCTATAGTGGATTACCCTTTAGCGTGATCGCGGCACGAAACAGCTTGAACATTGGGGAGAGAAGCTTTGCCGACCGTCTCGCGGATGGCGCCTTGCCCTCAAGCCAGCGGAGCCTCCAGCGATGGTTCGACGTGGACGCATTCACGGACCCTGGATTCCGGGAGTGGGGGAACAGTGGCCGGAATATTCTGTACGGCCCTGGAACGAAACAGCTGGACTTTTCGGTGTTCAAGAATATCCCAGTAGCCGAGGGCAAGCGCCTGCAGTTTCGTGCGGAGGTCTTCAACTTGACGAACACCCCACAGTTCAACCGCCCCATTTCCAGGCTCGGCAACCCTCGAACAGGAATAATCACCCGTGCGGGGTCGGAAGTGACGCTGCAGCGGACGCAGCGCTTGGTGCAGCTCGGATTGAAGTTTATTTTCTAGCGGCCGGGGACCCTTGGGGGCTGCTGTATTTCCGTTGCGGCGGGGCTCCCAGCCCCGCCCGTTTTAGCGAGCAAGGCTCCCAATGCGGTCGCGGGTCCTTTTGCCGTCGCCAAACTTGACCCGTTTGTTAAACGCCGCCCGTCTACCACTCCACCTCTGTGCCCGAGCCCCGCTCACGCGCAGCCTTCAAGACCAAGTTTGCCGCCACAGCGTCCTGCACGGCCACTCCGACGGACTTGTACACCGTAATTTGATCTTGAGAAGTCCGGCCGGGCATCGCCCCCGAAATCAGCTCGCCGACTTCGGCGTGAACGTGATCTTTGCTGATCAGGCCGTCCCGAATCGCCCAAAGTAGCCCGTTCGCCCCTGCGGGCGCAGGCGCAAGCGCGGACTGCCGCGATTCGACCACGACCAAGGATTTCTTCACGCCCTCTTCGTCCAATTCACGGCCGCGGGGGTTCAGCCGGACCGAATTGACGTGCGTTCTCGGCTCGAGCCAAGCGCCGCGAATGACCGGATCAACCGAATGTGTCGGCGCGCAGACCACTGCGGCGCCGGCAACAGAGGCTTCGATCGAATCGAGCGCTCGGGCCAGCGCGCCGACTTCCCTTTCGAGCTCGGCTGCCAGCGCCCGAGCGCGCTCTGAGTTTCGACCGGCAACGCGTATCTCGCGAATCTTCCTAATCCGCAAGATCGCGTACGCATGAGCGCGGGCCTGAACGCCAGTTCCGACAATGGTCAATACATCAGCCTCGGCGCGCGCCAGAATCCGAGCCGCCAAGGCCGATCCCGCAGCGGTGCGCATCGCGGTGACCACCTCGCCGTGCATCACCGCAAGCGGCGTCCCCGTCTCGCAATCGAAGACTGCGATCAACGCCTGGCGGCTTGGCGCTCCCAGCGCCGCATTGCCCGGGAACACGCTCACGAGCTTTGTCGAAAGCGTCCCCGAAGACGGAAGGTAGACCGGCATCACGCCCAGCAGTCCCTCGCGCCCAAGACGACCGCATCGTCAAGGAGTCGGCGAGAACCGAGGACCGCGACGAGGCCGAGCGCTTTCTGCGCGACCGGCTCGACTCGCGCGACGACGGATCGCTCGCTGCAATTCAGGCCGGCAAGAAGCTGACCTTCGACGAGTGGTGCGAGTGGTTTCTCGAACGACGGTCGAAGCCGCCCTACCGGTCCGAACAAACCCACGAGGGCAACCTCGTGATCATCAAGACCCTCTCGCCGGTCTTCGGCTCGATGCGCTTGCAAGAGATCACGGCAGAGCTCATCGAGCGGTATCTCGACGATCGGCTCCACGCGAAAAGGAGGATTCACACGAAGTTCGGCATCCGCCTCGGCGGCGCGCTGAGGCCGGCAGGAGTGCACCGGGAGTTCCGCGTGTTGCGACGCATCTTGAATGTTGCAGTGCAACAAAAACTCCTGGCGGCCAATCCCTGTCAGGCTGTCGAGTTTCCGGTTCGCCTGACCGGCTCGACGCGCAAGCCACACTACATGACGGCGAGCGAGCAGGAGCGAATTCTACTGCATGCTCCGAGCTACCTGCGAAACGTCATCGTCATCATGGTCGAAATGGGGCTCCGGCCGTACCGCGAACTGCTGCGGATGAAGCAGGAGCATGTCGACCTAGCGAACGAGACCGTGCACGTTGCGGGCTCGAAGACGCCGGGCGGCATCGCGGACATGCCCATGACCGGTCCCGCTAAACAAGCCTTCGCGGCTCAGCTCGCCGAGGCAAAGGGCGCAGAATACCTGTTCCCTTCACCTCGTCACAGCCAGCGTCCGTACATCTCGAACGTGCGGAAGGCTTGGAAGGCCACGCTCAAGCACGCGGGTGTCGAGTATTTCGCGTTGTACGAGTTGCGTCATAATTCCGAGTCCTGGATTATTCCGAGTTGGCAGTGGAACTTGGGCGGTGCTCGTACATTTGGGCGCATCGTACTCGGAATAATCACAGGCTGCTCAGGAAGGCCAGCACGTCGTCATCGGGGCGGTATCGGGCCGACTTCCCTTGTGTTGGAGTCGTCTTGGCCAGGGCCGCTCACTTCAGCGTGAGATCGGCGTGCAGGTAGATGTAGGCGGTTTCGACGGACTCGTGCCCAAGCCACAGCGCGATCACGGCGCGGTCGACACCGTTTTGCAGCCGGTCCATGGCCGCAGTGTGACGCAGCACGTGGGGCGTGACCCGTTTTTTCTTCAACGTGGGGCAGGCGGTCCGGGCAACGGCCAAGTGCTTGGCCAGGACGTAGGCCAGCCCGTCGTGGCTGAGTGAGCCGCCACGTTGGTTCGGAAAGACGGGACTGCCCGGTTCGTCGCCGAGTTCGTCCAGCCACTGCCGCAAGGCCGCTAGCGAGTCCCTGCGCAGTGGAGTGCAGCGCTGCTTGCGACCCTTGCCCTGACAGCGCAGGTGGGATCCCGGGCCAAGCTCGACATCTTCCCGGCGCAGCTTGATCAGCTCCGACGCCCGCAGTCCGGTTTGGACCGCCACCAGCAGCAGAGTGCGGTCGCGGCGCCCGGCTCGCGTTCGCAGATCCGGGCCTTGCAGCAGGGCATCGACTTCCTCGCGGCTGAGGAAGTCCACTGGACGGCGCGTGTAACGCTTGCTGGGCATGGCCAGGACGCGTTGAGCGAGGGCCGCGTGCTGCGGCTCGTGCGCTGCGACATAGCCGAAAAAAGAACGGATCGCGGCCAGACGCGTGTTGCGTGTGCGGGCGTCGTTGCCGCGCTCGGTCTCGAGATAGGTCAGGAATGCGCCGAGGAAGTCAGGGTCCAAGTCATCGAGGGCCAGACGGCGCGGTGGTTTGTGCAGTTCCCGCTGGGCATACCCGACGAGCAGCCGGAAGGTGTCGCGATAGCTGGTGATCGTATGCGGGCTGGCCTGGCGCTGCTGCAGCAGACGCCGGGTGAAGAACGCGGCCAGCAGAGAGGGGAAGTCAGCGGCCTTCATCGCAGTGGCCTCCAAGCGCGATGGTCGAGCCGTCGGGCGGCCGCCTCCAGCAGTTCCGGAGTGGCGCTGAGATACCAGTACGTGTCGCTCACGTGGGCGTGGCCGAGATAGGTGGCCAGGCGCGGCAGGTGGCGTTCGATGTCGGCACCGTTGCGATACCAGCTCAGCAGCGTCGCGACGGCAAACCGATGCCTGAAGTCCTGCAGGCGGGGGCCGCGGGAATCCGACGGGCCTCGCAGGCCGACTTGCCGGGACAGCTGGACAAACGTCCAGCGCAACGCCCATTCGGTGATCCGGGTGCCGCGCTTGGAGAGGAAGAAGCCCGGGTCGAGCGGTTGTGGACAGAGGCGATCCCGTTGCGCCGCGTAACGGGCCAGCGCCGCTTGGGTCGAGGCGTGAACCGGAATGTTCCGCGACTTGCCGAATTTGCCCTGGCGCACTGTCAGTACGCCGGCCTCGAGGTCGACGTCATCGCGGTCCAGGCCCAGCGGCTCGCTCGGTCGCATCCCGGTCACAGCCAGCAGCGCCAGCAGCCCGGCATAGGTGCACGGCCGCAGTCCGGTGGTCGCGGACAGGCCGCGTGCCGCGCCCAGCAGGTCGGCGATCTCCTTGTCGCTGTAGATGTAAGGCTGCGGGCGGCGATAGCTGCCACGCAGCAGACCGGGCGGCGGAACTTCGTGGCGCGAGTCGGCGGCGTGCGCATAGAGAGCGAAGCGACGCACCATGCCGAAACGATTCGCCCACTGGGCCGGCTGCGCATCGCGGGGCTGGCTCGCCCACTGCTGCGCCAGCTCTGTGGTCAGGAAGGCGGCCTCGCGCTGCGCCGCGAACGCGACAAAGCGCTGCAGCAGGCGTCCGCACAGCCTGAGCTCGGCCCCCAGGGCGCGGCGCGTGGCGAGATACTCATCCAAGAGGTGTTGGAGGTCGGTCATGCCACACCTCCGGGCCAGACTGGCGCCAGGGCGCGCATCGATTCCAGATCGACCTTGGCATAAATCTGGGTGGTTTCCGGATGACGGTGTCGCAGGACTTCTCCGATATCTTCCAGCGAGGCACCGTTGCGGAGCATGCCGGTGGCCAGGGAATGGCGCAGCAAGTGCGCTCCCTTGAAGGCCGAGTCGATCCCGGCCCGCGCCAACGCACGCCGCACGATGTCGCAGATGGCGGCGGCGGAGCGGAAACCCTGAAGGGGGGCCTTGGAGCGAATGAACAGCCGCCGGGTCGCACAAGCTGGTCGACCGTCCTGTAGGTAGGCCGCCAAGGCCTCTCCGATCTCGTGGGGCAGCGGCAGCGGCTCGCGTCTCTGCCCCTTGCCAGCAACGGTGACGATCCCTGCATGCCAATCGAAATCGTCGAGCGTGAGGGCAGCCACCTCACCGGCGCGCAGCCCCAGACGGGCCAGCAAGAGCAGGATGGCGTAGTCCCGCCGTCCTGACAACGTCTCCCGATCACAGCTGGCGAGGAGCGCCATGACCTGTTCCGGAGCCAGTGATCTCGGCAACCCGGACAGGCGCCAGCGCATGACCGGCAGCACTGCGCTGGCGAGGTCCGCTGGCAGCTCCCCCTGCTGGTGCAAGTGACGGAGGAAGCTGCGCAGCGCCGTCACGACCAGCTTGGCGCGGGAACGGCTCAGACGTTCGGCTTCGCGCCGGACGAACTGGTTGACGTGCCGAGCCGACAGACTGGCCAGATCGATTTCCCGGGAACCGAGGCGCTCGTCGAGAAAGGCACGCACAACGGGCAGGTAGTTCCTTACCGTGGCGGGGCTGACCGCCCGCTGTTCGATCAGGAAGCGTTCGTACGTGCATGCGATTCGCTCAAGCCCGCCGTCGCCTGGCGGGGCGCACAAGGCGGGCGGCACGCGGTTGCGGTCTCGCAAGTACGCCAGCAATTGCCGACCGGTGGCCGGGTCGCCTCGGCGCGCCTTGCGCGAGTGCATGAACGCCTCGACCCGCTGCTCGTTGACAGTTTCGAGCTCCAGACCTTGCTCTGCAAGCCACAGGCTCAGGTCGGCGGTGAGTAGAAGCTTGTCCCTGGCTGACGAATGGCTATACCCTTCGCCTGCAAGCCAAGCAGCGAATCCGTCGATGTCGCCGGCCAGAGGCCCCGCTCGCAACCTCTGTTGATGGTCCGGATTTGGGAATACGTGATGAATGGAAATAGGTATTCCCAAGCATGCGGCCGGCTTCACGGTGTGGGTCTGCCGACGGGATTATTCCGTTATCCATGGCGTGGCGCCCCTCAACCTGTTGAAACTACAAGCACTCTCGCCGAGCGCTTGGACCAACTCGGAATAATCCCGGACTCGGAATTATGTCGTTATTCCGAGCTCGGAATAAGCGTCACACGTTCGCAACCCGCCTCAGTGCAGGCGGGGTTGCCGATCACTTTGTGGCGCAAGCGTTGCGGCAGGACGACTCCGCTGTCTTCAAGCGGTACAGCCAGGCCAAGTTCCAGATGCTCCGCGAGGCGCTTGCGCGGCTCGACCGGCAGGCGAACGAGCATACGGAGGGTTTTGGAACACCAATATCGAACTGACGGACTTCTGGAACAGTTTTAGAATAGTTCGAACGTTATCGACCGTGGTTGGTTTACCTAAGTCGTTGAGAACATTAAGGAAGAATGGTCGGGGCGCCGAGATTTGAACTCGGGACCTCTTGCTCCCGAAGCAAGCGCGCTACCAGGCTGCGCTACGCCCCGACTGAACTCTCAGTCTAGCCCAATCAACTGCGGGCTGTCAGGAGGACCCGACCGGCGAATTCAATCCCAACTGCGTTCTACGCAATCGTTGTCACAACGGTGGGACGGCCAAGCTCAGGCTTCCGCTGAGTCCGTCGGCTCGGCCTTGTCGCCATCGTTTGACGAGTCGCCAGGCAGCTTCATCTCCTCGACAAGATCACGGCCCTTCTCGTAAAGCTCGCGCCCGAACTGCGTAGCCTGTTTCTTTTGTTCCGAAGCGAACTCGCGCCCCTTCGAGGCGGCATCGGCAAGCTGCTGGCGTGTCTCCTTCCCGGACTTGGGCGCAAACAGGATCGCGCCCGCGATCCCCACTGTCACGCCGGCCACAAACCACGCAAAATTGCCCTCGTTTCGATGTTTGGCCATCTTCGATCTACCTGAGGCTATTGTAGAACACTATCGGTGGTTCCGTTTCGATGGGAGGCCGAACAGCATGCCGGTTCTTCGATTCCACTGCCGCGGGCCGTGTGCTCATGAACCGCCCGGCTCGAACCGTGCGGTGGAGGCTTGCATCGAGGGCCGAGCACGCACTTCTAGGTCGATCCAACCGGCCAACCGCCTATTCGCAGACTACGCCGTCGCCGTCGCCATCCCTCATATACGGGTACGCGGGGTGCCCCCGCCGCACCGGTGCGATGCCGTGCGCCCTCGCTTCGGCGCAGGTAATGCGACCGTTCCCGTTGTCGTCCCACCGCGCTAGTGCAGTGCTGCCCGAAGGCTTCTGACGAGCCTTGGTAGCGGATCCGTCAGAAACCGCTCCGCGCCCGTACTTGACCATTGCGGTCGACTCGCAGGCAGATAGCACCCGCTCCAACGCGTCCGCTTCGCGCCGGTCTATGGTGAGACGGTACCGCCGCCGCACCTCAACCACCCGCGCCGAGAACCAGCAACGATTCTTCTCAGGTAGCCACTCCGCAGCGTCTCGGGCAACCTTTTGACCCCGGTTCACCGAAGGGCTGGCCAGAGTGAGGTTGAGCAGGTCGTTTGAGAAGCGTCGCCGGGTCGCGAGATCCGCAGCGCAGAGGCCGCTGTCGTGCGCCTCGGACCGGGCCACCATGTGCTCGATGTCGGTCTCGCGCTGGGTGGAGAACCATTGACCCGTGTACGGGCTATACACTCCACCGTGGTCAGCGATGATCCGGCCTTCTACTGACTGCGAATACCGATAGTCGTCTGGATCGTAGCGTGAACAGCGCCGCTCCGGCTCGACCTTCAGGCCACGCCAAGTCGACTGTGCATGCAGTGAGTTGGAAACGGTGACAAGAACAGCCGTCACGACAAGTCCAAGCTTGACCACGACTCGACCGTTATCTCTGTGCATAAGCGTGTTCCCTACATTTTCCTCGCGGGCTGGATTAGAAGATGCGGACTCCCAGATCCAACGCGTTACGACGTTCCTGGCGGAAGCCCGCCGTTTTCGGCCACACGGGCATGCTCCGCAGCACCCGTCACGCCGGCTGCGTCGCCGAGCTCTGACGGAGCAACTCGAAAAACTTCGCGCGACGCGGCGGGCAGGATGGCGCTGGCCGCAGACATCAATGCTGGTTCAAACAGGCCGAGCCGATGGCTCACCGAACCTCCGATCACCACCACGTGCGGATCCAACACGCAGCACAGCGTCCCGATGGCAGTCCCAACGACTGCTCCAAACCCTTCCCAAGCCTTGATGGCAGAGGCATCGCCTTGCTCGGCCAGCTCGCCCACTCGCTTGGCGGTGATGGAGTCAGATTGCGTCAAGCCGGAGTGCTTCAGGTACTGCTGCACGACACCACTCCCCGAACCGGCCGTGTCGAAGTCCGATTCACCCAGCGGACAGTACGCCACCTCCCCAGCGTTGTTGGTCGCACCGGAGTAGATGCGCCCGCCGATCGAAATTCCGCAACCGAACCCGGTCCCCAGCGTGACCCCGAGCACGATCTCGCGGCCGCGGCCGGCCCCGTAGACCGCCTCACCTAGTGCGAAGCAGGCCGCGTCGTTCTCGAGGTGGAAGGGTGCGCCGAACTCCTGGCGGCAGAACCTGCCAATGTCGAACCCCAGCAGGTTGGGCAGAGAATCGCGATCCTGGAGGAGCTGATTCTCTAAATCGAGTGGGCCGGAACTGCCCATCCCGACAGCTACGGGCGATCCGGTGACTTGCGCTTCCAGCTTGGCTTGCTTCACGACGCGCTTAAGGTTCATGAGCGTCACGGCTGGCTTCATGCTCGCCATCGTCGGCAGCCGGGCGATCTTGCCGAGCCGATTGCCGACAAGGTCGAAGGTGGCAGCGGCGATCTTGGTACCGCCCAGATCGATGCCGATCAAGAACTTCTTAGCCATTGCGGAATGGGCAGCGCCAGAAGATCCTCCCGAATCTGCCCCCAATCATTCGTCGCGATCCGCCCCCGTCGGGTCGCCAATTGCTGCAACGCGCCATCTTGCGTCTAGCAGGCCTGCAGAACAAGGCCATATTCAGCCTAGCCAATCGTTCGGCACGGTCCGCTCGGGTGTATCAATGGGTGCGCAATGTCCAATTGAAGGAACCCTGCAGGGGGCCTGCCAGATCCCCAGCCGTGGGGCGCAGCGCCGGAGCGTCCGAACTCGCCATTGCAATCTGGCCGTATTCGTCTCAAGATGGGAAGCTTGCAATGGCTAAGCCTCGTATGTGCCCGCATTGCCGGGCGTTCGTAGATAGCAGCGACAAGACTTGCCCTTACTGCGAGAACGATCTGCCGATGACAGCCGGCCGTCGGCTGCTCAGGGAAGAGCGGATCCAGAATGCGGGTGCGCAGGTGAGTTTCACGACCAAACTGCTGCTGCTCGTCAACGCCAGCTTGTTCGTGGTGTCGTGGGTACTGACTGTCCGCTTCACCGGCGAGATGAATTTTCTGGGCGGGATTGATGGCCAGGTTCTGCTATTGCTTGGCGGCAAGTACCGCTTGTCGATCCTGCTGCACGGGGAGTGGTGGCGGCTGGTCACGGCCAATTTCCTTCACGGAGGCCTGATGCACATCGCGTTCAACTCGATGTCACTGTTCAACTTGGGCACGGTTGCCGAAGAGGTCTTCGGCACGGCGCGTTACGTCTCGCTGTATCTGGTCACCGGAATCTGTGGGTTCGTGGCCAGCATGATGTGGTCCAACTCGCTGTCGATCGGAGCCTCGGCTTCGATCTGTGGGCTGATCGGGGCCATGTACGCCTATGGGCGCATCAGCTTCAACTCGGACTTGCAGTCTATTGGCAAGCGCTGGATCCTCTTCATCGCCATCTTCGGATTCTTGTTCCCGGCAATCGACAACGCTGCCCACTTCGGCGGACTCGTATCGGGATTCGGCTTCACTTACCTGTGCGGAACTCCGGGCCATGACCGCGACAAAGAGGCCATTTGGCGCGGCATAGCCATTGCAGCTGTAGCCACCACGTTGGTGGCGTTCTTCTTCGCCTACCGCAACTTCGCGCTTGCCACCGGCTAGGCATAGCAGCCTGCCTGGCGGTCACGCCGACAGTTCAGATCCGGCCGCGACGCCCTCCAGCGCCCGCGCCAGGATGTCCTGCTCATGGCCGTTGACGATCGAGACGCGCTCGATGCCACCCGTCAGGGCAGAGATGGCGGCCCTCAGCTTCGCTTCCATACCACCCTTTGCCACACCCTCTGTAATCAGGGACTCAGCTTCGCTCGCAGACAGTTTCGGAATCGTCTTGCCACACTCGTCCAACACCCCGCCGACATCTGTCAGGAAGACAACCTGATCCGCAGCCAGGCCCGCAGCGCAGGCCGCGGCCATTTGGTCCGCGTTGACATTGAAGATCGCGCCGTCGGCTCCGCCGGCGATGCACGCTACAGCCGGCAGGAACCCGCGATGGGTCAATGTGTCGAGCAATTCGGGATCGACCCGCTCAACCTTGCCGACCAAGCCCAGTTCAGGTGCGAGTTGGGAGGCCTGGACGGTTCCCGCGTCAATTCCTGTCAGTCCGACCGCTCGGGCGCCCGCTCCTTGCAGCTCCGCCACAAGTTGACGGTTGACCGATCCCGCCAGCACGCGCAGCACGGCATCCATAATCTCCGGGGGCGTAACGCGCAACCCGTTTCGAAACTCGCTCTTGTGGTCGAGCCCAGACAAGTAGCGGCTGAGGCGCTTCCCTCCCCCGTGAACCACCACCAAGCGGTGCCCAGCGCGCTGCAGACGGGTTAGTTGGCGAGCTAACGAAGAACGGCTCTCGTCTGACTCCAGAAGTGTGCCGCCTAGCTTGACGAGCAGCTTCATTGCGGCGCCTCGTGGAGCAGGCCGTCCGTCTCGCTGCACCCCAGGAGCAGGTTCATGTTCTGCACTGCTTGGCCCGCGGCACCCTTGACGAGGTTGTCTATGGCGGCGACGATCACCACTCGGCGGCTCTCGGGGTGGACCTGAAAGCCGATGTCGCAGAAGTTCGTGCCGCGTACGCTGCGAATGTCTGGCAGGCGGCCTTCCGGATAAACGCGCACGAATGGTTCGTTGGCGTAGTACTTGTCATACGTCGCGCGCAGGTCCTCCCACCCGATCTGCTCGGCAGCCCGCACGTAGACCGTTTCCAAGATGCCGCGATGGATAGGCAGCAGCTGCGCGGTGAAGCTCAGCTCGTATTCGTCCACATCCGTGGTGTGCAAGATCTCGGGCACGTGGCGGTGGTTCAGGACACTGTAGGCTGACAGGTTCTCCGTTACTTCGCAGAAGTGGGTCTTCAGCGACGGGCTCCTGCCAGCGCCGCTGACGCCGGACTTTGCGTCGCAGATCACACCCGCGGACCGGTCGAGCACTGCCTCAACGATGAGGGGCCGAAGGGCGAGGTTGACGGCGGTCGGATAGCAGCCCGGATTAGCCACCAAGCGGGAAATCTTGACGACCTCGCGGAAGAATTCGGGCAATCCGTAGGCCGCTTCGCCGAGTAGTTCCGGGCAGCTGTGCTCGACCTTGTACCAGCGTTGGTAGTTAGCCGTCGTTCGCAGGCGAAAGGCCGCGCTGAGGTCGATGCAGCGCATGCCCGCCTCCAAGACCTGCGGCGCGGCTTCCATTGCGACGTCCAATGACGTGGCGAGGAATACGATCTCGACCCCTTCTCCGGCCAAAGCGGCCATCTCGAACGGGACACGCGGGGTGTCCTCGCCGACGGGCAGCTCCGAATCGGCGACAGGCCGGTGCTCGAGCAGCAGCGGTTCCGCACAGGGATGGGTCTTCAAGATGCGGAGCAACTCGGCCCCGCTGTAGCCGGTGAACCCGACAATTCCAACACGCGTTCGCCCTGCCATCGCCAACCCGCCTTACTTGTCTGATGTTAGCGAGAATGCCGAGACCAGACCGTCGCCGGCGCCAAGAGGGCTGAGCCGACTTCGCTCTGGGCCTATGCGTCGCAGAGCCGGACTGCCTGCGCCAGCGAGTCCAGCGGGTCGCGGGTAGGCATGAACTCGTGGCCCACATAGCCCTGGTATCCGGACTCCGCAAGGGCCTCCATCACCGAGGGGTAGTGGATCTCCTGCTTGAGGTGCAGTTCGTTGCGCCCCGGATTGCCCGCCGTGTGGATGTGACCGATCAGATCAGCCATGTCTCGGATGCGACGGATCACGTCTCCGTTCATGATCTGGACGTGATAGATGTCGAAGAGCAGCTTCGCCCGCGGCGATCCGACTTCCCGGATAATGTCCGCGCAGTACTCGATGTCGTCGCCTTGGTACCCGGGGTGCCCCTTCATGGGATGCGTGTCATCCCTTGTGTTGAGCATCTCCAAGCAGACCGTGACGCCCTTTTCCTCGCCGTAGGCTGCTAATTCCTTCAGTCCCGAAATGGTGTTCCGCGCACCCTCTTCCAGGGAGATCTCGCCGCTCTGCGGATCCTCGGCATCGTTCCACTTGTAACCGTTGAACGCGATCACGCTCGGAATCCCCTCCTCGGAGCAAGCGTCCATCACTTGTTTTGTGGTTTCGATGACAGTGGCCTGGTAGCGGGGATTGTTGAGGCCCTTCATGAAGGGCGGAGCCGGCATGCCGTTGCCGGCGATGGCGCAGGTCAACCCGTGCTTGCGCACTGTCGGCCACTGTTCGGGCGAAAGCAATTCGACGCTCATTAGGCCCAAGTCAGCGGCGTGCCCGGCAAGTGTCTCTAGGTCCCAAGCCCACTCGGATCCTTCGAACGGCCACAGACAAACTGAATGGCGGATGCGGCCGTTGACCGCCTTCGTCCAAGCCTCCTCGGAATCCTCGGAGGCGCCGGTCGTGCAGGAAGCGAGCGTGGTAGCTGCGGCGGCGCTACCGTAGCCCAGCACGCGCCGACGGGTAGGTTGCTGTGCGGAATCAGACTGGTACATGTTCACGGGCTCCTTCACCTTGAGCAGTGCTCGTCAAGAGTTCGATCTTCCGTCAGTCTGGCCCGAAAGCCGCCCAGATTGCAAGGGTGGCCACCCGCCTTGACGGCTCTGAATGGAGCCGAACAGCCCCGCCGGACTTTGGCGGAGGGGCGCTTTCAGGGGAATACGCCGACAACGACAGGCGGAGCTATCCTTGGGCTCACCGCTCTTTGAAAGAGGCCCACCGGTTTGTGCGATAGATGTACATGTGAGAGTGCACATTGAGCTCGACGACGCGATCGTCCGCGAGATCGATGCCATCGCCGGACCGCGACGGCGCAGCGCTTTTGTGCGGAAAGCGGTCAAAGAGGCCGTTGAGCGGCACCTTCGCACGAAGCACCTGCACGAGGTGGCCGGCCTGCTTCGCGATGGCGAACACGAGTGGGATGATGACCCAGCCGACTGGGTGAGCCGCCAGCGCAGTGGCGACCTCCGGCGCGTTGGATGAGCAGATTCCTCTCTAGCTAGCGAGGCTCCCGCACGATTGTGATGCGATTCAGCGGCACATCCTCAAGAATCTGGCGCTGACCGCTGGGCCACTCGATCTCGACTGATACCGGCTGGTCCGCGTCGCCGAGCCCGAAATGCACTGGTCGCAACGCCGACGAGGCATAGCCCGCCGCGCTCTTTACCCAGCGAGTCTGCCCGTCCACGCGAACCCTTGCCCCAAGGGCGTCGCGCCCTGACCGCTCGCCGACGAGTTGCAGGGAGAGCCAGGCATGCGGCGGCTCAGAGACGTTCTGAAACAGCTGCGCCGGCTCGCCCAGTGCGCTGACCACGACATCCAAGCGACCGTCGGCGTCGAAGTCCGCCACCGCTGCTCCGCGATGGGTGCCGGCGCTGCCGACCTCCATGGCCTCGCCAAAGCGCCCGCCGAGATTTCGGAATACCGTGTTGGGCTGTCGATAGACGAATGGCTCGAAGTCTTCTACCAGATCGTTGACATGGGAGTTAGCCGTGAACAAATCCAGCCGGCCGTCATTGTCGAAATCCGCGAACACGTTGCCCCAGCCTGCGTAGGCTCGCGATGCCTTGGCCAGCCCGGAGGCTACAGTCGCATCGCGAAAAGACCCGCCAGCACCGCCGCGAAACAGTGGGAATGTCTCGTTGCTCAGCGCCGTCACCGACAGGTCCGCGACGCCATCGTCGTCAATGTCGCCAAGGTCCACTCCCATCGAAGCGACCGGACGCCCGTGGTCAAGGAGTGCCGCGCCTGCCAACAGGGCATCGTCGATGAATCTGCCGTCGTCTTGGTTCAAAAAGAGGAAATTTGGCAGGTTGTCGTTGGTCACGAAGATGTCCACGCGACCGTTGGCGTCGAAATCGGAGAATGTCGCACTCATCCCGCGCCCCGCGAACTCACTCAGGCCGACGCGCTCGCCAATCGGCTCGAATCGACCGGAGCCGAGGTTGCGGTACAGGCGATTCGCGATGGGAGTGAGGTACTTCGGATGGCAATAGACCCGTAAGCCGCGCTCCCGGTCGCCGCAATATCGGTCGAAGTCCGGCGTCCAGTCGGCGTAGTTGACCACGAAGAGATCTGCCCGCCCGTCGTCGTCGTAATGGAACCACCCCGCCGCCACGGCCCAATCCGCGCTGGAAATCCCCGACCCCGCCGTGATGTCCTCGAACGTGCCGTCCCCAAGATTGCGGAATAGAGTGTTCTGGAAGACGCCGGCAACGAAAAGGTCGGCATGCCCATCGTTGTCAAAGTCCGCTGTCGCAGCTCCCATGGAGTAGCCGCGCCCAGCCACACCGGCAGCCTCGGTCACATCCTCGAATCGCATGCCCCCGAGATTGCGGAAGAGACGGTTCGAGTACTCCGGCGATTCCTTGCGCATGCCCTCCCCGGCTGCGCCGTTCGTGAAGTAAATGTCCTGGAGGCCGTCTCCGTCGTAGTCGAAGACCGCTAGCCCGCCGGCCATCGTTTCGATCATGCGCTTGCGCTCGGTCGGGGCGTGGCGCAACGTGAAGCCCACGCCTGAGTCCTCTGTCGCCGGTCGGAAGCGAATCTGGGCAGGAATACTCGCCGCCTGGCACAGCAAGGCCACTGGCACCAGCAAGGAGGCACCCATAGACGGAAGCATCGCCAAGTTCAAGCTTAATGGTCACTTGTCGCCAATCGCCCAAACGAAGTTCTCGGTGCGGATGTACAACCGTCCGTTGGACACTGCCATCGATGCTTGCGTGTGCTCGTCCAGGCGGTTACGAGCTAGCTCCTTGAATTCACGACCTGTCTCAATCACGGTGGTCTCTCCCTCCTCCGAGAGGAAATAGATTCGTCCGTCGGCGAGGACAGGGGACGCCCAATGCGTTCCGCCGACGCGCTCCTGCCAAATGACTGCGCCGGTTCTTGCGTCCATGCAGGTAGCCACGCCATTCTCGTGGATGTTATAGAGCAGGCCAGCGTCATAGATCATCGACGGAATATGCGATGCGGAGCGCGTTTGTTCCCAAGTCACCGTACCGCCAGGAGCTACGGCGCGAATTGCGGTCGCCTCGAAGCCCGAGATGGAGTAAGCCAAGCCGCCTCCGGTAACGATCGAGGGCACCACGCCCTCGCCTTGGGCGTACACGGACCAGAGCCGCTCGCCAGTGTCCGGGTTGAACCCCTGAATCACGTCGCCTGCCGCTGAGACGAGCTGCATCTTTCCGTCGACCTGCATGAGGTTGGGAGTCACGTGAGCCAGCCGGGAAGGCCCCCGCTTGCCCTCCCAGACGAGTTCGCCGGTCTCTTTCTCGAGCGCCCAGAGGGCGGCACCCTCCCAGGGGACTTTCCAGCCGATCTTCTCCGCGCGCCCCGTACGGCTGGAAGGATCGAACGCCATGATGAGCAGGTTCTCGTAGAGAATCGGTGAAGCCCCGAGGCCATGCTCGGAAAAGAAATCGAACTCTCGATTCCGCCACAGCACGTTGCCGTCGAAATCCAGAGCCACAATGCTGCCGTCGGCAAACACCGCGAAAACGCTCTGGCCATCGGTGACGGGTGTCGGCGAGGCGTAGGAATTCTGCCGCCTCTTCATCAGCGTCTGCTGATCGAAGACGTGCGTGTCCCACAGGATCCGCCCGGTCCGGGCGTCGATTGACAGCACGTGACAGGACGAGCCGCCGTCCACAGCGGTCGTCAGAAAGATGCGGTTTCCCCAGACGATCGGAGACGACCACGCGCTTCCGGGAATTGGCGTCTTCCAAAACACGTTATTGTCCCGCGCCCAGTGCAGCGGGAGATCAGTTTCCGACGAGACTCCTTGGCGCGTCGGGCCTCGAAAGCCAGGCCAGTTCTCCGCCGAGGCGACCGAGAGAATGCACGCCGTCAGTACGGCCACGCGGGAGACCCAACTCATGGGCACGAGGGTATCAGGGTTCACTGGGTGGGTCATTGCATCGTTCTGGGCCGATCGATTCAATGCGGCGTTCACCCGAGTGCGATCATCCTCGAGCGCTCATGAAGCCTTGCCTCGGTCGGATGCGGATCTTGGCCACTCCCCTATGGCTCCGATCCCAGCGGCAACTGCGAACCAGACGACGGACTGGAGTCTTTTCCTCACGAACTCTCCGGCTGGTGGCCGGGTAGTATGGTCATCGCGATGGCAAACGGGAGAACCACCGTGACTCGACGAGACGCCCTCAAGCTGCTGGGGACGGTCCCTGCGGCCAGCTTGGCTGCCGAGCGCCGACCGAACTTCATCTTCATCTTCTGTGACGACCTTGGCTGGGGTGACCTTCCGGTTTACGGGCACCGAAATGTCGATGCCCACGGAGGGTGGATCGTTCGCGGCGAACTCAAGACTCCGCACATCGACCGCATGGCCAGGGAAGGGACTCTGTTCACCCAGTTCTATGTCGCCTCCGGAGTGTGCTCACCGAGCAGAGCCGCCATCATGACCGGTAGGTTCCCGGGCGAAGTCGGGATCCACGACTACCTGGCCAGCGAGGAACTGAACGAGCGAAGAGGCTGTGTGAACTACCTTGACCCCGAGATTCCCACGGTGACCCGCCTGCTCAAGGATGCGGGCTACTCCACCGCGCATTTCGGGAAATGGCACCTTGGCGGTCGTACTGGAGCGCCCCCACCGCAAGAATATGGCATCGATCTTTATGATGCCTGCCGCTCCGGACCCGGGGGTCGCGTAACTTCAAGCAGCCAGATCGCCGATGCGACGATCGCATTCATGGAGCGACACAAGGACGCTCCCTTCTACATCAACGCTTGGCTCTATGATCCGCATTCGCCTCTCCATCCAACAGATGAGATGCTGGCGGAGTACAAGGATCTCACGCCCCGCTGGGGCGAGAACTACGGGGCGCTGCAGGTGTGGTATTCGGTCCTGACTTACATGGACAAACAGATCGGCCGCATACTGGACCGCTTGGATGAGTTGGGCCTCAGCGAGAACACATTGGTGGTCTTCTCGAGTGACAACGGCCCCGAATCCGGCCTGATCCCGTTTGTCTCGCACTACGGCAACGCCTCCTCGGCAGGACCGTTTCGCGGCCTGAAGCGGAGTCTCTACGAGGGCGGGATACGAGAGCCGTTCATCGTGCGCTGGAGAGGCCACACACCGACGAATGCGGTGAATCGAGAGACTGTATTCGGCGGAGTGGACTGGCTGCCGACCGTTTTGCAGCTCGCCAACGTCGATGTCCCGCCGAACGTCCGTGGGGAGTCTCTCGCGGACTCGATCCGCGGGGAACCCGTTGCCCGCTCCGGGCCGTTGATGTGGGAGAACCGTTTCCCGGTCTACGGACACGTTCTGGATAAGAGCCCGATGCTCGCGATCCGGAGCGGCAGATGGAAGCTGCTGATGAATCCTGACCGCAGCCGGATCGAACTCTACGACATTCCCAGGGACCCGAGCGAAATGGATAACGTCGCCTCCCGAGAGCCGAACATTGTTCGGCGTCTGTCCAGGGAGCTCCTGGCCTGGCACAAGACGCTGCCACCCGGCCCCGTCGACCCCGGTGCCGGAAGGGCGGACTACCCATGGCCAAGAAGCCCGAGGTAGTCGGAGCTTGGCCTTGTGGGGAATCGGTCAACATCCGGTGCATGCGCTTCTTCACAATCGCACTTTCTTTTCTAGACCCCCTGTCTCGGCGTAGAGTCGACAATCGAGTCAGTTTCGACGCCTGAGCAAGCATTGCCGATGGGCGGCACCGCGGCCGGTGAACCTACTGCGGCTGTACAATCATTGGCACGGGAGGTGCGCCACACGCACCGAGTCCAAATGTCAGCCGGTACTACCACAGACACGCCTGTTCCCGCAGTTCCAGCGACGGATGTCGCCGCCGAGGTGCGGCAGGCCGACGAGGTCGAGTACCCCGAAGGCCAGTGGGTCGCGCAGAGCACCTCTCACGGCGACGCCGTCGAGCAGGCCACCGGGGCGTTGCGCCTGCACTTCCGGGAGCGCGCGGAGGTGCTGGTGGCGATGGAACTAAGGGTGTACTACCGGCGTGGCAACAACCAGGTCTGGCTGCAGCCGGATGTGCAGGTCGTGCACGGGGTGGGGCGCAGCCCGAGCCGCAGCAGCTACCTGGTGTGGGAGGAAGGCAAGCCGCCGGACTTCGTGCTGGAGGTGGCATCGCCGTCGACAGCGGCCAGAGATGCGCAGCACAAAGTGGGCGAATACGCCAGCCTAGGCGTACGGGAGTACTGGCGGCTCGATCCGGTCGGGGAGTTGATGGCCAGTCCGCTGGAGGGCTACCTGGCCCGAGCGGGCGGCTACGAGCCGGCGACAGCGGTGGCTGTCGCGGGCCGGGCCTGGCTACGCAGCGAGGTGTTGGGGCTGGAGCTGCGCGGCGAGTGGCGGGAGCGGGGGATCGTGTTGGTTTTCCGGGACCCGCGCACGGGGGAGGAGTGGGCCAGCGCAGCCGAGCGCGAGCGACAGGCCGCAGAGCTAGACCGACAGGCCGCAGAGCTAGAGCGACAGGCGGCGGAGCGCGAGCGAGAGGTCGAAAAGCGCGGGCGGCAGGCCGCAGAGCGCGAGCGGGACGAGGCGAATCGACGCGTCCGCGAACTGGAAACGAGGCTGCGGTCTTCCAGCTGATCTGGGACCGCTCGGAGCAATCGCTAACCGACCTTTGCCGCCGAGTCAGGCAGAACTCGCCAAATTGAAGCGCGAAAGAGGCACCCGCTCGAAAGAGCAGCGGTTTCCGCATTCACATCGACTAAACGGCCGAGCCGACGGCACCGGAGGCATCCGCTAATTCGATTCCCGGTCCCTCCGCAACGCGGAGAAGGAAGCTGCGCATGTATCCCGGCTCTCCGCCCGATCGCACGCTCTCGTCGGTCTGAGGCAGAGCCTCTCTAGCCCTTCCCTATGGCGGTCATGGCGCCGGTCACCCCTCCGCTTCGTTCGCGAATGAGCAGGTTGAGGCGCGGGCGTGCCCTCCGGATCCGGAAAACGGGTACTACAGCGGGACGCGCTTCGATTGGTCGGCGGCGATCTTTAGCCTGAAGAACGCCGGACACGAGTACTTTGGTGAGTGGCAGGAATCCGACGATCCTTACCTCCACGACCGCATGACCGGACCGATCGAGGAGTACCGCTCCAACGACAAGGGACTGGGCTATGACGACGGCGAGGAGCGCTTCCTGCGCATCGGAGTGGGTGTTGTCGAGAACCCGGAGGAAGAAGACTACCGCTGGCGACACAGCTACAAGGTCGTCGATCCGGGCGAATGGACGATCCGGCGAGGGGCGAACTGGATTGAAGTCATCCAGGAAGTTGCCGAACCCACACTTGGCTAGGAGCACCGTCTGACAAAGCGCCTGACTCTGACGCCGGGCCAATCGATCTCGACTGCTACGGGCTGATCGGAGTCCCCGAGCCCGAAATGCACCGGCCGCAACGCTGATGAGGCATAGCCTGCGGCGCTCTTTACCCAACGGGTCTGTCCCTCCACGCGAACCCTCGCACCAAGGGCGTCGCACCCTGATCGCTCGCCGACCAGTTGCAGGGCGAGCCAAGCGTGTGATGGCTCGGAGACGTTTCGAAAGAGCTGCGCCGGCTCGCCCAACGCGCTGACCACGACCTCCAGGCGACCGTCGGCGTCAAAGTCTGCGACCGCCGCTCCGTGGTGGGTGCCAACAGTGGCGATCTCCGCGTCCTCGTCGAAGTCGAAGACCGCCCGCCCGCCATTGTTTCGATCATGCGCTTCCGCTCGGTCGGGGCATGGCGCAGCGTGAAGCCGACGCCGGAGTCCTCTGAGGCAGTTCGGAAGCGAATCTGGGCAGGAACACTCGCCGCCTGGCACAGCAGGGCCAGTGGCACCAGCAAAGAGGCACCCCTAGACGGAAGCATCGCCAAGTTCAAGCTTGGTAGCTTGACGTCTCGGACTGAGGCTCTCACGTACGGGGTGAGTGAGCCTAGGCCCGCCCCTCTGGCGGCTACGTGGGACGGCCAAGCGGAGGCATCCAGTTTCTCTGCAATGCTTTACACCCTGATTTGACAATCTCTTAACTTTGTGCGAGAGTTTAGCTCACTGGTGCTCGCGCCTGTCAAGGCGAAATGCACGATGAGACAGGGGTCAGAGAGATTGGCGGTCGAGAGCGCGAGCTCGGCGGCCAAACACTTGAATGGAGGATTCACGAATGATGAAGCAAGCCTTTAGCTTGTGCGCTATTGCCGTTGTCACTACGGCGTTGGCGCTCAGCTTGGCGGCACCTGCCTCGGCGCAGGTGCTGTACGGCTCAATCGTTGGAACCGTCTCAGACGGAACCGGTGCCGTAGTTCCCGGTGCCAGCGTCAGCGCAGTGAACGTCGGCACGGGCCAGGAACTAGACGCCTCGACGGGCGGGGACGGGCTGTTCCGTCTGGTGAACGTGCCCATCGGAAGCTACGACGTGGCCATCACGTCAGACGGCTTCCGCACTCACACCGAGACTGGCGTCAACGTAACGGCGAATGCCGTGTCTCAAGTCGACGTCGGCTTGGTCCTAGGCCAAGTGACGGAACAAGTCACGGTCGAGGCCTCGGCCGCGCAGTTGCAGACTCAGAAGGCAGACACTCGTTCGGAGATCACTCAAAGAGCGATCACGAACTTCCCGCTGCCCAACTTCCGCAACTACCAGAGCCTAGTCAACCTCGTACCCGGCGCAACGCCGGCGAGGTTCCAGAACTCGATCCTCGACACTCCCGCGCGCGCCCTCAGCACGAACGTCAACGGTACGAATCGAAACAACAACGTCACCCGCATCGATGGTGCGGCGAGCATCAATGTCTGGCTGCCCCACCACGCAGGCTACATCGCACCGGCCGAGACGATCGAGACAGTGAGCATCACGACTGGCTCGGGCGAGGCCGAGCAGGGCCTCTCTGGCGGGGCGTCCACGACCGTGATCACCAAGTCCGGCACCAACGAACTGCACGGCTCTGGGTTCTGGTTCCATGACGACGACAGCTTGCGGGCGAGGAACTTTTTCGCCGCAGGCAAGCCGGAGAGCAGCTTCGACAACTTTGGCGGCACGATCGGCGGGCCGTTCGTCAAGAATCGCTTTTTCTTCTTCTTCAGCTACGACAACACGACCCAGGCGATTTCGGGCGTTCGCACAGGCGACGAAGTGCCGACAATGGACCAGCGGATGGGAGACTTTAGCGCCTACGAGGATGACATCTACAACCCGTACACGGGCAATCCCGACGGAACTGGCAGGGAGCTATTCCCCAACAAGATGATCCCTGGCAGCCTGCAGAGCCCGATAGCCCGGCTGGTCCAGACGTACATCCCGGAGCCCAACCAGCCCGGCACGAACAACAACTTTCACTCTTCGGGGTCGCCTCCGTTCGACCGTGCATACTATGACAGCAAGATCAATTTCACGGTCAACGACAAGTACTCCCTGTGGGCCAAGCACGGCTTTATGGACGCGCCGGTTTCCGGCACGCCGATCTTCGGGGACGCGGGCGGGCCCGCTCCGGGCGGCAGTCCGGGCAATGCGGAGACGTACGTAAACTTGGGCACGTTCGGCCACACCTATACGTTCTCGCCGACATTCCTCTACGACGGCGTGGTCGGATACTGGCGGCAGGATCAGTTCGTCAATCCCACCGATCTGGGTAAGGACTTCGGCCTGGGAATTCCGGGGCTGGGCGGCCCGGACCCGCGCCAAATCGGCTTCCCGCGGATCCAGCCTGGGCCCTACACCCGCTTAGGCGCGCCCGGCTGGCAGCCACTCGACCGCGTCGAGGAGAACTACACAACGAGCCAGAACTTCACGTTGATCAAGAACACGCACCAAATCCGTTTTGGATTCGACGGCATTCTCCTAAAGCTGGCCCACTGGCAGCCTGAGCTTGGCGGCGGCCCGCGCGGGGTGATTGACTTCAACGGCGATGTCACATCGCTCAACGGCGGGGCCGCTCCCGGACAGTTCAATCACTACGCGGCATTTCTGCTCGGCGAGACGTCGGTTATGCGTAAGGCAATCCAGCACGTGCTGGCAACTGGCGCCGAATGGCAGTTCGCCGGCTACATCACCGACCGCTGGCAGGTTTCGCCGAACATGACCGTCAACTTAGGACTGCGCTACGAGTACTATCCGCTGATGACGCGCGCCCGAGGCAAGGGAATCGAGCGCTATGACCCCAACACCAACCTGATGTACATGGGCGGTCGCGGCAGCACGCCAAAGAACGCCGGAATCGAAGTGAGCAGCGGGCTGCTCTCGCCGCGTGCGGGTATTGCCTATCGCGTCGACGACAAGACGGTGGTCCGAACCGGCTTCGGCCTCAACTACAGCCCGATGCCGTTCTCGCGCCCAATGCGTGGACAATACCCGATCACAGTGGCGTTCACCTTCCAGCGCGACAACAGCTTCGAGCTCTTCCGCAAGCTATCCGACGGAATACCTCCGGTGGTCGGGCCAGATGTCGACCAAGGAGTGATCGAAGTTCCCTTGGTCGCTGGCTTCCGCAGCCCATACGAGGGAACCCTGAACCGCGGCTACATCGCTTCGTGGAACTTCACGGTGGAGCGACGCCTGCCGGGCGAAGTGATCACCTCGCTGGGCTACGTGGCGACCAGGTCGGTGGACATGCTGGCCGATCAGGACATCAATGCGTCGCGGCCTGGAGAGGGTAACGCAGGCCGTCCTTACGCTTCGATTACCGGGCGGCGGCAAAATATCAACATGTGGGACAGCTACCTGAACTCGGACTATCACTCGCTGCAACTGGCCATCAACCGTAGCTTTTCAAGGGGCGTGATGCTCAAGGGGGCGTACACGTGGTCGAAAGCCATCGGCATGGCCGACGACGAGGGTTGGGCTGGTGTCTGGTGGGATCACCCAGACGTGTTCCACCGCAACCGATCCAGAGCGGGGTATGATCGAACACACATGTTCCAGATGGGCTTCGTCTATGATCTGCCGTTCCTGCAGAACAACAACACGGCAGTTGGCACGGTGTTGGGCAACTGGCAGGTCAGCGGCATCGCGGCTATGTTCACCGGCACACCGAGGAGCATCCGCGCCTCAGGCGCCTCACTGAACGCCGCCAGCGCGGTGCAGACTGCGGACCAAGTTGGCCCCGTGAGGAAGCTGGGCGGAGTCGGGCCTGGACAGCACTACTACGACCCAAGCTCATTCGCGCCGGTCACCGAGCAGCGCTTTGGCAACTCGGGGCGCAATATCCTCGACACGCCGGGAGTCACAAACCTCGACCTGAGCATCTTCAAGAAGTTTCCGATCGGGGAGACCGCCGAAGCGCAGTTCCGGGCTGAGTTCTTCAACCTGACGAACACTCCTCAGTTCGGACGCTTCAACGACAACGTGAACAGCGGGGGCTTCATGACAATCACCAGCGCATCAAACCCGCGCGTAATCCGCATCGGGCTACGGTTCAGCTTCTAGCTCGACGCGCTCAGTCGGCCTATTGTCGGGGCCTGCCTTCGGGCAGGCCCCTTTTATTCGTCCAATTCCAGAGTAAGGCGCAACAGCACAGCAACCAACTGCTTCCGACGAGGCATCGGAGTATCCCTTATCCGGCAGTCGCTAAGCTTCAAGCAAAGCCGCCTGAGTGCCCGGGATGACGCCGTCGCACCGGATGGATTGATGGCAGCCTGCCCCGTAATGTCGCAAGTAGAAATCAGCGTGCCATCATAAAGCCGAGCGTTGTCGCGATGCCGGAGTGCAAGTTGAGATCGCCAAGCCATCCTTGCTCCACGGTCCTTCGGTCCGCCTTTCTCCTCGCCACCTTCGCGAACCTCTTCGCACAGACTGATCCATCGGTCATCGCCTCCCAAGCCAGCAAGGCAATGCAAGAGGAGCGCTTCGCGAAGGCCGCCGAACTGTATGGCCAGCTGGCCGCCAGCTACCCGGGTGAACCGTCGCTGCAGGCCAATCTGGGGATGGCACTGCATCTGAGCGGCCAAGACACTGCCGCTGTCCTTCCGCTGCGCTCGGCTGCGTCGGCGATGCCGTCGTCCTTTCCGGCGCACTTCTTCCTGGGAGCCTCCTATTCGCGGCTGGGAGATTTTGCGGAGGCAGTCGAGCCGTTGCGCCAAGCGGTCCGCTTGAATCCCGCGCATCCCTTCGCTCGCGCACTGCTAGGAGACGCTCTGGAGGCGGTGGGAGAGTACTCCGAAGCGTCGGATGCTTGGGTGAGGCTCAGGCAACAGGACGGCACCAATCCGTTTCCATACGCCGGATTGGTGCGTTGCTACGAGCAACTCGCATCCGAGGCGATTGCGGGATTGCAGGAGCGGGATCCCGAGTCCGAGCACATGTTGCGCCTCTTGGCTTACACGCGATTGACTGCGAAACAGTTCCCAAGCGCCTTGTACCTGTTCCGAGAGGCCATGGCAAGGGGGCCAAGGAGGCGCTCCGACCACGAAGCCCTCGCCGCCTTGTATGAGCAAGCTGGCCGCCGGGACTGGGCTCAGGTCGAGCGCACACGCGCCGCTTCCCTGCCCGAAGCGGACTGCTCCCGTTCGGGATCCCTCGAGTGCGCATTCGAGGCGGGACAATTCGATGCCATCGTGCCCGTTTCATCCAACGCATCATCGGAAGAGTACTACTGGGCGGCAAGAGCCTACGCCGCGCTGTCCGCCGATGCCTTCCACGGTTTGCGCAGGCTGCCTGAATCGGCGGATCAGTTGACCCTAGTCGCAGACCTGTTGGCGGCGCAATCGGAGTTCTCCGAGGCAGCCGAGGCGGCCCGGGCGGCACTTGCGATTCGCCCTCAAGATGGCGCACTGGAGAGACAGATGGCCGAGCTCCTCTATCTGGCACGCCGCATTGAGGAAGCGCGGCCCCTGCTGGAGAAGTTCCGCCAATCAGATACGGGCGACTCACGATGGGCTGCGATGCTGGGCAACCTGCTGGCCGAAGCGCAGGATTTCGAGAACGCCATCCCGCTGCTGGAGAGCGCTCTGGAGGGCCCGCTGCCACCGCTGTCCGCGAGGCTTGACCTCGGCAGGTCATACCTCGCAGTCGACGAGCCAGCCAAGGCAGTGGAGCACCTGCGTGCCGCCGCCAGCCTAGACACCGACGGGAGCGTGCATTACCAGCTGTCCCAGGCGTATCAGAGGACAGGCATGCCGGACAAAGCCCGCGAGGCGCTCGCCACGTACCAAGCCCTTCAGGCACGGGCGCGGCAAGAGACGCAGGCCGCCGCCGCGCTGGAAATCACTGCTCCCTGAGACCGCGCCGAGGGCTCGGCAAGTGCATCCCCTTGCTGTCAACGGGGCACGCTCGCGCTATCGCCAGCGCGCTCGGCGAAGTCCGTATGCGGCGATGCGATATTATTGACTCGCACAACCATGAACAACCGCAACAACTTCCCGAAACTGCACAATGCCGCTTGGCCCGGAGTCGTGGGCAAGGGCGGCGACGGGCCGGATGACGAACCGCCGATCGCCCTCGAGACCATGCTCGACCTGACTGCCAACGCCGAGGTCGATGGCAGGAAGTTCGATGGAGTGGACTTGTTCCTCTCCGAACCGCACATCGGCATTGACAGCAGCGACGACGAGCTCAAGGCCTGGGTCGACAAGTTTGCGGCGCGAGGCTTGGTAATCGGCTCTGTCGTCGCACCAGTCTGGGAACCGACCGGTGGGGGCGCTGCGATTGACCCAGGCGCCGGACGTGCCGCCTTCCTGACCGCCATTAGGAAGGCCTGTGGCATCGCCAGCAAGTTAACTCAGTGGGGCATCCGCCCGTCCGGCGTGATCCGGATTGACTCCGCCAGCGGGGTCGAGGACTGGGCGAAGGATCCGGCAGGCAACACCGCCAACGTCGTCGAGACGTTCCGGCAGGCGGCGGCGATTGCTGCCGATCACGGCGAACGCCTATCCGCCGAGGGCGAGATTTGCTGGGGCAGCATGCACAGCTGGAAGTATATGCTGGAAGTGCTTGAGGGCGTGGGTGATGACCACGTTGGCTTTCAGGCCGACATGGCCCACACCTTACTCTACACGCTGGGCTACAACGCACCGGAGCACGCCATCCTGCCAGGTGACTTCGCCTGGAATGACGGTGCCCAGCTGGACGATGCCCTGCGTCAAGTGACCGGCGCCCTGCGCCCGTGGACCAACGACTTCCACGTGGCCCAAAATGACGGCACTGTATTCGGCAGCGGCAGCCATGACCGGACCGGCCGGCACTGCCAGGCCACTGATCCGAACGGGCGGCTCGACATCACCCGCCACGCGGGATTCTGGCTACGGGACGGGGGCGGCCAACTCACGAAGGCATGCCGTCACATTTGCTGGGACGGCTGCATGTTCCCCAACGCCGTGATGATGGACCCGCAAACGTGGAACGACATCCTGGCCGTCATGGTCAGCGTGCAAGACGCGCACGGCTGGGCCGAATAGCCTCAACCTAGATCGATCTGCGCGCCGAGGTAAGTGCCCCTCGATAGAGGAGCGCTGCACCCGCCATTTGCACCACGTGGTAGAGGTCGTTGTGGTTGAAGGCTCTGTGCGGCGCAATCCCCGCCGCTTGGATCCCAGCGGCCGCGAAGGTCACAAGCACGCCACCGACCACCGTTCTGGCGGCGCTATCGCTGTACTTTCGCCAAGCCCAAGCATGTACTGCGAGCACAAACAAGAAGGCCAGGGAATAGTCGATGATGGCAACGATGAACTCGCCGCTGGCTATTGCCGCAAGAGCATAGATGCCGAACTGCGCGCGCGCGATCCAAATTATTGTCCCCTGGCTGCCGCCCACGTGTGCGCGGCAAGTAGCGACCACAGCCGCATAAGCGGCCCAGCCGATTGCAAGCAACGTCAGGCGCCACAGTACCGCTGCAACGGTATCGTCCATCCACGGAAGAAAACCGTGGTACGTGCCACCCGCGAATGCTGCGACGGCGCACGCGAACAGGGCCGCCGTCCAGTCCGATCGGTTCTGCGGCAAGCCCCTGCTGCGCATCCGAATAGCGAGCACAACGCACAATGCGCCCAACGCGTAGTCAGTCACTAGCGTCATCGGCTCGTTCAGCATCATCGCGTCATAGAATACGACATGGGGCAGGCAGCGCCAGACGTGCGTCCGACGCGCCCACACGCTAAGCGGTGGGCGATCGCCGGCGCGGCGGGATTGGGAGCGATCTTGGCACTGGCCTGGTCGCTGGGCTGGCTTGACCGCCTGCCTCAGCACGACCAGCTCGTGCAGTGGATGCGGCGGGACGGCATCGCCGGGCCGCTCATCTGCATCGGGATCCAGTTCCTGCAGGTGGTGGTCTTCGCCATCCCGGGCGAGATCACCCAGTTCGCCGCTGGCTACGTGTTTGGCGCGGGCTGGGGTTTCTTCTACTCGATCATCGGCATCCTGTTGGGCGCTGCCTTCGACTTCGGCTTTGCCAAGGCGGTGGGAAGGCCGGTCGTCGAGCGGATGATCGGCAGCGAAAAGCTTGCGCGAATCGACGAATCGCTCCAATCGCGCAAGGGCCACGTCGCCATCTTCGTCCTGTTCCTACTGCCGGGCACGCCAAAAGATGCGATGAGCTACGCAGCGGGCCTTTCGCCGCTCGGACTGGGCCGCTTTCTGGCTCTGAGCGTCCCGGCCCGGGCGCCCGCCTTGATGGCCAGTACGCTCTTCGGATCGCAAGCATATGACCGCAACTTCACTGCGATGCTCTGGATCGGCCTCGCGGTCGTGCTGGTCCTGGCGAGCACGGCCTACTATCAGTGGAGACGCAGAACCACATGATCCGGCAGATGCGGAATGCCGACATTCCCGCTGCGATGCGCCTCAAGCACGCGGCCGGGTGGAATCAGACTCCCGCGGACTGGCAGCGGCTGCTGCGCCTGGAGCCCGAGGGATGCTTCGTCGCCGAAAGGGACGGCATGGTTGCGGGCAGTACGACGGCGGTGTGCTACGGGTCAGAGATGGCTTGGATGGGCATGGTGCTAGTTCTGCCCGCGTTTCGCCGACAGGGCATTGCAAGGGCTTTGGTGCAGCACGCGCTGAATTGGCTCAATTTCAAGGGAACCCGAGCGTGCGGCTTGGATGCCACTGCGATGGGAAAGCCGCTTTACGAACAGGTCGGATTCGCTACCACCGAACTGATCGAGCGCTGGGAACGGCCGCCGTTAGGCGATCCAAGCTCCAAGGGTCAGGTTGCGGCTCGGTGCGTCGGCAGACTTCCCTCTGCCTTGGAACGGATTGACCGGGAAGCCTGCAACTACGACCGGTCCCGCTTGTTGCGCGACTTATGCACGGATTCCACCGTCACAGGCGTGATCTGCCCGGACGGCTTCGCCTTCGGACGTCCCGGTTCTTCGGCTTGGTTCGTCGGCCCGTGCGTGGCCAAGGATGAGCAGGCCGCTGCTGCCGTGTTGCGAGGATCGCTTGAAGAGCAGGAGGACAAGCGCGTATTCTGGGATTTCCTGCCTTCAAATCAGTCCGCGCGCGAACTGGCTGCCGAACTCGGCTTTCAGCCGGTCCGCCGACTCGAGCGAATGATGCGGCGCGGGGGAGAGTCCCCCTCCCTGCACTCGCACTCCGAACAGGTCTACGCGACGGCTGGGTTCGAATTTGGATAAGTGATGGCTTTTCGACGCACAAGGGCCCTGTGGAGCCTGCCCAACGAGCACGTCACGCTTGGCGTGACCACCTTCCTGTCGGTGCGAGTCAACCTCGCTCAGGCCGGCAGTACCAGCAAGCCGGACCCGGGCGCGATCCTGAGTCGGGCGCTTGCGCTCGAGGCTGCTGGAGTCCACATCGTGGAATTGCAGGCCCTGCCATTGAGCCCGGTGTCCGGCGTTCCTGACGCCGAAGACGAATTGCCGCTGCTCGTCCCGGTAGTGCGCAAGCTCAGCAACGAACTGAAGGTGCCGATCAGCGTAGTGACCGTCCACTCCCAGACGGCATACCGGGTTGCCAAGCTAGGTGCCTCCATCGTGCATGACTTCAGCGGGCTTGCGTATGACCGTCTGATGGCGCCGACCGTCAATGGAACCGACGCCGCGCTGATCCTGGGACACATGCGCGGCGCGCCGGAGCAGTGGGCGCGGATGGAACCAATCACGAACTTGGAAGAGATCGTGCGGCACGATTTCAGCGCGGCGCTGCTGAGGGCCGATAAGTCAAATATCGCACGCCAGAGAATCGTCCTCGATCCCGGGCTCGAGCACGGCAAGCAGGGATTCGAGAACTTCAATCTGCTCAGAAATCTAAGCCGCTTGGCCCCTCC
The DNA here is from genome assembly GCA_009841225.1 of Terriglobia bacterium. Lineage (GTDB taxonomy): Bacteria > Acidobacteriota > Terriglobia > Bryobacterales > UBA6623 > VXMF01. Next base: position 79,187 of record VXMF01000048.1, on the reverse strand, counting down.
AGCCCAAGGCCTCCAAGCCACTCTGGTGGGCAAGCGATTCTTCACCGAGTCAATCCGCGCCAGTGCCGAACAGCGTGCCGCGGGTCTTGCCGTCGCGGCCACGCTTGCAGTGGAATCCGGGGCGCACATACTGACGATCGACGAGAACCTCTCCATCCGGCACGTGGTCAACGTGATGGACCGGATCTACCGAGACGACGCAATCAACCAACCGGACGCTCAGTAATCTTCGAAATCTCGCGACGGACCGAGTCTCACCGTCGTGGCCATCGACTCGTCGGCAGGAGGATGGTTGGATCTACGCGTCCGCACCGGTCTCGTCGAAGGATCGGCCCGATCGGCTCTGCAGTCTCCGGCCCTCGCATCGGACCGATTCGGAGCCCATTGCGGACACTGCAGCGCAAACCTAACGCAGAAGCTCTCCCAGCCAACAACCCCAGCGCCGCGCGGGACGGCTATACCGCGTATCCAAGACACCCGCCACGGCGTTGCGCCTCAACGGCGCTTGCTAGCCGGGCGCGCAAGCCTCTAGCAGATCATCCTTGAGCAGCTCGCAGATCTGCTCCGGGAGTTTTTTTCCGCGCTGGGTGAGATAGAAGGTGTCCATCGCCAAACTGCCTTGCGTGTGGCTCAGCACGACGTCAATATTGCACTCCCTGCTTGAGCACGCGCTAGCCAGATCGTGCAGCAGCTTGGGTCGGTCCGCGGTGTTGACGAAGAAGATGGTCGCGCGGGCTGAGGTGTCATTGTCGAACGACACCGAGGGCGGCTCGCCGTTGCGGCGGCTGTAGGGAGCGCGCACGCGCCACTGGCGCAGGCTGGAAGCGTCGATGGTACCTTCGGCCAGCCCTTGCAGTCTCAGCTCGAGGTCCTCGATCTGGGTGGGGTCGATTTGCCGCAGCTCTCCCACCGTCGTGTTCGGCGCAACGCGAAACGAGTCGAGCACGAGCCCGTCCTCGTTGGCAAAGGCCTCGGCGCTGACGATGTCTCCCCCGGAAGCCGTGATGCCGGCACACAGCGAGGCGAACAGGAAGGGCCGATCCGGCGACAGGACTAGCACTTCAAGGTGGCCGCCCTTCCAGACGCACTTAGCGGTCGCCCGCCCCGCTTCCATAGTGCCCGCCAGCTCTGCGTGCCGACGGACCTGTTCTGGCGTGTGCGTGCGCACATAGCGCTCCGGAAAGCCTCGCAGGAAGCGCTTTAGGCGCGTTCTCTCGGCCTGGTCGGCGGCTTGGTCCAAGCAGTCCGCGACGGTGCTCGTGTTGATACGCCGGTCCCCGTGGTCGCGCTGAAAGATGGAGTTGATGCCCCGATACATTCTCCACAGCAGTTCCTTGCGCCAGTTGGTCTGTACCGAAGGGTTCACGGCGACCGTGTCGGCATAGGTCATCAACGTGAGCAGCTTGAGCCGCTCCAGCGTCTTGACCTCCTGCTTGAAGTCTTCCAATACCGACATCTCGCTGAGGTCCCGCTTGGTCATCACTTCCGACATCTTCAGGTGATCGGCCACGAGCTGGATCACGGTTTCCCGAGCCAACGGATCCTCCAACCCGATCCGCCGCATCCCACGGTCAGCCATTTCCGCGCTGGTCTCCTGATGCGGCCGCCCGTCCACGCCCTTGCCGAGATCGTGGTACAGCAGCGCAAGTTGCAGCAGCTCGGCATGGTCAATCTCCCCTAGCAGAGAAGCGAAGCGTTGGTCGATGCGCTCAGTCGCGCTCGGAAGCTCCTTCAGCACGCGGATGGCCACCAGAGTGTGCTCGTCCACGGTATAGCGGTGGTAGAAGTCGCGGATCACCAAGCAATCCACCAGTTCAAAATCGGGGAAAAGCGCGTACAAGACGCCGGCCTCGCGCATCGCCTCCAACGCCCGGTAAGTGTGCGGGAGCAGCAGAATCCGCTTCAGGGCGGGCCAGTGTGCCGGCGTGGCCTCGACGTGTTGCCGGAACAGCGGCAGCTGATCGCGAATGCGCCGCTCAGTCTCTGATGCCAGCGCGAGACCGTGGCGCGCCTGAAACTCGAACAGGCTCAGCACGCGCTCAGGGCGGTGCTCCAACAAGCGCGGATCCTTGAAGTAGATTTGCCCATTGCTAACGCTGAAGTCTACGTTGGACAGGCGCGACTTGCGGCTGCGCAAGATCGAAACCAGAGCGTTCGCCGGCGCTGAAGACTCGTCCATCAGGCGCAGTGCGAGACGGTACACCGACCGTGTCCTGCGATAGAACACGCGCATCATGTCCGCAGCGCCGCCAGGCCCGTCGTAGACCTTGCCGGCGCCGGCGTGAGCGATCGAGTCCTGCAGATCGAACGACAGCACGTTGCTGTCTCGGCCGTAGTAGTAGTGAAGGTAGCAGCGCAGAGCGAATAGGAAGCGCTTCGAGCCTTCCGGGTCGAGCCACGGGCTCTGCGGCAGGAACTCGCCGCTGGCAGGTACGCGGCCTGGCTCGATGTTCTGCAGCTGCGCTACCCAACAGGCGAGATGGAAGTCCCGCAGGCCTCCGGGGCCCTCCTTGATGTTGGGCTCCAGATGGTACAGAGTATCCTCGAACGATTGGTGTCGCTGACGGGATTTCTGGATCAGGGAGCGCAGCAGCGAGCGCTGCTCCCGCAAGTAGAACTTCGGCAGCAGGCTATCTTGCAGCGTCGCGACGAAGGCTTCGTCACCGGCGACGAAGCGCGTGTCGAGCATGCTGATGTGCAGGTCGGTGTTGTCGCGGGCCAAGCTGGTGCAATCCTTAGGGGACCGAACCGAGTGGGAAACCTGTAGTTTCGAATCCCACAGCGAGGCAATCAGTTTCGCGATGCGCTCTTCGTTGCGCTCGGCATCGCGTATGCTGCCGAACAGCAGCAGCAAATCGATGTCGGAGAACGGGAACAGTTCCGCGCGACCGTAGCCGCCCACTGCGATGGCGGCCACTCCGTCGCGCGTGCCGGGGAAGATTTCGTCAAACCGGCCCCGGACGATATCGTCCACGGCATTGGTGCGCCGGGCTACGGCACGCAGGCCGTCTCCATCTTCAAAGAAGTCCGAACTCACCCGCTCCATCTGTTGCGCATGATACGTGGTGAGGTTGGACATCGGACCTCCGCCAGGACGCGACGCGCTTCCTACGAGAGTAGATTAGGCCGGGCGGGCATTGCTGCCCGCCCGGCCTTGAGGCTGCCGAGAGGCGACAGCCATGGCAGGCTAAATGGCGTCGTCGTCGGTTTCGCCGCTGCGTATCCGAATGGCCGATGCGATATCGGAGACAAACACCTTGCCGTCGCCGATCTTGCCTGTGCGAGCGGACTCGACGATAGCGTTGACAATCTCGTCGACCCGGTCGTCGGACGCGTAGCTCTCGAGCTTGACCTTGGGCAGCAGGTCCACCTCGTATTCCTGGCCGCGGTAGACCTCCTTATGGCCCTTCTGCCGACCGTGGCCGCGCACGTCGTAAATCGTCAAGCGATCGTGGCCGATCCCCTTGAGCGCTTCACGGACGTCGTCCAACTTGAACGGCTGGATAACCGCTTCGATCTTCTTCATCTCTGATGTCCTCCTGTCACGCTTTCGCTAGTTGTAGGCCTCTTCGCCGTGCTGCGATATATCCAGTCCAATGGACTCGTCTCCCGCACTCACACGCACCCCGATGATCGCGTCGACGATCTTCAGGATAACGAAGGTCGCGACTCCGGAAAACACCCAGGTCAGCGCACTGCCCAGGGCGTTGTTGACGAACTGTCCGGCGTTGCCTTCGACCAAGCCATCGGCTCCGCCGATCGCCATGCGGGCGAACACGCCGGTGAGCAGTGCTCCCACAGTGCCACCGACACCGTGGACGCCGAACGCGTCCAACGAATCGTCATAGCCAAACTTCGCCTTGACCACCGCCACCGCGAAGTAGCAGATCGCGCCGCCGGCAAAGCCGATGATGATCGAGTCCATCGGGCCGACGAAGCCCGCGGCAGGCGTGATCGCGACCAGACCGGCCACCGCGCCAGTGATGCCGCCGAGCACGCTCGGCTTGCCATCGCGGATCCATTCGACCACCAGCCAGCCGGTGACCGCCGCGGCCGCAGCAAAGTGTGTGTTCACGAACGCCACGGCTGCGAGGCCGTCGGCCGCCAAGGCGCTGCCGGCGTTGAAGCCGAACCAGCCCACCCAGAGCAAGCAGGCGCCGATGAACGCGAGCGAGAGGTTGTGCGGGCGCATGGCCTCGTTGGGATAACCCTTGCGCTTGCCCAAGTACAGGGCAATTACTAGCGCAGCCACGCCAGACGACATGTGAACCACGCTGCCACCGGCGAAGTCAAGGCAAGGAATCATTCCGTCGCCGCTCATGAATCCGCCGCCCCAGACCATGTGGACCATCGGAAAGTACACGACCGTACCCCACAGCGCCATGAACAGCAGCATCGCCGAGAACTTCATCCTCTCGGCAAAGGCGCCGCTGATCAGCGCCGGGGTGATGATCGCGAACATCAGTTGGAAGACCATGAAGGTCAGGTGCGGGATCGAGCCGTTGGGCTCCATGCCGACACCATTGAGGAAGACGTGCCCGAAGCCTCCGACGAACGTGTTCCCTTCCGCGAACGACAGGCTGTAGCCGTAGATGGCCCACAGCAATGTCATCATCGCCATCATTGCGAAGGACTGCATCATGGTGCCGAGGACATTCCTCTGGCGGACGAGCCCCCCGTAGAACAGGGCCAACCCAGGCCCTGTCATCATCAGGACCAACGCGGAACTGGTAAGGATCCAAGCATTGTCCCCTGTGTCAATCCCGTCTTGCGCCGCCGCCGAGACTGGCAGGCCCAGCACGGCGATCAGCATCACGGCAAATGTGATGATTCTCTTCATCTCAACACTCCTTTCCCAGATCCCCGCTCGTGGGAAGACCGTGTCGCGAACCCGTCCCTGTGGCAGCGCGGCTGCAGCCGCGAACGGCTGCTACAGTCGTCGAAATGCCGGCAGGGTAGGCGTGCGATCCCTCGACTTGGGGGAGTCCGATTACCAGCATTGTCCCTAGCGGATTGCGCGGCTGCCGAGCGCATATGCCGGATAAGAATTTCTGATGGGCTCAGCGGCCCGGACTGGACACGGAGGCCACGCCTCACGAGACGTGTTCCAAGGACTGGCCGCTGCGGATCTGGATCGCTTCCGGAACGTCAGAGACGATGATCTTGCCATCGCCGATCGAGCCGGTGCGGGCGGACTCGATGATCGCGCCCACCGTCTCGTCGACGCGATCGTCGGGCACGACGCACTCGAGCTTGACCTTCGGCAGCAGGTCTACCTCGTACTCGTGGCCTCGGTAGATCTCCTTGTGCCCGCGCTGGCGGCCGTATCCCCGCACGTCGAAGACCGTCATTCCATCCATTCCGACCTTCTTCAGGCCCTCCCGAACGTCGTCCAGCTTGAACGGCTGTACGATCGCTTCAATCTTCTTCATCTCAGTTCCCTCCGGTGATCTACAAAGATCAGATCCTTGTCTGCATTGGAATGCTCCTAGCGTGCGATAGGATCTCCATTTCAATACAACTTAACAGTCCATATTCGGGTGAATATTTCGATGGTAAATTGCTCCAATTGAAGATTTCTATTGCGCTTCAAATTCACCGAAAACACAACGGATCGAGCGCGTACGCCTACTGCTCCCTAGTGGTCGACATTCGCGGGAACTCGAACCGCACGTGCACTGCGCGGCATTCAAGAGATGGCCCAGGGCGACCCCAGCGCGACGGCCCAGCGCTCCCGTCAGGACACGCCGGGCCCGGTGGATGGATAGACCGAGATCAGTTGATCGAGACTTGGAAGTCCGGGTAGGCGCGCGAGTTGTGCTCGCCGAGGTCCAGACCTTCGATCTCGTCCTCTTGCGTGACACGCAGGCCGATCGCTGCCTTGATGATCTTGAACAGCGCGAAGGCTGTGCCGAATGTCCAGACGAACGCAACAACGACGCCGACGAGTTGCACCGAGAGTGTGCGGAGCAAGTCGTACTCAAGTCCCAGGAACAAGTTCTCGTGCAGCAGCGCCGCACCAAGCGTGCCCCATACACCGCACACGCCGTGCACCGAGATCGCGCCCACGGGATCGTCGACATGCACCTTGTCGAAAAAGCGGATGCTCATGACCACGAGCACTCCCGCGACCGCACCGATAATGATCGCGCCGAGCGGCGTCACCGACGCGCAAGGAGCGGTAATGCCAACCAAGCCGGCCAGCACGCCGTTCAGCGTTATGCCGACATCGGGCTTGCCGAACCTCCTCCACGAGACGACCATGGCGAAGATCGAGCCGCTGCATGCGGCCAGGAACGTGTTCACCACGATGCGAGAGACCGTGCCGTCCGCTGTCGTGGTCGAACCAGCGTTGAAGCCGAACCAGCCCAAGAACAGGATGAACACTCCCAAGGCTGCCATGCCCAGGTTGTGGCCGGGAATGGCGCGCGGCGAGCCGTCAAAGGAATACTTGCCCAGGCGCGGGCCGACCACGATCGCGCCCGCTAGAGCTGCCCAGCCTCCAACCGAGTGGACCACGGTTGAGCCAGCGAAGTCGATGAAGCCCATATCGGCCAGCCACGACGGCTGGTCTAGGAGAAGGTTTCCCCAAGCCCAGTGGCCAAAGACGGGATAGATGATGGCAGTAATCGCGACGCTATAGATCAGGTAGGCCGCGAACTGGGTCCGCTCGGCCATCGCACCGGACACGATTGTGGCCGCCGTCGCCGCGAAGACCACTTGGAACATCCAGAACGTGTACTCCCACTGGCCGTCGCCAGCGCCGTTGTCGGGCGAGAGCAGGAAGTGATCGGTGCCAAAGAGACCGTTGGTGGCACCGAACATGATGCCGAACCCGATCAGCCAGAACGCCAGAGCGCCCATCGACATGTCGAGGACGTTCTTCATCATGATGTGCGCCGCGTTCTTCGCGCGGGTGAAGCCGGACTCGACAAAGGCGAAGCCCGCCTGCATCCAGAACACCAAGCATGCAGCCACGAGCGTCCAAAGAATGTTGGCGTGGGTCTGAACCTGCTCAACCGCAGCCATCAGGTCTCCGGAAGATGGATTCGCTCCCTCTTGGGCCCACACCGACATCGATGCCAACATTAAGCCGGCGGCTAGAATACCCGCCCTACGGCTCACTGGCGGCGCATTGAAGCACGGATCAGCGTGTCCTCTCATGGCTCAGTGTGTACCTCCAAAGTACGTTGACGCCAAGAGCACGTCATTGAATTGATGTGAATTCGGGCACTTCAAGGGCCGCAGAATTCCATGAAATCTTTGCAAACATGGCAGGAATGATCTTGTCTTTTTTCGTTCCGAGCTCTCACTTGCACATGTTCTCGGGTCCATAAAGACCCTTAACTTGCAGTCTAACTACGTGTGATCACAAAGCGGAAGCAGATAATTTCTATTCCCCCTATAAACAATCGTGTTCCGAAACAACGGACCCTGGGCAGGCAGGCCTCGCTGCGAGGCCAGACCTAGGTGGCGCGATGTCCACCCCCGGCAGACCGCTCGCTGCCAGGCGCGAGTCACCGGACGCAAAGGGGTCGGCGCTGCCGACAGCCCGACCCTTCCCTAGGTCCCCGGCTCAGGCGGCTACGTCGACCATGTTGATCGGAGGGATGTGGACGTGCGCCACGCTGGGACGCTTGCCGAGGAAGGTCTGTGCCATTTCCAGCGCCTCGGCCAAGGTGTCTGCGCATTCCCAGCCCATGATCCGGGCTGACTCCCGGTCCTCCGCTCCCACGACAATGACCTGACCGCAATGCTTGGCACCGTTCTCGGCCCAGTACCACATGTACAGCGGATGAACACCGTGGTAGCCGTAGCCGTTGCGATACATCTCGCTGTAGGCGGAGTCGTGCGCGAACTCGGCCTCGTACCTATGCTGCAGCTCGTCGGCATCATTTGTTTCGGACAAACAGCGGTGAAAAAACTCGTGGTAAGCGGCGTGGTGAGATGGGCTGAACTCGTTGTACAGCGGGTGTGTCAGGATGAACACCCCCCCCTGTTTCAAGATCGGCGCACCGCGATACATGTTGAAGAAGTAGCCCAGGGTCAGGCAGCGCACGAGAATCGGGTTCATCGGCGCGTTGACGTTGTAGGGGCAGATGAACGGGACGCCGAACACCGCGACATCCGCCTGCCCGTCAACCGGGACGCAGTATTGCTGGTAGTTGTACGCAAGCGTCTTGGCGTGCACGGCGTCGGTCGCGCCGGCATGGACGGCGATCAATTCGTAGGGTGCCGGCACTGAGAAGAGCACCTTGCGCTTCAACTGCCTCGGCATGGCTCCCAAGCCGACCTGGGCTATGCGAAACGTCACTTTGTCGAGTGCGTTCCATTCGTCCTCAGGCTTGACGAAGAACTGCATGCGCGGGTCGAACATCTGGTTGTTGACCACCGTCTCGATATGGAAGACGTTGAGTTTGTCGTTGACCACGCGGCCCATGCGGTTGCACGAGTCAGTCAGCGGCGACTTGGTGTGGTCGAAGTACGAGTCCGACGCGCGGATCGTCTGCGGATTGTGATGGGCTCGCAGCGAGGTATAGTCGCAGAGGCCGACGCCTACCGACTTGTTGCCTCCGTCCATCGGCACGAGGTTGATGTTGACGTAGATGAGCAGGTCGGACTCGGCCGCGCGGCGGTGGATCCGCACCTTCTCGCCAAGCTCGGTCTCGCCAAGTTCGACGATGCCCTCGGGATCCTCGCCGTCGTGGCAGTAGAGACGGTGGGGATAGAAGGCGTCGAAGATTTCCCGGCCCACGCTCCAGCGGATCTCGAAGGGCTCCATGCGGCGGTGGAACGAATTGGCAATGACCATCTCGACATCGGTCACGCCCTCTTGCTCCAGCATCTCCAGCAGGATCGCGAGCACCGACTGGCGCAAGTCGGGGCGGTTCATCTTGGGCAGCGGCAACGAGATATCGTCGATGGCGATCGTTACCTTGGCCCCCGGACGGAGCTGAGAGCGTAGCGGAGCCGCCTGCTCAGGGTGATCCAACGCAAAGCGAATGGCGGCATCGCGGTCCGGGAGGCCGGGAATGCTCGGCTTCGGATAGATCACCCTCGTGCCAGCGGGCAGCTTGACTCGGATCAAGTCCTCGCCGTACCACAGCAAGCGGTCGGCCGAGGCAGCACTGAGCTCTCGGACGCAATCCGTATCGGACACGAGCGCGGCCCGTCCCACAGCATTGGGGGTCGGCTCGCCGAAGACGACTGGTTCCGCTGACGAGGACATTGTTGTGCCGCTTCCTGAAAAGAGTCTAGCCCTCTTGATCTAGGCGCTGCCTTCGGAATCGTCCCCGCGCGCCTGCCCGGGAGCGACAACGAGCTCGCTGGAGCGGCTCAGATCGAGGACCGCCCAGCCGCGGGCCCGCGCCTCCTTGCGCAGGCGTGAATCCGGATTGGTCGCGATGGGATTGCCCACTGCGGTGAGCATCGGGAGATCCGAGCCGCTGTCCGAGTAGGCACATGAGGCGGTCATGTCCACGCCGCTTGCAGCAGCGTAGTCGCGCAACGCGGCCGCCTTGGCCTCCCCTGCGAGCAACGGCGGAACGATGTCACCGGTCGCAATCCCATCGCGAAATTCCAGACGATTGGCTAGCAGGTCGTCGAATCCGAAGTACTCCGCCGCCGGCTGCATCTCCAAGTCGATCCCTCCGGTGACCAATACCGTGCGGTAGCCGGCGGCGCGATCCAGCGCCACGCGATCTTTCGCGAACTTGAATTGCTCGCCCCGGATCTGGGCTTCGAACAGGGCCGGTGCCTGCGCCCGCAGCCAGTCCTCGCGCAAGCCGCGATAGAGGCGGAAGAAGACCACGTTGAACAGGCGGCGGGAAAACGCGTCCAGCGCCAGCCACAGCGGCACGCCGAGAACAGTCTTTCCGTATCGCCAAATGGCCTGGGCGCGGCTGGGGTGCCTCCTGGCGACCCACGCATAGCGCGTCACGACGTTTCCGGACACGAGCGTGCCGTCGAAGTCGTAGAACGCAACGCGGTCACCGCTGTTGTGGGTGGCGGGCACTAACCGTGCCCCAAGCGCATCAGCCAGCCGAGCACGAAGATTGCCGCGACGAAGTAGCCGAAGCAGTACAGGCCATAGTGCAGTCGATCCCGGTTCGTGGAGCGCCCCACGATCCCCATGACCGTGGATGCTAGCAGCGCAAACAGGAGCGACGCTTGGAGGTGCGACGGGCTGAACATCAGGCTCTGGCTCTCTTGCCGGAAGCGATCTCGTAGGCGTCGACGATCGCCAACAGGTTCAGAAACCCGGCGCAAACGATGAATTTCGTTCCGTAGTCGTGCACAGCTCCCGGCACTGTGTCCTGCTCGTAGCCAAACCAGACCGTCAGCAGGTAGAGCGATCCGTTGCACAAGTCGCCGAAGTATCCGCCGTAGGTCATGATCGTGGTGAACAGGTCCCCGGTCATGGGCGTGAACATCCGACCCTGCATGGCCAATCCTGCCAGGAACATCCCGGCGATCGAAAGCAGCAGTGCGGCTGCATGCCACGGACGCTTTAGGTAGTAGTGCCCGGCACCTGGCACCAGCCAGGCGAGCAGCACCGGCGGGATTTGCGCTGAAAGCTTAGGCCTTGGAGCCTCCGCCCGACTGCGCTCGGGAGGTTTCGGTTTGGATGCCATCACCATCAGCGCCGTCTAGGCGCGATCACAGCTTGCATTGAGTATGGCACGAACGAACGGCGGGCCGCTCAGTGCGCCAAGGGCCGGTTGCCGTGATGCTTCCCGGTGAGCCGCGCCTAGGCTGCTGCGGCCGCGAGCTTGCGGTCAACCCTATTCGTCGAGTCGCGGCCGGGGCTTCGACAGTACCGTTTCGGCCGCGATCTGGTCGACCTTTCGCAGCAGAGCCTCTACGTCGGTGGAGCCTGTGAAGGGCAGGACATGGACCGGTGCCGGGCCAGCTGGCGTCCACCGATGGCGAAACCGTTCGCTGGGGGCCCCGGCAAAGACCTCGATGACAGGCGTTGCGTGCGCCGCGGCCAAATGGGCCGCCGCTGAATCGTATCCCACATAGACATCTGCTGCAGCCGTCCACGCTCCGAAAGCCGCCAGGCTGCCGCGCCATGTCAAGAGATCGGTCTGGCTAGGCCATCCGGGCTGATCGCTAGACAACTCACCAGCCCTACCGGCAAAGGCGGCGAGGCGCTGATCTACCACGCGAGCTTCTTCCTCGCCCAAGCCGTAGTCGAGCACGATCCGAAAGCCGCGCCGGCGGAGCAACTCCAACAGGCCGTCCTCAAACTGGTCCCCGACGCGCTTCGGCGCGCGGCCGCCAACGCCGAAACTTACCGCTGCAAGAGGGCGATCACCCTCATCCAGCAGACGCTTGCATGAAGCTGGCGGAACGTGCGGGGGCACCCTCCCCGCGTCCGCAGCGTCAACACCCCAGACTCGGCCACACCACCGTAGAGCGAGGGCACCCAGACTAGAGCCCCCTCCACCACCAGCAGAGCGGCTCTCGAAGAAGTGATACGAGCTGTCCGGAACGACAGGCAGCAGTCCCAACTGCGTCAGGCGACTGTCAGGATCAACGATCAGGTAATCATCAGGCCGCAGCCCGTTGACGCTGCCCTGCACGGCCTCGCGTAGCTGGTTCCATGCCAGTAGGCGGTCAACCAGCAAGGCGGTACGATTGTAAGCAATCTCGCAGTGACCGATACGATGACCGCTTATGATCAGGCCCGCGTTCTTCTTAGGGCCGATGAACTCGATCTCTGCCGCCGGGAAAGCACGGGCGGCGGCAAGCAGCAACGGCCTTGTTACCGCCACATCGGCACCTAGCGTGATTCGAGACAGGACGGCCACCTTCTTGACATGGCGGCGGCCGAGGCCCGCCGTCCTCCCAGCGGCCGCCATCCGGTGATAGCGATCCAGCAGCTCTTCTGGCTCGCCGTACCCGAGAGTTGCCAGTACGGCAGCAACTGGAGAGCCTGGCGCATACAGCACCTCGGACATGAACGCAGCGTAGGTAGCGCAATGCGAGGGCTCGAAGCGATCCGCCCACTCCTCTACGAGTTCAGAGAACAGGGCCTTCGTAGCGGCCGCCGCCAACTCAGGGTTCGAGCAGAGCGCCGCCTCGGCCAAGGATCGGGTGCAGTCGGTGAAGCCGCGAGAACCGGGCTGGTGCTCCTTCACACCGCTGACAAGATTTGCGACCCGCACCAGCCTTCAGGATGGCGAACCCGCTCGCAGAGAGCAACACAGGCCTGCCGGTATAATCGGATGCCGGGCCGGAGCCCGGTAGCAGACTATGAAAGCTTCCCGTATCCACGAGTGTGGCGGCCCCGAGGTGATCCGCTATGAAGACGCCCCCGAACCTCGCCCGAGAGCGAACGAAGTAGTGGTCCGCGTAAGGGCCTGTTCGCTCAACCATCTCGACTTGTGGGTGCGCGGCGGTTTGCCGACTCTGAGGCTGCAATTTCCGTGGGTTCTCGGCAGCGATGCCGCTGGCGAAGTAGTCGAGGTCGGCGAGCTGTGCGAGCGAGTGAAGGTCGGCGACCGCATCTTGGTCGCCCCGGGGCGGACGCTCGCCGCCGGTTTCGAGACCGCTCATGGGGTCGACAACGCGGCACCTGACTACGGCCTGTTCGGATCGGTATATCCAGGCTTGAACGCCGAGTATGTCGCGATTCCGGAGGCCAACGCACTGCCGATTCCGGGCGGCTTGAACTACGAGGAGGCCGCCTCGGTGCCGCTGGTGTTTCTCACGGCTTGGCACATGCTGGTGGGCATCGCCAAGATTCGCATGCTAGAAGACGTTCTGGTGATCGGTGGGTCCAGCGGCGTGGGCATCGCCGCGATCCAGATTGCCAAGCTGCACCACTGCCGTGTCATCGCGACGGCAGGCGGAGACGACAAGCTCGCCAAGGCCAAAGCTCTAGGCGCGGACCATGTCATTGATCACTACAAGCAGTCGATCAAGGATGAAGTGAAGAGGATCACCGGTCGGCGCGGCGCGAGCCTCGTCTTCGAGCATGTCGGCGCCGCGACGTTCGGCCATTCCGCGGCATCCATGGCGCGTCACGGACGCCTAGTCACTTGCGGCGCGACGACGGGATTCGAGACCACTCTAAATCTCGGGCACCTGTTCGCCAAGCACCTAAGCCTGCATGGTTCGTATATGGGGACCATGGGAGAACTTTACGACCTGCTGCGCTTCTTCGAGCGCGGCCTGCTCAAGCCGGTATTGGACAGGTCTTTTCCGCTAAGCGATGTCCGGGGAGCGCACGAGAGGATGGCCGCCAAGGAGCACTTCGGCAAGATCGTGATCGTTCCGGAATAGAGCCTCATGAATGGCAACGAGCCAGTCGGGAATCCCCGTCGGGTTCCGGACCCTCCGCTCGCTATCGCAGACTCTGCGTGGCCGTGATCAGCACGCCGTCCACGCTGGGACGCCCGGAATCCAAACTGCGCCTCCAGCCTGGGATGCCGATATACTGGGCTTAGCGCATTGCGTGGGGTCGCTTGCCTGCGGCCTCTTCCCATCCCGTCCATGAACCGCGTTCGCTTTGCGCCGTCGCCGACGGGCTTCTTGCATATCGGCGGAGCGCGGACCTATGTCTTCAACTGGTTTTTCGCTCGCTCGACGGGCGGCCAGATGGTCCTTCGCATCGACGACACCGACACAGGTCGGAACTCCGAAGAATCGCTGCGCTCGATCTTGGACGGTCTGAAGTGGCTGGACCTGCCGTGGGACGAGCAGCACTCGCAGTCTGACCGCCGCAGCGTGCACATCCAGGCAGCCCGTTCGCTGCTGGACGCCGGCGTCGCCTATCGCGACTTCACCGTCGAAAGTGACACTCGGGAGGATCGCACCGACGGCGCTCCTTGGCTGTGCAATCCCGGCATGCGCGAGATGTCTTCCGCCGAGAGCGATCGGAGGGCAGGGGCGGGCGAGCCCTTCGCCGTCCGATTCCGTGTCCCCCGCGAACGGCCTGACGGCGTGGCGTTCAAGGACCTCGTGCTGCGAAAGCAGTTTCGCAAGTACGCCGACATCGAGGACTTTGCCCTTCTGCGCAGTAACGGCCTGCCCACCTATCACCTCGCTTCTACCGTGGACGATGGCGATCTCAAGATCACCCATGTGATCCGCGGCCAAGACCATCTCGCCAACACCTTCAAGCACATCATGTTGTTCGAAGCGCTCGGGTACGATGTGCCCACATTCGGGCACCTTCCGCTGCTGCTCGGGCCCGACGGCTCAAAACTGTCTAAGCGCCGCCACGGCGCGATCGTCAGCGTGACCAGCTACCGCGACATGGGCTTCCTTCCCTCTGGTTTCATCAATTACCTCTGCCTGCTGGGCTGGTCCCCCAAAGACAACCGCGAGGTCCTGACTCTGAAGGAGATCCAGGACCTGTTCCAGATCGAGAACGTGCTGCGAACCAACGCAACCGTCCAGTTCGGCGAAGACGGAAGGGCTGAACAAGTCGACCCCAAGGCGCTGTGGCTGAACGGACAGCACCTCAGGACAATGCCAGTTGAAGACCTGCTCCCGTTCGCGGAGCGAGCCTTGCGCGAAGCGGGTTGGTGGGACGATGCGTTCGGCGCCGGTCGGCGCGACTGGTTTGCCGCAGCGGTCGATGACCTGCGTTCCCGCTTGAACTTGCTCACTGACTTCCAGCTTCGCTGTCGGGCCTACTTCGTGGAAGACTTCGATTTCGAGCCCAAGGCAAAGGAAAACTTAAACAAACCGGGGGTCCGCGCTCTGCTCAAGCACCTTGCCGACCGCTTGGAGGCGTTGTCGGATTTCACGGAGGAAAACATCGAGGCCGAGCTGCGTTCGCTGGCCGCTCAAGAGCAGGTCAAGGCAGGCCTCCTCATCAACGGCTCGCGGGCGGCACTGACCGGACAGCCGGTCGGTCCGAGCGCCTTTCGCGTGTTCACGCTGGTTGGCCAGCAGCGCGCGGTGGAACGTCTGCGCAGGGCCTGAGTTCGCCCGGAGTATTTCGACCATGCTGCTACTTGGAATCGGGGGCTGGTTGCACGATGGTGCGGCCGCTGTCATGTGCGATGGGGCTATCGTGGCCGCCATCGAGGAGGAGAAGCTCTCACGAGAGACGCATCGGGGCGGCTTGCCGACCCGTGCCATCCACGCGTGCCTAGACCTAGCCGACGCGACTGCCGAAGAAGTTGATTGCGTGGCGCTGGTGCGGCCGCTAGGCAGAGGGGCGGACAACACGTTTCAAATTCACCTGAGGTCCCTGTTTCCGCGGGCCCGCATCGTGGTCACGGACCACCACGATGCCCACGCTGCCAGTGCATACTATGCGTCGCCGTTTGACGAAGCTCGCGTGCTAACCCTGGATCGCCAAGGCGACATGCGCTGTGGCGCGGTCTGGCGGGGCCGGGGCGCCGGCCTCGAATCCGAGGAGGACCTGTACGCTCCAGACTCCCCGGCAGTGGTCTACAGCCGCGTGACGGAGCTGCTGGGATTTCGCTCGGGGCGAGAGGAACACAAGGTCCAGTGGCTCGCGCTATCCGGCGAGCCGCGTTACAGCGACCTATTCGCCGCCATGATGGGTAGCCGAGCGGGCCGGCTGCCGACTTTGGACCATAGCTACTTCGATCCGGCACGCCCGACGCAGGGGGCATTCAGCGACAAGTTCTACCGCGAGCTGGGGCTGGAGCCCTCCGCTAGCATTTCCGACGCGATGCAACGCGACCTCGCCGCCAGCATGCATCAGGCGGTCGCAGACGCCGTCTTGCGATTGGCAGGCGACGCTAGCCATCTCTGCTTGGCAGGCGGTATCGCCATGAACGCCTTGCTCGTGGAAGCACTCGAGCGCAGCGGGAAGTTCGGGGAGGTCTTTGTCCAGCCCGCCGCTGGCAACGCCGGGACAGCGGTTGGCGGGGTGTACCACGCTTGGCACAGGGTACTGAAACGCTCGGAGCGAGTGCCGCTGAGGGACCTCTTCCTCGGGCCTCGCTACGGCAAAGAGGACATCAGCCAGGTCTTGGAGAATTGCAAGCTCAACTTCCGCTTCCTGCTCACGGATGCCGAGCTGATCGGCTCGGCGGTGGAGCGCTTGGCTGACGACCAGATCTTGGCTTGGTTCCAAGGCCGCACCGAGTTCGGCCCGAGGGCGCTCGGCAACCGCAGCATTCTGGCATCGCCGCTAAATCCTTATTCCACAGAGAATCTCAACGTATATATCAAGCGCCGAGAGAACTTCCGCAAGTTCGCAGCGTCCGTCCCCGAGGAAGCCGTGGAGGAGTACTTCGAGAGCACCCCGGCTTCCCGCTATCTCGCGACGGTCTCGCGTGTCAAGCCCGCCCATCGCAAGACCTTCGAGTCTGCCCTGCTGGACGGCGAACGCATCCGGCTGCACGTGGTGAGCCGGGCTGACAACCGCCTGTACTGGGACCTGCTGAACGAGGCCGGCCGCGTCAGCGGCCTGCCCGTTCTCTACAACACATCGTTCAACCTTTTCGGCGAACCGCTGGTTAGCGATCCGCGCTCGGCAGTGCGAAGCTTCTATGCTTCGGGCATCGACGCGCTGTTCGTCGGCAACTTCTTGCTCGAGAAGTAGCCCCCTCCGCCAGGAGTCTCAATCCGCAGCACGCTGCCCTTCCGGACTTCGAAGTTGCCCTTTGACGGCAATTCCTTGCCGTCGAGCGTGTTACGGCCGGCCTTTCCCGCCCCGCCCCGTTGCGCACCCTTCGGTGTCAGCTTGCGCCTCTCGGAGAGGATGGCCAGAGAAGCGTCGGTCAAGAACTCGTACTCCCGGATCACTCCATCACCTCCACGGCGCGCTCCCTCGCCGCCGCTGTCCGGACGCAGGGAGTAGCGAGCGATTCGAACCGGATATTGCTGTTCCAAGGCCTCTATGGGTGTGTTGAGGCTGTTGGTCATGTGGGTGTGGACCCCGCTCAACCCGTCGGCCCCTGACCATGCGCCCATGCCACCGGCCACGGTCTCGTAGTAGCCGAACGCACGTCCCGTCGCGGGGTCCGAGCCCCCGAAGCTGATGTTGTTCATCGTCCCCGAACTATCGGCGGGGAGCTCTCCGGGCAGCGCTTGGCGCAGCGCCCCGAGCACGACGTCGACGATCCGCTGCGAGGTCTCGACATTGCCTGCGGCGGTGCTCGCTGGCAATACGGCGTCGCAAACCGTGCCGGGCTTGGTGAGGATCTTGATTGGTCTCAGTGTGCCCGCGTTGTAGGGAGTCTCAGAATCAACCAAGCACCGGAAGCAGTACATCACGGCCGACGTCGTAACCGCACGGTTGGCGTTGACACCGCCCCGCGTCTGCGGGTCGGATTCACGAAAATCCACTGTCGCTTCGGAGCCTTGGATGGTGAGCGTGCAACAGATCTTTACCGGCTCGGAGGCGACCCCGTCATCATCCATCCAGTCCTCGAACAAGCCGCTGCAATCGGGGATCCTTTCCAGCCGACTGCGCATCACGTCCTCGGCGTAGTCCTGCAGCGCCGCCATCTGTGCGGTGACGACGTCAATGCCGTATCTGTCTATGGCCTCGCGCACGCGCCGCTCGCCGACGCTATGCGCGGCGACCTGCGCGCTCAAGTCGCCCAAACGCTCGTCCGGCGTGCGAACGTTTGCCAAGACCATGGAGAGCAGCGCTTGGTCGTATTCGCCGTCGCGGACAAGGCAGACCGGCGGGATGCGCAGGCCCTCCTGATAGATCTCTTGCGCCAGCGGCATGGAGCCAGGCACCATCCCACCCACATCAGCGTGGTGAGCCCGCGTCACCAAGTGGAACGACGGCTGGGCGCGGCCTTCGACGAACACTCCCGAGACCGAGGTGATGTCGGGCAGATGCGTGCCCCCGCGAAACGGGTCGTTGAGGAAGTAGATCTCGCCATCCTCGAGATCAAACTCGCTAGTAACGGCCTCGACCGACGCCGGCATCGCGCCCAAATGCGCCGGCATGTGATCCCCCATGGCGACGGTCCGGCCCCGGGCATCGTAAAGCGCGCAGGAATAGTCGCGCCGCTCCTTGATGTTGGCCGAGAACGACGTGCGGCGCAGCACGATTCCCATCTCCTCGGCAATGGAGACGAAGAGGTTGCGGAAGACTTCTAGCTCGAGGTTCACTGGCCCTCGCTGGGCGGACGGTCTCGCCACCAAGACGCCAGCGCCGAACCGGTCACGTTCATGAAGGTGCCGAAAATTCCCGGGGCCAGCGCCGCGGCCGAGCTCTTGAGCACGTTGGTGGCCAAGCCTACCGCCATGCCACCATTTTGCATGCCGACTTCGAAGGCGACCGTGCGACGGTCGGTCTCGCCAAGCCTGCAGAGGCCGGATGCAAAGTAGCCCAGCCCATAGCCGGCCACGTTGTGCAGCAAGGCAGCCACCAGCAGCGCCGCCCCGCTCTTTAGCAGGTCGTCGCGGGAACCGGCGGCAATGATCGCCAAGATGAAACAGATCGATCCCATCGAGATTCCGGGCAAGACCCGATGGAGTATGTCCCGCCGGTCCGCCAGCAAGCGGTTGCAGACCAATCCCGCCCCGACGGGAAGAATGACCAACTCCACGATCGCCCACATCATGTCCAAGAAGGCGATCTCAATGAAGCGGCCCGCCAGCAGCCGCATCGCCAACGGTGTCAAGAGCGGCGCCATCAGTGTCGAACAGGCCGTCATCGTCACCGAGAGTGCGACGTTTCCCTTGGCCAAAAAGGCCATCACGTTCGAGGCCACTCCCCCGGAACACGAGCCGATCAGCACAACACCGGCCGCGATCTCATCGGGGAAGCCAAACGCCACCGCGATGGACCAGCCCAGCAGAGGCATGACCGTGAATTGCAACAGCATCCCAATCAGCACGGCTTGCGGCATGCGCAGCGCCCGTGCGAAGTCGCCCAAGCTGAGAGTCGCTCCCATGCCGAGCATGATCACCTGTATCAGCGGTGTGATCAGCGTGCCGAGTCGAAACTCGCCCCATGACAAGAAATGGGCCGGGAAGTATAGCGCCCAACAGGTCATCGTGAACACCCAGAAGGTGAATGCGATGATGTTGAGAGTGGGGTGGATCTGAAAGCGGACGGCCAGCAGGGCGAGCGCGGCCACGAGTAGTGCGCCGCCCGCCGGAACATTACCGGTGAGCGTGGCGATGGCCGAGCCGAGAAGCGCGACCAGCCCACCGCACGACAGGATCAGACCGACGCGCTTCACGAAGGCGGCATGTTAGCACAGGGCGAAAAGGCCGTCCGTCCTGCGAAGTCCGGGCGCACCGGCCACGTCACGATGATGCTGGTGGCCCTGCTGGCCTGCCTCGTCGTGGCGGCCTGCGGGGGTCGGCGGACCACAAACGTCAAACTGCCGCCTCCGATCAACCCGAGGGTCGGTTGGACTCAGGTTGGTGTCGCGAGTTGGTACGGCCCACCCTTTCACGGGCGTCGGGCCTCCAATGGCGAGATCTATGACATGAACAAACTCACGGCAGCGCACAAACGCCTGCCGTTCGATACGTGGCTTCGAGTCAAGAACCTCTCGAACGGCAAGACCACCGAGGTACGAATCACCGACCGAGGACCGTTCGTGGGCAAGCGCATCATCGACCTTTCAAAAGCAGCCGCAGCCGAAATCGGGATGCTGGGCAGTGGGGTCGCCAAGGTTCGCCTGACGTTGATTCGACCTCCCAAAGGCAGCACCCGCGCCGGTGCGGCGGCTTCGAACGCCAAGCCGGCCAGCCGAAGGCAGGCCGGGCGGTTTGACATTCAAATCGGCTTTTTCGAGGAGCGGGAAAACGCCAATGCGCTGGCAGCCAAGGCCCGCGGAAGGGGTCACCGCACAAGTGTGCGGCGTACTGTGGAAGGCGGCTCGCAGCGCTTCCAGGTGCTGGTCGCGGGCGGCAACGCCAGACAGGCCAATGCGCGCCTGCGAACGCTCCAACGGCAGGGCTTCGAAGGATTCCTGCATCCCCGCCGGGACTAGCCGCCCGTTTGGCTCTCCGCGATCACTCGCCAGGCAGTTCCCAGTGCGGTGGCGCTTGGAAGCCTTCCCTGCCTTCGTTGTAGGGGACAACGGCGTCCTCGGGCTGAAGAGCGCGGAACTCTTTGACCTTCTCATACATCGAGTTCGCCAACTCGCGGTTCTCGTCCAAGACGTTGTGCTCCTCGGCCATGTCCTCAGAAATCTTGAATAAAAATCGCTTGCGCAGCGCGTCGTCTGCCGTCTCGTCTGTGACGATAGGTCCGACGACGACCAGCTTCCAGTCATTGGTCATGTAAGAAATCTGCTCGGATTGCGGGCCAGTCTGCCCGATGTAGTTGAACAGTTCCCGTTCGAGCGAATCCTGGCGGCCGGTAAGCACATCGACAACGTCCAATCCATCCAACGGCTTGCCATGGAACCTCTCGACGCCGGCGAGTCGCATGACGGTGGGCAGAATGTCGATGTTGGCCAGCGGGGCCTCAATCTTCTGGCCCAGCGGAATCTGTCCGGGCCAGCGGGCCGCGGCCGCGACGCGAATCCCGCCCTCGAATACGCTCGCCTTGGCCCCCCGGAGCGGCGTGTTCTCGCCGATGCCGCCGACCCCGCCGTTGTCCGAGCTGAAGAGCACGAACGTATTGGAAGCGATGCCCGTCTGATCGATGGCGTCGAGAATCTTGCCGACACCTTGGTCGAGAGAATGAACCATCGCACCGAGGATCTTGCGATTCCTGTGCCGCGCCTCGTTCGTCGAACTCGGCTCAACTCCTTGCAACCCCTGGAAGAAACCTCGTGCGGGAGGCAGGTCCTCATAAAGCGGAAGATGTTCTTCCTTAGCTTGGAACGGGCTGTGCGGCGCATTGAATGGCACATAGCACAGGAACGGCTCAGCATCGCCAGCGTGGGCGCGGATGAACTTGACGGCGCGATCGGCAATGAGATCGGTCGCGTAGCCTTGATCGCTGCTCGGTTCGAACCCGTCATGCCAGTCGACCTCGCCTTCGCGTTCGTGCGTGAAGTAGTCGACCGCCCCGTTGTAGTGGCCATAGAACTCGGTGAAGCCCCTGCGCAAGGGGTGATACTTCTTGTCGGTATGTCCCAAGTGCCACTTGCCGAAGACGCCGCGGTGCTTATAGCCGACCTCGGCTAGCACGTCTGCGATGGTCAGCTCGGAGACGTCCATGCCGCCTTCACGCCAAGGCGGATAGACCGCCCGCATCGAGCCATAGCGGATGGGGTAGCGCCCAGTCAGCAAGCCAGCCCGCGTAGGAGAACACACCGGCGCCACGTAATAGCGTGCTAGCTCCGCACCCTCGGCGGCGATGCGGTCGATGTTCGGCGTGGCGATGTTGCCGCCATGGAACGTCACATCGGTCCAACCTAGGTCATCAGCAAGCAGAATGACGATGTTCGGCCGGGCCGCAACATCGGGTTCGGTCGTGCCCGGCGTGCACGCGGATAGCGCGAGCAAAGCGGATACGAGCAGCGTTGGCACGCGGTTCGCATTCGGACGATGTGGCGTGCTTCTAGCAGGGGAGTCGACAGATTGGGGTGTCACGAGATCAATTCTGACAGGAATCGAGTAGGCAGATGCGCCACCGATACGTAGATGCCAAGATTGGCGGGCTAGGGCTACATGACCTCCCTTGGACCGCGTCAGCTAGTCACCTCAGGCGCAGCGTGCACGATGTGCCGAAGCTACTGTGTCACGACGACCCAGCCCCCGTCGATGCGACTGATCGGACTACGTGCCACAGGGCAGAGGCTCCGAGTTGACTTAGCGATACAGATAGACTAGTCTGAATATGGTCTATTTATCTCGACCCCATCGGTCTAGGAGGTTCTACATGTGTCAGTAATCGGTGCATTCGATGCAAAGACGCATCTTCCGCAACTCCTGCGGCGAGTACAAGACGGCGAGCGATTCGTCATCACGAAGCACAATCGACCCGTGGCTGAGCTTATTCCGTTCAGACAACGCGACACCATCAGAATCCGCGCTGCGATTGATCACCTGGCGGCGTTTCAGAAGACGCACAGCCTAGGCGGCCTGTCGGTGCGTCAACTGATCGAAGATGGACGTCGATTCTGATGGCCTTCGTCTTGGACTGCTCCGTCACCATGGCGTGGATCTTCCCTGACGAGGCCAGCGTGCTGACCAACCGGTTGCGGGAGTCACTTGTCGAGGACAGCGCGTTCGTCCCTGCGCTTTGGCCGATCGAGACCGGGAACGTGCTGCTCACGGCGACCAGAAGAGGACGGATCGCCAAGAATGACTGGCGGCAGATTCGGGAGAGTCTCCAGGCGCTACCCATCAACATTGATCCCGTTTCCACGGACCGCGTGTGGAGCGCGGTACTCGACCTCGCCGACACGTACCGGATCTCGGCGTACGACGCGATGTATCTCGAACTCGCGCTACGACTGCGGCTACCGCTCGCAACGCTGGACCGAGAACTGGCAGCCGCAGCGCAGGCTTCTGGCGTCGAAGTCCCTTAGAACGCGTAGTGTAACGCTGTTGCGGGCGGAGTAGGCCCTTGGCCTGCGGTGAGTCTCGCACTGCCCCGCGGGTTGGCACCGACCCATCCGCGACCTTGTTCTCGGCGACGGGGTGCTAGACTCCGGTTTGACTCGCCCGGTCGCTGTCGCTCTCTCGATCGCGGGGTCCGATCCATCCGGCGGAGCGGGCCTGCAGGCCGACCTCAAGACGTTCCATCAGTTCGGCGTGTACGGCATGGCTGTGCCAACGCTGCTCACCGTCCAGAACACCAGCGGAGTCGAATCCTCAACCTGCTTGTCGCCTGCTCTGGTCCGAGCCCAGCTCGACTGCATTCAGTGCGACATCCCGCCGGTCGCAGCCAAGACCGGCGCACTCGGCGATCCGGCCATCGTGAGCGTGGTGGCCGACTGGGTTCGCAGGTTTGATGTGCCGCTCGTCGTCGACCCTGTGATGGCCAGCACGCACGGCGATTCCCTGGCAAGTGATGAGACGATTGATGCGATCGTCGAGGAGCTGCTCCCTCGCTGTTTCTTGGTGACGCCCAACGTGCCGGAAGCTGCGAGGCTGTCCGGGATCGCCATCACGGATCAAAGCGACATGCTCCGTGCGGCGGAGCGTATTGGCAAACGGGGTGCCAGGCGGGTGCTGGTCAAAGGCGGACACTTGGATTCCGACCCCATCGACCTGCTGTGGGCGGACGGATTCGTGCTCACCTTCCCCGCAGAGCGCATCCAGAGTCGTCATACCCATGGCACTGGGTGCGTTCTGTCGGCAGCCATCACTGCCATGATGGCTCGCGATTACACGCTATTTGACGCCCTGCAGCATGCCAAGCGCTATGTCACTGAAGCGATTCGCACCGCCCCCGGCCTCGGCCAGGGGCAGGGTCCGCTAAACCTCCACGCTCCCACCGATTCGAAGGCCGAGTGAGTCTGCGATCATCAAGGCTTGGGGCGGGCATGGAGGAATCCAACAGCAACCGCAAATGGCCCCTAGCCATCCTCGCGGCGGTGGTGTTCCCCGCCCTAGTTCTGCACGGCACCTGCGTTACGGTCCTCGGCCCCGGCACTTGGGGCTCGGGGCTGGTCGAGACACTACCCGACTTCAAGGCACCCGCGCCTGAGGTGGAGGCCTACCGCCAAGAGTTCCAAGCCGAGCCTCGAATTGCAGAAACAGGCGCGGAAGCCACGGAATCCCAAGCACCGGCAGGAATCGCGGGAAGCGTCGTTTGGACGCACGCCTGGGACGATCGAGTGCTGTACCTCACAGAAGGACACGAACGATCCCGCCGCCGGCTCTACGTTTCCGACACGAGCTCAACTCTTGACGAGGTTGCGCTGCCAAGCGGCCACTTGGTTGCGCGCCCGCAATGGACCGCGGACGGCATTGTCTATGTGCGCTGGAACCCCTGGGCAGTCCCACCCGCGAGCAAGCTTCGGCGCTATGTCGCGAGCTGGTTTGATCCCTCGCTGCGCCCGGAATCCTCGCTGTACGGAACCGCCCCGGACTCGGGCGAGTGGCACTTCTTGATGCCCGGTCACTCCCTCACCGTCTCGCCCGATGGACGACGGGCGGTACTGCTTCGTTCGGGCGCATTGCTAGCCGGCTATTACAGTGTTCATGTCTGGCGAATCGGCTCTTCCGACGCGCCGGCGATCGTGAGCCTTCGCGAACATGGCAGCAACGCAACCAAGTCGTTCCGCATCCAGTGGTCCGCGGATTCCGCCGCGTTGCACATCCAGGGCCGGACGGGAGGCTTCGACCGGCGGTCTTCGCGAGGCGGCAGCGACTCGGACGGTATCTCCATCAACCTTCTGTATACGATTAACGACGCGGCCGTATATGATTTGAATCTCGGGAGTTAAACCCTTTAACCAGAATGTCTGCCTACTCCCGCCTCAGCAAGTCTGCGGGGATCGCGGTCTGCCTCGCGTGCCTAGGTTGCAACCAGGTCTCGCAAACCTACCGCTTCCGCTACGCCAACGCGCAACCCGCGCAACACCCGCGCAGCATCTCGATGGCCTATTTCGAAGAGATCGTCGAGAAACGCACCGACGGCCGGATCGACGTCGAGAACCACTTCGGCGGCACCCTTGGACGCGAACGCGAACTCATGGACCTAGTCGCCGTTAACGTGCTTCAAGGCACACGCGGCGGCTTCTTCTTCGATGTCAGTCCCAAGTACACGCTATACCTGCTGCCGTTTCTCGTCGAAGACTGGGACCAAGCCTTGAGGTTGGTCAACAGTGATTTCGCCGCACGCGTCAACGCCGAGGGCCGTCGCAATGGCTATCACGTGCCAGCCTGCGGCATCTCTCAAGGCTTCCGCGCCCACACGACCAGCGTGCGGCCGATCCGCACCCCGGAAGACTTCCGTGGCCTGAAGCTCCGCGTGCCGCCGCAGGAGCCTAACATAATATTGACCAGTGCGTTAGGTGCCAACCCTCAAGAGATACCTTTTACAGAGGTCTATCAAGCTTGCAAAACGGGGGTGATCGATGGGCAGGACAATGCCCCGTCCAACCTTTGGGACACGCGCATCCACGAGGTACAGAAGTATCTCAGCATCTCCAACTACATGACCGGCCCCGATCCGTTCATCGTGAATCTCGCGTGGTACGATTCCCTGCCTGCGGACCTGCAGGAGCAGTTCGACAGCGCCGCTCGCGAGGCAATCGCCTATAGCGACCGCATGAATCGCGACAGCGAGCAGGAGTACATCAGCAAGCTATCCGCCGTGCTTGAGACCAACTACATCGAGGGCGAGGCCCTCGAGCGGTTCCGTGAAGCCGCAGCACCGGTCTACGACATCCTGATCGCCAAGGGCTACTTCAGCTGGGAGGATGTCGAGGCGGCCAGGCGAGCGGCGCGAGGCGAGGAACAGCAGTGAGCCTCCGGGCTTTCGAGCGTCGCCTGACCGCCGTGCTGGAAGCCGTGTTGGCGGCCGGCCTGCTGGGCATGTTCCTCGTCGTGGTTCTATTGGTCCTACTGCGCTACGCGTTCCAATCTGGCTTGGTCGGGGCCAACGAAACTGCCACCGTAGTGTTCGTCTACCTTTCCTCGCTGGGCGCCGCTGTAGCGGTCGGGCGCCAAGAGCACATCCGTGTCGATCTCCTCTCGGACCGCCTTGGCAGGCGGGGCAGGATTGCGCTCGAAGCCTGCAACCTAGGCATGGTCGCCATCCTCAATGCCGTGCTGGCGGTCAGCAGCGTTGCTTGGATCGATGCGACTGGGCAGACCCTCATGCCCGTCACGCAGATGCCCCGTTACCTGCTCCAAGCCAGCGTCCCGCTCGGATGCGGCCTCGCCACGCTGTACTGCGCCATCAAGCTGGTCGCCCTGCTTCGCAAGGAGTTAGCTCCTTGATCCTGCTGCTCCTGCTTAGCCTGCTCGCCCTGATCGGAATCGGGGTGCCGGTGGCATACGCACTGGGGGTCTCGGTCCTGCTCTATGTGGCCCTGAGCGACACCCAGCTGCTGCTCATGCTGCCGCTCCGCTTGCTGGCCGGCTTCGACTCCTACGCGCTGATGAGCCTGCCACTCTTCATTCTGATGGGCCAGGTCATGAACTCGGCCCAGATCACCTCTCGGCTCATCGATTTCAGCATGCTGATAGCCGGAAGGTTCAAGAGCGGGCTGGGCTTGGTAAACGTGCTCGCCAGCATGCTATTCGGCGGAATCTCAGGCTCGTCAGCATCAGACACCGCCTCGATCGGCTCCGTGCTGATCCCGGAAATGGAGCGACGGGGCTACCGCAAGGAAGTCGCGGCAGGCATCACGGTGGCGTCTTCCACCATGGGCATGGTCATACCGCCGAGCATCCCGATGGTGCTTTACGCCGTGGTGGCGCAGCAATCCGTCGGCAAGCTTTTCCTGGGAGGGGTATTCCCCGGGATCATCGTCGGCTTGTTCCAGATGGCGCTAGTCCGCATGCTGGCCCACGGCGGATCCGAGCGCCGGAACATCACGCTGGCCGCCGCCCTGCGGCTCACTGCACGGTCAGTGCCCGTGTTGCTTATGCCGGTGATCGTGGTGGGAGCGGTCGTCTTCGGAATCGCGACAGCCACCGAGTCCGCCGCCCTCGGGGTGCTCTACGCAGTGCTCGCGGGGTTCGCCCTTACTCGGGCGCTGACGCCAGGCTCCTTCTGGCAGTGTCTGCGCTCAACAGCCCTGACCAGCTCGAAGATCATGATCGTGATCGCGCTCTCGCAAGCCTATATCTGGATACTGGCGCTGGAGCGTGTGCCGGAGGCGATCGCTGCGTTTGTCGTAGACCTAGGATTGGGCGCTACGGGGACGCTGCTGATAGTCAACCTGATTGTCCTCGCCGCTGGCACTGTGATCGACGTCAGCCCGGCTATCCTGCTGTTGACACCCGTTTTCGCACCCGCCCTCGAGAGCCTCGGAGTGTCGCCGATCCTGTTCGGAGTGTTGCTGGTTTCGGGACTGGCCGTGGGTGCTTGCACGCCGCCAGTTGGAACCTGCCTGAACGTTTGCGCGGCCATCGCCGATCTCGACATTGGGAAGATCTTCCGAGGCGCGGCTCCGTTCCTTGGTGCCAACGCAGCCACGCTGGTCGTCGTCACGCTACTTCCCGAAATTGCATTGTGGCTGCCCGAACGGCTGATACCTTGATACCGGAGCCGGTCTCGCCGGAAGTCGTGGTATCCCCACCATGGCGGATGCTTGGAACAAGCGAGGCTGAGGACAAGGGTCCAAGGACTCGGCCCGAGATCGAGCAATCGTAGGCAGGGGAATGACTCGGTTGCAGCCAGTGCACAAGCCCTCAAGTGCCGGCAGCTGGCGTGGCGGGGATCGATTGTGTCGCATCCTAGCGCTGATCCTCGCTACCGCCGCTTCGCTCTCCGCTGCCGAAGTTGTCCACCGTCTCCGCAGCCCGCGCCAGGCTGGCGAGACGACCGTGCGGGTCTTCCTGCCCGAAGCCCCGGACCCCTCGGCTCAACCTCGACTCCTCCTAGTGCTCCCAGTCGAAGCCGGAACGGAAAGCCGCTGGGGCGACCCTGCCGCCGAGATCCGCCGGACAGATATCACGAACCGCTACCAGCTTGTCGCCGCGATTCCGACCTTCACGGCATTGCCTTGGTACGCCGACCATCCTTCGGACGATCAACTGCAGCAAGAGGCCTACCTCCTCCGTGATGTCCTGCCCCTGATTGACCGCTACCACGGCACTGAATCGGCGTCCGGGCGGACCTTACTGGTCGGGTTTTCAAAATCTGGCTGGGGAGCGTGGTCTCTTCTGCTGCGCAATCCAGGGACGTTTGCCCGCGCCGCCGCCTGGGACGCACCACTCATGCAATCAAAGCCTGACAAGTACGGCATGGGACCCATCTTCGGCGATCAAGCCAACTTCAACGGATACTTGATCAGCGACCTAGTGAAGCGTCAGGCCGAGTTGCTCCGCGTGCGCAAACGTCTGGTCCTAACAGGCTATTTCGAGTCGTTTCGCGCCCACCACATCGCCATGCACAAGTTGCTCAACGAGCTACAAGTGCCTCACGCCTACCGAGACGGCCCCAAGCGGGATCACCACTGGGAGTCCGGTTGGCTAGACGAGGCCGTCAGCCTTCTCCTCTCGCCTTGATTGGTGTAGACCGTTCGTCAGCAATCGCTGGTGGCCCTCGGAGCAAACCGATTCGTGTGGTAAAAGGAGTGCTGGTCTACATATCGACAACGGCCCATGTGAAAGGCGGCGCGGTCTACGCCCCGGTTCCTGCCGAGAGGCGGCTTCATTGCTGTAGCGTTGCAGTCTAGTGGCCCAGCTTGGCGACAAGACTAGTGTTGTCTCGCCTGAAAGCGTGCACGAGCGAAGGAGAGCAGACATGAGCAACGACCTAGTCCTAAGTGAGCGGATACGGCCGATTCTCGCGATGCGGAGGGGCCTTTCCGAGCGGAAGATGTTCGGTGGCACCTGCTTCATGCTCAACGGAAACATGTGCGTTGGAACATGGAAGGAATCGCTCATCGTGCGACTTGGCAAGAACGACCACGAATCGACGCTGACGGAGCCGCACACGAAGCCGGCTGACATGAATGGTAGGACCATGAAGGGCTGGGCACTCGTGGAGCCGGCAGGCATCGCATCCGACGAGAGTCTCATGATGTGGGTTGACAGGGCCGCAAAATACGCCGAATCCCTGCCGGCGAAATGACGTGGGTCGCGAGTTTCGGCCGGAGAACGCGGTCAAAGCCAAGAGGCCTCGTATCCGCCTAGTGCAGAAAGGCATCGATGGACAGGATCATGTCAGCTACGCGTCCAGACTGGGTTTCAGATGACTTGTTTCCTTTCGAGAGCAAGTTCTTCAACACCCCATGTGGTCACTGGATGCACTTCGTCGACGAGGGTGCTGGCGAGCCGATCGTGTTCGTGCACGGTAACCCGGCTTGGTCATTCGAGTTCAGGCATCTGATCAAGGGGCTTCGATCTGAATATAGGTGCATTGCCCCCGACCATGTCGGCTTCGGCCTTTCGTCTCGAAGCGACCGCCGTATAGACCACCATCCCGCTGCCCTCGCGCGGGAATTCGCGACTTTGATCGACTACCTCGAACTCTCGGACATGACGCTCTTCTTGACGGACTGGGGTGGTCCGATCGGTCTGGAATTTGCGCGCAGGCAGCCAGACCGCGTCAAGCGTATCGTGATCGCAAACACGTGGTGCTGGCCAGTCGCGGACGACATTCATTTCAAGTCGTTCAGCTTCCTTATGTCGAGCTGGGTCGGGCAATATCTCATCAGGCATCGCAATTTCTTCGTGAACCAGGTCATGCCCAAGGCAGTCGGCAACAAGACTGCCCTAACGCCGGAGGTGATGGCGCACTACCGACGGGCAATGTCTACGCCTGATGCGCGGTCAGCAAGCGCTGCCCTGCCGGGCTACATTGTCGGCGCCACTGACTGGCTGCACTCGATTTGGAGTGAACGCGCGGCCTTCGCGAACAATCCCACACTGATTTTCTGGGGACTCAAGGATATAGCGTTTCGCGCAAAGGAACTCGAACGTTGGAAGTCCGAGCTCTCAGACGTTGAGTCGCATGAGTTCGAGGATTGCGGGCACTTCTTGGCTGAAGAGGCCTCGGAGAAACTCTTGAGGGCGCTGCATGCCTTCATGAGACGCACATAGCCAATGCACGTGCCGTCGACCACGGCTCGATCCGCTAGACGAGCCTGTCCATTGCGGAGTAACCGATGAGCGGTGGCATCGACGCTGCCGAAATCCACAGCATCCTGCCAAGCACGGCGTGGGGCCATCGTCGCGGATCAAGCCAACTTCAACTGCAATCTGGTCAGCGGTTTGGCGGAGCTCCGAGTCAACCTGCACCACGGTCACAAACGACTCGCCCTAGCAGCCTGTCGCACTTTGCTCCGCCTGGATATCCCTAAGTCCGACAGGCTGCTAGCACGGCGACACACGTGGTTCGATCGCGCGAAGCTGCCCAATGGCAGGGGAACTGGGGATTCGGAGCAAGCAACCCCGCTTACGCGGGAATCCGCTGCGGACGCCGGGCGTGCTGGAATGCCTTCAGCCGCGACGCCCCCTGCCCGCTCGACCGCAGGCCCGTTTGAGCGTTCTCGCGCACCTTCGGCTTCGGTGCCCCGACAGCCGAATCGCAAGGACCACTATCCATCGCCAAGTCGATAGCGCCCGCCTGGCCCAACGCGTCGGACACGAATCAGCGGCTCGAGAATCTCAACTCGCCGCTGGAGGCCGGCTGCCGATCTGTCAGGCTTCAGGCGGATCGGTTTCGCCGAACCCCCACTCCATGCGCACCACATCCAGCCTCATCGGAGTCTCGCCCGGATTCACCAGGGGGTTGTCGAATCCCCAGAATCGAGTGCCGCTGTGCTCCGCGACCGGCGTGCCAAACAAGGGGTCGTTGGGGACATACAGTGAGCCGAATCGGAAGATCTTCTCGGTATCGCGGAAGATCGGCGCGAAATGGATGCCGTCCTCCGACCAGTGGATCCACTCGTCATGGTGCGGGATCATGAGCATGCCGTGCTTGTAGCGCCAGCAGAAATGGCCGTGGCCGTTCAGAATAGGGTTGCCCTCGTATCTCGCGTACGGACCGGTGATCGAGTCCGCCACCGCTACGCCGTTCTTGGTGGGTATCCCCACACCCCGCAGCCCCTTGTAGTACATGAGCCACTTGCCATCCAGGTGCACGTGCCTCGGATTGGTGACGATCCAGCTGTCAAAGCTCTTCCCGTTGTCGTTGCTGGCGCCAAGGATCAGCTCTTCCGAGAGGTATTCCCACGGCCCGGCCGGGTCGTCCGCGACCACGCACCCGATGCCAGCACGTCCCTGACCGTACTTTGCGGTATTTGACGTGCATCCCTCATAGAACATGTAGAACCTGCCCTGGTGGTGGAAGACATTGACCTGGAGCCGGTCCCTGTCATCGAACATGCCCGGTCTCCCTAGGGGAACATAGTCGACCGCTGTCCAATGGTGAGTGTCTTCGGAGGTCATGTAGAGGGCCGTCGAGTGATCCCGGACGAGCGGACCATAGATGCTCCAGTCCTTCGAAGGATCGTTGGTCAGTCCCGGGCTCCTACCGTTCGAGAAATCGATGACCCAGCAGTGGTACTTGCCGTTGTGGAAAATGACGCGGCTCGTGTCTCCCTGCCACCGTTCGGGATTGAATCCGATCTCCGCGGCATTGACAAGCTTCAACGGCGAAGTTTTCTTCCAGAAGTTCTGGAGTTCCGGAGGAATCGTGTAGGTCCCCTCGGCCGCCCGTGAGTAGATGCCGTCGCGAGGCTCGCTTGCTTCAGAGGCGGTAGCGTCTGGGACCCTTGCGGCGAACGGCGCAAGCAGGCGAGCGGCAAGGCTCGAACCCAGCATCCTGCCGAGAATGTCGCGACGAAGAATCAGGTGTGCCAAGGCGTCCTCCAGCTCCGCGGGCTGCCCTCATATCATACGAGGATCAGCGTCAATGCCAAGACCGAACGCGCCCTTAGCCGCCAGCTGCTCGGGCTTGACGGCTAGTTGTTCCGGAGATGCGCATTGTCCTCGATACATCCTTCTGTATGACTTGATGGCGGCACCTGGGAGACTCTCCGAAGTCGAGCGCCGCTTCCTTGCCCGGCCTGAGACAGAGATCTAGGTAAGCACAGTTTCGATCTGGGAGATGCGGCTGAAGCACAATGCCCGCCGACGAACTGGTCTGCGAAAGAGCCCCTTCGATCCGAATGACGTCATTGCTGTGCTCTAGGGGCAGAACGTGTCGTTTCTTCCAATCACCGTCCGACACGCCGCACGTGAACTCGACACACCGCCTGAACACCGAGACCCATTCGACGAACTGCTCCTCGTTCAAGCCCAAGAAGAGGGCCTCAAACTCCTGACGACTGACCAACAGATGGCAGGGCACCCACTGACCGTCACAACAATCTAGGGGCAGCTCGCCACGACGCTCACTACAAGCTCTTGCAGCGTCTCCTTGTCAGGTGGACTCGACAGCTCTGGCTGCCACTTGATTCGTCGCTCGATTCCGGCAACCCACCGCGGCCGTCTTGCCGGTCGGCCGACGTCCGCTTAGTTCCTTGCCCGCATGGTTCGGCATGTTCCTTCGCCTTCCGCCGAGCTAGGTCACGTCCGCATGACCGCAGAAGAGAACGTTGTCGCAATCCCAGATCTCACTGATCCGGTGTGCTAGGTGCCACACCGACTCTGGAGCAATCTCCAGTTCCTGATGCATCTGCATGCCGGGATCCGCCTTCAGCTTTGTGATCGGCATGTTGCACGCCACACCATCGCCAGCGCCAAATGCTGTCGTATCTGAGGCCGGCCTACTACACCGCGTAAGGCGCGTCGACAATGACTCGATCCGCTAGACGATCCTGTCGATTGCGGAGTAGCCCATGAGCAGCGCCATGAGCGCCGCGCAGACCCACAGCATCAACGTGATCCAAGCCTTGGGCAGGATACTGCTCGGCATCCTCCTGTACCGCAAGTAGATCGCGAACCCGCCAATCACCGGCAACATGATTGCCTGCGCGATTCCGCCGATCTTGACCATCAGCACGGGCTCCCTGATCAACATGAAATACAGACACGGTACCGTCAGCAGCACCACGACGAAAACCCGGATCGCCCTCAGCCGCTTCACATAGTTGGACTTGTCATATACACCAAGCATGCCTATGAAATCGGCCCACACGCGGCAGTGGGCCGCGGTCGACGCGAACACCGTCGAGTACAGCACCGCAAAGGCCCCGACCATGAACAGCCCCAGCGACCAGCTTCCCAGCGTTTCGGTGTAAATGCTGGATAGCACCTGCACCATTTCCGAGCCCTCGGGGATTAGCCCCATGCCCTTCAGCACTCCGGCTCCGAGGAAGTAGAACGCCACGGTCGCAAACGTGTAGATCACCATCGAGAACATGACATCGAAGCCCATGACTCGAACCCATCCGAGCGCCCGCTGGGTCCAGCGATGAGAGTCTTCGCGCTTGCCGGCGTATTGCGCATAACCCTTCTCGATGCACCAGTATGGGTACATGACCAGCTCGGTCGCGCCCACGCCCGTGATGCCGAACGCCGCGACCGCGGTTGCCATCCCGCCTTCTGGGGGACGGAAAGTCAATCCTTCCGCAACCGCAGCCCAGTCAAAGTACTGCGGCAGCTTGAACAGCAAGAAGCAGCAGCTGACTGTAAGCAGTGTGAAGCTGACCACCAGCCCCATCGCAATCTTCTCGACGACAACATACTTGCCGGCAATCAGCAGCAGAATCGACAGCCCGGCCAAGGTCCAGACGAACGCCGTGATCGGCACGCCCGGAATCGCTCGATGGAGGATCTCCGCGATTCCGCCCAGCATCGCGCCCACTTGAAACAGGGTGAAGGTGACCATCCCGCACCACATCCACACCAGCCAAGACACCCTCAGCCGAGGACCGGGCACGTCATTGAACGCTTCGAGCGTTGTGCGTCCCGTAGCGATGGCGTAACGGCCCAATTCGTTCTGAACCACCGTCTTGACCAAGCAGCTCATGATGATCAGCCAGAGGAGCACATAGCCGTTCTCGGCACCCAACACGGTGGTCGCGATCAGCTCCCCAGAGCCGACGATAGAACTGGCAAGGATCAGGCCGGGCCCGAGAAACCGAAGGATCCCGCTGAATGCTCGAGGGGCGGTCGCGACCCGCTCCGGATCCAAGCGGTAGGGGTCTTTGATGACGGTCGAAGCCATAGCGTCTCGCAATCCTAGCACACGCCCCTGAGCCGGTTGCGCTCTTGCGGGCACCGCCCAGAGACGTAAATCCAGCCAGTGGTCGGCCTGCCTCGATGCGCCCGGATCTCGGTGATCGAGGCAGGCGCACATGCGGCCGTTTATGACCTGGAGCACGTGCGCCATGTCGTCCCACTCGGCCGCACTGCCACATCTCGCAAGAGCTCATGCGGGAGCGATCAGCAGGCAAGTCTGTGCCTCGGCGATCGCAAAGATGCGAACAGCCCGAGGCAGCCGGACGGACGCGGATGGGACTTTGGTCTCGCCTGCCGTCGGGACGTGCGTGGCCGCCCGGCCGATTATCCGCCCGCCACGTGGCTCGGGCTGTTGCTGAGTAGCGCCGGATCTTCCACGACTAGGAATTGGCCCATCATCCCGTTATCTTCATGCTCCATGATGTGGCAGTGATACATGTATGGGACCTGAGGATCAGCGTAGCGGTCGAACCTCATGATGATTCGAACGAGATCGCCGGGAGGCACAAGCACGGTGTCTTTCCACCCGCGTTCGGAAGCGGAAGGCGGTCGGCCGTTTCGGTCGAGAATCTGAAACTGGACCAAGTGGACATGGAAGGGGTGAGGCTGACCGCCGCGATTGGTCACTTCCCAGATTTCGATGTCTCCCAATCGCACGACCTCGTCAATTCGCGCCATGTCCATTGTCTTGCCGTTAATCGGAATCCCCAATGGTCCAACTCTCCGAGCTCGGCCTCCCTGTCCTCCCTGCGGTCCCTGTGCACCTTGCCCGACTCGCGCCGCTCGTCCACCTCGTCCCCCTTGTCCCTCTGGTCCCCTTTGCACGGGCCCAGCCAATACCATTGGACGCGCCTTGGCAGCTTGTGCGGCATCGATGCGGGGGATGGAACTGAGGCGCTCTGGCAGCCCGTGGGATACGCGGCTTGGCGGTTGGGGAACGATCTTGAGAAGTTGCAGGTTCCCGGTACCGATTCCTCCAAAATACGAACCGATCGTCTCCACTAATCCAGCTTCCGGATAGCTTTTTAGAACCGCCTCAGCACCATCGCTGAAGTCCACCAAGATCTCGGTCCGCTCACCGGGAGCGAGGATCACTCGATTGGTCTGGAGGGGCGCCTCAAGGAATCCGCCATCAGTGGCGATCTGATGAAACTCGCGGCCGTCGTCAAAGCCAATGTAGTAGATTCGCGCATTCGATCCGTTTAGCAGTCTGAATCGTATGCGACGCGCCTCAACCCGGAGCAACGGACTCCATGTTCCATTGAGCAGCATCGTGCTTCCATAAACAGCACCCTGGTTTACGGCGAAGCGGAACGCACCGTCACCGTCAAACTCCCGGTCTTGGATGACAAGTGGAATGTCGTCAACGCCGTAGGTCTTCGGCAGATCCAGCGCATCACTCTCATCGTCATCGATCCACATCAGGCCGCTAACCCCCCGATAGACCTGCCGTCCCGTCGTACCATGCGGGTGCGGGTGGTACCACAGCGGAGCGGCCTGTTGATGGACCTCAAAGCTGGCCGTCCACGACTCCCCGGGCTCGATTCTCTGATGCGGCGTGCCGTCCATGCGAGCGGGAACGTGCATGCCATGCCAGTGCATCGTCGTCATCTCATCCAGATTGTTCTGGACGACGAGATCGACGTCTTCGCCGCGGCGCAGTCGCAGCGTCGGTCCGAGATACGGTCCGTTCACGCCAGCTGTCGGCGTCTGTCTGCCTGGCAGGAACTCCCGCGTCCCTTCGGCAACGGTGAGGTGAAACTGCCGGCGGCCCTCCACAACGGTTCCGAACGATTGCTCGGGAATCTGCAGTTCATTCTCAAACGTCAATCCTGCGTTGGTCACGCGGATGAAGATCAGCCAGTAACAGGTCAGGACCGATAGCAAGACGACGGTCAAGAGCCCGATGATCGTCGGCTTCAGCATTCGGAACGTAGTGTCCGGCAACCCCCTCCCAGACTTCGGTCGAATCGATCTGCTAGACGCTGAACCTGTGGCCATGCCTGTTCCTTCCGTCAATGGTCGCCGGTGCCGCAAGAGCTGCTACAGCAGCGGTAGTCCGAGAGTATGCTGCCCGCACAGTCGAATGGGTCTTGAAGGACGTACGGACCAATCTGCAGATCGGCGCCAAGAGCCGCGCATGCCAGTGCTAGGACAGAGAGCCTCCATTCCGCCGGTCCGCCCGGTCCTCGCGGCCTGCAACTGGCCTTTGAGCACGTTAGGAAAGGCGCTGAAGCCGCACTGACGTTACGGCTCGAGCTTGGCCTTTACCGATTCTTCACCCGGGCGCGCTCGAGGCAGCCGCTACTGCGCGTTTTGGTGCACCGGTTCGTCAAGCACCATTGGCTCGGGAAAGTCCGCCGCCTTTTTCCCGCCGCGCCGTCGCAGCCGCTTGTTCTGCGAACTGCCCCTCGGCGCATTGAGGGGAATCGCCATTCCACCTAGTTCGGACATCATCTCGTACAGGCTGGTTTCCATCTGTTTCGCCGTGTTGGCGTACGCGGGGTCATGCAGCAGATTCTTGGTCTCGCCGGGATCTGCCTGCAGGTCGTACAGTTCGTCGGTGTCCCATAGCCCGTAATAGGTGATGTACTTGAATCGGTCGCCACGCAACGCGAACTGCGTCGGCGTGTGCGGGAAATTCTTCTCCCAGTAGTACACGTATAGGAAGTAATCGCGCCACGGAATCTCCCTGCCCTGCCCCAGCGCGAGGAAGCTCTGGCCGTCCATGTGCGGCGGCTTCTTGATTCCCATCGCCTCAAAGACCGTGGGGGCGATATCGATGTTGGCCACGACCTGCTCGACTACCGTGCCGCCCTCGAACAAGTCCGGGCACTGCATCAGCATGGGAACGCGGATTGATGTCTCGTAGGCCACACGCTTGTCGATCAGGCCATGCTCGCCGAACATGAAGCCGTTGTCGCCCATGTAGATCACCAGCGTCTCGTCAGCCACGCCCATCTCCTCGAGCTTGCCCATTACCCGGCCGATGCTGTCGTCCACGGCGCTGAGGGCCTCGTTGTAGCGCTTGTAGTAACGCTCAACGTCGAGAGCGCTGTGGTATGGGAAATCCACGCCGTGCCAGCTGTTGCGCTGGTCCCGCAGCCAGCGCGGCTTGCCGCGGTAGTTCTCGAAGGTATCCGCCTCGCTCGCAGGCCGCGTGAACGGAGCGTCGTCCAGCGACCCCTCGTGGCGTTCGGACGGCGTGAAATTCGCATGCACCGCCTTGTGCGACAAATAGAGGAAGAATGGCTTTTCAGAGGGCTTCTGGCTCGAGAGCCAATCAATCGCGTAGTCGGTGAGCTCGTCAGTGATATAGCCCTTTTGCTTTGCTCGCTCGCCATTGACGTTCAGCGTGTAGTCCGGGCTCGGTGGCAGGTAGTGTCCCTGTCCGCGGAAACTGACCCAGTGATCGAACCCCGGCCGCGGTGAATCATTCGCCGCGCCCATGTGCCACTTGCCGATGAAGGCAGTGGCGAAGCCCGCCTGCTGCAGGTACTGCGGGAAGAATAGCGTTCCCTTCGGCACCAGGCGCTGATTGTCGATGACCCGATGGCGGAACGTGTAGAGCCCGGTCAGGATCGAGGCGCGGCTGGGCGAGCAGAGTGATGTCCCGACAAAGGCGTTCTTGAGATGCACACCGTTCTTGGCCATCGCATCCATGTGTGGCGTGCGGGCGAACTGGTGGTCCAAGAACGACATCGCGTCATAGCGATGGTCATCGGACAGGATGAACACGACGTTACGGGGCTTGGCACCTTCGGCCCTTTCGGCCACCACGGAATCGGGCACTGGCGTGACAGCGGCGGCCACAACCGCCGACACCATCAGAAGGAACGGAATGCGAATCGGCATGAGCACCATCGTATCAACGCGATGGCCGGACCGTCGTCCAAGTCAAGCCCCCGCTCACGAACCCGAGCTACGGAAACCTACCGGCCACTGCGTGGCCATGCGCGTGAGGCGCCGGGACTCGTCCCACCGCTGGCGTCCTGCGGCCCGCACTGCGCGCGCCAGACCACACTATCGACGCCGGTCCCCAGCCAGATGTTGGGCGACTAGTCGATGGAGCGATTCAGCACAACGACCCACCGGGCTGCTTGGTCGAGACTCGGGAGGCTTGCCGGGAGACCCAGCTCATGACCGCGATGACGGCTTAGATGACGTCTGTCGGCATTACATTGCGACTCAGGCTCGACATCGAGTCGACGAAGACTAGGCCATGCCGGGTCCATCCCGATTGCTCCTCCGGCGCGGCCCGATGGAGCGTCATTACGAAATGCGCTTGACGTACTTGGCTGAGCCCATCGCCTACAATGCAGACATGCCAGTGGCGACGTCGATGCGGGAGCTTACCGCCCGTGAGCGGCGGGAGCGGGGACTCTACGACGAAGACTTTTGGACTTGGACGCAGGAGCAGGCTGCGGCCCTGCGGGCGCGTCGTCTCGAAGCGATCGACTGGGACAATGTGATCGAGGAGATCGAAACCTTGGGGCGGGGCGAAAAGAGGGCTTGGAGATCGCACTGCACGAACGTGATGGCGCACCTACTGAAGATCGAGCACTGCCCGGCGAGCCGGGATCTCGATCACTGGCGGAAAGAAATCGTGGCATGGCAGCGGGAGATGCACGACACGCTCACGGAAAATCCCGGCATGAAGGGAGAGCTCTCCGAGATGCTGGCCCGGGCTTGGAAGGACGGCCGGCGGGATGCCGCAGAGAAGCTGGTCGAGCAAGCCAGCCCCGAGGACTGGGCGGCTGAGAAAAGGATTCTGCGTAGCTGGCAACTGCGGCTTCCGCAGGAATGCCCGTACAGCCTAGAAGAGATCGCTGGGTACGACCCCTTCGACAAGGAGTCCGAGCCCCAGGGTGACCTCTGGCCAGCCCCGGTGGCAAGAGCCCTCAACGAGAAGCTAGGGAGAGGCTACCCCTTGCGGCACCGGCAGCCGGAGCGCGAGGGCGAACACTCACGCTGAGCAGCACATGGCCGGCTGCCATGCGACGGCTGCGGCGGGCGGCGCCATCGCGGCATTGCCGCGCCGAGTACATCCGCATCCGGCGCGACGCGCGGGTTGGTGCAGTAGTAGGGCGAGAACAGACGCGTGCAACGCCCCGTCGCACCCGCGCGTCTGTACAATTGAAGCAGCCATGCGACGAGTGATTCTCAGCTCCCTTGCTGTTTTAGTCGGATTAGCGGTCGGCGCACCTGCGCCGGCCTCGGCCAACGAAACCGATGCAGGGCTTCAGGTCCAGAAGATCATCGACAGCTTTATCGACAAGGAGACCGAGTTCGCCAAGGCCCGCGAATCGTACACCTACCGCCAGTCGGTGAAGATTCTCGAGTACACCAACTCCGGCAGCGTTCGAGGCCGCTGGGAGATGGTCCAGGACGTCCTTTTCGGCGGTCAGGGCAAGCGCATCGAGCGGGTCGTCTTCGCGCCCCCTTCATCGCTGAAGAACCTGATTCTCACTCCGAGCGACATGGAGGACTTGCGTAGTGTCCAGCCGTTCGTGATGACGCGCGCGAATTCTGACGAGTACCGTATCGACTACCTCGGCGAGCAACTGGTCGACGAGATCGATACCTATATGTTCTCCGTCAAGCCGAAGAAGCTGATCAAGGGCAAGCGCTACTTCGAAGGCCAGATCTGGGTCGACCAACTCGGGCTCCAGATTGTCAAGACCTACGGCAAGGGCGTCGGTGTCTTGGGCAAGAACAAGGACGAGCAGTTCCCGCGCTTCGAGACCTATCGGGACCAGATTGACGGAACGTACTGGTTCCCGGTATACACGCGAGCGGACGACACGCTCCAATTCCGCTCCGGTCCGCAGAAGATCCGCATGATCATCAAATACGACAACTACAAGAAGTTCGAGGGAACCTCGGTGATCACGTTCGGGGATGTACTGGAAGGGAACGAGGAGAGCGAGGCCAATCAGCCCTAAGCCCGGCAAATCGCCACTGCTCGTAGTCGGGGCCGTTCCAAGGCCTGCGCATTCCGCGGGCTAGTTCGCACACCGCATGAATCCCTCAGTCGGCCAGCCTAGCTTACACAGCCGGACCAAGCGAGCAGCACTTGGCTGGATCGCGGTTGCCCTCCTAGCGGCTGGCACGGCCGCTCCAGTGCAGGCAGCCGAGGACGATCCTCACCCGGCTCTCGATGTCTTTCAGCAGATCGACTCGATGCTGG
This sequence comes from Terriglobia bacterium, assembly GCA_009841225.1. Lineage (GTDB taxonomy): Bacteria > Acidobacteriota > Terriglobia > Bryobacterales > UBA6623 > VXMF01. Next base: position 39,355 of record VXMF01000048.1, on the reverse strand, counting down.
AGGAGCTCAAGGACATCATGGGCCTCGGCCCACGGCGACCTATCGAACACAAGACCATCTCGAAGGCAAGCTTCCGCAAGCTGTACGCGACGCGCATGAAGCAGAGCCAGAAACCGCGAGAACTTGAGCGAGAGCTGCTGTTCCTGCGGTTATTCGGCCTCGTCCCCGAAGACTTCGACTATGAGAAAACGGTGCTAGACCTGCTCAGCGAGCAGGCATGGGCACTGTACGACTTCAAGCAGCGCGAGTTGTACCTCGCCGACTGGGCTCCCGCCGAGGCCTTGGAGTACGCGCTACTGCACGAACTCGTCCACGCGATCGACGACCACCATTTCAACCTGCTCAAGTACGTCGAAGGCGCACGCGAGTCCGAGGGCGAGCTAGCCCGCCTAGCCGCGATGGAGGGCCAAGCCTCGTGGGTGATGACCGAATGGGCCATGCGCAGTTCCGAAAAGACACTCGAGGGCAATCGCCTCCTGGCCATTGCGACCGCCAGCGCGACACGGTTCGAGGCCCAGCAATTCCCGGTCTATGACAGCACCCCGCTGTATTTCCGCGAGGTGCTGATCTTTCCCTACACCGATGGCCTGCTGTTCCAAGACGAATTGATCCGACGACTTGGCAAAGACGGATTCAAGCGAGTCTTCGAGCAGCCGCCAGAAACCACTCAGCAGATCTTGCAGCCGAGCTTGTATCTCAGCGGCGTGGTGCCAGCCGCGCCACCGCTGCCCGAGCACCCGCTTCCCAAGGGCTTCAAGCGCGTCTATGATGGCACCTTCGGCCAACTCGACCACCGCATCCTGCTCCAGCACCACCTAGGCGACGAAGAACGCGGAGAGCTGCTTGACCGCTGGCAGGGCGCGCGCTTTGAAATCTACGAGAAGCGTCGCACCGGAGAATCATTCCTGAGTTACGCAGTGCGATGGCAAGACAGTGACGCAGCCAGGGAGTACTATCATCTGTATCGGCAGATCTGCGAGAGGAAGCGGCCTGGATTAGCCCTCGTAGACAGCGGTCCGGATCGCTGCGAGGGAAGCACGGCCGCGGGCCGAGTGGTGCTGGAAATCGACGACAACGTCGTTCGAAGCGTAGAAGGGCTGCCGCTGTGATCGGCAAGGAGAATCGGATGGTGGGGCGCACACTGACCGTCGTTGCGGTGGCACTTGGGCTGGCGGCTCTCGCTTGGGCGGACCCGCGCCCCGTGAGTCCGTTCGAGGTCACGGCCTTCGACGGACGCCAAGTCTCGCTGAACGACCTCAAAGGCCGACCGTTCGTGCTCATGTTTCTTTCCACCGATTGTCCAACCTGCCAACAGGCTACACAGCGCATCGGACCGGTCTACCGTCAGTTGCAATCGGGAGGCCTGCAAATCGTAGGCCTGAGCCTGAATCGGATCGACAACGCCGGGCTGCGTGACTATGCCGCCCGGTTCGGGGCCAGCTATCCACTCGCGCTCTCGTCGCGCGAGGAGTTCTCGCGCATCACCAAGATCTCGGTGATGCGGCCGATCTACTACCCTTACGTGTTATTCGTCGATAGCGCCGGCATGATCCAAGAAGAGCATCAAGGCTCAGAGGAAGCGTGGTTCGCAAATATCGAGTCGAACTTCCGAGCTGCCGTCGCTCGGCTTCGCTAAGTCAGCTCAACGCTCCAGAGCACATCCCCACGTTTCCCGCCCAACGGCGGGAATGCGCTCCTACGTGCGGTTGCCAGCGTCCGGCACGTCGCTACGGATTACAGGAACCTGCTCTTCCCCCGTCGCAGGCTTCTCGCCGTTGCCCGTCCGCTGCAAGAAGGCACGGAAATAGTCGACCATCGACCACACGGTAAGCAGCAAGGCGAGCCACAGCACGACATAGCCGACTTGCTCGACGATGGCCGAGTGCGGCGCCAGCAGCAAGAGGGAAACCGCCGTCACCTGAGATACCATCTTGGCCTTGCCAAACTCGCTGGCCACGATCACGATTCCCTCCGACAGGGCCACGTTGCGCAGTACCGATACTGCAAACTCGCGGCTGACGATCAACACCACCATCCAAGCGGCCACTCTGTCCAATTCGACCAGGGAGATCAGGGCGGCGGACACGAGCACCTTGTCGGCGATCGGGTCGAGGAGCTTGCCTAAGGTGGTGACCTGTCGCCGACGCCGCGCAAGGTAGCCGTCCAGCAGATCCGTTAGCGCCGCGGCAAGGAAGATGGCCAGCGCAATGGCTTCCCGAGTCAGGACAACCCAGCCGGTATCGAGCTCGACGGCACTCTTGCGCAGCAAGACCGCCACGAGCAGCGGGACGAGGAAGATCCTCGATAGCGTCAGTAGGTTGGGCAGATTCATAAAGGGACGGGCGCCCGTCACATGCGAATCGCTAGCGTTAGCGTACTATACCGGCTGCCGCACGACCGGGGCTTCTTCGGCATCCGCTCCACAAATGCAGATCGTCACGATTGGTGGTCTCCACGAAGAGCGGATCGACTTGGAGTACCCCGAGACTGGAATTCTTCGATGCTAGTCTAACGGCCGCGGTAGGGCGACGATTTCCCCACGACAGGACAGGCGCAGGCAGGCGAAGGCCGCGGGGCCGGTGGGGGTCACCGTGTGGGCGTGGGCCGCGCCGAATCTTGGAGCACGCCGACAAGCGAAATATAATGAATGCCGTGCCCGGCAGCTACTGGCCTAAGTCGCTGCACGGGAAGGCCTTTCTACTCCTATTTCTCATTAGTCCGTTCGCCTTCATTGGCACTTTGATCGACTGGGATCGTTGGTACACAGCCGCAATTCCATTGGTCAGCATCACGGCTGGCTGGCTGGGCCGTATCCTCATGCAACTCGATAACGATCAGCAACCCGGAGCGGGAATGTCGATCGGGACGCTCCGCCGCGAGCCGGAAGCGGACCGATCCCGGCAATCCATCGATGCTGCGAGCACTGACCGCCACACCGGTTCACACGGCTGAAACCAAGCCATGCCGCGCGGGTCTGCGGCCCTGGTAACCCAATCGAGTTTCGACGCCCTGCCAGGCGTCGCCCGCGTCTTTGAAGATCCATACTCGTACAGTCACTGGGTTCCAACTCGCCTCGATATGGAATCGGAGAAGTTTGCCAAATTGACCAAGCAGTGCGCAATTATGCTGGGGCGGACGCTGTGCGTGTGGATGGTTAGGTAAATGAGCGGCAGGATGCCCAACGTGCGGACCGGAATCATCCAAGGCGTGTCGAAATGGTATATGGAGAAAAGCAAGCTGTGTGCGGCGGGCTTCAGGCGACCGAACTGACTTGGCATTCTTGGGAGCAGATACCCGCGGAAATAGAGCTCTTCGGTTATGGGGGCGAAGATGCCGGTGAGGACGATGTTCCCAATTAGAACGATCCCTGCGGCCTCCGAAACCCCAGTCACTTGGTACTTCGCGAAGATGCTGACACCTACGAGAGTTTCAAGCCAACGGGTGAGCGGCTCAAGCGCCGCGAAGATTATGGCGGTTGGCAGCAGGATCGCGGGAACCCATATGAAATAGCGAGACCAGGAGACTCGTTGGTTGTATACAACGATGCCTTCAAGAGACCACCCTGGGTTGTGCCGCTTCTTCGCCAGGTAGTAGAGGTAGCCTAGCTGCACAGGAATCAGCACGAATGCGTTTGTGAATAAGCCGAAGAACAGCTCCGGCGGTAGTGACGGGTTCCAAAAGGTCGCTAATCCCAACAAGGTCGCCGCTAGGTTTGCGATGCCGGGAGCTAAATGGAGGAAAAGGCACTTTCCCAAAGAATGAGGCTCAACCGCCGAATCGATCAGAACTCCAGTCGGGCGTCTTGATGCAAGTGCTTTCATCCTCAATCTCCTCCCACCTCATTCCCTTGAAGTCGGCCGATCCTCTTTGTCACGTCGTACCGGTCTGTTTGGCACTTCTGTTCTAACATTCACCTTGCGACGTTCTCGCCGCAATCCAACAAGTCGCCAACGCGAACGTCCGTTCCGCTTGACCGCTCTGCGCAACCCGCAGCTGATCCCTCCAGATGTGTGCAATTGAGTCGCTTGTCTCTGACATCCGGGCGATGCGGTGCTCTCTAGTGCATACGTACACCTGCAGATGACGGTGCCTAAGATGCAAACGCTGCGTGGTCTTGACCGAGCTTGCCCAGGGGTGCAGAACACCGGCCCCTCTCGAAGCCTGGCCACTGTGTTGACCGTGATCAGTCACTAGCTCTCTAGCGCCAACTGCCTTCGCACCCATCTCGGTGCCGACTTGGCCAGGGGTGGAACGCCGCGGAGGGCGACGTGTCCGGCAGGTTGCCGGGCCAAGCCGGCAGTAGGAGAGAATGAGAATTGATGCGGATCGATGGCAGGAGGCCGGAACAGCCTAGACAAACGCGCATCCAGCCGGGCATCCTGGCAACTGCCGAAGGCTCGGCGCTGATCGAAGCGGGCAACACCAAGGTCATCTGCTCGGCAACGGTCGAGAATAGGGTCCCGACCTTCCTGCGAGGCACGGGACGCGGCTGGGTGACAGCGGAATACGGCATGCTGCCGAGATCCACCTCCACTCGGACACCGCGCCTAGGAGCGCAAGGCCGTCCGTCGGGCCGCACGTTCGAGATCCAAAGACTGATTGGACGCTCGCTACGGACGGCAGTGGACATGGAAGAGCTGGGCGAGCGCACCATCACCGTTGACTGTGACGTGATGCAGGCTGATGGCGGCACCCGCACGGCGTCGATCACAGGCGGCTGGGTGGCCATGGCTTGCGCCATCAGAGAGCTCCTGAAGTTCAACGTCATCGGCGCTTCCCCCTTGCGGCACTACGTAGCCGCAATCAGCGTCGGCATCGTGGACGGCATGCCCATGCTGGACCTGTGCTACGAAGAGGACTCCCGGGCAGATGTGGACATGAACGTGGTGATGACCTCCACCGGCGAGTTCGTCGAACTGCAGGCCAGTGCCGAGGGCAGCACGTTCGACAGGGAGCAGTTCGACACGCAATTGCGCTTGGCCGAGCAAGGCATCGAAGGCCTCATCGCAGCCCAGCGCGACCTCGTCGCCCTATAGTTCATGCTCGAACTTGTCTGTGCCACGTCGAACCGCGGCAAGCTGAAGGAGTTTCGGCTGGCTTCGGGAGCGGATATCTCGATCACGGGCAGCCCAGCTGCCGACTGCCCGGAGACTGGTACCACGTTCGAGGCGAATGCGCTCCAGAAGGCGCTGTGCTACCACCGGGCGAATCCGGCCGCATGGCTCTTTGCCGACGACTCTGGGCTGGAGGTCAATGTCCTGGAGGGGGCTCCTGGAATCCACTCTGCGCGCTTTGCCGGCCCGGCGGCCAGCGACAGAGAAAACAACATGCTTCTGCTGCGCAGCCTAGCCGGCATTCCGCCCGAGAGGCGCACCGCCAGATTCGTCTGCACGATCGCCTTGCTGCATGACGGCAGGCTCGCCGAAACGTTCCGAGGGACGGTCGAGGGGAGAATCCTTCGGCGGCACTCCGGCAGCCACGGCTTCGGCTATGACCCCCTGTTCTACTATCCTCCGCTACGCGCGAGCTTCGGGCGCATTCCCGCCTACATGAAGTGGCAGCACAGCCACCGAGGGCGCGCCTTCCGCGCCATGCTTGCGTGGCTACGGGACAACCAGTGAGCAGCAACGCGGCATTCCTAGCCTTCGAGACAGGTGGGACCAAGCTTGTTGCCGGGTTCGCTTTCAGCGATGGCAGGCTCCAAACGACCACATCTATCCGGCGGGACTCGTCCGACCGGGCGGCGCACAGCTTTGCGCGTATCGTAGGCGCCGCCGAGCAGATGCTTTCCGATTCGCCGCAAGCGGCCCAGCTGCGCGCGATTGGCTTCGGATTCGGCGGCACAGTGCGGCGGTCCACAAACAGCCCGCACATATGCCTCCACGAGGACGGCTGGGAAGAAGTGAACGTCGCTGCCGAGCTGGAAGGCCGCTTCGGAGTCCCCGTCGTTGTGGAAAACGACTGCAAGCTCGCCGCGCTGGCCGAGGCGCACTTTGGCGCCGGTGTCGGGGCTCGTTCAGTGTTCTACGTGACCCTCGGCACGGGCGTCGGCGGCGGCTACGTCCTCGAGGGCCGGATCCAGCCCTTCGGTGACCTTGGCGAAGCCGAAATCGGCCATATCGTCGTCGACGAGCACGGTCCCGAATGCTGCTGTGGAAACAAGGGCTGCGTCGAGGCGCACTGCTCGGGGCCGGGCCTAGCCAAGCTGGCCGCCGCTCTGGCGTCGTCCTCCCACGAGTCTTGGAAGTCTTCTGCCCTATTCAGCGAAACCGGTCCGACGGGCATCAGCAGCATTCAAGTCGTTCAAGCGTGGGAAGGCGGCGACGATTTCGCCACGGAAGTGATGCGCGTCTCGGCTAACCGGTTGGCGAGAGCGCTCGGTGCCGTCATCAATCTCCTAGTCCCGGAGAGAGTCGTGATCGGGGGAGGCTTGGGCACGGCGACGCCGCGCCTGATTGAACTCATCCGAGACCAAACGCACGGATACGTCGTGCCCTATTTCCGCGACAGCTACGAGATTTTCCCCTCGCGCTTACGGGAAAGCGTGGTCACGCAGGGCGCCGCCATCCTTGCGCGCCAGGCAGTTGAGTGAAGGCCGACGGCTACCAAGCTTGGAGGGCGTCCTGGAACATCCCGGATAGATCGTCGTTCGAGAACTTCCTTGGAGAGATCTTCGTCACGCGATGTTGAGGCAGTGTCCCTTCGACCAACCCGGGTATGTCAGCCTCCGTGTAGCCGAGCGCTTGAAGCCCGTTCGGCATGTCTAACTCGCGCATGAAGCCGGTGATCGCGTCAGCTAGCACTTCGCCGGCATCCTCCTGGCCCACGTTCGACACGTCCGCTCCGATCGCAGCAGCGGCTTCGAGATGTCGCCGCGGCTCGGCCGCAGCGGTGAATCGGAATACCGCCGGCGCATTCAAGATCACGGAGGCCCCATGCGGAACCATCGGGTGCGAAGTGGGGTAACCGGGCATACGGAAGTCGCGCACCATTCCCGACACCGGATAGGACATCCCGTGGGGCAAGTGGACGCCCGCGTTTCCGAAGCCGATGCCGGCGTATGCGGCTGCGAGCAGCATCATCCCGCGCGCCTCGTCGTCGGACGGGTCGGCGACCGCTCTGGGCAGATAAGTCCGCACCATGCGCAACGACTGCAACGCCCACAGGTCGCTGATCGGATTGGCGCCTTGGTACGCGGGTCGAAACTTAGGGCGCTGGGGCGCGGCCCGGGTGCGGTAATCGAGCGCGGTGTACGACTCGATCGCATGCGAGAGCACGTCCAAGCCGGTCGACGCGGCCACGGCCGGAGGCAGGGTTCGGGTGTTATCGGGATCGAGCAGCCCCAGAGTCGGCTTCAAGCCCCGATCCGCGATTCCGGTCTTCGCATGCATCTCGACCAGATCGAAGATCGCCACTCCCGTCGTCTCGCTGCCCGTTCCGGCCGTGGTCGGAATCGCGAACAGGGGCTTGAGCGGACCTGGCACCGGCACGCCCTTCCCGATCGGAGGATTGACGTAGGTCAGGAACTCCGCAGGGTAGGTGGAATACAGATTGGCGGCCTTGGCCGTGTCGATCGTCGATCCGCCACCGACCGCCACGAATGCGTCGGGCTGGACCTCACTGGCAACTCGAATAGCCGCTTGGAAAGAAGCGTCGGTGGGTTCGACCGACACTTCCGAGAAGACCGTAGCGCGGACGCCCTCGTCGTCCAGCGATGCCAAGGCGACCTGCACCGGATGCAGGTCTTTCAGGAACGGATCCGTGACGAAGAGGACCCGCCGGATTCCCCGATCCGCCAGATCGGGCCCCAACTCTCGGGTCACACCCGCGCCGAAGCGAATGTTCGACGTCGCCAGTTCGACCGCGTACTCGGTTGAGCCGTCAGAGGTTGTCATTTTTGTTCAAGCGTTTCGCAGCGCGCGCAGCGCCGCGGGCGTGAAGCGGTGCCGGAAGAGCTCGCGCCCCCCGGCCACCGCCACCGGGATGTCAAGACCATAGCGCTGGCACAGAGCGGGGTCGGAATCTACGTCTATCTCTTCGATCTCCAGACCGGGCTCGGCCAGTTCCAACTGCCTTCGCGCATCGTCGCAGAGCCGACAGCCCGGACGGGAGTAGAACGTGACGCGAGGCATCCAGAGATCCAGTATGACAGCCGCGACGACGCCTAGCTGAGCGGGATGCCCCGGCTCGAGCAGCTGCGATCTAGTAGAACTGCAATGACCGTTTGGGACGCCCTCGGGTCAGGTATAGCGCCAGGCCGGCGCCGATCACGAATCCGCCCACGTGAGCCCACCAGGCCACGCCGGCACCGCTGGAAGCAGCTGTGCCGTTGAGCACTTGGATCGCGAACCAATACAGCAACATCACGAAAGCCGGCAGTTGAACTGTCGTCCAGATCACAATCAGTGGCAGCAAGACAATGACACGGGATCGCGGAAAACGCATCAAGTACGCCCCCATGACACCGGCGATGGCTCCGCTCGCTCCGACCAGCGGGACGGTCGACGAGGGCTCGGCTGCAAAGTGGGCCAAGGTCGCCAGCACGCCGCAAGCGAGATAGAACAGCAAGAACTTGGCGTGCCCCAGTTCGTCCTCGACGTTGTCGCCGAAGATCCACAGGAACCACATGTTGCCGAGCAGGTGCATGAAGCCCCCGTGCAGGAACATTGAAGTCACCAGCGGCATCAGTCCGACCACCAGAGATTCCTGCCCCAGAACCGCTGCCCCGACATTGGCCGGAACGGCGGCAAACGATGCCAGGAAGGCCGTCTGGGCCTGGCCTGAGTCCAGCACGAAGTACTGGTAGGCGAAGACCGCCACGTTGACGAGCACCAAGGTCCACGCCACGAAAGGCGTCCGCTGGCGAGGGGTCAAGTCCCGCAGCGGAATCATGGCTTCGAGACCGCCTCAGGTAGCAGCCGCCCTGACCAAGAAGTCCGCGTTGACCCGACGTTCGCCCGTCGCGATCAGATCGCGTGCCGCGTCCGCGTCGCGGATGCCGCCCTGCGCACCGAGTTCCTTGCAGTTCAGCGCGGCCATGGCGTTGGAAAACGACAGGGCGTCCTCGATTGAGTATCCCTCCACGACCGCATAGCAGAAGGCACCGTGAAATACATCGCCCGCACCGGTAGTGTCGCGGCAATTGACGACAAAGGCCGGCGAGTAGATGTACTTGCCCCCCACCAGCGCCAAGGCGCCGTGCGGCCCCAGCGTCATGGCCGCAACGCGCATTCCGTATTCCTTCTGGATCAGTTCGAGGGCCACGAAAGGATCCCGCTCGCTGGTCCATTCGACGGGAAAGTTGGTGCTGGCAATCAGGTAGTCCACATAGGGCAGCACTCGGTCGAAGCCGCGGTAAATCGTGTCCACATCCACCGTGACCGGAATCTCGTGCTGGCGTGCGATGCGCGCGGCGTGTTCAACCGCTGCGGTGTCGTGACCGTCGATGTGCAACAGGCGAGCGCACGTAATCTGCTCGGGTTCAATATGTTCCGGCACGATCTTCAAGCAATCTGGCCGTTGCCAAAGGATCGTGCGCTCCCCCGTCGTCTGGTCGATGACGATGTAGGCAGACTGGTTCGGGCAGCCGGCCCGCAATTGCACGTGGGAGACATCGATGCCTGACCCGGACAGGCTCTCCAGCAGGATCTGGCCGCCGTCGTCGTCTCCGACGCTGCCGATGTACTTCGTCTTCAGCCCGAGCTTGACGCAGGCCACCATGGCGCTGGCTACCTGTCCGCCCGGAGAGCGAATCTCCCGCACGAACGGTGCCTTGCCACCGTAGGCGGGAAACTGCCGAACCACCAGCAGCGTGTCCGTGGCGTTGAGGCCAACGCCCACCACATCGAAAGTCTTGTCCATGTAACGCTCGCCTACTGGGACGCCGCAGCACCGCCCGCGATCTTGAACACGAAGGCATGACGAGAGGGCAACTGGTCCGGAGCGATCACCGGCGGCGTGATCTGCAAGCCCGCCTGCGACTGCCGCCACGCCAAGTCCGCATTAAAGCCCAGCATGGTCACGCGCGCTCCTGTCGGCGCCGAGACGCCTTCCAACGTGACGGGCCCTGCGGGAAAGCCAGGCAGGATTGCGTACAGGTCGGCGCCCTTGCGAGTGAAAAATACCATCTTGCGGGCCATGTTGCCGTCCGGTTCCAAGCCTGCCACTCTCAGGATGTCGTACTGCTGGCGGTACTGCTTGTACTCCTGGACTGGCCGCTCCCCGGCCGTCCACTGAGCGGGGATCCTCCATGGCCGGGTACCATGAATGGCCTCGCCATTGACCTCGAGCCATGCTCCCAGTTCCAGCAGGCGCTGCTGTTGAAGCAGGGGAATGCGACCATCCGCGGTCGGGCCGACATCCAAGAGCAGATTCCCGCCCCGGCTGACCAAGTCCACCAGCACCCAGACCAACTGCTTGGCAGTCATGTAGTTTTCGATCGGCTCGTTGCGGTTGTAGCCGAACGAGTGCCCGATTCCCCGGTTCTCTTCCCAAGCATGCGTCCCGTCGGCCATGCCTGCCCCGTACTCGGTCGTGTAATAGCCTCCGTGCTCGTGTCGAATGCCCTTCCCCCAGCGGTCATTGATCACGACCTCGTCACGGCTCGGCGACTCGTTAAACAGCCAGGCCAGCAATTCCGTGCTCTGCCAGCGCTCGTGCTCCAAGTCCCATTCTCCGTCGCTGAAGATCAAGGCAGGCCGATAGCGGCTGACCACATCCATGAATTGGGGAATCATGTGCTCTTGGATGTAGCGGTCCCGATCCTGCAACCAGAGCGGGTTGAACCACTCGTAGAGCGAGTAGTAGAACCCCATCTTGAGCCCGGCATCCCTGACCGCGCTTCCGAGGTCTCCTAGCAGGTCGCGCCGGGGCCCTTCATCCACGCTGTTCCAAGGGCGTCCCCAGGTGCGGTTGGCATCCTTGCTGGGCCAAAGCGCGAAGCCGTCGTGATGTTTGGAGGTCAGCACCACGTAGCGGGCGCCGGCCTTGCGGAAAAGATCTGCCCACTGCTCGGGATCGAATAGCTCCGCCTTGAACTCGGGGGCGAACTCCGGGTAGCTGAACCGCTCTCCATAGACCCGGTTGTGGAATTCGCGCGTGGCCAACGCGTTGCGGCGCTGTCGCTCGTTGCGCCCCTCCAGCGGCGCCCGCAGCGAGTGCCAGTACCATTCTGAGTACGAATCGGGGTACGCGTATGCCGGCACGGAGTAGACGCCCCAGTGGATGAAGATTCCCAACTTGGCGTCAAGAAACCACTCCGGGGTGGGGCGCGAATCCAACGACTCCCAGTTCGCCGAGTACTCCGCAGACGCTAGGGCGCTGGCGCCCAGGGCGGCGAGCAAGAGGACTGGAATCGGACTGCGCAGCCAGCCGATGCATCGCGAACGTGGGCCAATGTTCATCACAAATGCAACTTAGCACGCTCGCGGCACGGGGCGGAGATCCGAGCGATTGCTAAACTCCAGACTGTGTTGGTGCAGCCCCGGCTCGCGGTCTCGGCACCTGATCTCAGGGCTTTGAATTGGCCGCGATCCGTTGCCGACGCGACTACGCTCACGGGAGTTGGTCGTGCTTGGCGGCGCACCAAGCACCAGCTCAACTGGATCAACAGGCAACAAGTAGAGCTGTGCAAGGTGCCCGCTCCGACATTCGCCGAGCGAGCCAGGGGCGAGCACTTGTCAGCAGTCTTTGCCGAGTTGGGCCACCGTCCGCGTATCGACGACGCCGGAAACGTGGTGGTCCCCCTCGTCCATTCCGAGCAGTTGCCCTACCTTGCAGTCACGGCGCACATGGACACCATCCTGGCGCCCTCTGCTCCGGACGACGTCCGCGTCAAGCCCGACGGGACAATCACTGGGCCGGGAGTGACGGACAACGGAGCAGGCCTTGCGACCCTGCTGGGCCTTGCCCGGCTGCTATCCGATCCGCTGGTCGAGAGCCCGGAGCGGAACGTGCTGCTCGTAGCCAACGTCGCAGAAGAGGGCGAGGGCAACCTGCGGGGAATCCGCTACCTCGTCGAGGATTCGCCCTACGCGGATCGAATCGACCGCTACCTGGTGCTGGACGGCGCCTCGTTGAACCATATCACCGACGCGGCGCTGGGCAGCAAGCGCTTCGAATTGGTCATCGACGGAGCGGGTGGCCATAGCTGGAACGATTTCGGAACTCCTCACCCCGTCCATGCGCTGGCCGGGGCGATTGTTCGAATGACACGGGCGCACCTGCCGTCCCAGCCCAAGACCACGCTCAGCGTGGGACTCGTCGAGGGCGGCACGAGCGTCAATTCGATTCCTACCTCAGCCTCGGCCAAGATCGATGTGCGATCTGTCAACCCGGCCGAGATCCGGCGCGTCCAGCAAGCCGTCGAGGAAGCAGCCCGCAAGGCCGTGGCCGCTGAGAACCAGAACGCGTCAGGCGGCCGGCTCGGATGCATCTTGCGCGAGATCGGAAGCCGGCCGGCAGCTCTGGCGCTGCCTAGCAATCCCGTTGCGGAGTGCTTCCAGGCGGTCGACCTCCATCTGAAGATCCCTTCAGCATCGGACTGCTCGTCCACCGATGCGAACATCCCGCTGGCGGCAGGCATACCCGCCGCCGCGATTGGCTGCGGCGGCCTCGGTGGCAACGTGCACGCCCCGAGCGAGTGGTACGACCCCAAGGGTCGAGATCTCGGGCTGCGCAGGTTGCTGCTTGGACTTGCCTGCCTCCAGATGCGGCGATAACTGCCATTGGAACAGCGCGTCCAAAGGGCTCCGCATGGCAGTGCGGTAGCTGCATATGCGAGCCTTGGTATAGCATGGGGCTCGTGAGCGGTTCGCGGATTCGCACGGACCTTGCACTCTTAGCGCTGGCGAGCACCCTGCTCGCAGCAAGTCCGCTCCAAGCCGCCTCACGGCGCGTGATGGTCCTGGAGTCCATCCATGTCGCGCCAGACGAGGTGCTAGAACAGACCACTTGCATTGGTTGCTCGATCCACGTGGAAGGGGTGGTCAACGACAGCGCCCTGCTCCTGTTAGGGCGACTCCACAACGAGGGCGAGATCAAGGGCAACGCAGTGGTCCTAGGCGGGTCGGTGATGTCATCGGGCCCGATCGGAGGCAGCGCACTCGTGGTCGGAGGGACCCTGCGCCTCGAGGACGGCCTAGACGGCAACGCCGTCACTGTGATGGGCGATCTCGAGATCGGTGCAAGCAACGTGCGGATCGGCGGCGACGCGTGGACCGTGCTAGGGCAGCAGAACGGCCTCATGCCGGGCAGCGTTGCCGGAAACGTAACGCGGCTGGGCACCCCGTCGATCGGCCGGATGTTGATCTCGGGGCTGGTTGGCGGCCTGCTCCTGGTCGGCCTGCTCGCTCTCGGGATCGTGCTGACGCTGAGCTTGCTCGGATACGTGCTGCTCGGCGTGCAGCGCCTGACAGTGATGGCCGACGCCTGCACGCAAACCCCCGCGGCTTGCTTTCTCGTCGGTCTCGGCACGTGCTTCGGTCTGGCCGTGATCGGCTTGATGATGTCCATGCTCCTACCGGTGTCGCTGCCGATGGTCTTGCTGTTCCCGATCGTTTCAGTCATCGGCTACTGTGGCATAGCATTCGCGATCGGGCGCAACCTGTTGCCGAGCACACGTCCTCTGCTCGCCACCATGTCCGGGGGAGTATTGGTGGCTGCCGTGCAACTAGTCCCGATTGTCGGGTGGCTGGTTCTCGTGGTGCTGTGGAATGTCGCCCTCGGCGCAGCCATCATGAGTGGGTTCGGGATCTCGGCGGACTGGCTTAGCGCGAAGGCGGCAGGCCAATTCGCGCGCTAGCCGCAGAGCACTGCCGCTAGTCGTTGCCCCGCAATCACAAGCGGGGCGGCTGGGCTCTCGTTCGAGTGGCTTCCGCGGTCGAATGAATCGACTGCGCTGCTTGGTGCTAATCTGGACAGGTCGCACCTACACTGGCAGACACAAAGCTAATTGCCCCGACCCGATAACAATTCATCTGACGGTGCCATCCCCTACGTCGACAAGCCTGACCAAGTTCGCTCGCTGGCGGAGCGCCTAACAGGCCAGCGCCTGATTGCGTTCGACACAGAGTTTCTCTGGGAGCGGACCTACTCGCCACACTTGGGCCTGATCCAAGTGGCGGACTTCGAGCAGACGTGGCTGATCGATCCCGTGCGCCTGTCCGCCAGAGACCTGCGGCCTCTATTAGATGTCTTCGTGGCTCCGGAGACCCTGAAGGTCGCACACGCGGTCGACCAGGATCAAATCTGCCTGCACATGGCCTACGGCGTGGTCGCAGAGCCAGTCCTCGACACCTCCGCAGCCGCAGCACTGATCGGCATGGGAGAGCAGGTCGGGCTATCGAAGCTCTTGCACAAGCTCCTGCGCATCGAGATCGCCAAGGGATACAGCCGCACGAACTGGCTCAAGCGGCCCCTCTCCGAAGCGATGCTCCGCTACGCAGCGGAAGATGTCGCACATCTTCCCAGGGCTGCCGACGTCCTTAGCGAGCGGCTGGGCGACCTGGGTCGCACGGATTGGGCCTTGGAACTCTCGGCGCGCGGAGGGCACTTTGCGAAGGCGCATTTTGACGCTGGCGCTCTGGCTCGCAAGCTCGCAGACGGCAGGCGTCTTGGCCCGACTACGTTCAGCGTGCTGCGGGAGCTGATCGCGTGGCGCGAATCAACCGCTCAGCGTTCGGACGTTCCTCGCAAGTGGATCTCGGAAGACAAGACCCTAGTCAAGCTCGCCACCGCGCGCCCCACCACGCGCGAACAACTCGCTGACTTCCGGGGACTGGGCGGCATCAAGAACTCCGAGGGCGTCAAGCGCGTTCTGAGCGCGATACGCAAGGGCATCGACTCGCCCGCCGAGGACTATGCGCCAGCCAAGCGCAAGCCAACGACCACGGCGACCGAAGCCGCAGCTCTGGTGGTTCTCAAGTGCTTCCTAAATACGCTGGCAGCCGACAACCAGATCCCTGTGCGGCTCTTGGTCGATAGCGACAGAATGGTCGAACTGCTCCGGGACAAATTCAAAGATGTCGAGAGCCTGCGCAGAAGCCAGATCTTGGATCCGCGCGCCGTGGATCTGGTGGGGGACGACCTAGTCGCGATCCTCAACGGACGCAGGGGACTCCGGATCGTCAACGGCGCCCCGGTCCAGCACATCGACTAACGCAAGCGGCCTGCTACGGCAGCGGGATGCCGAGATATCAGCGCTCGCCTGCCACGCGGCCGCGACACAAGACCAAGTTGTCTTGGTCTAGGTTGGGGGACCAAATGAACTCCGCCGAGTCGAACTTTTCCACGTACCCGCTATAGGCGCGCTGGTTCGTGACCGCACTTGCGGGATAGGTCGTGGCCGGCAGCCAATCGCTGTCGTCAAAGCCCGGCTGTGCCCAGTCTTCCGGAACGGGAAGGTGCAGGGCGCGACACGAGGCCGGGTCGCGCTCGACGCAAGCCGGCCTTTCGGGGCAACCAGAAGTGTCCGGGCCCGGCTTGACGCAGCTGACGTCTTCAAGCGGACTGATGTAGAACGCCTTGCACTTCCAATCCGCGCCCGTCTCCGTGCCGTCGCTAAACGCAGCGATGAACCCGCCGTCTCCGACGTTCCAGCGGTCATATTCCATGCCCACTCCCAAGTGCGTGCCCCAGTCGACCAGCTTGACAGCGTAAGTGAGAGGGCCCTTGGCCTTGAAGCGCACTACGCCGGAGTTAAACGGCACGAAACCGACCGGATCGCGGGCCACGATCTGGCCGTTGACGTACAGCTCGTAGTAGTTGTCCCCGAACACGAAGCCGGTGACCTCGTCGCCGTCCGCGTCGATTTGAACAGTCTGGAGGTCTTCGAGGTGTGAAGGATTGTGGCCGGGTCCGCCGCAGTCGTTGTAGAGATCCGTGGGATCGGGTCCCTCAGCAGGAACGGTCGGCACTTGGATCCGCGTTCCATCTGCGGCGATCACGATGCCGCAACGAGCCTCGATGAATCGGCGAGCCGGACCAGAGCACTCGCGAGCGAGCTTGCCACAGGAAAAAGTCTCGACGGCGAGCCCCTGGGTCATGACGCCATCGTCGGCGCCTTGGGTCAGCGCAATCGTGGGGACCAGCAGAAGAAGCCAAGCCTTTCGCATCGCATCTAGAATGACAGATCGCGGCCGCGATGTCTGACGGCCCCCCTCTCACCCGCGCCTACTACTGCAAGTCCGGCTCATTCAAACCTATAGTTGCCGCGTGCCACAATCACCGCCGGACCTGTCAGGCGTATTCCGCCCTCCCAATCTACGCACATCTCGCCGCCCTGAGTGATGATCCGCGCCCGGTCCGTGATCCATCCGCGGTGACGTGCCGCAACTGCCGCGCCAAGCGACCCGGTGCCGGAACTCAACGTCGCCCCGGCTCCCCGCTCCCAGAAGCGGACTTCCAACGTCGGCGTCTGGCATTCCTCGTGGTTCACCGTCATGAACGAAACATTGGTCCCTTCGGGAAAGCGCGGGTCCCGTTCCAAGATCGGCCCCCAAGTTTGCCAGTCGAAGTCCAAACTCTCCACGCGAACCACGAACTGCGGATTGCCTACGTGGACGGCAGTCATCTCGCCACGCAGCTTGGAGCCTTCCCCGACTGGCCGGTCCTCCGACACTCTGCACTCCGATTCGTCAGTCGTCATCCGGAATTCGTAGTACGGGGCCTTCGCCAGCATGCGGTCGATCTCGCGGACTCCGGCCGCGGTCTCGACGTAGAATCGCTCCGGCGCTCCCGCAAACTCGGTCAAGTAGGCGGCGACGCACCGCGTGCCATTGCCGGAGATTTCCGCCTCGCTGCCATCGCTGTTCCAGAGATGCAACTGGGCGATGGCCTGCGGATCGCTGGGGAGACTAACAACTTCCAGGCCGTCCGCTCCAACCCCGCAGCGGCGGTCGCAGATCTTGGCGGCGAATTCCGGCAAGGCGTCGGCTCCGACTCCGATCTCGGCAAGCTCGCGGCGTTCGACGATCACGAAATCATTGCCGGCCCCGTGGGCCTTTGTGAAGCGAACAACGGGCACTCATTCTAGTGTGCCTGAAGCCTGCGGTTCTCCACTGGCCACCCACGACAAGTGATTCTCAGTCTTCAGATCCGTTTCCGAAGCCTGCGTAGTGCTGCGCGTCAACGACTCTTCATTACGATCGATTCCGAAGTCTTCGATTAACATGCTGAAGGTATTCCAGCCCCCGGCGAGCGAAGGGTGGCCTTGGTCACTTCGGATCTCACGACAATCCTCGTGTGCGGAATCATCGCGGGCAAGCTCTGCGACATTCGGAAATTCTTCTTCCTACCGCTGCCAGCGGAGTCGCGGCGCTGTAAGTTATGTCGTGTTCCGGGGACCATCGGCGAAGACGCTTTACCGAACGCACGCTCTTAACGAACTACATCACTCGGATAAATCGGTGTATAATTGTTCTATCTAGCATCGTAAAAAAAGCTATCCAATAAGGCTGAGCGCATTCCAAATATCTCTCGTTCTTGTTCACTAATTGGAATCGCATCAGAATACCATTTCAAATTGTATATTTTTTCCAATAAATGACCGTAATTTTGCGGATCACTTAATGCATTTTCTGGAAAGTTAAAGAAACATTCTAATCCCACCATCGATTTATCATTTAACGACACGAAGCGATCCGGTCTCGCAAGTGTCAGCAAACGGGTTGCAATTCCTGGGCCTAAGCCAGGTCTACGCCTGACTCCTTTGCATTTCAGCAGCGACTCGTAGGAATCAACGGCTACATCGGGAAACTTTTCATCCTTAGCTACGAGGACTTTCAGAACAATCTCCTCAATGTCCTCTCGCCAATCAACAAATACGGCCTGTCTGGCCGGCCCTCTCATGCTGCCGAGCAACGCGGAACAATTCTTTTTCAGGCCGAGCAATTGAGACTGGTCCTCTGTGCTGAGCAAGTACCAGTTTTTCTGTATGAGACTATGCAACCTCCGAATTGTCTCGCTCCAGCTACAGCTGTATCCGAGAACTGACCATTGTTGTTTGGCATTATGACCGCTCCATCGCTGCCACCAGCAATCGCATTCTTTCAAGGCCACGACATAGCTGTTCCAACTGTCGACCTTCTTCAGCAGCTGGATTGGGGAAAGCAAATCGATCGTAACCCGAGACCAAGGCACGATCATTGGCCGGGAAGAATTTAGCTTTCGCCAACCCTCGTAGTGATTGATGGAACTCTCGTCGAGTAGATCGCACCTGCCCCACAGTTGATTAAACCAAAGGTCCGTAGCTGCTGTGTCCTCAACTTCGAGCAGAACTTCTTCGTTCTGCCCCAATCCACTGTCCGTGAAATTAGCACTTCCGATCCAAGCAACGGACTTGTTTTCACCTCGGAAAATGTAGACTTTTGGATGGAATCGGCGACTCTCTTCAATTGTTTTAGGCGTACGCAATTGGCCCAGATCAGCCAGATCTCGCAATGCCTTTGGATCACTAATTGTATCTGCTAAACCAACCACCGCGCGAAGTCTAACGTCACGTGGCCGACGCCGCAATGCATTAATACCTGGGTTAGGGGTCATCCATGCCGTCGCGAGATCGATTTCCTTTGCCCACAGAAGGTTTTGTAAAAAACAATGGACTATGTTCTCCCGGGTGATGAGCATCGCGTCGCCTCCACTCTGCCTTGGGGCACGTATCGCCACCCGCACCGGCTATGGTACCAGCTTCCGCAATGCTTAGGAGGGCGCTTTGGTCTCACTGTCCGGCTGATTCTTTGCCGGCGCATGTCACCTCGCCCACATCAAGATCGGCGAAGAAATAGCTCGAGGGGAATCGCCGATTCTTGGGATGCAGTCGCGGAGGTCTCCTAGAACAGTCTCGAATTTGATCCAAGTGATGACGCTACCGAGGTAGCCACATGAATCGCTGAGCCAGGATGCCTTGATGGAACGGCAACACCATGTGGGAATGCCCGGATCGGCAGTGTCGGGCGGGCTTGCTTGCACAGCGTATCCCACTTCCGCCGACGGTCGCTACCATTCCGAAGTCGATCCCGCGGGCATCGTGCCGACCCAACCGAGCAAGCTGCGGGACTCGCAGATGCAGATGGAGACACCGGCAATTTCAACGTTCCGGAGCGGATGCACGGGAGGCAGTCTCGATCGCAACACAGTCGTCGTATAGGATTCGTATTGCGAGGTTGTCGCAATGGCAAGCATTACGATCCGCAACTTCGAAGACGAAGTTGGACTTCGCCCTTGTTTGTACATCCGCCAACAGCTGATTGATGGAGTAGGAGGCACGGTTGATACTAGCCGACGTGGTTGATGAGGGGCCCGCTCGGGTGGAGGGGCTAGGAACGGCAATCCAAGAACGATTCAAGCCCTTCAATGACGTTGATCTGGAACCGTGGCCGTGCGAGTTGACGTGTGATCCGCCTCGCTTGGAATGAGGCGGTAACAATGTTAGTGATCTACGCGAATACCGTGGGACAGTCCCGTTCCCAACGGTCCGCTATGATCGGGTCAGTTTCGAATTCCCCCCACTGAGGTCCCCTCAGCGGGACCACTGAACCGGCCGGCTGGCACCCAAATGACTACTAAGCCGACGATCCCAGATCAGTTGTCCCATCACGACAATGACCACCTTCCTAGATGGCCCTTGACAACCGGCTCGATGAGCTCGAGAGAGCTGCGGTGGAAGCCAACGGCGTGCAGGACGAGGCGCTCGGACTAGACGACGAGGTGGCAGATGCATGGAGCCAATACGCCCCGGCAGCGATTCTCTCCCAGATCTCGTTGTCACAATCAGAAGAAGAAGGGCGGGGTGGTATCAGCTTTGACGGTACCGTTGGCATTCCCAGGAAGCGGAACAGTGCTCGACACTGGTATTGCCGAGCCAAGTCGCGTAACCTCGGTGCGGACATGGGCTGATAGATGAACGCCGTCGAGATCGAGGAAGCGGTATCCGCGCTCGCCGAATGCCCTTTCGAGGGCGGGGAGTTTCCCTTCGAGTTCCTTCAGTCCTTCGGCAACAAGGCCACCACGGTCAAGCGGCTGCGTTCCGGCGCATCGAACAGTTCCGACCTCGGCGGCGTGCTCCAGCGCAGCAACATTCACATCAAGGTCTGCGCTGAAGGCGAGGCGGCTGATACTCTGGCAGCGCTCAAAGCCAGTCCCGCAACATCACGCGCGAGAGCGAAGTTCGTTCTCGCCACCGACGGAAGGGAGTTTCACGCCGAAGATCTGAACAGCGGCGACGTCATCGTCTGTCACTACTCAGATTTCCCCGAGCACTTCGGCTTCTTTCTGCCTCTCGCCGGTATCACGACCGTCAAGCAGATCCGCGAGAGCGCATTCGACATCAAGGCCACCGGACGCTTGAACCGGCTTTACGTCGAGCTCCTGAAGGAGAATCCGACGTGGGGCTCTGCGGATCGTCGTTCCGAAATGAACCACTTCATGGCGCGGCTCATCTTCTGCTTCTTTGCAGAAGATACCGATATCTTCAATGTCTCGGCCCTCTTCACGAACACGATCGAACGGATGAGCGCAGCCGACAGCTCGAACACCCACGTCGTGATCGGTGAGATCTTCCGTACGATGAACACAGATACCGACGCACGGAAGGCAACCGACATCCCCCGCTGGGCCAGTTCGTTTCCGTATGTGAACGGAGGGCTCTTCTCGGACTTGACGGAGGTGCCCCGGTTCAGCCGGATCGCCCGGTCCTATCTGCTCCACATCGGTAACCTCGACTGGAAGAAGATCAACCCTGACATCTTCGGCTCGATGATCCAGGCCGTCGCGGACGACGAGGAGCGCGGCGCGCTCGGCATGCACTACACCAGCGTGCCGAATATCCTGAAGGTGCTTAATCCGCTGTTCCTCGACGATCTCCGCCAGAAACTGGAAGACGCTGGGACCAGTTCTCGCAAGCTCCTGAACCTGCGCAACCGGATGGCCCGTATACGGGTGTTCGATCCCGCGTGCGGTTCTGGTAACTTCCTTGTGATCGCCTACAAGGAGATTCGGGCGATCGAGGCGGAGATCAACCAGAGGAGACGCGAAAGCGGGCGCAGGTCGGACATTCCTCTAACCAACTTTAGGGGTATCGAATTGCACGATTTCCCGGCTGAGATTGCCCGCCTCGCCCTCGTAATAGCGGAATACCAGTGCGACGTGCTCTATCGTGGCCAACGGGAAGCGCTAGCGGAGTTCCTGCCGTTGGACGCCATGAACTGGATTACCTGCGGCAACTCGCTGCGGCTCGACTGGCTGGACATCTGCCCACCGACCGGGACCGGTGTCAAGCTTACCGCCGATGACTTGTTTGCAACGCCGCTCGACCAAGCCGAGATAGACTTCGAGAACGAGGGCGGCGAAACCTATATTTGCGGTAATCCTCCGTATGTTGGTTCCACTTGGCAATCGCGAGCCCAAAAGTCCGACCTTGAAGGAATCTTCGCCGTACACACGCGGAAATGGAAATCTCTGGACTATGTCGCAGCATGGTTTATGAAGGCTGCACACTACGGGATGCGAACTCAAGCCTCAACTGCCTTCGTCTCGACAAATTCTATATGCCAGGGTCAACAGGTACCAATCCTGTGGCCTCTGATTTTTTCTACCGGCCATGTCGTGACTTTTGCCCATACTTCATTCAAGTGGGCCAATTTGGCGAGCCACAATGCCGGAGTCACCGTTGTTATCGTAGGCATTTCTAGGCAGGTGCCGAAGCTTAGATCGGTTTTCTCCAATGCCGAAGACGGTGAGGTGTCCGTCCTCAACACGGAGAACATCAATGCCTATCTTGTTTCCGGGCCCGACATAATCGTCAGGGCAATTCCGAAGACCCCTATAGACCGGGCACCCATGGTCTGGGGGAATAAGCCTACGGACGGTGGCAATCTTGTCCTGTCTTCTAGCGAAAAGAGGCACATCGAGGCGGAACACGAAGGTGCGGTCAGGTACGTTCGGCCCTACTTGGGTGCAGCAGAGTATATTCGGGGACTTGAGAGGTTCTGCATTTGGGTAGAAGACAACGAGGCGGCCGAAGCCCGAAAGATCGCCGAGTTTTCTCGGCGGTTCGACCGGGTGCGTGAATTTCGAGCGTCCAGTAAGGCAGCCGAAACAAGACCCGCTTCCGATTATCCGCATCGATTCCGACAGATCCAGTCAGTGGCTGAGCGACATACGCTCATCATGCCGAAGGTAAGTTCAGAAGGGCGACAGTATCTCCCGGTGGGTCTACTGCCGCAAAGAGCGATCGTGAGCGATCTCGCATTCGCCCTTTACGACGCTCCCCTCTGGAACATGGCCCTGGCCGCTTCGCGGCTTCATCTTGTCTGGATTGCCACGATCTGCGGCAAGCTGGAAACCCGCTTCAGGTATTCCAATACTCTCGGCTGGAACACGTTCCCCGTGCCGTCGCTCACGACGAAGAACAGAGCCGATCTTACGGCTTGCGCAGAGAACATCCTGCTGGCGCGCGAAGCTCACTTCCCGGCTACGATCGCCCAACTCTACGACCGGACCGGAATGCCCGACAACCTCCGCGGTGCGCATGAGCGTAACGACGAGGTCGTTGAGCGCATCTACATTGGTCGCCGCTTCCGAAACGACACGGAGCGCCTAGAGAAGCTCTTCGAGCTTTATGTCGACACGACCACACGGGAGGGGGCAGCGTGACCGCATTGAATCGGATGACCATCGTCGCTGCTGCCGAGGTCATCTCGAGCTTCCGCTCACACAGCGACATGGAATTACTGGAAGTGCAATGGGGGATAGCGGGTAGGTGCAGCTCTTCAAGCAAATCGTCGCGAGTCGCGGATTTGGCTCGCATCGCCTGTGAGGAAAGAATCAAGGTCCTGACGGAGGGTGGAAAAGTGGATCTCAGCCGCGCCTTGGTCGAGATCGCAATTTCGGCGCCGCAGGACCACAGAGGTTCGGCTGCATGGAGAAAACTCGTTGCGGGCTTACGATTTGATGGCTTTGAGATTTGCACGGCCCAGAGTGAGGCCAACCCAGAAGATTATTGTCAGAGCGGGCAAACCGAGACATCCTTTCATCTCGTCCGAATGTTGCCTTCGGGTGTTCCCGAACTCGACTTTCGGGAAGCCGAAAGCGAAGTCGTGCTCTTGTTGGATCGACACGGGTTCGACATTGCGAAGGGACATTTGAAGCACGCGGTATCAGCGTTCAGTCGCGGAGAATGGTCATCGGCCAACGGAGAGTTGCGAAACTTCTACGAGAGCTATCTCAACGAAGTTGCTGCCAGCCTGGGCTATACAGGTAGCGGAGACAGCAAGGCGAAACGAGATTATCTTGGCGGCCTTCAGCCGCCGTTCCTGCTTGCCGACTACAACGAGTGGAATCCCAACAACCAAAAGCCGCAATACGTTCAGGGGCTAATGAGCAGAATGCACCCCCATGGTGGACACCCGGGCCTCTCCGAAGAAGAAGATGCGAGCTTCAGGCTTCAGGTTTCGCTCGTGACCGCACGTCTTTTCCTTCGCCGACTTGACCAGAGGCTCAGTCCTTCCCATGCATGAAACCATCCCATCCGTGTCGGTCCCTTACGCCTGTAGCGGCAAATCCACGAGTTCCAACGAACTCGGCATGCGCCCGATGCAGGAACGAGCTTGGGAGAAGCGCGGGGAGCAGTATCTCCTAATCAAGTCGCCGCCGGCATCGGGCAAGAGCCGTGCGCTGATGTTTATCGCGCTCGACAAGTTGCACAACCAAGGTCTCCGCCAAGCGATCGTCGTCGTCCCCGAGAGGCCCATTGGCGCGAGTTTCGACGACGCACCACTGAGCGAGTTCGGCTTTTGGGCCGACTGGAGTGTTCCCCCAAGATGGAACCTATGCAACGCGCCGGGGACGGACGGCGGCAAGGTGAATTCTGTGAAGGCGTTTCTCGACAGCGACGACCACATCCTAGTGTGTACGCATGCCACTTTCCGGTTCGCCGTCGACCGCTTCGGTGCGGGCGCCTTTGATGGCCGGTTGATCGCAGTCGACGAGTTCCACCACGTCTCCGCCAATCCCGACAACCGGCTTGGCGAGCATGTTGGACAGATCATCGCGCGCGACAAGTCGCACATTGTGGCGATGACCGGATCATATTTCCGGGGCGATGCCGAGCCTGTGCTCATGCCCGATGACGAGGCGAAGTTCGAGACCGTAACTTACACGTATTACGAGCAGCTCAACGGCTACGAGCATCTGAAGCAACTCGACATCGGCTATTTCTTCTACACAGGCAACTATGCGGACGACATTCTCCGGGTGCTGGACCCCAATGAGAAGACGATCGTCCACATCCCCAACGTTAACTCGCGTGAGAGCACGAAGGACAAGATTCGGGAGGTCGAGCACATCATCGAGGAACTTGGTGAATGGCAGGGCGCCGATCCGGCGACTGGATTCCAACTTGTCAAGACCCCCAAGGGCCGGATCCTCAGGATCGCCGACCTCGTTGACGACGACCCGGGCAGGCGGGAGCGGGTGGCGGCCGCGCTCAGAGACTCGGAGCGAATGAACAACCGGGATAATGTCGACATCATTGTTGCCCTCGGTATGGCCAAAGAGGGCTTCGATTGGGTCTGGTGCGATCACGCGCTGACGGTTGGTTACCGGTCAAGCCTGACCGAGATTGTCCAGATCATCGGGCGCGCAACGCGTGACGCGCCCGGCAAGACCCGCGCTCGCTTTACAAACCTGATCGCCGAGCCCGACGCCTCGGAAGAGGCAGTCACTGAGGCGGTGAACGACACTCTCAAGGCCATCGCGGCCAGCCTACTGATGGAGCAGGTGCTCGCGCCCCGCTTCAACTTCACTCCGAAGAAGCCGGAAAGCGGTCCCGTCGAGGGCACCGACTATGGCGAGGAAGGCTACGACCCGGAGAAGTGCAATGTAGGCTTCAATCACAATACCGGCCAGTTCCACATCGAGATCAAGGGCTTAACGGCGCCAAAGGGCAAGGATGCTGAACGCATCTGCCGGGAGGACCTGAACGAGGTGATCGCCGCGTTTGCACAGGACAAGACTGCCGTCGAGCGTGGGCTCTTCGACGAGGAACTGGTACCCGAGGAACTGACCCAGGTTCGCATGGGAAAGATCGTAAAGGACCGTTACCCAGACCTCTCCGAAGAAGATCGGGAGGCGGTGCGTCAGCACGCCATCGCCGCCCTGAACTTGACCCAGAAAGCGAAAGAGAAAGCGCTCGACGATCTTGAAGCGCAGACGAATGGCAGCACCGCGCTAATCGACGGCGTCCGGAAGTTCGCCATGGACGTTCGCGATCTGGACATCGACCTCATCGACAGGATCAACCCCTTTGGCGAGGCCTACGCCATCCTAGCCAAGACGATGAGCGAGGAGAGCCTGAAACAGGTCGCCGCCGTCATTACCGCGAAGAAGATCCAGCTTACGCCGGAGGAGGCGCGAGACCTCGCTCGTCGTGCACTGAGGTTCAAGCATGAGCGCGGCCGCTTGCCGTCAATCACGTCGCAGGATGCGTGGGAGCAACGGATGGCGGAAGGCGTCGCCTTCCTCGTCCGGATGAAGGCCGAGGCCGTCGATGGATAGGAAATTCTCAGACGAGGACGACGCCCTGCTCGCCGAACTCGGCATCGTTGTAGAACCCGGACAGCCAGCGAGTCGCACGCTGCGAGAGGAGCGGATCATTGCGGGCTTCGAGGAGATCCAGCGTTTCTTCGAGACGCATGGCCGCACACCACGCCACGATCATGAGGGCAACATCTTCGAACGCCTCTATGCGGTGCGCCTGGACCGTATGCGAAATCAGGAGGAATGCCGCACGCTCCTGAACCATTTCGACCATCAGGGACTGCTTGGCAATCTCCACGAGTCCGCGTCCCCGGACGGCATGGACGATGACGCGTTGCTTGCCGAGCTTGGCGTCGAGTCCGGGGTGCCGGACATCGGCGAGCTTCGTCATGTGCGGTCGAGCGCGGAGAAGCGTGCCGCCGAGGAAATCGCAACCCGTCGCAAGTGCGAGGACTTCGAAACGTTCCGGCCGCTCTTCGAGCAAGTGCAGAAAGAGCTTGATGCCGGTCTCCGTGAGACCCGTCCCCTGGGCATCCAGTCCGACATCGAGTCCGGCCGGTTCTTCATCGTGGGCGGCCAGAAGGCCTATGTGGCGGAGGTAGGTGAAGAGTTCACGCAGCGATACGGCGACCGGGACGCGCGGCTGCGCGTGATCTTCGACAACGCCACGGAGAGCAACATGCTCAGACGTTCGCTGCAACGCGCGCTCCACAAGGACGAGACTGGCAGACGGATCCTAGAGGCATCGGCGGGCCCCCTATTCGCCGAGGTAACAGCGGACGGCGACGAGGCAAGCGGTACCATTTATGTGCTGCGGAGCAAGGCGGATATTCCCTTCGTCGCCGAGAATCGTGATCTCGTCCATAAGATCGGCGTCACGACCGCGAAGGTGGAGACGCGTATCGCCGGCGCTCGGCTGGATCCTACCTTCCTGATGGCGGAGGTCGAGATCGTCGCCACTTACAGTCTCTACAATATCGACCGGACTAAGCTCGAGAAGCTGATCCACCGCATCTTCGGTCCCGCACGTCTTGACATCGAAATCGCGGACCGTTTCGGCAATCCCGTCGTGCCGCGCGAGTGGTTTCTCGCGCCACTCGACGCCATAGACGAGGCAGTCGAGAAGATCCGCGAGGGAACCATTACTCAGTACCGATATGACGCAAGCTCGGCGTCACTCGTTGTGAGGCAGTGATGGCCGATCCGTTCGCGAACCTTATTGGGCTTGCGAGTACCGCGAATGGTCCCCTGCTGTAGCCTGCCGACGACGACGGCTTGGCATTGAGACCCTCATCACGGTGGATCGGACATCTAGCGTCAGCAGAACTGCTCGGGGAGCTGGGTAACCGGCTTCCCTAGCTCAAGGATGTTGGTACCGACCTGCTTCCGCTGGCGTTGGACCGAACCGAAAATCCGGCTCGGCCCAAGGCCAACTGGTTGCGTGTACTGACTGTCCGGAGGTGATCAGAACACGTACTTCAACGCGAGTTGGATGATTCTCGGGCTCCCTGCGCTCGTGATCCTGCCGAACCGCCTGTTCACCATAGTCCGCTGTGGGCTACCCAGATTCACGTTGTTGAGCATATTGAAAAACTCAGCGCGAAACTGAAGCCTGTGTCCTTCTGAAAGAGGAATTTGTTTCTGCAGACTCACGTCCACTTTGAAATCCCCGGGGGCGTGAATGAGGTTCCGCGGGGTGGTGCCGAACGTGCCGAGTGGATTCAGAGTGAAGGCATCGGTGTTGAAGTACTCTTGAATAACCTCGGCTCGAGGTCGATTGGATGGCAAGAAAGGACTGATACCAGAGAGCAAATCCGGCCGATCGTCGTTGGTGCCTGCAAGTGATCGATCTCTCCCGGTTCGGATTCTGATCGGGTTCCCACTTTGCCAGGTCCAGATGCCGGTGAGGCTCCAGCCACCCGCCACGTGCCTCATCAACGCGTGTTGACCCGCGAGCCTCGGCAGGTCCCATATGAACGACTGTCGGAAGTTGTGTGGCACATTGAAGGCGGACAATCCTCGGTTCGCGCTTCGGTCAAACGGATTGTGAGGCTGATTAAATTGAGGATCCCGGGAGTCCTGATCGATGGACTTGGAAAAGGTGTAGAACGTCAGGAACGACAGATTGTCCCGATATCGCTTCTCCAAGCTTACCTGCAACGAGTGGTACGTCGAGAAGTAGTCACTCCCAAGCTGGACCAGAGAGGCGAAATTGGGATACAGCGCGCGTCGTCTGTTCGTGTTTCCGTTGGTCGCTCCAGCCCCAAAGATGGCCGGGTTAAGCTGGTCAGTGCTGACCAGTCGCGTGCCCTTAGAGCCCACGTAGGCCGTTCGCAACAGGAGATCTGCTACTAGCTGTCGCTCAATCGTAAGATTCCACTGCTGGATGTAGCCGGTCTTGAAGTCTGGACGAATCGTGAAATTGTTCCCGACAGATGCAAAGGTTACGTCGGATGGCGGAGTGTAGGGAGCAAAGGCCTCCGGGAAGGGATCTCGTACGCCTTTGGATCCATACGGATCCATGAAATCCACGTCCCGAAGTGTAAACGACGGAGAGAACGGCGCTGCTTCGACGAAGTTGTTGTACATGACGCCAGGAAGCCGCGAAAAGAAGACACCATAACCTCCCCGAACGCTAGTCCGATTCTTCCCGCCGACGTTCCAAGCAAATCCAAACCGTGGAGCTAAATTCAGTAGATTGTTGTTCGTACCAGCCTCTGGGAAGTTGCGATCACCGGCAAAAACAAGGCCGGGCGGAGCATTCCCAAATCGCTCCGACTGAAGTCCCGGACGAAAACCGGTGACCTGGCCGAGTTCGTCGGTGTAGGGCCACCAGGGGTCCCAACGCAGTCCGACGTTAAGGCTAAAGTCACGGGCGACATTAAACTTGTCCTGGACGTACAAGCTCATCTCGAAACCTCGCATGTCCTTGGCTTTGCCACCGCTCTGCCGGAAGCGCGCCGCTCTACCGGTCAGGAAGTCTGCGAAACCATCGCCGGTTGCACGACCGCTGAAATCGATACTGGGGGCTTGGCGGAAACCCGTGTTCGACTCGAACTTGATCCGGGGAACAAACTCTGCCCCGAACTGTATCGAGTGCTTTCCCTTGATGTAGCTGACCGTGTTCGAGAATTCGTGATTCTGCCGGATCCAGTTACTGCCTGGAGGTCCGGAGCCGCTGCCCCAACCCCCATATCCGGTGATCCTGAGCAAGAGTGCGCGGCGCTCAGGTGCAGTCGGCGCGACCTTGACGCCAAAATCCGTAAGGTCGAATGGTGTCGTCCGAATGTTGAATGAGTCGAGGAAGAGTGTCTTGGCAATAAATGTATTGACAAGGTTCGGGGATGCAGTCCAAGTCCATCGACCAGTGAAGCTCTTGGTCGTCTGCAGCTGAGCCATTCTCGAGTTGAGAAGCGTATTGTCCCCGTCCCAGCCATCTTCCGTGTGCCGCACATAGAAGAAGCTTCCCGAGATCATATGGAGCCCGCGATTGTAGTCCAGTTTGCCCAGGTACTGGTTATTGCCACGGTCATCTGGACGAGCAAACAAGACTCTCCCGTCCGGGGACTGAGGCGGCGGTAAGAATTCAAGGAGACCCACACTGGCGGGCGTAAAGAGTGCCTCCGGTATCCGGTTGTTGGGGAACAATTCTCCGGTGAACGGGTTTTTCAGTTGCTTCCTTAGTGCCGAAAAGTCTCCTTGGCGCTTCTCCAGCGAGGGCACAAATGCCGTGTTTGACAAGGAGGTGTTCTTGATCCGATATCCCTGGTAGCTGCCGAAGAAGAACAGCTTGTTAGCGAGTACGGGGCCTCCGAGAGTGGCTCCAAACTGGTTGCGCTTCAGATTGTCGTGTCTTCGAGCGAAGAAGTTGCGCGCATTCATGCTTCCGTTGCGCAGGAAATTGAACGCCGCTCCGTGGAACTCGTTGGTTCCGGACTTGGTAACGACATTGACGATGGCCCCAGCGGAGTTGCCGTATTCGGCGTTGTAGTTGCTTGTCTGAACACTGAACTCCTGGATGGCGTCCGGGTTGGGGAAGATCGCGTTGTTGCGCCAGATGACATCCGAGTGAGTGCCGCCATCGAGCTTGTAGCCCACCTCGCTCCCTCGCGCTCCATTCGCCGAGATCGCCAGCGCCTCCTCGGTGTTGGCGTAGCCCGCTCTGCTGGTCCTTGTCCCGTAGACAACGCCAGGAACTAGGTAAACCATCGAGGCAACATTGCGGCCATTGAGCGGAAGGTCTTCCACTACCCGCGTGTTGACGACCCGGCTCAGAGTGCCAGATTCCGTTGCTGTCATGGGGGCTTCGGAGGTCACGGTGACTACCTCAAGAACCTCGCCAACCGAAAGCTCCACGGTGAGGCTGTGTGTGGTATCGACGTTTAGAGTGATACCCGTCTGTTGATAGGTTGCAAAGCCGGGCGCGCTGGCCTCTAGACTGTAACTCCCGATGGGCAGGAGGGTAAGGAGGAACCTCCCGTTTGCGCCGGTCGTAGAGGTCCTTTTGAACTGCGTGCCGAGATTCGTGACGCTTACCGAGGCAGCTGGCACGAGGGCACCCGAGCTGTCGATAACTGTGCCGGCCAGTGATGCAGTTGGAGCCACCTGGGCCCAAGCGGATCCGCTGCTGAGTATCACCACAGCCAGGAAGCCGAGCCATAGACGGGCTCTGAGTATTCCCGATGTTCTGGTCATGACGTGACTCCTTCGGCGTGTTCCCTGCGATCGAACAACCTGTGCGATCTTAACGGAATCTTAACCGTGCCCAGAGAAGCAAACTTTCTTGATTCTGTCAAGCAGTTTCTCGTCTTTTTTTCGGGTGTACGACATAGTCTGCGATTCCCATTCCACAACACGGGAGAGTTGCCGTTTTTCTCGTGATTCCAAGTCGGGCAAGAGGACTGGCGAACACCCATGATCCCCGAGCGACGGCCCGTAGAAGAGCGGACTTTGAGTCCGATGACATGCTGTGGCTTGCGAGCGTACCCTCAATAACTTTCTTGCCGGACGAGTGTTGCCATTTGATAGCGACGGAGCCCGCGCCTTTGCGGAGATTGTCGCGGCGCGCCATCTCATTGGGCGTCCAGTTTCCCAGGCCGATGGACAGATTGCTGCTATTGCTCGCTCCCGCGGCATGGCGGTTGCAACGCACAACATTCGGGATTTGGAGAACATCGGGATCCATGTGCTCGACCCCTGGCACGGCGCATGACCGAAACAACTGAGGCCTTAGCCCGCGTCGAAATCAACGCCCTGCTGAGGCATGGGGTGTGGAAGTTCACCGGGGTGCGAACGGACGGCCCTTCCAAGGCAAGAATGCGACCGACCGCACTCAAGGACACAGCTGATGGCAGCTTCGGCGAGTCCGCAGCCGTTTAGGACGGCACTCCGATCTCCGAGCAGGTTGTTCGCGGTGAACTGTGGCGGACGCTAACGACACCGCCGACGACCCTCCACCTCGCTTTCCGGTGGAAGTTCATCGTCTGTCCCAATTCGGCTCCGCAATCGACTCACGCCGTGTCCACCGACAGCCTGAACGGGCAATTGGAACTGCTTGGCGCATTGATACTCTGAATTCAGATGCTCATGACAAACCCGTTGGTCGAGATCCAGTTCGACGTTCCGTTTGATACGATCCGCGCCGAGCATGTCGAGCCGGCGATCGACCAGTTGCTGGACGAAGCTGGAGTTGCTCTCGCCGCGCTGGCGGAAGACGACCGCCCGGCCACCTACGACCGCACCCTGGGAGCATTGGAGTCACTTGGGGAAAAGCTCGGCTACGCCATGGGTGTCGTGGGCCACTTAGAATCGGTCGCCACATACCCGGAACTGCGGGCTGCCTTCAACGCCGTGCAGCCCAGAGTCAGCGCATTCTTCTCCGGCATCCCCCTCAACGAGGGTGTCTGGAAGCGCCTGAAGGCGTTCGCCGCATCGCCTGAAGCCCGAACTATCTCTCCGACGCGCCAGAGATTGCTGAAGAAGACCGTGGACAGCTTTCGGCGCAGCGGAGCCGAACTCGATCCGGAGGGCAAGGCGAGGCTGCTGAAAATCAACGTCGAACTGGCCAAGTTGACGACCAAGTTTTCCGAGAACGTGCTGGATGCCACCAACGCCTTCGAACTGGTCATCGACGACGAGGCGGGTCTCGCCGGCCTTCCCGCGACCGCCATTGACGCGGCACGCGAGAGCGCAGAAAGCAAGGGACTGCAGGGCTGGCGCTTCACTCTTCAGGCGCCGAGCTACTTGGCCGTGATGACGTACCTCGACGACGCGGCGGTGCGGGAAACGCTGTACCGCGAGTACTCACGGCGGGCCGCCTCGGGCGAATTCGACAATCGAGAGAAGATCAGCCGGATCCTTGCACTCCGCAAAGAAAAGGCCGAATTGCTCGGCTACACAGACTTCGCGGACCTGGTCTTGGAAGACCGAATGGCGAAATCGGGCTCCAGCGCACTAGCGTTCGTCAACGGACTCAGGCGACGCACGCAAGCTGCGTTCGAGCGCGAGAACCAAGAGTTGCGCGACTTCTGCGGCGGCGAGCTGGCACCTTGGGACGTAGCCTTCCAAGCCGAGCGGCTCCGGAAGGAGCGCTACGACTTCGACGAAGAGGATCTGCGCCCGTATTTTCCCTACGAGGGGGTTCTAGCCGGACTATTTGACGTGGCACAGCAGCTCTTCGGTGTGAGAATCGAGCGCCGCGAGCGCGTGCCCGTATGGGACAAGGGCGTCGACTCGTACGCGCTCCTAGACGCCGATGGCAGCCATCTCGGCTCGTTCTACGCTGACTACTTCCCGCGCGAGAACAAGCGCGGAGGGGCCTGGATGGACTCGCTGATCACCGGCGAGCCGACCGGCGATGGCTTCTCGCCGCACCTCGGACTCAACTGCGGCAATCTCACCCCGCCTACCAGCGGCAAGCCGGCCCTGCTCACCCATCGCGAAGTGGAGACGATCTTCCACGAGTTCGGCCACCTGCTGCACCACCTGCTCAGCAGGGTGGAGGTCAAGAGTCTCGCCGGCACGAACGTGGCTTGGGACTGGGTGGAGCTGCCGTCTCAGATCATGGAGAACTGGTGCTGGGAGCGCGCAGCTCTCGACTTGTTTGCCAAGCACCATGTATCAGACCAGCCGATCCCTGAAGAATTGTTGGCCAAGATGAAGAGAGCCAAGAACTTCCGCAGTGCGAACGCGCAGATGCGGCAACTGGGCTTCGCCAGCCTTGACCTCGCGCTGCACATCGAGTTCGATCCCGATAAGGACGGCGATGTCATGGAGTACTCGCGCGGCGTCCTGCAAGCTCACGCTCCCACCCCCCTGCCCCAAGACTATGCGATGGTCGCGGGCTTCACGCACCTCTTCTCCAGCCCGGTTGGCTACGGTGCGGGCTACTATTCGTACAAGTGGTCAGAGATGCTGGACGCCGATGCCTTCACGCGCTTCGCCCGCGAAGGCATCTTCAACTCCGAGACCGGCAAGGCCTTCCGCCGCAACATCTTGGAGAAGGGTCATAGCGCCGAGCCGGAAGACCTGTTCCGGGCCTTCATGGACCGCGATCCAGACCCCGAAGCCTTACTGCGCCGGCTTGGGCTAGCAGCCTAGGCTCGCCCATCGGCCATGTCGGAGATCGCTCCCTCGGAGTTGCTGGCAGCAACACGGCTACCCGCGAGGTCGTTCTACGCCCGGCCTACCGTGGAAGTGGCGCGGAGCCTGCTCGGTGCGACCTTGCTGCATCGCACCAACGATGGTCTCTTGGCTGGCGTGATCGTCGAGGTGGAGGCCTATCTCGGCCAAGACGACCCGGCCGCGCACAGCAGCGCCGGCCGGACAGCCCGCACACGAGTCATCTTCGGCGGTCCGGGCCATGCTTACGTCTACAAGATCTACGGCCTTCATCACTGCTTGAATGTCGTGGCCGAGCCTGCCGGAACACCTGGCTGCGTGCTGATCCGCGCCTTGGAGCCGGTCTGCGGGATCGCCGCCATGCGCTCTCGCCGCGTGGCTGCTCGGCGGGCGGACCAGATCGCTAGCGGGCCAGCAAAGCTGACCCAAGCGATGGGGATCGGGATGGAAGCTTACGGAGCGGATCTGCTCGGCGAGCCGCTCTGCATCCGCCTGCCACACAAGGAGCCACAAGTCGAGGTGGGAACCGCGAAGAGAATCGGGATCCGCAAGGCTCGGGAGCTTGATCTTCGCTTTTTTATCGCAGACAATGAACACGTCAGCCGACGATGACCAAGGACCCCAGCGGGCGAGTGATCTTCCATGTCGACATGGACGCTTTCTTCGTGTCCGTGGAGGAGCTGTCCGATCCCGCGCTCAAGGGGCGCCCGGTTGTGGTGGGCGGCAAGCCGGACGAGCGCGGCGTGGTGGCAGCGGCATCGTATGCGGCCCGCAAGTTCGGCGTGCGCTCGGCGATGCCACTTCGGGAAGCTTTTCGTAGATGTCCACAAGCTATTTTTTTAGAGGGACATCCGGAACGATACCTAGAGTATTCCAAACGGGTTGGCAAGACCTTGCGGCAGTTCTCGCCCCTAGTATCGATGGCGTCCATCGACGAGGCCTACCTTGACCTCAGCGGAACCGAGCGCCTGCTTGGACCACCGCTCGCTGCGGCGCACGCCTTGCATGAAGCCGTCAAGGACGAGACCGGCTTGCCGTGTTCGGTCGGCATCGGGACGTCACGACTGGTGGCGAAGATCTGCTCCGCTCTGGCAAAGCCGAACGGAATCCTGTTTGTCCGGCCCGGCGCGGAGCCCCAAGTCTTGGCCCCGCTCGAGATCGGCCGCATCCCGGGCGTCGGCAGGGTCACTCGAGAGAAACTCGCGGCGCTAGGAATACGCACCATTGGCGAGGCCGCCAAGCGAGGAGAATCGTTTCTTGAAGCCCATCTGGGCAAGGCGGGTGCAGATCTGGCTGGCAAGGCGCTCGGACGCGATGCCGGGGCCTGGTTCAGTCAGGACTTCGCGGAGCAGAGCGATCCGAAGTCCATCAGCCACGAGACAACCTTCCCGGAAGACACGCTCGACGCGGTGCTGGTCAACGCTACGATCGCAACGCTGACGCAACTCGTGGGGCGACGCTTGCGCGAGCATTCCCTGTGGGCCAAGACCGTGCAGATCAAGATCCGCTATTCCGACTTCTCGACGCAGACGAGGGCGAAGACCCTTGAGGAAGCGACGCAATTGGACAGCGCCTTGCTGCAGACGGCTCGCGGCCTGTACGAGCGCAACTACGTACGCGGGAAGGCTGTGCGCCTGCTGGGTGTTTACGCGGGCTCGCTTCAGAGAGCGCCAGGAACCCAGCCGAGGCTATTCGACAAGGACGGCGATACCAAGTGGGCCAAGGCCTTGCAAGCTGTGGACTCGTTGCGCGACCGCTACGGCGAATCGTCTGTCGGGCTGGCAGCCGCGCTGCGCCACGGGCGCAGGGAACGAGTGCATGAAAACCCTTCCGGATTGGCTGGGCGTTTCAGCCAAGACGACCAGTAAGCTCCAAGCCGGAGCTAGTTCCGGGAACCTCAACCGGGCTTGTAGACAAGCACGTACGACGTCCGCAGGTTGACCACAGAATAGCCTTCGGTCTCGGTCGCGTCCCGGAACACACCGGCCGGTCGGCCCGCGAACTCCACTTTGGGGTTCAGCCTGGCAACGCACGGCATGACTGGTCGGAGGCCGCATCCAGCCGCTGGGCCAGCTCTTGCCAAGCGCTTGGCAAGAGCTCTGGGGTGAGGCCCCCCGCCGGTGCCCTCTCCGGCGGCCGCTGATTGACGACTTCCCTGAGGAATTCTGCTGGGGAGCTGACGAACTACGGTCCGTCCTCTTCGGCCGCCATCCACCCCGGCAGCGGATCGTCCAAAGAAGCCCACCCAGAAGCGCCGGAAGCCATCTCGGCGTCGGTCAGCAGACAGCCGTCCAGCTCGGCCTCGATGGCCTCTTGCGGCATCTCGATTCCGATGAAGACGAGTTCCTGACGGCGGTCGCCGTGGTCGGAATCGCATATTCGGCCCGCCCACTCCAAGGTCTCTGGGTCGGCGGCGAGCTCTGCCGGGTCCTGCGTGGCGAACCAAGGGCCTCCGGGCTCCAAGCTCAGCGAGTCTCCGGCGATCGAAAGCGCACCGGCCATCTCATGCCGGGTGGCCAGCCAGACCACACCCTTCGCCCGCAGCACGCCCTCAAAGGAACCTTCAAAGATCGCCGCCAGCCGCACCGGATGGAAGGGCCGTCGCCTCCGATAGACGAAGCTGCCGATGCCGTACTCCTCGGTCTCGGGAGTGTGGCTGCCTTGCAGTTCCTGAAGCCAACCCGCGGTTTGCTCGATGCGTTCGAAATCGAACAGGCCCGTGTTGAAGATCAGGTCGAGCGGAATCCGCCCGTAGGTCGTCTGGGCCAGCGTCGCCGTTTGGTTGAGCTTGCGCAGGATCCCGATCAATCGTGCGACTTCTCTCCCGCTCATCTTGTCGGTCTTGTTGAGAACGAGGACGTTGGCGAGCTCGACTTGATCGACGAGGAGCTCGGCGATGGAGCGGTCGTCTTCGGCGTCCAGCCCCAGCCCGCGATCAAGCAGGTCTTCTCCGGAGCCGAAGTCGCGAAGAAAACGCGGGCCGTCGACGACGGTGACCATCGTATCCAACCGGGCCAGCTCGCCCAGATGGACACCGAACTCGTCCGATAGTGCGAAGGTGGCCGCGACGGGGAGCGGTTCGGAGATACCGGTTGACTCGATCAGCAGGTAGTCGAAGCGACGTTCCCGCGCCAAGCGTGAGACCTCCTCGAGCAGGTCTTCGCGCAACGTGCAGCAGATGCAGCCGTTGGACATCTCGATCAGCCGCTCGTCGACGCGGTTGAGCTCGGCGCCGCCGTTGCGAACGAGCTGGGCGTCGACATTGACCTCGCTCATGTCGTTGACGATGACCGCGACGCGTCGGCCTTCGCGGTTGTGCAGCGCGTGGTTGAGCAGCGTCGTCTTGCCGGCACCGAGGAAGCCGGAGAGCACGGTTACGGGAAGGCGTGGATCGTTCAATTCGATTTCTCCTCAAGCTCAGGACTGGGTTGGCCGTCGATTGCGTCCGCGAGCGCACGCCACGCCTGGGGAAGCGTCTGCGGCGACAGTGGTTTGTTAGGCCGTTTCGATTGGCGCAGGACGGCGCAACGATACTCCACACCGCAGCGCGCGAGCGCCCACTCCTCGTAGTCCGCGATGCGCCGAATCGCGGCGACGGTCAAGTCAACTGGTATCCGGGGCGACGGAGGCGACTGTCCAGCCGGGATCATGTCGGGCTTCCAAATCGGCGCTTGTAGCGTCTCCGACGGCAGCCAAACGGGTCGAAACTGGTAGCGGTTGAGGTAGACGCCGCCCTTCCTCGGCGCTCCGTACAGGACGCCGAAACCCCACAACACGAGGCTGTCGCCATCGGGCAGCGCGCGCGTGTACCAGCTCGTTCCTGCCTCTCCCTCGGGCGGCTGTCGCTTGAGGAATCCCGCTTCGAGCAGCAGATTGCCTTCCGGACGCACGATGTCCCGGCCCCAGATCCAGCACTGCCGGTGCAGCAGTTCTTGCCCCTTGCGGCGGCGGGTGCCGGAGATCGGGCTCACAGCCATGCTCCACCCCAAGCCAGCAAAGCGCTGAACCCGGTGGCCGCCATAGCCTGCCGACCCACCAATCGCAGCGCGAACGCGCGGCCCTGCTCGCGCGCGATCGTCAAGCAGGTGACCAAGCACGGCAGCAGCACACCGACCAGATAGACGGCCGTCAACAGTTGGACGGCACTGAGGCTTGCAGCGACGCCCGGCTCCGCCAGCAGCAAGATGCCATCCTTGCGTACGCTCGCCAAGACCACGGCCAGGGCCGCCTCCGAGGGCAATCGAAAGATGGCCATCGCCGGCCCGACGACGGCCGACGCAGCTTGCAGCGCGCCCAGCCAATGCAGCAGAGAAGCCACGGCCGTGATCACAAAGAAGATCGGCAAGGCCCTGCGAAAGAACTCCCGAACAACCCCCTGCGCCTCAAGCCAGACGGCCCTCGGGCGCGGCCAAGTCAAGAATACCCGGCCCTCCGTCAACAGCAGATTGAAGGGAGAACGAGCCGCTTGCGGCACGACTAGGCGGGCGTAGGCCAGAGTCGTGGCGCCAAGATAAAGCAGGTAGGGCACGATCAATTCGGGTTTTTCCGCGGCGGCGAAGACCGCCAGCGTGGCTCCCAACTGATACGAACAGGCCGAACCGAAAGCTATGGCCGAGACGCATACGCCACGCGAGCAAGCCGACGACGAGCGCGCGCCGATGACGGCGGGCACGTTGCAGCCGAAACCCATCACGACCCGCGACAACTCCCGGCCCGTCATGCCGAACGGCCGCAGCCACGGATTCATGGCGGTTGTCAGGCGATCGAGCAGGCCGCTCGCCTTGTACGCACCCATCAGCAGCGCATGGAGCACCACCACCGGCGTTGCCCACACCAACAGCAGCGGCCCCATCGTGACAAAGCCGTAGTCGCCGGCCAGGATCTCTGCAAGCGGCTGGGGCCAGCTCCTCAGCAACCCAGCCAGCGGCTCAGTCAGGGTGCCGACCCAAGGGGCGATTTGATCCGCGAGACGGTTAGCGGCGTCCACCGCAACCCAAGCTGGCATCAACAACAGCAGTAGCGCCCAGAAAGGCCCAAGGACGGAGCGCTCCAGGAATAGAGGGCGCGGACGGTCGATTAGATCGCCGAAGCTCAAACCGGCTTCGGCGGGAATCGGGCTGGGCGCTTCCAGCGCCTGCAGCAGCCTTCGACGATCGTCGGCGCCGAGCCGTCGAGCGTCCACGGCGACTACCGGCAAGCCCGTGCGGAGCGCGAGCTCTCCCAGCCTTGCCTCCACCTCCAGCCGGGCGAGTCGGTCCCGAAGGGTCACGACCAGTGCGCCGAGTCGGCCTGCTGCGAGCGGCAGCAGGTCGGCCAAGTCCGCGTCCAGTTCGGTTCCCTGGGCGACCAGAAGGACGGTATCATCGCCGCGCAGCCGCTCCATGGCTAGTCGGCTGGTCTCAACATCGGAGCTTGGTAGCAGCCCGGGCGTGTCGATGAGCTCCCAGTCGTCCACTCGGTAGGAGTCGCAGCCGACGGTGGCTCCTCGGAAGTTCGAGGCAGCGCTGGGCGCCCCCGCCAGCGATGCGGCGAGTTGCGTCTTGCCGGCGTTTTCCTTACCCAACAGAACCACAGTTCGAATCGGCGTCTGGAGCATTTCACGGCTCCTTCAACAAGCGCAATCGTCGCCGCAGCACGATAGGTCGTCCAGGTACATTCCGTAGCGTCGGTACTCCTCGAGCGGCTTCGTGCTGACCCGCAGGCGGCGGGCGATCTGGTTGGCCACCACGGCGAAGCGCTGGCGGAACTTGTAGATGAAACAGAAGATTACATCGTCTTGGCGCACCTGCGGCCCGACTAGGAATAGCCCTTTCGTCACGGTGGACTCGTCGTTTTCTGTCAGCAGCGGAAAACTGTCATCTCGCCAATCGAACAACGAGCGAACGAGGCTTACCGAACCGACGAATCCGGAGGCTAGGATCGGCTGCTCGGCGCAGTCGACGACGTCGCCGTCCTCCAGCGCCAACTGATAGCCGTTGTCCTTGCGGCGGACGTCGATAACCGTACAGCCGCCGCGCAGCGTCACCCGCCCCGCGTCAACGGCCGAGTTCAGACGTTCCTTCGTAAAGGGAGACAAGAGTTGGCTGGGGTCCGGGCCTTTTCGCTTCCATGGCTCCTCGCGGTCGAAGACGACGGCTCGTCGCCCGGCGGCGGCTAGCGCGACGGCGGCGTCGACGCCGCTCTCGGAGCCGCCGATGATGCA
>VXMF01000011.1 GCA_009841225.1 Terriglobia bacterium | reverse complement strand
GATCGTGCCCACGTTCACGTGCGGCTTCGAGCGATCAAACTTTTCCTTTGCCATGGTTTCCCTCTCCTCTTCGATGGGCTCGTAGACTCAATTGATGACACTGCCGCGCATGCGGCTGACGATCTCGTCCTGCACGGCCGACGGCGCTCGCTCGTAGGTGTGCAGGTGCATGGTGTAGCTGCCCCGGCCCTGCGTCTTCGAGCGCAGGTCCGTGGCATACCCGAACATCTCTGCCAACGGCACGAATCCGCGTATGACCTGGGTGGAACCGCGCAGGTCCATGCCCTCGATTCGGCCGCGCCGCGAGTTGATGTCGGCCATCACGTCGCCCACGTACTCCTCGGGGACAACGACCTCGATGGCCATGACAGGCTCGAGCAAGGCCGGCTTGGCCCGCTGGGCCGCGTCCTTCCATGCCATCGAGCCGGCGACCTTGAAGGCCACCTCCGAACTGTCCACCTCGTGCGTCGAGCCGTCATACAGGCAGATCCGCACGCCGACCGTCTCGTAGCCCGCCAGCATCCCGTTGCTGAGCGCCTCGCGGACGCCCTTCTCCACGGCAGCGACGAACTCCTTCGGAATGGCGCCTCCGAAGATCTCGCTCTCGAACTCGACGTCGCCGCCCTCGAGCGGCTCGACCCGGATCTTGCAATGGCCGTACTGGCCGCGCCCGCCCGTCTGGCGCACGAAGCGGCCCTCTCCCTCGGCGGCCTTGCCGATGGTCTCGCGGTAGGCGACCTGCGGCCGCCCGATGTCGGCCGCCACGCGGAATTCGCGCAAGAGACGGTCGACCAAGATCTCCAGGTGCAGTTCGCCCATGCCCGACAGGATCGTCTGGCCCGTCTCGGCATCGGACCGCACGCGGAAGGTGGGATCCTCCTGCGACAGCTTGGTGAGCGCCATGCCGATCTTCTGCTGGTCGGCCTTCGTCTTCGGCTCCACCGCCAGCGACAGGACCGGGTTGGGGAACTCGATCTGCTCGAGCACGACCGGCTGCTCCGCGTCGCAGATGGTGTCGCCGGTCTGGACAGTCTTCAGGCCCACCACCGCGAGGATCTCGCCGGACTGGGCCTCGGTCACGTCCTCGCGCTTGTTGGCGTGCATGCGCAACAGCCGGCCCACGCGCTCCTTGCGTCCCTTGGACACGTTGTAGACGGCGCCCCCGGCCCGGAACTCCCCGGAGTAGACCCGCAGGAACGCGAGCTGGCCGACGAACGGATCCGTGACGATCTTGAAGACCAAGGCCGAGAACGGGGCGTCGTCGCTGGCTTCGCGGCTGACCGCCTCGTGGCCGTCCAAGCTGCTGCCTTGCACCGGCGGGACATCGGTCGGGGACGGCAGGTAGTCCACGACTGCGTCGAGCAGCCGCTGCACGCCCTTGTACTTGAAGGCCGAGCCGCACAGCACGGGCGTGATACGCATCGCGATGGTCGCGCGCCGGATCGCCGCCTTGAGCTCCCCGACATCGACCTGGCCTCCCTCTTCGACGTACAGATCGAACAGCCGCTCGTCGTCCTCGGCGACCTTCTCGATCATCTTCTTGCGCCGGTCAGCCGCCTCGGCGGCCAAGTCCGAGGGAATCTCGCCGACCTCGTACTCCGCGCCGAGCGTCTCGTCCTTCCAGAAGATGCCGCGCATTTCGACGAGGTCAACCACGCCGCGCAGGCGGTCCTCGGAGCCGATCGGAAGCTGGATGGCGACCGGGTTGGCCTTGAGTCGATCCACGATCGTCTGCACGGCATAATCGAAGTTGGCGCCGACCCGATCCATCTTGTTGATGAACGCGAGGCGCGGCACCTGATACTTGTCGGCCTGGCGCCAGACCGTCTCCGACTGCGGCTGCACGCCGGCGACGGCATCGAACAGCGCAATGGCACCGTCGAGCACGCGCAGCGAGCGCTCGACCTCCGCGGTGAAGTCGACATGGCCCGGCGTGTCGATGATGTTGACCTGGTGGTCGCGCCAGAAGCAGGTCGTGGCGGCCGAGGTGATCGTGATCCCGCGCTCCTGCTCCTGCTCCATGTAGTCCATGGTTGCGGTGCCGTCATGCACCTCGCCCATGCGGTGCAGGCGCCCGGTGTAGTACAGGATGCGCTCCGTCGTGGTGGTCTTGCCGGCGTCGATGTGGGCAGCGATGCCGATGTTGCGGTAGCGCTCGACTGGGACGGTGCGGGGCATCGGAACTTGCTCTGAACTCGTGGCTCGGGACTACCAGCGGAAGTGCGCAAAGGCCTTGTTGGCCTCGGCCATGCGGTGGACGTCGTCCTTCTTCTTGATGGTGGTTCCGCGCCCCTGCGCGGTTTCCAGCAGCTCGTTGCCGAGTCGGTCGGCCATGCGGTTCTCGCTGCGATTGCGGGCGTTCCCGATCAGCCAGCGCAGCGCCAGCGACTGGCGGCGGTTCGGCCGGACCTCGATCGGCACCTGGTAGTTCGCGCCGCCCACGCGGCGGGACTTCACCTCGACGACCGGCTTGGCATTCTCGACCGCCTTCTTGAAGATCGGCAGCGGATCCTCGCCGGTGCTGCTGCGGATCCTCTCCATCGCCTCGTAGAAGATGCGCTCGGATACGGATTTCTTGCCATCCCACATCATGCAGTTGATGAACTTCGACACCAAGGTCGAGTTGAAGACCGGATCCGGCGCCGGGACCCGGACGGGAACTTCTCGCCTGCGCGGCATGGCTGCTGTCCCTCCCTAGCTCACTTCTTCGGGCGCTTGGCGCCGTACTTGCTGCGCGCCTGGCGCCGGTCCTCGACACCGGAAGCATCCAGCGTCCCGCGCACCACGTGATAGCGGACGCCGGGCAGGTCCTTGACGCGGCCGCCGCGAATGAGCACGATCGAGTGCTCCTGCAGGTTGTGGCCGACGCCGGGGATGTAGGTGGTGACTTCGATGCTGTTGGTCAGCCGCACGCGGGCGACCTTGCGCAGGGCGGAATTCGGCTTCTTGGGGGTGACGGTGTACACGCGCGTGCAAACGCCGCGCTTCTGCGGGCACTTTTGCAGGGCGGGCGAAGACGTCTTGTACTTCGGCGCCTTGCGGCCCTTGCGGACCAATTGGCTGAATGTCGGCACGATCCTGGCTACCTCCCCCGATGTCCCCGGCCACGCCTGCCCGGCAGCACATGCATGGCGCACGCGCTGCCGCGCATTCGCAAAGCTAAGTTGAGCCCCTGCTCGCTCTGCCATAACGAGTCCCGGCTGGGACCTTCTCGGCATCGGCTCGCGCGGGGCGGCACCCCCCGAGGCCCAGCGGCGGGCCCCGTCCAACTCCCGGCCCAAGCTCCTAGGGGACTCGCCCCGAGGGATCGGCCGGTACGCTACAAGCGCTGACACGCCCCCACAGCCCCGATTCGAGACCGGAACTCCGGGAACGCGCCCTAATCACTTCCTCAATCCATCATAAACATCGCGCGCGCGATGGTCAAGCGTTCCGAAGACCGCTTTCCGGCGAGCG
This sequence comes from Terriglobia bacterium, assembly GCA_009841225.1. Taxonomy (GTDB): domain Bacteria; phylum Acidobacteriota; class Terriglobia; order Bryobacterales; family UBA6623; genus VXMF01. Next base: position 283,595 of record VXMF01000011.1, on the reverse strand, counting down.
GGGTCCACTCGCGACGCGGTCCCTTCAGCCTAGCACAGGGCAGCCTGCAGGCGCTCGAAGCCGCTTCTCCGCGGCAAACCCCTTCCGGCGGCAGGCTACTCCTCGGCGTGGCCGTCGACCACGATCCCGACCACGGTGTCGGCCACCGCCACGTCGAGCACCCAGTGCTCGTAGTCGTTCTCCCACAGGTGCGGCCCCTGGTCGCCTTCCGGCAGCTCAAGGCGCGCCACGGTGGGGTGCGGGTTGCCGACATCGGCGCTCAGTTCCACGATGCCGTCGAAGTCGAAGTTGCGGGTGACCTCCAAGTCCTTCCCCACAGGGGCCAGCAGGCCGAAGTCGCGGCTCGCGGCGACACCCATGTGATTGCCGTCCTCCGGGTGCAGGCCGAAGCGCAGCGTGTACACGCCCGCAGGCACGGACTGCTCGCGGAAATCCGAGCCCCGCCCCACGAACTCGAGCACACCCAAGAACGCGCCCTCGGGGACGTTGTCGAAGCGCACCCCGAAACCGCTGGCGGGGTCCCCCTCGAACGGCGCCGTGCGCATCCAGAACCGCATCACGACCGCGTCGCCAGACTTGACGGCGACACCCTCGGCGGCGACCAGCTCGCGCGTCGCTTCCGGCACGCTGTCCGGCAGCGGCGCGCCGCTCTCGGCCGTGAACTTCTGGGCCAGCGCCGCTGGCAGCAGGGCAAGTGCCCCAAGAACCATCGCAATGCCGCACAAGCGTCGCATCCAACTCTCCTCGCGAACTCCGCCGGCCAAGCCGGCCGGCGCTCAATAAATGGAATGCGCCGGAGCCGCCGAGAGCGGCGGCCCCGGCACGGAACCTATCCAGCCTGTATAGCGGGCGGCCTAGCTTCCGCTGACGGCGAACGTGCCCAGATAGGCACTCGAGCGCCGGTACTCGCGCATCTGGTGGCCAAGGCCGTCGCCGCGGAAGGACTGCTCGATGGCAAACGCCGGCATGGCGTGGTCCAGCGCGACCAGAGGCTGGTAGTAGATCTCGTCAAGGTGGCACAGCGAATCGCTGCCGCGGATCTCGCGCGTCTCCAGCGAGACGATCTCGCCCGCGCGAAGGGTCGCCACGCGGTCGTGCAGGCTTCCGTGGAAGTCAATCTCGATCGGGGCCGTGTCGGTGTGGACCACGTTGGCCACCAGCGGGCCGGCCTGGGCCTTGACGAACGCCGCCAGGGCCCCGCGCTGCAGCACGGAGGTGGCTTCGTCGAAGATCAGCATCGATTTCGCAGGGAGCGGGTCGCCGAACGGATTGCCGATCGTGGACGTCGCGTTGACCACGGCCACGACCCTCGTGTTCGCCAGGGACACGCCCCTGAAGCTGCCCTGCTCGATGTCCCACGCCATCACGGCAAGATCGCCGGTGATGCCGACCTCGCTGTTGGCGAAGCAGTGCGAAGCGTAGATCTCGGCGTTGCGCGATTCGATGTAGCTGCCGCGGATCTCGGGACCGGACAGCGTGGCGCCAGCAAGCACGCCCGCCGTCAGAGCGAGGCAGAGTACGGCTAGGCTGGCCGAACGGATGGTTCTCATGATTGGTGCTCCTTCAGTGAATCTTCGCGCCCGAGGCTGGTCGGGCACCCTTGACTCTACACAATGCGGCGATCAGATCGCAAGCCGGAATTGCAAGAAACCGGCCGGCCCCCCAATTAATCGCCCTCGGCAGGCTGCAAAGGCTCGCGGACGAAGCCCTTGCGGCGCCGCGAGAGCTTTTCCGCGGCCTCCTCCAGGGTGGCGTACACCACGGGGATGAACACGAGCGTGATCAGCGTGGAGGTCAGCAGCCCGCCGATCACCACGCGCGCCATGGGCACTTGCAGCTCCGACCCCTCCCCGAGGCCGAGCGCCATCGGCGTGAGGCCCAGGATGGTCGTGATCGTGGTCATCAGGATCGGCCGCAGCCGCCGGCCGCCGGCCGTGATGACCGAGTCCATGATGCCGTACCCGTGATCGCGGCGCAGTTGGTTCGTGTAGTCGATCAGCACGATCGCGTTGTTGACGACGATGCCCACCAACACAATCACGCCCAGGAATCCCTGCATGTTGAAGGTGGTGTCGGTGATCACCAGCATGGTGACGATCCCGATGGCCGCCAGCGGGATCGAGAACAGGATGATGAACGGGTCGCGCAGGGACTCGAACTGAGCCGCCATCACCATGTACACCAGCAGCAGCGCCAAGATGGCCGCGAACGTCAGCTGCCGGAAGGATTCCTGCTGGTCCTCCCACTCGCCGCCGAAGCGGATCTCGTAGCCGTCGGGCCGGTTGATCTGGTCAACCTCGACGCGCAGGTCGGCAATGACCTCGCCCAGGCTGCGCTCGCCGATCGTGCCCGTGACATAGACGATGCGCTCTTGGTCGACCCGGTTGATTTCGACCGGGCCCTCCTGGCGGTTCAGCCGAACCACGTCGTCGGCATAGATGAGGTCCCCGCCCGGCGTACGCAGCGGTATGCGCCCGACCTGGCCCAGCTGGAGCCGGTCCTCCTCGCGCAGGCGCACCACGATGTCGTACTCGTCGCCCTCTTCGCGATAGAATGTCGAGCGGCGCCCGCCCACGGCAGTCTCGAGAGTGGCCGCAACTTCCGCAACCGACATGCCCATGCTGGCGGCCTTGAGCCTGTCGACGCGAACCAGCATCTCCGGCGAGCCGGGCCGACGGCTGACCTGCGCCTCGGCCACGCCGTCCACCGACAACATGGCGTCGCGCACCTGCAGGGCGAGGGCGGCCGTAGTCTCCGGCGCATAGCCGCGGATCGTGACTTGCAGGCGGTCGTCGCTGTTATCGCCGCCGCCGCGCCGGCGCCCAAAGTTGCCGCTGGAGATGCGCGTGCGGAGCTGCACGCCGGGTGCCACCGCCATCAGCTTGGGCCTGAGCATGTTGGTGATCTCGCGAGCCGTGCGATCGCGCTGGCTCTGGTCCACCAGCGTGATCCGCAGTTCTCCGATGTGGGTGGCGATCGAGCGGAACGGGCTGTCGCTGCCGGCCTCGGTCATGATGTAGTCGATCTCGGGCACGTCGCGCATGATGATCGCCTCCATGCGGTCGACGATCTCCTTGGTCACCTCCGCCCGCGTGCCGGGCTCGGATTCCAGGTTGATCCGGATCTGGCCCTCGTCAACCTGCGGTTCCAGCTCGACGCCGATATAGCCGGTCAGCCAGATCGCGCAGACAAACAGCGCGACGGCCGCTCCCGTCACCACGAGCCGGTTGGCCAGTGCCCAGCGGATCAGTTCCGAGTAGTTCCGCGACAGCGTGGATACGGCCTGCTCGGCATAGCGCAGGATGCGCAGGCCGCCAGTGGCCGTGCCCTTGCGGCGCGAGCACAGCGCGGGCACGACCGTCAGGGCCACGACCAGCGAGCACAGCAGCGAGAAGCTGACCACGTAGGCCAGCTGCTGGAACGTCTGCGCGGCATAGCCGCCGATGAACATCACCGGCACGAACACGGCGATCGTTGTCAGGGTGGACGCCGTGATCGCCATGGCCACCTCGCGGCTGCCGACAAGGGCGGCCTCTCGAGACTTGGTGCCCTCCTCGCGATGGCGGTAGATGTTCTCCAGAACCACGATGGCGTTGTCGACGAGCATGCCGACTCCGAGGGCCAGCCCGCCGAAGGAAACGGTGTTGAGCGTGAAGCCGTTGAAGTACATCAGGGCGAAGGTCGAGACCACCGAGATCGGTATCGCCGCCCCGATGATCAGGGTGCTGGACAGGCTGCGCAGGAACAGCAGCAGCACGACCACCGCCAGGACCGCGCCGACGGCGGCGGCGGTCTGGACATTCCGGATCGCGGCAGTGATGAAGTCCGCGGTGTCCATGGTCTTGTCGATCTTGATGTGCGGATAGTCGCGGTGGATCTCGGCAACCTCTTCCCAGACCGCGTCCGAGACCTTGACCGTGTTGGAACCGGACTGCTTGAACATGATCAGGCGCAGAGCCGGGGCACCGTTGACGCCCACGTAATGGCGGATATCAGGGTGTGAATCGTCGACTTCCGCGATGTCGCGCACATACACGGGTACGCCGTCCCGGGTGGTCAGCGCCACGTCCAAGAGCTGGTTGACATTCTCAAACTCGCCGCTGGTGCGCAGCAGGACGTCGAAACGACCCTCCTTCACCGGACCGACCGGGCGGTTGAGGTTCTCGTCGCGCACCGTGTTGACCACTTGGGCCACTGACATGTCGAGAGCGCGCAGCTTCTCCAAGTTCAGGTCGATGTGAATCTCGCGGCGCAGGCCGCCGCCGACGCGCACCTGGCCGACCCCCTTGATGCGCTCGAAGCGGTACAGGATGTTCTTCTCGGTAAACATGCGCAGCTCGCGCGCGTCCATGTCCTCGGTGGCCACCGTCAGGAACATGATCGGGAACTGCGTCACGTCGAACTTGAAGATCGTCGGAGGTTCGATCTCGTCCGGCAGCGTCCGGCGCCCCCGGTCCAAGCGCGAGCGCACCTCGTCGGCCGCGACCTCGATGTCGGTGCCGAAGACGAACTCGATCCGCACCGAGGAGCGGCCCTCGCTAGAGGTCGAGGTGACCCGCTCCACGCCCGGGGCCGCGGACACGATCTGCTCCATCGGGCGGCTGATGAGCGTCTCAATCTCCTCCGGGCCGACGCCCTCGTAGTCGGTAGTGACGCTCAGCGTGGGATAGTTCACCTCCGGCATCAGATCGACCGGGATCTCGGTGAATGCGATGAAGCCAAGCAACAGGCAGACCATCACCGCCATCAGCACTGTAACCGGCCGCTTGATCGAAAACTCCGGAAGACTCATCTGTGATTCCTCGCAATGACCGCCGCAACTTACGCCGGCTGGCAGGCCGGACGGGTCCAAAGTATATGGCGCAATCTTGACGGTGCGCGGTTACCCCCGCGCATATCAGTCGCCCGCGGCGGACTCGGCCGGGCGCATGGCCGGCCGAGGCACCCGCCGTCCGGAGAACAGCTCTTCGAAGGCAACATACATCACGGGAATGAAGACCAGCGTGATGACCGTGGATGTCACCAGCCCCCCAATGACAACGCGAGCCATCGGCGCCTGCAATTCCGAGCCCGCGCCGAGGCCCAGCGCCATCGGAGCCAGGCCTAGCACGGTCGTGATGGTCGTCATCAAGATCGGGCGCATCCGCCGCATGCCGGCCGTCACGGCGGCACGGTACAGGCCCAACCCCTGATCGCGGCGCAACAAGTTGGTGTAGTCAACCAGCACGATGGCATTGTTGACGACGATGCCGAGCAAGACAATCACGCCCAGGAATGCCTGTTGGTTGAAAGTGGTTTCGGTGAGCAAGAGCGCCAAGACAACGCCGATGGCCGCCAGCGGCACCGAGAACAGGATCAGGAAGGGGTCCCTGAGCGATTCAAACTGCGCTGCCATCACCATGTAGACCAAGATCAGGGCCAACACTGAGGCAAAGAAGAGGTTGCGGAAGGTCTCCTGCTGCTCCTCGTACTCGCCTCCGTACTCGATCGAGAAGCCTTCGGGCATCGCCAGCTCCCCGAACTGCGTCGCCAGATCGTCGACGACGCTCCCCAGGTCGCGGTCCGACAGCGCTCCTGAGACAAACAGCCGCCGCTCCTGATTCACCCGGCTGATGTAGGTCGGGCCTTCTTGGCGGCGCAATTCGATGACGCTACCGGCCGTGATGGTCGTGCCCAAGGGCGTCGTCAGGGGGATCTGCCCCACATTGCCCAGATCAAGCCGATCCTCCTCGCGCAGCCGCACCAAGATGTTGTACTCGTCGCCTTCCTTGCGATACATCGAGCTGCGCGCGCCGCCGATCGCGGTTTCCAGGGTGAGGGCGATCTCGGACACGTTCAGGCCCAAGTCGGAAGCGCGCACGCGATCCACCTCGACCAGCATCTCGGGCATCCCGGGGCGCTGGCTGATCGCGGGCTCGGCGATTCCCGGAGTGCGCTCCATGACCTCGCGTATGGTCTCGGCCAGCTGGGCCGCCGTGTCTATGTTGTGCCCGCGAATTTCAACCGAGAGGCGGTCGTCGTCGGAGTCGCTGCCCCAGTTCCGGAACATGCCGCCGGACACGCGGGTCCTGACCAGCATGCCCGGCTGGATCTGCAAGAGCCCGCGCAGCTCGTTGGCCACGTCGCGGGCCGACCGGCTGCGCTCGGCCTTGGGCACGAGGTTCAGGCGCAATTCGCCAAGGTGGGCACCAGACCCGCTGCTACGCGAACTGCCGCCCGCCGTCACCATGGCCGTGGCAATCTCCGGCGCGGCTTCCATCGCAACCACGCGCAGATGCTGCATCACGCTGTCGGTGACCTCGACCCGCGTGCCTGGCTCGAGCTCTACGCTGACACGAACCTCGCCCTCGTCGACTTCCGGCTGCAATTCGACGCCCAAGTACGGCACCAAGTACACCGCCAGCGCGAACAGCAGCGCCGCCACGAGGACAACCGGGGCCTTGTGGCCGAGCGACCACTGCAGCGCTCCGCCATAGGCGGCGGCCAGATTGCGCTGCCATGTGCGCGCCAGATGATTGAACTGCGTGATCTGCGCGCTCGGCTTGCGTCCGCTGGCCAGCTTGGCGCACAAGCCCGGCACCACAGTCAGCGCGACCACCAGCGAGCACAACAACGCGAAGCTGACCACGTAGGCGAGCTGCTTGAAGGTCTGAGCGGCGAGCCCTCCGATGAACAGCACCGGCACGAAGACTGCCACCGTTGTCAGGGTGGAGGCGGAAATCGCCATCGACACCTCGCGGCTGCCGTCAACCGCCGCGTTGAATGCGGACTTGCCTCCTTCGCGATGGCGGTAGACGTTCTCCAGAACCACGATCGCGTTGTCAACCAGCATCCCCACTCCCAGCGCCAGCCCCCCGAAAGAGACGGTGTTGAGCGTGAACCCGTTGAAGAACATCAGCGCGAACGTGGCGATGACTGAGATCGGGATGGCCATTCCGATGATCAGAGTGCTCGACACGCTGCGCAGGAAGAACAGCAGCACCACCACCGCCAGGCCGGCGCCCTGCAACATGGCGCCCTGGACGTTTTCGATCGAGGCGCGGATGAAGTCGGCACTGTCACGGGTCTTCTCGATGCGGATGTTGGGGAAGGCCTCGTGAATGCGATCCACCTCGTCCCACAAACCGTCAGAGACTTGCACCGTGTTCGCCCCGGCCTGCTTGTAGACGTACATGCGCACGCCGGGCTGGCCATCCACGCTCACCATATAGTCGACGTCCTCGTGGCTATCGTCGACCGTGGCGATGTCGCGCACGTGCACCGGCACGTTGTTGCGCGTCGTCAGCACGACGTCGCGAATCTCCTCTAGGCTCTGGAACTCTCCGCGCGTGCGCAGCAGCACTTCGAAGCGGCCCTCGTCGACCGGGCCGACCGGACGATTCATGTTCTCCTGCCGCAACATCTGGACCACGTGCGGGATCGAGAGCTCGAGCGCTCGCAGCTTCTTCAGGTCCAAGTCGACGTGAATCTCGCGGCGCAAACCCCCGCGGACCGTGAACGCGGCGACTCCCGGCACGCGCTCGAGTCGGGGCTGAATCTGCTTTTCGACGTAATGCCGCAAATCCTTCGGACCCATGTCGCGGGCCGAGACCGCCAAGTACATGATCGGGTACTGCGAGGAATCGTACTTGTACATGCTCGGCGGATCCATGTCCTCCGGCAAGTAGCGGCGCCTGCGGTCCAGCCGGGTGCGTAGCTCGTTGGCCGCTTCGTCGATGTCGATCCCGTAGTCAAAACCGACGCGAACGTAGCACAGGCCCTCGTATACGGAACTGGAAATGCGTTCCACGTGCGGGGCCGACGAGAACGCCTCTTCCAGCGGGCGCACCACCAGCGTCTCCATCTCTTCGGGGGCGACTCCGGGGTATTCGGCCCTTACGCTAATCGTCGGGTAGACGGTCTCCGGCATCAAGTCGACGGGGATGTTGACGAACGCAACCGCGCCTAGCAGGATGGCGACCAAGCACGCCATCAAGACGGTCACGGGGCGGTGGATGGATACCGTCGAGAGACTAAAGTTCACAACTCACCCTGCCCAATCTTAGCTCGCTCAAGATTCGCGAGCCAGATCAATCTGTGCCGCAACAGGGGATTTTGAGCCGGAAGAACCGGCCGGCCGGCCACGAGACGCCTAGCTTGCGCTCTTGGTCGCGGCCTTCTTGGTCGCGCCGGCACCGCCGCCCGCGCCGCCGCCAGGCCTGCCGCCTCCCCCGCGCGCGCCGCCCGCGCCGGTGCTAATGCGGTCGCCGTCGCGCAGCATGGTTGCACCGCGGCCAACGATGCGCGTGCCAGCGTCCAAGTTCGCCAACACCTCGATCTGGCCCTCGCGGGTGAGCCCCGTCTCGATGACGCGAAAGACCGGCCGATCCTGTTCGTCGGGGACGATGTAGACGCCGGGCTGCTGGCCGCGGTAGACCAAGCCGTCGCGCGGAATCAGGGTGGCCTCCCGAGTCGAGCCCAAGTCCAGCGTGATGCGGGCGAACATCTCGGCCTTGAGCACCGACTCTGGATTGCGGATGTCGATTTCAATGATCGCGCTGCGCGTCGCTGCGTCGAGCACTGGCGCGATGCGGGCGATGCGCCCCTCGAATTCTTGCCCGGGGATGGCATCGACGTGCACGGCGGCCGTGGCGCCGACGGTCAGCTTGTCTATGTTTCGCTCGGGCACGTTGCCGCGCGTGACCATCGTCGAGAGATTCACGAGCTGGATGATCGGGCTGCCCGGGGTCACCAACGCGCCAGGGTCGACGTAGCGGGCCGACACCAAGCCGCTCATCGGCGCGTAGATCTTGGCCTGCTCAAGGCGGATGCGCAGCTCGGTCAATTCGGCGGTGGCCTGTTCCAGCTGGGCCTCCGCGAGTTCGACCTGGGCCTCCAGCACTTCCAGCGAGGTCTGGGACTGCTGGAACTCCTGGGGCGAGAGCAGGTCTTCGTCGAAGAGCAGCTTGGCGCGGTCCAGATCCGCCTTGGAGCTGGCCAGCTCGGCCTTGCGGGCTGAGATGTTTGCCTCGCTCACCGAGTAGGACGCCTCCGAACGCCTGACCTGCTGCTCCAACTCGTCGACTTCGATTTCGGCGACGACCGCGCCGTGCTCCACCCAGTCGCCGACCAAGAAGTTGATCCTCTCGATGCGCCCGGTGATCTTCGGGTTGATATCGACGGTCTCTTTCGGCTTCAGCGAGCCGGTCAGCAGCAGCTCCTCCCGGATTGACCCGATGCGGGCCTCGGTCACGTCGACGTTGATGACGCGGCCGGCGGCCTTCTTCTTGGCAGGAGCGTTCGCCAGCTGGTTGGCCTCGTACACCCTGCTGCCCACCAAGTAGACGATCGCGATGCCGAACAGGATGGCGATGATGCGCTTCTTGGACATGGTCTTCGGGGCGGCAGGACGCACCTACCCCTATCTGAGGATGGCGGATTCCCTGCCGGTGGGGTTACGACTAGAAGTCTAGCCGATCGCCAAGACGCAGCCCATGCGCGTCGGACTGGCCGGCAGCCAGCTCCAGCACGTAAACCGAGTTAGCATTGCCGCCGTAGCTCGGGCAGCCGCCCGGATCGCTCGAGCCGCAAGGCGGCGCAGAGCGGACGATCTCGACAATGCGGTGCGCGCCGTCCATCCAGACGATGTCTAGCGGGATCAGGCACTGATACATCCAAAACGAACGCTGCCCCGAGCGGCTGCCGACAAACAGCATGCCGCGATCCGAGGGCAGCTCGGCGCGGAACATCAACCCGCGCGCCTGCTCTGCGGACGAAATCGCCAATTCGGCTTCGATGATCGCTCCGTCGGGCAGCGTGACCTCGGTGGTCGGAAGCTGCGCCTGCCCCGCGCCGGGCGGGGCCGCCGGCGGCGGCCCGCTGCAAGCGGCCCACAGGGCCAGAGCAAGAATCGCCGACCCTACCAAGCCTGGGACACCCAGGCGAGGCGCAGCGCGCTGTCCGCGCAGTAGCATGCGGGCCTAGTACTTTAGCAGCCGCTCCATGGCAAGCTTCACCGATTCCTCCGAGGGCAGGGTCGCGCGCTCGAGATTGACCGCCGACGGGACGAAGCAGTCCTGCGCCCCGACGCGGGCCACAGGAGCGTCGAGGTGGTCGAAGCAATGCTGCGAGATCTCGGCGGCGACCTCGGCCCCGAATCCCATGGTGAGGCTGTCCTCGTGGGCCACCAAGACGCGGTTGGTGCGCCGGACGCTGTCGAACACGGCCTGCTTGTCCCACGGGATGATGGTGCGCAGGTCGATGACTTCCACCGAGCCGACACCCTCCTCGGCCAAGGCATTGGCGGCCGCCTCGGCCTGGTGCACCGTGTAGCCCCAAGTGACAACCGAGAGGTCGCTGCCGGAGCGTCGCGTCGAAGCCTTGCCGAACGGGATCAGATAGTTCTCGTCCGGCTCCGGAGTCCGCGCCGGCATTGCCCGGTAGAGGCCCTTGTGCTCGAGGAACAGGACCGGGTCCTGCATTCGCGCCGCGGTCTTGAGCAGGCCCTTGGCATCGCGGGCGCAGCAAGGGTACGCGACGTACCATCCGGGCACGTTGGCGAAGAAGCCCTCGATGTTGGCCGAGTGCCACGGCCCGCCCTTGATGTGACCGCCCACGGCGACGCGGCAGACCATGGGGCAGCCCCAAGCGCCGGCGCTGCGCCAGCGCATCGGCGCGATCTCGTCGCGCATCTGCATGAAGGCTGGCCAGATGTAATCCGCGAACTGGATCTCCACGATCGGCATGTAGCCCGCCGTGCCCATGCCGCCGGCAATGCCCAAGATCGAAGCCTCGGCCAAGGCAGCGTTTCCGCAGCGGCTCTGGCCGAATTCCTCGGTCAGGCCCTTGGTCACGCCGAACACCCCGCCCTTTGGATCTTCGATGTCCTCGCCCCACATGACGATCTTGGGGTTGCGCGACATCTCCTCGCGCAGGGCGGAGTTGATGGCCTGGACCATCGACACCTTGGGCCTAATGAAGTTCGGCTGCGATTCCTCGGTCACCGGCAGCCGACCCGAGAACACGTGCCGCATGACGTCGTAGTCCTGCGGCTGCGGATGGCTGCTTGCCTCTTCCGCAGCCTGGTCGACCTCTGCCTTGATCCGGGCGCGCAGGTCCCTGATCTCGGCCGGGGTCATGATGCCGGCGTCCAACACCTGCCGTTCGGCCTGCAACACCGGATCGCGCGACACGGCCGACTGGATCTCGGACTCGCTGCGGTACTTGCGCTGGTCGTCGGACGACGAGTGGTGGTCCAAGCGGACCACGTTGAACTCGATCAGCGCTGGCCCGTTGCCGGCGCGGATGTCGCGGATCAGGCCGGGCACCGTGCGGTAGATCTCGTCGAAAGTGCCCGTGCCGTCCAATTCGTAGGCGGGCAGGCCGAACCCCTCAGCGATCCTGTGGATCTTGGAAGCCGTCTGGTACTTCTGCGGCACGCTGATGGCGTAGCCGTTGTTCTGCACGACGAATAGCACCGGCAGGCGTTCGCGAGCAGCCCAGTTGAGCGACTCGAAGAACTCCCCCTCGCTGGTGGCGCCCTCGCCGGAGGAAACATAGACGATCGCGTCGGAGCCGTCGTAGCGCATGGCGCGGGCAGCGCCGACGGCCGCCAGGTACTGGGTGCCGGTAGCGGCGCTCTGCGCCACGAGCCTGAGATCGCGGCAGGACCACTGCTCGGGCATGTTGACGCCCCCGGAATTGGGGTCCGCGTCGCGACTGAGCAGGCCTAGGAAGATGTCCTTGTACGGCATGCCGAGCGTGACAGCCACGCTCTTCTCGCGGTAGTAGGTGTAGAACCAGTCGTGGCCCGGGCGCATCAGCATCGGCACGCCGACCTGAACCTGCTCGTGCCCGCGCGTCGAGGCATAGAAGGCGAGCCTGCCCTGCTTCAAGAAAACCTTGGCGCGCTCCTCGACGTAGTAGCACTGGAGCATCTTCTCGTACAGCTCCCGCAGCACCTCGCTGGGAACAACAGCTTCCGCGACTTCCATCAAGTGGGTTGCCATCGCCGACCTAAGCTCCTGGACTTGGCGAGACGCCGAAGCAGCGCACGCCATTCCTCACCCTAACAGCTACCTGCGACGGCCGGAAAAGGGCGGCTACGGGCACCCGATGGAACGCGGTCCGGCGGCGCGGGCGTGCCGCTGGCCGGGCGAATCACGAGGCCGAACCCGCCGAACGATCAGGAACGCGAGAGTGCGACCTGGCTTACACTGAACGAATGTTCCGACCCCGGTCACGCCGACGCGACTGGGCCTTTGGCCTGGCGGCGTCATTGTTCCTTATGTCCGCTCCGGCTTCAGCTGTCGCAGCCGGCCCGGAGGTCGGGGAGAGCGTCCCGGCCTTCGAGGCCGTCGACCAGTCGGGCGCCGCCCGGGATTTCAGCAGCCTGGCGGGGGAGCAGGGGCTGCTGCTGCTGTTCTTCCGCTCGGCGGACTGGTGACCGTTCTGCAAGGGCCAGCTCGTGCAGCTGGAACGCAAGCGCCAAGCGCTCGAAGAGCGCGGCTTCAATATCGCCGCCATCAGCAACGACAAGCGCGAGGCGCTGAGCAATTTCGCGGAGCGGGCGGGAATCGGATTCCCGCTGCTTTCCGACCCTGATTCGGAGATCATCCGCGCTTTCGGAGTGCTGAACGAGGACGTGCCCGAAACGCACCAGTTCTACGGAATCCCTCACCCTGTCGAATTCCTGCTGCGTCCCGACCGGACCGTGGCGGAGAAGTTTCACGAGGCCAACTACAGGGATCGCTTCACGGCCGGCCGCATCTTGGTCCGCCAACTGGGTTCCGACGCGGGCGGCGCGCGGACGCAGCAGCGGACGTCGCACCTAAAGGTAACCAGCTGGGCAAGCGACGAGACCGTGCGCGGCGGCAATCGATTCGCCCTCGTGCTCGACATCGAACTCAACGACAAGATGCACGTCTACGCTCCGGAGGTCGAGGGCTACATTCCCATCGCTTGGAACATGGACGCAGGCTCTGGCGTGACCCTCTACGACGCGGAGTTTCCCGACGCGAAGACCCTGCACCTTCCAGCCATCGACGAGCGCGTGCCCGTCTACGAGGGCTCGTTCCGACTGGTGCGCGACATCATGATCGGCCAACCGAGGGAACTCGGCGACCTGGTCCAAGACGGCGCGCTGAAGATTAGCGGGAGCCTGCGCTACCAAGCATGCGACGACAAGGTCTGCTACCTACCAACGACCGTGCCCTTGGAATGGACGATCCAATTCGAGCAGCACGATCGCACCCGGGTGCCGGAAGCCCTGCGCCGCTGAGAGGGTCGCGTCGAAGCTCGACGCGGCCGCGATTGGATTAGGATGAAGTTGCGCCTGCAATGCCGCGCCAAGGATTCACGGAACTGGAAGGCGGGCTCGATGCAGCAGAGCTGCGCTTGGGCTGCGTCGTGTCGCGCTTCAACAGCTTCATCACGGACCGGCTGCTCGAAGGAGCTCTGCACGCGATCCGCCGTCACGGCGGCGATGCGGACCGGGTCTTCGTAGCCCGCGTGCCGGGTTCGCTAGAGCTGGCGACCGCCGCCCGGGCGCTGGCGCAAAGCGGCAACTTCGATGCCTTGATCTGCTTGGGAGCCGTGATCCGCGGCGAGACTGCGCACTATGAGCACGTGGCCTCGGGGGCGGCGAGCCAGATCGCGCGCGTCGGACCTGAAACCGGCGTGCCGACCATCTTCGGCGTGCTGACCTGCGATACCGTCGAGCAGGCGATCGACCGCTCCGGAGCCAAGAACGGCAACGCCGGGTCCCAGGCCGCCGCGTCAGCCATCGAAATGGCCAACCTGCTGAGCGCGATCCGCTCCATGTGACCGCCGGGGTCGCAGCGTCCTGCCATGCCCTCCCGTCGCCGATCCCGTGAGCGCGCGTTGCAAATGGTCTACCAGTGGGACGCTGGGGGGGCAGAGCCGGACCAAGTTGTCGCGGACTTCTTCGGTCGCCTGGCGTCCGATGATCCACAGCCGGTGGATGCCTTTGCCGAGCGGCTATTCCGCGATGCCGCAGACAACGTCGCGGAGCTGGACGCGATCATCGCGCGGCACAGCGCCGAGCGCTGGCAGCCGAGTCGCATCGAACCGGTGGTGCGACACCTGCTGAGGCTGGCACTGGCAGAACTGCGCGGCGGCGAGACGCCCCCCGCGATTGTCATCAACGAGACCCTCGAGATCGGCAAGCGCTATGACGGCGACGCTTCGACGCGGTTCATGAACGGCATCCTGAATGGATTCGTCGAGGCCTCCGATCCCGACGATGCCGCGTCGGGCCAGTCCGGCACGCAGAACGAATGCTGACGCCCGCCACGTGGCACCGGACTATTTCGGATGCACGACCGCAAAGCCGTCGAAGCGTGTCTCCCGCGAGTGCGACGACAGTGCAGGCCAAGCCCGCTGGTGCTTGTCCGAGGCAACCCATTCCATCCGCTGCTCCTCGGTGTCGAAGCTTAGGCGCACTGTGAACTCGGAGGTCGCGGGCTTGCGCATCAACAGCGCGCTCCTGAAGCCGGGCATGCTGCTCACGGCCGGGTAGAACACCTCGGAGAACGTGTTCTCGAGTTGTTCGGCCTGGCCGCTCTTGGCCGTCATCCAGATGTGCAATTCCACCGGGCCATCGATGTCGAAAGCCCGCTCGGCCGCCGCTGGCAACGCCAGGCAGGCGGCCAGGCAGATCAGTGCGATTCCGCGCATGTCGTCCCTCCCGCGGACAGCCGCGCATGGGCGTGCCGCGCTGCCATGATGGCACACCCGCTGCGCCGGGACTAAGGGCGCACGATGCGGACCCGATGGTTCTCGCTGTCCCCGATGTAGACGTTGCCCGCTCGGTCCACGTAGACACCGTGGGGCCGCGCCAGGCCACATTTGAGCGGATCGCCGTCCGGGCCGTCATGGACCGTCCCGTCGCCCGCCACCGTCGAGATGACGCCGCTGGCGGCATCGATCCGGCGAATCGCGTGATTCTCGGTATCGGCAAGATAAACGGCCAGGTCGGGGCCGACCTCAATGCCCTTCGGGCCCGCCAGGGTGGCCTCGGTTGCAGGCCCACCGTCGCCGGTGTAGCCCTTGGCGCCGGTCCCGGCGACGTGGTGGAGGCGCTGCGCCTGCATGTCCAGCCGATACACGGCATTGCCCTCGCGCAGGGCGATGTACATGTCTCCGTCAGGTGCGAACGCGAGCGCGCGCGGGCCGTTGAGCGGCGTTCCGGCCAGAGGTGCGCCGTCCGGCGTAGGCTCGCGCTCACCCGTGCCGGCAAACGTAGTCACGGTTCCAGTTGCAAGGTCGACCCGCCGGATCCTGTGATTGCCGATGTCAGCGACATACAAGGCGCCGTTGCCATCCAGTGCAATCGAGTGCGGACGGTTGAATGTCGCCTCAACCGCCGGGCCGCCGTCGCCGGAGAACCCGCGCTCGCCGGTGCCGGCAATCGTCGTGATTGTTCCGTCATCGGCATCAACCATTCGGACCACAGCACTGAGCATCTCGACGAAGTACATGTTGCCATCGTCATCGAAACGGACTTCATACGGGTCATTGAGCTTGGCCTCAAGAGCCAGCCCGCCGTCGCCGGAGTATCCGGCCTCCCCCGTCCCGACAACCGTCGAAATCGTGCCGTCATCCATGTCAACGCGACGGATCCGGTCGGTGTCGATCTCGCAAACGTACAGCGCACCATCCGGGCCCAACGTGAGGCCGTAGGGATTGCCGACCCGGGCGGCGGTCGCCGGACCGCCATCTCCCGTGGCGCCGGAAACGCTGGTGCCCGCGAGCGTCTCGGTGATACCGGCCAGCAATCCAGACGATGCGAAGAGGAAAGCCAGAATCAGTCGCATGCGGTAAGCATATCTCACGCGACAATCTCCCCGGGCGAAGCGATCTGAGCGCGCAGCCCGACGCTGCGCGCAGGACGGCCCGCGCCGGCCGTACGGGAATCAGCCCGCCGATGCCAACGACGGCACCCGCGAAGCCGGGGCGCGAACGTAGCGCGGAACCCCGCGAGTCGCGATCAACGAGAGCACCCCGAGGGAGCTTACGCGGCCGCCTTCAGGCCGGGCACCACGCCCTCTTGCTGCGGACTCTCCAGTTCCGCCAAGCCGGGCGCGTAGACCGACTTGGCGATGCGCAGCTTCTCAAGCAGGCGAATCTGCCAGAAAGTCAGGTCCAGCTCGTACCAAGCAACCCCGTGCCGTGCCGAGACCGGATTGGCATGGTGGTTGTTGTGCCAGCCTTCGCCGAACGAAACGAGCGCGACCCACCATAGGTTGCGCGAGTCATCCGTGGTCTCGAACCGGCGCCTGCCCCACATGTGCGTGGCCGAGTTGACCAGCCATGTCGCGTGCAAGCCGGCGACCACCCGCAACGGGATGGCCCACAGCATCATCCCGACGCCTCCAAGCAGCAAGATCGCAACACCTAGGACTGTCAGCGGGACCCAATGCCAAGCACTAAGCACTCGGTAAAACCGGTCCTTGCCCAAGTCGGGAGCATACTTGTCCGCCAGGGCCGTGCTGGAATGCATCGTCTCGCCGAACAGGATCCAGCCCATGTGCGCCCAGAATCCGCCGTGACGCGGAGTGTGGGGATCGTGATCTGTGTCAGAGTGCTGGTGGTGGCAACGGTGCGCCGCCACCCAGTAGATCGGGCCGCCCTCCAGTGCCAGCGTGCCGCAGACCGCCAGGAAGTACTCCAATGGCTTGGGAACCTTGTAGCCGCGGTGCGTGTGCAAGCGGTGATAGCCCATTCCGATGCCCCAGCTCATTGACACCCAGTACAGTCCGATCGCCACGGCCAAGTTCGTCCACGTGAAAAAGAACGGCGCGGCCAGCGCGCCTACGTGGAAGAGGCCCAGCGCGATCGTGGTGCCCATGTTCAGCCTCGACCGGTCGCCGAAATTCAAGAAAGGTGTCTGCGGGGCATCGTTCACGTAGCTCTGGCCTCCAACGCTCGCTGGCGGGAACTTCAGGTGCGACGAGGCGGCAGGCGCCGCATCGGGTGCAACCCAAGAATGCTCAAGATACCAACGCGGCGATTCGCCGTGTGTAACAGTTGGGTAACAATGACGCGCCAGGGCGCGGGGCTCAGCGCAAGAGCGCCTTGCCTAGAGCTGTGTTGCCGGCCCGGTCGCGCACGCGCAGAACGACCAGATGCTCGCCCGGCTCCAAGTCTCCCAACCGCAGGGTGAAGGTCTCGGTACGAGCATCTAAGATCCCGTCGTCGGAGAGAAGGGGCTTCCAGTCGCCGGCATCCACCGAGTATTCGGCGACTCGAATGGCCGAAGCCAAATCGCTGGCCTGAAAGCGCGGCTCGCCGCCGGCGCCGGAAGCCAGCACCGTGACGCTGGGAGGCGTCTGGTCCACCAGCACCGGGCCGCTGATCCTGTCGGCGCTCAGCGACCGCTCGGCGGAATTGACCAAGCCATCGTCCACGCGCACGCGAAACTCGTAGCGGCCGTCGGCAAGCGCATCGCTATCAATCGAGAACTTCGGCCCCGGCAGATCCTTGCGGATGGTCTTCCAAACGGTCTCACCCTCGCCGCGAAACGACACCTCGGCACGGAGCTTGTCGCCGTCGGGGTCTTGAGCGCTCCAGATCACGGCCAGCTTGCGCACCGACGCCGCGCCGGCCTGTTGGGGCGTGGGCGTGGGAGGAGACGACTCGCCAGAGGCCGAGACGGTGATGCTGTAGCTGCTGGTAGCGCTGGAGGACTGGCTCTCGGACGCCGAATCCGCCTGGGTGGTTTCGGGCACCACGTTGACCGACCGCACGACCGGGGCAGAGTTCTGCGGCAGGTAGTGCACGCGCACCGAACTCAGTCTCGCGTCACCCCGCAAGGTCGCCTGCCACTGCAAGAATCTTGCCGGCGGCGAGGATACCGCAGAACCGTCGCTGTCAGGCAGCGGCTCGGACCACGGGCTCCAACCCGGGCCGGGCCGATGCATGTTCCCGCTGCGGGTGCGAATCTCCAGCTGCGCGCCGTCCGGGACACTGGCACGCCACGAGAGCTGCCCCCAAGACGAGACCCCGCCGGTGTCGCGCGGCGCTGTCTCGTAGACTCCGCTGGCGGCGGGCCGGGAACTCAACCGGTAGAGGGCGCCGCCATGGGCGGATCCGGCGAGCATTCCGTCGCCGCCGCCCAGCAGCACTGTCATCTGGGACTTGCCGGTCTGCGAGACCAAGCTTAGCCGCCGGTCCGATCCAGTCCGGTAAATGCGCCCTCCGCGATCGGTTGCGAACAGCACGCCCGCATCGCTGGCAGCGCCCAGCGACATGCCCAAGAGTTGCTCTTCGTTGGACGTCCACAGCTTCTCCACAGCCTGTCCGTCAACGATCTTCATCAATGCCGAGCGCTCGCCGGCGTAGACCACTTGAGGCTGCTGCGCATAGCTGACCACCGACGTGACCCCCTGGGCGGCAACCGCGGCACCTGCCGGCGCGATCGTGGCCGTACCCGCGACGGGAGCCTGCTGATCGGGTATGGCCTGCAGGATGCGATCCATGCCGCCTCCCATCGCAGCGAAGAAGATCGCGCCGTCTTCGCCGACCGCAATCGCCCTCACTTCCGGCAGATCCGAATCGTGCAGGGCGAATGCCCTGCCTTCCGGCGAGACCCGGTAGAGAATTCCGTCGGGGTCGGTTCCGACGAGCACGTTGCCAGCGGCATCGAGCGCGAGGCTCATCACGTGGCGCTGGCCGGACTCGAACCAAGCCCGACCCGTGCCGTCTTGCGTCACGCGATAGACCTTGCCGCCGGCGCCCGTACCCACGTGAAGGCGGCCCTGCGCGTCGAACGCCAGCGACCAGATGTACTCCTCGCCGGGGTCGAAGAACTCGCTGGAGGCCCCGTCCGCAGTAACCTTGTACACCTTGCCCTTTGGAGAGGTGCCGACGTACAGGACTCCGTCCGGACCGACGGATAGGGCAAAGACCTCGATCTCCGGAGCCTTCCACAGCAGTTTGCCGGAACCTTCCGGCGCAACGCGAAACACCGCTCCCTGGTGCCCGGTCCCGTAGTACACGCTGCCGTCCGGCGAGCGCGCCATCGACCAGACCACGGCTTGTTCAGACTCATGCACGACATCGAGCGACGGGGCCACCCGGACGACGCCGTCGCGCTCCAAGGCGATGTTCGTGAACGTGCCCGCCAAGAACTGGCCGTAGGTCGACAGCTCCCAGCTCTGCGTGGCGGCGCCCGAGGCCACGCCCGCTTGCAGCGCAACCAGCAACGGAAAGGCGAGCCAGCGCATCCTACGTTCCGTCAGCTGCCCGTGACCACGAACTGGAGGTTGAGGCGCCCGCGGACCACGCCCCCGAATCCTTCGATCTTTCTGTCTTCGATCGTCGTGGAGAGCGCATCGAGGGCGCCAGCAGCTCGGCCCGAGGTCGTCGCCAAGACGGCGCGCAGCGAAGCCGGGGGCGAATTCAAGTGGTCAGAGTGCAGCCACAGCGAGCGCTTGCGCCGCCACACGCGCAGGTAGGCCTGGTCGCTTCCGCGGAGGCTGTTCAGGAATCGAATCGTGGACGCGGCGTCGCGCACCTTGCGGCCCGCAAACAGGCCGCGCCACATTTGCAGATTCGCCGTGAACGCGTCGCCTATGGTGACCCGCACCGGGCCGGCGGAGAGCGAGGCCGGGACGTCGTACGGGACAGAGTGCGTCTGCTCGCTGCCATCGGGCTGCTTGGCGGCGATGCGAATCTCTACAGTCTCGCCCGGCCTCACCGCCTCGTGCGAAAGCCAGCCCCGCACCAAGTCGGTGTAGCGGTCGGCAGGCTCGGCCTCGATCTCTACGTCGATCGAGTCGATCTCCAGCCCGGCGTGACCCGTCTCCAGCAGGTACGCCAGGGGAACGGCCGTCGACAGCGCAGCCACCGCGCCCACGCCACCGCTGCCGGTGTATATATCGTCCAGCACCAGGCGCGGAAGCCCGTGCTTGAACTCCACGCCGCCGCGGATTTGCACGGTGAGAGGCCCGAGCGAACGCTCGCTGACGCTAATCGAAGAAAACAGGGCGAGCTGCAACAGGAAGGGCGTGAGCTGAGTGTCGCGGACGAGTTCCATGGAATAGTCCGCGCGCTGCCCGCCCGACTGCCGCAACCGGATCGTGCAGGGCACCATGGACGGACCAGGCCCGAGCTCACCGGCAATGCCTGCCTCGCGGTCCAGCGTGATCTTGCCGATCAACGGACCCGTGCCGCTGAGCTTGAACGACGAGTTGAGGTTCGGCACCAACGCCATCACGGCAGCCTGCATCATCGGCATTTCGGTGGTGCCGGCGGAGAGAAACCGGTGGCCTAGAGCGAATACCGTGTCGCCCTGCATATGGGTGACCGTCCCGGAGGCCGAGAAGTCCAAGTCGCCGCGAATGAGCCCGACGCTGATCATCGAACCGGGCACCGGACGCTGCGGGGCCTCGACCTCCACCGCTCCCCCGGCGCCCTGCATCGGCTGCAATCCGAGCCGCCGGAACTCGTCCCGAAACACATCCAACGTGCGCTCAGAGAAACCTCCGAGCGCCACCGGAGTGGCAATCGGCTGGAACCGCCGGGAGCGCTCGCCAGGATCTTTCGGGCGGCGAGGCGGAAGCCCCGCGATCTCGCGCCATGCTTCCAGCGGCGTGGCGCTGGCTTGGCTCTCCGAGGGGACGTCGCGGACCATCTCACCGATCGGTCGAATTCCAGCTAGCGGCTCGGTCGAGAACGGGTACATGAAGGCCACCGCGCCCGCCAAGCGCCCGTCGATATAGACCGGACTGCCGCTCATGCCAGCCAGCACGCCCGTTTCGGCGAGCGGGCCGCCTTCGAGGCGCGCGAAGATCACCGATGTCTTCGGGCCCGAGAAGTTCTTCAGCACACCGAGAATCTCGACATCGAACTCCTCGACCTCGCTGCCGGAGAAGACCGTGCGGCCGACACCGCGCTGGCCGGCCTGCACCTGCTCGATGGGGAAGAAGTCTTGGCCTGGGAGCACGCCCGCAAGCAAAACCAACAGCGTGAGAAGGCGGTGCAAGGTTCCATTCTAGCGAGAAGCACCCGCATCCACACTGCGCTCTGACGGCTAGAATGGCGATTAGGCACCGGGCTGTAGAGCTGGCGCGATGGTGCCAATGCGGCCCACAAAGTTCCGACTCGCCTAACTGGAATCCTTGCGCGGCGCTCGGCTAGCGAAGCACTGGCCATCTCCGCCCACAATCTAGGGAACCTTCGCCACTTAAGACCGTCAGGCCGCCCGGGCGGCGTGCCGTCTCCTGCGGCGATCGTGATACACAATGGTTTCTTGCGACGGCCGTTCGGCCTCGAGAGGCATCTATGACGAGGGAATCGAATCAAGCAACGGCTGGCGCTAACCTCTTGCGCAAGCGGTGCGCCAGTTCTGACATGGGATGGAAGTTGTGAGATATCAGCGAGCCGCGCTAGCCGCGCTAGCCATGCTAATCGGGACGGCGAATGTCGCCGCCCAGCAGGTCCAGGGCCGCATCCACGGCCTGATTCTCGATTCCAGCAGCGCCGTCGTCGGCGGCGCGGAAGTCGAGGTGCGAAGGATCGAAACCGGCGCGACGAGATACGCAACCAGCAGCGCTAACGGGCGCTACAATGTGCCGGCGCTTCCGCCGGGCAGCTACTCAATCAGCGTCTCGGCAGAAGGGTTCCGCCCGGTTTCCAACGAAGCGATCCGGCTGTCGATCGGCGGCGAGGCCGAGGCTAGCTTCGTGCTGGAGGTCGGTCCCGCGAGCGACGCGATCACCGTATCCGGCGAATCATCGGCTCTCGAAGCCACCCAGGCGGCCATCGGCAACGTGATTCCCAACCGCTTTATCGTCAGCTTGCCGTTGAACGGCCGGAACTTCTTGCAGCTGTCACTGCTGGTTCCCGGAACGGCACCGGCGGCTGTGGGCTCGCCGGGCAGCGAGCGCGGCCGGTTCGCATTCCAGACCAACGGTGCCCGCGAGTCAGCCAATTCGTTCTTGTACGACGGCGCCTACGCGATTGACCCGATCCTGAACAGCTTTAGCTTCGCCCCGCCGGTCGACGCCGTGAGTGAGTTCCGCATCCAGACTTCCAATTCGGAGGCCGGGCTGGGCCGAAACAGCGGTGGCCAGATCGCGGTTGCGATCAAGCAAGGCACGAACGAGATTCACGGCACGGCGTACGAGTTCCTTCGCAACGATCGCTTCGACGCGCGCAACTTCTTCAGCCGGCCTGGCGATCCCGTGCCCACGCTGCGCAGGCACCAGTTCGGGGCGTCGCTAGGCGGTCCGGTCGCCCGCGATTCCACCTTTTTCTTCGCGAACTTCGAGGGCCTGCGCGAAACGCGGGCCCAAACCCGCACCACGAACGTGCCGACCGAGGCAGAGCGCCAAGGGGATTTTTCCTCTAGCGCAGGCAACGCGCCCATCAACTTCTTCTCGCAACAGCCGTTTCCGAACGCCCGTCTGCCCTATGCGCACCCTATCGGGCAGGCCGTGGCCGATCTCTACCCCGAGCCTAACCGGCCCACGCCTGGCCAGAACTTCGTGGCCGCGCCAGAAGGCGAGAACAGCACAAATAAGTTCGACGTCCGACTCGACCGCCGCGTCGGCGACGGCGGGCAGCTGGCCGGCAGGTACAGCTTCGCCGACAGCGATAACCACGAACCGTACGCCGCCCAGCAGTTCTCGTCCGTGCCGGGCTACGGCAACTTGCTGGACCAACGCGGCCAGAACGCGATGATCTCGCACACCGACAATCTAGGCCCGCAGTGGATCAACGAAGCGCGCTTCGGCTACAACCGAATCGGAAATCGGACTCTGCACGAGAACAGCGGGACCAGCCTGAACAGCACGCTCGGCCTGCCCGACCTCGCCACGCGCGAACTCGACCTGGGGCTGAGCTTCTTCCAAGTCACCGGCTATTCGTCGCTCGGCGGGGAGTTCAACAACCCCCAGGTCAGCACCGTGAACACCTGGCAGATCTCCGACACGCTGAGCTATTCGCACGGGGGCCACCTGCTGCAATTCGGCTTCGAGCAGCGCGGTATCCGCCAGGACGGCTTCCGCAACGTGCTCGCCAGGGGCAGCGTGTACTTCACGGACCTCGCGTACACGCAGAACGCATTGGCCGACCTGCTTTTCGGCCTGCCGAGCTACACGCTCGGCGCGAGGAGCGACAACCTGCAGGCTGCGCGAACGGGCGCGGCCAGCGCCTTCGCAACCGGCACCCTGCGCCTGTCGCGGGCGCTGACGCTGACGCTCGGGCTGCGCTACGAGAACAACCAGCCGGCCTTTGATGCCCAGGACGCGGCTTCGATCTTCGATCTCGGCAGCCGCCAGATCGTGCGCGTCGGCGAGAGCGGAGTGCCCCGCTCCGGCTTCTACCGGGACAACAACAACCTAGCCCCGCGCATCGGCGTCGCGCTGCGACCGGCCGCTACTGATCGGCTCGTGGTTCGGGCCGGCTGGGGCGTCTACCACAACTTCTCGGATCTAGCGGCCGGCCAGGGCATCTACTTCAACCCGCCGTTCTTCAACGCCATGCTGTTCATCCCGTCCCTGCAGGCTCCGCTGACGATCAGCCAACCCTGGCCAGAAGGGCAAGCCGCGCCGCTCCCGCCGAGCGTGACGACCTACGACCGAAACATGCGCACGAGCTACGCCCAGCAATGGAACTTCACAGTGCAGTCCGAAGTGCTTGAGGACACCGTGCTCAGCATCGGCTACAACGGCACGCGCGGCACGAAGCTGGTGGGCGCTCGCGACGTCAACCAAGCGGCTCCCTCCCCCGCCCAGCCCAACTATCGGCCGCTGCCGACGTTCTCCGACATCAACCTGATCGCGTCCGGGTTCGATTCCGTCTACCACAGCCTGCAAGCGCAGTTCCAATGCCGCCTGCAGACCGGGCTGACCGGTTTGTTCACGTACACGTGGTCCAAGTCGCTAGACAACGCGTCGAACTTCTTCGCCTCGGCCGGAGATGCGAACTACCCTCAGGACAGCAACAACATCGCGGCCGAGCGAGCGCGCTCCAGCTTCGACGTACCGCACCGCTTCACGGGCGGCTTCGTCTATCAGCTGCCCTTCGGCCCCGGTCGTGCGCTGGGCGGCAGCTGGACCGGAGCCGCCGCCCGGCTGTTGGGCGGCTGGCAGCTGAACGGCATCGTCACCCTGCAGTCGGGCCAGCCATACACCGTGGCGCTGCCGGGCGAGCTCGACAATTCCAACACCGGCCGCTCGAGCTACGGATTCGGTGCGGGCGACCGCCCGAGCGTCAACTCCAACCCCAACCTTGCCAGCCCGGATCCGCAGCAGTGGTTCGATCCGGGAGCGTTCTCGCTGCCGGAGTACGGCAGCTTCGGGAACGCTGGCCGCAACATCATCAGCGGACCCGGCCTTGCCAACGTGGACTTCTCGGTGCTGAAGGACATCCGGATCGCCGAGGCAGCGACGCTGCAGCTGCGCGCCGAGCTGTTCAACCTGCTAAATACGCCGAACTTCCTGAATCCGAACATCTTCTTCGGAACGCCCGGGTTCGGGCGGGTGCTCGCGGCCCGCGACGGGCGCGAGGTGCAGTTCGGCATGAAGCTGATCTTCTAGGAGGGGCTCGGCGGCAGCCTCAGTCGAGGCGATCCCAGACTTGCGAGAACTCGTGGACGCCCCGCTGGCCCATGATCCAGCGGGCGGCCTTCAGCGCCCCGCTGGCAAAGCCCACGCGGTTGCGGGCGGTGTGGCTAACCCGGATGGTGTCGGCGCCGGAATCGAACCCTATCTCGTGGATCCCGGGGAACTGCCCGCTGCGCTGCGTCGCGACGTCAACCGGGCCAGCATATCCCGCCTCCCGCACCGCATCCAGTAGGCGCAGCGCCGTGCCGGACGGGGCGTCCTTCTTGTACTTGTGGTGCGCCTCGTAGAGGAACGCATCGTAGTCCGGCTGGGCAGCGAACGCCTGCGCCGCCGCCGCCGCGATGCGGTAGAAGGCGTTGACTCCGATCGAGAAGTTCGCTCCGTACACCAGGGCGCCGTGATGGCGCTCCACAGCGGTTCGAACGCGGTCGAGTTGATCTTGCCAGCCCGTAGTGCCGATGGCGAGGGGCACGCCCAGCTCAACGATGCGGACGGCATTCTCGGCGACCACCTCTGGGATCGAGAAGTCGATGGCCGCGTCGACGCCCGCGAAATTCTCCTTGGTGACGCCCGCGGCCCCTTGATTGTTGAACTCGTCAAGCTTGAGCACGACCTCGAAGCCGTGCGCCGGGGCCAACTCCTCGACGAGCCGCCCCATCCGCCCGTAGCCGACCAATGCCAGCGCGCTGGCGTTCGAGCTCACTGCTGCGACGCTCCCGGCGGCCGAGAAAGCTCGGGGAAGAAGGCCGCGTGGATCCGCCCCACGGCGACCGCAAGATGATCCTCGTCCACGACGAATCCGACGTTCACACGCGAGGCGCCCAGCGAGATCATGCGGATGTGTATGCCCTCGAGCGCTTGGAAAACCTTGGCCGCGATGCCCAGAGTATAGCGGATGCGCTCGCCCACCACGCAGACGATCGCCTTGCCGGGAGTTGCCTTGACCTGAGCGAACTCGCCGAGGTCTGACAGGATCTGGGAGAGCTTGTCGCTGCGGTCCACGGTCAGCGAGACACTGACTTCGGAGGTCGAGACCATGTCGACAGACGTCTTGTGGCGCTCGAAGATGGCGAAGATCCTGGCCAAAAAGCCGTGGGCCATCAACATGCGGGTGGAGTAGATGTCGATCAGCGTGATGTTCTCCTTGTAGACGACCGACTTGACGACTTGCTCGGACTCGGGGGGGTGCTTGACGATCAACGTGCCGCGCCCCGTGGGACGCGTCGAGTTGAGGACGCGGATTGGAATGCCGTGCTCGATCGCCGGATGCATGGTCGCCGGATGCAGCACGCGCCCGCCGAAGTAGGCCAGCTCGGAAGCCTCCAACAGAGACAGAACATCGAGGCTCCGCGCCGAGCTGATCAGCGAAGGATCGGCGGTCATCACGCCGTCGACATCCGTCCAGATCTGCACCTCCTCCGCATCCAAGGCAGCTCCGGCCAGCGATGCGGTGAAGTCCGACCCGCCGCGGCCGAGAGTTGTCGCTGAGCCATCCTCGCCTGTCGCAATGAATCCGCCCATGACAGGCACGGCCCCGGCGGCCAGCACCGGAGGCACGGCGGCTCGCAGCCGTTGCTTGGTGATCTCGAAGACGGCATCTGCGCCGCCGTGCTTCGACTCAGTGACGAATAGCTTTCGCGCGTCGAAGTGGTTGGCCGTGACGCCGCGCTTGCGCAAGGCGAAGGCTGTGACCTCGCTCGAGATGCGCTCCCCGCAAGCCAGCAGCGCGTCCAGCTCGGCCGAGTGCTCCGGCCCGCGGGAGCCGATCCGGCCTAGAAGTTCGCCCGCATCGTCGAACACTGCGCGCACTCGGGCGACTAGCTCATCGGCGTAGGCTCCTGAAACCAGGGCCCGGGCGATTGCTTCGGTCGCATTCTGCAGATCCGCGAGAATCGCGCGGCCGCGTTCCAGATCGGACTCAGCGGCTGCAGCAAGCTGATCGGTCGTGGCACCGATGGCCGAGACGACCACCACGGGATCGCGCTGGCGCGCCCGCTCGACAATCCCGCAGGCACGCTCGATCGCCGCGGCGGTGGCGAGCGAGGTGCCCCCGAACTTCATCACCAGCATGGATGCTTCCTCAATTCCGCTCGAGAATCCTGAGACGACAGCCGACTCCCGAGAAGCGCCAGACGGGGCCTATGTCTCATTATGTTGGCAGCCCGCCAAGTCTCGATTCTTGCATCGCAACCGCGACCGTTCCCTCCTTCCGTGCGAAGCTAGCGGCTAGCAACGAGTTCGCGCCAGTGCTCGTCAGATCAATAGTGAAGCCGACTTGCGTCACAACCGACCCTATCCGCGATGTTCGCTGGCGCGGCTTGGCCGCAGCGGCCGCGCTGATCAGCTGGGCAGTGCCCCTGTTGGGGCAGCCCGCCCCTGTATTCAGGTCCGAAACGGCCTTGCTCGAACTCGAAGTTCGTGTGACGGACAGGCGCGGCCAACCGGTGGCTGGGCTGTCCAGAAACGACTTCGAACTGCGAGAGAACGGCGACCCGCAAGCCATTGCAACGTTCGAATTCGTCCCCGGCTTAGGGGCCAGGGACGCGACGGCCGCCCCCTGGATTGCACAAGGGCGCCCGGGTCAACCGGGCACAGATGCCGCTAGCCAGCTGCGGCGCAGCACGTTCGTCTACATCGCAACGCGGGGACGCCGCGAGGACCGGCCCCAGATCTACGAGGCTGTCAGGGACTTCGTGGACAACGAGCTGCAGCCCGGCATGTTGGTGTCCATCCAGGGCTCGCCCTTCACTTCGCGCCGCAGCGAACTCCACGAACGACTTGAAGCTATGCGGCGAGGCGGCGGCAATAGCACCGACGGCTTTGTCGATACGCTGGCGGTCGACCTAGCCCGGGACATCAGGTACAGCGACGCATTGGAGGGCTTGATCGAGGAGACGAACGAGGAGTTCGAAGAGGCGCTTGAGGAGATCGCGGATCGCAGTGCCTTCTATAACCGCCTGCGCATGTACGAGTACATCGACCTGATACGGGCCTTGAGCATTTACCCGGGGAAGAAGCTGGTTGTGCTATTCGCCACCGGGTTGCCCGTTGAAGAAGACAACCTCGACATCATCAAGGTCTTGGAGGACGAGGCGATGAAGGCGCGGGTGCGCTTCTACGTCTCAGACGTGCGGCGCCTCGACGCCACCCCTCTCTACGGCGACGCGGAAACGTCTGGCGGCTTTGCCGCCGCTGGAGGCGTCACAGCCATTGAGGGCCTCACTGCCGCGATCGAGCAGCGCCAAGACAACCAAGACGGCCTATGGGAACTGGCGCAGCGGACGGGCGGAAAAGCAATCCTGAACAGCAATGATTTCGGCGAGGTCTTCGAGGTCGTCAATCAAGAGAACAGCGGCTATTACCTGCTCGGCTACTATCCCGAAGATCGCGAGCAGCGCGGACGGCTGCGCCGCCTCAGGGTCCGCGTGAACGATTCTAGCCTGCGAATCAGCCACCAGCGAGGCTACTACGAGGAGCGTCCGTTCAGGCAAATGTCGCGCTCGGAGAGGAATCTGCGCATGCATCAGGCCCTTACGTTCGACACCCCATACACGGACTTGCCCATCTTGGTCGACCACGAGTTCTTTCGAGACTCCAGCGGTGCGCCGACACTGATCTACAGCGTCGGGCTACACGCGCGCGACATTCCCACCGAAACAGTGAAGAAGGGCGAGACGGTCAAGCTAACGGTCATCGCGCAAGCCCTGGCACGGCCATCCGAGGGCGGCGGTCGACAGCCGCCCGTGCTGGACGAGCGGCGCTTCACAATGACGGTGGAACCCGCAGCGCTGGAGCGCCTCACCGGCGATCCGGCGTCTTGGCTGCACTACGGCTCGCAGATGCCGCTCGCGGCGGGAGAGTACGACTGGAGGGTCATCGTGCGCGATGACCTGTCCGGATCGCTGGGCAGCTATCAGACTCGCTTGCGCATTCCGGAACGCTCGGCGGGGACAGCGGGCAGCTCGCTGCTGCTGACAAGCCGCATCGACGATGTCGGCCGGGCCACGGCCGGGAAGCCGTCCCGCAAGGCTCCCGAGGATGTCCTGCTCGTCGACGGCAGCCGGTTCTTCGCGACGGCGGTGAAGGCGTTCCGGCGCGGCACGCCCATCTATCTGCTCTACGACGTCTACAATCTTGGGCCGGACAGCTACGACGATCCCCCCGGGCCGCGGCTCGCGCTGTACCGCGGGCGCGAAAGCGTGCCGCGATTGCCGGTCAAGAGCTACCAGACCGTGGCGCAGCCCGAGGCGCACCGCGTGCGCCATCTCGCGGCGCTGGCCACGGGCGACCTACGTGCCGGGGAGTACATCTTGGCCGCGATGCTGCCGCCCTCGTCGGGCGAGGCGGACGTGATCTACCAGAAGTTCCAAATCGTCGACGGCGACGACCGATAGGCTGGCCTCGGGCGAGCGCTAGCCTTCCAAGCAGGCGAAGACCTCCCGGTAGAACTCCGGATGAGACTCCCAAGTCTGGGCGCTTACGAGACTGCCGTCGCGCACGGCCTGCTTCTGCGAGTAACAAGCGCCTGCCCGCTCGGCTTCCGAACGGACGTGCTCGTAGCAGGTCACGGTCTTGCCATCAACGACATCTGCGGCCACCAAGATCTGGATCCCATGGCAGATCGAGAACACCGGCTTGCCCTGCGCGACAAACTCCCGCACGATGTCCACGACCCGCCGGATATGCCGCAAGAACTCCGGCGCCCTGCCGCCGAGCAGCAGCACCGCTGCATACCCGTCCACGTCCACGTCGTCAAATGCGATGTCGGCGTCGAGCCCATAGCCTTGGCGCTCGATGTAGGTGTCCCAGCCCGGCTCGAAATCGTGCATGACCAGATGGAGTCGGCGAGCGGACGGCGCAGCCACAACGGGTTCGTAGCCGGCTTCCTGAAAGCGGTGCAGCGCAAACAGCGCCTCGTAGCTCTCGCCGGCGTCGCCAGTAACGAGCAAGATCCTCTTCGCCATATGCCACGATTCTACCGACCGGCGGCGCGCCTGCCCGAGAGGCGTCCTAGAGATTCCTCAGGAAATAGTTGTGCAACCGCTCGCGCCCGATCGTCGTGGCATGTCCGTGGCCGCAGACTACGCTGATTTCGTCGTCGAGCGGGAGCAGCTTGGTCTTGATCGAGCGGAGAATCTGGCCGTAGTCACCGCCGGGGAGGTCGGTCCGCCCGATCGAATCTCGGAACAGGGTGTCCCCGGCGATCAGCTTGTTCTGGGCAGCAAGCAACAGGCACACGCTTCCTTGTGTGTGCCCTGGGGTATGGAACACTTCGAAGCTCGCTCCGGCCATCTTGAGCGAATCCCCGTCATTGAGCGCGACATCGATAGAAGTCGCATCCGGCTCCGGCATGCCCAGCCAGCTGGCCTGGTCCGGGAGGGCTTTGACGAGCCCGTAGTCGGCCTCGTTCATGTAGATCGGCGCCCCGGTCAGAGCCCGGAGTCTGCCGGCAGCTCCGATGTGATCGATGTGCGCATGAGTGATGACGATCCACTTGACCGTTAGCCCGTGCCTCCGCAACACGGATTGAATGCGGTCGATTTCGTCGCCTGGATCGATCACGACCGCCTCCCGGGTGCTCTCGTCCCCAAAGATCGAACAGTTGCACTGCAGCATGCCGACAGGCATGGTTTCGTGGATCATCGCTGGTATGCTAACAACTTTCCTGTGACGGCCAGCGAAGCGTTCCACCAGCGTGCGGCCTGGAGCGATCTCTCGGCGCGCGGCAGGCTCCGCGCAACCGGCGGCGACCGGATCCGGCTACTCCACGCGATCTGCAGCAACGACATCGAGGGCTTGGCGCCGGGGCAAGGAGCCTATGCGTTCTTCTTGAACGCCCAAGGCAGAATCCAAGCCGACAGCCACATCTATGTCGACCATGATCATGCTGTCATCGACTGCGAGCCGGAAGCCGCGGAAGCGCTGAGGCGGCACATCGAGAACTACATCATCATGGACGATGTCGTCCTCGAAGCGGTCTCGGCGGAGACCGCTCGATTCGGCGTCGCCGGGCCGGACGCAGCCGGCATCGTCGCCGCCATGGGCCTGCCGGCTCCCGCTGGGCGCTTGACGTTCGCATGGAACGGCACGACCTGCGTGCGCCAGGGCTTGGTGGCGGGCAGAGACGGCCTTTGGATCGAGGTCCTGGCGCACGAGGGTCCAGTCTTGGCGGACCAGCTCCTGGCCGCAGGGGCACCTCATGCGACTGCCGAGGAGTGCGAGGCACACCGCGTGCTGATGGGCGTCCCTCGCTTCGGCGCGGACTTCGGGCCCAAGAATATCCCCCATGAGACCCAGCAGTTCTGCGCCGTCTCGTTCACGAAGGGCTGCTACACCGGCCAAGAGATCGTCGAGCGGGTGCGATCGCAAGGCCAAGTGCGGCGTATGCTGGTCGGAATCGAGCTCGACTCCACAGCCGTGCCAGCCGAGACAGTCGTGAAGCATCAGGGCAGCGCAGTGGGGGAGATGACTTCGGCAACACCGGGATGCGGGCCTGGGGGCAAGGCCCGCGGATTCTCGATCGTCCGGCGCGAAGCGGGGGGCGCGGGCACGGCAGTCCGTGTCGGCGATACGTCGGGGGTGGTGATCGACGTCTCCCGAAACTGAGCCGGGCGAGAGATCGAGAAGCCGGTCGGGCAGAGCTTGCCGGCGGACAGGCAGCCGTTCCAGCGCTCAGCCTCCGGGGCGCGGAACCGGCTCTGACACCGGTCGCGGTTGGGGTCGTGATACGCTCTAGTCGCAGTTCATGTTTGATTCCTGCGGAGCGAGCCACGCCGGGAACGTCCGGGCGAACAACGAAGATCGCTTCGACTCCGTGCCTGAGCTGGGCTTTTTCGTCGTGGCGGACGGCCTCGGCGGCGCGGCGGGCGGCGAGCGCGCCTCGGCGCTCACCGTCAAGACGCTGGTCGAAGAAGTGCGCGGCGCACGGGCAGCGCCGACCGCCGCCGCGGTCGCGCAGGCGATCGAACTGGCCAACAAGAGAGTCCGCTGGGAGGCCGAGAACGATCCCTACCTAGAGGGAATGGGCTGCACGGTCACGGCAGCGATCGCGCAGCCCGGCAGAGTTGAGATCGTCAACGCCGGCGATAGCCGCGCCTATCGCTTCTCACGCGGGAAGCTTGAGCAGTTGACAGCAGACCACACCTGGGTCACCGCCATCGCCGAGGCCTCCGGTCTGAGCGAGGCCGAGCTGAAGAACCATCCGAAGCGCCACGTGCTGACCAAGGCCGTCGGGGCGGAGTACGAAGTGGCCGCTGACACCGTGGATTCGGACTTCGACGCAGGTGACATCCTGCTCCTGTGCAGCGACGGCCTGCATGGCGTCACCTCGCCCGATGTGATCGCCAGCACGCTCGAGCGCGACGGATCTCTGCAAGACAAGGCCCAGTGGCTCATCGACGCAACGCTCAGGCTGGGCGCTCCCGACAACGTGACCGTGGTACTGGTGCGCCACGCAGACGCAGCGCAATGACCCGCCTGCGGCGGCCTAGCGCAGGTCTTGCCGACGTTCGGTAAGCGATTCGATGCGGCCTTCGTCCAAGCCATAGCCCAGCCCGGGAGCGTCGCTGACAGTGATCGTTCCCTGTCGGCTGACCTGCACCTGCGGATCGATCACGTCTTGACTCCAGTAGCGCTTGGAAGCCGATACATCTCCTGGCAGCACGAATCCCGGCAGGGTTGACAGCGCGATGTTGTGCGCCCGGCCGATGCCCGCCTCCAGCATCCCCCCGCACCACACCGGCACGGCCGCCTCGCGGCAGACATCGTGAATGCGCAACGCTTCGGCGAACCCGCCGACGCGACCGAGCTTGACGTTGATGATGCCGCACGCCCCGAGACGGATCGCCTGGCGGGCATGATGGGCCGTGCGGATGCACTCGTCCAGACAAATCGGAGTCTTCAGCTGGGCTTGCAACTCGGCATGATCGATCAATTCGTCGTGCCCCAACGGTTGTTCCAGCATCATCAGGTCGAATTCGTCCAGTCCCTGCAGGCTCTCGAGATCATCGAGCGTGTAGGCAGAGTTGGCGTCGGCCATCAGCCGGATATCGGGAAAGTGCCTCCGCACCGCCCGCACGACATCGGCGTCCTTCCCGGGCTTGATCTTGATCTTGATGCGCTGGTAGCCAGCTTCGACCTCGGCTCCGATCAGCTCCAGCAACTCGCTCACGGAGTTCTGGATGCCGATCGAGACGCCGCATGCGACTTCGCGCCTCGCGCCGCCAATGTGCTGCCACAGAGGCCGTCCCAGCTTGCGCGCCTCCAATTCCCAGCAGGCAGTCTCCAAACCCGCGCGGGCCATTCGATGCCCGCGGATCGCGAGGCTGAGCCCCCCGACCTCGGCCGCCGACTCGAGCTCCCTGCCAAGGACCCGCGGAGCGACGAAATCGCGCAGCACGAGCCAGGCCGCGTCGACCCACTCCTCGTTGTAGAACGGACGCTCGCCGCACGTGACCTCGCCCCAGCCGATGGCACCGTCGGAGTCTTCCACTTGCACTAGCAGGATCTGCCGTTCCGTGGTGCGACCGAAGCTGGTCTCGAACGGGCGCACCAAGGGCATGCGGATCTTGCGCAGGCCAATCCTAGTCAGGCGCATGGGCATCCCGGCTAGCGCCTTTGGCAGCGCGGACAATAGTGCGTGCTGCGTTGCGCTACGATGATGCGCCGCAGCGGCGCGCGACACTTCGCGCACGGCTGGCCGGTCTTGCCATAGACCTGCGTGCGCAGCTGGAAGTAGCCCCGGCTTCCCTGGCCGTCCACATAGTTGTTGATGCTGGTCCCGCCCGCCGAGATCGACTCCTGCAGCACGTCGCGGATCGCTTGGTGCAGCGCGCGCGCCTTGCGCGGGCTGACGCTGGACGCGCTGCGCTCGGGGTGCAGCCTGGCACGAAACAGGGCCTCGTCGGCGTAGATGTTGCCCAGGCCCCGCACGAACTCTTGGTTCAACAGCAAAGCCTTCAGCCGCGTGGAACGCCCTGAGAGGCGCTTGGTGAAATCGCGCGGGTCAATCTCCAAAGGCTCTGGCCCCAGCTGGGCCAGTCGCTCGGGGAAGCCCGCCGACCACTGCCACTTGCCGAACTTGCGGATGTCGTGGAAAACAACGTTGGTGCCGCCGCAGAGGAACATCTCTGCGCGGGTGTAGGGACCGGGCTGGGCATTCAGCAAGAGATTTCCGGTCATGCGCAGGTGGATCCACAGAAACGAGCCCCGGCCGTGCTTGCTCAGCTGGAATAGCAGGTACTTGCCGTATCTGCCAACTTCGTCAATGCGCTGCCCGGCCAGTCGTGCACTCGTCTCGTCGGGATCCCCCGCGCACGTGCGCGGCCAATAAAAAACGACCCTTTCGATCGTCCTGCCCTGGAGATGCGGGGCCAGCGAGCGCTTGACCGTCTCGACTTCTGGAAGTTCCGGCATCCCTCATTCCGTGGCAGGCGCGAGCCACCCGCCATCAATCGGCCCGATCCACCATCGCGGGCAGCACGCTGCCGATCTCGCCATGCAAAACCAAGTCGGCAATGTCATCCAAGGCTGTCGTATCTCGATTCACGATCACCAGCCGCGCGCCGGCGCGCTTGGCCAAGCGCGGGATTGACGCCGCAGGCTCCACAACCAGCGACGAACCCACTGCCAGCATCAGGTCACAGCTCTCGGCCGCGGCTTGGGCCTCTTGCATGACCTCCAGCGGCATGGACTGACCGAACGAGATCGTGGCGGGCTTGAGCAATCCGCCGCAGAGCCGGCAGAGCGGCGCCTTCTCGCCAGCCTCGACCCGCTCGCAAGCCTCGTCGGACGTGATCCGATCCCCGCACGACAGGCAGACCGCCTCGGTCGTGGTGCCATGCAATTCCAACACCTTGTCGGCCGGCAGGCCCGCCTTCTGGTGCAGCCGCTCGATATTCTGCGTGACCAGCGCGGTCAGCTTGCCCCTGCGGTGCAGGTCGACGAACGCTTGATGGCCGGCGTTGGGGCGCGCCAGCCGCATCGCGGGCCAAGCTTCCACTTTCTGCCGCCAGTACTCGATCCGTCCCTCTTCGCTCGTCACGAACTCTTGGAAGTCGATGATCCGGTTGCGCGCCCAAACACCGTTCGGGCTGCGAAAGTCGGGTATGCCCGACTCGGTCGAAATCCCAGCTCCCGTGAAACCCACGACGCGCGACGCAGCGGCGATCCAATCTCGGGGCTCGCGCAGGTCCACCTCGGGCATCCTAGCACGCAGCCCGAAAGCACAAGGGGCCCGCGCTACCATGGGGCCAATGCGGAGGCATTGATGTTCGAGTTTCGAGGCGTGGACTTCATGGAGTTCGACTCGCTGCTGGGCGAGGAAGAGTTGTTGGTGCGGCAGACCGCGCGCCAATTCGTCGAGGATCAATTCATACCGTTGATCACGCAGCACTTCCGCGACGGCACGTTCCCCAACGAACTTACGGCGCCGATCGCCGGTCTCGGGTTCTTCGGCGCGAACCTTGACGGCTACGGCTGCGCTGGCCTGAGCAACGTCGAGTACGGGCTGGTCATGCAAGAACTCGAGCGCGGCGACACCTCGCTGCGCAGCTTCGTCTCGGTGCAGAGCAGCCTGTCGATGTACGCGATCCATTCGTACGCGACCGACGAGCAGAAGCAGCGCTGGCTGCCCGCCATGCAGCAGGGCAAGGCGATGGGCTGCTTCGCGCTGACAGAGCCCAACTTCGGCTCGAATCCGGCGGGCATGCTCACGCGGGCCGTGCGCGACGGCGACGAGTACGTGATCAATGGCGAGAAGACTTGGATTACCAACGGCAGCTTGGCTGACATCGCGGTGGTCTGGGCCAAGGTCGACGATACCGACAGGATCCACGGCTTCCTGGTGGAAACGGACCGACCCGGCTTCAGCGCCGTCGACTTGCACAACAAGCTCTCCATGCGGGCCTCGACAACCTCCAGCGTCGGGTTTTCCAATGTCCGCATTCCAGCAGCCAACATCCTGCCGGAGGCGAAGGGCCTCAAGGCTGCCCTCGGCTGCCTCACCAACGCCCGCTTGGGAATCGCCTGGGGCGCGATCGGGGCGGCCATGGCGTGCTACGACTGCGCCCGGCAGTACACAATCCTGCGCAAGCAGTTCGGCGATCGCCCGATCGCGTCGCACCAGCTTGTGCAGAGCGAGCTGGCATGGATGATCAGCGAGATCACGAAGGCGCAGTTCATAACGCTGCACGCCACCCGGCTCAAGGACGAAGGACGGCTGAGCCATGTCCACGTGTCGATGATCAAGCGCAGCAACGCCGAGATGGCCCTAGAGGTGGCGCGCCGGGCGCGCGACCTGCTTGGAGCCAACGGGATTACCGACGAGTACCCGATCTTCCGCCACATGTGCAATCTCGAGACCGTCAAGACATATGAAGGCACGCATAACATCCACACGCTGATCCTCGGCTCGCACGTGACCGGGATCCCGGCCTTCACGTAGGTACGGGAGCGGACCGCTCTCCGGCGCCCACGACAGCGGCGAGCTCGCGCATGTCGTCGACCAGGATGTCCGGCGGGTGCCGGTCGAAATCCTCCGGGCGCAAGCCATAGCGCACGCCCACGCAGTCCGTGCCCGCGTTGCGCGCGGTCAGCACGTCCACCGAACTGTCGCCGATCATCAGCGTCCTCGCGGGGCTGGAGCCGAGTTCGCGCATGATGCGACGGAGCCCGTGCGGATCGGGCTTCTTGGTGCGGAAGCTGTTGCCGCCGTAAACCCTGGCGAAGACCTCACCCAGCCCCAGCCCGGCGACCAGATCACGGCTGAAGCGCTCGGGCTTGTTCGTCAGCACGGCCATGGCCAGCCCCGCCGCGTGCCACGCAGCGAGAGCTTCCCGCACGCCTGCGTAGAGGACCGTGTGGTCCAGCATGTGCTCGCGGTAATACTGCAGGAAGTAGGCCAGGCCCCGGGCTACCTGGGCGTCCGAAGCACCGGGTCCGAGCGCCCGGCGGATCAACATCTCGGCCCCGTCGCCGACGTACGAGGCAACGGCGGCAGTTGGCAGGGCCGGCAGGCCGGCGTCCGCCCTAGCGGCGTTGACGGACTGTGCCAGATCTTGCGTCGAGTCGATCAGGGTCCCGTCCAGATCGAAGACGAGCAGTTCGTACGCTGGCTTCACAAGCAATCCGCCCGCTAGATCTCAAGCAGGGCCGCGATGCGCTGGCGCAGGTCGACGAAGATCTTGTCCGGCGGCCGGTTGGCGTCGATTACGGTGAAACCGTAGCGCTCGGAAAGCGAATCGAGAATCTCGACCAGCCTGCTTTGATAGCCGCGGAAGCTCTCGTATCGATTGGAACCGTAAGGCACGTCCATGCCGCTCTCCCAGTAGTCGAAGTAGCGTCGACCGCGCGCGGTGCGCGCCACGATCTCGTCGACCGAGGCGCGCAAGTAGAACGTGGCATGGGGGACGAGGGCGCACCCGGCCACCCGCTCGAGCCATTCTGAATCCTGATGACGGGCCACGGAGCGGGCGACGACCGAGTAGAAGTAGCGGTCCGTCAGGACCACGAAACCGGCCCGCAGGGCTGGCACGACGACGCGCTCCAATCGATCGGCGAAGTCGGCCATGTAGAACAGGCCCATGGTGAGGGGCCCGAGCGTGTGGCCGTTCTTGGCCTCTTGCAGGCCCTCCTTGGTGAGCGTGGAGCGGGTCATGCCAGTGTCGACCACGGCGTGGCCATTGGCCTCGAGCCAGGCGCGCAGGCGCTCGACCTGCGTGGTGCGGCCCACGGAGTCGGGCCCCTCGATGACGAAGAGCTTTCCTTGCAGCTCCGCCAGGTCGACGTTCGGCAGCGGGTCGGCGTAAAAATCAAGCGGCTTGAGGTTGTCGTTGCTCATGCTCGCCGCTCGCTTTTGGGCTGGCGCAGGATGTCCTTCTCGAGGGCATCGCCGATGGTGTTCATCACGATCTTTCGCACCTGCCGCTGCTGCTCCTTGATCGTGCCGGTCGCGTCGATGACATGAAAGCCCATCTCCTCCGCCATCGAGTCGTACTCATGGAGGATGCGCTCCTGGAAGAGCGCGAAACTCTCCTTGATGTCGGAGCTGAGATTGAGATCCATGCCGGCCTCGTAATACTTGAGGGCGGCGCGCCCGCCTAGAATGCGGTCGAGCGCGACGTTGAGGGGCACGCGGAAATAGAACGCCAGGTCTGGCTTGATGGCCATGCGGTAGAGGTTGCGGACCCACTGGGGACGCACGCCGCGGGCGACGTCGCGGGCGAAGGCCGTGAAGGCGTAGCGATCCGCGCAGACCACGGCGCCCGCTTCCAGCATCGGCAGAATGTGGCGCTCGAGCCGGTCTGCGAAGTCGGTCGCGTGGATCAGGCTGAAGGTGGTCGGCGTGAACATTTGCTTGCGCTTGCCCTGGCGTGTCGTGCCGCGGACGATCGAAGACGAGTTCCACTCGCTGAACGAGACTACGAGGCGCTTGGACCTGAGCCACTGGCTCAGCAGCGAGAGCTGGGTGGACTTGCCGGAGCCATCAATGCCCTCGACGATGATGAGCTTTCCGGAGTACGAATTGGGACGAAAGCCATCCATCTTCCGTGAGCGTCAAGTCTATCACTGGCGCGCAGGGTCGTGGGAAAGAATGTGGATGGGATCGTAGCGAGTCACGGCGGGCAGCGGCCTCCCGGATCGCCCCGCCAAGACGGATCCCCGCCGCGACCGATCCGGCGAAATCAGCCCGGACACTCGCGCGGCCGACGTACTCGCCAGTCGGCGACCCTAATCCCGCGGCTGATCGTTCCGATGTCGCCTCAGGTGCCGCGCCACGGCTTCGACGGTCTCGAACCAAATCCGGTTGCTCGGATCCTGCAGGAAGGGGACGAGGCTCTCGAGCATTTCGATACGGGTGGTCTGGGGCCCCGAGTGGCCGATCTCGTGACCTGCCAGCACCAGCCACTGCCCGGCTTCGCGGGCATTCTCGACGAGGGCCTTGACATCCGGGAAGTCCATGCCGTCCATCGACATGCCGCTGACCTGGGCAGGATCGTGAAAGACCGGGTCGTTCGGCGTCTCGTCAAGCCAGCCGCGGCCGGCGAGGAAGAGTTCGGCGACCAACGGGACATAACTTTGGGTGGCCCGGCCGCGTCCTATGAAGGTCTGCCCGCATGGATAGGCAAACGTGACGGGAGTGATGTCCAGCAGCTGTTCGAGACGCCGATTGCCCTCAAGAAGCTCCTGCCGCATGCGCTCAAGCGTGTAGTCTTCCAAGGCGGCATCGCGCGACCACGCGAAGTTCCCGGTGCAAGGATGTCGCACCGAGTGGTTGCCGATCTCGTGGCCGGCCGCTACGAGCCTCTTCCAGCCCGAGAGCTTGGCCTCGACATGCACCGGCACGACATAGAACGTCGCCCGGGCACCCCAGCGGGCCAGCACCGCGAGCCCGGTATCGACCTGTGACGGGCGGGCATCGTCGAAGCTCAGGCTGACAGCCGCGCGCTTGCCATCGGGCCACCGGAACGCAGCTTCCGCTGACTGCGCCCAGCTTGCAACAGGTCCCAACACGCAAGCTGGGAGCAAGAGCAGGGCGGCGATGGCACGCACCGACTGAGTCGCGCGCTGACTGCCTCTGCTTCGATTGCGGATCACAATGGAACCCGGCTGCAGCCGGGGCGTGTGCTTCGCCCGGCCGCGTCCTGCGGAAACTTCGCTCCGAAAGCCGCTATCGTACCCGAGTCCGGTGTGGTCCAGAAGCATGGCAGCACACAAAGCTGTGGAGGCGTTCCGAACGTCGCTCGTTACGGGGAGAGCGCTGCGGAATTTCGGATGGTGAGCGCTGCGGAAGACGCGATATTTCCGCGTGCGTCGTTCAGGCACGGCTGCGCGCACCCGTCGCATGGAGCCTGCAGGGAACGATCTCCGTGCCGCCGGTTTCGGCGGGCCAGATAGAAGGCTCCGGCCGCAAGCCTTGTACGATTGGATGAATGCTGCAAGCCCGAATCGATGCCATGTACGATCAGAATCCCGAATCGTACACGCATCAAGACTTGGAGACGTTCTCCGAATTCAAGGCCGCACTCAACGATGGCTCAGTACGAGCCGCCGAGCCGGACGCTTCGGCAACGCCGCACGGCTGGCGCGTGAACGCTTGGGTCAAGCGTGGCATCCTCGTGGGATTCCGCATGGGAAAGAGCGTCGACATGTCCGAGGCAGGCAGCCGCTTCAAGTTCATCGACAAGTCCACTTACCCACCGCGTGACCTCAATGTGGAAGACAGCGTGCGGCTCGTGCCAGGCGGCTCCAGCTTGCGCGATGGCTGCTATATCGGCCGTCAAGTGACGTGCATGCCGCCGATGTACGTCAACGTGGGGGCTTACGTCGACGATGGCTCGATGGTGGATTCGCACGCGCTGGTCGGCAGTTGCGCCCAGATCGGCAAGAACTGCCATCTCAGCGCCGCCGCCCAGATCGGCGGGGTCCTCGAGCCGGTCGGGGCCCTGCCCGTGATCATCGAAGACAACGTGCTGGTGGGAGGCAACACAGGAGTCTACGAAGGCACGATCGTCAAGCATTCCGCCGTCTTGGGTGCCGGCACGGTGCTGACCCGCTCCACGCCGGTGTATGACATCGTGCATGGCGTCGTTCACCGCGCCTCGGGTGATGAGCCGCTGGTGATTCCGCCCGGAGCGGTAGTCGTTCCGGGGTCGCGCCCGATCGCGTCGGGCAAGGGACGCGACATGGGGCTGTCGCTCTACGCCCCGGTGATCGTCAAATACCGTGACGAGCGCACGGATGCCCGGGTGGAACTGGAATCCCTATTGCGCTAGGGCACCGTGGCTCCCGCCAGTACGACGGCTCACCGTTGATGTCTCCTTCCGATCCAGCCCAAGCAAGCAACGCCGGCCTCGTGCGGTCGAAGTCGGACCTCGCCGAGTTGATCCGCAGGCGGGTCGGCAGCCGCCTCTTTGTGAACGTTTCGAACCGGGAGCCGTTCGTGCACAGCTTCGGCCCCGACGGCCAGGTTCGCGCCCAAGCGGCCGTGGGCGGCCTGACGCTCGCACTGAACTCGGTGATGCAAGCGGTCGGGGGCGTCTGGGTGGCCCACGGCTCGGGGGAGGCTGATCGCGCAAGCGCTGATCCCGAAGGCAGGCTGCGAGTCCCGCCCGACAACCCTGCCTATGATCTCCAGCGCGTTTGGCTGACCAGCGAAGAGAACGATGGCTACTACAACGGCTGCGCCAACCAAGCGATCTGGCCAGTCTGCCACCTGGCCTTCACCAAGCCCGTATTCCGCAACTCCCATTGGGAGGCTTATCGCAAGGTCAACGGCAAGTTTGCAGATGCAGTGTCCCGCGTGGTGGGCGATCGGGACGCGATCATCTTCGTCCAGGACTATCATTTCGCACTGCTACCGAGGCTCATCAAGGAGCGTTGTCCCAACGCGGTTTGCGTGCATTTCTGGCACATCCCCTGGCCTCTGCCCGAAGTGCTCGCAATGTGCCCATGGCACGAGCAGATCCTCGACGGCGTGCTAGGGAACGATGTCTTCGGCGTCCATGTGCCGGAGTACGCCCAGCGCTTCCTGCGGGCCGCGCGGGCACGAGCAGACTGCGAGACCGCCGACCCGCAGACGCTGCTTCGGAACGGACGCCCGGTGCGGGTGCAGGCCTTTCCGATCTCGATCGACTTCGACCGCGTCTCGCGGAGATCCTCCAGTGCCGGGTGTGACAAGGCGGTCGGCCGGCTTCGCGAACGCTACCGCTTGGACGGCAAGTTTGTCGTTCTCGGCCTTGATCGCATCGACTACACCAAGGGCGTGCTCGAGCGCCTGCAGGCGTTCGAGCGAATGCTCGCGCAGCACCCGGAGATGCGCCCGAAGACGGCCTACATCCATGCCGGCGCTCCCAGCCGTACCGAGATACCGGCCTACCGCGACCTGCACGAGGCGGTCGACGCGATCGAGAAGCGCATCAACGCGGGCAGCAGCGACCGGGAGCCCGGCCCGGTCATTTCGATCAAGCGGCAGCTCGGGGATGACGACGTGTTGGCGCTGTACCGCCTCGCTGACGTGTGCGTGGTGAGCTCGCTGGAAGACGGCATGAATCTGGTGGCCAAGGAATTCCTGGCCGCCCGCAACGACGAAGGCGGGCACTTGCTGCTCAGCGCGTTCACGGGCGCAGCCTGGGAGCTGCCGGGCGCGGATTGCTTCAACCCCCTCGCAGTCGACGATTTCGCCGAACGCCTGTATGCGCTCAGCCGCCGAGCAGACGCTGACGGCGGACAACGCATGCGGCGCCTGCGCGAGCACGTTTGCACCCACAACATCTACGGCTGGATCGGCAGCATTCTCGAAGCCGTGCCTGATCAGCCGGACGCGCAGTGATCCACTTACTCGAGCACTGGACCGCGGTAGCCGGTCGCCTGACCCAAGCCGAGCGGCTGTTGCTGATGCTGGATTTCGACGGCACGCTCGCACCGATCGTGCCGCGTCCCTCCGATGCGCGCATCCCCGATGCCGCGCTCTCGACGCTTCGGAAACTGGAGGCCAACCCTCGCGTCACTCTGGCGATCATCAGCGGGCGCGGCGCGCGCGACGTGCGGGCGCTGGCGGGCCTGGCCGACGTTCACTACTTCGGCAGCCACGGTCGAGAGCGCATCCGTCCGGGCAGTGCCGAGGTCGAGTCCAACCCGGCGGGCCTGTCGCAGATCCGAGCATGCTGCCGACGCCTCGCGGAAGAGTTGGGTCACATCGAGGGATTCCAGGTCGAGGACAAGGGCACGGCGGCGGCGGCGCACTTTCGCAACGTCGATGCGCGGCACTGGCAGCGCGTGGAGCGCGCGGTCCGCCAAGCGGCGGCCATCGGATCGCTCAATGTCAGCCAGGGCAAGCGAGTGTTCGACATCACCCCGAACGACGGCGTCGACAAAGGCGCGGCCGCTCAGGAGCTGCTGGGCGAGCTGGGAGGGCTGCCGATCTACTTCGGGGACGACACGACTGACGAGACCGCCTTCGCCGCTCTGCCCGATGAAGCCATTACCGTCTATGTGGGACCGGGGGCGGAGCATTCCGGGGCGCGTTATCGAGTGAGCGGGCCCGAGGAGGTTTGCCGCGCGCTGGCCCGGCTGGCCGCCATCTGCGCGTAGGGCTCGCCCGTCGAGATATCGCCTGCGAAACCGCCGCCGGACGATTCTTGGTACGATGGGATCGGTCGCCTAGCGTGCATTGCCGCCACAATCTATTCCCGCGCTTCGGAGAGGTCGGTGAAACGGTCGTCTGCTGAAGGAGCGTTGCGCTGCTCGTTCTGCCGCAAGAGCCACGAAATCGTCACAAAGCTGATCGCCACCCCGGGCGATTACCCCAAATCGTATATCTGCGACGAGTGCGTCGCCATTTGCAGCGCGATCTTGGAGGAGGAGCGCTCAACGAAGCCGCCTGAAGAGGGCTTCACGCTGCTCAAGCCGCACGAGATCAAAGACAAGCTAGACGAATTCGTCATCGGGCAGCAAGCCGCGAAGAAGCGTCTGTCGGTCGCCGTCTACAACCACTACAAGCGCATCTTCATGCAACAGAAGCGACCGGCCACCACGGGGGCGGAGCCGGATGTCGAAGTCCAGAAATCGAACATCTTGCTGATAGGCCCCACCGGAACCGGGAAGACGCTGCTGGCACAGACGCTCGCCAAGATCCTCGACGTTCCTTTCGCGATCACCGACGCGACAACTCTGACCGAGGCCGGCTATGTCGGCGAAGATGTCGAGAACATCATCCTCAAGCTGCTGCAGGCAGCCAACGGCGATGTCAGCCGAGCCGAGAAGGGCATCATCTACATAGACGAGATCGACAAGCTGAGCCGCCGTGACGAGAACCCGTCGATCACCCGCGACGTCTCGGGCGAGGGCGTCCAGCAGGCGCTGCTGAAAATCTTGGAAGGCAGCGTCGCGAACGTGCCGCCCCAAGGCGGCCGCAAGCACCCGCACCAAGAGTTCACGCCGATCGACACCACGAACATCCTGTTCATCTGCGGCGGTGCGTTCGTCGGCCTTGACCGAATCGTGGCGCGCCGCGTCG
This sequence comes from Terriglobia bacterium, assembly GCA_009841225.1. Taxonomy (GTDB): domain Bacteria; phylum Acidobacteriota; class Terriglobia; order Bryobacterales; family UBA6623; genus VXMF01. The sequence goes on along the minus strand of VXMF01000011.1, from coordinate 240,008 downwards.
ACACGCGGGTCGTGGGCTTCCGCAAGGCTGACTCGATCAGCCAAGGCCTGCCCTTGGAACCGGGCGATGTGGATGGCGACGCCGACCTGGGCCTGCTGGGCCAAGTCCAGCCCCACGACCTGATTCGCTTCGGGTTTATCCCCGAATTCATCGGGCGCCTGCCCGTTTGCGCTACCTTGAGCGGGCTGGACGAGCAGACGCTAGTGCAGATCCTGACCACGCCGCGCAATTCGCTCGTCAAGCAATACCAGAAGCTCTTTGAGTACGAAAACATCGAACTGGTGCTGGACCCGGCCGCGATGCAGGCGATTGCCAAGCTGGCGGTGGAGCGCGACTTGGGAGCGCGCGGGCTGCGCATGATCATGGAAGACCTGATGCTCGAGCTGATGTACTACCTGCCCTCGCAACCAAAGCGGGTCAAGCGGTTCGTGGTCACCGAGCAGATGGTGCTAGAAGACCAAAGGAAGTTCCGCGCCCGCCTGCTGGACAAGGCAGGCTAGGAACCCGGGCCAGCTCCCGACTGGGGCAGTTACGCAGGGATTGCTGCCGCAACGCCATCCTCGCAGGGCACCTGCGCCCGCGACTGGCCGTGCATCGGAATCGCAGCATAAGATAGAGACATGCCTAGTGCGACCGTTGCCAAGACCAGCGCCCGGATGCCGATGATGCCGATCCGGGACGTGGTGATTTTTCCGCACATGATGTCTCCGTTCGTCGTCGGGCGGGCAGCCAGCGTGAAGGCACTAGAGGCTTCGCTGGCCCACGACAAGAAGATTTTCCTTGCAACGCAGCATGACGCGTCTGACAACGACCCCACGCCGGCGGACGTTTACGCGGTCGGCACGGTCGTCAGCATCGTCCAAAGCCTGAAGCTGCCCGATGGCAACATCAAGGTGCTGGTCGAGGGCCTCGAGCGCGCCAAGCTGCGCAGCGTGCGCATCGAGGACGGGTTCATGCAGGCGCTGGTCGAAACGGTCCGCTTCCCCGATATCAGCGATCCAGACCTCGAAAGCCTCGTCTCCCGCGTCACGGCGTCGTTCGAGCAGTACGTCAAGCAGAGCCAGAGCCTGAACTACGAAACGATGATCGCAGCGGTCCGCGTCGACGACCCGGGCAAGCTCTCTGACACGATCGGCGCAAACCTCCCGCTATCCGTCTCCCAGAAGCAGGACCTGCTCGAGATCTTCGATCCTCTCGAGCGGCTGGGGCGCATCGCCGAACTCTTGGACATCGAACTCGAAAAACTCGCCGTGGATCGCACCGTGCAAGGCCGCGTCAAGAGACAGATGGAGAAGGCGCAGAAGGAGTACTACCTCAACGAGAAGATCAAGGCCATCCAGAAAGAGCTCGGCCGCGGCGAAAGAAGCGAGTTCGACGAGTACCGCCGGCGTATCGACGAGTCAGGCATGAGCGCAGACGCCCGCAAGAAGGCGCTGGCGGAGGTCCAGAAGCTCGAGAACATGCCGCCCATGTCTGCCGAGGGCACGGTCTCGCACAACTACATCGACTGGCTGCTATCGGTGCCTTGGAAGGCCAAGAGCCGCGAGATCCGCGACCTGTCCAATGCCGAAAGGGTGCTTAACGCGGATCACTACAGCCTCGAGAAGGTCAAGGAGCGCATCCTCGAGTTTCTGGCCGTGCGCCGCTTGGTCAGCCGCCCGCAAGGGTCCATCCTGTGCTTCGTGGGGCCTCCGGGAGTGGGCAAGACCTCCCTGGGCAAGTCGATCGCCAGGGCCACGGGCCGCAAGTTCGTCCGCCTGTCGCTGGGCGGCGTGCGCGACGAGGCAGAGATCCGAGGACACCGGCGAACTTACATCGGCGCTCTTCCGGGGCAGATCATCCAGATGATGAAAAAGGCCGGCACGCGAAATCCGGTAGTGATGCTGGACGAAGTCGACAAGATGTCCGCCGACTTCCGAGGAGACCCGTCCGCGGCGCTGATGGAAGTGCTGGACCCGGAACAGAACTCTGCCTTCCAAGACCACTACCTCGATGTGGAGTTCGATCTGAGCCAAGTTTTCTTCATCGCCACGGCAAACGTGCTGCACACGCTCCCGGCCCCGCTGCTGGACCGCATGGAAGTGATCCGCATCAGCGGCTACACCGAGGACGAGAAGACTGAGATCGCGAAGCGCCACCTGATCGCCAAGCAGATTAAGAACGTGGGCCTGAAACAGGGCAAGAACATCGACTTCCGCGAGGATGGCATCCGCCTGATCATCGAGCAGTACACCCGCGAAGCGGGGGTGCGAAACCTAGAGCGCGAGATCGGCAATATCTGCCGCAAGGTTGCCCTCGAAGTCGTGCGCGGCGACAAGCCCAAGCGCGCCAAGAAGGCGATCGTCAACGCCAAGTCGGTCAAGCAGTACCTCAAGGTGCCCAAGTATCGCGAGCCCGGCACGGATCTCAAGCACGAGATCGGTACCGCCATAGGCTTGGCTTGGACCGAGCTGGGCGGCACGCTGCTGCATGTGGAGACGACGCTGATGGACGGGCAGGGCAAGCTGACCCTCACCGGCAAGCTGGGCGACGTCATGCAGGAGTCCGCCCGCGCCGCGATGAGCTACATCCGCTCGCGTTCCGGCGCCTTCGGCCTGCCCAAGGGCTTTTACCAGAACCTCGACATTCACGTCCACGTGCCCGAAGGCGCGATTCCCAAGGACGGCCCGTCGGCCGGCATCACGCTGACCGCTGCGATCGCAAGCGCCCTCACCAAGGTCGCAGTGCGCGGTGATGTCGCCATGACCGGCGAGGTTACGTTGCGCGGCAAGGTGCTTGCCATCGGCGGCCTGAAAGAAAAGCTGCTGGCGGCCAGCCGTCACGGCATGAAGGAGGTCGTGCTGCCGAAGGAAAACGAGAAGGATTTGCCCGACGTGCCCGAAAACGTCCGCGAGAACCTCACGTTGCGCTTCGTGGAGACGATGGACGACGTGTTGGACCTGGCTCTCGTCGAGCCGATCGCGGGATTGTCCAAGCATCCGTTCACCGCAGGCGGCGTGCAGGTGATCCAACACGGCGACCGTCCGGCCGTCTAGCCGGCCGCCCGGCGGCGCACCATGGCGGTCGAGTTTGTCCTCAGCGCCCACAACGCCGAGCAATTCCCCCGCGACCGGCTTCCCGAGATCGCGTTCGTCGGACGCAGCAATGTGGGCAAGTCGAGCCTGCTGAACGCCCTGCTGCAGCGCAGCCGCAAGCGCAAGGCCGGCACCGAGCGCAAGCAGCTGGCGAAGACCAGCCAGACCCCGGGCAAGACGCGAGCGATCAACTTCTTTCGCATCGACCGCAGGCTCTACTTCGTCGACCTGCCCGGCTACGGCTTCGCGAAGGCGTCGCATGCCGAGCGGGAACACTGGAAGCGGCTGGCCGAGTCGTATCTGGTCCGGCGGGAACAACTCAAGCTCGTCGTTGCACTGGTCGACATCCGCCACGGCCCGACCGAGCTTGACCGGCAGCTGGCCGATTGGCTGGAGGCCAACGAACAGCCGTTCTGCGTGGCGGCCACCAAATCGGATAAGCTAAAAAGAGCAGCGCGACTGCGCTCGATCCGCTCCATCGAGGAGAGCTTCGCCCCCCCAGTGGCGTTCTCGGCTGTTTCGGGGGAAGGCGTGCAGCAACTTTGGCGAGCCATCGATTCGGCTCTTGCCGCATAGTCCCGGCTGGGATCCGTGTCCGGGCTTTGTGGAACACACGAGATCAACCATGCCTTCCACTTCCACCGACGGCCCTGACGAGACCCCGGTAGCTAGTGCTGCGGCCGAGGCGGCGGAGCCGGCGCCAGCCGAGCAGAAGAAGCCGGCGCGCGCATCGAAGCCGAAGAGCCGCCGCAAAGAAGAGCCTCCCGAAGCCATACCAGCAAGCTCCGAGAGCGCCGAAGCGGACGGATCCGAAGCATCCCGCTCCGCCGAGGAGCAGACATCGGGCGACCTGGAGACCCTCGATGGCTCGGATGCCGAGTCGGGGCAGAGCGGACGGCGCAGGCGCAGTCGCTTCCGGGAGGCGGCAGGATCCGAAGCAAGCCCCGAAGACAGGACCGAAGAAGGCGGGGCCAGACCGCCACAAGGGGAGCGCTATGGTCGCAAGCCCGGGCGCAAAGCGCGTTTCCGGCGCGAGGCCGGCGGCCGCGGCAAGCGCCACGGCCAAAAGGCCGAGCATGCCGACGAAGAGGCCGAATACCAAGCCATCGTCGAGAGCATGCTTGAAGAGGGCAAGCGTCCGCTGGAACTCGCCCCGCTCAAAGCGCTCAGCATCACCGAACTGTACCGTAAGGCGCGGGAATTGGGCATTGAGACCCGCGCCGGCTTGCGCAAGCAGGAACTGATCTTTAGCATCCTGCAAACGCAGACCGACGGCGTGGGCCTGATCCTGGCCGAGGGGGTGCTGCAGGTCATGCAGGAGGGTTACGGATTCCTGCGCTCGCCGGCGTACCACTACCAGCCCGGCCCGGACGACGTGTACGTCTCGCCGAGCCAGATCCGGCGCTGCAACTTGCGCGGCGGCGACACCGTGGCCGGGCACGTGCGCCCGCCTCACACCGGAGAGCGCTATTTCGCCCTGCTGAAAGTCTTGGCGGTCAACTTCGAACCACCGGCGGTAGCGAAGACCAAGATTCTGTTCGACAACCTGACCGCTCTCTACCCGGAGAGCAAGTTCAAGCTCGAGACCAATAAGAACAACCTGAGCGGGCGAGTGCTGGACCTGCTGGTTCCCATCGGCAAGGGCCAGCGCGGGCTGATCGTGGCTCCGCCGCGCACGGGCAAGACGATGTTGCTGCAAGCCATCGCCAACTCCATCACGGAGAACCAACCGGACGTATACCTGATCGTGCTGCTGATCGACGAGCGCCCGGAAGAGGTCACCGACATGCAACGCTCGGTGCGCGGCGAGGTCGTCAGCTCGACTTTCGACGAGCCGGCCTCCCGGCACGTCAATATCGCGGAGACGGTGATCGAGAAAGCGAAGCGCTTGGTCGAGCACAAGCGCGACGTGGTGATCTTGCTGGATTCGATCACGCGCCTTGCGCGGGCCTACAACACTATCGCTCCGCCCTCAGGCAAGGTGCTCTCCGGCGGCGTAGACTCCAACGCGCTCCAGCGCCCCAAGCGATTCTTCGGCGCGGCGCGCAACATCGAGGAGGGCGGTTCGCTCACCATCGTCGCCACCGCTTTGGTCGAGACCGGCAGCCGCATGGACGAGGTGATCTTCGAGGAGTTCAAAGGCACCGGCAACATGGAAGCCCACCTCGATCGCAAGCTCGTGGACAAGCGAATCTTCCCGTCCATCGATACCAACCGCAGCGGGACGCGCAAGGAAGAGCTGCTGCTAGGGCCGGAGACCCTGAACAAGGTCTGGGTCTTGCGACGCGTGCTGAGCGGGCTGCAAACGGTCGAAGCAGCCGAGTTGCTGCTGGATCGCATGGTCAAGACCAGGAACAACGATGAGTTCCTCGCGTCGATGACGAGCTGAGGCTGGACCCTGACACAGCGCTGGGCTATCTCAGTCCGCTCAAGAGGGCTACTCTCGTTAACTCTTACTAACAGAAGGCGCGTAGTTGGCAAGGGCGCTTAACGTTCGAGCACAGTAGTTTCGCCTTCCCTTCTGTCGGGCCGCCCAGCCGATTGGGTACGGTCCGATCGAGCCCCGCTGCACGCCCGTAGCCAGTGGCAGCGGGTCGCGCATAGAAGACTCGCGCTACAGACCGTGGATACTTCCGCACAATCTCTTAGCTAGGAGTGCGACACTATGCACGAAAATAGAGAACCAATCGATGATGCTTGGATCAAGAAGATCATTTCTCGCAGCCGCCGCCGGGCTCTCGCTCTATAGGTGCTCCGGACCCGAGGCCGAGAACCCGGCTGCTGGGCCCTCGGCTGCCGAGGCTCCGATGAAGCTCTCGCTGTCCGTGCGAGTCGCGGAGTCGTTTTCAGACAAGCGCAACTCGGAGATGACGATCGACGAGCTGATCGATCTCGCGAAGACCTTCGGCTACGAAGCGCTCTGCATGAGGGCCTCGCAGCTAGGCACGCACAGTCCGGCCGAACAGATCGCCGAAGCTCGTGAGAAGATCGACGCGGCCGGCCTGAAGGTGTCAATGGTCACAGGCGATTTCGCGGTGCCTAGCAACAACGAAGAGGGTCCGATGCTCCTGCGCGATATCACGCCGTACTTGGACCTCGCGGATGCTCTCGACTCCAATCTCATCCGGGTTTGCATGAAGAAGGACGAGGACATCGAATTTGCGCAGAAGTCCGCTGACGAGGCTGCGGAACGCGGCATCCGCTTGGCGCACCAGTCACACTGCGCCAGCTTGTTCGAGACTGTCAGCGGCTCCCTGCGCGTACTGGAGGCGGTCAACAGGCCGAATTTCGGGATCATCTACGAACCAGCCAACTGGTTCATTGCTGGCGAGGACTACGGCATCGATGCGATCCGCAAGATGAAGCCGTACCTGTTCAATTTCTACATCCAGAACCACAGGCTGAATCCCGACGGAGAGACAGCCGTCACCACATGGAAGAAGGGACCGGTGCCCGTAGACCACATTGGAGTCTGGCAGGAAGGCGGCATCGACGTCGAAGCGGTGTTTGACGCCATGCACGAAGTGGGATACGAAGGCTACATCACCGTTCACCAAGCATTCGGCGACATCATGCCGGTCACCGAAGCGGTTCGCAAGAGCTATGAGCACCTCAGGCCCCTGGCAATGTCTAGGACCGCCTGAGGGACGACCCGGGCTGCGCGATCCCGCCGGGGCAAGCGGAGGTAATGCAATGCCAATCGATCGAAGAGAGTTCATCGCCTCTTCCGCCGCGGCGGTAGCCGCGGCAAAAGGCGCTATCGGAGCCGGGGCTCCGATTCGCGCGGCGGTTCTGGGGACGCAGCACGGACATGTCCGCGGCAAGCTCCAAGCGATGATCGACTCACCAGACTACGAAATCGCATGCATCTGCGAGCATGATCCCGCAGTCCAGAAAAGGCAGGCCGCAGACCCCCTCTTTCAGGGCCAGACCTGGGTCTCGGAGAGCGAGCTGCTGAGCGACCAGTCGATCAACCTCGTGGTCGTGGAATGCAAGCCCTGGCAGGCCATTCCGTGGGGGCGGAAGGTCATCGCGGCGGGCAAGCACCTGCATTTGGAGAAGCCTGCGGGAGACACGTACGAACCCTTCAAGGAGCTGGTCGACGAAGCCCGCTCTAAGGGCTTGCTCTTGCAGATGGGGTGGGTCCTGCGTGGCCAAGAGGGTATCAACGCCGCCTTGCACGCCGCCAAACAAGGCTGGCTGGGGAACGTCCACTTGGTGCGGGGCACTATGAATTCCGACCGCGACCAAGAGCAGAGGGATCTCGAGGCGCGGTATCCCGGCGGAGCCATGTTCGAGCTCTTGGGCCACCTGATTGACCGGGTGCTCGAATTCACAGGCCGACCCGACAAGGTCCACACGTGGCTACGCCACGACACAGGCGTAGACGACGACCTCAAAGACAACACGCTTGCGGTCCTGGAATACGGCGGCGGCCTCGCGCTGATCTCGACGACGGCCCGCATGTACGGATCCGGTGACCACAGGTCGTTCGAAGTCATAGGCACAGACGGCAGCTTCATGGTCCAGCCGCTCGGAGGGCACTCCAAGATGCAGGTTGCGATGCGCGAGGCGCGGGGGCCATACAAGCAAGGCTGGCAAACCATCGACCTTGGCCCGCAGCCGCGCTACATCGCCGACTTCGCAGAGTTTGCGCGAGCGTTCCAGAGCGAGACGCCCTTGCAGCAGTCCTACGATCACGAGCTACAAGTTCATGAAACGCTGCTGAAAGCATCCGGCATGATGTCCTAGCCGCGACCCAGCGAACAGAATGGACATGGAGACTCGCGGCGAAGTGACTTGGGACGCAATGATGGGCGTCTGACGCGGCTGTTGTCTGCCAGCCTCCCCACGAGGATCGGAGGGATCGTGCATCGACGGGAATTCGTTACGTCTGTCGCAGCCTCGGCATCGCTGGCGCTCGCCTGCGAGCGGCAGGCCCGGACAGCCCCGAGCGGCCTCAAGCTCTCGGTGACGTGCGACATGTTCCGGGGAAGTGAACGCAGGCTGCCAGTCGACACGATAGATCGCTCGGACCCGCGCCCAGACCCCGATGTCAAATACACGCCCGACGAGGGCCTAGCCCTAGCCAAGAGCTTTGGGTACGAGGGCTTCGAGATGTTCGACTGGCGCGACGACCGGGAACGCAGTGCATATGCGGAAGCGATGCTCAAGCACGGCCTAGAAGCCGTCTGCATCACCGCCAACAAGGGGGTGCAGGCGCCTGGATGCAGCTTGACAGACCCTGACGAACGAGAGGGATTCCTGAGCGAGGTCGCGGATGCTTCCTCGGTTGCGGCAGAGTTTGCTTGCCAACGACTGGTGGTGCTGACTGGACCCGAGCGCGAGGGCGTGTCGCGTGCCGAGCAGATGGACAGCTGCGTGGCGGGCCTGAAAGAGGCCGTGCCGATCCTGGAGCGAGCTGGAACCACGATCATCGTCGAGCCGATCAACACGCTTGTGACACGACCGGGACTCTTCCTCGCCGGAGCGCGGGAGGGGTTCGAAATGCTGCGCCGCGTGGACTCGCCCCGCGTCAAACTGCTGTTCGATATCTACCATGTGCAGGTCACGGACGGTGACCTAATTCTTCAAATCCGAAACAACATCGATCTGATCGGCCACTTTCAGATCGGGGATCACCCCGGCCGCATGCAGCCGGGCACAGGGGAGATCAACTATCGCAATGTGTTCCGGGCGATCTACGAGCTGCAGGAAGCCGGCAAGTTCGACGGGTACGCGGGACTGGAATACCACCCGAGCGTGCCCCTCCCTCAGACCATGGCAGAGGTTCGCCAGTTGGCGAACTTCTCTTGAGCCGTCTCGCGATCACCACCCAGACTGACCTGTCCGCTCGGCCATAGGGTCACGCGGTCATCCAGCCTGGGACATTACCGTTGCGCAGGTCACGAGCCCCGGCTGCGAGAATGATCTCCTTAACTCATCGCTTCGAGGAGGGGATGAAAAAGCCCGCGATAGTCGTCTTCCGGCGGGATCTACGCATTGCCGACAACGCCGCCTTGCGCGCGGCTACTGCCTACGGTCCGACGCTAGCTCTCTACGTGCTGGACGATGCAGCCGACGGGCGCCCTTTGGGCGGCGCCGGACGCTGGTGGCTGCATCACGCCATCGTCCGGTTGCAGGGACAACTGGCGGAGCTTGGCGTGCCTCTGATCCTGAGAAAGGGACACCAGAATGCCGCTGTCATCGATGTCGCCATCGGTACAGGCGCTCGCAGAGTCTATTGGAATCGGCGCTACACGCCTTGGGGCGCTCGGGCCGACAAGGCTCTCGAGATCGAACTGCAGAGAATCGGAACCGTCTCCGGCAGTTTTGAGGGCGCGTATTTGCGCGAACCACAGACGATGCTTACAAAGCAAGGCACTTGGTTCAAGGTCTTCACGCCGTTCTACAAGGCTTCGCTCGCACTGGGCGAGCCATCGGTCCCGCTTCCAATCCCTCGCCCACAGGCAGTACCCCGCATCTCGGCGGAGTCGGAGTCGCTCGAAGATTGGCGGCTTCTTCCCACCGGCCCGGACTGGGCGAGCGGTCTGCGCGAGGCATGGGCCCCTGAAGCGCACAACGCCGATTCGAGACTGCAGGATTTCCTCAACAGCCGGATCGATTCGTACGCGCAGGATCGCGACAGGCCGGATCTGGACGCGACCTCGGCCCTTTCCCCATACCTAGCATTCGGCGAGCTGTCCCCGCGCCAGCTGTGGCACGCGGCCCGACAGCTCCAGTGCGCCGACGCTGAAGCAGAACCGGGAATCGCTTCGTTTCTCCGGCAGCTCGTGTGGCGAGACTTCGCTGCAAACCTGCTCTATCACTTCCCGGACCTCGCAAATCGGCCGTTCCAGGAGAAATTCAGCCGGTTCCCGTGGGCGACCGATCCACAGTCGCTCCGGGCTTGGCAGCGGGGCAGGACAGGCTACCCATGGATCGACGCGGGGATGCGGCAGCTCTGGGTGACTGGCTGGATGCACAATCGCGTCCGGATGGGCGTCTCGTCCTTCCTTACCAAGCATCTGCTCCTGCCCTGGCAGTGCGGCGAAGCCTGGTTTTGGGACACCCTTGTCGATGCGGACCCGGCCCAGAATATCGCGAACTGGCAGTGGGTGGCGGGCTGCGGGGCGGACGCCGCGCCGTACTTTCGCATCTTCAACCCGATCACTCAGGCCGAGAAATTCGACCGGACGGGCCGCTACCTGCGCAGATGGCAGCCGGCAGCCTCGAGCTACCAGCCCGGCTCGGCCGGCGTCCCGCCAATCATTGAGCACAGGCAGGGTCGCGAGAGAGCGCTGGCGGCATTTCGCTCCCTCTCCGATCGGTAAGAAGCAACCCGCGCCCACCCGGCGCGTAACGCGCGCACGGCGGTTCGCGAGTTTGGCGATGAAGCGATGTGCGCGCTCGAGTCTCCCGCCCGAATCGATAGCTCACTACCGTGAGCTGGTCCAAGAGGTCGGAATACGACGTCGCCTCGTGGTGTGGTCGAAGACTGTGCGGGCGACGGCCGCGCACGTGCCGGAATACTGCCGCCGAATCCGGCAGACAGTAACAGCCCCTATAATTCGGACTGGTCGCAACAGGTTCGAGGAAATTGCTTTATTCGATTAGGAGACTCGTCGCTCCCGCGGCCCTGGCGCTTGTCCTGGCTCTTCCGGCGACCGCCCAGATCAACTTGGAAGAGCTGACCTTTGCTGAGGTCTTCCGCGGCATTTCAGGCGCAACTTCCATCACGCATGCGGGTGACGACACGGGCCGGCTCTTCGTTACTGAGCAAGTCGGCCGCGTCTTGGTCCACGATGGCGAGAGTCTGCTCAGCGCCCCGTTCTTGGATATTCGAGACCGTGTCCGCGCCGGCGGCGAGCGAGGGCTCCTCAGCCTGGCGTTCCATCCAAAGTACGCCACCAATGGCTACTTCTTCGTCAATTACACGGATCTAGGAGGGGGAACGGTTGTCTCGCGCTTCGAGGTCAGTTCCGATTCGAATCTAGCCGATCCGGAATCGGAAACAATTCTCTTTCAAGCTGCGCAGCCCCGGCGGAATCACAATGGCGGCCAAATCCAGTTCGGACCTGATGGCTACCTATACATCGGCATGGGCGATGGCGGAGGGGCTGGAGATCCACCCAATCTGGCTCAGGACTTGAGCAGTGCTTTGGGGAAGATGCTGCGGGTTGATGTCGACCAAGGATCCACTGCGCTGCCACCTGAGTCGAACCCGTTCGTGAACACGCCAAACGCTCGCCCGGAGATATGGGCGTATGGATTACGGAATCCGTGGCGGTTCAGCTTTGACCGTCTCACCGGCGACATGTTCATCGGAGACGTGGGCCAGAACGCCGTCGAAGAGATCTCGTTTCAGCCAGCCGCCAGCCAGGGTGGCGAGAACTACGGCTGGCGGCTGATGGAGGGCTCTCGTTGCTACAACCCGAGGACCAACTGCAATACCGCCGGATCCCTCGTTCTGCCGATTCTCGAATACGCCAATGCTGGCGGCAATTGCGGAGGCTCGGTCACGGGCGGCTATCGCTACCGCGGAACGAGGCACCCCCAACTGTCAGGCACGTATTTTTTCGCTGACTATTGCACAGGGGAGTTGTTCGCGGCGTATCAGGAAGATGGTGCCTGGGAGCAGCTTGGGCCTCGAGAGACTGGGATCACGATCAGGACATTTGGCGAGGACGAGGCTGGCGAAATCTACTTTGCCGACTCAGGCGTCGTCTATCGCATCGACGCGCCCCGGCCGTTTCCCCAAATTTCCGAGGGCGGAGTGGTGAACTCAGCGACTCTTGAAGTCGGTTCGGGTGTGGCTCCCGGCAGCCTAGCCACGGCATTCGGAGTGGGTCTGGCAACCGCCACGGCGGCGGCTGAGGGCCGGCCTCTGCCTCACGACCTCGGCGGCGGGTCGATGACCTTCAACGAAACGACAGCGGCGCCGCAGGTATTCGCCTCGCCGGGACAACGGAACTTCCAAGTGCCTTGGGAGCTGGCGGGGCTCGCCGAAGCAGCGCTCACCGTTACGGTCGAAGACATGACCAGCTCGGCCGTCACGGTGCCCCTCGCTCGCGTCAGCCCGGGCATTTTCACGCTGAACGGCCTAGGCCAGGCTGCGGCGCTGATCGCTTCCAGCGGAGGGTTGGTGGCTGGCCCGGCAGGAGCGTTCCCGTGGGCTCGGCCCGCCCGGCCCGGCGAGACTCTGCTGATCTTCGCTACAGGCCTGGGGCCGGTGACGAATCCGCCTGGCACGGGTGCGGCCGCTTTGGCCGATCCCATCTCTGCCACAGTCGAGCCTGTCAGTGCGCTGGTCGGCGGCGAGTCGATGACAGTGGTGCTCGCCGGCCTCGTGCCATCATTCGCTGGCCTATACCAAGTCAACGTGGAACTGGCGGAGGAAGCCCCGTCCGGGAACGCGGTCCCCCTAGTCATCCAAGTCGCCGGAGTTGATTCGAACACAGCCTTTATTGCCGTGGACGCGCCGGAGGCCAGCCCGGCCGTGGAAGTAGTGCCCTGAAGCAACGGGATTCGTTCTCGCGATATTGATGGCTCTACGCTTCACACCGGAAGCGGCTCATAGGCCTTGCACGATGCCTCTCGGCGCGCTTGGGCTCGGTTGATCCAGCACCTGAATAGGAACGCGCGACCTGAGTCACAAGTACAAGTGGCCACAACTACCGCTATGATTGCGACAGCCTACGGAATCGCTATCGATTGCCGACCAGTCACGCGGGCTTTCGACCGACGACAACAGCTATCGGCCCCAGCCGCCAGACGCAGTCCGCGACGAAACCTGCTGCCTCGACAGCTTTCAGCTCATCTTCCAATGGGAAGTAGGTGTCCTCCTCTCCCCATCGCTCGAGATGCTCGTAGCCCTCGCTCTTTCCGATTCCGCAGCTCACCATGTGCTCGACCCACTGACGCAGTACCTCTTCCCGTGCTGAAGGTTCGGAAGGCACAGCCGCATCGGCATTGACGAACGTGCCACCCGGTTTAAGTGCTTCATAAATCCTGCGATACAGGCTTCGCTTGGCGTCCAGTGCTCGTATGTGATGCAGGGATAGTGAAGCCGACGCCCCATCGCACGAAGGCAGCGGCCCGAGGAAGGAGATGCCAGAGAAACGCGCTCGCTCCGTGAAGCCGGCAAGTCGTGCTCGCGCTTGAGCAAGCATCTCGGGGTCGACGTCGATGAGCTCAACGGTGACACCACCGTCAGCCAACAGGACGGCCTCGGCCAAGGCTCCTGTTCCGGCCCCAAGGTCAAGCACCAACTCCGGTCCATTTCTAACCAACTCGCGCGAGGCTGCCTCGAGCATCGCCTCGTATCCCGGAATGAAACGACGAATCGTCTCGTCGTATGACCTGATCTCGATCCCTAGGTGACTGCGAACCGAATGACCCACTGAATCTAACCCAATAGCCGGGTGATGACGAGGGCAGCTGCGTCTGGCTCGTATATCCCGAGGTTGGACGCCTGAGGCTGTTCCGTTCTGAATGGCCGCACCATCACCACTGTAAGCTCAGACGTCCTTTAGACCAGCTTACGCACGAGGGACACAACGCGCCGAACATCGATCGCCGTCGTTCTCCACAATGGACACCGCTCGTCTAATGGAGATCGAATCATCGAGTCGGCATGGCGCTTTTCCCCGACGGTCAATCCCACCCTTCGGGATCGCGCTGGGGGCGCGCCCGATCACCCCGGGCCCGGAGGGCAGGCATTCGGTCAAGGAGTCGATGCCCCGACCGTAGCCGTTCAGCCATAGGAACCGGAAATAGACGCTCTCCGTCGCGCCTGTTCGTGCAACAGGCGCTTAGCCCAGCCTAACCGGCATCGCCCGGCCCTTTGGGGAGAACGCTCTAGCGGCCTTCGCTGGAAGGCGGCACCAGCCCATTGAACCGCATGTGCACCGCCATCTGCGCGTACTCGTGCTCGATGTGGATGGTGTTTCGATACAGCAATCCGATGCGGGGGCTTTGACCGCGCCTGCCGGCGATCATGTCGGTCGCATTGCTGTCAGTCAGTGTTCCGTAAGCCGATTCACATTCCGCCATTGCGGCATCGATCGCAGCGACGAGGTCGGCCTTGGACGAACTACCGTCCACGCCCGCCCGCTTCCGCTCCCCGCCAATACCGGAGCACGACGCCATCGCGGCATTGGCTGTGTGCGCCACCAAGTCGCCGAAACTCTGGCTCTCCGGAGCCGGCTTGAAGCTGTAGTGCTCCTCGGGCATCTTGTTCGCTGCAGCGACAATCATGCTCTTCGTCCGGCTCCAGGCGCGCTGGGCCTCTTGGCTCAGTGGGTTGTCCTGAGCCATCAACGGGCTTGTGATTGCAACGGCCAGCATGATCTTCAAAAGGGTGTTCATCTCTTGTTCCTCCGAGCTCCCGCTCGGGGAGCGCCAACTTGGTCGATCGGGTCGAATTGAATCTCAACCGGCCCGTATTCTAGTACGAACGGGACCCGCTAGCCAAGCCGCGGCATCGAGATTGGTGCACGATGTCGGCCAAGGGGAGTGACCGGCTATCCGCCGGCACCACCCGACGGCTGGGGTTTCGCCCTGCGGACAGCAGCGCCCACCCCACAATCAGGACTGCGAGCAGGATTCCGAATTGCCCACAAGGCTCGGTAATGTCACGCGATTGGTCAGCGACGAAGTCGACCGCCTGAACGCACTCGTGGTTTCGTCTGACGACGGGCACCTATGCATTTCCGCCAGCTACAGCCACACCGTCGGGCGGCGCGGGCTCGTCAACGAAGGCTAGCCAGCAGCGCCGAGGCCGCCTCGATTATGTTCGCTGCCGCGCCCGGATTGTACGGCGACCTCTCGACTTCGTACCCCCCGTACTGATACTCGTCGGCAGTTGGCACGTAATCACCTCCAACGCCGTCCGAATAGCCACAGAACATCGTGAATTCGAACGGCGATGCCCGCTTGACAGCCACACCGATCTCGGCGAACGGCTCGCCGGGCATCGCGACGAGCGCGAGCTCTCCAACCCGCAGGGCTTGAACCTCGATCTGCAGTGGGGAGGGATCGGCAGGCCGCGTCCACTGCGCCAGCAGGTCGGCAAAGCGGCGGACTCGAGCACCAGCCTGGTGTCTCTCTAGGGCAGTTGCGCTTTCGGGCAGCTGCCCGAGCTGTTGCTCCGCCCTCTCTAGCCTCGACCGCATATTGGCGACTTCGTTCTGGGAGTAGGTCCGACGGGGCACGTCGACGATTCGGGAGGCGAAACGCAACGTGGCGTCCCGCGGGCCTCGGACGCGCCAGTGCTGCTTGGCTTGAAAGGCGGTGGATTCGACGAACCCCTCGAACGTCGGCACCCTATCCACCGTTTCGATTTGCATTGCGACCGCCGCAACCTGGTGGCCCAGGGTGCGGCCGAGACGGTGGGCAACCGCGAGATCTCCCGAGAATCCCTCGGTGGGCCCCTGGTTGCCGGCCGCTCCTTGGAAGAACAGAGCCAACGCCCCCGGAAACGCCTGCTCGACTGTGGCGCGTGTCATCCCGATCCAGTCCGGGGAGATGATTCGGTTCTCGTATGCGAGTACCGTACCGTGGCACTGGAAGTTGGCCAAGACAGCCATTGCTTGTCCTTGGGCGTCGTCGATCCGGAACACCACCAGTTCACGGTCCACGAAGCCCGCCGGGTTGCGGCCCACCGCGGGAGGGCTCTCACCGTCAGCGCGAACTCGCCGGTTGATGTTGATCGTTCCTTCCCCCCTACCGGCATGAATGTGTGCAGGCTCGAGACGGCCGTTCGCCTCGGCGATCAGTCCCGCGACCTTGTCAATGACAGACAAGCGGTACCTCTCAGCCATGTCCACCAGCGGAGTCAGATCGAGGCCTGGCGGGCCTTTGGCGGGACTGACCACCACGCCGGCGTGAGTGTGGGTTGCACCGATGCGGATGTGAGCCTCGGGGATTCCGGTCCTTCTTGCGGCTGCCGTGATCGCGGGCTCCAGCCCGGCACTCTGGATGCGGTCGACGTCGACCATCGCGAATTTCTGGTTGCCGTCCGACAGGACCAGCGCCGTGGCCTTCATCCC
Source organism: Terriglobia bacterium (assembly GCA_009841225.1). Taxonomy (GTDB): domain Bacteria; phylum Acidobacteriota; class Terriglobia; order Bryobacterales; family UBA6623; genus VXMF01. Next base: position 223,882 of record VXMF01000011.1, on the reverse strand, counting down.
GGCCGGGTCGATGCCTGCGGCCCGCACGTGCGTCTGGGAGCCCCAGTTCATTTGTGCAATGCCGACCGGCGGGGTGATGTCCCCACGGGCCACCCCCGCCAGCAAACCCGACGGCGCTGAATCTCGCGGCCCCTGTTCGACGACGTCCGCGAGCAATATCGCGGCCAGCGCCGCGCCAATTGCGATTCGAAGCGTTGCTGCCATCAAACCCTCCATTGACCCTGACTTGTTGACTCGTGACACTGAGCGACCTGCGAATCTCTGGGCGCGTGCGCCCGGACGGGAACCACAATCACGACTCGGCAGCATGTTGGAGAGCTCTGAGATAGCCGATGGCGAAGGCCCAGCCCATCTGGTATCCGACAGTGTCTTCGGTGAATTCCGGCGTATGGTCCGGAATCACTAGATACCGGTATCCGACTTCCCTGAAGGCCTTCATGCACGCGAGCATGTCGCAATCGCCAGCATCGTGAGGCACTTCGACGTACTTGTAGTACGGCACGTCAACACGGACATTGCGGAAGTGTACGTGATTGATCCGGTCGCGCGATCCAAAGTAGCGAATGGCCTCGGCCGCGTCCTCGCCCATTTCCGTAGTTACACCGGTGTCTAGGGTGATCCCGTTCGAGGGGCTGTCGACTAGCTGGATGAGTTCCCGCTGGTCCGCCAGCGAGCGCATTGGCTGCGCCACGCCTCGGAACACCGGAATCGGCGGATCGTTTGGGTGCATGGCAAGCCGGACGCCGGAGTCTTCAGCAACTGGGATGACTGCCCTCAAGAACCCTTCCAAGCACTCCCAAAGCTGTTGTCTGGAGTGGGTCCCAACGTTGTCCAAGGGGGGCAGGTCGCGGGTCCGAGCCTCGTCATAGTCGCGGAGTCCGATCCCTCCAAGCCCGGTCGTTCGCCCGTAGCCCTCCGAGCCCCTGAGGGCGATGAAGTTGTACTCAACTACGGGAATCCCTAACTCACCTGCAGTCCGGATGTTCGTTTTGACAGCTTCGATCTCAGCCGAGGCATCGGGCCGGCCTTGCACCACGCGATGCACTCTGCCGAGATGGACCATCAACGGCACGAGGCCCTTGTTCTCGATGCGGGCCTTGATGTGCTTGAGCTCCTCTGGGTCCCACGGCTTCATGGGAGCATCAGTCCTTGGGCCGGTGTCGGTTGCGGGCACTAGACCCCGTCGGCGCTGCGTCAGCGAGTAGGAACTCGGCATCACGACATGGCGTATGCCCAGCATCCGGAAGAAGTCGAGCGTCTCGTCCGAGAGATCCCGCAAGCCCTTGCCGATCTTGATCGGAGGGCCCTGGGCAGCCGTGGATCTAGCAACTGCCGCCGCCACGGCGAGAGCAGCGCCATCGCGAAGTAGTTCTCGACGCCTTGCCGTCATGCGTTCACCGCCTGCACCAATCCACGGATGTACCCGTGAGAGAAGGAGCGGCCGATCTTGCGACCCGGCAGGTCCCCCGGAATGCCGGGACTGTGGTCGGAGACGATCGCGAGATCGTAGCCCACTTCCTTGTATGCCCGCATGGCGTCGAGCATGTTGACGTCTCCCTCGTCAATGAAGGTTTCCTCGTACTGTGGCACGCTGCCGCGGACGGCCCGGAAGTGGACATGGTGAATCCGACCCCGTCCGCCGATTCGACGAATGGCGTCGATGACGTCCACACCCATCTCGGTCACTGTTCCCTGACAGAACGTGAAGCCGTTGGAAGGGCTCGGCACCGCATCCAGAAACGCCTCGATGTCCTCGGTCGATGTCAGGATACGGCTGACGCCTCGCATCGCTTGGACAGGAGGGTCCTTCGGATGCAGCGACATCTTGACGCCAGCTGCCTCGGCAGCGTCCATTACGCCGTTGGTGAAGTAGATCATGCGTTCCCAGAGTTCCTCTCTGGAAATGTTGCCGACTTCTTCGAAGGGCGGGGCGTCGCGGACGCGGTTGAAGTCAAACGCCTTGTAGCTGGCACCGCCACGGCCAGGCTTGTCGTAGTAGCCGACTTCATCTCCCCAGCGGAAGTCCGGCGACCAGCGCCATTCGATGACGGCGACATCACGGGCACCGGCGGCCGCGAGGCTCGTGCGGATGTGCTCGATGTCCTGATCGCGGCCCGGCCTTCCCAGCATCGAATTCATCAGCCAGCCGATCGGCAGCATGAGGGAGTGCAACTGCAAGCCATGGCCAGCGCACCGCTCCTCGACAGCCGCGACATCCTGCGCCGACCAGTAACCCTTGCCGTCGCGATCGACCGAGTCCGTGCCTTGGAGGACGACCCACTTCAAGCCCAGCTGAGCCATCCAGCGGAGCGTCGCATCGTCCAGCGAGCCGATGTTCTCCGACAGTCGTGGCGACCAGGCGCTTCCGCCCTCCACGTTACTCGGTGCTTGCTGGCAAGCTCCTGCCAGCAAGCTTGCGACGGGCGGGCCCAGCAGAACGCTGCGACGCGGCAAGCGATGGCCTGGGATCATGGCGAGCTCTCCACGGGCAGTCCAATCGATTCGGGCCTCACCGGCACCTTGATCGCTAGCGGCAGCGAAACGCAGCTAGCCACTTCCGCCCCCGAGGGCCATTGCTTCGGCACATGCGATCCGAGTCTCCGAGCCCCAACCATCATTGCAGCTATGGCGAACCGGCCTCGCGCGCCGCTTGCCGCGCCTGCAGAAGTCTGGGTCGTTCCTCAAGCAACTTCTGCCATGTCGCCGTCACCTTCGAATCCTGGCCGAGATCGAGGTACACCCTGGCCAGCATCCGGTAGCTGGACTCAAGTGTCGGCTCCCACCGGATAGCCTCTTGGAGCGCAGCTTCAGCTCGGTTCGCATCTCCCAGTGCCCACCACGCCGCCGCTAGCGAATTGAATTGAAGCGCTCCGACCGGTCCGGCGGCGACAGCCTCCCGCAGCCTCTGCAGGCCTGCGCGGGGAGATCCGGCAAGCACCATCGCGGTTCCCAGAGCATCCAACGTGGCGGGATCGTTCCGAAACGGACCAGCGACGGATCTCAACTGCCCGAGGCCTCGCTGTAGCATTTCTTGAGAACCGCGCTGCTGGCCATAAAGGATGTTCGCAAGTCCCAGGTTGCGGAGGCGTAGGTTGCGAGGGCCCAGCTTCCACGGTCGAAGCTTGTCGGGTGGATCGGGATCCACTGCTGGTAGCGGGTGACGAGTGATCCGATGATCCGTGAATGCGCTGTGCCCGCTGTCGTGCGATTGGCGTCTCGGCATGTGGCAGGAAACGCAGTCTCCGCTACGTGTCGCATGATTCGGGGGCAAGCCTCCTTCGTGGCATTGAAGGCATCGCTGGCTGAAGTAAGCCTTCGGCTCAGTAGGGCTTTCGTGGGGGTTGTGGCACGTGCCGCACCAAAGTGCGTCACCGGACTCCACGGCGCATTGACTCAGGTTCAACTGCTCAACGTGGCTGACAACCTGAAACCGATCCTGCCCTCCTTCGGTCCGCGGCACTCCCACGAACACCGTCCAGAAGTCTTCCAGAAGCCCTCCCGGCTGGAATGAACCGAAAGTGCGGCCGGGATGCAGGATACGGATGGTCCCTCCTAGGTGGCATTGCTCGCAGACGCTATCCCGCTCGCGCGGCGAGGCGGTGGCCGGATTGAATATCGTGGCCGCGCTGGGGTCGGCCATGTGCGGCTCGGGGGGGCCGTGGCAGCGCTCGCAGGAAATGGCCTCTGCATCGAGGGCCGGGTCCCCGTAGCGGTTGACCGTGTGGGGCGTATGCGCGGGCCTGCCCGCATGGCACCACAAGCACTCGGACGTTGCCGGGCGGTTGAAGTCAGGGTTCGCCTCCTGCTCCATACCGGGTGCCATGCCCCATTGGCCCCGCTCCGTGTAGTACGTGATTGGTGACTGAAACAACGCATCGCCAACACGGACCAAGTACCCAAATGCCGCGTTTCCTGATCCGATCACATAGTCGATCGCGTACTTCGCACTGAGTCCGCCCCTTTCGATCTCCTGAACAAGGCCAACATCCGACCTGCTCGTGCGAAATGTTGTGCCGGAGAACCCGTGTCCGTACGAGCCAAGCGGATGGTCGTCGGCCAGCTTGGAGATCGAGCGGCCCATTCCGCTGAGGCGGTATTGGTCAACCTCCTTTGGGTGGCAGGTCGCGCATTCTTGCCCGGCAGGCGCGGCAGACGCGGTCATCGCTGCAAGCGCCAGCGCGACCGCAATGGCGGCCCTCGTTCCTGCCATGACGCACTCTTGCATGCTGCTTAGCGAGACGGCCGGCTGGATCGCTTGAGACCGAGCCGCGCTGCCGCACATATTCTCTTCGATCCTGCACCACGGATCGCGGGCGAGTCCATAACTAGCGCTCCTCTCGGGCGCCGAGACCATCGACGTACGGCCGCCATCGCTCACTGTGGCAGGGCGGGCGGTTGCACAAAAACTTGGGAGCGGAGTGGTCGGAGCGTCAGAACACCGACGCGAGCTTGACTCTCTTGCAGGGGGCGGCGAGGAGCGAGCCGAGGGCCGATGCGGCGTCTAGTGCCGCGAGTGCTGAGTTCATTCCGGCTAGGTCGCAGTTGACCGAGCGCACCCGCGAGTAGACGATTCTGGGATGCATGGTGCCGCGGCTCGGCGTCCACCGGCCGGCGCGTTCGGCTCCCGTGCAGAGCGGAGTGATCACCAACGCGATCCGGAGCAACTCGGCCAGAATCCTCTCGTGAGCTGGAGCCCGAGAACCAAGAACACTACCGCGGGGCGCACTGGGATCGGTTCTGTGAAGGGCGTGAATGAAGTGCCTCGCTCATTGCACGAGATGCCCCTGGCAGCGACTCCGCTAAGGTCGTTCGGCGATGCCCATTCTGGACTTCACACGATCTCCGAGCCATGGCCTCGAGTGCATTGTCTGCCTTGGCCCAACGAGACTCGAAGCGTAGCGGTTACCTTCCGGAACACAGAGGGACAAGCTTATCTGGCCAACGTATCTCCGCTTGCTGAGATCGGAAATCAGGGCAGCATCGAGATTCGGACGGTTCGCGTCTGGTCCAGTGGCGCGAAAGCTCAGATTGAGGGCGGCTGGGGTGATGCAAGCGTTTCGTTCTTCGGCCTCAACGCGCCGTCACACCTGCTCGGGTACCACGTACGGTTCGCGGTACTCCCTGCGCAACAAGCCGTTCGCCTCCCCGTCTCCGGGAAAGGTCTCGGTCTCCGAGTCGAAGACCAACTTGCGGCCGGTGCGGTACGAAATGTTCGCCAAGTGGCACAGCGATGTCGAGAGATGTCCTTCCTCGATCTCGCAGTGCAGGGCGTCGCGGTTGCGCGAGCGCACGCAGTCGATGAAGTTCTGGAACTGGTTCGCCGGCTGTTCCTCCAGGGTTGGAATCGGCGGACCCGCAGGATAGTCCATTACCGGGAAGCTCAGTCTGCTGGCGCGCATCGAGACCCCCGATGGCGAGTCCGGCTCGTCTCTTGGCGAAAACTGCCCGCGCGTAGTAGTCCAGTCGCCGACCGAGGACACATAGCCCTGGTCGGTGTAGAAGAACGTTCCCATGCGCGTTCCTCCAAACGTCGGGCTGTACAGCGTCGTCGCGTCGATTTCCGCCAGGGTGCCGTCGGCATACTCGAAAGTGCCGACCTGGACGTTCGGCACCTCCGAGTCCGAATCCTCCACGAACTGCCCTCCGGTGCAGTGGATTCGCACGGGATGGACGTCTTTTGCGAGGCCCCACCTCACCACGTCAAGCGCGTGGACGCCGTTATTGCCTACCTCGGTCGTGGAGGTGTCCCAAAAGAAGTGCCAGCCGTAGTGGAACCGATTCAGGGAGAAGGCCCGATACGGAGCGGGGCCAAGGAAAAGGTCCCAGTTCACTCCCCGGGGAATCGACGATTCCTGCACTCGGCCGATACTGAGCCGACCGCGATAGACGATGGCCTTTGCGCGGTAAGCGGTGCCGAAACTCCCGCCGCGGAGAAACGCGACCGCCGAGCGAGTCCGCAGGCTGCTGCGGCGGTTCAGGCCAACCTGCACCATGCGATCGTACTTGCGGGCCGCCTCGACCATCTTGCGGCCTTCCCACAAGGTGTAAGAACAGGGCTTCTCGACGTACACGTCCTTGCCGGCCTGGCACCCCCAGATTGTCATCAGCGCATGCCAGTGATCGGGCGTGGCGATCGATATCGCATCCAGGTCATCCTCTTCTAGGAGCTTGCGGATATCCGTCTCGGTCTGCGGCGTGTAGCCACCGGTCCTTTCCACCTCAGCGACGGCATCTGGAAACAGCCGCTCGTCGATGTCGCAAAGATAGCCAACCCGCACACCGGGCATCCGCAAGAACTCGCGAATGTGAGAGCGGCCGCGACTGCGGAATCCGACGACTCCGACATTCACGGTGTCGCTCGGGGCGGATTGAGCTTGTGCCCGCCGCGCTGCCGCCGCGGCGGCGCTGGCACTGATGACGGCTCCCTTCACAAAGCGTCTGCGGCTTGTTGACATCAGAATTGACTCCTTTCCCTTGAACGCCGCGGGCCAGTCGCGTGGCCAGGGCTAGTTGCTCTGGCCGAAACAGTACAGGGCCTGACGCGTGCGGACGTAGATCCTGCCCGGTTCGATCGCCGGTGTGGCAAACACGTCGTCGCCCAGGTCGTTCGTGGAGAGGACGTCCCACTCGGCACCAGCTCGCAGCACGGTCACGCGTCCTTCCTCGCTCGCAACGTAGACTTTCCCGTCCGCCGCGACCGGCGATGCCCAATACCGGCCCAGAGCGCCGGGCAGACGTCCCTGCTTGGAGACCGCTCCGCTCTCGGGGTCCAGGCTGGTCAGGATGCCGCCGTCCTTCACCAGGTAGAGAACATTTCGGTACAGAAGCGGCGAGGGGACGTTGGGAAGCGCCTTGCGGTATGCCCAGACAATGGCGGATTCCGTCAAGTCTCCCCTGCCGCCCAGCCGGATCGCCAGCAAGGCGTTCCGGGAGGCCAGCCGCATCTGGGTGTTGTTCCAATCCCCTTCGTCGACGTAGCCGTCGCGGTCGAAATCGAAATAGCTGCGGAACCGCTCCCGCATCATCGGCAGGAAAGCCTCCCCCTCGGAGAACCTCCCGTCTCCGTCGGCATCGTGCTTGGACAGCGCGTCGGCGTAGGGCGGCAGCCTGTCGTTGACGGCATTGCCCGTCGAGGACCACCCGTGCACGTAGAGCATCCCGTTGTCCATGACCGCCAGCGATTTCACTTCGAACGCGATCCCACGCGCCCACCAGAGCTTCACGCCGTCGTCGAGCGAATACCCGCCGACCTGATATGCCCCTGGCACGATCAGCTGAGGCGGGCTGCCGGCCCCCCGATACACGGTCGGCGTCGCGAACCCCCGTGTATACTCGGGCCGCTCGGCCCGCCAGACGAGATCCCCGGTGTCCCGGTCGACGGCGACCATGAAGGAACCGCTATCTTGGTCGCATACGAGCACCACCTTGCCGTCGGCAACGATCGGCGAGGACGCAACGCCCATCCAATTGTCAAAGGGGCCCAAGGGCACCCTCCAGCGCTCGTTGCCGTCGGGGCCATAGGAGAGCAACCCGAAATCGCCAAAGAAGACGTAGACGTTGCTTCCGTCGGTGGCGGGGCTAGGCGAAGCCGGATGATTCAGCCGGTTCATCTCAGACACCCGGGCGCGGGGCGCCTCCCGCCGCCAGATGACGCTCCCGTCTTCACGGCGCAGGCACACTGTCAGCAGTTTCTCCCCTTCGGCGCCCGTAACGAATATGCGGTCACCCGCCAGTACGGGAGAGGAGTGCCCGGGAGGCAGGCTCGTCTTCCAGAGAACGTTTCTGCTGACACCGAACTCCACCGGTAGGTTGACCGCATCCGATATCCCGGATCCATTGGGCCCGCGGAACTGCGGCCAGTCGGCGGCGTGGGCAAAGGGGATCGACGCGGCGAGCACCAGTGCCGTGGCGAAGCGAGCCATGTCAGGGGGACGGACCGACTTCCCGGATGCGAATGTTGCGAAACATCACGAAGTTGAACTGGTCGTGGAGCTGCAGGCCGATCGGTCCAATCTTGGGCCTCTCCGGATCGCCGCCATGCTCGGCGGCAATCTCGCCGTTGACCCAGATCCGGATTCCGTCGTTCCTCGACTCAATGTCGAACGAGTTCCACTCGCCGTCCCGCTGGAGGCCGTTCGTTGCCGTGACGAAGGTGTAGAGACTGCCGCTCGGGCTCCGCGAGCCGCTCGAACCGTTGATCTGCACCTCGTATCCGTTGTGGGCCGGAGTCTTCTCATAGTCGGCCGGCTGGACGATGGCGAACTTTGCGCGCGTCGCATCGCGAATCGAGATTCCGCTGTTGCCCGGAACGCGGATCCAGTATTCGACATGCAGGTCGAACTCGCCGTACTCCTGTTTCGTGTAGAGCCATGACTGCACCCTGAACCAGTCGTCGAACTGCTGCTTGGTGATCGTCTCGGACTCGCTGAACAGGGCGTCGATCGTCGGCCTCCGGTATCCCACCAGCGTGCCTTCGTCAGTGACCCTCCAGATGCCGTCACCGAGCGACTCCCATGCTTCAAGTCCAGGCGTGATGAGGTCCTGCCAATCGGCGGCGCTGACCATCGGTGCAGCCAGCAGGAGGCCGAGGAGCAAGGCTGCCAATCGACGGGTTGTCACGGCTCTGTGTGATCGGAACGTTGTCTTGATACAACGATTCCGCGATCGCCGATGCCATTCTCGCACGTCGAGCTGGCGCGCTTCCCAAGGATTCAGCCGAAGCGCATTGTGAACGTGTTTGACGACTAGCTGGGGCAGCCCGGATGGCACGTTACGGTTTGCGCGATGCGATCAGCCGCCGACGACGCCGAACTGGACATCTTCATTCCGGAAAGGGCGTTGTCCGGCCACAAGCAGCCGCGAGTTGGCCAAGACCTCGAAGGCAGGCTCCGGCTGCACGGCCGACTGTCGTGGGCTTCGCAGTCAGAAGCTGGGCTGGGTCAACGCTCAGTCGTGGACTTGAACTCTGCGCCGCACGGCTGGAGCGGTACCTTCTTGAGGAGCTGCGTCGCCGATTCTGGGACTAGTTCGCCGAGATCGCAGCCTGTGCCGCTGCCAGGCGGGCGATGGGCACGCGATACGGCGAGCAGCTGACGTAGTTCAGCCCGGCGCGCACGCAAAAGGTCACGGATTTCGGCTCACCACCGTGCTCGCCGCAGATTCCCACCTCGAGTCCGGGGCGGGTCTTGCGCCCCTTTTCAAGGGCGATCTCTACCAGCTGCCCGACACCGCCGGAATCCAACACTTGGAACGGGTCGTCTTCAAGAATTCCCGCTTCCAAATACGGGTTGATAAAAGTCCCGGAATCATCGCGGCTGAAGCCGAAGGTGGTCTGGGTCAGGTCGTTCGTGCCAAAGCTGAAGAACTCGGCATGCTGAGCGATCTCGTCGGCTGTCAGCGCTCCGCGCGGCACTTCGATCATGGTCCCGACCTTGTAATGGACCTCGCGCCCGGCAGCAGCGAATACCTCGTTGGCCGCGTCGACGACCACCTTCTTCTGATTCTCGAGTTCCTTGTGGTTGCCAACCAGCGGAATCATCACCTCTGGGATCGCGTCGACACCCTTCTCGGCACATTCCACGGCCGCCTCGAAGATCGCCCGCGCTTGCATCGCCGTGATCTCGGGGAATGTGATCCCCAGCCGGCAGCCGCGATGTCCCAGCATCGGGTTGAACTCGTGTAGCTCCTCCACGCGCTCCAGCAGCGCCGCGACTTCCTTCTGCTTGGCCCCGTCCCCGCCGCTGGCCTGCAGTTGCGCCAATTCCACCATCAGCTCCTCCCGCTTGGGCAAGAACTCGTGCAAGGGCGGATCAAGCGTGCGCACGATGACCGGGAAGCCGTCCATGACCTCGAAAAGTTCGACGAAGTCCTGCCTCTGCATCGGGAGCAGCTTGCTCAACGCATCCGCGCGTGTTTCGGCATCTTCCGCCAGGATCATCTGGCGGACGTGCTCGATTCGGTGGGGCTCGAAAAACATGTGCTCTGTGCGACAAAGGCCGATGCCCTCGGCGCCGAAATTCCGCGCCGTGCGAGCGTCGCGCGGCGTCTCGGCATTGGCGCGCACCCTGGCAGTGCGGTGCTGGTCGACATACTCCATGAACTGAGCGAAGTCGCCCGAGGTGGGATCAGGATCAATAGTCTTGGCCTGGCCCGCGAACACCTCGCCGGTAGAGCCATCGATGGAAATCCAGTCGCCCTCCCCCAGGGTGTGGCCCTTGCAGACGATCTTGCCGGCCTTGGCGTCGACATTCACGTCGCCCGCGCCGGCGACGCACGGCGAGCCCATGCCGCGGGCCACGACCGCAGCGTGCGAGGTCATGCCGCCCCTAGAAGTCAAGATGCCCTTGGCAGCCTCCATGCCGTGGATGTCCTCCGGCGTGGTCTCCGCCCGCACCAGCACCACGGCGTTACCACTGGCGGCCTCATCTACTGCAGCGTCGGCTGTGAAAACGATTCGGCCGACCGCGGCGCCGGGAGAGGCCGGCAGGCCTACTGTCAAGGTGGCGAGCTGGCCCTTCGAAGAGGGCTCGATCACGGGATGCAGCAGCTGGTCCAAATGCTGCGGCTCGACCCGCATGACGGCTTCGCGCTCGTTGATCAGCCCTTCGTCGACCATGTCCACGGCAAACTTCACCGCGGCGGCACCGGTGCGCTTGCCGTTGCGCGTCTGCAGCATGAACAGCTTGCCCTCCTCGATCGTGAACTCGAAGTCCTGCACGTCGCGGTAGTGCTGCTCTAGCTGGGCCGTGATTGTGCGGAGCTCGCCGTAGGCCTCGGGCAACACTGCCTCGAGTTCGTTGATCGGGCGGGGGGTGCGGATCCCGGCCACGACATCCTCCCCCTGCGCATTGACCAAGAACTCTCCGTAGAACTCGTTGGCGCCCGTGGCAGGATCGCGCGTGAAGCCCACGCCCGTCGCCGAAGTCTCGCCAAGGTTGCCAAACACCATCGCCTGAACGTTGACGGCTGTGCCAAGGTCGTGCGGGATGTCATTCATCCGCCGGTAGTGGTTGGCGCGGGGATTGTCCCAAGACCGGAAGACCGCGTCACGGGCCATCTTGAGCTGTTGCTGCGCATCCTGCGGGAAGTCCTCGCCGAGTGAATTCTTGTAGTGGGCCTTGAACGCCGCGACCACCTCAGCCAGCTGCTCGGCATTGAGGTCCATGTCATTCTCGGCACCCGCGGCTTCCTTGATGTCCTCGAGAATCTCCTCGAACTCTCCCTTGGACACGCCCATGACGACGTCGGCGAACATCATGATGAAGCGCCGGTAGCAGTCCTGCGCGAAAGTCCGCTTGCCGCTCAGAGCAACGAGACCTTCTGTCGCGCTGTCGTTAAGGCCGAGGTTGAGGATCGTGTCCATCATGCCCGGCATGGAGAACTTCGCCCCAGATCGCACCGACAGCAGCAGCGGGTTGGAGGCGTCGCCGAGCTCCTTGCCCATATCGCTCTCAAGGTGCCGCAGGGAGGCCGCCATCTCAGCCTCAACCTCATCGGGAACCCGGTTGCCGCCTGCGAGATACATGTTGCAGACTTGCGTAGATACGGTGAAGCCCGGCGGGACAGGCACCCCCGCCAAGGCCATCTCGGCGAGATTGGCACCCTTGCCGCCGAGCGTGTCGCGCATTGACCTGTCGCCATCGGTCTTGGAGCCGCCAAACGAGAACACATGCTTTGCCATCTTGGTGATTACCCTCTGTGTCGGATCACGTTCCCAAACGCCCTGCGGAGACTCGGCATGCCCGCGCGGAGCGTGCACGGAACCGGTGTTATTGGACTGGTCAGAGGTTGGACTCGGAGCGTCGCGACCGGACACCCCCGAGCCTGCAAGCGTAGGTAACGAAGCCTTGATCTTAGCAAACTTGGCCGCTCGTCGCGTTGACTACGCCCAACAGGTTTGCGGATCTGGAAGAGATCGTTTCCGGGCTGTGCATGCGGTCCGCCGGGACATGCCCGAACCACTAAGGAAATGGCTGAAAGGAACGATTGCTAGCAAGGGTGAATGGCGGATCGGTCCGTGCCAGAGTCCGGGAAAAACAGGGTCGCGTTAGGCGAATTTGATCAGGCTGTCGAAGCACGGCCCCGTCCTCAGAGAAGGCGATTTTCAGCTCGCCAGACCACGCAAGGCAAGGCCCTCACTGGCAAAGAGCACAGCTGCCCCGACGCCATTGGCCAATTCGCTGGCTACGCCTTCGGCCCCTCTCCGCCGCGCATCAATAGCTGTCGGCCCGATGGAACATCTCTGCAGCGAAAGCAGGATCAAGCGATGGGTCGTTCGTCTTGCGACACCAGTCGTCCAAGGCCGCCTGCAATCGTTCCAGTGTCGCTGTGTGTTCCACGCCGGCGAGATTCCGGAATCCCCAAGAATCTTCGTCCAGATCGTACAGCTCAAACTCCGGAGGACCCGCTAGGATCTCAAACGCACGCTGGGCCGGCGTCCCCTCGTAGCGTTGCTCTCGAGCAGTCAGCCGGCGCGTATGCCCCACATCCTACATCGACTCGATGTTGCTGCGCTGTGGAGAGAACCCGGCCATTGAGTCCGCTAGGAAACCGATGGAAGACGACACCTTGGTCGTGTTCCTGAGCGACCACGGCACGAACTTTGCAGACAACCTCGAGAAGGTGACCGGCAAGCCGGCGGGTGCCCTGAACCCGGGCACGATGCACATCCCTCTGCTGATGCGGCATCCCAAACGGCTGGGCGCGGGCAAGCGCCTGCGGGAGTTGGTCTACACGCTCGACGTGCCAGCCACGGTTTGTGCTGCGGCCGGAACAGGTCCAGAAGATGGGCTTGAGGGCAAGAACCTCCTGCCTCTGCTCGAAGGAGGTCATTTCGAAAGCAGGGAGTATCTGACCTGCCGGTACAGCAATTCCGTCTGGTACAGGGATGAGAGGAACTGGTATTTTTCCGACGTCCATTGGGACAACATCCGGCTGTTTGATTTGGAATCGAGCGATCCATTCAGCGAGACGATCGCGCGACGCGCTTCAGACAGGGTCAATCTTGCGCAGCGCCGGATCATGCGAGACCCGGGCGGCGAGCTTCCGCAGTACCCGCTCAAGAACACGGACAAGGTCAAGGCGCCGTTCATCTAGCACCTCCGGGCGACGCACGTTCGGTTACCGAAACGAGGCCAACGCGGAGTCGCCTGGCCTCAGGCGACTCTCGCCTGCCTACGCTAGTATCGGTACGAACAAGGGCCAGCCTCGAATGAACAATGGGAGGCAGGCGGTGAATGACGGCGAGGCCTTCGAGGATCGTCTCGATTCCACTGGACCTGCTCAGTTCGTTGGGCATGACGATTCCGTCGTTCTCGGTCCGGTGTTGACGTGCTCGCGCTTCCTGACCTGGTAATGCCGGACCACCGAATGGCGCGTCGGAGAGATCCGGCTGCTCTCGGAAAGACCGTTTCACGGGTGCAATCCCATCTGCACAGGGCCGTCAGACCGGACGCTACGGGACTACGCCGACTGCGCCGCCTTGCAACGGCCCGAAACTCCGTCCAGCCCAGGCAGTTGACAAGAGGAAGCGACACTCTCGATGGCTGACGGCAGCGAGAATCACGGCACCCGACCCCGTTCTCGTTCGGGAGCCTTGCGTTCTCGGATCAAGTCGGGGTACCTGCGCCCGGCGCTGGAGCGGCTTGGACCCAGCACGGGAGTGATTATCGGCTTCCTCCTCATCATCGTGCTCGGTGCGGTGCTATCTCCGAACTTCATTTCCGAGCGGAACGTCCTCAACATCCTGCGACAGACCTCCATGCTCGGGGTTGTGACCGTCGGGATGACGTTCGTCATTCTGACGGCAGGCATCGACCTCTCGGTGGGCATGACGCTCAGCCTCTACAGCGTGGTCGCCGCCATGCTCTTCGCGGACGGAGCGGGCTATCCACTGGCGATCGTCGTCGTTGCCACACTGGTGCTGGGTATCGCCGTGGGCGCGTTCAACGCGGCGATCATCATCTGGCGCGGGGTGGCCCCCTTCATCGTGACCTTGGCCATGATGGCCATCGCTAGCGGGGCAGCCCTCACGATCTCGGGCGGCAAGCCGATTGGCGGAATCCAGGGAACGTACGCCTGGCTTGGGGCCGGGTCGATTGGGCCGGTTCCGGTGCCCGTGCTCATCATGCTTGCGGCCTTCGTGCTGGGTGATTTCGTGCTCCGATTCACGCCCTATGGACGCCAGGTGTACGCAGTGGGCGGCAATGAAGAGGCGGCGCGGCTGTCCGGGATTCCGGTGAACCGGGTAAAGCTCGTCACCTACATGATCAGCAACGCGTCTGCCGCGCTCGGCGGCATCATCTTCAGCGCCCGCGTCACGGTCGGCGATCCGTGGGCCGGCCGCGGGCTCGAGCTGGACGCTATCGCTTCGGTCGTGCTCGGCGGGACCAGCCTGTTCGGGGGAGTGGGGTCTCTATGGGGAACGCTGCTGGGCGCGCTGATCATCTCCATGATCAACAATCTGCTGAACTTGCTGAACGTGTCACCCTACACCCAAGGAATCGCCAAGGGCTGCATCATTCTGGTCGCCGTCGCGCTCTACAAGAAGCGAGAGGCGTGAACACTAGGAAGCAGCGGTCCTGCCAGCGCGCGAGCAAATGCGGAATCGTCCGGAATTGAGGGCCGCGAACTATACTGGCGACCGGGCCAGGCCCTAGGCAAGAGGAGGAAGAGCCATCGTGAGGACGGAACAGCGATCCGGTCATCGGCATTTTGCCTCGTGCCTGGCACTCGCGGGCCTCATTGCCGCCCTCGGTGCCTGCGCGAAGGACAAGGCTCCGGTCAACGCTAGCACGCCGGAGGCCTTCGGGGACCGGGATTGGACCATCGGGTTCAGCAACGCGTCGGAGACCAACACCTGGCGCACCGCTCTGCGCGAATCCATCGAATCAGAGGTAGCCAAGTACGACAACGTGGAGCTGCTGATTACCGACGCCAACGATTCGCCGGCCAAGCAAGTCTCGGACATGGAGGATCTGCTGACCAAGGGGGTCGACGGACTCATCATCGGCGCGGCGAATCTGTACGTGGCGAATCCGATCCTGGATGAGTGCGAGAAAGAGGGAATCCCCGTCGTGATCGTCGACCGCAAGGTCTCAAGTGAGAAGTACGACACGTTCGTGTCGACGGATCACATGTACGGTGCCGTCAGGGGATTGACGAAGCTCATGGAGTTGATTGGTGGCAAAGGGAAGATCGCCATCCTCGAAGGACTCCCGGGGGCGGGTCCGGCTGTGGAGAGGAATGCCGGTTATGACGAAGTGCTCGAGAAGTATCCGGAGGTCGAGGCGGTGCGGCAGGCCGGAGACTGGTCAAGGGCGAGCGGGCAGCGGGTCATGGAGAACATCATCACGGCCCACCCGGATCTCGACGGCATTCACTTCGACAACGGGGAAATGGCGGTTGGAGGCATCCAGGCGCTGCGCGCAGCAGGCATAACCGACGACATGATGAGGGCCAGTCGACCCTGCCTCACCTGGCTCGACGGCTACAACGGGGGCCTGAAGATGATTAAGGCCGGGCTGGGCAAGTACACCATCCTCCATCCGCCTCGCCTGCACGGCTCGCTCAGCGTGACTTCAATGATCCAGATCTTCAGGGGCAAGACAGTCCCAATGCGCCAGCCAATTGCGCTGGACGAGATCACCCGCGAGAATGTCGACCAGTTCGTCGCGATGGACGAGCCCGACGACTTCTGGACCCGGTAGGCCGTGTCTCGAGTGTCCTTCTCGGGCGGCCGAACCGTGTGAACAGGTCACCGGAGAGAGGATCGCCTTCGCCGAACGGCGAAATCACGCCTCCCGGTCCTGCGACGGGACCCAATAGTCGTTGTAGAGCTTCTCGCAGTCCGGATCGCAGAAGACCAGCCGTTCCGCGCCTTCTTCCACGACCCAGAAATTCTTCGGAATGATTCGCCCGCAAAGATCGCAGTAGATCATCGTTTGCTCGTACCACTCCGCGGTGTTCTCGTCCCAGCGACCCATCCGTTTATGCTCCGTATCGAAACTGCAGGCTCGTTCCCGGCCCGACCGTCGGGTCGGTCGCTCGCAGGAATCCGAAACGCTTCCTAGGGGTCATACCCATAGAGCTCTCGCGCGCCGTCCGGAGAGATCCATCCCTGGCGCAAATCCCGCTCGATCGCTTCGGGCGATCGCTCCGCTGGCGGACCGTAGCCGCCACCTCCTGGCGAATGGATCATCACCTCGTCGCCCTCGTTCAGCAGGACCCGCGTGAACTTGGAATCGGAGACCGTGCCGAACGCCTCCGAGAAAGTCCGGAACTGCGTGTCGCCCTTCTTCTTGACAAAGATCCCGCCACGGCCACCCTTGCCGCCCCCGAAGAGGCCCCACGCGTGGGTCTTGGTGCGGTCCATCAGCGCGCTCACCGTGATCTCGGGGGCCAGAACACGCAGGATGCGGGAGCTACCGAGTCCGCCGCGGAACCTGCCGGGCCCGCCCGAGTCCGATCGAAGCCGGTATTCGAGAGTTCTCCAGGGAAACTTGTTCTCCAGCACTTCGACCGGGGTGTTGCGGCAGTTTCCGTTCTCTGGGCACATTGCCGAGTTCCCGTCGTGGAAACCCGTGGCACCCCAGCCGCTGCCGTCAATGTGGTAGTTGGTGTAGTACTCGCCGGTATCGGGGTGAACGCCAGCGAACAGGAAGTTGCAGCCGCTGGCCCCCTCCGCGGCGGCCGCCCGCTCGGGAATCGCCTGGCTCAGGGCCGCCACGACGACATTCTGGATGTGCGGGTGCGTTTCCGTGTTGCCGCCGACCGAGGGACCCGGGTGTCGCACGTTGACGACCGAACCGGGCTTGGTCACGACCCGAATCGGCCGGTAGCAGCCGGAATTGCGAGGGATGTCATTGCTCGTCAGGTGAAGGAGGCCACTGTAGGAGGCGGCGGCCGTGACCACGAAGGTGGCGTTTACCGGCCCTCTGGCCTGCGGGTCGGACTGGGTCCAGTCGGCAATCACCTCGTCGTCCCTGACGACGAGCTTGAGCCTGATCCATACCGGCTGGTCGGTGACTCCGTCGTCCTCCATGCAATCGCTCGCATGGTACTCGCCGTTCGGGATTTCCCGGATCTCCTCCCTCATCCATCGCTCGGAGTAATCCAGAAGCCGGTCACTTGCGGCCGTGAGAAACAACCCGCCGTAGCGCTCCAGCATGCCGAGCAGCCGCGTTTCCGCGATGCTCAGCGAACCGATCATCGCATGCAGATCCCCCCAGCTCGTCTTCGGGGTGCGGTGATTGCTCAGGATGATCTTCCAGACGTCCTTGACATACTCTCCACGGCTGATGACCTTGACAGGCGGAAGCCGCAGCCCCTCCTGGTAGACCTCCGTGGCATCGGCCGCGAATGAGCCTGGTGCCATGCCGCCGATTTCCCCGACATGCGCGATGTTGGCCACGAATCCCCAAATCTGGCCCTCGAAGAACACCGGCTTGAGCACCATGTGCTCCGGCATGTGGCACTGCCCGCGATACGGGTCGTTGTGAACGACGACGTCACCCGGCTCGAACGACTCCAAGCCGAGTTCCTCGATGGTCCAGTTGACCGCGTACTGTGCCGAGCCCAGCATGGTCGGACAGAATTCGGCCTGGCCGATCATGTCGCCCCGCCTGTTGAAAATCACGCACGAGAAGTCCAGGCCCTCGTTGAAGATGGGCGAGTAGCTCGTCCGCATCATCGCCGTCCCCATTTCTCGGCAGATGTTGATCAGAGCATTGTTGATCACGCTCAAGGTGACGGTATCGATCGTTTCCATGCTTCGGGCTTTCTCACGCGAGGATGCTGATGACGCCGTTGCGGTCTACCCTGAGCGTGTGCCCGGGGTGAACCGGGATCGTGGAATCGGCTTCCTCGATCATGGCGGGGCCGACGAGCGAGAACTGGCCGGGCAGATCGTCGCGTCTGTAGACGGGGCACGAGACGAACCCGCTCCGGTCAAAGAAGACCTCGCGGCTTTGCCTGGGACGAGGGTCTCCACCGCTCGGAGGCGCCTTAAGCCGAGGCTTCCTGGTTCGCCCCACCGCGGTGACGTTGACACGGATCATTTCGATGACCTCGCCGCTGATCGAGTAGCCGTAGAGCTGTTCGTGGAGCCGGTGAAACTCGCCGAAGGCCTGCTGCAGACTCTCGGCACTCACGCCACCGCCCTCGAGCGACACGTCGTGCTCGTAGTTCTGTCCCGCGTACCGCATGCTGATCGAGCGAAGGATCTCCGGAACCGCGGAAAACCCTTCCTCGCGCAACTCGTCGCGAGCAGCGGCCTCCAGATCCCGGAACTGCTCGATGATCAGGTCCCCGTCCATGCCGTCGGAGCGATAGTTGGTGCTCCACACCTTGTCCACCTGGAAGTCAGCGAGTGCCGCTCCGAATGCCGAGCAAAGTCCGGGATAGAGGGGAATCACGATCCGGGTCATGCCCATCTTTTCGACAATGCCACCGGCGTGCAGCGGCCCGGCCCCGCCGAACGCGACTAGGCTGAAGTCCCGCGGGTCCAGGCCGCGCTCGATCGAAACAAGGCGAATGGCGTTGGCCATGTTCTCGTTGGCCATGTCGATGACCGCTTGGGCCGCCTCGACGGCACTCAAAGACAGCTCGCTGCCCAGCTTGGCGAGTCCTTCGCGAGCCCTCGTCGCCTCCAGCTTCATCTTGCCCCCGAGGAAGTACTCCGGATTCAGGCGTCCCAGGGTCAGATTGGCATCGGTGACAGTCACCTCAGTGCCCCCTCGCCCGTAGCAGAGTGGTCCGGGCATGGCCCCGGCGCTCTGCGGGCCGACTCGAAGGAACCCTCCCTTGTCGATCCAGGCCACGCTTCCGCCACCCGCCCCGATCGCGGTCAGGTCGACAAATGGAGCGCTGATGGGGAGTCCCCATTCGATCTCGTAGTTCGTGATGTAGGAGAGCTTGCCTCCCTGTACCACGCCCACGTCGCAGCTCGTGCCTCCCATGTCCACCGTAATGAGGTCCTGCTGCTCGGCGAGGTCCCCGAAGTACTTGCCTCCGATGATCCCGCCGCTCTGCCCGGACAGGATGAGGTTGACGGGCTGACCCTCCGCAGCGCTGGCACTCGCGTGGCCACCGTTGGATTTCATGATGGCCCAGGGACAGGACAGGCCCAGACTGTCCAGGCTCTCGCGGACGGAGTTCACGTAGCGTTGGAGCAGAGGCTTGACGAAGGCATCCGCGACGACCGTGCTGCCCCGTTCGTATTCCCTCCAGATCGGCGCAACCTCGTGCGAGATTGACACCGCAACCCCGGGAAACCGCGACTGCAGGAACTCCTTCAGGAGGAGTTCGTGGTCAGGATTGAGGTACGAGAAAAGGAGGCAGACCGCAATGGCGGAGTCTTCCACGCGGTGTCCTTCCAGCCGTGCCTCGACCTCGCGGGCCAGCTGCTCCATGGATTCCCGTTCCAGCGGGACGACGACCTGGCCCTTGGCGTCGATACGCTCCCGCACGCCCACGCAGTTGCGCATCTCGACGAACGGAAGCGGCTTGGTCCACTCGTAGGAGTAGTGGTAGCGCCGGTTCATCCGTTGGATATAGAGGACATCCTCGAAGCCCTCGGTGGTGACATAGACCACGTAGGCTCCCCTGCGCTGGATCAGCGCGTTCGTGGCTACCGTGGTTCCAAGAATCAGGAAATAGATGCTTTCCGGCGGCAGGCCCGACTCCTTCACGACATTGACGATCGCTTCGACCGGGTTGTCGTGGGAGGAGGGCCATTTGGACGCAACCAGCTCGCCCGAGGCCTCGTCCACCGCGACGAAATCGGTAAAGGTCCCGCCGGTATCGATTCCGCAACGAACTCTGGTGTTCGCGTTCATCGTTGGCGAATCATCATAGCCGAGTCCTGAATTCGACGTGAGGCGGGAACCTGGGATCGCTCGGACGCACCTAGCGCAGCTAGCGTACCGCTACGAAAGCGAAGCCGGAGGGGGCGGGGCGGCCCTCCGCTACGTGGCAAGTTGCAAGATGTCTTCCCCCGTAGCGTCCTGGGACCGGAGATGTCCCGTGATCCGGCCTTTGCTCATCACGAGGACGCGGCTGCACAGGGAGAGTATCTCGGGGATTTCCGAGGAAACCAGCAGGACGGCCGCTCCGTCTCTCGCCAGTTCGGCGACGAGCTGGTGGATCTGGCTCTTGGCCGCGATGTCGATACCGACAGTCGGTTCGTCGAGCAGGAAAATCCTGGCCCGTGTGCCGAGGAGCTTCGCCAGCGCAACCTTCTGCTGGTTGCCCCCGCTCAGGTCTGCCGCAAGCTGCCGTCGTCCCGTGGCGCGGACATTCATTCTGGCGAGCATTGAATCCACGAACCGATTCTCTCCGCCCAGGTTGAGAAGGCCCCGGTAGGTGAACCGGCGAAGGATCGGCAGCGTGACGTTCCTGCCAATCGGGTGGGACAAGATCAGGCCCTCATTGTGGCGATCCTTGGACAGAAAGGCTATTCCACGAGCCATCGCATCGCCCGGGGATTCTATCTGCGAAAGTTTTCCTTCGATATAGACCTTTCCGTCATCGTGGGACACAGCTCCGAAGATTGCCTTGCACAGGTCCGTTCGCCCTGCTCCCAGCAATCCGGCAAGGCCTAGGATCTCCCCACCGTGCAGCTCGAAGCTCACGTCCTCGAAGGCGCCCTCGCGAGTCAGTCCCTCGACGCGCAGCAACTCGTCTCCCCTCCGAGCCGGCAGTTCCGGGGATCGCTCGACCCATCCCCGGCCTACCATCCTGCGGATGAGGAATGCGGAGTCCACCTCGCCGTCAAGAGCGTAGGTGCCGACAGTTCGGCCGTCTTTGAGCACGGTTGCCCGGTCCGAGATCCGGAAGACCTCCTCCAGGCGATGCGATACGTAGACAATCGACGTGCCCGCCTCCCTGAGCTTGCGAATGATCCGGAACAGCCGTTCCAGCTCACTGGACCCCAGAGCCGCGGAAGGCTCGTCCATGATCAGGACTTGCGCCGACACCGAGAGAGCGCGCGCAATCTCGGCAATTTGCTGGCCGGCAGCGTCCAGATCCCCTGCCGGCCGGTGAACATCCAGTTCGAAATCCAGGCGCCTGAGCAGTGCGATTGCGTCTCGGTACAGCTTCTCCCAGTCGACCAGGCCCAGCTTGGTGGTGGGCATCCGTCCCAGAAAGATGTTCTCCGCAACCGTCAGGCTCGGAACGAGGCCCGAGTGCTGGTGGACGATCGAGATACCCCGTCGCAAGGCTTGGTGAGGGCTGTCGACGTCAATCGGGGAGCCGTGCAGGTGAATCGTGCCGGAATCCGGCTTGAGGGCGCCGGAGACGATCTTCATCAGCGTGGATTTGCCCGCTCCGTTCTCGCCGATCAGGGCGTGCACCTCTCCCTTTCGCAAGGAGAAGCTGACCCGGTCCAACGCTCTTGTTCCTCCGAAGGCCTTGCTGATCTCCCGTGTCTCCAGCATCGTCCCCGACATGTCTCTGCCCGTTCCCTTGTCTGGTCCACCCCGGCTCTGCCCTGCATTCTGCGGCTTCCCTCGTAGCGACGGGTCCGGTCCCGCGGGGATGGCCGCTAATTCGGCTACGAAGTCACGGACCGCGCGGGGCACTCCATTCGGATGACCGCGCGAGGCGCATGTCCCAAGCCATTTGAACCGGGCTGAACGACACTGCGGCGGCCCGACCGCAATTGAGAGTTCAGGACCCTGCATCTGGTCTTCACCGCCAGTACGGCCCATCCGGCGATTCCCCGCCAACAAGGCGTGCACGCGCACGAGAGGCCACGAATCCGTCCCCGTGATATTATCCGGAAATGGACGCGCAGTGGCTGGGCGTCATGGTAGCAGCGGCCGCCGTAACGGTTTCACTGGCGGCGCTAATCCTTTCAGGACTCCGGGGGATTCGCGAGGAGGTCCGAAGCCTCTCCAGGCAGCAACGCGAGGACCGCTCCAGACTGGAAGACGCTATCGCCATCCAGACCCGGCAGCAGCGCGACGACCAGGCGAAGGTCACGGAGAAGTTGTCAGAGATTGCGGAGAGGACAGCGCGTATCGAAGGGATTCTCGTGAGCCAGGGATTGGCGGAGTTCCGTACAACAGCGGCTCAAGCTGTTCCCGACGAGCCGCCCGACGACGATTGAGGCAATCGGACGTCGCCAGATTCCTGCGCGTCGGCATGGTCAACCGGACGAGGACTCCTGGCGAGGGCACACCCGGACCGGCGATCCTTGGACAGGCGGCTGCGATGGCTTCAGCGAACCGAGGTGCTGGATCAGCAACACGCGCGCTATGGCTGATGTTGCTGCTGACGCGCGGATCCTGAGTGGCCGCTAGCCCAGGATTTCCTGCAGCACGCGGGCCGGGTCCACTCCCGAGAGTCTCTCGTCGAGACCGTTTCGCTGGAACACCAGTTGGCTGTGATCCATTCCGAGCTGATGCAGGATCGTGGCGTGGAAGTCATGCACGCTCACCGGGTCTTCCACAGCCTTGTAGCCGATCTCGTCGGTCGCACCATAGACCGTGCCGCCCTTGATTCCCCCGCCGGCCATCCACACGCTGAATCCTCCCGGACCGTGGTCGCGACCGGCATTCTTCTCCCCGGGGCTGACCTGGGACAGCGGCATGCGGCCGAACTCCCCTCCCCACACGATCAGGGTGCTGTCGAGAAGGCCTCGTTGCTTGAGATCCGTCAGCAGGGCCGCCACGGGTTTGTCGGTCTTGCCGCAGCAGTAACGGAGCTCCTCTTCCAGATCGAAATGGTTGTCCCAGATCTGTCCCTCGATATAGATCTGGACGAACCGCACCCCTCGCTCCACCAAACGCCGGGCCATGAGGCAGCGCCGCCCGTACGATGCCGTGACTTCATTGTCCAAGCCGTACATCTCGCGGGTGGCAGCGCTCTCGTCGGAAATGTCCAGGGCATCAGTGGCCAACAGCTGCATGCGTGCGGCGAGCTCGTAGCTGGCGATGCGAGCGTCCAGCTCTGGATAGCCAGGCCTCTTGCGGCGATGGTCTGCATCGAAGTCAGCAAGAATCGAACGGGCCAGCTGCAGCACGGGTCCCGGGAACTCTTCGCGGGGGTGCAAGTTCAGAATCGGGGAACCCTGCGATCGCATCCGGCTCCCCTGGTAGACCGGCGGCAGCCATCCCGACTGCCAGTTCTGGATCCCGTTGATCGGAAGCCTCTTGGGGTCGTCCAGCACGACGTAGTCGGGCAGGTTCTGGTTCTCCGTGCCCAGCCCGTAGACGACCCACGAGCCCAGGGACGGGCATCCGGGAATCAATCGGCCCGTCTGCATCAGAAAGAGGGACGGCTCATGGTTGAAATGGCCGCCGAACATGGAACGGATCAGGGCGGTGTCGTCCACGTGCCCTGAAACGTGAGGCAGCAGTTCCGAGATTTCCATACCCGACTCCCCGTGCCTGGCGAAGCGGAAAGGCGACGGCATGAGCCCACCCATCTGGTCGGCAAATTCAATATCGTTGGCGAGTTCCCGGCTCGGGGGCTGGCCGCTGTATTTCTCCAGCATGGGCTTGGGGTCGAACAGATCGATCTGGCTGGGCCCCCCGGTTCATGAAGAGGTGGATGACGGCCTTGGCCGCGGGCTCGAAGTGCGGGTTTCGGGACCTCAGGTCGTAGACCTCGCGACTGCCCGTGGCACCCCGGGCGCGGCGCGGCTGGATCAGATCTGCGGCTAGCAGAGAAGCCAGGGAGGCTCCATAGAAGCCATCCCCGACCCTCGAGAAGAAGCCCCGCCGCGACACGGCCGGGCTTGCGGTCCGAGAAGTCGCATCAGTCGGATAACGATCAGGGCTCTTCTCGCGCCACGCCCCTTCAATTTCCCTGAGAGTCGGAGGCCGGACCTCCTGCGCCGGGTGGCGATGGGCTTGGCTGATCGTAAGCCTTTGCGAGTGCCTCGTTCTCAACGACGAGCCTCTTGCGAAGCAATAGCAGGTTCAGCGCGGACGCGATCACCGCCAGGGTCCACGCTCCGAACATCAGCGGCACGACGGCGACTTCGCCACAGACGACGAGATAGTTGGGGTGATCCACGAAGCGGTAAGGGCCGCTACGAATGCGCGTGGCGCCGGGAAGCACCATGACCCGGGTCGTCCATCGCGTCCCCAAGGTCGCGATCACCCAGAATCGCCCGCACTGCAACAGGCCGAAGACAAAGAGCCACGGAATCGATACCGAGGTCCGAGGGTCAATCGCGACAGGAAGCGCCAGGAGCCAGCCAGCGTGCAGGGCGAGGAAGGCTCTGTAGTGTCGCTCGCCGACTTCGATCGCACCCCGAGCCAGCAACGCCCGGTGGTTGCGGCGCGCCAAGACAAGTTCTGCCAGCCGCTGGACCACAAGCAAGGCGACGAGCGCATAGAGCGGACTAATGATACTCACGTTGATTCCAGGACCAGAAACGCAGCCGAAAAACCTGGTCCCAGGCTCGTGAGCAAATGGCGTTTCGGCACTCTGTGCTCGAGGGCACGCTTGAGAACGAACAAGACGGTTGCGGCGGACATGTTGCCGTAGTCACGAAGGACGGCTCGAGACTCTTCAAGACCGCCGGGCTGAAGGTTGAACGCGGATTCAAGGGCATCCAGCACCTTGGCGCCACCGGGATGGCAAATGAAGCTGTCGATATCGTGGAGCCCGAGGCCCTGGGAGGCCAGAAACTCCTCGGTCACACAGCGCATCCGCGTGCGGACCAGCTCGGGAATGCTGCGAGAGAACACCACTGCCAGCCCGTCGTCCACAACGTCCCACCCCATGATGTCGAGCGAGTCTGGCCAAGTGTATTCGCCCCACGCCGAGACCTCCGGTCCCGGACCGTGGTCCGTTAGCACAGCCGCGGCGGCACCGTCGCGGAAGAGGGCCGTCGCCACGAGGTTTCGAACGGATCGATCGCGGGATCGGAACGTGAGGGTGCAGAGTTCGACAACGAGCAACAGGACGCGGCTGCCCGGTCGGGCCCGCACGCATGCGGCGGCACGAGCCAGTCCCAGCACGCCCCCGCCGCATCCCAGCCCGAAGATCGGCAATCTTTGAACATCGCGCCGGAACGGCAGCTCGTTCATCAGTCTGGCATCTAGGCTGGGCGTGGCGATTCCAGTGGTCGAAACGGTCACGATCAGGTCGATGTCTCGCGGTTCCAGACCGCTGGTGGCCAAGCACTCGACGGCGGCCTCCTTCAGCAGTGAAATCGCATTCTCGAGGTACAGACGATTCTTTTCCTCGAAGCCATGTTCGCCGCCTTCGTACCAACTCCGAGGGGCGCAGACATATCCCGCCCCGATGGCGGCATTGCTGAAGATGCCCAAAAGACTCCCAAGACCCGAGACGGCACCGGCAAAGAACGAGGAGCTGAAGTTCTTTACCTCGTCCTGGGTCATCCGGTGGTCCGGCACCGCCGTGGCAACCGACCTGATTCTAGGATTGGGTTGAGCGCCCATGGATCTTTCCCACCATCGAAGACGCCAGCTGCATTGCGGCTGCGATCCAAACGAGGCGAAGCTCGTATCGAGGCGGGTGGTTCATGCTGATTGAATCACAGTCTTCCAGAATCGAGCGTCTGGATTCGGCGAGGCACGGCCGCGATCGACCCGATTGCGGTGTCGATCGTCTGGACAACGAGGAACGAGTGACCCGGCCGATAGCTCCAAGCCACTTCTAGGCATTCCCTCGCCCTAGCCCGGTGATACTGCCGTTTCAGTCGCGCACAGCTTCACAGTAGGCAGCCCGCTCGCGGTTCGGACCGCATGGTCCACCAAGCCGATCGGCAGTTACAGGAACCGCTCGCCGCCGGATTCCTAGAGCGTCGCTGCCCCGCTCGTTGAGCCGACTCCGGCCGTGTTCCGCGTTGAAGGCGTCGTGTAGCGGGCCGAGGCTCCTCCAGCCGGACGGCACGATACTGAGGCTGCGGCCGATGTTCGGGCTGCACCAGTCGGCAAGTGTGTGCACGTCTTGCAGCGCTAAGAGAGTGGCAAGCGGGTCCAAGTGGAGAGGCCTTGGGCCCGCTTTGGCAGCACCGCAGGAATCGCGAGCGCGCATCCGCTGGACTAGAATAATCCCGCGATGTTCCGAGTGATGCGATTTGCGTTGCTGCTCGCGGGACTGCTCCTCTTCGGTAACGTCTCCGAACTCGGCGCCCAATTCCCTGCCCAGGGGCCCAGACTGCCCGGCGACACCTCGGGCAATGCCCCACTTCGCCGCAGTCCTCCCCAACCGGGAGCCAACATCGCTGCGACCGTGCGCACTGCATTGTTCTCCCGGAACTGGGCAGACCGCGACCGAGCGCTGCGCTTCTTGGTCAAACGCAACAAAAAGGACGTCATTCCGGCTCTCATCACGGTGCTACGCGCTCTGCCCGACTCTGACGGCCGGCTGCTCGACGCGCTCCAACGACTCGCCGGAGCCAAGATACCGCAAGACTGGACGGCGTGGATGGAGTGGCTGGAGGAGCACGCCGAGATCCGCCCCTACCGGGAGTTCGCTTCCTTCAAGGCTGACCTGCTCGCCGAAATCGACATCAATTTCCGTGGCTTCCTCTACCCGGGGGTGAGGCACGAGATCCGTCTCGAGGAGATCGTCTGGGGAGGGGTCAAGAAGGACGGGATCCCCGCGCTGGTGAACGCCAAGCAGATCCCTGCCGGTGAAGCGACCTACCTCACCGACCGGGAACTGGTCTTCGGGGTCAGCATCAACGGAGACTCGCGCGCCTATCCGCTCCGCATCCTCGACTGGCACGAGATGTTCAACGACGTGGTTGGCGGCGTCCCGGTGTCCCTCGCCTACTGCACGCTCTGCGGGTCGGGCATCCTCTTCGACACCCGAGTCCGCGGCCGGCGGAAGCCTTTCGTCTTCGGCTCTTCCGGCCTTCTCTATCGGTCGAACAAGCTAATGTACGACACCCAGACGAAGTCGCTATGGAATCAGTTCACCGGGCGGCCCGTGGTGGGGAAACTAACCAACTCCGGCATCGAACTCAAGGTCCTGCCGGTGGTGATCGCGAGCTGGCAGGACTGGCTCGCCGCCCATCCGGACACCACGACACTCTCCCTAAACACCGGCTTTGATCGAGACTATCGGCCCGGACGAGCGTACGGAGAGTATTTTGCAAGCCCCGATCTCATGTTTCCGGTGGTGGTCCGCGATCGTCGGCTCGCACCGAAAGACCGTATCTTCGTTCTGCGGGACGGAGCCAACGAAATGGCCTGGGCCCTCTCGCTCTTCAAAGGCGGCGCCGTCATCCACGACAGAGTGGGACCGCGTGATGTGGTCCTCATCGGGAACGCCCAAACGGAGACGGTCCGCGCCTACGAATCGGGAGGAAGGACGTTTGTCGCGACTGAGGAGGATCGATCCCGGGTGACGAGCGACGGGGCGCGATGGACCGTCACCGAGGCCGCCCTTACCGGCCCGGGCGGCAAGAGCCTCGCCCGGCTCCCCGGGCATGTCGCCTACTGGTTCGCCTGGCAGAGCTACAAGGCCGGAAAGCCGGCGCGCACGGCTGCCCGCAAGTGACTGTGTTTGCAGGGTCGCGTTGCCTAGGACCGTCCCTAGCTCGGGACAGGGCTCCGCGACGTTAGCGATATCGGAGGGTGTTAGATGCAGGTACCCCCGTTCTCAGTGGGCCGTCCGCTGGGGGCGTGACAAGCCGAAAACTCCAGCCAACGCTCGGAGGACGGTTGACCGGGCGGTCGAGTCGCGACGGGCTGCGGGAGAGAAACGCTCCGGTCGGCCCCGCTGACGCGGTGCCGCTTGGGGAAGGAGAGTAATTTGACTTCATCGAAGCGATTGGGACTGCACGAAACTGAGCAGGTCAGCCATCTCGGCCGGTCCAATCTCGTCCTCGAGTCCCTCTGGCATCAGGGAAAGGCCCATGGAGGTCAGGGTGTTGATGTCTGATCGGGGGACCACATCCTCAATGCCTTCGCCGCGACGCAGGGTAACGCTTTGAGGCGTTTCGCGCGCTAGGATTCCCGTGACGACGCTGCCATCCACGGTGTCAAGCCTGTAGTTGACGAAGTTCGACTGCAAAGACCGGTTCGGATCGAGGATGTCAACGAGGAGTTCCTCTCGTTGAGAGGAAGCCCTCTCGGTCAGGTCCGGGCCCACCTCGTGGCCCTTGCCCCCGAGTCGATGGCAGGTTGCGCACTCTCGCTCGAAGACCGCCTCGCCACGAGTCGCATCCCCTTCCGCCACGAGGGCGGGGCGATACTCCCGGATTACCTCCTCCGGGCTGGCCACTTCGGCGCGGGCGAGAATCTGTCGCGCGCGCACGCGAATCTCTTCCCGGGGATGATCCATCAATGCCGCCCTTCGCGCCGGGTCCAGATGGGCCACCTCCACGGTGCCTGCTTCCAACGCGTCAAGGAAGGGCCGCAGCCGCTCAGTGCGACTGAACAGCACCTCGACTGCCTCGCGGCGCACGGCGGGACTGTACGTCCTCCAGGCGAGAACAAGGATCTGCCCCACCTCCGGCCCGCCGTGGGCGGAGAGCGAGCGCACGGCCGCCAGCTGGATCTCGGCCGGCTCGTCCGGGGACAGCAACGCATCGAGGGCGCTGAGGGCCGCTTCCGGCGGAGCCCAGGAGAGCAGACGGATCGCCTCAGTCCGCTCCGGCAGATTCCCCCTGTCCTTGTCTACGGCGGTAGCCGGAGCCTCTGCCAGCACCTCGGCGATCGCAGCTCCGAGCTCTGGATTCTCGCCGCTGTCTCGCATTGCGAGCAGCGAACTCCCCGTCCGCGCCAATCCGGATGCGATACCGGCGGCAGCCGCCATGCGGATCCACCTCCCGTAGGCGCCGCTTGGCTTGTTCGTGGCGGTCAACACGGCCCGCATGGCATCCGGCGACTCCCTGACCGCCACGTTGTCCGCCAATTGCCTGACGGCAGCCGGGCTAGCCGGGTTTGCCAGGAACGAATCTTCCTGGAGCAGGAGGTCCAGCAGTGCCAGGGGATTCTCCCGAGCCCCTGAGAGGACGGCTGCACGGATCCACTCGTCCCCCGGATCGGCCCTCAGGATTCGAGCCAGGAGCACTGATCCATCGCCACGCTGCATTCCGGGAACCGCAAGAGCAACCTGAAAGCGAACCGCCGGATCCTCGTCCGCGGCCAGTGACGCGACTCTTTCGGACAACGCGGACGAGCCCAGAAGCCGTGTCTCGGAAAGGCGGACTGCATTCTGGCGAACGGCTGGGTGGGGATCCGCGAGCGCGGCCAAGAGGGCCCCATCGTCGAGCTGGCCGAGCCCCTCGAGCGACCACAATGCGTGGAGCCGACCCCGGGGGGACTGTGACCGCCTAAGCGAGGCCCTGAGCGCTGCACTTGCCTCGACTGATTGCCGCTCGAACAGCAACCTGTGGGCGGTCGACCTCCACCAGCCATCTTCATGGTCGAGCAGGCCTACGAGCTCGAAGATCGACGCTTCACCGAGCTGCGGCAACGCTCCCCGCTCAAGGCTGGTTGGGGCAATGCGGTAGATGCGACCCATGTGCTGACCGGTGTAGTAGTCGATGTGCTCGAGGATTTCGTCAGGGATTGCGCTCGGATCCTCGATGACCTCTCGGTACATGTCCACCATGTACAGGCAGCCATCGGGGCCATTGGAGAAGTTCACCGGGCGGAACCAGGTATCGGTCGACGCCAAGAATTCCCTGCCGGCCGTGGCGCGACGTGCACGGAAGGTAACGCCCGCTCTCTCCACGGTCATCCGCAGCACCAGGTTGCCTGCCGGCTCCGGGGTGAAGGCGTTGCCGTGGAATTCGGCAGGATACGCCGCACCTCGGTAGATTCCCAGCCCGGCCCCGCCCGTGTAGTGGCCCTGCAAGGCGAGTTCCCGTGGCGGGAACCGCTGCGCTCTCATTTCGTGGGTGGTATCCACCCAGCGGCTCCAGTACGTCTTGCGGGCGGCCCGCCAAGGTTCGGCGTCGCTAATTGGGAACACCAGCCGGTCGGACTCAAGGATCGGAGTCGCCAGTCGCGCCGGCTCCATGCCCTCGACAACGTGTCGAAGCGGGAACACCGCGTGAATCACCGGACTGCCGGAGTTCGAGCCGAATCGGTTGCCCCAATCGTCGAAGGCGTTGCCGAAGTCACCCCGAGTGCCCTCGCTAGCCTCGATCACTTCGGTGACCGGATGGAAGCGGAAGTCCTCTGAACCCAGGGGAAGTTCGCGGTCCCCGGCGCGCTCGGCGTGCCGCACCGTGCCGCCATTGTACGAGGTGGTGCCGTAAATCCAGTGATCCATCCCCCACTTGAGGTTGTTCACGATGTCTTCAGACTTGTCAGTGCCGAAGCCCGTGAAGACGGTCCGGCGGATGTCCGCGACGCCATCGCCCGTGGTGTCCTTCAGGTACACAATGTCCGGCGCCGCGCTGACGAAGATCCCCCCGTTGAAGCACGCGATTCCGCTCGGCCAGTGCAGGCGGTCAGCGAACACCCTGGCGATCTCGAATGCGCCATCTCCGTCTGCATCATCCAGGAGCCGGATCCGCCCTGCGGGCTCTCCACCCGGTGGCGGATCGAACGGGTAGCCCCGCATCTCGGCTACGTACAGCCTGCCGTTCTCGTCGAAGGTCATCGCGATCGGGTCCGTCACGTTCGGTTCCGAAGCCGCGACCTCCAGACGAAAGCCCTCCGCCAGCTGGAACGCCTGAAGCGCCTCAGCCGGGGATAGCGGTTCGTGGCGTTCCAGGCCATCTGCGATCGGTGACCTGCTTCCGCACGAAACAGAAGACAGGACAGCGGCCAGCAGGCCGCCCCACAGCACCGACCGCCGACTGGCGGCGCGAAGGTATCCGTCCATGCCCGTCGGCGTCTCCAGGTTGGGGCTGGTCATGGCGTTGGGCCCGAACCTTCCATGTTCCGCAGTCCAGAATCCCGCGCGTCCATCCGGGCACCTTCGATGTCATTTGCGTGGGCCGACGGCAATCCGCGGCAGGCGGGCGAGATGATCAGGCGACCCCAACAAGCAAGCCGTTGGGCGCAATCGGGGGCTGTTTGCGTGTCTTCCATCGGTTCAAGATGCGAGCGAGCCGGAGTGCCTTGGAGCCTCGATGGTGCCAGCGCTATTCCCGCCCTTCGCTGCTGTCAACTCTTAGACTCCGCCCGCCGATATTACTGAACGGCCTGATTTCAAGGTGACGCTGGATCTTGATCACCTGATCGCCGTAGGAACTGAGGCGTTAGGGAAGCCTCGCGCTCTTGACATTAGACTTCTCTCGCAAGCTGTTTCGAGGCGGAGTGCCGAATACCAAGAATCGTCCCCGTAGACCACAGCCTTGGCAGCGAATTGGCTATGAGCTTAGCAAGCACTACGCCCCGCCTGTCACAGCGTGGAAGTCCGACCGAACCCGACACTGAGGCTCTCGATGGCGCGGGCGCTACCCTGTGAACTGATATGCAACTTGGATTCGTGAGCGCGATCCTGCCCGAGCTCTCGTTCGACGAGGTTTGCCGGATCGGTGCGGCCGAGGGCTATGACTGCATCGAAGTGATGTGCTGGCCGCCAGGCAAGGCGGAGCGCCGCTATGCCGGCGTCACCCACATCGACACCGCGACGTTGGACGATGCTGGCATTGACCAGATCCATGCAACGCTTGAGCGCCACGGCATCCAGATCAGCGGCCTCGGCTACTATCCCAACCCGCTCGCGCCGGAGAATGAAGAGGCGCGAGTCGCGCAAGAGCACATCCGCTCGGTGATCCGAGCCGCCCGAGCGCTCGGACTGTCGACCGTCAACACCTTCGTGGGCCGCGACTGGACCCAGTCCGTGGAGCAGAACTGGCCCCGGCTCCTCGATGTCTGGCGTCCCCTGATCGCCTACGCCGAGGAACACCAAGTTCGCGTCGGAATCGAGAACTGCCCGATGATCTTCACTCGCGACGAATGGCCGGGGGGCAAGAATCTTGCCTGCTCGCCCGCCATCTGGCGGCGCATGTTCGAGGACATCCCCAGCCCCTCGTTCGGACTCAACTACGATCCTTCGCATCCGACTTGGATGCAGATGGACGCCATCGCCCCATTGCGCGACTTCAGCGACCGCATCTTCCACGTTCACGCCAAGGACGTGCGTGTGGACCAGAAGCTGCTCGACGACGTCGGCATCCTGGCGTATCCTCTCCAGTTCCACACGCCCAAGCTGCCCGGGCTGGGCGACGTCGACTGGGGTCGATTCTTCTCCGTCCTGACTTCGACTGGCTACGACGGCCCGGTTTGCGTGGAGGTGGAGGATCGCGCTTACGAGGGTTCCTTGGAAGACCGCAAGCTGTCACTGCGACAGAGCGCCGGCTTCCTGCGGCAGTACATCCCGAGACGCAGCGGGCTATCTTGAACTTCGTCCGGCAAGCACAAGCCAATTGCCTCTGCCAGAATCAGCTGCGGCCCAGTCGAGTCTGGTCGGTTTCCGCCGCTTCCAAGAACGCCAAGCGCTTGGCCCACGCGTCCGGTCTGGATATAGAGCACCCCTGACTAACTGCCGGAGCCACTCGTGATCCAGATGGGCGAGGACCAGGCCAGCTGTCCGTCTGCTTGCTGGATGCGCACGTAATAGTAGTTCTCACCGTCGCCTGGACTGTTGTCGGTGAACTCAAGGGAGACCTCCCGGCCGAGATTCTGGCGGTTGTGGACGAATTCTTGGTTCCTGATGATGTCGATCTGGCGGATCGGCTCGGTTCCGATCACGTGGATCCATAGGCGGAATGCTCCGCTGACGCTCGCGATGTCGCCTTGCAGGAATTCCCTGCCACCTGCTCGCATCCTGTAGTCGAGGACGATGTTGTCCGTTGCCCCATAGGAGTGGCGTTTCCGCATGGCCTCGAGCAGGCCCGCACGGCTGCCGTCCTCGGAGATCGTGCACGCGAAGGAAATGTGCGTCGAGACGTGATCCGACGCCGCCTGCACGCCCAGCTTGTAGCCCTTGGCCCAAGCGTTCCACACTACGCCATCCGGCTGGAACCCGCCTGGTGCCGAGCTGGGGTTGCCGCTGATCGCGCCTCGCGGGGCCCCCTCGTACTCTGCGGAGTACCGATCTCCCTGGTAGATCTCGACTAGAGGCTCCACGTCCGGATCATTGTCGCGCCAGTCCGTCCCCATCCTCGTGGAGGACGATGTGTGGGGAATGCTGATGCCGTCGTTCTCCTTCAGGTAGGCGTAGAGATCCTTCGTGTCGACTGGCTCCGGATTTGCGTAGCGATCCGTAACGGAATCGCTCGAGAACGGGAATCCCCCACCGAACTCTTGGCGGGACACGCGGAGCGGCCTCACGCCGCGCTTGGCGAACAGGATGTTGCGGTGGCCGTTCGGAAAGGTCACGGAGCGCTCGTACGCGAACAACGGGACAAACTTCCCCGGCAGGTGGAAGTTGTCCGCCATTTGCTGCAGCAGGAAGTCGTGGTACTCGTCGTCAGGGCCGCCAAGGAAGTTGTGCTCCGAGTTTGCATAGAAGTCGAGACCGGCCGCGTCAAGCGCATAACGGTACGCCTGCAGCAGAGATCCGTCGTTGATGCCGTCCATCGAGAATTCCGTGTGGCGGTGAGTGTCCCCGCGGTAGATGGCATAGGTCGTGCCGCCGGAGCGGATGCGATAGCTCCTGATCGTCTCCAAGTCCCGCTCTTCGTTTGGGTGGATCGGATAGACGGAGATTTCCGGCTGCCGGCGCGGCTGGAGGCCTGACCGGCCCGCGCCCTGAACCGGCGACAGCTTGCCGACGTAGACATCGGACTGCTCGGCAATCATGTGGTCGTAGTCGCGCCCGTCCGTGGGCCACGCTGCCACAATGCCGCCGTCGCTCGCCACTGCGAAACCGCTTCGCACATCGAGCCGGCCCGCGCTGTTCGGGAAGTACACCGGCCGGCCCCAGCGGCCCCCGGAGTACGGAACGCCCCACATCTCCCAAGTCGCGTAGTAGCTCCAATGGTCGGAAATGGTGTCCAAGACCCTAGGCGTGCGGTGACGGAAGAAGATCCACGCCCCTCCGTTGCCGTCGATCTGGACCACGGGCGAGTCGTTGCGGTCCTGAGCCAGGCCGGGCGGGAGCGCATCGAGGAGCGGTACGTCAGGCTCAAGCCATCGGCCACCATCGCGGACGGCGACCCCGATGGACCGCCAGGCGTACAGGCGCGTACCCTCCGACTCGAGCCCGAACCCATCGTCCTTGCCCCATTGGGTGCCGCTCTCCGACCATGCGGCCCACAGGCGGTCCTGCCCGTCGACCGCTAGGCTGACGTGGGCCTCGAACTTCGGCGTGTCCGCAAGCGGAACAACCGGTCCCCAGGACCCTCCTGCAAATCGGCGGGTCAGGATGTCGTAATTGCCCTTGTCGTACGTGTCCCATGCGACATGGACCGCGCCGGTGCTGTCGGCGGCGATCGCGGGCTCCCAGTCATTAGAGCTTGACGTGGACACCGTTTCCGGGTCGGACCACGAGTCCCTACCGCGAAAGCGGGCGAGGATCTGCGAACGGCCGTCCCGGAAT
Organism: Terriglobia bacterium; assembly: GCA_009841225.1. GTDB lineage: Bacteria > Acidobacteriota > Terriglobia > Bryobacterales > UBA6623 > VXMF01. The sequence continues at coordinate 189,436 of VXMF01000011.1, read as the reverse complement.
CCCTGCCATACGACCCAGACACGGCCGAGCGCGTCGGTGGTGACGCTGTGATAGAGGTCCGGCTGCGGAGCTGCCGTCAGGCGCTCGACGGGAGACCAATCGCCGCTTGCGGTGTCGAGGCTGCGGGCATACAGGTCGCGGTTGCCTTCGACCTGATCGGACCAGACGACCCAGACCCTGCCGAAGCCATCACGGGCGACCTTCGCCAAGAACACATCACCCGGCCTCTCCGTAACGACCTGCGCGGCCTCCCAGCGGTTACCGTCGTAGCGGCGCAGGAATACATCGTTGGCAGAGTCGCGGTAGCCAACCCAAGCGACCCAGAATTGGCCGTCCGGCCCTGTTGCCACCGCTGCGAAGTCGTTCTGGTATCGCTCGTCCGTGATCCGCTCGGAAGTTACCGCAGTCCCAACAGCGACACGGCTGTCCAAGAACTGCAGCATCCCACCCGGCCCTAAGCGGGCTACGGGGAAGCTGAAATCGCCCTGCTCGGTCTCAAAGTCCAAGCGTGTCCCACCACCGGTCCGGACTCGGAGCAACAAGCCCGGATTGAAGACATTCAGGGGCGTGCCAGTGACGGGCTGCGGCTTCTCGGGAGGATGCCCGAAGCTGGGCCCCTGCCATGACTCCAGTTCCCACGAGTCGGGTCTGATCACGTCCGAAGGGCGGGGGCGCAGGCTCGTCAGCGACTCGACCGTGCCCCCGATTGCTGAGACCCGACCATGCCAGAGGCCTGCGGCGGAAGTCTCCGCCGGCGGGAACCATCTGGCTCCCGGCGTCTGGGAGACGGTCGCCGGTGCCTCGTCACCGATTCCGAGCTCGATGCGGAGCGTCACAAGCGATGGATCGTCGAATGGTGCCGCTGCCAAAAAGCAGGATCCGGCAAAGAACATCGAGGCAAGGCGCCTAAGGCAGCAGCGCAACATCGCGCCGAGTATATCAGCGGGGCGATTGGCGGGAAAGACAAGTCTTGTGCGTGGTCGCGATCGTCTATCTGCGCCGTCAGGCGCGATTCGGACGGCGACGCCGCCGTGCAGGACGGTGCGGATCCCGCGGATGGACTCGGGCGGAAGCGGGAGGGTTGGCGATGGTCTTGAGCCCGATGCGCTTGCCCTCGCGCTAGGCTTGGCGGAGCAGCACGGCCGGGGGGCTGTTGCGATTGGGGATGGACTCGACGTAGAAGGCCACGGCGCTTAGCCGGAAACAAGAATGTGCCCTAGCGAGCCTCTGGGGGCTTCGGAATTCAATGAAGGAAAGTGCTTACGGCCGATTGGAACCTTTCGAGACTACGTGAAGTTCAGGCTATAGGCCTAGCTAGCTGCTCTGGGCGGCAGCTGGCCCCGCGTCGATCAGCGAGAAGTCAGCAATGGTGGACAGAGCCCTCAGCATGCTCGCCAAGAACACCAAGCGATTGCGGCGTACAGCCTCGTCCTCGGCCATCACGAGCACATCGTCGAAATAGCGGTCCAAGGCAGGCCGGAGAGTCGCGATCGCTCGCAGCGACGTTCCGTAGTCGCGCTCGGCGTTGCACTCGGCAATCTTTGCCGCAACAGGCTGGAGCGAGGCGTGCAGGTCCATCTCGGCCCCGCCCTCCAGCAGGGCTAGGTCGAGCTTCGCGCCGTCCAGCGACCCTGCCGTTCCGGACTGCTCCAAGATGTTGCGGATCCGCTTGAAACTCACGGCCAGAGCCTCGAGGTCGGGAGTGTGGCGCACTTCGGCCAAGGCTCGCGCTCGTGCCAGAACGTCGACGGGCACCGTGTCGGAAGCAGCCAAGACAGCCTGCACCGAATCCGCAGCGTGGCCGTCAACGTCCTGCAACCAGAAACGCAGACGATCCAAGAAGAAGTCGCGCAGCTTCGGCGCGTTCTCGCCGGCGGAGGCGATCTCTACCAACCGATCCAGCGAGACCGCCAGCGAAGTTTCGACCACAATGCGGATCACGCCGAAGGCCGCCCGCCGCAGCGCGAGAGGATCCCTCGATCCCGTAGGCATGAGACCAATCCGAAACATGCCTCCAAGGGTCGCCAGCTTGTCCGCCAGAGATACCACCCGGCCAACCAGCGACCTAGGAATGGGATCGGAACTGCCCGCAGGCAGATAGTGATCGTAAATCGCGTCCGCCACCTCTGGCGACTCTCCCTGCGCGACCGCGTACAGGCCTCCGATCTTGCCTTGGAGTTCGGGGAACTCTCCCACCATCTCGGTCGTCAGGTCAGTCTTTGCCAGACGAACGGCGCGGAGAGCGCTCGTCGCATCGCTTGCGTCCACGGAGAGAGCTTCGTTCAGGTGCGCGACCGCTTCAAGGTTGCTCTCGGTCTTGGACCAGTAACTGCCCAGCGAGGCTTGGAACGTGACCGCCTTCAGTTCTTCAAGACGGTCCGACAGGGTGCTTCGCTGGTCGAACTCCCAGAAGAAGCGGGCGTCGTTGAATCTGGCCCGCAAGACGCGCTCGTGACCCCTGCGAATCACGCCATCGGCGTCGCTGCCAGAGTTCGCGATGGCTACGAAACGATTCGCCATCGCCCCTGAGCTGTCCTCAACGGCGAAATACTTCTGATGCACGAGCATGACCGTCTCGAGCACCTCCTCGGGAAGGTCGAGATAGCTCTCGTCAAAGCTCCCTAAGATCGCCGTCGGATGCTCCGTCTCGAATACCAATGTCTGTAGCAATCGTTCGTTGCGCCGCAGTTTGCAGCCAGCTGGCAAAAGAGCCTCGGCGTCGGCGACGATCTTCGACGCTCTGCTCTCGGCGGAAAGCAGCACGGCATTGGCGCGCAAGCCGGACCGATACTCTTCGGCCGAGTTGACGGTGATCGGCCCGGCGCCGAGCCGCCGGTGCCCCCAAGTGATATTGCCGGACCGCACCCCGGCGAGCTCAACGGGCACGACATTGCCATCGAGCAGCGCCACTAGCCAGCGGATCGGCCGGATAAATCGAGGGCTGCCCTTGCCCATCCAGTGCATGCTGCGTGGAAAGCGCACGCCCAGCACCATGTCCGGCAGCACGCGAGCCAGCAGGTCGTGCGTTCGCTGGCCGGCGATGGTGCGCTGCAGTGCGAGCTTGCCATCGTCCCCAAGCTCAAGCTCCTCGACCGCAACGCCCGCCTTGCGCGCGAATCCCACCGCCGCGCGCGTGGGATTGCCATCGGCATCGAAGGCTATCTGCTTCGACGGTCCGGTTAGCGTCTCGCTCCGGTCTCGCTGCCGGTCGGGCAGGCCCTCCGCAACCAGCGCCAAGCGGCGCGGCGTGGCATCGACCGAGATTTGCCCGCCGCACTCGAGGTCGAGCTCGCGCAGGGCCGACCTGAAGCGCTTCTCCAAGTCCCGCATCGCCCCCGGCACCAAGCGAGCAGGGATCTCCTCGGTGCCGACTTCGAGCAGTAGGTCGCTCACGCTGCCTCCCCAGCCAGGAACCGCTGTTGGTCGACCCACGCCTTGGCGACCGCAACCGCCAGGTTGCGTACGCGCTGGATCACCTGGGCGCGCTCGGTGACGCTAATCGCGCCCCGGGCCTGCAGCGTGTTGAACAAGTGCGAGCACTTCAAGGTCTGGTCAAAGGCGGCCAACAGCGGAAAACGCCGACGTTCCAAAGGCGCTAGCTCGCTCGCATAGCGCTCCATGAGCCGCTTGCACTCGGCTTCGTGCAAGTTGAACTCATCCCAGACAAAGCCGACGTCGGCCTCCTCGAAGTTGTAGGCGGAATACTGCTCCTCATCGGCCAGCCTCACGTCGGCGTACGTCCAGCGGTCGTTCCAGCGGATGTCGTAAACGCTCTCGACGTCCTGGATAAACGCAGCCAAGCGCTCCAGCCCGTAGGTGAGCTCGGCGGGAACGACATCCAGGTCCAGACCGCCGCACTGCTGGAAGTAGGTGAACTGTGTGATCTCGAGGCCATCCAGCATGACCTGCCAGCCGACGCCCCAGGCCCCCAACGTCGGCGACTCCCAATTGTCCTCTTCCAATTTGCAATCGTGCTGCGACAGGTCAATCCCGATCTCTTCCAAGCTCTTGAGATAGAGATCCACAACGTCTTCCGGTGCGGGCTTTAGAATTACCTGCAATTGCATGTGCTTGTACAGGCGGTTGGGGTTCTCGCCGTACCGCCCATCGGCCGGACGGCGGCTAGGCTGCACATAAGCAACGTTGTAGGGCTCGCTGCCGAGCACGCGCAGGAAAGTCTCCGGGCACATCGTCCCGGCGCCGACCTCGCAGTCGAACGGCTCTTGGATGATGCAGCCCTGCCTAGCCCAGTACGCCTTCAGGCGCATCACGATCTCTTGGAACGTCAGCATGGGAGCTCCACGCGCCTCAGGCAGAGGCTGCACCAACTCCGGGTCGGAGTGGCGGGCTCAAAATTTGAGAATAGCACCCGCTGGCATCTTCAGACCTCAGCTTGGAGCACCCCGACTACGGCATGTGGAACTAGCGCGGATCGCGTTGACACGCAATCCGTGCCCTGGATCTAGGGTTGGAGGCGAACGAAACGGCTTCGCCGGCCTTGCGCGGTTGGATCGGGCCGGGCCTAGTCGCTGGCCGACCCCCTACTTGGCCGAGTATCCCAGCCGATTTCGCGCATCGAGGTCGCGCGTCAATAACTCAGGAGCAACGCCGAGCGCAGCGGCCACGGCCGGACGCACCAGCCTGTCCGTCGGATCGGTGTTGGGGAACCCCAGTCGGTCGTTGACGTAGATTTCCCAAGCACCTTCGCGAACAGAGAATTCAGCCGGGAACTCCGGCTCCGCCATAACGGCAGCATTGAACTCTCTCGCACGCCGCAGCGCCTCGCGAAAGCGATCTTCCAACGACCCCGCCAAGCCGCGGCGAACACTGGTCAACAGGCCCGGGCCGGGAGGGTTGAGATTCACGGAGAAGGTGTCCCGCTTGCCGGCGATCAGGATTCCCGGCCCGCCCGCCATGTGGGCGTAGTCTGCCAGATCCACCCAATCAGCCGGATGGTCGTCTGCCTTGCGCCAGCGGTCGAAGATCACTAAGAACTGGTCAAGGTCGGGATCGGGCGGGCACTCAAGCAACAGCTTGACATCAATCCTCTGCAAGTCGGGTTGCATGCGGTCGGCCAGGCCTTAGAAATCCGTCGCCTGAGAGTACACGCCCTGTGCGGCCTCGATAAACAGGGTCGCTTCCTCGACGCGCAGGCGGGCCCGTTCCGAATCCTCGCTGGGGCCCTCTTTCGCCGTGCGCAGGAAGTTGTCGGCAAACGGCTTATAGAAGCTGTCGGTCTCGCAGAAGTGCTTGCGAAATTCCTCAACCGTGTCGTAGCGGTCCGAGAGCCACAGCCCCTTCGTAAATAGCAGCGCGTCGGCGGCCTTCTTGCAAGCCTCGAATGCCTTGGCCGACGCGTCGCCAAAGCGATCCCGCTCGAGATCCAGGGTGGACTCGAAGTGAATTCGGTCGGCATCCTCGAGCAGGAACTCCGCTTGATCGACAACCTCCCCGGCGCACTCGCCGACGCCGATCGAGCGCTTGTACTGCCACGGCTGGCGGATATCGCGATAGTAGTCGGGCGACTCCTCGAACGTGGGCAGTTCCATGAACTCGGCCAGCTCCTGCTTGACCCGCGTCTTGCCGAGGCGGGCCACCACGTCGCTCAACGTCTCGTCGCCACGCTTCTCGCGGTTGTAGAACTCAGTCACCCTGACGATGGCCTTGTCCACGTTTTGCGACGGTATCTTGCCGATCGCGAGGCCGTACGACTCGGCATTGTTGCGGGTCGAGCCGCCGAGCGTGACTTGGAACACTGGCGCGGTGTCGTTCTTCTTGCGCTGGACAGAGCCGAAGAACCCGATGTCGGCGATGTGGTGCTGGCCGCACGAATTAAAGCAACCGCTGATCTTGATCTTCAGATCGGAGCGATGCGCGATCGCGCTCATGCCATTGCCGAACTCCTTCCTCAGGTGAGCCGCCAAGCCCCGCGAAGCCGTGATACCGAGCTTGCAGGAATCGGTTCCCGGGCAGGCAACCACGTCCTTCAGCCGGCCCGCCCCGGTCTCGGCGAGGCCGATCTCGGCCAGATCGGCGTACAAGCCCGGCAGGTCCCCGTTAGAAACCCACTGCAAGAGCAGGTTCTGGTCGACCGTGGTGCGCAACGTGTCCTTGACATACTCCCGCGAGACATCTGCCAGCTGCCTCGCCTGCAGCGAGGTGATGTCGCCAAGGGGCAAATAGATGTCCACCATCGAGTAGCCGTCTTGGCGCTGCGGGTGGACGTTGAGTTCGAGCCACTCGGCGAACTGCGGCGCCTGGCTGCTGGCCGCGTCGAGTCGCGAAGGGGGTTTCAGCGGTTGGTCACAGAGCTGCTCCAGCGCGAGCTGGATCTCGCTCTCCCAGCGGGGCTCCGCCGGCAGCCGCTCGCGCTCCTCTTCGACCAGCCGCTTGAATTCGTCGATCCCCTGCTTGGCGATCAAGAACTTCATGCGCGCCTTGGCGCGGTTCTTCTTCTCTCCCAGCTTCGCGAACACGCGCGAGATCGCCTGCGCCAAGGGCAGCATCTGGTCGGCCGGCACGAATTCGCTGTAGAGCTTTGCTTGGTGCGGCAGGGAGCCGAGTCCACCGCCGACATAGACCTCGAACCCTTCAACCCCGTCGCGGACTCTCGCTACAGCGCCGATGTCGTGCATCCGGCCCAGGCCGCAACCGTGCCCCGAGCATCCCGAGTAGGAGATCTTGAACTTGCGCCCAAAGTTCTGTGCGTCCGGATGGCGCAGCATGAAGTATGCCATCGCGTGTGCATGCGGAGCGACGTCGAACGCCTCGTCGGTGCAAACTCCCGCGCACGGGCAGCAGGTCACATTGCGGATGACGTTGCCACACGCCTCGCGCGTGGTTATGCCCACGGCTGCCAGCCGCCGCATCAGGTTCGGGGTGTCATTGATGTCGACGAAGTGGCACTGGAAGTCCTGGCGTGTCGTCACGTGCAGCACGCCAACGGCGTATTCCTCGGCTATGTCCGCCAAGGCTACCAATTGGTCGGCGCTCATCCGCCCCATCGGGATCTTGATGCGCTGCATCTGGACCCTGTCCTGGCGCTGCCCGTAGACGCCGTGGCGCAAGCGGAACTCCGTGAAGATCTTCTCGTCGACCAAGCCGGCCTGGACCCGCCGCAACTCGGTCTCGAAGATGTCGATCTCCTCCCGGGTCGCAGTTGGCAGGTGCCCCCATTCGGCGCTACTGTCCACAGGCTTCAGGTTGACTTCGGACATGCTGCGAACCCACCCAATGGGCGTCGGCAACTGCGGACCCTCCCTTGAATCGAGCGGGGCCGCCGACCGCTAGTGTGATGTTACCACCACCGCCCGATTCGAATGGATGAGCGGCACCCGCGAAAAGATGCCTGTCACGGTCAGGCGCGAGCGCGAGCTTCAGGCCCGGCAGAGATTGAACGAATCAACCTCAAGGGTGGCTACGACCGCCCGCCAAGCCATTGGACCGACACCCCCGGCTTCTTCCGCACGCGTGCCGCACCGTGTCACAGCACAGTCGTGTACAGTATTGCCAAAGGTACGCATTCATGCTACGCACATTTCTCACAGCGCTATTCGCCACACTGTTGGTGGTCACGTGGAACGCCGGTTTCGCGCCAGCGCCGACGGCGGCAGACAACCACCTCACCAGCGGACAGGGCGACTACAAGTTCAAGGTTGTCTACAAGGGCAGCCACCTCCCGCAAGACGCCCAAGCCGTGCTCGAAAAGGCCCACGGCGGATTTGCCATCGACCGTCGCGACGGCCAGGGCGAGGTCTACTTCGCGCTTCCGGGTGCCGGCATCATCCAGATCAGCGGCGACCTAAGCGCGACCAAGATGCTGCCCACTGCAGCCGAAATGAAGCCGCACAACATGCACAACGCCACGATCTGGTATGACTCCGGCGGCGAAGCCCACCTGACGTTTCCCGGCAATGGAAACAGCACGGTCTACACGACCGACTTGGGCGGAAAGCTCGAGCACAAGCTAACCACCCCGAGTGGCGGCGAGGACCTTGGAACGCCCACCGCCACCGATTACTTCATGGGACGTGGGAACTTCGTGCCGACTGACGTCGAGGAGCTTGACGGCCTGTTGTATGTCGCCACCGGCTATTCGTCGCTGGACTATGTGATCACTGCCAAGGTGGAAAGCACCAGTCCGTTCAAGATCTCGTGGTACGACCTCGCCTTCGGAGGCAAGGGCAGCGGGGCCGGACAGTTCGGCACAGGTCACGGCATAACCGTTCCGATGGGGACGCGCCGCATCGATGTCGCCGACCGTCCGAACGCCGAGATCGATCGCTTCACGCGCCACGGCCAATACATCTCGACGCTCAAGCTCCCGCTGGGATCGTTTCCGTGCGATGTCGACTATCTGGACAACCTCGGAGTGGTCGGTGCCCTGCACGGCGCGGATCGGCCGCAGGGAGCTCCGATCTATATCCTCGAAGATGACAAGTTGGTATCGACCATCCTGCCCAAGGCCGAACTGGGTCTCGAGAACTTCCAGCATGTCCACAACGCGGTGCTGCACAAGGCCAATGGCAAGCTGTACGTCATCGCGCAAGCTTGGAACCCGGGAGACTTCGCCATCTTCGAGCGCGTGATGTAGCGATTGCGGTAGCACGCCCGCTGACGCTCAAGACTATCGGTGCTCGGCCGATGGCGGGGCGCCGCAGCCCGCACCCCCCTGAGTCTTGTCCAGCGCCTCATGACCGACTCCTTCGCACCATCGACCATCGAGGAGTTGCGCGCGGCCCTGCTCCGCTGCGCTGAGGAGCAAGCCAGCGTCGAGACGCGCGGCGCGTTCTCGAAGGCAAGTTTCGGCGGTCCGATCCGGCAGGCCACCTACCGGTTGGAGACCACCCGCCTCAACCGCCTGCTGGCGTACGAGCCGGCCGACCTTACCGTCAGCGTCGAAGCGGGCATGCGCTACGCCGACCTGAGCCGGACGCTCGCGGCGAACAATCAGTTTCTGCCGCTCGACCCGCCATTCGCCGAGGATGCAACGGTAGGCGGGATCCTCGCGACAAACTCCAGCGGCAGCCGACGTCGACGGTTCGGCACCGCGCGGGACATGACGATCGGCATGCGCTTCGCAACGCTGGACGGCAAGATCGTCAGTTCGGGCGGCATGGTCGTCAAGAACGTGACCGGACTGGACATGGCCAAACTGATGATCGGATCATTTGGCACGCTCGCCGTCATCGCTTCAGCGAACTTCAAGGTGTTCCCCATGCCCGAGAGTTTCGCCTCATTCGTCTTCCGTGCGGCATCTGCGCCGCTGCTGGAGGTGCGCAAGCAAATCCTAGGGGGCGTCCTGCAGCCTATCGCGATCGACTGGCTCGACGCCGGCGCCGCCCAAGCTCTGGGCCTGGGTGCCTCGCCAGCGCTGCTCGTCGAGGCCGCGGGAAGCCCTGCCGTGACACGCCGGTTCAAAGAGGCCTTTGACACGCTCGCAGCCGCGCACGGCGTGAGTCTTGACGGCGCGCCAGAGGGATTGTGGGAGCGCGTGCGCGAATGCGGTCCGAGCTGGCTGAAAACGCACCCCGACGGTGCGCTGGTGCGCTGCTCTACGGTCCAGGCCAGGCTGGCAGAGCTGTTGGATCTGGCCGGCCGCAACGGCTGCGCCGCGGCGCTGCGCGCCGGCAACGCCGCCGGGCTCCTGCTGGCTCCCGACGCCGATGCGGCCGGGAGCGCCATCGCCGAGCTTCGGCAAGGGGGCTTTCGCGCTACCCTCGAGGCCGGCCCTGACTCACTCAAGCACGGCATCGAGCAATGGAACGCTGGGGGTAGCGAGTTGCAGCTCATGCAGCGCATCAAGGCCGACTTCGATCCCCTGTCGCTGCTCAATCGGAGCCGATTGTATGATGTGATCTGAGCCTCCGATGTTGCAATTTTGACACATATGAGTGTGTCCAAGTCATTATTTAACAGGTACTTGCAAAACTTCGCCGAACCTGCTATCACGACAATGGGGTTCGGTTCGTGCTTTTCCCCGCCAACGGCAGCGCTGCTCGTTACGAGCACACGATCGAACGCCCGGTGGCCGCCTGCGGCGTCGGACTGCATTACGGAGTCTCCGTTAACGTGCGCCTTGCACCGGCCGCGGCGGGCCAAGGAGTGGTGTTCGTCCGCACCGATCTGGACGATTTCTCGATCCGTGCAAGCTGGCGCCATGTTGCGAAGGTCAGCTTCGCAACCAGCCTCATGCGCCAAAGCGTGCTGCTGTCGACGACCGAGCATCTGCTGAGCAGCTTGCGGGCCCTGGGCGTGGACAACGTCCGCATCGAGATCGACCAGCTGGAAGTCCCGATCCTAGACGGCAGCGCGCTGCCGTGGGCGGACTTGCTGCGCGAGGCTGGGATGCGCAAGCAGCGCAGGCACCGGCGCTACCTGCGCGTGATCCGACCCGTCGAAGTGAGCGACGGGGAAAAGCGCATCTCCATCGAACCGGCGCAAGAGTTTCGCGTGGTCTGCGAGACTCGGTATCCCCACCCACTGGTAGGCCCTCAAAAGATGGAGCTGACAGTCACTCCGCAGGCCTACGTAGAAGCCATCGCGCCAGCTCGGACCTTCGGCTTTGTGCAAGACCTGGACCAGCTGCGAGACCAAGGCTTGATTCGTGGCGCGTCGCTGGAAAACGCCGTCTGCTTCGGAACCGATTCCGTGCTCAACGAGGGCGGCCTGCGCTTTGCGGACGAACCGTGCCGCCACAAGTTGCTAGATCTGATCGGCGACCTTGCCCTGCTCGGCTACCCGCTGCTGGGAAGGGTCGTCGCCTCCCGCGCCGGGCACGCGATGCACGTGGCGCTAGTGGATCGCATCATGCATGATCCGAGCTGCTACGAAATCGTGACGCTGGATCAATTGGAAGCGGCAGCTGGCGCGCCGGCAGCTTGACCTGGCGCCACCTGGCGAATTCGCTCCAAGGTCTGCCGAGCCTGCTGGGCGACTTGCGGCCCCAGCTCGTCGCGGGGCCGCTGGTAGGGCTGGATCAAGGCGATGTCCTCGCTGGTGCCCACCATGTAGAGTCCCAGCAAGGCTTGCATGACATGTGTCATTTCCGGTCGAACCAGAGTGACTTCCTCCCCGCTGCTAACCCTGTCACCGTCAGCGTGTAGCTGGCGGTCAACAATTCCGGGAACCGCAGCGCGGACATCCAAGGGATCGCTTCCGTCTTCCGGCTCGATCCGCACCAGCAACGCCCCAGAGTCGAAGGCGTCGCCAGGTTCGAGGCGATTCCGCACGATACCGTCATGTTCGCTGACAACCCGGTAGCTCTCGAGCATGCCGCGCATCTCTGCGCGACCGGCCGGGTCGCCGAACTTTGCCAGCGCGAGGGCGGCGTTTCGGCGCACCAGCGGATGGGGGTCGGAGACAAGGTCCAACAGCGCCGCGTGGAATGCATCACTGGACGGGTCGTCGCCCATGAGCCAAGAAACGGTGAGTCTCAACTCGGGCAACTCATGGCGCGCCAAATCCAACAGCAACGGATACCACTCCTTCACTGACTCGTCCCCCGCACTCATGCGCCCAGAGATCTGGGCCATCGCGTGCTGGGCCCGGCGAGGTCGCTCGGTGTCCGTGAGGTACTCCCGGATCTGTTCGTCGGAGAGTTCCTTGCCGAACCACGTGTCCATCCAGAACCAGAACGGAATCACGACGCTGGCGATCGCCAGCGCCGTCGCGAACAACGTCGCCTTGCGCGATGCGAAGCCAGCGCCAGTCGGTTGGTCGTCGGCCATGCCTTCATTGTCGTATGGGCAGCCCGCGATTCCGCGGGCGCCAGGCAGGCAGTGCTGAGTGCGCGCTGTAGATGCCGACGGTATGCGAGAATCTTCGCACGCATGAACCGCCGCATTTTCTTTCTTTCCAGCGCGGGTGCGGCCCTAGCACAGACTCCCAGCGATGCGGTCCGTCTCGCGTTGATCGGCGCGGGCGGGCGCGGGCGGAGAGTGATGTCCGAGTTCCGGCGCGATCCGAACCTCGTCGTCCACGGCGTGTGCGACGTCTACGAGCCCAACCTCGAGTCGGGTCTGTCGGCGGCCGGCCCGGGCACCGAGGCCTATCGCGACTACAAGCGGGTGCTCGACGACAAGGAAGTGGACGCGGTCCTGATCGCGACGCCGGAGCACTGGCACCACCGCATGACGCTTGACGCGATGGCCGCAGGGAAGGACGTATATGTCGAGAAGCCCCTGTGCCACACGCCCGCCGAGGGCAAGGAACTGGTCGAGGCCGAACGCGAGTCGGATCGCATCGTGCAGGTCGGCATGCAGCGGCGAAGCTACAACCTGTACCTCGAAGCTCGCGACATCCGGCGCAACGGCGAGCTTGGCACGGTGCGCATGGTACGCACGTATTGGCTCAATTCGCGCACCGAGCCGCGCCGCGATACATTCAAGGGCCCAATCAATTGGGAGGCATGGCTCGGACCGTCCCCTGAGATCCCCAAGGATCCGCTGGTCTTCTTCAACTGGCGCAGCCTGGCGGCATACTCCGGCGGCATCGCGCAGGACCAAGGCTGCCACATCTTCGATTCGATCCACCTGATCATGGATGCGGGCTACCCTGTCGCGGTCAACGCCTCGGCGTTGCGACCGCACGTGGCGGGCATGGACCAGCCCGAATCCGTCGTGGTGGCAGCCGAGTACCCGCAGGGCTTCATGGCGATATTCACCATCAACTACAACGCAATGCGCTACGCCAGCCGCGCCGACCAGCTCAACGCCTACGACGGCACGCTGGCGCGCATGGACATCGGACGGGAATTCTTGCGCGTGTTTCCCCACGATTCCCCGGAAACTCCTTCTCTCGACAAGGAACAGGCCGGCGGCTTTGCCCAGGCCACCATCGACCACGTAATGAACTTCCTGCACTGCGTGCGCACGCGCGAGAAGCCACGGGCAACGATGGACAAGGGTTTCCAGGCCGCGTTAATTGTGCAGCTCGCCAACATCTCTCTGAATGAGTCGCGGACGGTCGGCTGGAACGCCGAGACGCTGTCCGTGGTTTGATGGGAGATCGCTGACCCGAAGTCGAACCCGTGCCGCGCCAGCCGGCTCTCGATACCCGCTAATGCCGTCCGATCCCGCCGCAAGCGCTGCTCCCGACTTCAGGCGCCTGGCCATCGTTGTCGCGATAGGCGCCGCCGTCTACTGGATCCTGCCCCGGCCCGAAAGCGTTTCAGACGAGGGCTGGCGCCTGACCGGGGTGTTCGCTTCCGCCATTGCAGGGTTGATGCTGCGGCCGCTACCCGGCGGCGCGGTGCTCCTGCTGGCCTTGGTCGCCGCCGTCTGGTGCGGCACGATGAGCATTGACCAGGCCTTGGCAGGCTTTGCCACCCCTGCGGTGTGGTTGGTGGTCGGCGCCCTACTGATCGCCCACGTCTTGATCGCCACCAATCTCGCCAAACGCATCGCGCTTCTCTTCGTGCGCTACTTCGGCACGAATTCCAAGGGAGTGGCCTACGCGCTAATCCTCAGCGATCTCTCGCTGGCCACCATGATCCCGTCCAATACCTCCCGGGCGGGTGGCGTGATCATGCCCATCACGCGCAGCATGGCGGAGCTCTACGGTTCGCGCCCCGGTCCAACGGCGAAGTTGCTGGGCACGTTCCTGATGGTCGCCGTCTACCAAGGCGAGATCGTGGCAACGGCAACCTTTCTGACAGGTCAGGCGGGGAATTTCGTGGCGGTCGAGTTGGCCCGAACACTGGCTGACTACGAACTCACTTGGGCGCACTGGGCGGCTGCCGGAATCGTGCCGGGCCTGGCCAGCATTGTCGGCTTGGTCTGGATTGTGGCCAAGCTGGTGCCACCCGACATCCAGCGCACGCCACACGCCGCGCAGTTCGCCAAAGACGAGCTGCACAAGCTCGGCAAGATGGGGCCGCGGGAATGGTTCACGACCGCGCTTGTCTGCGCCGTGTGCGGCCTGTGGATCACCTCCAACCTCCACGCGGTACCGGTGGCGCTAGCCTCGGTCTCCGGGGCCTGCGTGTTGATCATAAGCGGCGTCCTTCCCTGGCGGGAGGCGGTCCGCCAGCACGGCGTGTGGGACATCATGATCTGGTACGGCGGGGTGATCACGCTCGGCAGGGCGCTCAGCGATGCCGGCGTGCCCCGGGCTCTCACGGACGCCATCGGCGCTGGTCTGGGAGACATGCCGTGGCTGCCGATGCTGGCAATCGCGCTTCCGATCTACTTCTTCGCCCACTATGGCCTAGCCAGCATCACAATGCACTTTCTGACCTTGTTTCCGGTCTTCCTGCTGCTCTTGCTCGGGCAAGGTGCCCCCGTAGGCCTGATGGTGTACCTGCTCGCATGCCTCGCCAACCTGTCGGCGGGCCTGACGCACTACGGCACCGTGCCTTCGCCGATCTTCTATTCACAGGACTACGCCAGCTTCAAGCAGTGGTGGTCCGTCGGTTTCGTAGTCGCCCTGTGGAACGTGTTCGTGTGGTGTACCATCGGCACCTTGTGGTGGAAGCTGATCGGAATCTGGTAGTAGGTGCCAGACATCCGTGCATTACCCTTTGAGCCGTGCCGATTCCCCTCTCGACGCTTGACATTTTCATCTTCGTCGCCAGCATCGCGGCAGTGCTGGGGATCGGCTTATGGGCCGGGCGCAAAGAAGAAACCGCTGCCGACTACTACCTAGCAGGCCGGACCGTGCCGTGGTGGGGCGTCGCCGGCTCGATCTTCGGCACCAACATCAGTGCCGACCACTTGGTGGGCATGCTCGGAATCGGCTATTCGATTGGGTTCGCGCAGGCCCACTTCGAGTTCTTGGCGATCGCCGGGCTGTTGATGTTGGCATTCGTGTTCCTGCCGCTGTATCGCGACATGGGCCTGTACACGCTCTCCGAATACCTGGCCAAGCGCTATGACAACCGCAGCAGCGTGCTGTATTCGGCGTTCAACATCCTCACGATCGTGATCGTGAGGATGGCGCTTGGGTTTTACATCGGGGCGAGGGCGCTGAGCTACCTGCTCGACGGCACTCCGCTGGCGATCAGCTACACGGCCGGCATTGCGATTTTCGCCTTGGTCACGGCCACTTACACCATCGTCGGCGGGCTGAAGGCAGTCATTTGGACCGACGTGATGCAATCCGTGCTGCTGCTGCTGGCCGGCGTCTTTGTCGCAGTTCTGGTGTTCGGCCAACCCGAGGTCGGCGGACTGGGCGGATTGCTCGCCAAGGACGCGGCGCTTCCCGCCGCCGAGCAAAAGTTCCACCTATACTTGCCGGCCAATCACCCGCAGTTGCCGTGGACTGGCGTGCTCAGCGGTCTGGTGATCATTCACATCTTCTATTGGTCCACCAACCAGTTCATCGCGCAGCGGGCGCTGGCGGCCAAGAGTGAGTTCGACGCTCGCATGGGCATCCTGGCAGCAGGCTTTCTCAAGTTGCTGATTCCCTTCGTGTCCATCGCCACCGGAGTGGCCGCCGGGCTGCTCTTCGACGCGAGTCTGGCGCGAGGGGAGATTTCTGCCCTGCCACTGCCCGACGACGCATTCCCGCTGCTGGTTCAGATGGTCGTGCCGGCCGGCTATGGTTTGGTCGGCATCATCACGGCCGGTCTGATCGGCGCGATCCTCTCCAGCATCGACTCGATGATGAACTCGGGCGCGACCCTGCTGACTTTCGACTTCTACCGCAAGTACGTCGATCCGAACGCTTCGGAGCGCAAGCTGATCCGGGTCGGCAGACTGTGCATCGTCGCGTTCGTGCTCATCGCCGCCTGCATCGCCGCGGTGATCTACACCGAGGAAGCCGCGGACAACTTCTTCCTCAAGGTGCCGGCGCAGATGGGACACGTGGTTCCGGGCATCGCCGTGGCGTTCCTCGGCGGCGTGCTCTGGCGGCGGGCATCAGCCGAGGGAGCGTTCTGGGCGCTACTGGCCTCTCCGTTCTTCTCTTTCGGCATCGAGTGGCTCTACGGGGCGTGGGCCCCGGGCTCGGCTGTCGAACCGCTGTTCGGGGCGCAGCTCAACTTCCTGCACCGCACGGCTCTGACCTCGGCGTTCGCTCTGGCCATCTTGGTCTGGGTGAGCTCGCGCGACCGATCCCATCGGGCGGACACCGACCAGCTCACATGGTGGGGCCGGCCAATCGCACGAGACAGCCAAGCGAGAAACTACTGGGCCAGCGAACGCCCGTGGGCCTGGCTGCTCGGGGCAGGCACCCTGTTCATGCTGGTCTACTTCGCCTGAGCTGCACGGACGCGCCGCCAGGCGACGTCTTCTCGCTATCCGCTCGCAGCCCTTGCTCGTTGTCCAAGAACTCGGTTAGGCGGTCCACCAACTCCGCGGTTTTCTTGACCTCGCACTCCCAAACGGTGAGGACCTTCCAACCCATCGCCTCTAGCTTGGCTACGTTGGCCTTGTCGCGCTCCATGTTGCCGATCAGCTTTGGGACCCAGTACTCCTGGCGCGATTCCGGCATTCGCCCGTAGCGGCAATTGTGAGCATGCCAGAAACAGCCATGGACGAAAATCACCTTCTTGCGCGGCCCGAATACCAGATCCGGCCGGCCCGGCAGTCCCTTCCTATGCAACCGGTAGCGATAGCCCAAGCGATGCACGATCCTGCGGACGGTCAGCTCTGGGCCGGTGTCCTTGCCCTTCACGGCCTGCATGACACGGCGTCTCTGTTCCACCGTGAGCCAGTCCGTCACGCGCCCACTGTAGCCAATCGCGAACGATGACTCGTGCCGGATCGCAGAGTACGTCCCAGTGGCCGACTTTGGCACCTCGCGAGATGTAGCTTGCAGAGGGGCGCAGGGGGATTCAAGTTAATCAGATTCAACAAGATAGATGTCAAAATCGCGCACTTCGAAGGTCACGCTACGATGAGGACATAGGCTCTAGAACCAATGTCGGCCGAGAGGAGCAAGATCGCAGTGGGACACAATCCGATCATCTTCGTTAGGCACGTTCTGGCGCTCGCCTCCATGGCGTTCGCTGTTTCCCTCACCGTGCAGCAGGCGGCGGCGCAATCGCCGTGCCTGGAGGTGCGCGTTCTGGACCCGACTTCTGCCCAACTGCCCACGGCTGCCGTCTCGGTTGGATCGAAAGAGGTGCCCGTGGACGATAGCGGCGTGGCCATGCTGTGCGATCTGGGACCCGGACCGCACTCTGTCGTCGTGTTCGCGCCGGGCTTCGAGCCGCAAGAGGTCGAAGTGCTGCAAGCAACCGGGCAGATCACGGTGGTCCTCCAGATCGAGGCTGTCACGCAAGAGCTCGTCGTGGTGGGAACTCGTGCTGAGGCTCGTACCGTGACCGAGTCGCTAGTGCCCGTGGACGTGATCGCCGCCGAAGAGTTCGTCCAACAGGGTGGCCCCGACTTGCTTTCGCAGCTGCGCAACGTGGTTCCCTCGTTCAACGTGACCCGACAGCCGATCGCCGACGCGGCAACGATCATCCGCCCGGCCAACCTGCGCAATCTGGCGCCGGATCACACGCTGGTGCTGGTCAACGGTAAGCGCAGGCACCGCGGGGCCGTCATTACATGGATCGGCGGCGGCGTGGCCGATGGCTCGCAGGGCGCCGATATCTCTGTAATTCCTTCGATCGCCCTGAAGCAGGTCGAAGTCTTGCGCGACGGCGCATCTGCCCAATACGGATCCGACGCCATCGCCGGCGTGCTCAACTTCACCCTCAAAGATGCCCCGAGCGGTGGCAGCGTGGAAGTTCGGGCGGGCACCTACCAAGGCGGAGACATCCCAGGCCGCGGACCGGACGGCCACAGCATCACCTACGCGGCGAACGTGGGCATGCCGCTAGGGGAAGACGGCTTCGCGAACCTCAGCTTCGAGTACGGTAACAGCGATCCGACTGATCGCAGCGTGCAACGCGCCGACGCAACGGCCCTGATCGCTGCCGGCAACACTGCCGTTCGCAATCCGGCCCAAGTCTGGGGTTCGCCAGAAGAGCGCAACAACACGAAGTTTTTCGCCAACTTCGGGAAGCTCGTTGGGGAATCGACCCAAGCCTACGGCCATGTGAACTATGCCAGCCGCAGAGTGACCGGCGGCTTCTTTTTCCGCAATCCCAACACGCGCTCGGCCGTGTTCAGCGGCGATGGCGGCAAGACCCTGTTAGTGGGAGACGCCCTGGACGCCCGCGACGGCATCCTGGACGGCTCGGCCAGCTGCCCGGTCGTGCCCGTCGTCAATCACGTTCCCGACCAAGCGGCCCTGAGCCAGGTCTTCTCCGACCCGAATTGTTTCAGCTTCCAAGAGTTGTTTCCCGGCGGCTTTACGCCTAACTTTGGCGGCTTCTACATCGACAACTCGGCGGTGGGCGGCATCCGTGGCCAATTCGCGGGCGGGCTGCGGTGGGACGCCAGCGCCAGCGTCGGCACCAGCGAGGTCGATTTCTTCATCAACAACACGGTCAATGCTTCGCTCGGACCCGACACGCCGACCGAGTTCAAGCCCGGCCTGTACCGCCAGCAGGACCTCAACCTGAACTTCGACATCGCCTACGAGGCCAGCGAACTCGTCCATTTCGCCGCTGGAGCGGAGGTTCGCAACGAACAATTCACAATCGAAGAGGGCCAGGAGGAGTCGTGGACGTTCGGCCCGTATGCTCAGCAAGGCTTCAGCGCCGCGTCCAACGGTTTTCCCGGCTTCAGCCCAATCGCGGTGGGAAGCTGGAACCGCCGCAATTCGGCTCTCTACGCCGACATAGAGCTCTCTGACGCGGAGAACCGCCTCATTTGGGGCGGTGCTTTGCGTTTCGAACGCTTCGCTGATTTCGGGAACACCCTGAACTGGAAGACTGCCGCCCGCGCCGAGGTGGCCGATGGCTTCGCGGTAAGGGCCAGCGCTAGCACCGGATTCCGTGCCCCGACCCCGGGACAGCAGAACGCGTTCAACGTTTCGACCATCTTCGACATCACGGTCCAGGAGCTGGTTAATCGCGGCACCATACCATCCAATTCGCAGGTGGCTGCTCTCCGAGGCGGGCATGGGCTGCGGCCCGAGACCTCGATGAACTTCACTGCGGGCGCGATCGCCGAGGCCGGGATCTTCACGCTAACCGCGGACTTCTTCCGGATTGCGGTAAGCGATCGCTTAACACTGTCGAAGAACTTCACCCTAAGCGAGAGCGAAGTGACGGACCTGATCGCCGAAGGTGTCACCAGCGCACGCAATCTCAGCACGTTCCGCTTTTTCGTCAACGATTTCGACACAGTCACGCAGGGCATCGACATCGTGGCAGTGCTGGCTCCGACGGCCCGGTCGGAACTGAGCTTCCTCTACAACCACACCGGCACGAATGTCACTGAATACGATCCGGAGCTGCTCAGCGACGAGCGCATCCGGCGACTGCAGTACTCCTTGCCCTTGGATCGCCTGAACGCAACTTGGAAACAACGGATCGGGCGGTTCAGTCTGATGGGCCGGCTGAGCTACTACGGGGAATGGTACGAACGCAGAGACAACCACACCTATCCCGGAGAGTGGATCGTGGACTTTGAGATCGACTACAAGCTTGGCAAGGGAGTGTCGATCGCCGGGGGCGCGCAGAACGCGCTGAACAACTTCACCGACATCAGCCCATCGCAGTATGCGGTCGGGTCCCAGTTCAGCCAGGCATCGCCGTTCGGATTTAACGGCGCCTATTGGTACACCCGTCTGAACTATGCTTGGGGAACTTCGTTCTAACGCGTCCGAGCGTTCGCGAGGATTGTACAAACTATTTAAACCCAGTTGTTTAAGGTATGACCTCCCACGCCTGAGACAGGTGCCGAACACCCGCAGCGTCGGCGTTTTGGTTGGTGGTATGCTGTGTCTCAATTGCAATGAGCGCTTGGCACCAAATCTACTCTGCCGCGCCCTACCGGCGCATGATCCAGCAGAAAAAACGCGCTGTCTGTGCCATGACGGTATTCTTCGTCGTGTACTACTTCGCCCTGCCGCTGTTGGTCGGGTACTGGCCAGAGTTGATGTCCCGCACAGCCTGGGGCGAGGCCAACTGGGCATACCTTTTTGCCTTCTCGCAGTTCCTGATGGCTTGGGCCATTGCCTTGATCTATATGCGCTTTGCGAGTCGTTTCGACAAGATGGCCGATGACATCCTAGCGGACGCAGCCAAGTCCGGGACGGACGGCGGAGGGGGATAGAGTGTCGCTTCCTCTGCTGATGTTCCTGGCGTTCATCGCCGCGACCCTCGGAATCACTTACTGGGCTGCCGGCCGCTCGTCGGGCGAGAAAGCCTTCTTCGCCGCCGGGCGGCGCATCACTGGCTGGCAGAACGGCCTAGCCATTTCCGGCGACTACATGAGCGCGGCATCGTTCCTTGGCATCGCCGGCTTGATCGCCTTCTACGGCTACGACGGCTTCATGTACTCCGTCGGCTTCCTAGTGGCCTACCTGACTGTCCTCCTGGTCGTTGCCGAGCCACTGCGCAACTCGGGAAAGTACACGATGGCCGACGTGCTGGCGTATCGGCTGCAGGAACGTCCGGTGAGGGCTTGGGCCGCGCTGAGCACTCTCACCGTCTCAACGTTCTACATGATCGCCCAAATGGTGGGTGCCGGAGCTCTGGTGAGCCTGCTGCTAGCGGGATCGGGGATTGGCTACACCACAGCCGTCACCGGAGTCGGGGTCCTGATGATCGTCTATGTGGTCTTCGGCGGCATGCTCGCCACGACATGGGTGCAAATCGTCAAGGCCGTACTGCTGATGAGCGGCACGTTCCTGCTCAGCGTGCTAGTCCTCGCCCATTTTGGCTTCGATCTCGGCGAGCTGTTCAAGGCAGCCACCAACATCACCCTGCAGTCCGACGGAGCCGTCGTGACCCGCAACTTCATGGAGCCCGGCCTGTACTACCAGCCTCCGTACGGCTCTTTGGACCTGATCTCGCTGGGCATGGCGCTGATCTTCGGCACGGCAGGCCTGCCCCACATCCTGATCCGCTTCTATACGGTGCCGGATGCCAAGACGGCACGGGTCAGCGTGTTCTGGGCGATGTTGCTGATCGGGGCGTTCTACATCATGACGACGTTCCTCGGCTTCGGCGCGGCGACGATCGTGGGCCCTGACCATATCACTGCCAATGGCGGCACCAATATGAGCGCCCCGCTGCTCGCGCAGGCGCTGGCGGGCGATGTGTTCTTCGCATTCATCTCGGCGGTTGCTTTCGCCACCATTCTCGCCGTGGTGGCTGGACTGACCATCAGCGCGTCAACCTCGTTCGCCCACGATTTCTATTCCAATGTGTTGCACCACGGAAGCGAGCGCCGACCGGGAGAAGAGGTACGAGTGGCCCGCTGGACGGCGTTCGTGGTCGGGGCGGTCTCCATCCTGATCGCCATCGGGCTCGGACCGAACGCCAACGTCGCGTTCTTGGTCGGACTCGCCTTCGCGGTCGCTGCTTCGGCCAACCTACCGGTCATCCTTTTTTCGCTTTACTGGAAGAGGTTCACCACGCGCGGAGCCATCAGCGGCCTGGCGGCGGGGCTGCTCTCGTCGGTGGGCCTGATCTTGGTCAGCCCCAGCTTCATGGGAATCGATGGTCCCGAGGTGGCCGAGAGCGCTCGACGTATGATTCAGGCGCAAGCCCTGTATCCGCTAAAGAATCCGGGCATCGTCAGCATTCCGCTCGGCTTCCTGGCTGCGGTCGTCGGCTCGCTGCTGTCGCGGGAACCTTTGGCCGAAGACAAGTACTACGAACTCAGCGTGAGGGCAAATACCGGCCTTGGAGCGGAGAAGGCCAGCTAGCGCGTTCGCCGCGAGGCAACCCGCGCGATCGTTCGCGGTACGCTATCAGGCGCTCCGGAGAATCCGCCCATGACCGACGCTTCGAACCGACGCTCCAGCCTGCTCTCGTCCGAAGACTGGGTCGCATGCTGGCTCGGCTTCGCGCTGGTCGTGCTCGCGCTGGCGGGTCTGCGCCCAGCCTTGCCGGGATTCTCGTGGGATCTGGGATCGGTCGGCTCGATATTCAGCGGAGAGGGCATCGCGGCCATCGTTTCGATGGGCGCACTGCTGATGGTGCTGGCTGGCATCGGCGTCAAGCTGATGGGCGGAAGCCTGAAGGCCTTCGCCATCGCATTCCCGGCTGTGTTCCTGCTGGGCTGGCTCGCGCAGTTCTTGGCAGGCAACGCGGCCATCAAGGCCGCCGGCGTGACATACGTCATCACCGGGCTCTTCATCGGCCTGTTCATCTCTAACGTCCTGACAGTTCCACGCTGGCTGCAGGCGGCGGCACGCACGGAGTACTACATCAAGACCGGGCTGGTCGTGCTTGGATCGAACATCCTGATCGGAGACATCCTGCAAGCGGGAGTTCTGGGCATCGCGCAAGCACTGCTGGTCATCCTCGTGATTTGGTATGTCTGCTTCTGGATTTCCCAGAAGCTGCGCGTCGACGACGAATTCTCCGCCATGCTCGCCACGGCCGTCTCGATATGCGGCGTCTCGGCGGCCATCGCAGCCTGCGGCGCCGTGCAGGGCGACCGCAAGAAGCTCTCCTACGTCACTTCTCTTGTCCTCGTCGTGGCGATTCCCATGATGTTGGTCATGCCTTGGATCATCGCCCAGTTCGAAATCCCCGATATCGTCGGCGGGGCTTGGCTCGGCGGCACCATCGACACCTCTGGCGCGGTAGTGGCGGCGGGCGAAATCGTGGGCGATTCCGCGATGAACGCGGCAGTGATCGTGAAGTTCTCCCAGAACGCCATGCTCGGCTTGGCGGCGTTCGCGCTCTCGGTGTGGTGGACGTTCCGCAGCGGCGCGGCAACCGGCGAAGCGCCGTCCGCCGCGATCATCTGGGAGCGCTTTCCGAAGTTCGTGCTGGGGTTCATCGCCGCTTCGCTGCTGTTCTCGTTCGCCTTCAGCGCCGAATTCGTGGACTCGACCAAGGGCCTGATGAGGGGGTTGCGCACCTGGTGGTTCGCCCTGGCCTTCGTCTGTATCGGCCTCGAAACACGCTTTCGAGACCTAGTTGCGATGGACGAGGGCAGGCCGGCGGTTGCGTTCCTGATCGCGCAGGCCGTCAACATCGGCTGGACGCTGCTGGTTGCGTGGCTGCTCTTCGGCGGGGTGCTCTTCGAGGTCCCCTCGCTCTAGCCTCGCCGGGCGCTCGTGCCGACGTATGGCTGAGCCCGGATAGCTCAGTGCGCCTTGCATTCGTAAGACACCGGTCGCTTCCGGGAGGTGGCTGGAAGAACCCCTCGCGATCCGGAGATCTGCAGAGCCGCCGGTACGCTAGCGGACCGAAGCGGCGCGCCCCTCGATCACGAGGTCTCGGCCGACAGCCTGCAAGGCCCGAAGGACATGGCCGATGCGCGAGTTGTTGCCAGGATCGGTCAGACGGCTCACAGTGGTCGCGGACAGGCCCAGCCGTTCGGCGAGTCCGCGCTTGCTGATTCCCTGCGCCCGCATCGCGGTGTACAGTTCCAGCTTGGCCGCCGTCACCGGGTCCACCGCAACGACCTCCTGACCGTCCAGCACCGGGCTCGGCACCGGGATGGGTTCCCGTAGTTCGACGTACATCCCGAGCGCTGCTGCGAGCGCATCCCCGGCCAGTTCCAGCGCCTCGGCACGGCTAGCCCCGCCGGTAATAGCTCCGGTCACGTCCGGGAACGTCACCACGAAATCGTCCTCCTCGTGGCGAGTGATTTGACATGGATAGGCGTATCGCATCAGGAATCTCCCTTCTCTATCCCCAGTTCTTTCGGCATCGCGTGCAACAAGGACTTGCTGAGTTCGGCGCGCTTGACCGTGGTCCGCCTGCGGCCGACATACAACTGACCGTGGCTCCCTTTGCCCTCGCCCCGCTCGAACCGGAAGTTCAGACCGTTCCTTGCAGCGTACCGCTTGGCGCGTCTCATGAACTCCCTGCCGTTCATCTCCATAGTATACCGCGATCAGCCTGCAACTGAAAGCGGTATTAGGTAGTAATGCTTAAAAAGTTGCATATAACCGTGATATCTTGACGGCTCTCGGGAGTTCCTCAAACACAAGTCGTGCCAGTCTCAACGCTGATCCAAGGCCCTGCGGGAAACAGGTAACCGGGTCGGCGGCGAAGCACGGTCGCAGTTCTTCCGTCACGCCCTCTTGCAGGACAACGGCGGCAGCCAGGCAGGCCGGGCCGGCACGGGTCAAGCTGCGAGGCAGAAGCGGGGTCCCAGGGACTTGCTTCACCAGCAGGCCGCAAGCCGGTTGCGGCCCACCTCCGACGGTCCATCTTCCGGGCCAGAACGCCAAGATCCGATCCTTTCCAAGGTGAGGGACCGATACCGGCTAGGTGCCGCCCAGCGGGCGGGTCGACTGTCCAAGTTCGGACAAGAAGGCGCGCGCTTGGGCGAGCAGCTGCTGCACTAGGTCAGCGTGGCGGGAACTGATGTCGAACTTCTCGGCCGCATCGGCGTACAGGTCGTAGAGTTCGCCGGCCACGAGCTGCCCGTCGGCCCCACTGGCCAAGCGGAGCTTGTGCCGCCCCTTGCGAATTCCCTGCAAGCGGGCCTCGCGCTGGCGGCCTCGGCCAGCGAAGAAGTAGAAGTACTCGTGCGGCGACTCGTCGGTCGCGCCGCTTAGCAGCGGCCAGAGATCGCGGCCGTCGAGAACTCGGTCCGTTGGCAGGTCGGCTCCGGCGAGTCCGGCGAACGTGGGCAGGATGTCCATGTTCGCCGCAACAGCGGAACTCACCCGACCTGCGGGAATCCGCCCGGGCATCCAAAAGATCCCGGGCACGCGCATGCCGCCCTCCCAAGTAGTCCCCTTGCCGAGCTTGAAGGGCCCGGCGGACCCACCGTCGATGCCGTATTGCAGCCAAGGACCGTTATCGGAGGTATAGACCACCAACGTGTTGCGGTCCAAGCCCAGCTCGGCTAGCTTGCCGAGGATCTGTCCTACGGACCAATCCAATTCCTCGATGACGTCGCCGTACCGGCCCCGCAGGGACTTGCCCCAGCGTTGGTCGTTGACGAACAGCGGCACATGCGGCATGGCGTGCGGAAGATACAGGAAGAACGGGCCGTCCTTGCTCTCCTCGATGAAGTCGAGCGCAAGCTCGGTGTACAGCGTGGTCAGGTTGCGCTGGTCGGAATCGGTCTCCAGCACTTCGTCATCGCGCATCAGCGGCAGCGGTTGCGGAAACCCCTGCCCCCGTTCCAAGTCGTAGTAGCTCCCCTGCCCGGCGAAGCCGGTCATGGCCGCGCGCTGGCGCGCCGAAATCATGCGCTCGTTCTCTGGATGGCGGATCGGCATCACAGGGTGGTAGCGCCACATGTCATTGGAGTAGGGGATCCCGAACCAGCTGTCGAATCCGTGCCGGTGAGGCAGGAACTCCGGGGCGTCGCCGAGATGCCACTTGCCGATCATCTTGGTGGCATAGCCGCTACCCTTGAGCAGTTCGGCCACGGTGACTTCGTCCGGGTGAATCCCTGTTGTCGCTTCAGGACCGTGGTTAAAGTCGAGGCTCGCACGCGGCGGATACGAGCCGGTCATCAACGCCGCGCGGGACGGGCCACAAAACGAGGCGGCATAGAAGCTGGTCAGGCGAATCCCCTCGGCCGCCATGCGGTCGATATGCGGCGTGCGAATGTCGGGATGGCCGTAAGTTCCGAGGTCGCCCCAGCCTTGGTCGTCGGCAAAGAGCACGATGAAGTTCGGAGGCGCTGCCGCGAGCGCAACGGCAGACACGCCTAGCAAGAGCGGCAACGAGGCACAGAGCAAGCGTCGCATATTGGAATCGGCAAGAGTGTAGCACCGGCGGCGGATCCATCGAAGCCAGAGTGGGTTAGCGCGGTGCTCCGCCAGAGACTGTGCCAAACGACGGCTCTGGTCGCAAGCACTCAAGCAGCCCTAGTTGGCCGGCCGCGGCGGCGGGTCACGGGCGTCATATGATGGTGCACACATGATCGATCCGCACGAAACCTTTGACGGCAGCTTCCCGTTCCCGCCGCATTTCTGTGACGCCGCCGGATTCCGCATGCACTATGTCGACGAAGGCGAGGGCGAGCCCATCGTCTTGCTGCACGGCGAGCCGACCTGGGGCTACATCTACCGCAAGTTCGTGCCGGAACTTGCCCGGCGATGGCGCGTGATCGTGCCCGACCACATGGGCTTCGGCAAGAGCGAGACGCCGCAGCAGATGACGTACACGCTAGAGACCCACGTAAACAATCTGGCAGCACTGGTCGATGACTTGGGACTCAGCGGCATCACCTTCGTCGGGCAGGACTGGGGCGGGCCGATTCTGGCCGCCTACACGGTGCGGCACCCCGAGCGCGTCGCCCGCATCTGCCTGCTGAACAGCATCTGCGGGTACGGGGCGATGGTGGCCCCGCGCGACGCGCCGAAGCCGCCCAAGTTGCACGAGTCCGACTGGTTCCGCTGGGTGCGCTCGGCTGAGGCAGATGGCTCTTACTACGAGAGGATGCACGATCTGGGTAACCATGTGGGCGACCTAATCGGTCGCTTGGGCTGCGCGACAGGACTGGACGAAACCGCAGAACGGGCCTACGCGGCGTCGTTCCGCAGCCCGGAAGAATGCAAGGGTGCGGTCGAATTCCCGCTCGACGTAGTCCTAAACCGCATCGGAGGCTATGTCAAGGCAGGCGCTTCCGGCGTCCCAGCGTTGCGCTCCAAGCCGGCCATGCTCGCCGAAGGGATGCTGGACAAGGCCATTCCGCCCGAGCTGGCGATCGCCGATTTCCGCGCGCTCTTTCCCCAAGGCCAAGTGACGCAGATCGAGCACGCGGCGCACTTCTGCCAAGAAGACGCCGCGCCCGAGCTGGTGGAGCTGATCAAGCAGTTCATGCTGGCACACCCCGCCAGCTGAACGGCTTGGTGGCAGGTCAGAGCTCGCGCCGGCCTTCGATCGACTCGATCATCGTGGCCTCGTCGATGAATTCCAGTTCCGTGCCGATCGGGATCCCCAAGCCGATGCGGCTGACCTTGACATCGAGCGGCTTGAGCAGCCGGCTCAGATAGGCCGACGTCGCTTGGCCCTCGGTGGTCGGACTCGTCGCCAAGATGATCTCGCGGATCGGGTTGTCCCGCATCCGTTCGATCAGGTTCTTGATCTTGAGATCTTCTGGCCCCACGCTGCGCAACGGCGAGAGCGCGCCGTGCAGGATGTGGTACACGCCGGCGTAGGCCCGGGTCCGCTCGAGCACCATGATGTTGTTGGGCTGCTCGAGGACGCACACCAGCCCGTGATCGCGGTTCGGATCGCTACAGATCGGGCACAGCCCCGCCTCGGCGATGTTGTTGCAGCGCTCGCAAAGCCGCACTCGCTCGCGCATCGCCAAGATCGCATGAGCCAGTTCCTCGGCCTTGGCGCGTTCGATTCCCAGCAGGTGGAAGGCGAGCCGTTGCGCCGACTTCGCGCCCACGCCTGGCAGGCGCTTCAATTCATCTACCAGGCGGGCCATCGGTGCAGCCAAGTCGCCGGCGGCCATGACCAACCCTCGATCGGCGCGGAGGCTAGCCCCGTAGCCCAGGCGGCATGAGCCCGCCGGCGAACATACCGCCCATCATCCCGCTGACCCGTTGCTGTGCTTCGTCTTCAGCCCGCCGCACAGCTTCGTTGAACGCCCCCTGAACCATGTCTTGAAGCATCTCGATGTCCTCGACAGCTTCCGGGTCAATCTTGATGCTGGTCACGTTCTTGTGACCGTCCATGCTGACCGTCACCATCCCGCCTCCCGTCGAAGCCTCGACGCGGATTGCGTCGACCTCCTGCTTGAGGCGATCTTGCATCTGCTTGGCCTGCTCGAACATTTGCTTGGCGTTGGGTGGGAGCTTCATTGTGTCTTCTCTCTCAAATCGACTACGTTGGTGACGCGGCCCTGGAAACGCTCGGTGAAGGCCTGAACCGCGGGGTCGGACAGGGCGCGCGTACTGATGTCGTCGGCGCCCACAGAGCTGGCAGCACCGGAATTCCGCGACGAACCGCTTGGGCGCGGCTCGCCTTGACGGTCGGCCTCGGCAGCCACGAGTCTAACATCAGGCTTGGCCCCGATCACGGCCGCTACCGCGGCTTCCAAGACCGGTTTCTGCAAGTCAAGAGTCGCAAACCAATCATCCGGCACGTGGACGGTCACCACTCGTTCCTCGCGGTCCACCCGGCAGGCTCGGACTGCATCGACCAGCGACTCGTTCTGAGCGTCCCGCAGCGCGCGCACAAGCTCTTCAAGGAAGCCCGCCGCTGGCGAGGCGGCCTCGGGTGCAGGGACCGACGCGGCGCCGCCGGGCGGCGCTACAGCTGTCGGCGGACTCGACGACACCTCTGCGGGAGGCCCCGCCTCGGCGTCAATCCGGCGCGGTGAGGGAGCGCCCTTAGTGAGACCGCTCAAGACCTCCTCGATCGGAGCCAGCCGGCCAGCATGCACCAGCTTCAGCAGCCCGACTTCTAGGCGAAAGCGTTGATGCGTGGAACTCTGCAGGTCTTGGTACAGGCTGAGTAAGATCTGCACGTAGCGGTTCAGATCGTCCTGCGAGAAGGCCTCGATCCAGTCCTTGGCGGCTTCCCGCTCGGCATGGCCGGAAGACACGAGCCTGGTGTCGTGGCCGGCGACCTTCATCACCATTAGATTGCGGAACTGCCGCGTGAGCTCGCCGCAGAAATGCTGCGCGTTCCGGCCTTGCTGGAACAGGTCGTCGACAACCGCCAGCATGGCCGCCGGATCGCTGTCCCGGATCGCCGCGAGAATCCGGCCGGTGCCCTCGCCAGGTATCACTCCGAGCAGGTCGCGAACAGCCTGCGCCTCCAGCTTGTCGCCGAACGCTGCGATCGCCTGGTCCAACGTCGACAGCGAATCGCGGACAGATCCGTCACCGGCCAAGGCGACAGCTGTCAGCGCATCGGCGTCGGCGGCCACGCCCTCGCTGGCGCAGATCTTGTCGAGGTGCTGGACGACCTCCCGCTGGTCTACGGCCTGGAACGCGAAGCTCTGGCAGCGCGAGGTGATCGTGGCTGGGATAGCCTGCGGCTCGGTCGTGCAGAGCACGAACACGGTCCAGCTGGGCGGCTCTTCCAGCGTCTTGAGCAAGGCGTTGAACGCGTCATTCGTGATCTGGTGCGCCTCGTCGATGATGAAGACCTTGTAGCGGTCCCGCGCGGGACGAAACTTGACGCTCTCGCGCAGTTCGCGGATGCTATCGATGCCCCGGTTCGAGGCGGCATCGATCTCGACCACGTCCAGCGACGAACCGGCGGCGATCTCCTTGCAGACCTGCGACTCGGGATCGGGAGATGCGCTGGGGCCGTCCTCCCAATTCAGGGCCATCGCCAGAATGCGGGCCATGGTGGTCTTGCCTGTCCCGCGAGGGCCGGAAAAGATGTAGGCGTGAGCGATGCGCCCCTGAGCTATGGCGTTCTTGATCGTCAGCTTGACATGAGCTTGGCCGACAACCTCCTCAAATCGCTGAGGACGGTACTTGCGCGCAATGACTTGGTACATCGAGAGGACCCCGAATTGCGCCGAAGATGGACTCCGGAGGCCCGCGGCACGCGGCAGAGGCCGCTACCGTTGCTTCCTCCCGGACCTGGCGGAGTTCACAGCATCCCGCTGCACGGATCCGGAGCCCACCCTCAGTCTATCACCGCCAATCCGGGACACTTAGGCGGGCACTGCCGCAAGCTCTGGTTCTGCAACGCGATCGGCAACGATCAAGCCATCCACCAACTGGATTCGGCGACTCGCCATTGCGGCGATCTGGTCGTCGTGGGTAACCATCACGAGCGTGGTGCCGGTCTCGCGATTGAGGCGCAAGAGCATCTCCAGTACCAACTCGCTGTTGCGGCTGTCCAGGTTGCCCGTCGGCTCGTCGGCGAGCACGATCGGGGGATTCGTGACGAAGGCGCGCGCCAGAGCGACGCGTTGCTGCTCGCCGCCGGAGAGCTGGACCGGATAGTGGTCGCACCTCTCTGCCAAGCCCACCTCGCCGAGCAATGCGATCGCCCTAAGACGGGACTCCCGGTCGGCGTGGCCGGTCAGATCGAGCGGCAACATGACGTTCTCCAGTGCCGTCAGCGTCGGCACGAGCTGGTAGGCCTGAAAGACGAAGCCGATCTTGCTTCCGCGCAACAGCGCCATTTGGTTCTCGGCCAGACCGGAGAGCGGCGCCCCGTTGATCAGAATCTCGCCGGAAGACGGCTTGTCCAGGCCGGCCAGCAATCCCAGCAGCGTGCTCTTGCCGCTGCCGGACGGCCCTTGGACGACCACGAACGTGCCGGCCGGAATCGTGAAATCCAGCCCTCGCAGGATCTCGACCACGCGCGAGCCGCTGGGGATGGACTTGACGAGCCCGCGGACTTCTAGCACCGGGGCTGGATTCGACATATCGCGCGCCAGTGCTCCTCTCTCGATTCTACGGGCAGGCCGGCCAAGACCGCGTTGGACCGGCGACGGCGCTCGAGCGAACACCCCGGCCGCTGATTGCACATACTGAGGTTAGCAGGCCCTGACGAGATGTCGAGGTTGTTCCCGCACTACCGTTTCCTATGCCTAGCCCTGAGCGTGGCGACTGTCTTGCTGTCCGCCTGCGGCACTACCGAGACAAACGCCCCAGCCCCGCCTGATGCCGAGCAGGCAAGGAATAGCCGACCAGCAGTCGCACCCGCCGTGCAGGACACGCGGCCCGTCATAGTCGCTTTCGGCGACAGCCTGACAGCCGGCCAGCGGGTCGGTCGGTCGGAAACATACCCGGCTTTCCTCCAGCGCGAATTCGACAAGCGTGGCATGAGCTTCCGCGTGGTCAACGAGGGGATCAGCGGGGATACCACGGCGGTGGCCCTCAGCCGAATCGATGCAGCAATCGCGCACCAGCCGAAATGGGTGATCCTGGCGCTGGGAGCCAACGACGGCCTTCGCGGCCTCCCGCTCGATGCCATGGAGCGCAACTTGCGAGAGATCATCGGCCTGTTCGGACAGGCGGGGGCGAGCGTCGTCTTGGCCGGCATGAAGCTGCCCCGAAACTACGGCCCGGAGTACGTGCGAGACTTCGACGCGGTCTATCCGCGCCTAGCGGAAGAGCTGGACCTGCCCCTGATCCCTTTCCTGCTGGAGAACGTGGCGATGGTTCCCGAACTGAATAACGCCGATGGAATCCACCCGAACGCGAAGGGTAACGAGATCATCGCTCGCCAAGTAGCCACCGCCTTTGAGGATTTCTTGGCAGACTGACCGCTACGGCCGGGCGCGGTTGATCATGAAGGTGGCGGAATCCGCGAAGTAGCGCAGCATCGAGTCGACCACTGCTGGTGGAAACTCGACCTCGTGAAGAGCCTGCGTCATCAGTTCCACCCAGCGATTGCGGGCGCGCTCGTCAATCGGAAACGTCATGTGCCGCATGCGCAACTTCGGATGTCCGCGCTGCTCAACATAGCGTTGTGGCCCTCCGAAACGGCCGACCAAGAAGTCCCTCAGGCGCGTTCGGGCCAGCTCGAATTGGCCGTCCGGGTACATCGGACCCAAGATCTCGTCATCTGGCACGCGGTCATAGAAAGCTTTAGTCAGCCGGTCAAAACCGGCCTCGCCGACGAGTTCATAGATGCTATCTGCCACCATTCCTATTCTTAGCGCATTGCAGGGCCGGACCCGTTCGCGGCATGTGCGGGCCGTCGCTTGGAAAGCCATTTCACACGCCGGGTGCTATCATTCCTGCCAGTGATGCGACGAACCTGCTTGCTAATCGCGTTCATGCTGTGCTTTGCCGGGGTGGCTGTCTCGGAAGACGGCTTCGTGCAGCTGTTCGATGGCGAGTCGCTGGACGGCTGGATCCTGCTCGGCCAGCGCGGCGAGGGCTACACGATCAAGGACGGGAGCATCGCTTGCGCCAAGGGCAGCGGCGGAAACCTGCTTTCCGCCTCCGAGTACGCCGATTTCGTGCTGCGCTTCGAGTTCAAGCTCGAGTCCGGCTCGAATAACGGCTTGTGCGTGCGTTGCCCGCTCGGATGGAGCGACATGGCCTACGTCGGCAACGAACTCCAGATCATCGACAACTCAGCCGAGCGGTACGCGAGCATCAAGCCTTGGCAGAAGCATGGGTCCCTGTACCACGTTGCTCCCGCCAAGACCGGTGCTCTGAAGCCGGTTGGCGAGTGGAACAGCCAAGAGGTGAGGGCCCAGGGGTCGAGGATCACGGTCACCCTGAACGGGACGGAGATCCTGGATGTCGACACGGCCGACGTAAAGGACCCGGCGCTGCTGGCCAAGCATCCAGGCCTGAAACGAAGGAGCGGCCATATCGGCTTTCTGGGTCACAACGAACCCGTACAGTTCAGGAACATCCGCATCAAGCGCCTGCCTTGACAGGTGCTGGCTGAACTCGGCCGGAACCTAACCGCGGGTTGCTTCAGTAGGGGGGGGATTCAATGTTGCGCAGGCTCTTTAGCGATCGTCGGGGCTTCATTCGATCCGCGCTGGCCGTGCCCGGCATCGGCCTGAGCGCGCAAACGGCAACGGCCCAGAGGAAGCGTCGGACCGCCAACCGCGATGTGCTGGCCGAACTGGGCGTGCGGCCATTTCTCAATGCAGCTGGGACTTACACCCGGCTGACCGCGTCCCAGATGTCGCAGTCGGTGTTGGACTCGATGCAGGTGGCCGCAACCCAGTACGTGGACCTCAACGAGCTGCACGAGAAAGCAGGCGATCAGATCGCGGAACTGCTCGATTGCGAAGCGGCGCTGGTGACCGCCGGGTGCGCTTCGGCCCTGACTCTCGGAACGGCCGCTTGCGTGGCTGGCAGTTCCGCGGATCGAATCCGGCGCCTCCCAGACACGGCCGGCATGAAGAATGAGGTCGTGATTCAGAAAACTCATCGCAACGGTTACGACCACGCGGTCCGCAATTGCGGCGTCCGACTCGTCGAGGTGGATTCGGCGCGGGACCTCGAAGCGGCGATTAACGAGCGCACTGCGATGCTGTTCTTTCTCAACCATGCCGAACACGACGGCGCAATCGGACATGAAGAATTCGTCCGTGTCGGCAAGCAGCGCGGCGTGCCCACGCTGAATGACGCCGCGGCCGACATCCCTCCGGCAGACAATCTGTTCCGCTTCACCAAGATGGGCTACGACTTGGTCGCATTCTCGGGCGGCAAGGGCCTGCGCGGGCCTCAATCGGCGGGGCTCTTGATCGGACGCCGCGACTTGATCGAAGCTGCGCGCTTGAACAACAGCCCGCACTCGGACTCCGTCGGCCGCACCAACAAAGTCAACAAGGAAGAGGTCGTCGGAATGCTTGTCGCGCTGGAAGAGTTCTTGAAGCGCGACCACGACGAAGTCTGGACGGAATGGGAGCAAAGCTGCAAGCGGATAGCGCGCACCGTCTCGAACCTGCCCGGCGTCTCGACGGAGATCTTCACGCCAGAGATTGCCAACGCTGTACCGCACCTGCGCATCCGCTGGGACTATGGTGGGGCCCAGCTGACGGCGGAGCAGGCAGCCGAGGAACTGCGTCGGGGAGAACCGGCCGTAGAGGTACGGCCGAGGTTTTCTGAAGGGCTCGAGGTCGCTGTGTGGATGCTAGCAGCGGGCGAAGACCGTGTCGTCGGGCGACGAATTCGAAGCGTTCTAGCCTCGGCGCTGCGCCGGGCGGCCTGACGCAGCACCGTCGCGCCGTTCCGGGCCGGCGCTAGCCGAGCCAATGTTGCTCGAGCACTGGTGCGCTCGTCGGCTGGGAGAGGCGCACCCGCGCCGAAGGCTCCTGGATGAGCCGGGCGGAGCCAGATGGATAGCAGGTTGTTTCGGCGCCGCTGCGGTGCAATCCGGCGAGGACTGCACCTTACTCCTTGGGGAACGGCGACACGGCGCTTTCGCGGAATGCCTCGCAGCGGAGACCGACGGCTCATCCAGAACGCCAGCCTTGAATGAAACTTCGGGCCGTCGGTATAATCTCGACGTGCGAACTCGCTGGTGTCCGGCAAACTTCAGCTCATAACCTGATATGGCCTTCAGGCTCTTGGCTATTGGCCTTTGTGCAGCGACTGGACTCTGCCCTGGGCAGTCGGTGGAAATTGGTGAAAGCGCCCCTCTGCGCCAAGAGGCATCGACGGCAGGCACGTCGCCTGTTCAGCAGGTCTTGGCGGTCGTCGACCATGAGGCGGCCGGCTCCTTATCGGAACTACAGGCTGGCCAGATCGAGCGCTTCTTGGCTGAGTTAGCCAGTGAGCTGGTCTCGCGTGATCTGCGTTTGGAGGAAAAGATCGCTCCGCAGTTTGAGGGGACCCCCCTGAGTCCGGCCAGCGAAGAACTCTCTCACTCGATGGGAGTGCTGCGATCCTTCCAAGGTGCGCCAAGAACCGAGCGGAGCGTCACGTCCGATTCCCTCGGCAGGGAGTTCGACGCCCTCCTGGCGGAGTACCGCTCGGTAGACTGGGCCAAGTTCAAAGTAGTTGGCATCGAGCCGCATGGACAGCACGCCGCCAGCGCTAAGCTGCGATTTCAACTGGCGGGATCGACACGGGAGGGCCTCCGTCAGCAGATCGGCGTCGACTGGGAGTCCGAGTGGGAACAAACGCCGGAGGGCCAATGGTTGCTGACGGCCTTACACGCAGGCAATAGCGAGCGAAGCCACTCTAGCGTCGCGGCTTTCGAGGATGTTTCTGAAGCGGCATTCGGGCAGAACTCCTCCTTCCATCAGCAATTGAAGTTCGGCACGGAGGTCTGGCGAACTCGAATGGACGCCGCCTCGGGAATGGACGTCTATGGCCAGCAGGGTCTGGCGGTCGGGGACTACGACGGGGACGGACTCGAGGACTTCTATCTGACACAACCGGGAGGATTGCCGAACCGCTTGTTTCGCAACCTCGGCAATGGCCGATTCGCGGATGTGAGCGCCGGGGCCGGCCTAGATGCCCTCGACGGTTCGTCAGCCGCGCTTTTCTCTGACATCGACAACAATGGCACGCAAGACCTGATCTTGATTCTCTCAATAGGCCAGCCGCTTCTCTTCCTGAACGGTGGAAACGGCAGCTTCCGCTTGTCGCGGACGGGATTTCCCATGGGCGTGAAGCCGGGGGCGGTAGGAGGGTGCCTCGGCGACTATGACCTCGATGGGTATCTGGATCTATATGTAACCGCCTACCTCTGGCCGAATGCCGCCTCACAGCTGCCACGGCCCTACTACGATGCGACCAACGGTCCGCCGAACGTTCTGTACCGCAATCTGGGTGACGGAACGTTTCAGGACGTGACGTCGACAACGGGGCTCAATCAGAACAACGATCGGTTCAGTCACGCTTGCACCTGGGGCGATTACGACCAAGACGGCCTTCCGGACCTCTTTGTCGCCAACGATTTCGGCCGAAAGAACCTCTATCGGAACCAAGGTGGCGGCCGGTTTCTGGATGTCACCGAGGAGGCCGGAGTCGAAGATGCCGGTGCCGGCATGAGCGTGGCACTGGGCGACTACGACGGGGACGGCTTGGAAGATGTCTACTTCGGAAACATGTGGTCTTCGGCGGGACGACGTGTCACCATGCAACGCGATTTCAAACGCGACAGTCCCGATGCCCCGAAGGATATCTACCGCCGCCACGCACGCGGGAACTCGCTATTTCGCAGCGAGCGATCCCGATTTGAAGACGTCACGATTCCTTCAGGGGTCGAAATGGGACGTTGGGCGTGGTGCTCCGACTTCGTGGACTTTGACAACGACGGGAATCTCGACATTTACATCGTCAATGGCTTCGTCACCGGGACGGAGAAAGATGACCCGGATCTTTGAAGTTTCTTTTGGCGGCAGGTCGTGTCGTCCTCCCCTGAAAACCAAGCCCGCTCTTCACAGTACGAGCGCAGCTGGGCCTTGCTCTATCGGCTGATCCGACTCAACGGAAGCCTCAGCGGGCACGAGCGGAATGTTCTCTATTGGAATCGCGGAGACGGAACGTTCGCGGACCTGTCCGCGGTCGCCGGACTGGATTTCCCCGAGGACGGCCGCGCATTCGTAACCTTCGACTTTGACGGAGACGGGGACACCGACATCCTGCTCAACAACAGGAATTCTCCTCAGCTTCGACTGCTCAGGAACAATCTGCCGACAAGCCATCACTCTGTGGCTTTCCGGCTCGAGGGCACGGCAAGCAATCGCGATGCGGTCGGCGCGAGGCTTGTCCTGGAAACGGCGTCCGGGCGCCGTTTGATCAGATCTGTGCGCAGCGGCTCGGGATTCCGCTCACAGCCATCACGGACTGTGCATTTTGGCTTGGGAGAAGAAGATGAGATCCGTGAAGTCAGAGTGGTCTGGCCCTCGGGGAGGGCGGACATCTATCGAGAATTTCCGGCCGACCACCTTCTCCTTGTCACGGAAGGGAGCGAAGATCACACCGCAGTGCCGTTCGGACCTGCCCCGGCAATCCAGCTCGAACGCGACTCGACCGAACCGGAGGTCAGCACTAGCCGGACAGGCATTTGGCTGACCGAGGCGACTCCGGTTCCAACGCTGCGGGGCCGATCATTGGACGGCGACGGGCCGTTCCTGCAGGAACAGTACCGCGGAAAACGGATCTTGCTGAACTTCTGGGCAACTTGGTGCGCGCCGTGTCAAGTCGAGTTGGCGGATTTCAAGGAGCATCACGCAGCCTTGGAGGGGGCCTCTGTGGTCCCATTGCTGGTGTCCGTGGACGAGCCAAGCGAGCTCGAGTCGGTCCGCCGCTTCGTGCGCGAAAAAGAGCTGCCATTCCCGGTGGTGATTCCGGACGAGGACTCGGTGACGGCGTTCGATCTGTTGGTCCGTCACATCCTCGACCAATCGGGCGAGCTGGCGATTCCCACTTCGTTTCTGATCGACGAGAGGGGAAATATCCTGAAGCTCTACTTGGGGCTCACCTCCGCCGAGCAGATCCTTAGCGATCTAGAACGTTGGCCGGACGACCAACCTGAACTACTCGAGCGGGCGCTTCCCTTCCCCGGTCGCGCATACGTTACGCGCTTCGAGAGGAATTGGGTCCAACTTGGTGACGCGTATGCGGCCGCCGGATTGACCGAAGAAGCTCTTACAACGCTGGAATCCGCAGTTGAGGCCCATCCGAAGCACGCAGCCATTCTTGACCGCCTGGGGAGCATGTATGGCGAACAGGGCCGCTGGCAGGAAGCCCTGGCAACACACCAGGCAGCTGTCGAGCTGGGGTTGCCCGGCACAGCGGCCCAAGTTCACCTAGCATCGGCATTGGCAGAGCTTGGCAGGCTTTCCGAGGCCAGGGCGGCCGCGACGGCAGCGCTCTCACAGGCGCCGGACGACACGGAAGCATTGCGCGTGTGGGGCGCGGTCGCATCGCGGCAAGGAGAGTTCGAGGCTGCCCTTCCGGCCCTGCTTTCCGCGAGGGAGATTGATCCCGACAACCCGGAGACCCACTACAACCTCGGCTGGCTCTATCTGCAGACACGGCAAACGACGGACGCGCTAGCCTCTCTTCGCCGAGCAGTTGAAATTGCACCGAACCACGCTCAGGCGCTTCATGACCTCGGGATCCTTCACGCTCAGGCCGGGTCATGGGATCAAGCCTCGAGCTCACTTCGCAAGGCCCTAGAAGTGCGACCAGACTTTCCGGAAGCACATTACAGCTTGGGCCTGGTGCATGCTCAGAAGGGTAACTTCACGGAAGCTGAGTCGTCGTTGCAAGCTGCCCTGAAGCTCCGTGGCGACTATGCCGAGGCCCTCGCCGACCTCGGGGGCGTGTTCGTTGAGACGGGCCGATTCCGACAAGCCCTGCCCTTGCTGGCCCGAGCCCGGGAGCTGAAGCCCCAGCTTGTCCAACCCTACTTGAATGCCGTCAGGGCCCACTTGGCGCTGGGTGAGAAGGACAACGCCCTCGCAAGCTTGGATGCCTTGCTCAGGGTCCGTCCGGGCGACCCGACAGCACTTGCGTTGAGAGAGCGCTTGACCCAGTGACTCCCAAGCCTGGATCATGCTTCCTCTCCCGGCCCTGGCGCTCGGAAGGGTTCGCGTCTGCTCAGCTTTTCGCGCGAAGCGCTGGCGGTTGGCCCACGAATCACGAACCGGGTTGGGCGCTCGAGAGCTTCTCGAAGTCGCGAGCCTAGCGGTTGAGCAACTCGTATCCCGGCAGCGGGCCATGGACGCTCAACTCGCTGATCGACGAGAAGTGTGTCGGGCTACTGCGCCAGTGATCGGTTCCACCGGCGTCCCCGATGATGCGAATCGCTGCCGTCGTCACCGGCCGAAAGGCCAGTAGGTACTCGACAAAGTGGGGTTTGTTGAACGGCAAGGGCCCCGGGGCCAATGGAGGGCTAATCAGGAGTCCGTCAACTGGTCTCCAGTTCCCGTCGCTGTCGCGATACTCGACGCTCAAGGACGTGAACCAGCCGCCACTCTCCTCAACAGATCCCGTGTGGTACCCCAGCAGGCCCACGCGCTGAGGTTCGCTCCACTCGAATCCGAAGAAGTCAAGCTTCGGATTTCCATGGTCTTCAATGCTGTAGAACGTCGAACCATCGCCAAGACGTTTTCCGTCTCGGATGACCTCGACCTGATCGGCATAAAGAGAACGTGGGACGGTTAGCCACATCTGATCCCGACGAGCGGTATCCGTCTTCCTGACACTGCTCAGGACGCTTCTGGCGGACCGGGCGAGATTCGGGCCACGGACCACCAGCTTCAGAGCCTTCGAGATCTGCTGGCCGTTGCCGGCCGTCAATTGCAATGCGATCGGGAAAACCCCGGGGGCGGAAGGCACGCCGGAGACCCTCCCTTCAAGAATCCGGAGATTCCCGGGAAGGTCACCGCGCAGAACGGTCCAATTGAGCGGGGCCTGGCCGCCAAAAGCGGGCAACTCGTACTCGACTCGCTGGCCGACCCCCATGTACGGCAGCGGGCCGCTCGGAAACTCAAGAGGGGGAACGAATGGCGATTCCGTGTTGATCAGATAGAATTCCGTTCCGCCTTCGCTAAACTTCCGTCCGCCATGCCGGAGAATGATCTTCTCTCCCTGCGCCGCCATCCGGTTTGCCATGTCCTTCAGCCCGGCGTCCGGCATCTCGTAGCGGCTGACATTCTTGTAGAAATCGTTGAACGGCTTGGCCCAGTCAAATTCTCGCACTGGAAACAGCAGGTCATTCGGCAGACCTTGTCGGCCGAGCATCACACCCAGCAGGCCCGCCAACGTCGCCGCTTGATTGTCGGCATCGAAGCCCATTGCACAACTCAAATCGAGGGTGTCTTGAAAGTCTCCGTTCCCATAGAGCTGCGCCAGGACTCCAGCGGCCGCATTCAAGTTTGCATTCCAGATAGTCTTCGACTCGGGTGGCTCCCGGTGATAGTATTTCTCGGCCATTTCGCGACGGGCGGCCTTCCAATCTTCGGGATACTTGTGGTACAGAGCCTTCATGTCCGAGACAGTCCGTGCGAAACGGCTCCCCTCGGGCAGTGCAGCAACGCCAACGTCGATCAGCTTGTGGGCATCCGTCTCGAAAAACGCTGCCGCATACATGGCACCGTAGTAGACGGTCGGTTCGATCCCCCAATCGTCGTCCATGATCCGCGCGGCCCATCCAGACTTCGCTGCGGCATAACGCACCATGCCAGGCGCCGTGACGGACCAGATCTCATTGATGAGCTGTGGATCGATCTGAAACCAGTGCGGATTCAGTTCCCTGGCGCCAGTGAATGGGGGCGTGAATCCGTGGTTCATCGCTGCGACTGCAGCCCGATTTGCAAGCCATACACGATTTCGAACATGGTATTTCCACATAGCAGCGAGTTCGGCCAGGGTCGGCTCGGGGCCGTGCCGCTCCATTGCCAGGAGATACATGTACTCGATATCCGTGTCGTCATCCGAGAACACTCCGTTAGTTCTCTTGAGTGCCTCCAGATTCCGGCGGTAGCCGTAAGGAAACGCATCGGGGCCCGGCTCGTCGATGTATCGGTTCTCGTGCGGCAGCCCATAAATGTTGCCGATGCATTGGGCCAGCCAAGAACCGTATACCTTGTCGCGGTAATCCTCGACCGCGATCCGCTTGAACGCTGGGTCCTGAGCGGAAACACTCGATACGATCAACAACGCGACAATCCACAAAGCAGTCACTGGTTTTCGATGCAACTTGGTCTTCCTCCTAGCGAGTGACGCTCCGTCCGGTTCGGTGGGAAACCTAGGTTCATTCACTCTCCCGGAGGCAGTCCAATCTCTCAAGAGAGCGTGGAATAGGTCCGAATAGACGGCCAGAGAGTCAGTGAATTCGAGCGATTTGCTTCCTAGCCTAGCTCAGCAACGAAGTCTCCACCAATTCGGACCGCCGTGGAACTCGCTCCCGGTGGATCGATACTGAGCCCATGGCTGGCGATAATAGGGCAACGGTTGTTCAAGCAGGGCTGCGAAAATGGACCTGTGCGCGATTCGAGCCAGACGATGGGGGGCAATGGCATCGCTGGTTCGAGCATCGCTGAACCGCGTGGGCAAGGACTGAGACATGTGGCGGGGTACGCACGAGAGGCCCTGAGCAGTGCCTGAAGGGAGCGAATCGCAGCGTCAGCCCGCTGCTCAGCCACCGTCCAGCGCTGGCATGGAGCCAGTGACTGAAGAACTGCTGGGCCGAATGGTGCGGCTCATTGTCAATGCAGTAGACCCCGAAAAGGTGATCCTCTTCGGCTCTCAAGGCCGGGGGGACGCCACACCCGAATCAGACGTGGACTTGGTTGTTATCGAGGCTAGGCCGTTTGATGAAACCAGATCGAGGCTGAGAGAGGAAGCCCTCCTGTACAAGGCGCTCGCGAGGGTGCGCGTTCGCAAGGACATCCTCGTGTACAGCCACGCCGACGTCGAGTACTGGAAGGACTCGCTGAACTACGTTCTTGCGCGCGCCCTTCGCGAAGGCAGGGTGCTCTATGAGCGACCTTAAGTGCGCCCAGGCATTGGTTCTGGCGGCAGAGCGAGACTTTGAGCTCGTGCAGCTGATGCTGGAGCACAACGGCGGGGCGGACGAGGTGTTTGGTTTTCACGTACAGCAAGCCGTCGAAAAGCTGCTCAAGGCCTGGTTGGCCGTTCGCGGCGAGAGCTATCCGCTAACGCACGATCTGGAACAGTTGTTCGAGGTTCTCGCGCAAGGAGGTATCGAACTGGGAGCCTTCCGGAGCCTCTCGGACTACACTCCGTTCGCCGTCGTCCATCGGTACGAGGCGCTCGACCCTCAGGAGCCGCCCATGGACCGTGCGCAGGCTGCCTCCCGAACGGCCTCTCTGCTGTCGCGCGTGAGGGAATTGCTAGCCGAACCGAATCGGTCCTGAATCGGTTTCCCGCTGCATTCACGGGGCAGGCAGCATGCCCTACCTCATAGCTGGAAGTCTTCGGGAACAAGTGAGAGATGACTTGATGGAGCACTAGCATCTCGTTCATGGAGTCTTGGTCGTTTCGGCATTCTCCCCGTATGCGATGTCATCAGTCAGCAACTCCGCTGTCAAGCAAAGTTGCGAGAGAGTTGGCTGGCTATACTTGTGGGGCATGCTCAGGGGCCACCACGCTCTCATTGCGCTGTGGCTAACCGTGACCGCACCGAGTCCTCCGCAGGTCTCGACTCTGGCAGCCCCGCTGCCTTCCGCGCAGGCCGCGCCAGGCGTTTCGTTCGAGGATGCCACTCAAGCCTCTGCCTTGGGCTCGTTCGAACACCGCGCCGGATCCCCTCAGAAACCGTACCTGCCGGAGACAATCGGCTCGGGTGTCGCGCTGTTCGACTACAACAACGACGGCTGGCTTGACATCTACCTGGTGAACGCTCTGTCCGAAGACGCGCGGACGGGACGAGTGCCGCCCGAATCGGCAGCGTTATTCCGTAACAACCTAGACGGAACGTTTGCGGATGTGACGGCCCCGGCAGGAGTCGCGAACAACCGTTGGGGCGTAGGAGTCTGCGCCGGAGACATCAATAACGACGGGTGGGAGGACCTGTACGTCACCAACTTCGGCAAGAGCCGTCTCTACGTCAACTCCGGGGACGGAACGTTTACGGACACTGCCGCAAACGCTGGTGTCCAAGTCGACGCCTGGTCTACCGGATGTGCGTTCGGCGATTACAACGGTGACGGCCTGCTCGATCTCTACGTGGCCGGTTACGTCGACTTTGATTGGGACGATCCACCCCCGCCCGGGGGCACCCCCTCGCATTCAGCCCCGGCGCCAAGCCGGAGAAGAGGATCCACTGGGAGCATGCCGGCCACTGGCGCCGCCTACGATTCCGAGCAGGCCGCCTGCGTCTACTACGGTGTTTCGGTGGCGTGCGGCCCCAAGGGATTGGATCCAGCGCCCGACTTCCTGTTCCTCAACGTAGGTAACGGGCGGTTCCAAGACGTAACGCAGGAATCGGGAGTGCGAGCAGCGAAGACCAGCTACGGCCTAGCGGTCGCTTGGGTCGATGCCGACGATGACGGAAGTCTTGATATCGTCGTGGCCAACGACTCGATGCCCAACTACCTGTTCCGCAACTTAGGCGACGGTACGTTCGAGGAGATCGGCATGCTTAGCGGCCTCGCCACGAATGGCGATGGTCTCGAGCAGGCTTACATGGGAGTCGCCATAGGGGACTACACCCATGACGGTAGGAACGACTTCTTCTTCACGACTTTCGCAGGCGACAACTACACGTTGCATCGCAACAACGGCAACCTGGACTTCAGCGATGTCACCTTGCAGTCCGGGCTGTTGGCAGCGACTCTTCCGTTCCTTGGCTGGGGGGCGGAGTTCTTCGACTACGACAACGATGGATGGCTCGACATCCTAGCCGCAAACGGCCACATCTTCCCCCAAGCCAACCCCGCGAGCTGGGGCACGTCATACATGCAGAGGACCCTTCTTTTCCGCAATCTCCACAACGGGAGGTTCATCGATGTGTCCGGCAGCTTGGGCACCGGCTTCAACCGCCCGAAGAACTCGCGCGGGGCCGCGGTCGGAGACCTCTTCAACGACGGCAGCTTGGATATCGTCTTGAACAACCTAGATGGCCGTCCCACGGTGTTGCGAAACCAGCGATCGGGACCCGCCGGGCATTGGATCGTCGTCAAGCTGATCGGCAACACAGCGCTGGGAATGCCACGCGACGCGATTGGCTCCGTCGTGTTCTGCCAAGCAGGAGGACTTCGACAGCGGGGCGAGGTGGCTTCCGGCCGCGGATATCTGTCCCAGAGCGATCTCCGGATTCACTTCGGCTTGGGCGAGGCGGAAGAGATCGAACACCTCGAAGTTATCTGGCCGGGTGGGCTACGGGAGACCTACGCGCCTTCGGCGGTCGATCAAGTTCTCGTCATCGAGCACGGAAAGAGTGATTGAGTGCAATGACGGCGGCGGCAAGGCTTGCGGCGCTCGCGCTCAGCATCGCAGTTGCGGCCGTCGGCCAGTCTCCGGAAATCTCCAAGTACGCCAACGATCTGCGAAAGGCCGATGCACTGCTATCCCAAGGCGACTTCAGCGGAGTTATCGAAACGCTCCAGCCTTGGCCCGAGAGATTGCCGGACCGTCCGGAGGCGCGTCACTTCCTCGGTCTTGCCTACTACCGATTGCGGAACTTCAGCGACGCGATCCAGCACCTGACGGCTGCCTTGGAGCGGGAAGAGCCGGAATCGGCTCCGTGGAAACAAACAGTCGAGATCCTCGGAGTGGCCTATTTCTTCGA
The DNA here is from genome assembly GCA_009841225.1 of Terriglobia bacterium. Lineage (GTDB taxonomy): Bacteria > Acidobacteriota > Terriglobia > Bryobacterales > UBA6623 > VXMF01. Next base: position 145,869 of record VXMF01000011.1, on the reverse strand, counting down.
GGGTCGGTGGCAGCAAGCGGCACCGCTGCTGGAGCAAGCATCGGGTTGGAAGCCGCACGACTCCGAACTCCTCTACACGCTTGCAGTGACATACGTGCGCTCAGGCCGAGGGAACCAAGCTAGGATTCCGTTCTCGAAGATCTTCCAAGTCGATCCCGCGAGCCCGGAGGCCTTCGCCCTCGCCGCCGAGTTGCTGTCGCAGGAGGGTCGCCTCGATGACGCAGAGTCGTTGCTCGTGAACGCTCGCGCTCTACAGCCCGACCTGCCCGGCGTAGACTACGCGCTTGGAGCCATCGAATTGCGCCGGGGCGACTACGCAAAGGCGTCTGAACTGCTTCGAAGGGATCTTGAAAGATACCCGCGGCACCCGGCCGCATGGCACGCGATGGGAGAAGCCCTCCTCGGTTTGGGAAGCGAGGCAGAGTCAGTGGAGGCATTGAGGCGGGCCATCTGGCTCGACACCGGCTCAGTAGAGTCGTACATTCTCCTCGCCAAGATCTACATGGATCAAAACCTCCTGGAGCTAGCGGAAGACACCGTTCGACGTGCGATCCAGATCCACCCCCAAAGCTATGAGGCGCACTTCCTCCAGAGCCGCATCTACTACAAGACAGGCCGCTCGGACCGCGCCCGGCAGCACCTGCGCATCGCTGAAGAGGTGCGACGGTTGGAGAAGCAGTCGATCCAGTAAAGTGGCGGCTGGCACTCTCACCTCCCCTACCTTCGGTGCGCGCAGGGCCGTGGAATGAGTCCGGGCCGCCAATGATGAACCCTGTTCTAATGGGCTCCCTCCCCATGCTCCGGGCGAAGTTTGGCTCGAATATAATCGGACGGCCTCCTAGGCGGGATCCAACGATCGGAACCCTTCCCGCGAGAAATCCGATGGGCACGCTCGCTCCAAAGCCTGTCATCGCGCTAGCCATCTGCATCGCTCTTTGCACTTGCGCGGCCGGCCCCGAGCCGGAGTACGAGCAGATTTCGCTGTCGACGCTGCGAGACAAGATCGCTGGAGGCTGGGCGGGCCAGATGATCGGCGTTAGCTACGGCGAACCGACGGAGTTCCGGTATCGGGAATCCATCATTCCTGAAGACAAGCTCCCGGAATGGGATCCGAACGCAGTCGCGAGCGCGATCGACCAAGACGACCTATACGTAGACATGACCTTCGCTCAAGTGCTTGACGACAAGGGCCTTGACGCTACGACCGAAGACTTCGGCGCGATGTTCAAGGAGGCCCAATACAGTCTCTGGCACGCCAACTTGGCTGCCCGCCGGGCACTCAAGCGCGGGGTTCCTGCCACGCTCAGCGGCACGCCGAAGTACAACGCTCATGCCAATGACATCGATTTCCAGATCGAGGCGGACTTCGTCGGGCTGATGGCGCCCGGTCTTCCCCAAGCATCGAATGACCTTTGCTACCGGGCCGGCCGGGTAATGAACCACGGGGACGGGATCTACGGCGGGATGTTCGTCAGCTGCATGTACGCCGCGGCCTTTTTCGAGAGCGATCCGCAAGAACTGGTTTCGGCCGGGCTGGCCTGCCTGCCGGCTGAGAGTCCCTACGCGCAACTGATCGGCGACGTCATCGAGTGGTCCGAGCAGCATCCCGAGGACTGGATCACTGTCTGGAACCTGGTCGAGGAGAGGTGGAACAAGCGCGAGCCGTGCCCTGAGGGGGCGGCAAATCCGTTCAACATCGACGCCAAGCTCAACGGAGCCTACATCGCCTTGGGAATGCTCTACGGCGGCGGGGATTTCGGCAAGACGATGACGATTTCGACTCGCTGCGGGCAGGACTCCGACTGCAACCCCGCCAGCGCGCTAGGCATCCTCGGAGTGGTCTCGGGACTGGAAGGCATCCCCGATGAGTACAAGAGCGGGATAGAACAAGTCGCGGACGAGAAGTTCAGCTATACGAACTACTCGTTCCGGACTATCGTCGACAGCACCGAGAAGCGCGCCATCGCGATGGCCGAACGACACGGCGGACGTGTCGAAGGCGACCAGTTGTTGGTGAGGATCCAAGATGCCGTTCCGCCGGAGTTCGAATCTTGGGATGACTACGGATCCCCTGTCGACCGCGTTCCTGTCACCGATCCTCGGTGGTCCTGGGACGGAAACTGGGAGGACACAATCTCGAACTGGGGTCCGCAGCACACGGTGAGGACAAGCAGCAGCACGGGAGCCGAGGCGATGATCGAATTCGAGGGAACCGGTGCGATCATCTCGGGCTACTACCTGCCCAGCGGTGGCACAGCGGACATCTATCTGGACGGTGAACTGAATCGAACCGTGGATGTCTACCCGGACGAAAACGCTCCCAAAGGATGGGAGTCCGTTTGGCACGACTACGGGCTCGAGGACGGCAAGCACATTCTGCGCGTCGTCGTGCGGGGTGAAACGTATCCGGGTTCGACCGGCAGCGACATTGCGCTCTCGCATCTCGTCGTGTTTCGATAGGTGGATCGACAAGGGATTGGGCAGTAACGGGAGGAAACGCACATGAAACGAGCGAGTCACTTCGGAATGATCACCGCGCTGGCGCTGTCTTCGGCTGTGTTCGTCGATGACGCGACGGCGGAAGAGCGCGTCATCAGCCACGACGAGCTGATGGACAAGATGTCCGGCTTCTGGATCGGGCAACTGCTCGGCAACTACATCGGCTTTCCGTTCGAAAACAACTATGTGGAAGAGCCGATCCCGGTCCTAGTCGACCGGATATATACGGCCGACTACGACGGCAGCCCGGAACTCAAGATCAATTCGAAAGACCGGCGAGGGTTCATACCGCTCATGGCCCAGACGCTTGGCGGTGCGTTCAGCGACGACGACACGGACATCGAGTTCGTCACCTTGCACGCGGTGGAGAAGTACGGCTTGGACATCACGTATCCCGAGATCACCCAGATGTGGAAGACCCACATCAACGATTACATCTGGGTTGCGAACCGAGAAGCGCGCAACTTGATGGACCAAGGACTGGTTGCCCCAGACACCGGTCGCAAGGAGAACAACAAGCACTGGTTCCAAATCGACCCACAGTTGGTCAACGAGATCTGGAGCGCCTTCTATCCTGGGATGACTCAAAAGGCGGCAGAGCGGGCGCTGTGGGGTGCTCGCATTACCAATGACGATTGGGGCACCCACCCGACCATAGCCTACGGGGCGATGATCAGTGCGGCGTTCTTCGAGAAGGACGTGCGCAAGCTAGTCGATATCGGAATCAAGGCGGTGCCCAACGAGGGGCCGTTCGCAGAGGGTATTCGCGATGTGGTCAAGTGGCACTCCGAGTTCGACAACTGGCGCGACACGCGAGACAAGATCCACGAAAAGTACTATGCCTACAAGAAGGGGTCGTACGAAGCGCCGGTGAGCGTGGTCTCGTCGCTGGCCAACGGGCTGACCGGAATCATGGCGGTTCTCTACGGCGAGGGCGACTTTATACAGACTGTCGGTATTGCGACGTCGGCCGGCTATGACTGTGACAACCAAGCGGCGACCACCGCAGGGCTGATCGGGGTCCTCAATGGGCTGAGCGGCATGGGCGACGCAGCTGTCAAGCTGACCATGGAGCTCCCCCTCCGGGGCACATGGGACAAGCCGTTCAACAACCAGTACGTCAACATCTCTCGCGACGAAATACGACTGCGGACGCCGATCGATGAAATCGTCGAGCGGATCGCCGCCGTCGCCAAGACCGCCATCCTAGAGAACGGCGGGCGCATGGAAGTGCGCGACGGCAAGACGGTCTACGTCGTGAATTCCGATTTGTAATCCGAATCGGCGTCGACGGCAGAAGCCGCGAGGCCCCGCTCGGAGTCAGGCGATCAGGTCTTCGATCACGCGCGCGGGGAACTGATCCGTCAAGCGTTCGTCCAAGCCATGGCGACGGTAGACCAAGTCGCGGAAGTTCATGCCCAAGAGGCTCAGGACAGTGGCGTGGAAGTCATGCACGCTGACAGGGTTTTCCACGGCGTGGTTTCCTAGCTCGTCGGTGGCCCCGTAAACGGTGCCACCCTTCACTCCGCCACCCGCCATCCAGAGGGTAAAGCCGTTGGGGCCGTGATCCCGTCCCAGGCTGCTCTTGTTGTTCGAATCGCCCTGGCCCAGCGGCAGCCGACCGAACTCCCCGCCCCAGATCACCAGAGTGTCCTCAAGCAGGCCACGTTGCTTGAGATCTTTCAAGAGCGCGGCAGAGGGCCTGTCTGTCTTTCCGCAACTGTATCGCAGGCCCTCATCCAGTTTGGTGTGAGTGTCCCAGATTTGTTGCTCGATGTAGAGCTGTACGAAGCGAACTCCACGCTCAACTAGACGGCGCGCCATCAGGCAGCGCCTGCCGTACGATTCGGTCAGTGCGTCGTTAAGACCGTACATCTCCTTTGTCTTTTCGTCTTCCTGCTCCAAGTCCAAAGCATCGGTCGCCGCCAGCTGCATTCGAGCCGCCAGCTCGTAGGCTGAGATACGCGCGGTCAGGTCCGCCTCATGCGGGCGCCTTCTAACGTGAGCTTGGTCGAGCTGACGCAGCAGACGCCTTTCGACATCAAGGACCGCTTCAGGCCACTCTGGACGCGGGTCGAGGTTGAGGACGGGCGTACCTTGGGCTCGAAAACGCGTTCCTTGGTAGATCGGTGGCAGCCAAGCCGCCTGCCAATTGTCAATTCCGCCGATTGGCAATCCCTTGGGGTCGTCGAGCACGACATAGGCCGGAAGGTTTTGGTTCTCCGTGCCCAGCCCGTAGCTGACCCACGAGCCGATCGTCGGTCGGTTGCCCAGCAGCCGCCCGGAATGAATCATGTTGAGAGCCGTTTCGTGATTCTGCGTATCGGTGAACATCGACCGGATCAACGCGATATCGTCCGCGCATTCGGAAATGTGCGGGAGCAATTCCGAAAACTCCAGGCCCGACTCTCCATGCCTCCCGAACTGGTAGGGCGAGGGCAGAATGCCTGCGTTCTGTTGCGGGCTCACTGCGACGGCCGTCAGGTCTCTACTCGGCGTCTTCCCCACGTACTTGGTCAGATCCGGCTTCGGGTCGAAGAGATCGACCTGACTCGGGCCGCCGTGCATGAAGAGCTGAATCACAGCCTTCGCCTTGGGCTCGAAGTGGGCGGGCTTCGGGGCGAGGTCAAACGCCGGCGAAGCTCCGGTAGCAGCCAGGGCTGGATTCGGCGAGAACAAGTCCGCCCCGAGCAAGTAGGCGAGCCCGGCACCGTGCAAGCCGTCGCTGATACGCGAGAAGAAATCACGCCGTCCCATGGCGGTTCGCTTACGGGCGCGCACAGATTCGAGAGGAATTCTTCCTAGCGACATTGGGCCATCTCAATCAATGAAGGCGAATTCCGCGGAATTCAGCACGGTGTGACATAGGTTCGCCAGCGCCAGCCATCTGGCGGTTGCCTCGATCGGAGCTTCGCGTCGGTCGCTCATCAGCCTCTCGACCCAGCTGCTCCGCAACTCGTCTAGTGCCGCCACGGACTCGCTGGTCTCGGACCGCGACGGTGGACGCGACAAGGCTCGTAGAAAGACCTCTCGCACTGGCTCCTCGGAGTCGTTCCCGGCAGCGTCAATGATCCTTCCGGCCATGTATCGTGACAGTTCCCAAGTCCATTTGCTGTTCATCAGATGCAACGCCTGAGTCGGAACATTGGACTGATTCCGCACGATGCAATTGGGTGCCAACTGCGGAAGGTCAAACGCTTCCAGCAGCGAAATCGGAGTGCGCGGCTGCTGCAGGGTGTACACACTGCGGCGAAAACCCTGAGCCGTGCCGGTAGCGCGGTACTCGCCGTCGTCACTCAGATCCAAGTCCGAGGGCGGGCCGAATCGTGTGGGGTCAAGGCGGCTTGTAGCCATCAGGATGGAGTCATACAGTTGCTCGGCATCCATCCGTCGCATTGTCATCCGCGACAGCAAGACGTTGTCAGGGTCCGTAGCCATGGCTTCGCCATCCTTCCGCGAATCCTGTCGATACGCGGTGGAATTCATCATCAGGCGGTGCATGTGCTTCATACTCCAGCCGCTGCGCACAAACTCTGTCGCGAGCCAGTCGAGCAGTTCAGGATGCGACGGGGACTCGCCGGTGAGACCGAAGTTGTCGGGCGATGCGACGAGCCCGCGGCCGAAATGGCGCATCCACATCCGGTTGACCATCACTCTCGCCGTAAGCGGGTGATTGGGTTGCGTGAGCCAACGGGCCAGCGCCAGCCGGCGACCGCTTGAATCCGCCCCTGGCCAGGGAGCGACAACCTCGAAGGGGTCGAGGTGGGTCGTCAGGAATGCCGGAACTCCTGGTTCGACCGGCTGTCCCGGGGTGAACGCATCGCCGCGTAGCAACAGGTAGCTGGTCGATGGTTCGCCGCCCATGTCTACGAGCCCGTGGACACCGGGGGCTGGCTTCAGCTGGTCCCTGGCTTCCTTGACCTGTTTCTGAATTGGTTCGGCCTTTGTCTTGAATGACTCGAATCGTTCCTTGAGGTCGTTGGTGGAAATCTCAAGCGTCTGCTTGAACTGCTTGGCTAGGTACCGCTGGACCTCGGTGCGCTCGTCTTCGGCTGTCTCCGACAGCCTGAGCAGGTCCTCGCGGACGTCTTCGGGCAGTTTCGCCAGCCGTTCGTCCAGCAACTGTTGCTCGTAGGGGGCTGCTTCCTTTTCCAAGGATTTCTCAAGACGCTCGATCTTGGACTTGAGCGGCGCGTTGAATTCGTCGACCTCCTGTTTCTCGCTTGCCAGTCCGATGTCGAGCACGCGCTGCTTGGGCTGGAGCCAGTCGTACGGGTCGTAGGCTGCCTGCAGGATCGCGCCCATTGAGTAGTAATCGCGGTGGGTGATCGGATCGAACTTGTGATCGTGGCAACGGGCGCAGCCCACGGTCAGCCCGAGCAGACCCGATCCGAGAATATGCACCTCGTCGGCGATGACATTCATCCGCTCGTCGAGGAAGGCGAACTCGATCTCCCATGTTGGGTCGGGTGCCGTGCGCAGGAATCCGGTCGCGGCCAGGCGCTCGATGAGTTCGGGCGTCGCCTCTTGATCCTTCCAAGGGGCAAGTTCGTCACCCGCGATCTGCTCGGTAAGGAACTCATCGAAGGGCTTGTCCTGGTTGAATGCGCGAATGACATAGTCCCGATAGCGCCAGGCGTTCTGGCGCCGGGGCGCGTACTCGCCAAAGCCCTCGGTGTCGATATGGCCGGCAACGTCCAGCCAGTGGCGGGCCCAGCGTTCGCCGTACTCCGGCGCATCCAACAATCGCTCGATCAATAGCTGGTAGCGGTTATCGCGGTCATCTTGCAGGTAGCGCTCAATCTCTTGGGGCGGCGGCGGCATTCCCGTCAGGTGGAGGTAAGCTCGGCGCAATAGCGTCAGAGGTGCCGCCTCCTCGGAATACGAGAGTCCCCTTTCCTCAAGCTTTCTCAGCAGGAAAGCGTCGACTGCGTTTGACACCATCGCCTGGCTGGTGACTTTCGGGACAGCTGGCCGTTGCGGGGGAAGGAAGGCCCAGTGATCGCCGTCTCCCTCTGCGAGCTGCGGCGTCGGTTCCGGAGACGCGACTTCTTCTGGAGCGGGCGGTGCTCCGGCGGCCACCCATTCTCTGAGTGTTGCGACTTCCGCATCCGTCGGGTTGCGGACCGCGTAGTCGTACTGCATATCGGGCGGCGGCATCTCTCCCGCTTCGACCTTCTGAATGATCAGACTGGCGTCCGGGGCGCCGGGCACCAGCGCGGGACCAGAGTCGCCCCCAGCCAGGCGCGCTTCTCGCGTCCGAAGATCCAAGCCTCCGCGCTGCTCCCGCTTGCCATGACAGACAACGCAGCGCGCTTGAAAGATCGGAAGTACGTCGCGGTCCGTGACAAGCTCTGCGCCCAACTCGCCAGCTTCGTGCGCGGCACCGTTGTCGATCCAGTGCCGAATGAGTGCGATTTCGCTCTCTGTCAAGCTCAAGTCGCCTGGAGGCATCGTGCCAGCGACGATCCGCTCGACCAAGGCGCTGTTCGCAGAGGAACCGATTTCAACGGCGGGCCCGGAACTTCCTCCCCTCAGGATGGCTCGGGACGTGCGCAGGTCCAGCCCCTGCTGTGGTGCGTCACCGCCATGGCAGGAAACGCAGTTGGCCTCCAGGATCGGTCGAATGTCTTCGTCAAAGGTCGGCGGCGTGCTTGCGGCGGCAATGGGGCCGCGCCCAAGGACCGAAACAAGGAGCGCAGGCACGAGAACCACGAAGCGACCCTCGGCAGACCAGAAGAGCCGCGATCCGGGCATTGGCGAGCGCCCTTACGCCAAGATGTCGCTGACGACGGTCCCGTGGACATCCGTTAGCCGGAAGTCGCGACCGTCGAAACGATACGTCAGCCTTTCGTGATCGAAACCCAGCAGATGAAGAATCGTCGCATGCAGATCATGGATATGCATGCGGTTCTCAACGGCGTGATAGCCGAACTCATCCGTCGCGCCGTGTATCATCCCGCCCTTGACGCCGCCGCCCGACAGCCACATCGTGTAGCCGTACGGATTGTGATCGCGCCCATCGCTCTCCGCATACGGCGTGCGGCCGAACTCTCCGCCCCACATCACAAGCGTGTCTTGAAGCAGCCCGCGAGCCTTGAGATCTTGTATCAACCCGGCGATCGGCCTGTCGATCTCTTTGGCGGACGCATAGTGGCGCCGAGCCACCTGGCGGTGGTGATCCCATTTCTCTTCGTGACCACTGTGTGTGCATTGGACGAAGCGCACGCCCCTCTCCACCAGCCTCCGAGCCATTAGGCACTGCCAGCCGAAGTCGCTCGTGGCGGAGTCGTCGATGCCGTAGAGCTTCTTGGTGGCTTCCGACTCATCATTCGTGGCCAGGGCCTCCGGGGCTTCCATCTGCATGCGGAACGCCAATTCCAACGACTGCATGCGAGCCTCCAATTCGGGATCGTGTGCCTTGTCGGCTGCGTGCCGCCGGTTGATCTTCTGCAGCATGTCCAGCTCATAACGCTGCTGATCCGAAGTCACGTTCTTGTTGACCAAATGCTCGATGGGCTCTTTCCTGACGTCATCCACGTTCATCGGGGCATAGCCGATCGGAGTCCCTTGGTAGGAGGACGGCAAGAACGCCGAACTCCAGTTCTTCCCCCCGCCGTGCCACAAGGTCGGCTTGATGGTGATAAAGCCCGGCAGGTTCTGATTCTCGGAACCGAGGCCATACAGCACCCAAGACCCGAGGCTCGGTCGCGTGAAGTTGAACGCGCCGGTGTGCAGTTGCAACATTGCACCGCCGTGGTCGACGGCGTCGCCAACCATTGAGCGGACCACGCAGAGGTCGTCGACGCATGCGCCCAAGCTGGGGAAGAGGCTACTTACCGGAGTGCCGCACTCCCCGTAGCGGCTGAACTCGAAGGGCGACGGCATCAGCCCCCCGACCTCGTCCGGCGGGGTGAACGACACCTCTTTCTTGATCGGCATCGGCTTGCCCGCGTCCGCCTCCAGGCGCGGCTTGGGGTCGAACGTGTCGAGGTGGGAGGGGCCGCCGTGCATAAAGAGAAAGATGACGTTCTTCGCCTTGGGGGCGAAGTGCGGCCGCTTGGGTGCGATGGGGCTCCCAACCGCTGGTGCCGCGCGCAGCTCGGCTTGCTCTGCCAGCAAGACGTCCAAACCGAGTGCAGCGAAACCCAAGCCTGTCTGGCGCAGGAGCTGTCGCCTCGAAACCGATTGCAGCCCGCCGTTGCTGTTCACTGTTCCTCCTCAGTTGACGTAGTTGAATTCGTTCGAGCCCAACAGCAGGCGGCACAGGCTCTGCCAGCGCTCGAGGCGCTTGTCCGCTGCGTTCTCGCGAACCGGGTATTCCGCAATGTAGTCGAGCATTTCGGCCACTTCCCGCGATTCGGGCGTCCTCGTGAGCGTGGTCCTGTAGGCCTTCTCGATGCGGGCGGAATCGTCGATGCCGTCCAGTTGCAGCAAGCGGCTCGCCAGCGCCCGGGCCCGCTCTTGGACGAAGTCGCTGTTCATGAAGTACAGCCCCTGGGGAGCGACGCTAGTCTTCGGCCGGGAGGCGATGCTCGCCGACGGATCGGCAAAGTCGAACAGCGTGAGCAGGGTCGGCATCTTGTTGCGATAGATCGGCAAGTAGACAGTGCGCCTGCGGGTATCGTCAGGGTGCACGTAGGCTGCTTCGAAACCGTACGAGTCGAGACTCTCCGTGAGCGCCCCGCCCATGGCCAGGTCGAGCGAGCCGTCGATCGCCAGCATCGAGTCGCGCATCTCCTCGACGCTCAGCCGCCGGCGATTGAACCTCGACCACATGCGGTTCCCCGAATCCCTCGTCCAGGCTTCGTCCGAGATATGGCTCTGCATCTGGTATGTGCTCGAGAGCATGATCGACCGATGCATGGCCTTCACAGACCAGCCGCCCTTCATGAACTGGCGCGCCAAGTGGTCCAGCAACGCAGGATGCGTCGGGCGCTCGCCCATGACGCCGAAATTGTTCGGCGTTCGCACCAAGCCCTGGCCGAAGTGCCATTGCCAGATCCGGTTGACGATCACCCGGCTCGTAAGGGGGTGGTTCGGTGCCGCGAGCCATCTGGCGAGTTCCAGCCGGCCCTCGCCTTTGGCAATCGCAACTTGCTCGTCACCGGCCAGGATGGCGGGAAACGCTTGGCGCACGGCCGCGCCCGGATTGTTGTGGTTTCCGCGAACGAAAACATGCTGGTCAACTCCGTCGACTTCCGTTACGGCGTAAGCCATCGGAGGCTTGGCCGGCTCAGACTCTTCCAGGCGCTCCAGCTCCTGGCGCAACTCTTGCACACGCCCGCGCGAAGCCGAGGGCAAGATCGAGTCCAACGACCGCTCGGGCACCGAGAACGGCCCGTCGCCGCTGTCCGCCCCTTCGTCCATCTTGGACGCCGTCAGAGTCACTTCCGAAAAGAAGCGGTCCGAGCCAGGGGCGAGGTTGGGCTTCTCAGGGAACTCGCCGACGCCGTCCCATGCCTCGATCTCTTGCCGCCACTTCTCTAGCCCTTCGATCCACTCCAAGCCCCTGTCGCGGAAGCGCTGCTGGTATTGCGCGGCTACCGCTGCGCGGTCGGTCTCGGCCGCTTCGTCCCACTCGCGCAGGTACAGCCGGAGATCCTCGCCCGGCTCCAAGTACTGGACCCACAATCTCAGCATCTCGCAGTCGAGGCGCTCTCGCTCCGCCACGGCCTCCACATCCGCCCCGCCGTGGTAGACCTCGTAGGCCGCGACCATGTATTGGGCCAAGTCCGGGCTGCGAAGTTTCATCACATGCCGGTACATTTCCAGATCCACGATGGACTCGATCCTTCGCTTCGTGTGGCCGACCGCGTCCTGGTGGTCCTTGTAGCGCCGGTAGGTGTCGTGTGGAACCAATGGCTCGAGATGCACCTTCGACACCGTCATGGCGGGGTCCAAGCTCGCGAAGTTCTTGACGCTGGCGAAGATCGCGGCCATGGAATAGTAGTCCTTGGCCGAGATCGGATCGAACTTGTGATCGTGGCAACGCGCGCAGCCCATCGTGAGCCCCATGAACGCCTTCGCCATCGTGTCGATCTGCTCGTCGATCACGTCATACTTCATCTTGATCTTGTCTTGCTGGACCAAGGGCTTTGTTCCAACCGCCAAGAAACCCGTGGCGATCACGCCCTTCTGGTTGACCTTGGCGGCCCCCTCCGGCGGCAGCAGGTCGCCGGCGAGTTGCTCGACGATGAACTGATCGAACGGAGTGTCCCGGTTGAAGGCGTCGATGACGTAGTCGCGATAGCGCCACGTGTACGGCACCTTGATGTCGTCGTCCAAGCCGGTCGAATCTGCGTAGCGCGCGACATCTAGCCAGTGGCGCCCCCACTTCTCGCCATATCGCGGGGACTCCAGCAGCCGGTCGACGAGCCTGCGAAACGCGCCCGGCGCTTGGTCTGCCAAGAACGCCTGGATTTCAGCCTCCGTGGGGGCGAGGCCGTGTAGGTCGTACTTGGCACGCCGCAGGAGCGTGAGCCGGTCAGCGCGGGGTGCCGGGGCAACGCCCTGCTCCTCAAGCTTCGCCAAGATGAAGTAGTCGAGCGGGGCTTGCGCCCAGCCTTCGTCCTGCACGCGCGGAGGCCGTTCCGGACGAATGGGCTGGAACGCCCAGTGGCTCGTTTGCCTGGCGCTCCATTGCGGCCCCGCATCACCGTCTCCTACGCCAGTCTCCACCTCTGCGCCGGGCCACGGCGCTCCCTGGCCGATCCAACTCGCGAGGGCTTCGATTTCACGGTCTGGCAGTTTTCCCGTCGGGGGCATCTTGACCTGGCCCTCGTAGCGAACAGCTTCCAGCAGGCGGCTGGCGTACGGCGCGTCCTTTGCAAATACCGGGCCCGACTCGCCTCCCTTGTAGAAGCCTTCGGCCGTTGTCAGGTCCAGCCCCGCAGTCTGCAGCTGCTCGCCATGGCAGACGGAGCACTTTTCCACCAGGATGGGACGGATCTGTTTCTCGAAGAACTCGTCCTGCTCGGGCGTCGCGGCGGAAATCGCGGGAGCAACCGCGAGGATGGCCACCAACGTGAGTGAGAATCGCTGCGCTGTCGCCATCGAATGTGCGGTTTCCTGCCCGCTCCCAAGTCTATGTTTCGACCGTTGCAAACGCAAGCCCGGCGCTACCGATTCCGGTCCCGCCCCAAGCTTCCAAGCCGCTCACGCCCCTCGGGCGCGGCCGCATTCCGACGAACGGCGTCAGGATGCGGCCACGAGATCTTCGATCAGAAGGTCAGCCTGAGACCGAACTGGATGAATCTTCCGTCGCGCGCCGAAGTGATCCAGCCGAAGGTGGTGCCAGAGAACGTCGAGAAGTTGGTGTTGATGTTCTTGTACTGGGTGTGGTTGAAGAAGTTATACATCTCGGCCCGGAACTCGAGATTGATCCTCTCCGTCAGGCCGAAGACCTTCGCAGTGTTGACGTTCCAGTTGTTCTGACCAGGCCCGCGGACGGTGCCCGGGCCGGAATTGCCCTTGACGTCGAGGCCTGGGTCGGCAAACACGCTGGTGTCGAAGAAGGCACTCGGCGTGCGGGATCCGCGCGGCAAGTTCGGGTCGCCCAGTCGATTGGGCATGTCCGCCTCACGGTCACGAGCCGAACTCTGACGATTGAAGACGGTCCAAGCATTGCCGGACTCGAAGGTGGTAATCACGCTCGTGTTCCATCCGTGCAACAGCGCCTTGGGTATGGCGGGCAGGCTCTTGCCCCACTCAGGCTGCCAAACAACCGCCGAGATCCAGCGATGCGGGTGCGAGTACTCAGCCTCGCCGCGCCCCAAGTAGCGGTGATAGTCCCATTGCAGGTTGTGCGCCGCAGTGCGCCACGTCTCCAAGTACTCGGCCCCAAACAGGATCGGGTCCGTAATCGTCTTGGACCACGTGTAGTGGGTGGTAAACTGCAGGCCTCGGCTGAAGCGTCTTTCGAGCTTGATGGTGGCCGCGTTGTAGAAGGAGTTGTTGCCGTGCCGAATCATCCGGATGTCGCGAAACCGTCCGCTCGAATTCGGGCGGAACTGGTCGATGTAATCCGCATCGTCTGGCCATCCGAGGCGGTAGGGCGGGGCGTTGATCGCCTCCCGGTAGGGAAGCTTGGTGCCACGAGCTCCTTGGTATGCCAGCGACAACACGACATCCTGGCCGATGCTCTTCTGAATGTCGATCATCCACCGCTGGTAATACGGGTCAACCTGGGACTCCTGGTCAACCATGTGGCACTCTCCCGTGCAGCTCCACGGGAACTGGTAGTAGCCGGTGCCTGGGCCGGTGCTCACCGGGAAATCGCCCAAGACCAGGTCGCGCCCTTGAGGGAAGATGTCGCCGAAAGTCAGGTTGGGCTGGTCATCCGGAATGCCGAGCGCGGCATTACTCACGGTCTCGCCTCCGACACTAGGCACGTTCGAAGTGGTCCGTGCCCGGATCTCGCTAATGCCGCCTTGGTAGAAGATGCCGTAGCTGGCGCGAACCACCAGATCGGGCTGGACCCGATAGGACAGGCCAAGCCGCGGACCAAAGTTGTTCTTGTCAGACGACAACGCCTTTCTCGGGTAGCCCTCGGCCCGGCCGGGCACGACCAACTGCCAGTCCGGGTAGTTCCTGTCGAGCAGGGCGCAACAGTAGTCGCTCGGCGAGTAGGTAGGAATGATCATGTCGTAGCGCAGCCCGAGGCTGACCGTGAGCTTGGGATTAACCTGCCACTTGTCTTCGAAATAGAATCCCCAGACATCGTTCCAGGCCGTTCTCCACGGCTGCTCGCCGCCGAAGGTGTTCGTTCTGGTCATGCTCGTCGGCAGGCCCAGCATCCAAGAGGCCATCCCATCGCCTCCCAGCGAACTATCCACGCTCCCGGCCCGCGTGAATGTCTCGTCAAACCTCACCGAGCGGCCGCCCGCGCTGAGGACCCTCTCGCCCTTGTTGACGTAGTTGAACCCGAACTTGGTCGAGTGGCTTCCGCGCACCCAGCTGGCGTTGCTACCGAATTGGAGCCCAGGATTGTCGAAGATAGTCGCCCCGCCAATGCCGTGGCGCCCATACCCGCCCACGTTGATGGAGTGCATGCCGAATCCGACTTCGTTGGGGTCGCCCAGATTCTGGAAATGGCGATTCCGGGGCGTGTCTGTTTGCGCCAGCTTGTCCATCGTGCCCTGGTCAACACTGTTGAGATTGGGCCGGGTAAACCCGAAGGTGAAGTCGTTGGTCAGCGTCGGCGTAAACACGCGGGCGTAGCTGACCGCGAGGACATATGAGGAGTCCTCCACATTCCGGTCAAGGTCCGGGAACAGGCCGCCGCGGTTGTCGTCCAGGCCAAGAGACTCGGAGTAGGAAACATACACGTTGTCGTTGTCCGTGATCCGATAGTCGAAGCGCGTGTCAATGCGCCAGTTGAAGTTGGTCCGCTTCGAGATAACCCTGTGGTTGCGCAGATCGTCGGGGTTGTTGGGATTGACGAATCCGTTCGATGTCGGATAGATATCGTTGATCTGCGCGAGGGCGGTCTGGTTGATCATGCCCGTCGTGCGGAGGTCGTTGTTCACGACGCGATCCCTGATGCTGTTGCCATCCGCGTCAAACCGCGTGGTGAACGGGTTGTAGAGAAGCACGTTCGGATCGCCCGGGAAGCGGTTTACCAATCCGCTGTAGTCTCCCTGCCGCTCTTCGCCAGTTGGGACACGGAATAGATTGCTGCCGCCGAACGAGCCTGAATCCACGCTGCCACTGTTGTTGTCCATGCCTTCGTAGCCGAAGAAGAAGAACGCCCTGTTCCGCACTGCCGGGCCCCCGATGTTGCCGCCGAACTGGTTGCGCTGGAGCTTGTCCTGCCTCTGGCCCGCTTCCGACTCGGCCTTGATAAACGGATTCCAAGCATTCAAGGCCTCGTTCTGGAGGTAGTTGAAGAGGCCGCCGTGGAATTCGTTCGTGCCGGCTTTCGTCATGACACTCGTCATTGAAATGTCCCGACCGCTGGCAGCGGAGAAATTCGCGGTGTCAACCTTGACTTCTTGCACGTTCTCCATGGAGGGCGAGTATTGCGTCCCGCCCAGCCACGAGTCGTTGATGTTGACACCGTTCATGTAGAGGCCGTTGTCACCGCCCCCGCCTACCTGGACCGCGATTCCCCCAACCGTGTGATGCGAACCAACAGACCAGGTGGCGTTGGCTGCGCCTGTTCTGGGAAATGAGCTCACGTTCGGCGCAAGCGTGGAGAAGGCCAGGAAATTACGGCCTAGCGCCGGGAGCGCCTCCACCAAGGTCTCGTCCACTACCTGCCCAACGACGGTCTGCTCGGTTTGGATGAGCGGAGCTGCAGTCGTAACCTCGACGGTCTCGGTAACGTCTCCGATCTCCATCGCGATGTCGACTCGGACATTGTCGTTGGTCGTGATGACCACGATATCCGACACGCCCGTCTTAAAACCTTCCTGCTCGACGGAGACTTGGTAATTGCCCGCCACCAAGTTAGGGAACGAGAATAGGCCGCCATCGTTGGTCTGCGCGACCGAGGACTGGTTGCGTTCCAAGTCGGTCAGCGTAACGGTGGCGTTGACGATCACAGCGCCAGTGATGTCGGTCACCAGCCCGCCGATCGTTCCGCGCAGCTGGAACTGCGCGAAGGCACCGGCAACCAAGGCGAGTGACAAGACCAACAATGGGATGGAACTTCTGAGCTTCATGGAACGAGGCCTCCTACCGCCCTGGCTAGATGCTGGCGCAACCCCCCACTGCTCGGCCGCCGAATCGTGACCGCGCGGCAAGGATAAAGTAGTGGAGGATACTTGGCGAGCCCACCGGGTGCGGGGAGCATACCATACCGAACTAGAGGAAGTCAGTCTTTTCGCTAGTCTCTTCCAATTCCCTCGTTTACATTCTTCGATTCTCACCTTGAACGCGAGACACGGCAGCGGCGCTGCGAGCAGATCGCGTGCGATGTCGCGAACCTGCCCGGCGGATCGACAGGGATGTTCACGCCAGAGATCGCCAACGCTGGAGCGCACTTGCGCATCCGCTGGGACTGCCACGGGGCCCAACTAGCACGAGATCACGCGCCCGGGGAACTGCGCCAGGAACGACCGGCCATCGAGGTACGGCCGAGCTTCTCGGAAAGGCTCGAAATCGCTGTGTGGATGCTGGCAGCGGGCGAAGAGCGTGTCGTCGAGCCGCGAGATGGAAGCGTCCTAGCCGCCGCCCTGCGACGGGCGGCCTGACGCTGGACCGTCGGGCCGTTCTTGGCCAGCGCTAGCCCAGCAAGACGAACCGGGCCACGAACAGCGCCGCAAGCGCATGGACCAGCCAAGACACCCGGCCCGCTTGGCCGCGCAGAACCTTCAGGGCCGAATACGAGACCACGCCCATTGCGAGCCCGTCCGCGATGCTGAACATCAAGGGCATCCCGGCCATCACGAACAGAGCCGGCACGGCGGTGTCCATGTCGTCCCACTCGATCTCCCGCGCCAAGCCAACCGTCGCCGCACCGACGATGATCAGAGGCGCGGCCGCGGCGAATGGGGGAATCAATCCTATGAACGGCACGACCGGCACGGCCAGCAGAAACAATCCGCCAGTGACAACTGCGGCGAGCCCTGTCCTGCCCCCGGCCTGGATGCCCGCCGCACTCTCCACGTAGGTGGTCATGGTCGATGTCCCGGCCAGAGCGCCGACGATGGTGGCCATAGCGTCCACTCCCAACACGCGGCCAAGCCCGGCGACTTGACCCTGGGAGTCTTCCAAGCGCGCTTTCTTCACCAATCCAATCACGGTTCCCAGCGAATCGAACATATCGACGAAAAGCATGGCGAAGACAATGTCGAGGACGCCCAAGGACAGGGCGGCATCAATCTTCAAGGCGAAAAGGGCATCGAATACATTGCCCCCGGGATGGGATCCGCCACCGGTTAGGCCGAGCGGGACGCCGACTAGCGCGGCTCCGACGATGCCGATCGCGATCCCGGCCCGCACGCCGCGCGATAGGAGCGTAGTGGTGAATAGCAACGTAGCGATCGCCAGCAGTGCCGGGGGGGCGGTCAGGTCGCCTCGGGTTACGAGCGTTGCCTCGTGAGCGCGGATCAAGCCGGCGTTCTTGAGCCCGACCATGACCAAGAACATGCCGATCCCAGCCGCGATGGCCGGCAATAGCTGAGGGGGCATCGTGCGCAGAATCGCGTTCCGAACGCCCAACAGGGTCAGCACCATGAACGCTACGCCCGAAACGAAGACGATGCCGAGGCCTTCCTGCCAGGCCAATCCATGACCCTGTACAACGACATACGCAAAGAACGCATTCAAGCCCATGCCCGGTGCCACGGCGAGAGGCAGCCGGGCATAGAATCCCATGGCGATGGTGGCCAAGCCACTGACCAAACAGGTCGCGAAGGCGGCTGCGGCGGGCGGGATCCCGGCATCGGCCAGAATCGCCGGATTGACCGCGATGACGTAGCTCATCGCAAGGAAGGTGGTCGCTCCCGCGACGACTTCTGTCCGGACACTGGATCCAAGCTGCCGGACCTCGAAATAGCGATCCAGAAAATCCAACACGCCGATTTGCGCCAACGCTAGGCCGAGTGCGGCAATCGACTCCGCCCGCTTAGTGGTCGCACAAGCTAGGAAGAGGCGCGGCCAAGCCAGTATATCGACTGCGGGCTCTCGCTGCGCTCAAGTCTTCGCCCCGGCTGGGGACGCTTGGCGCTCAAAGCCTCGAAGCCACCCGGCTAGGGCCCTCGCTGCCGTTCGACGCGGCACCGGCCGGCAAGCCGTGGCCGAGACGGGCCGATTTTCAGATCAGGGCTGTGCGGCCGTCGTCGCGTCGGCCGGCATTTCAACAGCGCTTGCCGTGAACTGCTTGGTATCTTCGACCTTGTGCGTCTCGGGCGTGGTGCCCTCGGGCGCATTCAGCGTCCACTCCGCGGCCAGCATGAGAGTACGCGACTCTACCAGCGCGCCACTAGTTTGAACGAGCACATCCTCGGAACCGGACACGGTCGCGCTGGCGTAGGTCTCCGGAAGCGTCGACGCAAGCGTGCCCTTAGCTTCCAAGATGGTTGCCTCTTCCAAGCCGTCGAACTGCATGGCAAGGGCCGCGGCGTCGGAGTTGAAGGTGCGCGTCAGACGGATCTTGTCTTCGTCGGGCACGGCCGCGATCGTAGTAACCGCATACAAGACCACAGAACCCTCGGACGGCAAGGCATGGCTCGCTGCGGAGACCTCGTTGACGACCGGGGTAACGCTGCCTTCCGTGAAGGGACCGTGGACCTCTTCGTAGCTCGCTCGATCCTGGTGACGAAGCGTTTCGTGGTTGACCAGCTTGAGCAGAGTTGCCGCCAGTTTGTCGGGCAGCTTCGCAGTCATCGCATCGCGTACCCCGTCGTATCCGGCGATCTCAAGCAGGTTCCCCTGATTGTCCACGTGGTAGGTCAGTTCCAATCCGCTAAGCGCCGCATGCAGCGGGCTCGCGACGGCATTGTCGTTGCGAGTGAGGCTCTGGGACTGGATCGTCACCTTGTTCGAGAATGCCGTGGAGTCCGGAATCACGTCGACTGTCAAGCCCGGAGTGGTTATGACCGTGTCCGGATCCGGAACGCTGACAGCCGCAATCGTGACGACGCTCTCGCGCATCCGCACGTCGGTGACGGGATCGACGGCGGGATCAGCCCCGGTTACCGAAGTGACGCGGGTCACAGTCTCGACGACGTTGAAGACTGCTCCATCGTCGGGGGCGTACTCCAGCTCGATCGGCTGCGCCTGCACCGTCAGCAGTGCCACCGTCCACAGGCATGGAAGAGAGAGCCATTGTTTGAAGGATCTTCGGTTCATGATTCGGTTCACCTTTTGCTCAAGATCTCGCATCGACGTTACCTCTGTGCCGCCACGCGCTCACTCCTCACCGAACTTGGTGATCTTCCACGTGCCGTCGCTCTGCTTCTCCGCCACGAGGAGACCGAGACCGAGGGGATCCAGTGTTTCTGCACCGCAAAACGGCGGCAGGCCCTCTACCGTGACGCATGCCTCGGTCTCTTTCACTTCAAACACTCCCGTGTATGCAGTCCCGAATACGTTCACACTCCCGCTGCATGACTCGCCAACGCTCAGCACAAGGTCCGCTACACAGGCCACACCGTCCTCGTCCGGTTCAGGCATGCCGATCGCGATCGTCGCGCCGGCCGGCGAAGCCTGCATGTCGACCACCAAGGAGACTGCATGCTCTCCGGCGGCCATGGCATCCGGAATTCTCGCGCTCAACTGATACAGTCCGGCGACACCCGGCGTGGCGCCGGCGTACACGATGTGGTCGTCCGGAACCGTGGTCTCGCCAAGCATCAGCTGAACCGACTCGGCGGTCAGCACATGGGAGAGGGCCGGTATCTCCCCCGAGGCCAGGGCAGGATCGGTCGGCCCGAATCCTGTTCCGAACAACGTGACGACACCGCCCGGGACGGCCGGCGACATCTTGGGGCCGGACGAATCCTCTGCCGCGTCGCCCTCCGCCGGCATCGCTGTCATCTCAGTGGCGGCCTCGGCTTCCGGCTCGCTGGCGACCAGCGAGAAATCCTCGTGCACGGCGACCGCTCCCGCAGTGCTCTCCGAAACGTGCACCAGCGCGGGCTTTACGCTGGCGATCTCGAACATGACTGTGTTGCTGAGCACTGCCTGCCCTCCGTCCGGCTCGGGATCGCAATTGCCGATCACCTGCACAGCCGCGGGTCCTAGGCCCGTCTCGGCCGGAATCTGGACGTACACTGTCGTGGCGTCCGCGTATAGCACGGGGGCTCGAACCTGGTTGACCTCGACACAGACCCCGCCCGTATTGGTGGCGAGTTTGCCGTCCGCACCGACGGAACCGACGGTTCCATCGCCCATCTCGGCAAATCCGGTTCCGCTGATCACTGCGATACCGCCCGGCGCTCCTGTCGTCAAAGCAGGATCGGAATCGCCGAGAGAAGTCACTCCGCCCTCGGAAATCATTGGGGAGATCGGTGACGCAGCCGCGCTAGGCTGCACCACTGCCTGCAGCGTGTAGATGTTGTCGTCCCTGGCAGACTGGCCTCCGTCCGCACCATTGACCGCCACAGCAATCGTCACCGGCCCCACGTCCTCAGCGGGCGCTGTCCAATCGATCGCGAATGTCGCGGCACTGCCGTTTCGGGGGCCTTGGTGCGTCACCCATTGCACTTGGCTGCTAGATGGCCCGCACGTCCCGGAGCCAACCGAAATGCCACTCCCATCGTCCGAAGACGCAGCCGCCAGCGCGCCCGGCTGACCGCAGCCATCACCGGAGCGCGCTGTCAATTGAAAACCAACGCGAAACTTGGTCGTGTCTTCAAACGATACGATCAACGCGATCGTTTCGCCCGGCGTGTAGGTCGGCGAGGAATCGCCGGAGGCAGCGACGCCGCCGACCGTAAGCGACAAGGTTCCCGGCCCCGAGTTGACCGTTCCAGCATGGCACCGGGTGCAATTGCTTTCGCCGGGGAAAGCGCCCCCGCTGGTGCGCGCGGGCGCGCCACGCGAGAAGGCGGCGACCTGTGGCACGCAGACTGCTGCCAACACAAATGCCAGACTAACGACCCCTAGCTTTCCCATGTCAATCACCTCGCTTCCCTAATGTAGCCCATCAAGAGTGTGCTGGCAAGTTAGCCAGCAATGGCACCTTATGTTACAGCACGTTGACGCTGCACGAATGCCGCGGCTTCGCGATAGCGCAAATAAAGTGGCTCGTAGAGCTTGGCATGGTGCCGATCCGGCGCGACCAAGACGCCGCCGCGACCGTTTACGTCCTTGCGCACGCCGCCGATCGTGCGCACTGCCGAGCGCACCGAACTGAAGCCGCCCGCGCGCTTGCCCGCGGCCACCGCGCCCAAGATCGCGGCACCGAGCGCCGGCCCCTGCTGGGACGGGTGAATCAGGATGTTCTCGCCGAGCACATCGGCCGCGACCTGCACGAAGAGGGGGTTGCGATGGGGCAAGCCTCCGGTGGCGATGAACTTCTTCACCGGCACGCCGCGCTCCCTGAGCAGGTCCACGATCCACCGCAGGCCCAGCGCGCTGGACTCGAGCAGTGCCCGATACAAATGATGGGGTTCATGTCGCAAGGTTAGACCGAGGAACCCCCCGCGAAGGTTTCCGTCCATCAGCGGAGTCCGGCAACCATTGAACCAGTCGACGCACAACACTCCGTCCGCGCCGGGGGGAATAGCGCGTGCTCTCCGCCCCAATTGCGCAAACGTCTTTTGGCCGGTCAGCCGCCGCAACCAGTCGAAAGCATCGCCAACCGCTGCCTGGCCCGCTTCGTAACCGTACATCCCCGGCAAGATGCCGTCCTTGACGACACCCGCCACTCCGGGCACGCGGTGGTATTCCACCGCGTTGAGCATATGGCACGAACTGGTTCCGCAGACCATGACCAAGGTGCCGGGATCGGCCGCGCCCACGCCGGGTACGCCGGCATGCGCGTCTATGATCGCCGTGCTGACCGGAATGCCTTCCGGGAACCCCAGTTTCTTCGCCATCGCCTGCGAGAGCTTTCCAGCGACTTGGCCCGGCGCCTTCATCCGGCCCGGCATCTTTCTGCGTACGACATCGACAAGTTCTGGGTGGACCGCCCGCAGGAACGGCTTGGAAGGGAATCCGTCCCGCGATGTCCACATGCCCTTGTACCCTGCTTGGCATGTCGAGCGCGCCATCTCGTCGGCCTGGCATCCGGTCAACTGCCAGACGACCCAGTCGCCGGCCTCAACCCAAACCTCGGCGGCCCGGTAGACTTCCGGCGCCTCGTCCAAGGTTTCGAGCATCTTGGGGAAGAACCATTCGAGGCCAATCGTCCCGCCGCACTGCTCCAAGAACTGCTCCTTGCGCTGGCTCGCGATCTGGTCGATCCGGTCAGTCTGCGTCTTCGCGGCGTGGTGTTTCCAGAGCTTCGGCCATGCCAGCGGATTCGCCCTGTGCTCGGACAGCAGGCACAGCGGCGTGCCGTCCGCTTGCGTTGGCAGCATCGTGCAGCTGGTGAAGTCGACGCCGATCCCGATGATGCGGGCCGATGCGTTGCCTACGCGCCGCCAAGCGCTGCGCGTCGCCTTGGCGGCCGAATCCAGCCAATCGCCCGGGTGCTGCAGCGCATAGTCCGGCGGGAGAGAGATGTTCGTTCCGGGCAGCTTGGCCGTGATCTGCCCATGTTTGTACTTGGAAGACGACCAGCCGTGCTCATGCCCGTCCAGGTCCACGAACAGCGCCCGCACGGACTCGGTGCCGAAGTCCAGTCCCAGTACTAAAGCGTGCTTGTCTGGCAATTTCCTCTATCTCCAGAAATTGGTGCAAGCCCCCATCGTAACGTGATTGCAAGTTTTTTTCACTGTTGGCCGGACTTCCAAACGCAGCTTAAGGCGACCGGGGGCGGTAGAGCAAGATCCGCTCGCCGAGGTCTGCGGAACGCCTTTGCCCCCGCTCTCAGGGGCCGCAGACAGGCGCATGCAGCGGCATGGCAATGGCCGGGACCAAACCGGGCCACGGCTATACTAACATCGGTGCGGCCGCTCGGGATTACGTCGCTGCTTCTGCCGCT
The DNA here is from genome assembly GCA_009841225.1 of Terriglobia bacterium. Taxonomy (GTDB): domain Bacteria; phylum Acidobacteriota; class Terriglobia; order Bryobacterales; family UBA6623; genus VXMF01. Next base: position 122,828 of record VXMF01000011.1, on the reverse strand, counting down.
AGCGCTTGGCTTGGCCAGCGGCGAGCCCGGGGAAGAGCCCAAGTTTGCGGAGCGCCCGCCTGAGCATTCAGAACTGGTCGACGAGGATGAGGACTTTGTCCGTCCGAGACAGACCTATGCGTTCAACCCCGTCCAAGCCACCAAGGAGCTCAAGGTCGGCAATTACTACTTCAAGAAAGGCAGCTATGCAGCAGCTGCCACGCGCTACCTGGAAGCCACACGTTGGGACGACAACTTCGCCGATGCGTTCTGGCGCCTTGGGATGAGCCACGAGCGGCTACAGAATCCACGCGAAGCGATCGATGCCTACACGCGCTACCTAGCGCTCGATCCAGCCGGCAAGAAGTCCCGCGAGGCACGGCGCCGACTCAAGAGGATGGAGCAGTCGCTTGGCACCCTTCCGCTAGCGGCAGGCGACGATCAGCCGAGCGACCCCAAGTAGCGATTGCCGGGCATTTAGTTTTTGAGCAACCGCATGACTCGCCGTCGCCTGCTGGCTCGGAGCCTGCTGCACTTCCGCGCACTGCATGCCGCTGTGGCGCTGGGCGTGGGCGTCGGCACGGCGGTTCTGGCCGGGGCGCTGATCGTTGGCTCATCGGTTCGGGAAAGCCTGCGAGGCCTGACCTTAGATCGCTTGGGCGAGATCGATTTCGCGGCCGTGGGCGAGCGGTACTTTCGCGAGACCTCGACGGAGGCGTTCGCGGACACCGGGCGAGCGGCGTCGGCCGTGCTCGTCCGCGGTAGCGCCGAGCACGCCGAGTCTAGCGCCCGGGCGTCGAAGGTTAGGATTCACGGCGTCGACGCAGAGTTCTGGGCCTTCTACGAAATGGACGCGCCGGAAATCGGCAACCGCGAGATCGTGCTCAACCGCAGGCTCGCCGCGGAACTGGGCGCTGAAGAGGGTGACGACCTGCTTCTCCGATTCCAGACAGATGCCCTGATACCGGCCGAATCCGTCATGGGCCGGAAGGCCGACAACGTGCGCCTGCTGCGGCTGAAGGTTGTGTCGATCCTGGACAATACCGGCCCCGGCCGCTTCGGCCTGTCCCCGCAACAGCAATTGCCATACAACGCATTCGTCAGCAAGCTCGTGCTCCAGCGCGCCTTGGAGCAATCCGGAAGGGCTAATGCGCTGTTCGTCGCGGGCGGCACGCTGGAAGGCGCGCGAGCGGCTTGGCAAGAGAGCTTCGCGCCACAAGACGCCCGACTTGTCACCAAGACCCTGCCGGAGGGGCGCGGAGCACTCGTAGAGTCGGAACGGGTGGTGCTTGGCGCGGCGGCCGCCACCGCCGTTTCAGGAGCGGCGGAAGCCAGCGGGTGGCGCTCGAGGGAGGTCCTTACCTATCTCGCCAACACCCTGGAAACAGGCGGCCGGAGCGTCCCGTATTCCACCGTGACGGCGTTGGAGTCCTACCCGGAAACATTGCTCCTCGCCAACGGCGCCAAGGCCCCAGAGCTTGGCGAGAGCGAAATCTTGCTGAACCAATGGGCGGCGGATGACTTGCAAGCCCGGCCGGGCGACACGATCGAGCTGACCTACTTTGTAGTGGGTCCGGGCAGCGAGCTGCAAACGGCCTCGCACGGCTTCAGCCTTGTTGGCGTGGTCCGCATGCAAGGAGCCGCGCTGGACGGCGACTACGCTCCAACCTACAAGGGCATGTCGGACAGAACGCGGATCTCTGATTGGGATCCGCCGTTCCCGATGGACTTGCGACTGATCCGCCCGCGGGACGAGCAGTATTGGGACCGCTACCGGGCGGCACCCAAAGCCTTCGTGAGCCTAGGGACCGCCAAGCGATTGTGGACCAGCCGCTTCGGGCAGCTGACCTCCTTCCGGCTCGAGTCCAGAGGTGAAGCCAGTCCCGGCGGGGATCTCGCGGGCTTTAGGACAGAACTGCGCCGACGCCTCGACCCGGCCGATTTCGGCCTCGCCCTGCAACCGGTCAAACAAGTCGGGCTGGATGCGTCGGCAGGCGCTACCGACTTTTCGGGGCTGTTTATCGGCTTCAGCATGTTCCTCATCGCGGCAGCCGCGATTCTGGTCTTCCTCCTATTTCGGCTCGGCGTCGAACTGCGCACCAGGGAAATCGGCACGTTGCTGGCTACCGGCCACACTCTGGGATTCGTGCGCGTGCTGCTCCTGTGCGAGGGTGCGGCGCTAGCCGCCGCCGGCTGCCTGATCGGGATCCCCGGCGCGATCGCGTATGCCAGCCTGATGCTGTATGGCTTGAGCACATGGTGGAGCGGCGCCGTCGGCGGCTCGTTCCTAGAGCTGCACGTTGGCGCTGCCGATCCGCTGATCGGCGCGGTGTCGGCATTCGTTCTAATGCTGGGCTCGATCGGACTCTCCCTGAGGCGCCTGGCGGACATCAGCCCGCATGCCCTGCTCGCTGGCCGGACGGAAGCCACCATGAGCTATACGGCGGCCGAGCGAAAGTCGCGCCGCCTGCGACTCGCGGCCGCGGTAATGGCAGTCGCGGCACTCGGGCTGCTGGGGATTTCACTGGGGGCCGATTCAGCGTCGCGTCTGGCAGCGTTCTTCGGCGCGGGCAGTCTGGCCTTGGCAGCCGCGCTGGTGCTGCTGCGGTCGGTGCTGCTGCGGCCGCAGCGCGGCGCATTGAACGTCTCCTCGCTTCCAGCGCTGGGATTCCGCAACGGCAGTCGCAACCCGACTCGCAGCGTCCTGTCGGCCACCTTGGTAGCCTGCGCCTCGTTCATGATCGTGACGGTCGCGATGAATCGCCACGACGTCAGCGCACAGGAGCCGGAGCTGCACTCCGGCGACGGGGGATTCCGCTTCCTGGCCGAAGCGGACGTGCCGCTGTTCACGGCGCGGGTCGACGAGGTCGCCGCGGCCAGCGCAGGCTCGATGCAACTCGTGCCCTTGCGGGTGCGGGCCGGCGAAGACGCCAGCTGCTTGAACCTCTACCAGCCCTCGCAGCCTACTTTGGCCGGCGCACCCGCAGCGCTTGTCAAGCGCGGCGGTTTCGCCTTCCAAGCCAGCTTGGCCGAAACCGAGGCGGAGCGAGAGAACCCCTGGCTGTTGCTCGCGAAGGACTTCGACGGGGCCATCCCGGTCTTCGGGGACGCCAATTCGGTTACTTGGATCCTGCACTTGGCCCTCGGCGACGAACTGCTGATCGCGGACAGTTCCGGCCAAGACCGGCGCTTCGTAATCGCTGGCTTGCTCTCGCGTAGTATTTTCCAGTCGGAGCTATTGGTCGCGGAGGAACGCTTCCTCGACCTCTACTCCGACCACAGCGGCTATCAGGCCCTGCTTGTCGAGACTGACGAGGACAGTGCGGGCGGCGTGTTGGAGGAAGCCTTTGCCGATGAAGGCCTCGATGCGGTTCGATCGGCCGACAGGCTAGCCGGGTTCTTGGTAGTCGAAAACACCTACCTGAGCACCTTCCAGAGCATCGGGGGCCTCGGCTTGCTGCTAGGCACTCTAGGCCTGGCAGTCGTCATGGTCCGAAGCGTGCTCGAACGGCGCGGGGAATTAGCGCTGCTGGGCGCGCTTGGATTCTCCCAGGCGGCCGTAGCGCGCCTAGTCTTCTTGGAAAACTCCTTCCTTTTGGTGTTCGGTGTCGGCACGGGGGCGATGGCCGCGCTGCTAGCCATCGCCCCGCATCTCGCGAGCGGCGCGGCCGACCCACCCTGGCTGCCCTTGACCCTGACATTGGGAGCGATCGTCGGCCTCGGCCTCGCTGCCGGCGCGGTAGCCGCAAACATGGCGCTGCGCGCTCCGTTGCTACCCAGCTTGCGGCGAGACTGAAGGCTGCGTCCGGCGGCCCAGCCAGGAGCTAAAGTTCCCTGGCGTGCTCGACGGCCTTGAGCAACGCTCCGGCCTTGTTCATGGTCTCGTCCCACTCGCGTTCTGGCACTGAGTCCGCAACGATCCCGGCACCCACCTGCAGGTATGCCTTCTCGCCGCGCACCATCATGGTGCGGATGGCGATGGCCGACGTGAGCGTGCCAGAGAAGTCCAGATACATCACGCTGCCCGAATAGACTCCGCGCTTGGTCGGCTCGAGCTCCGCGATGATCTCCATCGCCCGCACCTTGGGCGCGCCGGATACCGTTCCGGCGGGAAAGCAGGCCTTGAGCGTGTCGAAGGCATCCTTGTCGTCGCGCAGGGTCCCGAGCACGCTGGAGACGATGTGCATCACGTGCGAGTAGTACTCGACGATCTCGAATTCCGGCACGCGTACCGAGCCGTATTCGGCCACGCGGCCAACATCGTTGCGGCCGAGATCGACCAGCATCACATGCTCGGCGAGCTCTTTTTCATCAGCCAGTAGGTCGGCCGCTAGGGCCTGATCCTCTTCCAAGGTCGCGCCCCGCGGCCGGGTTCCGGCGATCGGGCGGTACTCGATGCGCCTGCCGTCCACCTTCACCAGCAGCTCGGGAGAGCTGCCTACCACCGCGGAGTCTCCGAGCTGGAGGTAGAACAGGAACGGCGACGGGTTGATGGTGCGCAAGGAGCGGTAGATCTGGAACGGGTGGACTCCCGGCAGCATTTCCAGCCGCTGCGAGAGCACAACCTGAAGAATGTCGCCGGCGAGAATGTACTCGCGAGCCTTCTCCACCGCAGCACAGAAGGCCTGCTTGCCAACGTTCGAGCGCAGTTGCAGATCGACATCCGGCCGGGTTCCGTTCGGCAGCGGGACGCGCTTGGCCAGACAAGCCTCCAGGGCGTCGACTTCTGCGCAAGCTTGGCGATATGACTGCTGCAAGTCGGCGCCGTCACCGATGCGGGCGTTGGCGACAAGATAGACCTGGTGCTTGACGTGGTCGAAGACCACCACCGATGTGAAGAACATGAAGACCGCATCGGGCGCCTTCACATCGTCCTCGCGGAACGCGGGCACGCGGGGCTCGATCTGCCTGACCAGGTCAAAGCCGGCGTAACCGACCGCTCCCGCGCTGAACGGAGGCAGGGTATCGGTCCCGGCAGGCGTGAAACGTCGGGTATGCTCCTTCAAGACGGCGAAGACATCGGAGCGACTGCGGGTCACGCCGTCGCCTTCACGAATCTCCACCTCGTCGCCGTACGCCGTTATGACCGAGAACGGATCCGTGCCGATGTAGGTGAAGCGCCCGATCCGCTCGCCCCCCTCGACGCTCTCGAGCAAGAAGGCATACTCCCGGCCCTCGGCTAGCTTCAGGTATGCCGATACGGGCGTCTCCAAGTCGGCCGTGATCACTTTCCACACAGGAATCAGGTTGCCCTGGGCCGCAAGTTTGCGGAACGATTGAAAATCTGGCTTGACCATGCCCGGCGACCCCGCCCGCTTATCCCACTCTACGTCCTAGGACAGCCGATCGCATGACATCGCGCGGGGCTTCCATCCCGGTCCAAATCCGAAACTGCGCGGCAGCCTGTTCGACAAACATCTCGACGCCACTGATCGTGACCCTCTTGTCAGCGCGGGCACGCTTGAGCAGGGCCGTCTCGACCGGGTTGTAGACAAGGTCGAAGACGACATCGGCTGGAATCCTGTTGGGAAACAGGTTTCCCTCGGCATCGGGCAGCATGCCGACGGAAGTCGCCTGGACCAGTACGTCAAAATACTCGCCTGCCAGACGTTCGAATGCCACGGCGTTCGCTCCGAGCTGGCCCGCTAGCCGCCGGACTCGCTCGGGATTGCGGCCGGTCACGGCGACCCTCGCTCCCTCCCGCCTGAGCGCGACGATGGCTGCCCGTGCTGCTCCGCCGTTTCCAACGACCAGAACCTGCGCCCCGTCGAGCCTGACCCGCTGGCTCAGCGGCTCGACGATGCCCTGCGCGTCCGTGTTGGTACCGCACATTCGGCCTTGGTCCCAGTAGATCGTGTTTACAGCGCCAATCTCCAAGGCGGCTTCGTCGACTCTATCCAGATGGGGGATGACGCTCTGCTTGTGGGGGATGGTCACGCTGGCACCGCGTATCGGCAGCTTCCGGGCGGTGTGGAAGAAATCGGTGATATCGTCCGGCTCGACCAGCATCGGAACATACAGCCCGTCGTATTCCAGTTCCCGGAAGCAGCGGTTGTGGATGAGAGGCGACATCGAGTGCCCGACCGGCCTTGCGATCACAGCGAAGACCGGTGTGTCGGCCGATGCGGACTGGACGCGGTACAGATCGCGGACAGCGGCAGCCGAAATCTGCCCGGGTGCCGTGGGCGCTGCAGCGAGTTCGGTGCAACCCTGGCCACTGGCAGGCGCATCCGGGGCGGCGTAGGTGAACAGGCCCCTGCGTGCCGGAGAAACCAAGCGGGCCACGGAACCCGTCTCTCCCATGCCAGCAACGACGACGTTGTCACGATCCTCGCAAAGGGCAAGCAGGCGCAGGTTGTCGCTAGGTCGCTGCACGAGCGTCGCCACCTTGAGGATGTCCGCGCCTGTCGCTGCCAAGCGACGGATCACCGGTGCCAGCTCGGGTGTCCGCGCGAAGTCGTGAAAGGAAACCAGCGTCGTGCAGATCCCGCGAAAAGGAGCCAGCACGTCGGGCCTGTCCGCGAAAGCCTCGATCTCGATGTCCACAATCCCAGCACCGGCGGCAACCGCTTCGAGGAGAATCGAGACCTGTTGATCAAGCGGGCCCTCGAACTGTCCTCCGTACGGTGCGCGACGGCAGGTCGCGACAACTGTCGTCCCGGGGTGGCTGCGAATGATCCGCTCTGCGATCCCGGGGCCGGCGCCAGGATCGTCCAAATGGTCGATCCGAAGCTCCAAGAAACTCTCGCCGCGGTCGCAGCTGGCCACGGCTAGGTCTGCCGCATGGTGGGCGTCAGCATGCCCGATGCATACGCAAATCTTGGGCAGTTGAAGCGGGACGGGCATCGCGCCAGCGACGTTCTGAGTAGGCTATCACAGGCATCTTCGATCCCCTACCTCGGCTCGGGAGGTGGCTTGCCCCGAAGGCAGCGCTGGTTGTTGCGTCGACGGAATCCATCAAGGTGAATCGAGGGACGATCGGAATGCGCTGCAGGAAGGACGCTCACCTAAGCGCCAACCACTAAGCTAATGTCATGGATCCTGAAATCCATCGGGTCAGAGGAGTACGGATCGTCGGAGACTACACACTTGAGGTGGAATTCTCCGACGGCACGCAGCAAGACATCGACTTCCGGCCCGTGATGGCAGGAGAGCTGTACGGCCCTCTACTTGATCGGTCCTTGTTCAGCAAGGTGAGGGTGGACCCTGAAGTTCACACCCTTGTGTGGCCCAACGGAGCTGACTTCGATCCGACGACACTCCACGACTGGCCCCTCTACAAAGAAGCATTCTGTGAGCGGGCGAGGCAGCGGCACGCAGTCCCACCGACAGAAGCCAGTTCAGAGTAGTAGCGGAGTCCACCTTAAATTCTCCGACCGGCTGTCTAGACAACCCGGACCACTCCACCTTGCGCGATGAACGTGCTGCTCATAGACAACAAAGACTCGTTCACCTATAACCTGAGCCAACTCATCGCGAGGGTCACTGCCCGCACTCCGGTGGTCATTGACAACGCCGCTTCGCACTGGCGCGAGGTGATCACGGATATCGGCGCTGATGCGATTGTCATTTCTCCCGGCCCGGGGACTCCGGCGCACTACGAAGATTTCGGGATCTGTAGAGAAGTGATCCTAGAGTCAGGCCTTCCGCTGCTGGGCGTCTGTCTGGGCCATCAGGGTATCGGGCACGCGTATGGGGCCCGGGTTGTACCAGCGCCCGCCCCCATGCACGGCCGGATTTCTCGGGTTTCGCACGATGGCAGCGACTTGTTCCGCGATATCCCCGCCGGCTTCGACGTCGTGCGCTACCACTCCCTCTGCATCAAGAGTGATTCGCTGCCAGCATGCTTGACGGCAACGGCGTCGACGGCCGACGGAGTCGTGATGGCGGTGCAGCACAGGTCTTGTCCGCAGTTTGGCGTGCAGTTCCATCCGGAATCCGTGAGCGCCGACTGCGGCGAGCAGTTGGTTCGCAATTTCCTCCGATTGGCAGCCCGGCACGCCCAGCATCAGACGCTCAAGCAGCCGCGGCCAACTAAGGGCGTGCCAACGTTCAACAGAAGCGCCGCAACAAGGGCCTCAACCGTGGATCCGGCTCGCATTGAATCGCGCGTGATCGAACGCTGGGTCAATCCTCAGGATGCTTTCCAACGCCTCTACGGCGACGCGGAGCATGCGTTCTGGCTGGACAGCTCGGCGGTGATCCCGAGCCACTCGATGTTCAGCTTCATGGGCGACGCTTCCGGGCCAGAGGGCGCGGCCTTGCTGTACCGATCGGCGGATCGCCGCCTGACAGTGCGGACACGTGCCGGCACCAAGACCGAGCAGGTCACATCGCTGCTCGCAGAGCTGCGCAACCGCTTGGGCCGTCCGGTACAGCTGGACCCCACCCTGCCGTTTGACTTCCAGACCGGCTTGGTTGGGTTTTTCGGATACGAGTTCCGCAACGAAGTGGGATTGCCGACATCGCGCAGTTCTGCGACGCCGGACGCCGCTTTCGTGGATTCCGAGCGATGCGTCGTATTCGACCATGCTGAACGCCGTGTGTACTTGGTCGCCCGCGTCGGAGCGTCAAGTGGCGATCCAGCAGTCTGGTTCGACCGCACCGAGCGTGTACTCTTCGGCCAAGATCGGACGGGTAGCGAACGCGCACTAGAGAACAAGCCCGCCATCGCGCACCTTGCGGATGGCCCCAAGACGTATCAGAGCAAGATCAGGCATTGCCAGACTGAGCTGGCGGCTGGGGAGTCATACCAAATCTGCCTTAGCAGCGAGTTCTCGGTGACGTGCGATGTCGGGGCGTTCGAAGCTTATCGGGCATTGCGGGCGCTAAACCCGGCACCACACGCAGCATATCTTCGCTTTGGGGATTTGGCGCTTCTCAGTTCGTCGCCGGAGAGATTCCTGCGAGTCGATCCAGACCGAGTGGTCTGGGCGAAACCGATCAAGGGCACCTGCCCGCGCGGAAGTACAGCCGAGGAGGACTCAAGGCTGGCGGAGTGGTTGCGCGACGACGAAAAGACGCGGTCAGAGAACTTGATGATCGTCGACCTGTTGCGCAACGATATCGGGCGGATCGCCTCGACCGGCTCGGTCCGCGTGCCGAAGTTGATGGACGTCGAGTCCTACGCCACGGTCCACCAGCTAGTGAGCACCGTCGCCGGGAAGCTGCGGCCGGACCGGGACTGCCTCGACTGCGTCGCCGCCGCATTTCCGGGAGGCTCCATGACCGGCGCGCCGAAGGTACGCACCCTGTCGATCATTGACCGGCTGGAAGAGCGAGCGAGAGGTCCGTACTCGGGCGCGCTGGGCTACTTGAGCTATGGCGACCGAATGGACCTCAGCATCGTGATCCGCACAATTGTGATGGATGGCATGAGTGTCTCGGTTGCATCGGGAGGGGCCATCGTGGCCATGTCGAAACCAGGGGACGAGTTCGACGAAATGCTGCTAAAGGCGCGGGCTCCGTTGGCTGCTTTGGCACTCGCATCAACGGGGGATGCCGAAGCGTGGGAGCTGCGTTACGCCTCGCCGTAAGGGCGGTTTCCACCGCAGCGCCCTCGTTCCGAGAAGGTCGATCGCAGTCCTGCGCCGCTTGGCGTAGCCACGTAAGTCGCTGCCTAGCAGGTGTCTAGAGACGCTGCGCTGCCGATATAATCGTCGCGTGAAACGCACCGCGGCCGCATTCCTTGTCTCCCTGGCAATCGTCCTCGGCAATTGCGGCGAACCGCCTGCCGAGACGCCGGAAGTCCGGGCCGCCGACCTGCCACCGGCCGAGGTCGCCGGGGAAATCGAATCCGAGCGCGTTTCGCCCGACGACATGACGGCCGACTGGCCGGCCTTGGCCGCAGCCGCCGATGGCAGCGTCTGGCTGGCCTACGTGGAATGGAATGGCAGCGACGCTGACGCAGTCGTCGTGCGCCGTAGAAGCCCGGAAGGCACCTGGGGCGGGCCCATCGTGCTGGACGATGGCAACTGGGACCACTACCTGCCCGCCATCGTGGCTGTGCCGGGCGGGGCAATGGCCTTTTGGTCCGGCCGCGACGACGGCGCTTTCCAACTCTATGGAGCCAGTGTTAGCGACTATTCGGAGGTCGGCGGGATCGAGACCATTGCCGCGTCCGCTCACTCGGACTTCCATGTCCGTGCAGCCGCCAGCCCGGACGGCGACGTCACCGTCACTTGGCAGTCGTTCCGCGATCTACAGTCTGATGTCTATGCCCGACGCCGGACCGTCTCTGGCTGGGGGCCCGAGGTTCGGGTGTCGCCGTCCGATGCCAGCGACTGGGAACCATCGGTCGCGCTGGATTCGACGGGCCGCGCCTGGATTTCCTGGGACAGCTATCACGCCGGCAACTACGACGTGTTCCTCGCGTCTTTCGACGGCCAGAGCGCAGGCGAGCCGATCGCTATCACTTCCGATCCGAGGGCCGAGTTCCATTCCAGCGTCACGGTGGACGCGGCAGATCGGGCTTGGATCGCTTTCGACACCGCCCGCAAGAACTGGGGCAAGGACTATTCCGAGTCCAGCGCAGCTGAGGGGAGCGAAGGGCTGCACGCGCGCAGGGGTTTGGGGTGCGGGTGTTCTCCAATGGCCGCGTCTTCGAGCCGGTGTCGCAGATTGTCGACATCCTGACCGGCAGGATGTCCCGCTTTGCGGAACTGCCTACGGTGGAATTCGACGGCGGTGGCTCCGCTTGGGTCGTGTTCCGGCACTGGACGATTCGGAAACCTCACGAGATGTTCCACGTGTATGCCACGCGCTTGGGAGCGGACGGCTGGACGATGCCCGTGATGCTCTCCAACAGCTCGGGGCGCAACACGCAGAGGACGGCAGTCGCAGCCAGCCCGGACGGATCGCTGCAGCTGGCGTTCGCGAGCGACCTGCGCTCCCCAGAGAACCTGCCGAAGGACCAGTTTCACGCGCTGCACTATAACGTCTTCGCGGCCGCCTTGGAATCTGTTGAATCGGTCGAACCGGAACTCACAGAAGTCGTGGTAACGCAACCCGAAGCCGGCTTCGAACCGCGCCAGCGGGCGACCATGTCTGCCGGCGGCAAGACCTACTCGCTCCTGCTCGGCGATTGCCACCGGCACACCGATGTGCGCGGCCACAGCGCGAGAGATGGCTCGATCGAGGACACCTACCGCTACGCGATAGACGCGGCGAAGATGGACTTCGTCGGTCCGAGCGACCACAACGAAATTCTGGGCGGGCGTTGGCCGGATTCCCTGCGGGACTACCAATGGTGGTACGCGCAGAAAATGGTCGACCTCTACACGCACGCTCCGAAATTCTGGGGCATCTACACCTATGAGCACTCGATGGCCAGGCCCGGGGGCCACCGCAATGTCCTCTACCTCAAGCGCGGCGGTCCGCTACGGCCGATCGATCGTGAAAAGGGCCTAGAGGCCCCGGACAACTTACCTCCTGTGATGTGGAAGTGGATGGAAGACAACGCACTGAGCCAGGAAGGCCAAAAGGTTGTGGTGGTGCCGCACACGTTCGCTGCCGGCCCGCTGGCCGACTGGAACTGGAAACCGGCGCCGTTTGACTGCCTGCTTGAGATTTACCAGGGCTCGCGCGGGAGCTACGAGATGTTCCAGGCCCCGGAGGGCGAGAAGCGCGGAGGCACTCAGGTGGACGAGCCGGGGCATTTCGCCCAAGACGCTCTCAACAAGGGACACCGCTACGGCTTCGTCTCCTACAGCGACCACGGTTCGACGCATAACTCGTGGGCCGCGATTTGGGCGGAAGAGCCTACGCGGGACGCGCTGTTCGACGCGATGCTGGCGCGCCGAACGTTCGCCGCGAGCGACGAGATCTTCGTTAAGGCATCAGCAGACGGGCACATGGTCGGGGAAGAATTCCGAGCCTCCGCATCGGATCCGCCAGAAATCCTGATCGACATCGAGGCTCAAGATGAGATCCTGCGCGTGGATGTCGTCAAGGACGGCGAATACGTCTTCACTCAAAACCCGGGCGGCCGAACGGCCGAGCTCACCTACAGGGATTCCGAGGCTGCGCCGGGCGAGTCGTACTACTATGTGCGCGTCTTCCAGCGCGATACCGACAAGCCCGATGGCGACCCGGAGATCGCTTGGACTTCGCCCTTCTTTATCGACTACGAGTAGGTTCTGTCGGCCCAGCGTCGGCCTGAACTGGCGCGAAAAGCCGGAAACCTTGCGCACGCCTGCTGCCGAGGCAAGCCTTTGCCGTTCTGCGCATCTCGCCGCGACGGGCGAGCCCGCCGACGCATAGCTGCCTCAATTGGAGGTGAGCGTCACCGACATATCCACAATTCCCGGCGGGCGCTGGTTCTTGCCAGCCCGCTTGCCATCACCCAAGTCTCGCCGGGCCACCTCGGCCAAGGCCTGCAAGCGTTCGACCACTTGTGGGAACTTGTCAGCGACGTTGCGCTCCTCTCCTATATCAGTCTGCAGGTCGTAGAGCTCGAGCACGGGGTTGGAGTCATAGTCGGGATAGCGCCCGCCCTTCCTAGCGACATGCAATTTCCACCGTCCACTGCGGACACCGTTGAGATGAGACATGAAGTAGTAGTAATACGCGACGTGCGGCGACGGTTCAGGCTTGTCGTCAAGTAGCACGCTGCGGATGTCTTTGCCGTCGATCACCCGGTCTGACGGCACGGACGCGCCGGCCAGCGCAGCGAAGGTCGGCAGGATGTCTACCGATATCGCGACTTCGTCGGTTGTCGTTCCCGCCGGCACACGGCCCGGCCAACGCACCACGAAGCAGACGCGGTGGCCGCCTTCCCAAGTCGTGCCCTTGCCTCCGCGCAGCGGGGCGTTGCTGGCCCCGTGGTTCACCGCACCCCCGTTATCCGAAGTGAACACGACCATCGTGTTGTCATCGATTCCGAGTTGGTCGAGCTTTGCAAGAATCTGCCCGGTCGACCAGTCGATCTCTTCTACGGAATCGCCCCAAGCGCCGTTCTTCGACTTGCCCGCGAAACGCTCGGACGAGTACTGCGGCCAATGCGGCATGGTGTGCGGCAGATACAGGAAGAACGGGCCTTCCTTGTTTTCCTCGATAAACTCCAAGGCCTCTTCGGTGTAGCGCTGGGTGATCAATCTCTGGTCGGGCTCCTTTTCGATGACCTCTTCTCCGCGCAGTAGGGGGAGCGGGGGGTAGCGGTAAGGCTGCCTGCGCGAATCATGGCCCATGTCATTGGAAAACGGTATTCCAAAGTACGAGTCGAACCCGTGTCGAGTCGGCAGGAACGGACGCTGGTCGCCCAAGTGCCACTTGCCCACGCAGGCCGTCTTGTAGCCAACCGCCTTCAATGTCTCGGCCACGGTGACCTCGTCAGGATTGAGGCCCTCTCGGTTGCCTGGAAACAGCACCCACTGCCCCTTCTCGCTCTCGTCCAGGCCAACCCGGCGGGGGTAGCTGCCGGTCATCAGCGAACTGCGCGATGGCGTGCAGACCGGCGCGGTCACATAGAAGCTGGTCAGCTTTCGTCCTTCGGCTGCCATCTTGTCCAGACTGGGGGTTCGGTGCAGCTTGGAGCCGAACGGCCCGATATCGGCGTAGCCAAGGTCATCGACGAAGATCAGGATGAAATTCGGCTTGTCCGCGGCGGTGGCGACCACCGAACAGCAGAGCGCAAGGGCGAGAACAAACTTGGACATCGGGATTCTCAACAGCGGTTGGCATCGGTCCGAAAGACCGACAGGTTGCTCACTCGTCTGCCCAGTAGCACGGGCGTGGCAACGCAGGCCAACATACCACAGCGAGCCGGTTGCTAGCACCAGACTGATGATCAAAATTCCGACCGCAATTCCCAAGAGCAATCCTGGGGTGCCCCGCGCAGCCACTCCAGCGCCGGGGTGCCGATCGGGCTGCCCGGAGGCGCCGCAGGCATGGGCGCGGCCGGACTCGGAATGGGTCCGCCCGGTCGCTCGAGGAAGCGTTCGATCTCGCGCCGCAGCAATCGATTATGGGCATCGCCGCCGAGCGTCGGGAGTCGAGAGCGGATGCGCTCCAACGCTTCCGTCGCGTCGGCGCGCACCTCCGCCATGGGAGCGCCCTCGCCGAGTCCCATCAACCGTTCGACGACGACCCGCTGCACCGCCCGCCGGACGGCGTGCGCGTATGCGGATTCGGTCGGCCTGTCGAAGACACCCTCCACCAGCGCTTCCAGTACCTCCTCCAAGTCCGGCAGGATGGGGTCGAGCATGGCCTGCTCGACCAGGCGGGCGGCCCGGGACGGGACCAGCATCTGCGAGACAGTCAGGTCGGCAGCGACGATTGCCGGCGTCAGGGCATCGAATGCCGGACCGGTGCGGCGGGGGAACAACTCCCGGTGTGGGCCGTGCCCTGGTGGCCGCGGCGGAATTTGCCGCAGCACGCTTTCAGGCAGGGTCAGCTCGGCCGGATCGAGCGTCCGCAGCAGCGCCGCCAGCGCCGCTCGCTGCTGGTCACCCGGCACTGGCGTCACCGGCACGCGGCCGTCGCCCCGCATCGCATAGACGTAGTCCAAGCCTCCGAGCGCGGATGCCGCGGCGTCTATCTGGTAGCGGTGGTGGAGGTAGAGCGGCACGAGTGCTTCCTCCACCGTCGCCAGCGGGCGTCCGGCGGGAATCGCGCTCTCGCCGAAGCGGTTGAGGGCGATGCGGCGCACTTGCAGCATCCGCTCGAGCTCGCGGGCAGGATCGGTGCCGTTAGCCCATTGGTGGACCCGCGGGTGCGCGGTCGTGTCCTGGTTCGTCAGGTAGCGCAGGTCCGCGCCCCACGCCTCGTCGAGCAGCCGTTGTAGCGCGAGCGCCGTGTCGGTCCCGTCGGGATAGTCTTGGTAACCATAGGCAATGGCCACCTCGTCCCATTCCCCGATGCCGACGTCGTAGGCGTCCGACAGGTCGATCTGCGCGTCCGGTCCGAGCGTCACGAGCGGGTGCGGGTAGTCCATGACCGAGATGCGCCCCTGGCGGCTCGCGTAGTAGTTGTGTCCGAGGCCCAGAGTGTGCCCTACCTCGTGCGCGGACAACTGGCGGATCCGCGCCAGGGCCAGCTCTGTCAGCTGGGGCACTTCTTCGTCGCCGCGGAGATAGGGCGAAAGCAGCCCCTCGGCGATGAGGTAGTCCTGCCGGACGCGCAGGGAGCCGAGCGTGACGTGCCCCTTGATAATCTCACCGGTGCGGGGGTCGGTCACCGAGCTGCCGTAGCTCCAACCCCGCGTGGACCGGTGCACCCACTGGATGACGTTGTAGCGCACGTCGAGCGGATCGGCCCCCTCCGGCATCAGCTCGACACGGAACGCATCCCGATAGCCGGCCGCCTCGAACGCCTGGTTCCACCAGCGCGCGCCGTCGAGCAGTGCGGAGCGGACCGGCTCTGGTGTGCCCCGGTCCAGGTAGTAGACGATCGGTTCGACCGCCTCGCTGACGGGGGCTGACGGGTTGCGCTTCTCGAGGCGGTGCCGGCGCAGGTAGCGGCGGGTCATCGGCTCGCCCAGCGGCGCGGCGTAGTCGACGTAGGAGACGGCACCGTAGCCAGCACGCGGATCGTAGGGACGCGGCGTGTAGCCGTCGTCCGGCAGCGCGATGAGCGACTGGCGCTGGCGCACGGTGACCGCCTCGGAGCTCGGGGCGACAGCCTCGATCGACCCGCGGCCGACGCCGGGTCCGTCTCCGCGACTGTCGCGCGCGAAGGTCAGCATGGCCTCCATCTCGGTGTTCCTGGGAAACCCCTTGGTGCGCGGGAGGTATACGGCGCTGCGTTCCCGGTCGAGCTGGTACGTTCCCGGCAGGCTGTCGGCGACGCCGTGGACATCGCGCAACAGGAACGGCGTGGCGTCGACGAGGAAGCGCTCGGCCGTGCGGGCCGCTACCGTGAACCCGAACAGGACGGAGGTGGCGAAGGCGTCGTCCACCGCACGCCGCTCGTCCGGGTTGGAGGTCGTGGCACGGTAGGCGTGGTTCGGTTGGACCATCAGGATCTTGCGGCCGATCCGCTCGAAGCGCACGATGCGCGTACCGCCGAGCTGGCCACGATCGAGCCCGATGTCGTTCGAGCCCACCCCGGCCGCCAGCGCGTTGACGTACAGCACCTCGACGCCGAGACGGCCGATTTCCAGCCAGAGCGTGCCAGCATCATCGTCCCAGTAGAGCGGGAAGGAGCCGTCGAGACGCTCAAAGCCGGCCGTGTGCGACTCGATCGTCGGAAGGGCGGCGTCGCCCTGCGCGCGGGCCGCCACCGGGAGGCCGGGCGCACTCGCAAGTATCATGACTGACACCGTCAGCAACGCGGCCTGCGCTTTCGTCATCCGTCTCTCCTTGCGCGGACTCGGCCACTGTATGCACCACGCGGGTGGCCTTAGACCGCCGACTCCATCCTACATTTAGTCCCCGTTTCAACTGTGGCGGATCCCCAGCTGCGGCGCAGCCACGAGGATGCGAAGGTCGCGGACGTTGTTTCCCGTGGGCCCGGTCATGATCAGGTCGTCGAGCTTCTGGAAGAAGCCGAAGGAATCGGACCGCCGCTCGAAGTCGGCCGGGTCCATTCCGAGCGACTGCGCCCGCGGTACGGTGGACTCGTCGGCAATGGCACCGGCCGCCGGAGAATTGCCATCGATGCCATCAGTTCCGGCGCTCAGGACAGTCGCCCGCATCCCCCGCTCGGCGAGCTTGCGGGCAGTCCACAGCACGAATGCTTGATTGCGCCCGCCCCTGCCATCTCCTTTGACCGGGCTGCTGAGCTCCCCTCCGGTCGTCACCGCGACGGTCCTACCGGGGTGGGCGCGGGACAGGGATTGCAAGCGGTCCAAGAGCAGATCGGCCGCGAGTTCGACGGGCTGGTCGTCGACGCTCAAATCACGCTCGAGCTGCCAGCCTAAGCGGCGCACCTCGCCTTCGAGAGCTTCCAGCACAGCTGCGTTGTCGAGCAAGCAGACCCACTGGCTTCGCGCGAACCCGGCCTCGCCGGGCTTGGGCGTCTCAGCGAGAGTCCGCGTCACAAAGAAGCGGCGAATCGAAGTGGGCAGCCTAGCAACGATGCCAAGCTCCTGCGCGGTCCTATAAGCGTCCTCGCACGTGGACGCATCGGGCATGGTGGGGCCGGAAGCGACGGACGAGGGCGCGTCGGGAGGCACGTCAGAGACAAACAGCGTCATCTGCCTCGCCGGGTGCGCAGCCTGGGCCAAGCGGCCGCCCTTGATGCGGGAGAGGTGCTTGCGCAGGATATTGATCTGGACGATGTTGGCCCCGCAGGTGACGAGCACCTCGTAGAACGCCTGCAGGTCGTCCAGCGACACCGATGGATCGAGCGGAGCCTCGCAAATCGCCGACCCTCCGCCCGACAAGAGGCAAATGAAGAGATCGTCGGCACCCAAGCCGGCGACTTGATCCAGCAAGAACCGGGCAGACTCGTCGCTTGCCCGGTTGGGATAGGGGTGCCCCCCCACGAACTCCCTTGTGCATGGCAGCGGCGTGCCGGAAGACGCCGGCGCCACCACCGCCGCGGCAGTCCTGTCGTCCGGCAGCAGCGGGAGCAACGCCTCGCACATCGGACGCGCCGCCTTGCCGACGCCCGCTACGAAGATTCGCCTCGCTTGCCGAAGATCGACCTCCGCGCCAAGGGCCGTCAATGCTTGCCCGCGCCGCGCGACGCTGGCAGACATCACATTGGCCAGGGAAGCCTGATCCAGCGTCTTGAGGAACAGGTGCAGCAGGCTCTGCTTCATCGCAGCTCGAATCAGTCCAGCACTTCAGGATTGACGATATCGGGTGGGCGTTCGCCGGCCAAGCCCGCCAGCATGTTCTCGGCAGCCATCACGCACATTCGCGTGCGGGTGACCACCGAGGCACTGGCAATGTGGGGCACCATGAGCGCGTTCTCGCACTGCAGCAACTTCGGGTGGACCTCCGGTTCTCTCTCGAACACATCCAAGCCGGCCGCCGCGATCGTTCCCGCTTGCAAGGCATCGGCGAGCGCCGCTTCATCCACGACCGGGCCACGCGATGTGTTGACCAGCACGGATGTCGGCTTCATCGCCCGCAGTTCAGCGGCCCCGATCAGGTGCCGGGTCTCGGGCGTCAACGCACAATGCAGGGTCACGAAGTCAGCCTGCGCCAGCACCTCTTCTTTGTGGGCGAATTCGATGCCTAGTTCTCGCTCGGCATCTTCGCTCAGGCGAAACGGGTCGTGGTACAGCACCCGCATGTCGAACCCGCGGCCGCGGCGCGCCACGGCCTGGCCGATGCGCCCCATGCCGAAGATGCCCAGAGTTGCGCCCCACACGTCCCAACCCGTGAGCAGGTCGATGCGCCACTGTCTGTAGCGTCCCGCCCGCAAGTAGCGCTCCGACTCCCCGATTCGCCTGCCCGCTCCCAAGATCAGCGCAAAGGCCAGATCAGCGGTGGTATTGGTCAGCACGCCCGGTGTGTTGGTCACAATGACCCCGCGCTCGGTGGCAGCGGAAACGTCGATGTTGTCAAAGCCCACGGCGATGTTGGACACCACCTGGATCTTGGGGGCGGCATCCAGCAAGGGTGCGTCGATACGGTCCGTGAGTTGGCATATTAGCCCGTGCTTGTCGCCCAGCCGGATCCGCAGTTGCTCGCCGGACAAGCTCTCGTCCGAGTCGTTGTAGTCGACGGCGACGCGGTCGGCCAAGTGGTCGATGGCCTCTTGGTAAATGTGCTTGCTGACGAGCACCGAACGCAGCACGGATGGGTATTCTCGCATAGGCTCTCCACCGCACTGGACCGCGTCCGGGGGGTTCTGGCCCGTCCGATACAATC
The DNA here is from genome assembly GCA_009841225.1 of Terriglobia bacterium. GTDB lineage: Bacteria > Acidobacteriota > Terriglobia > Bryobacterales > UBA6623 > VXMF01. The sequence continues at coordinate 104,085 of VXMF01000011.1, read as the reverse complement.
TCAATATGGCGAAACTTGGTTTTCTCGGACTCGGACTCATGGGCAAGCCCATGGCGGAGCATCTTCTGGCTGGAGGCCACGAAGTCGCGCTGTGGAGCCACACCAGTTCGAAGGCTCAGGATCTGGCGAACTCGCACGATGGCGGACACTTCTGCGAGACACCGGCGCAAGTCGGCGCGTTTGCCGACTGCATCTTTCTGTGCGTCGGGGACTCGGCGATGTCCGAGGAAGTGCTCACCGGCCAAGACGGCGTGCTGTCGGGAGTGGCCTCGGAGACCGTGGTGGCCGATTGCTCCACGATCGGTCCGAGCACGGCGCGGCGTATCGCTGCCAAGTTCGAATCCGAGGGCAGCCACTACCTCGACAGCCCTTGCACCGGCTCCACGCCGGGCGCGAAGAACGGCACGCTGACCTTCATGATCGGCGGCAACAGGGAAGTCTTCGAGAGCGTCCGGCCGTACTTCGAGTGCATGGGCAAGAACCTCTACTACTGCGGCGGGCAGGGCATGGGCCTGCACGCCAAGCTGTCCCAGAATCTGGTCCTCGCCAACACCTTGCAGGGCTTCGTCGAAGGCATGGTGCTCTCCACCAAGGCGGGCGTGCCGCCCGATCTGATGTTCGAGATCCTCGACAACTCGGCCGCCAAGTCCGGGCTCATCGCCTTCAAGGCGCCGGCCGTGTTCGGCCGGAACTTCGACGCCGCCTTCCCGCTGAAATGGATGCGCAAGGACATCAGCCTGATGCTCGAATCGGGCCGCGAACTCGGCGTGCCGCTGCCGTCTACCAGCCTGGTTCACGAACTCTTCAGCGCCGGCGTGGCCAAGGGCCACGGCGACGAGGACATCATCGCCGCCTTCAAGATGTTCGAAGAGCTGGCCGGCGTAGTGGTCGAATCCTGACAGCTGCGGGCGGGCTGCGGCTATTCGGAACCGAACACCCGCTCGAAGATCGCGTCAACGTTGCGCAGCTGCCGCTGCAGCGAGAACGCCCGCTCGTAATCCTCCGGCGCTAGCACGGCCCTGATGTCGGGGTCGGCTTCGACAAGCTCCCGAAAGCTGCCATCCTCCTCCCAGGCGCGCAGCGCGTTGCGCTGCACCCAGCGGTAGGCCTTTTCGCGCAGCACGCCCTGGGCGGAGACTTCCAGCAACAGCTGGCCCGAATACACCAGCCCGCCGTTCGACTCCAAGTTCTTGGCCATCCGCTCCGGATACACCAGCAGCCTGCGCACGAGATCGCAAGCCTTGGCCAGCATGTAGTCGACCAGCGTGGTGGAATCCGCGAGGATCACGCGCTCCACCGAGCTGTGGGAGATATCGCGCTCGTGCCACAGCGCGACGTTCTCGAAGGCGGCCACTGCGTTGCCGCGCACGACGCGCGCCAGCCCGCTGAGCTGCTCCGAGGTGATCGGGTTCTTCTTGTGCGGCATGGCCGAGCTGCCCTTCTGCGTCTTGGAGAAGTACTCCTGCGCTTCCCGCACCTCGGTGCGCTGCAAGTGCCGCACCTCGACCGCGATCTTCTCGACGGTCGCGGCGATGTTCGCCAGTGTGGCGACGAACTGCGCGTGGCGGTCGCGCTGGATAACCTGCGTGGAGACTGCGGTTGCCTTCAGGCCGAGCTTGGCGCAAATGCGGTCCTCGGCCTCCGGGCTGATGTGTGCCAGCGTGCCGACGGCACCGGAGAGCTTCCCCACCCGCATCTGCTCCCGGGCGGCGTCGAAGCGCTCGATTTGGCGCCCGATCTCGCTGTACCAGTTGGCCAGCTTGAGACCAAACGTGGTCGGCTCGGCATGCACGCCGTGCGTGCGGCCGACCATCACCGTGTCCTTGAACTCGAACGCGCGAGCTCGCAAGATTCCGTGCAATTCGCGCAGCTGCTCGGCGATCGGCTCGGACGCCTGCTTGAGCAGCAGCGCCTGGGCGGTGTCGATGACATCGTTTGAAGTCAGGCCGTAGTGCAGCCAGCGCGAGTGTTCTGCCACGCCGGCCGCCTCCATCGACTCGGACACCGAAGTCAGGAACGCGATCACGTCATGACGCACTTCGGCCTCGATGGCGTCAATGCGCTCCACGTCGAACTCCGCGTGCTGCCGTAGGGCTTGGGAAGCCTCGTGCGGCACTTCGCCGAGTTCCGCCAGCGATTCGGAGGCCATCAACTCGACCTCGAGCCATTGGCGGTACTTGTTCTGATCCGACCAGATGCGGCCCAGTTCGGGCCGCGTGTAGCGAGCAATCACCCTTCTAGTTTCGCGCAGAGGCGGCCCTCTGCCGAAGCCGCCAAGCTCCTATACATTCGTTAACGTTCGCGATACTCTAGTAGTTGAGCACTTGGTTGCTGGGGTCGGTAATCCCGAGGCAGGCCCCGGCCGAGCGCCTGCGGGCGAACTGCAGGGCGTCCGAGTTCCTATGCGGCCCGAAATCAGGATTGCGCCCTCGTTCCGGCAAGCGATCGGAGTCGCTGTTGTGGCCGGGCTGGCCCTGGCCGGCCAGGGCCTCGCCGGAGAGTCTGGCGAATCCGGCTCATCCGCGCCGGCCGCCGACCTGCGCGCAGAGGCTGCTCCCGAAACTCAGGATGCGCCTCTCGGCGAGGAATCCGAGGCCAACCGCGAGCGCACGGAGCTGAACCTGCTCGGCGAGGTCGACAGCGAATCGGGAGAGAGCCGCCGCAACGAGAACATCCAGCTGACGCTGATCGACAACAACGTCCTGAAGGAAATCAACATCCGCATGGGCACCACCGCGACGATCGTGCGCGAGTTCGATGCGGCAAGGGGCTACTTCGGCACCGAGTTTGGCAACCCGGCCAGCCGGCCGATGCATCTTCGCCCGGCCACCGGGCGCGCCTTCCACGGCTCCATCCACGAGACTCACGGCAACAGCGTCTTCTCGGCTCGATCGTTCTTTCAAGTCGGAGCGGTCCAGCCTGCGAACTCGAACGACTACGGCGTGCAAATGACCTTGCCGTTGCCGGGCCAGTCTGCATTCTCGGTCGAGCTGAACCACCAAAGAAATCGCGGCAACGTCAACGGCAACGTCTTGATGCCCCTGCCCGAGGAGCGGGTTCCGCTCGCGACCGATCCCGATTTGCGAGCGATCGTCTCGGAGATCCTGGGGTCATACCCAGACGAGGCGCCCAACCGACCCGACATCAATCCTCGCGCGCACAACACCAACGCGCCGCAAGTGATCGACAACGATATCGCCGGCGGACGCTACGACCTCCCTCTAAGCGATAACGACAGGCTCGCCCTGAACTACCGTTTTCGCAAGCAGCACGTAGACGCCTTCCAACTCGTCCAAGGCCAGAATCCCAACACGACCACCGGGTCCCACGACGGCAGCTTCACTTGGAATCGCGCTTGGTCGCCCCAGACATCCAGCGATTTCTCGGCCGGTTTCCGCCGCACAACTTCACTCATCGTGCAGGACGAAACGGCCTTCGGCCCGCTGGTCTTCATGGGCAGGCAGCTGCAGTCGCTCGGCGGCACGAGCAGTGTTCCCTATGACCGGGTGCAGAATTTCTTCCGCTACGCCGGAGCTGTCAGCACGACACGTGGCGCCCACCGAATTGTGGCCGGCTTCGAGCTGACCCGCGAGCAACTCAACGGGATCGAAAGCAGCGGGCACCTAGGGATGGTGATGTTCACCGCCAACTTCGGGCGAGACATGATGACGAATCTGCGCCTTGGCATGCCATCCCGGATCACGCAGTCGATTGGCATGACCCATCGGGGCTTTCGGCGCTGGCGGATGCAGTACTTTGTCGGGGACACCTGGAAGGCTACTCGGGACTTGACGCTCGATTTCGGACTGCGATTCGAGCCCACCACCCGGCCGGTCGAGGTCAATTCGTTCTCGGACGTTCCGTTTCGTTGCGACTGCAACAATTTCGCGCCGCGCTTCGGCTTCGCATACCGCACCAAGCTGGGCGTCCTGCGAGGTGCGTACGGCACTCATTTCGGCGAGATCTTCACCGCCACCTACACGCAAGAACGGTTCAACCCGCCGGGTAACGTCCGTGTAAACGTAGTGGCCCCAAACTTGCTGGACCCGTTGGCGGGCATCAACTTCGACGGTGCCACGGCCCGCAGCACGATTGTCCAGCTTGATCCCGACTTGGTCGCCCCCTACTCCCACCACTACAATTTCAGCTGGGTGGTCGCCAGCTCGCGCGGCGCATTCGCAGAACTGGGCTATCTCGGGAGCCGCTCGCACAGGCTCCTGGCCGGCTGGGTCCTGAACCGCGCCCGCAACGTTCCGGGCATTCCGACGACGGTTAGGACGATAAACGACCGGCGCCCTGACCAGCGCTATTTCGACGTCCGCCGCATCCTCAACGGCTCGCGGGCATACTTCGATGCCGCCAAGGCCACGGTCGGGCTGCGCGATGTCGGCGGCCTGACGATGGATTTCTCCTACTGGCTGAGCAAGGCCATCGACCTCGGGGCACACTACGCCAGCAATGCCAGCTCGCGCGACGCGTTCTACGGCCGCAGCCAGACCGAGGACGACGTCCACGGAGACGTCAAGTCCCTCAGCGACTTCGACCAGCCCCATGCCGCGATGGCCCGGGTCAGCTATCTCACCCCTTCGGTCGGCTCGGCGGGCAGCGTCTGGAACAAGGCCCTGGGCGGCTGGTCGATGTCCTCCGTGCTGCTGCTCAAGACAGGGACTCCGTTCCTTCTGTACGCCGGCTCGGACGGCCCCGGATTCGGCAACGTCGACGGCGCAATGGGCGACAGGCCCAACCTGCTCGACCCTTCGCTGATCGGCCGCAGGATGGACCACCCGGACACGTCTAGGAAAATGATGCCGCGGTCGGCCTTCAGTTACGTCCAGGCCGGCCAGAGGCGGGGAAATATTGGAAGGAACGTGTTCCGAAAGGACGGCATCCAGAATCTCAACCTGTCGCTGTCGCGCAGCTGGAAGATCGCCGGCGAGAGCACCCTGATGTTTCGCGTGGAGTCGATCAACCTTTTCAACACGCCGCAGTTCGCGTTCCCGGGCAGCGAACTCACCGGCGGCAATTTCGGGCAGATCACCAACACCCTCAACGATGGCCGCACGTTCAACCTCGCCATGCGGCTTTCGTTCTGAGGGGACTCGCCAACACCCGTTGGGCTTATCGGCTCTAGAACCTCACATGCCCGAGACCGTGTATTTGTTCTTGGACGAGTCAGGAAACTTCGATTTCAGCGCTAACGGCACGAGATACCTCATTCTGACCAGCGTTAGGATGCAGCGGCAGTTCCCTGCAGTCAGCGGGCTCGCTGCCTATCGATATGACTGTCTTGAGGCAGGCATGGACATCGAGCACTTCCATTGCGCCTCTGACAAGTGGCCTGTGCGCAATGAGGTGTTCGACTTGATCGCAGCTGACCTTGACGCGCTGCACATCAATTGCTTGGTCGTCGAGAAGCGCAAAGCTCGCCCAGAGTTGTGGAGAGGCGATAGCCTGCGTATCTACCAATGGATGCTGGGCTATTTCATGAGGCGATTGGTAGCTGAGGAGAAAGCGGCTGGCACCAAGAAGGTCGTCGCCATCACCGATTCGCTCCCCCACGCGAGGAAGCGCACAGCAATCGCGAAACAGATCAAGAGTGCAGCGAGCCGAAAGCAGCTTGCCGGTATCCAGTACTGCCTATTGCACCATGCATCCCGCTCCCATTTCGGGTTACAGATGGCTGACTACTGTTCGTGGGCGATTCAGCGGAAATGGGAGAAAGCAGAACTCTATGCCTACGACCGCATCAAACCGGCGATCCGCAGCGAACTCGACATCTTTCGGCGCGGTACGACCCACTACTACTAGCCCGGGACCGCGACTGCCCTGAATCGACCCCCCCGACTACTTCTGGCACGAAGAGAGTTCCCAGAACTCTTGTCATCGGGAGGGAACCTTTGAACTGGATTTAGCTTAGCACGGTAGATGCGCAGACTGATCCGACGTGGGCGCTCCGCCGACGCGCGGCGAACGACGCACAGCCCGGTTTGGTCGAGCATCGCGCATGCGATGAACGCCCGAAGCAATGCCGCCGGTTCATGTAGCTCGTCGCGGCCTCAGACTACCGGTGGCTCGGCGGAAAAGGACAGTGCCAACAAGGCTCCTGCGCGGACCGGCAAGGGAGAGATCGCAGAAATCCAGAGCTGACTGCACACCGATTCCCACTTGATCCCCCGGAGGCCAATGCGGGGAGTCCGACCAAACTCCCATCGCCGCCGGCAGCATGTATACTCTGATTGCCTGAAGATGGTAGCTGGACGAGCTTACGCAAGTCAGTCCACGTGGATTCCGTCGCGCGAAACACCCTGATGCCAACCAACACCTCCGCTGCGGGCATATTGGTAGCCATCGCGCTGCTCTGTCCTGCGCCAGGCACGCGCGCGTCTGCTCAGTACGCCGCTGCACGCACACCCGACGGAAACCCCGATCTCAACGGCATCTGGCAGGCGATGGGCTCGGCGCACTGGGACTTGGAAGACCACGCGGCGCGCCACGGACCGGTCGACGCACTCGGCGCGCTCGGCGCGATACCGGCCGGGCTCAGCGTGGTCGAAGGCGGCACGATCCCGTACCAGCCCTGGGCCGCCGAGCAGCGCGCGAACAACCTGGAGAACTGGCTGAAGCTCGATCCAGCGGTGAAGTGCTTCATGCCGGGCATCCCTCGCGCCACCTACATGCCGCTTCCGTTCCAGATCGTCCAGACGCCGACCAAGATCCTGTTCGCCTACGAGTTCGGCAGCAACAGCCGGGTCGTGCGCTTGGACCGTCCCGGAAGCGAAGCCTTGGCCCCGTCGTGGATGGGCTATTCGCTGGGCCGCTGGGAAGGCGAGACGCTGGTCGTTGACGTGACGGCGCAAGTGCCCGACACCTGGTTCGACAGTTCGGGTAACTTCCACAGCGAGGAACTGCGCGTGGAGGAACGGTACACGCCCACGGGGCCGAATACGCTCCGCTACGAGGCCACTATCGACGACCCCAAGGTGTTCACCCGTCCGTGGAAGATCAGCATGCCGCTCTACCGGCGCCTCGAGCCCAACGCGCAGATCCTCGAGTTCAAGTGCGTGCCGTTCGCCGAGGGCGCTACCTACGGACACCTCTACCGGGATGCCGGGGCATCGGAGGCCGAGCCCGAGGACTAGAGGAGGAGACGAGCCATGACCCAAGCCATCGATCACACACTGCGTTGCACTACTTGGATGCTGCGCACCTGCGCGTTGCCGACCATCGCGCTTTTGGTGGCGGCGCTGCCGGTATCAGTCTTTGCGGCCGACCCGCCGACCACGAGCTGGGGCGCACCCGACCTGCAAGGCACGTGGGACTTCCGCTCCATCACTCCGTTCGAGCGCCCGAAGGAACTGGCCGACAAGGAGTTCCTGACGCCCGAAGAAGCCGAGGCTTGGGAACAGCGCACGCTTGACGCGAGAGTCGCCCGGCGCAATGAAGACCCGGTCCAAGGACAGGGGGATGTGGATGTCGGCTACAACGCCTTTTGGCTGGACCGAGGCGAGAAGATGACCGGGACAATGCGCACCTCGCTAGTGGTCGACCCGCCGAACGGGCGGATTCCCCCCTTGACCGACTTGGCCAAGCTGCGCTCGGCCGAGCGCTATGCCCGCTGGGGTGGCGTCCCGTCCGGCCCCGAGGATCGGAATCCCCTGGAACGCTGCATCGTGGGCTTCAACTCCGGCCCGCCCATGAACCCGGGCGCTTACAACAATTTCGCGGAGATCTTCCAAACACCGACGTACGTCGCCATCCTCAACGAGATGATTAACGACCACCGCATCATCCCGCTCGACGGAAGGGACCACGTCCCGGAGAACATGCGCTTCTGGAAGGGCGACTCGCGCGGCCGCTGGGAAGGCAACACGCTGGTCGTGACGACCAAGAATTTCACCAAGCACACCAACTTCCGCGGATCGGGCCCGAACATGGTGCTCACCGAACGCTTCACTAGGACATCGCAGGAAACGCTGCTCTACGAATACACCATCGATGACCCAGAATCGTTCGAAGCGCCTTGGTCGGTGGCAGTGGAGATGAAAAACAGCTCCGACCCGCTGCTGGAATACGCTTGTCACGAAGGCAATCGCGCCATGACACTGATGCTCTCCGGAGCCCGCGCGCGGGAAGAGAAGGGCCAAAGCAGCGACGACTGGCTGGCTTCTTGGTATGGCGGGGCAAAGGCGGCCAAGGCCGCCAAGGAAACCGTGGAAGGCGAAGGGGCAGCTACCCCGGACGACGGGAATTGATCAGGGCCGCTTCGGCTCGCTGGGGTCGGCACCGTCGCGGGGCGCGCCAGTCCCGGACGAGCCCATGAAGAGCTTGCGCCCGTCCTGGAACGTGATGTCGCGACCGCTGCCCTTGCAATGCGGATCGCACAGCCTGTCCTTGCTCTGGTAGCCGCGCACCGTCACCGCCGTCCCAGGCACCAACAGTGTCTTGGTGAGCCCTCGGCGCAGGAGCGTATTGGGCGTGCCGGCCTCGAGTTCCCACGTCAGCGTCTCGCCGTCTTCACGCTCCATCATCACGTGAACCCATGCATGGGGGTTGATCCACTCGACCTTGACCACCTTGCCGATCACCTTGATCGGGGCGTTCGCATCGAACTCGGCGGAAAACGCGTGGTGCGCGTAGGCGCATGGAACGAACGCCAGCAGAGCGGTCAAGAGCAGCGCGGACGCAGTGTTGCGAATCATCGACCTTTCCTCGTCCTGTCCAAGGCGGACCACTAAGAGTATATGCGACCTGCCATAGGCGGCGGCTCCGGATTTCCCTATTGACCGGACGCTTCGCGGTCCATGTCGGCCCGGGAGATGATGTACTGCCGGATCAGTTCTGTCTCCGTCTCGTTGAGGTCATTGCCGAAACTGTCCATGCCCAGATCCAGCAGCAAGCCTTCCCGCACGACTTTCTGGAAGGCATCGTGGATGGCCGGGCTCATCAGCCGGAGGTCTGCGTTGCGGTAGCCGCGCGCTGCGTAGCCATGGCACGACGCGCAGAACTGGTGATAGAGCTTCTCCCCTTGGGCCAGTTCCTCCGTCGACGCGGTCATGGGCGGCTGCGCGGGAATCGATCTGTCTCGCAACGGGGGTTCCGCCAGGGCATGGTCCGCGCCGAGCGAGAATACGAGCAGCTTGCCGAAATCGATATAGGCGAAGCTGGCGCCGACTACTACTGCCACGTATTGCGTATTGCCGACTTGGTAGGTGACGGGAGGCGCGATGATCGAACCGTAGGCGTCGAACTCCCAGAGCCGCTCTCCGGTCTCGCTGTTATAGGCCGATAACGTCCCGCTTCCGTCGCCTTGGAAGACAAGCCCGCCAGCGGTCGAAAGCACGCCTCCGATCCGCGCGGTCTTGTTCTGCACCTTCCAGACGGTCTCCCCGGTGAGCGGGTTGAAAGCCTTGAGAAACCCCTTGGCCTCGGGCCGCTCCCCTGCTTCTTCGATGAGCTTAGTGCGGTCGGCACCCATCGCAACGCCTAGGTTCATGGTCCGCTCGCGCGGGCGATAGACGCCGGTCTCGCGATAGTCTTTCGGGAGGGCAAAGAAGAACGGGGAGTCGTGCGTCGGGATGTACATCAGGCCCTGGGCGGCGTCAAAGGACATCGGTTCCCAGTTATGCGCGCCAGTGTTTCCCGGCAGGATCCACTGCGGCTGCTCCTCCCACACGACATCGGGATTCTCGACCGGCCTTCCCGTCTCCATGTCCACGTGCGTAGCCCACGTCATCGCGCCGTAGGGATGCGCCCTGAGGAGTTCGCCATCGCTGCGGTCCAACACGTAGAAGAACCCGTTCTTGGGTGCCTGCATGAGCACCTTGCGGTCTGCGCCGTCGACCTCCATGTCAGCTAGGACGATGTCCTGCGTCGCCGTGTAGTCCCAGTTGTCACCGGGCGTAGTCTGGTAGTACCACTTCATCCGGCCCGTCTCGGGATCCAACGCCACGATCGAGGCCAGGAAGAGGTTGTCGCCGCCACCGGGCGAGCGAATCTTGCGCGACCAAGGCGTGCCGTTTCCCACGCCGATGTAGACCGTGTGCAAGTCGGCGTCGTAGGTCATGCTGTTCCACACCGTGCCGCCGCCGCCAAGCTTCCACCATTCGCCGTTCCAAGTCTCGGCGGCCATCTCCATCTCGGGATGCTCGAACGGCATGGACGGATCGCCCGGCACGGTGAAGAAGCGCCACTCTTTCTCACCCGTCTCGGCGTTGTAGGCGGTGACGTAGCCGCGGTGGTCCCACTCGGAGCCGCTATTGCCGATGAAGACCTTACCCGCGGCGGCGAGGGGAGCGCCGGAGATGGTGTACGGGACCCGGGACGGGTAGTCGTCCGTCTCCACATCCCACACCTTCTCGCCCGTCCGGGCATCGATCGCCACCAAGCGGGCATCAAACGTAGCCGTATAGACCCGGTCCCGGTACACCGCCACGCCTCGATTGATCGGCCCGCCGCAGCACGACCAGCGAGCGCGGGTGCGGCGGGTCTTGGGATCAAACGACCAGATCGTCTCGCCCGTATCGGCGTCGACTGCCGAGACCACGCTCCAGCTGTCGGTGAAATACACGACGCCGTCCACCACGATCGGAGACGACTGCAAGCGATGGCGGACTTCGATCTTGCGCGTCCAGTTCAAGCCGAGGTTGCGAACGGTCTGGCGGTTGATCTGCTTGAGCGGGGAAAAGCGGTGCTGGCTGTAGCCGCGTCCGTATGCCAGCCACTGTCCGGGATCGTTGTCGTCGATCCTGTCGATCCGCTCGTCATCGACGCGGCCAGCGGATGGCTGGGTTGGCGGGCTCTGCGCGTGGGCCACAGCGACACAACATGCGAGCGTCATCACAAGACAGGCGACACCGCGCTTGAGGGCGAAGAGGCTTAACGATAGGTCCACTGCTCGTTCTGGCTGCCGCTGCCGGGCAGAGAGTATAGCGCAGGGTGGCCGGCTCGATTGCGAATCCGGCAACCTGCCGCCAGTTCAGGAGCAGAGCGTCATCAAGCCTACTCGGGCGGAAGGAGACCGCCTGAGCCCGGACAAGGCCCACATCGAGCCAAAAACTCGCTGTATCCTGCGGTGGCCGGGGTTTCGCTGCGGCCCAAATCGGTAGTAGACTCTTCAAAGTGTTGCACGTGATTCGACCCCACACCCGATCCCTACCCGCCAGCGCGCCGGTGACAGCGGCGACTCTCTGCTTTTGTCTAATGCTTGTGCCGGCGGTCGGCCTTGGGCAAGACTATCAGGCGCCCCTCACTCCCGACGGGAACCCGAACTTGAATGGCATCTGGCAGGCGTTGGGCTCAGCCAACTGGAACATCGAGGGCCACTCGGCCGAATCCGGGCCGGTCGTCAACATGGGGGCTCTGGGTGCGATTCCCGGCGGGTTGGGCATCGTCGAGGGCGGCGAGATCCCCTACCAGCCCTGGGCGCTCGAGAAGCGGCTGCAGAACAAGGCGGACTGGCTCAAGCTGGATCCGGTCGTCAAGTGCTACATGCCAGGAGTGCCGCGCGCCACCTACATGCCCTTCCCGCTTCAGATCGTCCAAACGCCGGACCACATCCTGATCGCGTACGAGTTCGCAAGCGCGTCTCGAGTGATCTACATGAACCGGCCGGACTTCGAGCATCCGGGCGACGCGTGGATGGGACACTCCCGGGGCCGCTGGGAAGGGCAAACTCTGGTCGTGGATGTCACCAACCACGTCGCCGACACATGGTTCGATAGCGCCGGAAACTTCCATTCCGAGGCGCTGAAGGTAGTTGAGCGCTACACGCCCACAGGCCCGAACCACCTCTTGTACGAGGCAACCATCGAAGACGAGAACGTGTTCACGCGGCCCTGGAAGATCAAGCTCCCTCTATACCGGCGCGTGGACGAGAACATGCAGCTGCTCGAATTCAAGTGCGTAGAGTTCGTCGAGGAGATGATGTACGGGCACTTGCGCAAGAAGGAAACGGAATGAGCTAGGAGGTTCGCCATGGCACATCGAGTCTTGGGGCTGGCATTGATCACAGGCCTTGCAGCCACTCCGCTGGCGGCTGCTGACGCCGCAGGGGACAAGCAGGAGTGGACTCCCCCGCGTACCGCGTGGGGCGCGCCCGATTTGCGCGGAGTGTGGGACTTTCGGACAATCACGCCGCTGGAGCGGCCCACACGGCTCGGGGAGCAGGAGGTCTTCAGCGACGATGAGGCTGCCGAGTTCCGCGTCGCAGAGCTGGGGCGCCGCAACAAGGATCGCCGGGCCTCCGACGGCATCTCGGCTGAGCAGGACGTGCGCAACGCCTACAACCAGTTCTGGTGGGACTACGGAAACCAACTTACCGAGGACAAGCGCACGTCGCTGATCGTGGATCCACCGAACGGCAGGATTCCGGCCATGACGGACCCGGCTCGGGAGCGCTATGCGGGGATCCGCGCAGCTCGGGCGCGAGAGCCGCACGGGCCGGAGGACCGGGGCGTTGCCGAGCGCTGCATCCTGGGCTTTAACGCCGGACCGCCCTACACGCCGAGCGCGTACAACAACAATGTCCATATCTTTCAGACACCGGGCTACGCGGTGTTGCTGATCGAGATGGTCAACGACGCCCGCATCGTGCCGCTGGATGGGCGGGACCACCTGCCCGCCGACATGCGACAGTGGCGCGGCGATGCGCGGGGCCGCTGGGAAGGGGACACGCTAGTGGTAGAGTCGCGCAATTTCACCGACAAGACGTCCTACCGAGGAACCGGCCCGAACATGGTACTGACCGAACGGTTCACGCGAGTGGCGCCAGACCGGGTCGTATACCAGTACACGATCGACGACCCCGACTCGTTCGAACAGCCGTGGTCGGCAATGATACCGATGAAGAAGACCGACCAGCCGATGTTCGAGTACGCCTGCCACGAGGGGAACTACAGCATGTTCACGATGCTGGAGGGAGCGCGTGCGACGGAGCAAGAAGGCAAGCCTCACACCGGATCGAATTTGCCCTAATTCGAGCGCAACGGGGGGCGTTCTTTCGATGGCAAGCCCTGCCAAGCGTCAGGTCACGGCTTGCTGAACCTATCGCGGGCTCGTTAGGGTAAACTGCAACCGAGGAGAGAAGGCAACATGTCCAAAAGAGCCGCAAGCATCTGCGTCACGATCATCCTGATCACCCTGTTGGCAGCAGCGCAGCTGCTCGCCCATCATGCGTTCTCAGCCGAGTTCGACGCTAAACGGCCCGTGCAGCTCAAGGGCACGGTGACCAAGATGGAGTGGATCAACCCGCACGCTTGGATTCATATCGACGTGACGATGGAAGACGGCAAGGTCGAGCAATGGATGATCGAGGGCGGCACACCAAACACCCTCTTCCGTCGCGGTTTCACCAAGCAATCCCTGCTGCCGGGCACGATCATCATGGTCGATGGCTACCAAGCCAAGGACGGCACGCAAAAGGCCAACGGTCGCGATCTGACCTTTGAGGATGGCCGTCGGCTGTTCATGGGGTCGTCCGGCACTGGTGCGCCTCGGGACGGAAGGGACCCCACCGAGCGGTAGGCCGAGAACCACCCGCATTCGGGCGATCTTGGTGCCGCGCCGAAGCGAGCGTGCGTTCTTCGTCCACGGATTCGCGAAGAGCGCCCGAGAGAATCTTCGGCTAGCCGAACTTCGGGCAGTACGGGCGCTGGCCGATGAGATGCTCGGGCTGCACAATGCCGCCCTTAACGCGATGCTGGCGAATGGGACAATCAGCGAGGTGATCTGCGATGGCTAAGCGATACGGTAGCGACGTGCTTGCCTCTGTGCATGAGACTGCGCTCGGCATGGCGGAGGCGGGCGCGATGTCCAAGCGGACGATGAAGGCGTTCGACGAGATGTGCCTGACTCCGGTCGAGGAGATGGCACCGGAGCGAATCCGCGAAATCCGGCTGCGGGAGAATGCGAGCCAAGCGGTGTTCGCCCGCTACCCCAATGTGACCACGGGTCTGGTGAGCCAGTGGGAGCGCGGTGAGAAGCGACCGCGCGGTGCCTCGCTGAAGCTGCTGACGCTGGTAGCGAAGAACGGTCTCGGGGCGGTGGCGTGAGACTTTGCCGACCGAGACACGGTATTGCGACAGTGATGATGCTCAGCATGAAGGAGCCAGCTCCTCCGACATAATTCGTAGAGTTGGGGAGCGCACGGTGGCCTGAGCGAAGTAGCCGTTGCTGTCTTAGATTGCTCCTACGGATTTCGCCGAGAACGCCTCGCCAACGGTGCACGAGAACACCGCGTGTTACGTTCTAGTCGTCTTGCTTTCGACGAGATCAAGAAACGCCACAGCGCGTAAGATCCGTTGCGGAACCGATGGCTCGTCTGCTAGCTGGCCACGCTGCGGGCCTGAGTGTGCCGCTACCTGTGGTCGCTGACTCCAGCGGCAGTTCAAGAGAAGACTAGGGGCACTGAGATGAAACAGTTTGTGCGACAGCTGCATTTCGAAACCAGAGGCAAGGGCTTGTCCGAGGTCACCCGACCGATTCTGGACTGGGTGGCAGGGCTTGACATTGAGACCGGCATGCTGACTGTGTACATACGCCATACGTCCGCGTCCTTGACAATTCAAGAAAACGCCGACCCAGACGTCGTCCATGACCTCGAGAGGTTCTTCGCCCGCCTGGTGCCCGAAGATAATCGCCTGTACCAGCACACGATGGAAGGGCCGGATGACATGCCGGCGCACATTCGGACAGCGTTGACCCAGACACACTTGGCGATACCCGTTGTCGACCGAAGGCCGACGCTCGGCACCTGGCAGGGAATCTATCTCTTCGAGCACCGACGCCGCCCGCATCGGCGGACCCTAGTGCTGCACGTGGTAGGCCAGTAGGCACGCCCGGCTTAGCTTGGCCCGATGGACTGCTGCATCTGTCCCCCAATTCTTCAATTGGGCGGGGCATTGGTGATGTGCGGTAAGCCCGGAGCAGCAGGCTCAGAGGGATGTCCTCGCCTCACCACGCGCCCGTGCCGCCAGCTTCTCGAAGAGGCGAACGCGATATAGTGTCCGCGCGATAGCTCAGATCGCCACCCGCATCGGGACTACTCCGGACGAATCGAATGAATCGCTTCGGCGAAGCGTTTGCCGAGTTCGACGTACCCGTTCGTGTCGTAGTGATAGGGGTCGGAATAGCCGTACTTGTCAGTCTCGGTAACGATGGCGGCAGCTGTGTCGGAGTCGACGAAATCCTGCTGGGCCTGCCTCACGACATCGCCGAAATTCCAAACCTTGCCGTCCTTGTCCTCGCCCGAGTCTGAGATGCGTCCGATCACCACCGGTAGATCGTCGACCCGCAGGGCCGCCCGCATGAGGTCCATCAAGCGCTTGAGATTGCGCTCGTAACGCCCCGCGACGACGGCGGTGACGGCGTCGCTCTCGCCCTGCATCCACAAGATTCCAGCGGGGATCAGTACGTCGCTCGCCCCGTCGCCATCGATATCTCGCTCGGCGAACGCGTTCTTCAACGTGCTCAAGAAGTTGTCGTACTGGTTGACGCCGGAGTACTGTTGGGGACCTCCAATAAAGTCAGCCTCCCAACTGCCAAACCAACGGGCCGCCGTTTCATCGATCGAGGTGCCACCGCGCGAATACTTGATCAGCGCAATCTTCTCACCGGGGCGAAGCTCATTCAATCGGCGCACGAATGTGACCTCGATCCCGAATCGGTTCGAGTACTTGTTCGCGGTGCTGTCCGCGCTGAAGCCTGCGCCGTGTCCGGGGCGCAGCTTGGCCCAAACGCCCAGGCCTCCGCCTGCCGCGCCATCAGGCGTGGGATTGCCGTGAAAGATGGGCACGGCGTTGTTTACCCCTCGGAGGTCAGCGGATAGCTCACCGACCTTGCCGTACCCGTCCATGTTCGATTGACCGCCGAGATAGTAGACGTGATAGGTCTCCGCCGACAACAATGTCGCGGCGACAACAGCTCCAAGAAGAACTCGCAACATTCTGTTCTCATCGTAGTTGACAAGATCAGCGCGAGGCACCAAAGATCGCCCAGCTGGAGCTGAGCCGGAATTACGAGCCAGCGACCGGAAGGGTCAGCCCGAAAAGAGCGATCAAGCCTCGGCGAATCCTAGCGAAGGCGAATTACTCGCAGATCAATAGAACGCAATCCAGCGACCCGAGAACCCGACGCAGAACCAGAGGGCGAGCGAAGTCAGCGCTGAGAGTCTGCCCCAGACCGGGCCAAGCGCCACCGCATCCGCCGCGGCAACCCGCTTGCGCACCGTGAAGGTGTACAGCAGCGCCACCGCAAAGAAACACATCTTGTACCAAAACGGCGGGCTGTAGTAGCACTTGATCGCCTCGGACAGGAACATCGGCACGCCGGTGGCGACCATCGTGATCAAGCCACCGACCAGCCACGGGTGCAGGCTCGTCGCCAATGCGGCCGATGACTGGCTGCGGATGCCGAAACCAAGCAAGCGCAGGTCCACCACCAGGATCATGCCCCCGATCAGAGCGAGTGCCAGGAGATGCACGGCCTCGATAACAGGAAAGAGCCACAGCGACTCACGGATGACGACCCCAATCGTCGTGTCCTCGAGCCACTGGAAGACCGGCAGAAGATCCATGTTCAAACCCCGTTAGTCGAACCAGTTGTACGCTTGCATGCGCCCGCAGATGACCACGATGCTCCACAGCACGAGCGAGCCGATGCCAGCCATGCGGGCTCGTGTCGGGATTGTGTCCGCCTCGTCCCACTCCTCAACCCAGCGAAAGACCGTTCTGTGAAAGACGAACGCGTTGATTCCGGCCAAGGCGATCGTCACCATCTTGACCTGGAAGAAGATGTTCTGCGACGCGCGCACCGGTCCGGACAGGAACAGCAGCCCGCCGCTGATCACCATCAGCACGAATCCGGCGATGGCCCACGGAAAGAGGCGGTTCACCACCTGGGATACCGGTACACTGCGCAGCGCACAGCCAGCCAGGCGCAGGTCCCAGGCCGAAGTCATCCCCAAGAACAGGCACAGCGTCAGCACGTGAGTGGTCTCCACCAAGGGGTAGAACAAGATCGACTCACGGATCGCGACGCTCGCCCACGATGCTTCGAGAGACTCCAATAGGACTTGCAAGGACATCCCGGGACTCGACTCTCCAGTCCGTGCCCGACCCAGAGGGCGCCCGATCGCGAGCACGATGGGCCGAACTAGAAAGAGACTGTATCAGAAAACCGTGCCCGACTCTCAGGGAGCAGATGCCGGCCGCGACCTAAATAGAGTCCGTTCGTCTTGCCGTTCCGCTGCGACGCACCGGAGGCAAGCGCTAAAGTGTATGCATTGCGCAGAGCTTGGTGGCCCGCCGCCGCCTGCCGGACTTCGCAGCGTAATCACTCGGAACGGAGCAAGTCTGATGAAACTTGAGAACTGTTGGATGCCGCGGGCCCTCGCCGCCGCGATCGTAGTGGTCGCGGTCTGCGCAGGTTGCGGTCTAAGCGAGCAAGCGTCGCCGGCCGGCCCGCCGTTCAGGCCCGTGGGCAGTGTGGAAGATGTGATGCACGACGTGGTCTACCCTCATGCGGAGGTCGTCTGGGACTCGGTCGGGACGATCATCACAGTCGAGGGCACCAACGAGATCCGGCCTGCCAACGAAGACGAATGGATGCACGTCATGCAGAGCGCTTACACCCTCGCCGAGGCAGGCAACCTGCTGATGATGGAGGGCCGGGCACGTGACAGTGCGGACTGGATGACCTATGCCAACGGGTTGATCGATGCCGCGATGCAGGTAATGGAAGCGGCTGATAACCGCGACGACCAAGGGGTCTTCGATACAGGCGGTGACTTGTACGTCGTCTGCACTGCCTGCCACGAGCAATATTGGGAAAAGCCTCCGTCGGCCATGCGGCCTTGACGGGCGGTGAGTCAGAACTTGCGCGACCATTCCTGCGGCCAGCGCTCGACCACGACCTTCTTGTCGGTGTAGAACTCGACCGCATCCCGGCCTTGCCCGTGGAGCACCCCGAAGAAACTGTCCTTCCAGCCGCTGAACGGAAAGTAGGCCATCGGTGCCGCAACGCCGATGTTCACGCCCACGTTGCCGGTCGGAACCTCGCTGCGGAACTTGCGCGCCGAGGCCCCGCTGCTGGTAAAGATCGAGGACGCATTGCCGAACGGGCTGCCGGCGATGACTTCGATCGCCTCGTCAAGGTTCTTGACAGGCGTCAGTCCGAGCACAGGCCCGAAAACCTCGGTCGTTGCGAGGTAGCTGCCGGGCGTTACTCTGTCCAGAATGGTCGGACCGACGAAGTTGCCCTCTGAACATCCGTCGATCTGAATCCCGCGGCCGTCAAGGACCGCCGTAGCTCCGTCAGAGGTTCCGCGACCGATGGCGCCCTCGATGCGCCTGCGGCTCTCGGCCGTGATGACAGGCCCCATCTCCACGCCTTCCGACAAGCCCGGCCCGACTTTCAGCGCAGCGGCGGAAGAGGCGATCGCGTCGCGAAACGGCTCGTGCGCATCGCCAACGGTGACCACGGTCGACACGGCCAAGCAGCGCTGGCCCGCGCAGCCGAAAGCACTGTCACCGACGATCTTGGTGGTAGTCTCCATGTCGGCGTCCGGCAGGACGACCACGTGGTTCTTCGCGCCCCCCTGGCACTGCACGCGCTTGCCATGGCGAGCGGCAGTAGCGTAGACATGCCGCGCCACCGGACTGGACCCGACGAAGCTGATCGCCCTCACCTGGGGATGCTCCACCAAGGCGTTGGCGGCAGCCACGCCGCCATGGACTAGATTGACCACGCCCTTGGGCAGGCCGGTGCGCTGCAAGACCTCGATGACCCTGCGGATCGAAAGCGGCACCTTTTCGGACGGCTTGATGACTACCGTGTTGCCGCAAGCGATCGCATAGGGCAGGAACCACAGCGGGATCATCACCGGGAAGTTGAACGGGGTGATCACCCCGACCACGCCCAGCGGCTGCCGGATCATGGTCTCGTCGATCCCGCGCGCGATGTCCTCGAGGTTGTAGCCCTGCATCATCGTCGGAATGCCGCAGGCGACCTCGACGTTCTCGATGCCGCGCCGCAGTTCTCCAGCAGCCTCGGCGTATGTCTTGCCGTTTTCGCGCGAGACGAGGCGAGCGATCTCGTCGAAGTCCTCCTCCAGCAACTGCTTGAAGCGAAACAGGAACTGAATGCGCTCGCCCGGCGGGACGCCGCGCCAATCCGGATAGGCACGTTCCGCGGCCGAGACTGCCTCGGCAACGGCATCGCTGCCGTCCACGGGCACGGTGGCCAGCAATTCGTTCGTGGCGGGATCGATCACCGGGGAAGCATCGGCCCCGGAAGCTGCGCTCCACTCGCCGGCGATGAAATTCGTAACGGCTTGCATCAAGTCGATTATGCCGAATGCCGGGCGCGAACGGCGAAGCGGCGCGCCGCGATCAGGTCCGGTCTTCGATCAGGCTCTCGATCGCTGCCCGGCACGGCTGCGGTGCCTTGCGCAGCGCCAACTTCAACGCCTCGTCGGCTCGCGCCGACGGCCGCCTGCCGATCGCGTAGCATGAAGCCGCCACTAGCTTGGGATCGTCGTCCTCGAGCAGCTTGGCGAGCGCACCGAGCGAAGCATCTGTTCCGATGCGCCACAGTCTCCGGCAAACTTCCTGCTTGGCGGCCAAGCTCGCGTCAGACTCCAAGATCTGCGCCAACCCGGCCTCGATCCACGACCGGGCATCGCTGTCTCCGTGGGATGCGTTGATCAGGCGATCGAGCTCGAAGAGCGCAGTTGCGGTCCTGCCGAAGTCATACTCGGCAACGGCTTGTACGGCAGCCCGTACCTGGTCACGCTGCATGCTCAAACCCTCCATGGCGCACGCATGGTGCGATACCGCATGTTGTTGGCTTCCGCGTCGCCCTCGAATCGCTCGCTGGCGGCATCCCATCGCATGTTGCGCCCCAGCCGAAGGCAGATGTTCGCGCAGTGGGCGATGGTGTGGGCTCTGTGAGCGGCCTCCGGATTGGACGCCGGTTGCTGCCGGCTGCGCATGCAGGTCAAGAAGTCGCGCACGTGCGGCCCCTGGATGTTGTAGTTTGCGTCCGGCGGTTCGAGGCCCGCGAGCACAGAATCGGGCTTGGCATCGATCCCCCCTGTGTCCGAGAGGAAGATCCAGCCTTCGTCGCCCACGAAC
Source organism: Terriglobia bacterium (assembly GCA_009841225.1). Taxonomy (GTDB): domain Bacteria; phylum Acidobacteriota; class Terriglobia; order Bryobacterales; family UBA6623; genus VXMF01. The sequence goes on along the minus strand of VXMF01000011.1, from coordinate 83,956 downwards.
ATCAGGCCCTTGCGCCCCGTGTCCATGTTGAGCCGCAGGCCGTCCCCGTAGCGGGTGCGGATCTCGTACCAGTACGGGATGTTGTTGATGCCTCCCTCGTCCCGGAACTCGGCTTCGCCCTCGTACTCCACCGGCGCATCGAGCGGCTTACCACGCAACCATTGGACCGTTTCGATAAAGTGCGGTCCCATGTCGGCCACACCCCCGGCTCCCGTATCCCAGTTCAGACGCCAGTAGCGCACTCTGTCAGCCGAGTAGGGCGCCCAAGGCGCCTGCCCCAGCCAGCGGTCGTAGTCGAAGACCTCCGCATCCGGCTCGCCCTCCGGAACCGCGAACGAGTTGCGCTTCCAGCCGCCCGTGGCTCCGAACGAGAGACGCACTGTGTGGAGCCGGCCAATGCGGCCGCCGTGAATGGCGTTGATGACAAATTCGTAGCCCGGGTTCGACCGGCGCTGGGTTCCGCACTGCCAGACCGTCCCATACTGGCGCGTGACTTCGACGAGCTGCCGGCCCTCGGCGATGGTGAGGCAAAACGGCTTTTCGCAGTAGGCATCCTTGCCGGCCTGCGCGGCCAGCGAACTCATCACGGCATGCCAGCGATCGCCCGTGCCGATGACAACGGCATCGATGTCATCGCGTTCGAGGACTTCTTCGTGAAACCTAGTGGCGGCACAATCAGAGTCTCCGTAATGGGTGTCCACCAGTTGCTTCGCGTCGACCCTGCGATCCGAGAAGAGGTCGCAGACCGCGCGCACGCGCACATCTTCTTGGTCTAGAAACTCTTGAATATTCCTGCGGTTGCGGCTGCCCATGCCGATGCCCGCGACCGCGATCCGATCCGAAGGGGGCGTGGCCCCGCCCAGTCCCAGCGTCGAGGCTGACACCATCAAGGGCGCGGCGGCAGCCTTGGCGAATGTCCGCCGGGTGGTCGGCCGTGCAAGAGTCATGGCGGGCATTAGTGTACCTCTCATCGACGGCGCGCGGCGACCGCGCCTCGCCGACGGATCGGCTCTTTTGGACGACTCCCCGTCGCAAGGCGAGCTGTGGCGAAGAACGCTGTCCGGGCACGCCGGATCAGATGAACGCATTGCCGAGCGGCTGGATGAACTGGATGCCACGGACGGATTTTCGAGTCAGGCGGTCATCGTTGGTGATGAATAGATCGATCTCGGCTGCGGCTGCGCACGCCAGCTGGATCGCGTCGGGAGGTCGAATCGACCGGTCCTGCCGGATCTCCGCATAGTGCGATGCCGCGTCAATGTCGAATGGCAACACTGTCGCACCGCTGCCGAGAGCCTGCTCGTAGCGTCGCCGCAGAGCATCGTTGTTCCGTTCCACCGGCTTGACGAGAACTTCGCCGACGGTGAGAGCAGACGTGAACAGCGAGTCGCCTCTCTCCCTCATTCGCCCGTACAGTTCTAGGACCTGTCGGGATCGGTCGCCGGTGCCCTCGATCAGGTAGATGAACAGGTTGGTATCCCAGAACACCCGACTCATTCCCAGCGCTCCCTAAGACGACGGACGTAGTCGTCCGGATCCTGGCCGTCCCAGAGTTCCCTGCCCAAGCCCCGGAGGCTCAGAATCGGATCCTCGGCACCGTCCGAGCGCTTCACGTCGAAATGCTCGCGGTACCAGTCCAGCAGGTGATGGTATTCCTCCGGTATCTCCTCACTCCGCGGCAAAGACTTCCCCGAGACTCGGTCACGGTGCGGTCGATCCAGAGACGAATAGAGGCGCCGGCGGCCGCGCGAGGTTTCCGCAAGCATTCGATAGCGTCCCGGACTGGCTGGCTTGCCCGCAACGCAGTGCTGAGCCGCGTGCGTGCGGACCCCGGGACGCAGGAGCACTGACTCGGTCAGATTCTCGCGCTGGGCCCGCTCGACGATTTCGGCGATGCTGAAGTCTTCGCGGTCGCCGTGCTCGCGGTGGAGCAAGGCGGTAGCGATCCATACTTCGTCAGCGACACGGATCCTGTGAGCAGCCATATATATAACTTAGTATACAAAGTATATTTGTCACGGACCATCGGATCAAAATCCCTCTGGTCGCTCAATCGCGCTAGGCGGCCTGAAATGCCACGAATGCCTTTGCGGCCCATGAGCGGCAGCAGAATGGGCCGACGAGCGCATCCACGCCCAGCGAACCGTGACACGCGCGAATGGACTAACCTAGTCAATGCGGGGCAAACAGCCTCGAGCGAGGGAACCTATGCCAGACAGCAGAAGAGAGTTCGTCAAGGCCGCAGCAGGCTTGGGCTTGGCCGCGAGTGCCGTTGCAGCAGATCCAATCCCGAGGCGGAAACTCGGCAAGACCGGGCTGGAAGTCACCATCGTCGGACTGGGCGGTGCCAGGGTGGGGACGCACCGCGACGAAGCCGAGGCCCTGCGCACGATTCGTCACAGCTACGAATCCGGCATCAACTACTTCGACTCGGCAGCAGCCGGCGCTTATGGCCTGAGCCAGCGCCGGTACGGCATCGCCATGGAAGGGGTGCCCCGCGATCGCATCATCTACGGCACGAAGACGCGCAATCGCACCTATAGCCATTGCGAACTCGACCTGATCCAGAGCCTGGCCGGGCTGCGGACCGACTACATCGACCTGTATCAGATCCACAACGTCATGCACATGGAAGACATCGACCAGATCTTCGCTCCCCGAGGAGCGATGGAACTGGTCGAGCGGGCCAAGCGTGACGGCAAGGTCCGGCATGTCGGCTTCACCGGCCACATGGATCCGCGGGTGCTGGTGAAAATGCTCGGCGCGTACGATTGGGACACTGTGCTGATGCCGCTGAGCGTGACGGATGGCGCGAACAAGCACCTGAGCTTCGAACGCACCACGCTGCCCAAGGCGGTCGACAAAGGTCTCGGCGTGATGGCGATGAAGACCACCGGCGTGGGCGTGCTGCACGAAAAAGGCATCTCGTCGCTAGAAGAAAACCTCAACTACGTTTGGTCGCTGCCGATCTCGACCGCAATCTTGGGCTGCAGTTCGCCGGATCAGGTCGATCGCGACCTCATGGCCGCCCGTGCCCACCGCCGGCTCGACGAGGCCAAGATGAGCGCCCTGCGCAGCAAGTGGGCCGGCTCCGATTTCGCCGCGCTGGAGTCTTGGAAGGTCGATCAGGGAGCAACCCTAGCTTCGTCAGGACCGCGCTACTTCGGCGACTGAGCACGCGGGCGCTCCGGGCTGCGATCGCGAGCTTCGCTCAGACCAGCACCGTTGGAGAACACGCGCTCAAGCTCGGCACGCCGATTTCGGCCCTCAGCTGTCACCTGCCGAGGCTGTGGTTCCCGAGTTCTCCTCCTCCGCCTCCTCGACCCGAACTCCCAGCCGACCCTTGTGCAGCCTGACCGCTAGCGGATCACCGATCTCGACCTGGCCTGCGCCGCGGATCGCCACGCCATCGGCATCCTGCACGATGGCGTAGCCGCGCTCGAGAATCGCGACAGGGCTCAACCCCTGCAAGCGAACTTGCAGCGAGTCAAGGCTGTGGGAACGGCGCTCCAGCACTCTCCGCAGCGCGGGAAGCAGCCGCTGGGTCAGTTCGCCCAGCCTCTGGGACTGGCGGGCAAGGCTGACCCTCAAGTCCATGCCGACCAACCTTCGCTCTGCCTTTTCCAAGCGCGAGCGCGCTACGCTCAAACGCTTTCGCTCGGCCTCGTGCAGACGCTGCAGCGCCTCGTCCAGACTCTGCCCAGCTTGGCCGACTCGATGCTCGACGGTGCGCGCAGCCCGATGCAAACCGCTCTCCAAGACGAAGGCCTTCAACTTGGCCAACCTCGCCTGCATCGCTCGGGCTAGGCGTCCTTCCGAATCGACCAACTTCTGCAAGATCGCTTCAGCTTCCGGCACCACTAGTTCCGCCGCGGCAGAAGGCGTGGGTGCCCGCAAGTCCGCTACGAAATCGGCAATCGTGTAATCGGTCTGGTGCCCTACTGCCGACACGACCGGCACCACGGAAGCTGCAATCGCCCTAGCTACGACTTCCTCGTTAAATGCCCACAGATCCTCCAGCGAACCGCCGCCGCGGCCCACAATAACCACATCGGCCCAAGGCTGCTCGCTAAAGTAGCGGAGCCCGTCAGCGATCTGTTTCGCCGCTCCGTGCCCTTGCACTGCCACCGGGAACAGCCTGACGTGCAATCCGCGATGGCGCCGCTCTAGGATCTTCAACATGTCTGCGATCACTGCCCCTGATTGCGACGTGACGATGCCGATCCTTCGCGGCAGCGGAGGCAACGACCGCTTGCGCTCCTCGTCAAACAGTCCCTCCGCAGACAGGCGCGCCTTCAAGCGTTCGAACTGCTCCTGCAGTTCCCCGGTTCCGAGCAGCTCCAAAGCGTTGACATAGAGCTGGTAAGCTCCTTTCTTCTCGTAAACGCTGATGCGCCCGCGGGCTACCACGGCCAGCCCGTCCTGCGGCTTGGCCCTCAGGTAAGCGGCATCTTGGCGAAAGCAGACACAGGAGATCTCGGCCCGCTCATCCTTAAGGGTGAAATACCAGTGGCCGCTACGAGCGTTCAGGGAATTCGACACCTCGCCTTGGACCCTGACATCCGGGAAATTGCCGGCCAGCAGGCTCTTGAGGGCTTCGGTCAGCGATGTGACGGAATACACCCGCGGGCGGCTGCTTGGTAACGGCTCATTCACTGGGCTGACTCTCTGCTACTGGGAATCAAACGGTTGAGGACCACCACGAGACAGATTGAGAGGACGACGCCAACGATCGCGACCATGTGCAAGTACGCCTGAAACACTGGTCCGAGCGCCACCATCCAGCGATCCATCAGCAGACCGTGCTCGAAGTGAGTCCATGTCACCAACATAGCCGCCACCGAACCGATCAGGGTTGCCAGTCGGATCGCCGTCTCGGAGCGGCGTCCGACTAGCCGGAATAGAACCACAGCCGCGATCCCGAAGGCCACTGCCGCTGCCGCCACGTCCTTGGCCAAGAAGGCGTACAGATACTCCTGGCGCACGATCGAGCTGATCGAATACCCGACACCTAAGGCATAGAACAGCGCGAAATATGCAAGAACGAAGCAGGCGGAGGAGATGAGAAGAGCCCGTACGTGCTGGCGTTGTCCATAGACAGAGCCGAAGACTCCCGCCACTAGGAAACAACCAATCAAGATTGCGGCCGGCAGGCGTTCTGACCGCTGCGCCCTCAGGGACGCCGCGCGATCCGGCATATGCGCCTGCAAGGCCGTTCGCTGCTCCTGTTCAAGGTGCTTCAGATCGGCGTCGTGCTCGGCCGGCACATCCAGCGCTTCCCATAGCACTCTCCCCTGGCTGTTGGCCGGAATGGGAATCCCAAGCAGCGTGCTGATCGTGGGCGCGATATCTACGATTTCCGCCTCAATCCGGGTCGCATGCCGCACACCGGGTCCCGCCAGAACAAACGGTGCGTACAGCACCTCAGGCTCCAGCCCGCCGTGCCCGCCACGGCCGCGGCGGTGGATGTGCCCGTGGTCAGAGAGGGCCACCAGAGTGACGTGCGGGCCCACTTGATCTACGATCCGGCCCAAGCAGCCGTCGACCGAGGCAATCACCTCGCGATAGGCGTCGGAGGCTCCGCCGTGGGTATGTCCGGCCTCGTCGCCAGCCTGCAGGTCGACGACGCGGATCGCCGCAGCAGAGTCCGCCAGGTGCGTCAAGGCCTCGTCGCAGTACTGCGACTGCCAGCGCACCAACTCCGAGACCGCATACGAGGAATACCGCCCGGTGGGACGGCCACGCTCGATAGACTCGCCGAACGCGCGGGGCCAGAATCGCGACCCGAATACAAACGACCGCAAGCCGCGTTGATCGGCGAGCCCGAAGAGCGACTGCACTGGCACGGGTTCGAACGTCGAATTGTTTGTCACGCCGCTGACCGCGGGCCAAGCGCCGGTTGCGAACGCGGCGCGCGCAGGGTTTGACAAAGACGGCACCGTCGAGCGCATGGAGCCCGAGGCTCCGGCCTGTGCCAACCGCCCGAAGGAGGGCAGGTCGGCGACGGCATCAGTGCGCAAACCATCAAGCACGACCATGACGACATCGCTGGCAATCGCAGGTCCTGCTTCGAAGTCCCTTTCGAACGCATAGTCGCTCCGGTACTGCGTTACGCTCGTCCACGAGCTGTCCGCCATGTAGAGGCTGCCAGCGGCCAGGCACAGCAAATAGGCCGGCCATCCGAGATTCCGCAAGGCGCGCATAGGAGTCCATTATGTCGACTCTGGGAGGCCCTGAGAAACCGCCGGTCGCCGGAACACGGGAACGGATTCGGACCGTGCGTTGGAGCCGACCGTTGCCCTTCGGCGGTGCAGCTTGGAATAATGGTCAGAAATGGCTGCCGTAAGGGACTTCCAGGAATTGATCGGCCAACCTGTCGACCGGCTTGACCTTGCAACGCGCGAGGCGGTGGTGGGCAAGGTGGTAGCGCTGCAAATCTACACCCCGAGCAACTTGGCGCTGCAGCGCATCGCGGCGATCGGGGATTCTGTGCAAGAGTGCGCCCAGCAGCTCGAGGCCGCGGGTAACGATCCCCTCGACTACGAGTTCTCTCGCCTCAACCCGCCATTCCTCTCCCGCTAGGCGGTGGCCCTGCTCAGATGCTATTCGGCTTGTTACTCTTCGCCGGGGCCGCCCTGCTGGCGGTCATGCTCTGCAAGGGCGGCTTCCAAGCGTCGTGCCGCCGGTGCGCACACCAAACAGACTCACCCCCGGAACCGCGGCCCGTTTCGGATCGGTAGTTTCCCTATTTCCGTATACTGAGGCGGCTATGCCGGACAGACGAGCGTTCCTCATCGCATCAGCAGCCCCAATGCTGCTACCCTCGGCCGCGAAAGGCGCCAACGAACGTGTCTCGGTCGCGCTGATCGGCGCGGGCGGCCGCGGACGCCGCGTACTGGAGGCGTTCCGCGAGCTCGGCTCGCCGGCACCGGCCGTCTGCGATGTCTACCAGCCCAACCTGGCCAAGGGCATCGAAGCAGCCGACGACGGTGCGCAGGGATACGGCGACTACAGGCAGATCCTGGAGCGCAGCGACATTGACGCCGTCCTGATCGCGACTCCCGATCACTGGCATGTGCCGATGATGCTCGATGCCGTCTCGGCCGGCAAGGATGTCTACTGCGAGAAGCCGATGTCGCATTCGATCTCCGAAGGCGTGCGGGCAATCCGCGGAGTGCGCGCAACAGACCGAATCGTCCAGATCGGCATGCAGCGGCGCAGCACGCCGTGGATTGTCGAGATGCAGAAAGAGGTTGCCGAAGGAGCGATTGGCACCATCACCATGGCCCGGGCGGAATGGAACTGGGCGATCTCGCAGCCACTCGACAACTCAGACCTGGACGGCGAACTGAACACGGCGGGCTTCCTGGGCGGCGCCGCCAAGTCCCTCGAGCCGATGATGTTCCGCAAGTGGCGCTACTTCTGGGCCTTCTCGGGCGGCAACATGACCGATCAAGGCACGCACCTGATGGACGTGATCCAGTGGTTCTCCGGCGTGGGGCCGCCCCGCTCCGCCGTCTGCCAGGGTGCGGTCATCGGCATGGCCGGCTCGGAGACGCCCGACTGCTTCTCGGCGTCGTTCGACTACGGCAGCTTCTTGGCGAGCTGGAATCTGAACTACAACAACGACTACCAGAACGGCTGGACCATCGAGCTGCTGGGGGACAAGGGCACGCTGGTCATGAACGGCGCCGGCTACAAGCTCTACGGAGCGCCGTGGAGGCGCAACCCCGAACCGATCAAGGCCCACGAAGACCGCCTGCCGACGATCCCGCACGTGCGGAACTTTCTCGAGTGCGTCAAGAGCAGGGAGCAGCCTAACGCGCCCGTGGAGGTCGGCCACAGCGCGGTGTGCGGGCCGCATCTGGCAAACATCGCCTTCCACCGGCGCTCGATGGCATTCCTCAACCCCGAAGCCACCGAGGTCTTCTAAGGCCGCGGGGCAAGCCGGCACCGCGAGTCGGTACGATCAAAGAGATGGGTGCCTATCTGGCAAGCTTGGTCGAGCGCGCGCGGGCCCAGCAGTGCCGCATCGTCTTTCCCGAGGGCGACGACCCTCGCGTGCGCGAGGCGTGTGCGCGCTTGGCCCGCGACAAGGTCGTGCGTCCGATCTTGGTCAGCACCAATACCGAGTGCGCGCCCGGCGTGACCTGCTCCCATCCCGAGACGTCCGGCCACAGCGAGCGCTACGCGCAAATCTACTACGAGCGGCGCCGCCACCGGGGACTGACCGAGGCCGAGGCGCAGCAGATCGCCACGACCTCCCTGTATTACGCGGCGCTGGCGCTTGAGAATGGCGATGCCGACGGCTTGGTCGGGGGAGCCAAGAACACCACTGGCCAGACGGTGCGCGCCCTGATCGAATGCATCGGCGTCCGCCCGGAATACAAGCTGGTGTCCAGCTTCATGGTGCAGTTGCATCCGGACAAGCAATATGGCTCCGACGGCGTAATGGTGTTCGCCGACCCGGCAGTCGTGCCCGCCCCGAACGCAAGCCAGCTCGCCGACATCGCCGTCGCTACAGCCTTGAACAGTCGCAACCTGCTCGCTGCCGAGCCGTATGTCGCGTTGCTCTCGTTCTCGACCAAGGGCAGTGCCAAGCACCCCCTGGCCGATGAAGTCATCGAGACGCTCAGGATCGTCCGCGAGCGCCGTCCGGATCTTAAGATCGACGGCGAGCTTCAGGCCGACGCCGCCCTGCTGGAGAGCGTCGGCGCTTCCAAGGCCCCCGGATCCCCGGTCGCAGGTCGCGCCAACGTGCTGATCTTCCCCGATCTCAACGCCGCCAACATCGGCTACAAGCTGGCGGAGCGCCTGGGCGGCGCACAGTCGCTGGGCCCCTTCCTGCAGGGTCTGAACAAGCCAGCGAACGACCTCTCGCGCGGCTGCTCGGTGGACGACATCTACTACGTGGCGGCCGTTACCGCCCTGCAGGCGGCCGGCGAGGCGTAGCACCGCCCCATCCAGACCGCATCTCGCCGACCCAGCGCAGGTAGCGCCAGAGGCTGCTCCGCTCGCGCCAGAGAAACTGCCGGAAGGCCCTGGCATCGACCGCCTCGGCGTGAATCCCCGAGTAAGTCTCGATGCGCCAGCGCAGATAGGGGCTGCGCCACGGCCGCAACCGGTGGCCGCGGCTGGCACGCCACAAAAAGCGCAGAGTTTCCAGCCAAGCCCTCGCCACGCCAGCTTCTGGCCTAGTCGGCATAGTAGCCGGGACGGTGGCGCACTTTATTGCTCTTGGCGCCGCCCTTGAGGTCGATTCGGATGCGTCGGTAGCCCGCCCCTTTGCCCTCGGGCCGGTTGTACTCGAGGATGTACTGGTTGCGAATATCGGCCGCGATCCTCTTCACCAGCGGCTCGACCTCATCAAAGCTGGTCGGGAAGTAGGCGGGCCCGCCAGTAGGCCGGGTTATTGTGCGCAGGTGGCGCTCAGCGCGCTTGGCAGCCCTGCGCTCCTCTTCCGCGAGCAGCCCTATGCCATAGATCGTCACGTCAGAACTCTGCAGCTTGCGCACCAACAGCTCTAAGTCCATCCGACTGGAGGTGTCCTCGCCATCGGTGATGATCAGCAGCGCGCGCTTGTTGTACTCCTTGTTGCCAGCCTCTACGAGATGGTCCAGTGACAAGCTTGTCGCATCGTAGAGGGCTGTGCCGCCGCGGGTGTCGATCCTTTGCAGGGCATCCTGCAGGCGGTCGATATCACTGGTGAAGTCTTGATCGATGTACGACTCGTCGTTGAAGTTGACGACGAAGACCTCGTCCTGCGGATTGGAAGCCTTCACAAACTCCAAGGCGGCCGCGTTCACGTGGCGGCGACTCTCGCGCATGCTGCCGGAGTTGTCGATCACCAGCCCGATGGACACCGGCACGTCCTCTTGGGCGAAATAGGTCAGGCTCTGCTGCTGATCGTCCTCAATGACGGAGAACGCGCTCTCGGAAAGGTCCGTGACGAAGCGGTCCTGGCGATCCACGACCGTCACGTGCAGCACGACGCGTTGGGTCTCGACGCAAAACGCGATGCCGGGAGGGCAGCCGCTCGTCTGGCCGCGGGCCGCAGGCACGGCCGGCACCATCGCCGCCAGCCAAGCGGTCGCGGCTAAGGCTGCGGGTAGAACCGGCCACCGTCCGACAGCGCTGTTCCACCTAGCGAGTCGGGGCATAGTACCCGTTGCGGTAGTACGGCCGTAGCTCCGGCATGCCACGAATCTTCTTGATTTCGACCTTGACTCGACGCCACTTCCCATCTTTCTGCGTATTCTCTGGGATGTATCCCAGCACGTATTGGTTACGCAGCTCGATCCCGATCTTCTCGGCGATATCGGGCAACTCGTTCACGTTCTGCACGGCGAACTGCCTGCCGCCGGTGGACTCGGCGATTTCAGTCAGCAGTCCCGGACCGGCAGCCTCCTCCGGCGTGCGCCCGCGAGAAGCGTAAGGCTCGTAGATGCCAATGGCGTAGATCTGGACGTCGGACTCGCGCACGGTTCGCTTGATCTCCCGCGGGGTGTAGCGGCTGGAGTTGTCGCCGCCGTCGGAAATCACCAGCAGGGCCTTCTGGGAGTTCTTGGCCTCTTTCATTTGGCTCAGTGCGAGATAGATCGCATCCAGGAGAGCTGTGCGCCCCTTGGAGCGCACGAATGTGAGCCGGCTCTGGATCTCTTCGAGGCTGCGAGTGAAGCCCGTCACCATCTCGGGCCGGTTGTTGAACTGGACCAAGAAGAATTCGTCCTCGGGATTGACGGTCTTGAAGAATTGCGCAACAGCCTCGCGCGACTTGGTCATCTTGTAGCCCATGCTGCCGGAGGCATCGAAGACGACCGCCAGCGACAGAGGCGCCTCCTCGGCGCCGAACTGTTCGATGACCTGCGGCTTGTTGTCCTCCTTGAGCACGAAGTGCTCTTTGTCGAGGCCGGTGACCATGCGCCCGATCGGGTCGGTCACGGTCACATTGATCAATGCCATCTCGACATCGACCTTGATGATTTCGCGGCGGCTGAACTCCAAGTTCAGGTCGTCACGGGCCGGATTCGTTCGCAGCGCCGGGTCGGCGTCGCCAGTCAGCGAGACGGGGCTCGACAGGACGGTGGCCGCGACCAGCAACAGCCCCAGACCGGTGACAGGCCCCCTCGCTCCCGCTCGTTGCATCAACTGGCTCCTGCCATCAGCGCCGACAGCGCCAAGACCGCGATTGGCAGCCTAGCGCGCGATTATCACAATAGCACCACGGCCCGCATTTGTCTCTCCGCACTTTCGCGCTGCGCCCGCTTTTCGCGCTTGGAACGAGCTTCGCGCGGGACAAGGCCGCCGCAGGGCCGTGGTACGCTAGAGCTTGCCGCGAGCTGCGCCGGAGGCGGGACGGTAGTGGCCCGTCCGAAGTACATCTTCATCACAGGCGGCGTCGTATCTTCTCTTGGCAAGGGCATCACCTCTGCCTCGATCGCCAATTTGCTCGAGTGCCGGGGGCTCAAAGTCACCCTCCAGAAGCTCGATCCCTATCTCAACATCGATCCCGGCACGATGAGCCCGTTCCAGCACGGCGAGGTCTTCGTGACCGATGACGGCGCCGAAACCGACTTGGACCTCGGCCACTACGAACGCTTCACTCACGCCGTCTTGACGCGGGCCAACAACGCTACCAGCGGCAGCATCTACGAGCGGATATTGGCCAAGGAGCGTCGTGGCGACTACCTCGGCAAGACCGTGCAGGTCATCCCGCATGTGACCGGAGCGATCCGCGAGCAGATCGAGAGGGTCTCCACCAAGGACATCGACGTGGTCCTGACGGAAATCGGCGGCACCGTGGGCGATATCGAATCGCTGCCGTTTGTCGAGGCCATCCGGCAAGTCCGCCAGCAGGTCGGCCGGCGCGGGTGCGTCTTCGTGCATGTCACCTTGGTGCCTTACATCGCCGCGGCCGGAGAGCTCAAGACCAAGCCCACGCAGCACAGCGTCAAGGAGCTGCGCGCGCTGGGCATCCAGCCCGACATCCTCATCTGCCGCACCGAAACTGGTTTTTCAGCCGACATCCGCGAGAAGATCGCCCTGTTCTGCGACGTCGATAAGGAGGCCGTGATCGCCGCTCGGGACGTCGATACCGTTTACCAAGTTCCCGTAGAGTTCGCCGCCCAGAAGGTCGACGAGATCGTGCTGGACCGGCTGCGCATCCAAGCTGGACCGCGCGATCTCGATCCTTGGAAGCGAATGGTCCATAACTTGCGCAATCCGCGGGACACGGTGGAGATCGGGGTAGTCGGCAAGTATGTCGACTACGAGGACTCATACAAGAGCCTCAAGGAAGCGCTTCTGCACGGCGGCCTCGCGCATGGGCTGGAAACCAAGGTTCGCTGGGTAGAGGCCGAAGACATCAAGCGCGAGACCTGCGCCGAACAGCTTTCCGCCTACGACGGCATCCTCGTGCCCGGTGGATTCGGCCTGCGTGGTATCGACGGCATGCTCGAGGCGATTCGTTACGCCCGCGAGAACCATGTGCCGTACTTTGGCATCTGCCTGGGAATGCAGACGATGGTGATCGAATTCTTGCGCAATGTCTGCGGGATCGCCGGGGCTCACTCCACCGAGTTCGACCCCAAGGCAACCGACCGGGCGTTCCTGAAGCTGCGCGAACTTAAGGGTGTCGAGGATCTTGGCGGCACGATGCGCCTAGGCGCTTGGCCGTGCCGGCTCGAGCCGGGCAGTTTCGCCGAGCGCGCCTACGGCAGACTGGAGATCAGCGAGCGGCACCGCCACCGTTTCGAGTTCAACCGCCCGGAGTACGAAGGCATCGTCACTGAGCACGGAATGCGCATCTCGGGCGAGACCCCCGAGGTCGATTACGTGGAGATCTGCGAACTGCCGAGCCATCCGTGGTATCTCGGCTGCCAGTTCCACCCCGAGTTCAAGTCCAAGCCTCTGGAACCGCAGCCTCTGTTCAAAGCGTTCGTGGGCGCGAGCTACAAGCGGCGCACAGAGCGAGGCCAGACCGACGAGCAGGCCGAGGCCGAGAAGTTCTTGCGCCTGCCCCGGTCACGCACCCTCGGACCGATGCTTCAATGGGCGGAACCGGACGCCTGACCTGAGCCACAACCATGATTCGATTCGCACTACTGGGCGCGGGCCGCATCGGCAGGATGCACGCGCGGAATCTCGCAGCCCATAGCCGGGCAGAGTTGGTCGGCGTCTACGACGTGGACTCGGTGGCGAGCGCGGAAGCGGCTCGTGCCACGGGCTGCCGGGCGTTCGACTCAGTCGATGCGCTGCTGGGCGACGGGTCGATCGACGCCGTCTTGATCGCGACCTCGACGGACACGCATTGCGAATTGATCGAGCGGTCCGTGCGAGCGGGCAAGGCCGTGCTGTGCGAAAAGCCGATTCACTTGGACATCCGCCGGGTGGACGAGTGTGCAGAGGTCGTCAAGTCAACAGGCGCGCGCGTCCAGATCGGCTTCAACCGACGCTTCGACCCCAGCCACGCGGCGTTGGGACAAGCCGCGGCCAGTGGCGAGATCGGGGGTCTGGAGCTTGCCGTGATCACTAGCCGCGACCCCGCTCCTCCACCGTTGGACTACGTGCGCGTGTCGGGCGGCCTGTTCCGGGACATGATGATTCACGACTTTGACATCGCGCGCTTCCTGTTTGCGCAGGAGCCCGTCGAAGTCAGCGCGATGGGCGGCGTGCTGGTCGACCCCGCGATCGGAGAGATCGGCGACGTGGACTCAGCCGTGGTGACGATGCGCATGTCTTCAGGCGCTATGTGCCAGATCAACTGCTCGCGACGCTGCGCCTACGGCTACGACCAGCGCATCGAGATGTTCGGCGAAAAGGGCATGTTCATTTCCGCCAACCCAGCCATGACGAATCTCCAGCGTTACAGTTCCACCGCCACCGGGGCTGGCGAACGGCTGCACCACTTTTTCATCGACCGCTACGCCGAATCCTACGTTCGCGAGATCGACGCATTCATCGACGCCATCGAGGGCGGACTCGCTCCGTCGCCGAGCTTTGAAGATGGCCGGCGGGCCCTGATGCTGGCGGACGCGGCGGTGGAGTCGGCCGCGAGTGGCCAAACGATCCGGATTCAGCCCTGAACGCTGGCCGGCGAGAGTATACTTGGGCGCGATGCGTCCCTCGCTAGCCCTAGCACTGGCATTTCCCGCGCTGCTGGCGGCCCAAGCCGCTGACTGGCAGGTGGGCCTGGCTGCGACAGATATCACGCCGGCCCAGCCCTTGCCGATGGCGGGATATGCCGCCCGCGAGGCCCCGTTCGAATCTGTCGCCGACCCGCTGTCTGCCAAGGCGCTCGCGATTCAGGACGGCGATGGCGAGCGGGCGCTGCTGATCACCGCAGACTTGCTCGGCTTCACTCGCGAACGCTCCGAGGCGATCTGCGCGCGGCTGCAAGAAGCCACCGGAATTCGGCGAGAGCAGGTCATTCTCAACGCGTCCCACACGCACGCGGGACCGCTGGTGGCCGGTTCGCTGCTTACCCGCGCGACACCCGCAACGCGCCGAAAGATCGAAGCCTACATTCGAACGATGGAGTCGAAGATCGTCGTCGCCGGCAGGAAGGCGTTGAAGGACCTGCGCCCAGCGCGCCTGTCGTGGGGCCGCGGAGTGGCGGGTTTCGTCATGAATCGGCGGGAGTTCACCGATCGTGGAGTGATTCTTGGCACCAACGCCAGCGGCCCCGCCGATCGCACCGTGCCGGTGCTGCGCGTCGACGCGCCGGATGGCAGCCTGCGGGCGATAGTCTTCGGTGCAGGTTCTCATTGCACCACCTTGACGGGCGGCAATCTGAAGATCAGTGGCGACTACGCCGGTATCGCCCAAAGACTGCTAGAGGATGGCCTGCCCGGCGTGCTTGCCATGTTCATGACCGGCTGTGCCGGCGACGCCAACCCCTACCCCCGCGGCACCCTGGATCTGGCTCGGCGACATGGCAGCGAACTGGCCACAGCGGTCAGGGAAGTCCTCGAAGGCGAACTCGCTCCGGTGCGCGGGCCGCTGCGCACCGAGTTTCGCACCGTAGATCTTCCGCTCGGATCTCACACGCGAAGACAGATCGAGACAATGCAAGCCGGCGCGCGTTCGTATCGGAGATTCTTCACCGAGGGTGCCCTTGCGAAGCTGGACAGGGGCGAATCGCTGCTCCGAACCTACGCTGCGCCGTTCGCGCTGTGGCAGTTCGGCCAGGATCTGACATTGGTCGCCTACAGTGGAGAGACCGTCGTCGACTACGTCCGACTCGCCCAAGAACGACTCGGCCCGCTCAAGCTCTGGGTCAGCGGCTACAACAACGACGTGTTCGGATACCTCCCGACGGCCAGAATTCTGCGGGAGGGCGGCTACGAGACACGGGGGCTATACGTGGACTATGGTCTCTTTCGCCCAAGCGTTGAGGAGGTCGTTATGGAAGCCGTCGTCGACATGGCTCGCGCCGTGGGGCGCATCGAGTAGCGTCGCGCTTCCTAGACCGAATGACCGGTACGGATACCGCTCTCGGCGAGCCGCTGCAGCGCCACGGGTCGCCTTGACGCGGATCAGGCCCGTACTGCCGGAAAACGGCCGGCCGGGGCTCCAGTCGATGGTAGTCTGGACTGCGAGACGCGACGCGGTCCGCACGGCCAGGCTTCCCGCGCGCTCGAATGTCACCGCCGCTGAATTGTCATGACCAGCACACGCAGAATGTTCCTCTCCGCTGCCAGCGTTGCGCTGGGCGCAGCCAAGGCCGTTGCCGCACCGGTCCGGATCAGCTCGATCACGCTGTCAAAGATCCGAGGCGACTTCCACAAGTTCGTCGCGATGAATGCCTACGACAACGAGCCCAAGGGCACCAGTTACGAGAACGTGCTGGTGCGCATCATGACCGACGCAGGGGTCGAAGGCGTTGGAGTGATGGGCTATACCAAGCCCGATGCCGAGTTCCTCCGGGACATCCGATCGCTGCTAGGCGCCGACCCCGAAACCGTCTACGAATTCCGAGACGGCCTGATTTGGGGGCGGGCGGCCGACTTCGCCACGCTGCTCACCAAGTACAAGCACCTCGACGGGCCGCTGTGCGACCTCATTGGAAATTTGCGAGGAGTGCCTTGCTGGAAGCTCTTTGGCGAATCCGTCAAGGATCGCGTCGAAGTCTACGACGGGACGCTCTACTTCAGCGATCTCTGGTATAGCGACCGAGGCGTGCAGGCGGTGGTCGACGAGGCCCGCGAGGCCATACAGAGCGGCTACCGGGGGATCAAGCTCAAGATCGGCAGAGGCAGCAAGTGGATGAAGCGGGGCGAGGGGTTGCAGCGCGACATAGACGTCATCCGCTCCGTGCGCTCGGCGATCGGCTTCCAGCCGAGGCTATTGGTCGACGCCAACAACGGGTACCGAGACGATTTCGAAGGGGCGTGGCAATTGCTAAGCGAAACCCAGGAGCAGAGGCTGGATTGGCTGGAAGAGGTCTTCCCCGAAGACGCCGAACTCTACCGTCGATTGCGCCATCGGATGCAGCAGGCCGGCATTGAGACTCCCATCGCCGATGGCGAGAACATGCGGGCTGCCGAGGACTTCCGGCCCTTTGTCGAGCCAGAGCGCCTCTTCGACGTGATGCAGCTCGACATTCGCACGGGCGGAATCTTGGACTGTCGCGCCATGTCGAAGTTGGGCGAGCCGCATGGCGCCCAGGCGGTGCCGCACAATTGGGGCTCGCAAGTCGGCTTGCTGATGAGCCTGCACCTCGCGAAGACCCAGAAAAACATCATGGCGGCCGAAGATGACCGATCCAAGTGCGCTGCCCTCACCGTGAGCGGCTATGAGTTCAAGGACGGCGCATATTCCGTCTCGGACGAGCCTGGACTCGGGCTTCGAGTAAACGAGGATCTGTACGAAGCTCCCCCGTTTCCGGCCAAGACAGTGATCGCTTGAGCCCGGGATCCGCTCGATCCCAAGACGCTCAGTCGTCGAAGTGGAGTTCTGCGATGGCGATCCCGGTCTCGCCCGCTACGGCGTACAGCAGGAACACGCGCCCGCCCTCTTCGAAGATGGCGGGATCGCGCAACTGGTTGACCGGACCGTAGGCCACGCTGCGGATCGACGGCTCGTTGGGCTCGTGCACACCTTCCCATTCCCGCTCCGGGCGCATGACCTCCTGAGCTCCTGTCTCCTTCCATTCGGTCCAAGGCGGAGACAGGTCGATGGTGCTCAGCAAGATTCGCTCAGGCGCGTGCCCGACCTGAGTCCAGAAAACATATAGCCGGTCGCCCCTTTTCAAGAGCGCACAATGCCGCATGTCGGGATTGAACAGCAGCGGACCCGTCTCGAAATTGGAGAGGCCATCGCGGGAGCGGTACACCTGTCCCGGCATGGCGATCCCATAGGTCAGGCCCTCGTGTTCAAACACGCGCAGGTACGTCCTGCCTAGGACCTCGGGCCGCGCCTTGAAATCGATGCCATCGCGCGACAGCGCGACTCGGCTGACCTGCCTTCCTGCGGACTCCAAGCCGTGGAAGTACATCACGATGCGGCGATTATCGTGATCGACATGCACATCCGGCGAGGCGATATGAGTGGCCGTGAGCTCCTTGCGGAGCGAATGCGGCAGCTTGTTGCCGCCAACGGTGGCGGCCCTCCGGGCGGACTCTCGATCCAACACTTCCTGCGTGATCTCGGGCGGCTCGCTTGGAAAGTGCGAGTTCTCGATCTGCAGGCTGCCCGACGGATGCACCCGCCAGGGACCGAGCAAGCTATCGGCGTAGGCCAGACGGATGTAGCTCCCCTTGTGATCGGCAAAGTACAGGTAGTACTTGCCCAAGGAATCGGAAACCCAGTCGGGGACACGGATCAAGGACGGGCCCTGAATGTTCTCGCCGATGCTCGGGTGCGTGTCCGGCGTGATGATCGGGCGGTCGAGCAAGCGCTCCACCCGGATCGAGTGATCAGCCGCAATGCCCATCGCAGTCACCGTCAGGACGAGCACGGCTCGAAGTGCCAGAGGGAGCAGACGGCCCCGGATCTCTCCGCGATCCGCCTTGGAAACGTGACTGGAATCTAGCCTGGTCATGACTCTGGCGAGCTTCTCCGAACTCGCCAACTAGCATAGTCCAGCCGGGCGCCAACGCCTTGCCCAGCCCGTCGCGGGCACCGATGCAGGGCAATCAACGCACGTAAGCCCAGCGTCAACGATTCTCCGGAACACGCTCGTACGTCAGAAGAAGACCTGAATCATCTGCCCGTGCAGGTCATAGATGGTCGATCGGTTGCTGAGCCACATGGGCTCCGCAAGCTCCGCGTTCCACGCTTCGAGCTCAGCCTCGAGCCGCTCCACGATCTCGGGATGCTCGCCTGCCAAGTTCCGGCTTTCCCCGATGTCTTCCGACAGGTCGTACAGTACCGTTAGCTGTCCCAACGGCGAATCGCCGGGATACTCGACCTGGGCCAAGCGCCGGCCGCCGATCACGAGAGCCTCCTCGGTCAGGTCCGTCTTGTTGACCTTCCACATCTTCCACTTGCCCCAACGCACCGCGATGTTGGGCTTGAACCTCCAGAACAGGAATTCGTGCGGCGGCTCTGCCCGTTCACCGCGCAGGTAGGGCAAGAGATTCACGCTGTCTTGGGCGGTTTCGTCCGCTCCGGCCGCCGCCGCCAAGGTCGAGTAGAGATCGAGCGAGATGATCGGCTGCTCGTAGGTCTGTCCTGCAGGTAAGCCAGCGGGCCAGTAGAAGATGAACGGCACCCGGATGCCGCCCTCGAGATGGAACCGCTTCGATCCCCGCAGCGGATCGTTGGAACACACGTCTTGCGAGAGGTACTTCACGCACCCGTTGTCAGAAGTGAACACGATCAACGTGTTCTCCTCCAAGCCGTTGGCTCGCAATTCGGATACCACGTCGCCGACATAGTCGTCGATCGACGACACCATCGCCGCAAAGATGCGGCGGCCCTCCGGCTCCAGATCGGCATAGCGCTCGGTGTACTCGGTCGTGGCTTGGAGCGGCGTATGCGGCGCGTTGGGGGTCAGCATCAAGAAGAACCGCTCGTCCTTGTGCCGCCGGATGAAGTCCACAGCCCTGTCCGCAAAGACATCGGTGAGGTACTCCTCGACCTCCACCTGCTCGAAGCCATCAAAAATCGCGTTTGTGTCACCCCTAGTAGTTGGAGCGTTGCGTGCGGGCCACGACCGGACCCCTTCCTTGCGCGAGTCGATGTACGAGGTGCCGCCGGCCAGCACGCCGAAATACTCGTCAAAGCCCCGATTGAGAGGGTGATGTTGCTCCGACTTGCCCAAATGCCACTTGCCGATTAGCCCGGTTGAATATCCGGCATCCCCGAGCATGTCCGCCAGAGTGCGCTCGTCCGTCGGCAGGCCGACTACGGTGTCGCGCCCGGAAGTGTTGTACTCGTACCCGAAACGCGGCTGGTAGCGGCCGGTATAGAGCCCGGCCCGAGACGGACTGCACACCGCCGCAGAAACATAGCCGTCCGTGGCGCGGACCCCGCCACCGGCTAGAGCGTCAAGATGCGGAGTCTGAATGAACTCCGACGCATAAGATCCGAGGTCGTTGTAGCCCAGATCGTCTGCAACGATCACGACGATGTTCGGCGGGCTGTCTGCTTGCTCCGGCGCCGGTGCCGTACAAGCGGTCAAGAGCGAGAAGGCCGTGAGAAGAACAGCGCTGCGCATGATCGCCGCTATTGTAGTCCGCCATGCAGGCGATTGGCCGGAGCCTTGGGTTCACGAGGAATCTACCGGCGGACGGCCAGCGGATTCAGCCCAAGGACTCCTTCGTCTCAGCAATGATCAGGTCTACGACTTCCGTGAGCGCCTCGTCGGGCGATGCCCCCTCGAGTCGGCGCAGGCGAAACAGATCCACTTGCCGGTCAGCGCCAGAGCCATTCCGGACGATTTCGAGAACGTGCCGCAATTCGGCCTCGCACCCGAGGGCCTTAGCGTCGTCGGCTAACTCGCGCACCAGATCCTGTGCATAGTCGTCGATATCCATCCTGCCGCCACCTTCCAAGTTCCCGAAGAACGCCAGCACGCCGTAGCGCTGGGCTAGCCAGCGGTTCTCGTTGATGATCTCGGTCGGGTGGTCGGGAGGCAGGGTGCCGTTGATGTCGCGGCGCCAGAGATTGCGTACCAGACAGCCGTACAGCGCAGTGATCGCTATGGCATCTTCGACCCGAGGGCATATGTCGCAGATCCGCATCTCGACAGTCGGGTAGACGTGGGAGGGACGAATGTCCCACCACAGCTCGCCGGCATTCTCGATCAAGTTCAGGCGGCGATAGTCTCGGGTAAGGGCATCGAACTCTTGCCACGAATTCAGCGGCCGGGGAACGCCCGTTCTTGGCAGGGTGCCGAAGATCGTCATCCGGTACGACTTGAAGCCGGTTTCGCGGCCCCCATGGAACGGGGACGAGCCCGACAGCGCGTGCAACAGCGGCAGGTAACGCCGGAGCGCCGTCATGACGCGAATGCGCGTGTCATTGTCTCCGAATCCGACATGGACGTGCATGCCGCCGATGATCAGCCTGCGCACCGTCTCTTGGTAGGTCACCGCGAACTCTGCGTAACGCCGACCGACCGAAACGACCTGAGTGCTCCACTCCGCAAACGGATGGATCGAAGCCGCGATGGCCCGTGTGCCATGACTTTCAGCTGAATTGACCACCGCCGAGCGAGTCCGGACCAATGCCTTGCGCACTTCGGCGATGCTGCGGCAGACTGTTGTAGCGGTCTCGAGCTGCGAGCGCAAGAACTCCGGCGCTACTTTGTGCTCTCCTGCCTGTCGGGCGCATTCTTGGAAGATGGCCTGATCTGGCTCTGCTACCAAATCGCGCGTCTCGGGGTCTACGAGAAAGAACTCTTCCTCAACACCGAACGTGATGTCTAGATCTTCACTGCGCCTGTACGCGACCACTCTAGTCAACTCCTTATCCGACCCGCAGCCCCAACGAAACTAGTCTGGTCGCTTCTAGAATGTTACCTTTGTCCGCAAGCGATTCCCCGACGTTTCTGCACTTCGAGAGCGCACTTGTGCCGAAGTCGCCTCCGCCCGCAGCTTGAGGCAGTCACCTTGATCGGAATCCCAGCCCTATCTAGCGGCAAACGACTCGGACCGGACCACTTCGACGATCAGGTCGCGGAAGCCGTCGCCTCGCTCCACTGCCGACTTGGCGATGCGCTCGGCGGCAAGCCGGTCCGCAAAGCCGAGCGGGCGGCCCGTAGCGTAGACCATCAGCTTTTCGGTCAGGCAAGTGGCAAAGACATCCAGGCGGGCCAGCAGGTACCGCTTCAAGTCCGTTACGTCCTCAAGCTTCGTGCCGTCACTCAAAACGCCGACGGAATCTACGGCCGGTCCTGGCAGAACACCCTTGCCGACCGTGGAATAGTATTCCTCGGTAAGCGCCGTTTGGCCGTCGGGCGGCTTGGTGTAAAGCGGGTAGTGGTCCCTCCAGCGGCCGACCGGGTCGAAGCTCTCCAAGACCATGCCGAGCGGGTCAATCTCGTTGTGGCAGCTGGCGCACGACGGATCGGCCCGGTGGGCGGCCAACTGATCCCGTATCGAAGTCGCACCGCTGGTATCGGTTGCGATCGCTGGCACGTTGGCGGGAGGCTCTGGGGGCGGCGCTCCGAAGACATTATCGAGCAACCACACTCCGCGCAGGACGGGCTGGGTGTCGACCCCGTTGGCAGTCGCCATCATGACCGCGCCGAGCCCCAAGATTCCGCCGTGCCTGCCCCCGCGCTCGAACGTGACCCGACGCATCTCGTTGCCCTCGAGCTCGCCGCCGTAGATCTTGTTCAGGCGAGCGTTGCGATAGCTGAAGCCCGGGTCGATGAACGTCTCCAGCGGCAGGTTCTCACGCAGGATCTCGGCGAAGAACATTTCCGTCTCATCGATCAGCGCCCGACGGTCGGGATCGTAGAACCTCAGCAGGCGAGGATCGGGCATGATGCCTTCGAGCAATCGCGTGGACAGCCACTGACCGGTGAAACTACGGACGAACTTGTCGTTCAGCCTGGTGGCAAGCAAGCGGTCAACCTGTTCCGCCAGCACTTGCGAGTCTGACAGCCGGCCCTCCGCAGCAATTCGGAACAGCTCGTCGTCGGGGGGGTGCGAAGTCAAGAAAAAGCTGAGCCGAGTCGCCAGGTCGAAATCGTCGAATTCGTCGGCTCGCAGTCCCCGGTAGAGAAACAGCGGCGACACCAACGCGCGTCGCACGGCTAGGTGCAAGCCATCCTCCACACGACCGCCTGGAGTCTTCGCGACGTGCCCCTCCGCTATATCGGCATACGTGCGGACCTGCTCGTCGCTGGCGGGACGTCGAAAGACGCGCGGGAGGAACCGCCTCAACACGTTCTCGATGCGCTCGCGATCAGTCAGGCCAGACCGCTCCGGCCCTAAGAACCGCTCGCTGCGAGCCCGGCGAGCCCGCGTCTCGTCGTCTTCGACCAGCCGCAAGGGGCCAACCACCTCGAAGCCCGACAGATCAATGGCTGGGCCATAGCGCTCGAGCTCTTCGTGAACAAACGCCTTGATCCAGTTGTGCGGGCCGTTGCCCAAGCCACCGCCCCACTCTTCCGGAAGCTTGTCCAGCCTTGGATCCTGCAAGTCGAGCGTACCGCTCTCCATCAGCGCCTTGGTCGCTTCGTAGACCTGAACTTGGGTGGTCCCTCGCGATCCTCCGCCGTACTGCAGCATGGCGGCATAGTAGAGCCGATCCCGCTTCAGGCGGTCGGCCAAGAACGCGTGCGAATAATCCCGGCGCGGCGGATCTGAGTACGCAGGTCCGTTTTCCCAGCGCACGCCGAAGAGATCTCCCGCAAAGAGCTCAACCTCGGCGACGAGGCGTTGTGGCTGCTCGCGCCCCGGCAAGACCTCGAATTCGGCGAGCTTGCGGAGATCGCCGTACGGCGCATAGTAGTCGTCGATCTTGGGACGTGCATATAGGCCAACGCGGGCTGGCTCGCTTCTCGGCGCGTAGAACATGCTGTCGCTTTCGAAGACCTTGGCATGGAGAACGATTCGATACACGCCGCTCTGAGTCGCCTCCCACCGGGAAGGCCAAGCGGCGGCGCTGGCCATGTTTCTAGACGAAACGATCCGGAAACGAGAGCCCTCCACGGACCGGCCAGCACTGGAATCGAACACGGTGGAAGAGAGCTTGTAAGTCTTGGCATCAGCCTTATGCGGGCCGTTGTCAGGTGGTAGCAGCTCGTCGGCGATGCGAGTCGCTTGCTCCAAGTACTGGGCCATGACCGGAGGCGACAGGATCAGGCCCGAGCCGACGTTGTCGAAGCCGTGGAACGAGTCATCCGCCGGGAACGAATGCGGCAAGGCGAAGTCGGAGATCCCAAACAGGTCGCGAATCGAGTTCTCGTATTCGGCGCGATTCAGCCGGCGGGGCACGCCGCCGCCTACCCCCGAGTGGGCCAGCAACCGGCCCTTCAGCCACTCCACCATTCGCCCGCGCTCGTGCGCAGACGGCTGGCTCGCACCGCTTGGCGGCATCTTTGCGGAGGAAAGCGCCTCGAACACCCTCTCCCACTGAGCAACTGCTTCACGGCTGGTCCAGTCGGTGTCGGTGGGCGACAGATCGACAGCTGCTTGGGCTTGGTCGCCGGTATGGCACGCTACGCAGTTACGCGCCAAGAATTCGCTGGCAGGGCCCGGCAGGGACTCGGCCGCAGCACCCGCCGACAGGACCAGTGTTCCGGCAGCGAGGAGAAGTCCCTGTCGTGACACGGCGAGCCTCACGCCAGATGCTCGCTCAGTCCGCTGCGGGCATTGGCAAAGCTGTCGACTTCCATCCCGAACCCTTGCATGAGCGTGATGAACAGATCTCCCAACAGACGCGACGCTGGGGCGTCACGCTCGTATTTCCGGTGCCATCCGTGGCGGAACCTGCCGCCGGCCAGCACGGTCGGGAGGTTGCTGTTGTCGTGCGTGTTGGCATCGCCCATGCCGCTGCCGAATACCACTGCTGACGTGTCGAGCAGCGGCCGACCGTCGGCATCCGTGGCAGCGCGGAGCTTTTCGAGGAACCCCGTGAAACGTTTCACGTGCTCGATCCCGACCAAGTTGTAGTCGGCGATCCTCACCGGATCGTTGCCGTGGTGGGAGAGCCCGTGATAGCCGGCGCTCAGATTGCGCCCGCCAATGTTGAAGACCTGGCTCCAGCCCGGGATGAGGAACGTGAGCACCCTCGTTGAGTCGGTAGTGAGCGCTAGCGCCATCAGATCGTACATGATCGATTCGCATTCCAAGGCCAGGTTCGGCGAGACCGGATCGAACTCGGGCAGTGGGTACTCCACCTTCGCCACGGGCCGGCCCAGCCACAGCTGCTGCTTGCGCAAGCGCTTCTCTACATCGCGCACGGAGGAGAAGTACTCGCCCAGCTTCTCGCGGTCGGAGGACGTCACGCTGCGCTCCAGCGCTCTTGCCTCGGAGACAACGCCGTCCAAGACGCTTCGATTGGACGCCAGCAGATATTCCATGCGGGCGCTGTCGGCACCGGACCGGAACAGCGTCTGGTACAGAACGCTGGGCCGACCGATCATGGGCAGAGCCACGCCCTCCTTGGTGAAGCTCATCCGGGCCTCGCCGGGCGGATTTCCGCAGGTGACCTGCAGAGAGTCCAAGCGGGTCTGATGCCCGACGTGTTCGGCAACCAACTGATCGACCGATATGCTGCCGGCCGCCGACCCGCTGAGCCATGCCTTCCAACCGTGGTGGCCGTTGCGGCCGCGGTGGTCCAGGCCGGAGAACACGGTCATCTCGCGGCGGAACGAGGCGGCCGGTTCCAAGACTTCGGAAATCTGGTAATCGGACCCGACCTGTTCCGGGAAAAAGTGCTTCTGGTGGAAGCCTAGGTAGGTACCGATACAGACCAGCCTCTGAAGCGGTGGTTCATCGACACCGGTCCCGAAAGCGGGACGCGGGGAAAGAGACTCCAGCATGGGGAGGGCGATGCCGGCCCCCATGCCCTGCAAGAACCTGCGACGATCCTGCCTTTGCATGCCATTGCAATCATAGCGCCGAATTCCGTGGGCGGCTGCATCAAACGCGATCGGAACGCAACGCGGAGGTGGAAAGTGCCGGCTGGAATCGGGGCTTACGTGCTAACGCTCCTCGCTCGAGCCACCCTCGCAGTCTTGATCGGCAAGCCCCGGGGCCTATTCGTTGCGGCGGAGAGAACTTGGCTCCCTGCTCCGATCGGCGTCGGGCCTACATTGCATTGCTAGCAGGCTTCGATTTCGGCCGGGCCGAACTCCGAGCATGCAGAGCGCGCCGTCGCTGC
Source organism: Terriglobia bacterium (assembly GCA_009841225.1). Lineage (GTDB taxonomy): Bacteria > Acidobacteriota > Terriglobia > Bryobacterales > UBA6623 > VXMF01. The sequence continues at coordinate 58,669 of VXMF01000011.1, read as the reverse complement.
ATCGATCCCTAGGGGCCTACAAGACTGGCAGATGGCGGGTGTTCGACGATCGGGCATCCTATGTGGCCGACACCGCGGCTTCGCCACGATGCCGCCAAAGTTCAGCGCTGCTTGCCCAACAGGTGAGCGTCAAACCACTCCCCGGCCCAGCGGCCCATGTCCGGCGCTTGTTCGGCTCCGGAGAAACCAGGGCCGTGGCCAGCGCCGCTCACCTTGATCAGATCCGTTCTGACGCCCGCCTTAGCCAAACGCTCCCGGAAGCGCTCCGACAGCGCGTACGGGACGATGTCGTCTTGGTCGCCGTGAACCAGCAGCAACGGCGGATCGTCCGCCGTGACATGCGTGATCGGCGAAGCTTCACGGGCAATCCGCATCTCTCGAGAGCCTGGATCGGCACCCGGGCGCAAACGGATCCCCAGCAATAAGGCGACAGCCCCACTAGTGGCCATGCTACCGACGAGGTCCGATGGTGTCGCCCTGGCAACAACGCACTGTACCTTGGCACTGACGCGATCAATCTCGCTCTCGGCCTCAGCATCGCCCTCTCCGGGCAACACGCCGAGCATGCTTACCAGGTGACCGCCCGACGAGCCCCCAATGGCACCGATTCGGTCAGGATCGATTCCGAATCTCGCGGCATGGAACCGGACGAAGCGCACTGCACGCTGCACATCCTCTACCGCAGCCGGATATTGGAATCGCGGAGTCGCGCGATGATTCACCGTGAAGACGGTGTAGCCGCGTTGCACTAAGGGAAGGGCTTCGATCCGGACGTGACCCGCTTCCTTCAACGGCCGGGCATCCAAACTCAGCGGGGCGCTCCACCCACTGCCTGACACGTGAATGAGCCCTATGCCGTTCGGCTGCTCCGGATGATGGACGTCCATCAGCAGGGCGAGGCCCGAATACATGCCGTAAACCACATTCCGGTCGACACGCGACTCGGCCGGCGATACCGACGCAAGCAACGCAACTGCGAGGGCAGATTTGATCGCTGCTGTTCGCACGGCTATCGGCAGTCTGCTGAAGCGGACGCCAGCTCCGTTAGTTCGGCGGCCCGGCATACTCGAGGGCCGAAGGCAGTCCCTGCCACATCCACAGGACCATGCGCCTCAACGGATGAATCGGGCGGAATCCACCGTGGGCGATGGCGAGTTAGCCAAGGACGATGAACGAACCAAGGCCAAAGGAGGTGATCCGCCATCGCCCAACGGTTTGACTATAGACCATCCCCGCGATAATTGCACCGGAAGACGGTTCTACTGCGAATCGGCTGATCTGTCGACCGCTGCCATTACAGATCGCTGTATATTGTTGGGGGACCAACGGAGCCCGAACCCGCATGAAACCCTTACTCGCAACCCTGTTTTCGATCGTCGCGCTGACACTGCAAGCCGCCGATCTGAAGGTGGTCGTGATCGGCCAATCACCAGATCTTGTTGCCGAATTGCGCTCCGGCAGCCCGGCCAACGTCACTATCTCGCACGTGACGAACCGGGGCAGCGGCGATGCCAACCTGCTTCGAGAGGCTGCCGATGCCGACGCCATCATCGGCAACCCGACGCTTGCGGTGGTTCAGGCCGCGAAGCAGCTGAAGTGGGTGCAGATTACCAGTGCCGGCGTCAAGCCCTACCTGTACCCGGAACTTGTCGAGAGCGATGCGGTCATGACCAACGCGCAAACGCTCTCTTCCGCCGCTATCGCCGACCACGGCTTCGCCATGCTGCTGGCACTGACGCGCAAGCTGAACCATTTCATCCCTGACCGGACCAACGAGACTTGGAAAGGCGGCAATTATGACTTGGTCGAACTGGAGGGAATGACCGCCCTTGTGATCGGTACCGGCGGCATCGGATCGAATGTGGCGCGCCGGGCCAAGGGATTCGGCATGCGAGTGATCGGCGTGGACCCCGAGGAGTTTCCGCCGCGGCAGAGCTTCGACCGGATGGTCTTCCCCGACCGCATGGACACCGTCATCCCCGAAGCGGACGCCATTTTCGTCTGCGCGCCTCACACGAAGGACAGCGAAGGCATGCTCGGCCCGGCGCAATTCGATCTCATGAAGCGCGGCAGCTACTTCATCGCCCTCTCGCGCGGCAAGCTCTATGACATGGGTGCCTTGGTCAAGGCCCTTGACAGCCAGCACCTCGCCGGTGCTGGCGTTGATGTAACTGACCCGGAGCCGTTGCCGCCCGGTCACCCCCTGTGGAAGTTTGACAACGCGGTCATCACGCCTCACGTGGCGACACAAGGCCTGCTGGGCACCAAGCTGCGTCTTGAGGTCTACAAGGACAACATCGCGCGCTTTGCCGCTGGCGAGAGCCTCCGCAACGTGGTTGACATGCGCAAGGAATACTAGAGCGCTTTCCGCTAGCGAACTCCTCTAGCCTTGCCGCTCGGAATGGCGGTCCGGTTGCGGTTCACGGCTGATGACTTTCGGCCGAAACCTGCACGGTCAGACCGTTGACGTCCTTGAAGTACGTGCGGTCTTCACGTCGCACGGAGTCAATTCCGTGCCGGGCTAGCTTTTCGCGTACGGTGTCCGGGTCATAGTCCTCGACCGAGAAGCAGAAGTGGTCGGCGCCGCCCCCTTGGCGGCGCTGGAACAAGGCGAGGAAATTCGGGCCTAGCCCGAGGAAGGCGCTGGTCGCGGTCTTGCTGATGACGTTCAGCCCCATCAGCGCCTGGTACCACTCGACCGAGCGACCCACGTCGGTCACCCTGATGGCGACGTGATTGACGTCGATCCCGTGCAGGATGGAATCCGGTCTGGGATCCTTGCGGTACGCCTCGGCCACCTGATCCTCCCGGCGCATTGTCTCGGAAAGATGATTCTGGGTGCCGTCGGGATCGAGGCAGGCCCAAATGTTGGGCGCCCGCTCGAACGGTTCGTAGCCATGCCGCTTGAGAATTGCACCTACGCCGGCTTCGTCTAGACCGTCAACGCCGGGCGAGAAGTGGTTCAGGCCGGCTTCGTCGCCCCTGAACAGCGCAAGGTAGTTCCGCTTGAGCCCGCGCATCTGTCCGCGGCTGCCCATGTCCTGAATGATTCGCGTGCCGAGCACTCGGGTGTAAAAGTCCGCTGCGCTCTTCACATCCGGCACCGTCAGCGAGATGTGGTTCAGCGAGGTAGCGTGGAACAGCCCCTCAACGGCCTTGAGTCTGCTGGCAAAGGTCAAACCGCCGGCCGCTGCTAGCCATTCCCTTCGTGTCGTCTGCATGCCAACCCTCCTTTCGCGACCAGTCTAGCGCCGAATGCTTGAACAGCGCTGGAATTTCCTTGGCGCGGATCTCGGCTAAGATTGACGCCATCATGGCGGGCAACTTCAAGCTTCTGGCGCTGCTCGCGATTCTGTGGACGGAGCTTCCGGCGCAAGATCGTCCCAACTTCGTCGTCATCCTGAGCGACGACCAGAGCTGGGTCGGTTCGTCCGCGGCGATGGACCCGGCAGACCCTAGGTCGCGAAGTGACTACTTCCAGACTCCCGCTCTGGAACGCTTGGCCCGGCTGGGCATGACGTTTACGGATGGATACGCCCCGGCACCGTTCTGCTGCCCGACCAGGCGGAGCCTGCAGGTGGGCCAGACGCCGGCGCGGCACCTATATCAGCACGACCAGCAGAACTGGCCCAAGGCGTACCGCCAGCAGCTCAATATTCCCAAGCTGCTCAAGGCCGCGGACGCGCGTTACAAGCTGGCTCACTTCGGCAAGTGGGACCATCGCTTCGACAGGCCCCTGCCCGCGGAGATGGGCTACGACTTCAGCGACGGGGACACAGGCAATGGCACAGGAGGCGGTAAGGGTTCCGGCGGACCGGCGGCGGCCACCGATCCGAAGCTGATTGACCACATCACAGGCCGCGCGTGCGAGTTCCTCGAGGATCAAGCGGCGACTGGCGGGCCGTTCTACCTCCAGATCTCACACTATGCCGTGCATCTGGACATCTTCTACCGCCAACCGACCTTCGACCTCGTGCAACGTTGGAAGGCCGGCAAGAAGCACTACTTCCCGCCGTTCGCCGCCATGACGGCGGATATGGACGCCTCGATCGGGAAGGTACTAGACAAGATTCACGAACTGGGCCTGGACCGCAACACATACGTATTCTTCCTCTCGGACAACGGCGGGCGGGCAACGCTGCCAAGCGCAGGCGATCCGCCAATGCCGAGAAACCACCCCCTGCGTGGCGCCAAGGGGTCGATGTACGAGGGCGGCATTCGAGTTCCGTTCCTCGTGGCTGGCCCCGGAATCAAGCCCGGAAGCGTTAACCGCACGCCCGTAACTGGGCTAGACATACTGCCGACGCTGGCAGACCTAGCCGGGTATCCCGAAGGCCTTCCCACGACGGTGGACGGCGGCACCCTCCGCGACGTGCTTCACGGTGGGACCGCTGTTTCCCGACAGCGCGAGTTCCTGGTCTTCCACCAATCCGTCAGCCGCCGGGCTCAGAGCGCGATCCGCCAAGGACGGTGGAAGTTGGTGAAGACGTGGGCGCGGAACGAAGTCGAGTTGTTCGATCTGGGCGCGGACATTGGAGAGGCTAACAACCTCGCCCGCGAAGAACCGGCGATAGCCCGCAAGCTGCATCGAGCACTGCTGGGATTCCTTTCCGACGTCGGGGCGGAAACACGCAAGACCGAGGATTAGGCGGCAGCCCGGGCGTCGACCGCGATACCGATTCCCTGCCAAAGACGGGGCAGAGGACGGTCCTGTTGCAACGCTTGGTGCACTGCCGCAAAGTCGACTGACCCAGGCCAATGGCTGGTCTGCTCAGTTTGCTACCCGCGTGATCAGTGCGCGTTAGTGACGCTATGCGGTGTCCAACAGCGATCTAACGCCAATTGAATCGGATCGGTTCAACGTTGACCGCCGGGAGCAAGGACCGCAAACGTGCCTTGAGGTCGGCGTGCTCAGGTAAGAAAGCTAGGTTGTGCCACTCGTGCGGGTCGACACGGTGGTCATAGAGTTCCTCGTCCCCGTCTTTGTAGCGGATGTAGCGGTAGTGACGAGTCCGCACCGAGTGATTGCCGAACTGATATGTCGTGATCGCGTGGTGGGGCCAATCCGCTTCCGCGCTCTCGAGTAGCGGCCGCAGGCTATTCCCCTGCAAGTGATCGGGAGGCTCCAGACCTGCAAGATCGGCAAGGGTCGGATAGAGATCCAACGTCGATACCGGCGCTGACGACCGCGCCCCTGGCGTGGTGATCCCCGGCGCGACCACGATCAGCGGGACGTGGGTCGAATCCTCCCAAAGCGTGTATTTGCGCCACTGGCTCTTTTCACCCAAGTGATATCCGTGATCGGAGAAGAGAACGACGACCGTGTTCTCCGCGCGCCCGCTCGTATCCAATGCGTCGAGCAGCCGACCCACCATCGCGTCGGCGAAACTGATGCTCGCCAAGTACGCCTGCACGCCTCGCCCCCAGTTGCCGCTGTCGAGGATCCACTTATGCACCCTCTGGTTCGAGGCGTAGCGAACCGACCCGGGCACATCGTCCAGATCGTTAGGCAAGGTCGCAGGCAATTCGATCCGATCGATGGGATGCATGTCAAAGTAGCGCTGCGGGACATACCACGGAATGTGCGGTCGGTAGATCCCGACGCCGAGGAACAGAGGCTTGTCGCGATTCACCCGGAGCTGTCGGCTCGCCCACGCAACGACCTGGCCGTCACCCATGGCGGAATCCTCCGCGGTCACTGGCGCCCAATCGAAGAACCCACTAATGAACCCCGGATTCTTGTTGACGGGGCGCCCCAACGGCCGAATTTCGTCTGGAAGCTGCCGGTTCGGAGCCGGATAGAAGTCGTCGAATCCTTCCTTTGGGAGCAGGCCATAGAACTGGAGCGGATTGACTGTCGCCGCGTGGAACAGTTTGCCGCCACCTAGAGTGCGGTAGCCGTTCCTTTGCAGGAACAGCGGCAACACGGGCTTGCCTTGCAGTGCCGGAGCCTTCCTCCAGTCCTGGCGATTAAGGTATACCCCGAAGGAGGATGTCAGCATCCCGCTCATCAGCGACGCGCGCGACGGATTGCAGAGCGGCGCCGTAACGTGCGCATTCGCGAACGTCATCCCCCGTCTGGCGAGACGGTCGATGTTGGGCGTACTTGCCTGAGGATGTCCCCCGAGCGGTCCGACCCAGTCGTTGAGGTCATCGACAGCGATCAGGAGAATGTCCGGGCTGGCGGCGGCTGCCTGCATGGCAGCTGAAAGGGACATGGCCAGAGCTAGGAGCAGCTTGGGGATGGTCACTGGCGGGCCTAGACTTCGCGAGACAAGAGACTGTTGATTATAGTCATGCGGGTCCGCGCGGGCTCGCTCCAATGGCGCCGAGGTCGTCGAGACGACGGAAGGCAGCGGAATTCGTGCTTCTCCCCGCCGTCACCAGCAGATTAAGGCGCGTGCTTCTCCCAGCTGGCTTTGGTCGTGGAACAAATGGACGATAGTATGCTCGATGTTAAATCCTTAATTATCAATAAGTTAAACCTGACTTATGGCGGTGAGGGTGGGATTCGAACCCACGGAACCCATAAAGGCTCAACGGTTTTCGAGACCGCCCGATTCAACCACTCTCGCACCTCACCACACTTCTCTGCCCAGTATAACCACACGCCCTCAGCGCCGCTCCGCCCATGACGGGGTCCCGGCGCGAGCATGAGCGCGGAGGACGACACTCGGTTGTCCGCGGCGCAGTTCCAGCTGGCAGACTCCGCCAAGCCGGTGCGCCGCGACGCACGGAGAGGCAGAGTGGCGCAGGCCGGAAGCGGCCAGAGTAGTTCGGCACCATCTCGCTGTCAGAATGGTTCTTTGATGCCCTCGCCAAAGTCAACACGATTCCTGCTGACGAACGACGACGGCATCGTCGCTCCCGGGCTGGCAGCCTTGGAGGCGGCTCTGCCCACAGGGGCCGTGTCAACGATCGTCGCTCCGTCTGCAGAGCATTCCGCCTGCAGCCACCAAGTCACAACGGCCCGGCCGATTCGCGCCTCCCGCCTAGACCGGCGCCACATTGCCGTCGATTCGCTGCCCGCGGACTGCGTCCGCATCGCCTTGCATGAGCTTCGCGACGGCTTCGACTGGGTGCTCGCCGGAATCAATCACGGAGCCAACCTCGGGGCGGACATCTACTATTCGGGGACGGTCGCTGCCGTGCGAGAGGCCGCCCTGCTAGGCGTTCCTGCGATTGCGGTCTCGCACTACCGCGACAGGGTGCTTAGCGCCGCGGACTGGCAGCGTGCGACCGATTGGGTTCGGAAACTGCTGCCCGGCCTGCTCGCCAAGCCGCTCCAGAAAGGAGAGTACTGGAATGTCAACTTGCCCTGTCCGGTTCCCGGATCTGCCGACCCGCCTGTAGTGGAATGTGCCATAGATACGAATCCGGTGCATCTGGCCTACGAGGTGGACGGCGACCACTATTCCTATCGCGGTGTGTACAGCCAGCGCCCGCGCAGCCCGGGCCGGGATGTCGATGTATGCTTCGGCGGGAGTATCGCCGTCTCGCTGCTAAGGTTGCCGTGAGACAATGCAGCTTAGCTTCGGTTTGCGGCGCATCAGGGTAGATCAGTTGATCGTCGAACGGGGTCTGGTTGCCTCCCGCCAACAAGCGCAGGCCATGGTGATGGCCGGCGAAGTCTTGGTCAACGAACAGAAAGCCGACAAACCCGGCCGCCTGATCGGACGTGACGCTTCGGTCCGTCTTCTGCATCAGCAGCCCCAGTTTGTAAGCCGTGGCGGCGAGAAGCTCGCCGCGGCCATGGCCCACTTCGGAATCGACGTCGCAGGTGCGGCCTGCCTAGACATCGGGGCTTCGACCGGAGGGTTCACTGACTGCCTGCTGCAGCTCGGCGCCGCCCGCGTACACGCAGTCGATGTCGGAACCAACCAGTTGCACTGGTCTCTGCGCAACGACGAGCGCGTGCATGTGCTCGAGCAATGCAACGCCAGATACCTCACACAGGCCCACCTGGGCGAGCGCGTGTCCTTCGCATGTTGCGATGTCAGCTTCATCTCGGTGACGAAGATCCTGCCGCGATTCCAAGACTTGCTCTCTCCCGGTAGCGAGGCCATCGTGCTTGCAAAGCCGCAGTTCGAGGTCGGCAAGGGAGAGGTGGGCAAGGGCGGCGTAGTGCGCGACCATGAAAAGCACATGGCAGTGGTCGAGTCTGTACGCGAGGCGATGCTGGAATGCGGATTCGATCCCGTGGAGTGGATCGAAAGCCCGCTGCTGGGCGCCTCTGGCAACCGCGAGTTCTTGCTGCACGGGACGACTTGGCGCGCACCCTCCACCAAGGGGGTCGCGTGATCCGCACGGTCGGCATAGTCAGCAAGCCGGAGCGCGCCGACATTCCCGCGCTGCTTCACGACATCTTGGAGTGGGCGGCCGAGCACGACATGCACGTCAAGATCGATGCGCCCACGGCAGACTACTTGCACCGCACCGATGGCATGGATCGCGATCGCCTGCCGGAAGAGTGCGACCTGATCATAGTTCTCGGCGGCGACGGGACACTGCTGTCGGCCGCCCGGGCGGTCGGACCGCGGCAGACGCCTCTGCTGGCTGTGAACCTAGGCGGGCTGGGGTTCATGATGACGATCGGCCCGGACGAGCTTCCTGCCGCCCTGGAAGGCGTGGCACGCTCGGCATTCAAGCTCGACTCGCGAATGGTGCTCGAAGCCGATCTGGAACGGGATGGAGAGGTGGTTGACCGCTTCTTCGCGCTCAATGACATCGTCGTCGCGAACAGCGCTGTCGCAAGACTGCTGCATCTGGAGGCCTATGCCGATGGCGAGTTCGTCTGCGGCTACCGCTCCGATGGCTTGATCGTTTCGACGCCGACCGGATCGACCGCATACTCGCTATCGGCCGGAGGACCGGTGATGGCTCCGGACGTAGCAGCCCTTACACTCACGCCGATCTGCCCGCATACGCTTTCCAACCGAGCGGTCGTCTTGCCCGCAACCGCCACGGTCGAAGTGCGCATCCTAGATGGCGAGGAGGGGAACTTCCTGAGCATAGATGGCCAAGTGGGCCGCCATCTGGAACCGCAGGACCGGCTGCGCCTGTGGCAGGCCAGCCACACCGTGGATATCGTGCAAACCAATGACGTGCCCTTCTTCGATGTGTTGCGCAGCAAGATGCGCTGGGGCGAAAGGTAGGAAGCTTCCTGCAGGGGATGCCAAGCGCCCAAGCTAGGCCGCAGCGTCGGAGCCCGGGCAGGTAGCCCGGTTCGCATCAGTCGCCAGCTCTGGCGCACAAGCTTGCCCAACGCAGCCGCTCCGCCCGCGCCTCGCGCGGTCGCGATAGCGCCCCTTACCAGAACTCGCGAGCATGCTGATGGACGCGCTGGCCGTGCGCTCGCATGCGCTCTTCCCAAGCTTCGTCACACTCAATCCGTCCATCGAGCGCCCTCAGCGCCTCCTCAAGTTCGGTTCGACCATTCGGCGCGGCCAGCGCAACGCTCACCGCCGGATGCAGCATGCAGAAGCGATAGCACTCCTCCGCGGTGGGAGGCGGCAGATCGGGCGGATCGTCCGGTGTGGATCTCAACAGATCGCGCCAGCGGAGCCCGGTGAACGTCACGACTGGCATTCCAAGTTCGGACGTTACGGGGAACACGTCCCGCTCCGCCCCGGTGTGAGCGGCGTTGTAGCGGATCATCAGCATGTCGAGTCTCCGCCGGCCGCTTGGAGCGATCTCCGCAGCCCAGCCAGCGGCTAGCGAGCGCTGGTGGCTGGTCACCCCGAGCATGCCGATGCGACCTTCACTCCGATAGCGGTCGAGCACTTCCCATGCCCCTCCGGAGGCCGTGATCGCCTTCCATTCTTCGGCCGACTCCACGTAGTACAGGGTCACGACCTCGAGGCGCTCGCTGCGCGTGTGCGCAAGCATCCATTCCACTTCTCGCACTGCCTGCTCGGCAGAGCGTGCCTTGAACTGCGCGGCAAGCACGACCTCCTTGCGCCGCACCCCTAGTTCGGCGACAGCTCGCGACAGGCCATCGGGCTTGCCGCACCAATTGAAGTAGCGCACGCCCCGCGAAAGCGCGTAGTCGACATCGCCGTCGGACAGGCTCGTGTTGCCCCGCGTCGCGATACCCAGCCGCGGCACTGCCGGCAGGCCCTCCGACAGCCGGGCAACTTCGCTCATCCGGGACTGCCAGACGCCGCCGGTCAGAACGTGAAGCGCAAGGTGAACCGGAAGGTCCGGCCATCGTTGAGAGTGTTGGTGATCTTTCCGAAATTGCCTTGCGCGAGGCTCGAACCGGGATCCTGGAACTGCGGATGGTTCGTGAAATTGAGCGACTCGACCCGCAGCAGCAGTCTGTTCTCGCCGACCGGCCAGGCCTTGGACAGGGCAAGGTTTATATTTGCAATGCCGTCCCGGCGAAAAGTATTGCGGCCCAGATTGCCTCGTTGATCGGTGGGCTTGATGAACGAGAAGGCGCTGGTCGGCAATTGCTGGGCCGAAGTGTCGGGATCGTCAATCGAGCGTCCTAGTATCGCCGGGTCCTCAAGGATGGGCGTGTCGCTGTGGGATCCGTCCACGTTGCCGAAGCCTGGCGCGTCCGAGCCGGCCTGCACCGAGAACGGCGTGCCGGACTTGAGCAGCACGACCGAGCTGAGCTGCCACGCGCCGAACAGGCTCCGAAGCAGCCCGGCGCTGGTACGCAACGCAGGTGTCTGGTAGCTGAAATTGAACAGCGCGGCATGCGGCTGGTCGAAGTTGCTGACGCCGCGCAACTCGTGGTGGAGGTCGAACTCCGAAGGACTCTCAGTCTGCCTCCGGTTGGCGTTGGACGCCGTGTTGAGGTAGCTGCCGCCCAAGTCGATCGCCTTGCTCCACCAATACGAGGCCTCCAGGCTGACGCCGGCCCAGCGCGGAACGCGCAATGTCGCACGGCCAGCATCGAAGAACCCGCGCGAGCCATTGTTCACGTGGAACACGTTGAAATAGCGCTGATCCGGACGCCGTGCATTGACGGTGCGCGTGATCTGTGGGATGCCCTCTACCACCCGCGCCCGGTTGAGGAAGTACATCGACAGCAGCTTGTGGGAGCGACTGCCGATGTAGGCTAGATCCAACTGCCAGTCCCGCGCGATCTCGAACTCCCACGAATAGCTGTAGTTGTGCGTGTACGGGATAGCCAGATCGGGGGCAATGTCAAATCTCACCGACCGCGCATTGGGATCGAGCTTGATCGGTCGCACCGCCTGCAACGGATCAACCAGATCGGGCGTCTGGACCACGACCGTCACGTTCTGCGGCGGGTTGATGCGCGACTGGATGTAGGTAGCCGTGAAGATCTCGCCGTAGTGCAGGCCATAGGATGCGCGCATTACCCCACCCTTGCCCGGCAGCCTGTAGGCAAAGCCGAAGCGCGGCGCGAAGTTGTTCAGGTCCGACGAGTAAGGAATCCGTGTCAGCTCGTTGACCTCCGTAGGCCGGGCGACCGGCTCCCAGCGCAGGCCCAGGCTCAACGTGAGGTTGCCGCTCGCTTTCCACTCGTCGCCGAAGTAGAGTTGCGACATCCACTGCCGGAAGCCCCGATGCACGTCGCCGATGGCAATCGAGTAATTGCTCGCCAAGCCCAGACGCAAATTGGTTATGCCGTCGTTGCCGAAGTTCTGCCGGAAGATGAAACGCCCCCGGTGATCTTGCAGCTCGCGCCCGTTGATCTGGCTGCGGTGCAGCTCGCCGCCGAAGGTGATGTTATGGTCGCCGCGGCGATAGCGCAGGCGGGCTCCGTAGCGGAAGTTATTGCCGGCCCGATCCACCGGAAACCGACCGGGCGGGCCGATCGAGTCCAATTCGCGGCCGACGCGGATCCAAGGCCCGATGGAGGTCTCGTCGGGTATCAGCAGCGAGCCGACCCGATCAAAGCCGGCAGTGAAGTCGGCAGTCAGGCGGGGCGTCCAGCTGCGATTCCAGGTAATGCGGGATTGGTGGTTGCGCGTGGTCGTATTCGGGTTCTGGCCGCCGACCAGCTGAAACGCGTCCACGTTTTGCAACACCAGGCCATAGCGCATGGTGATGCGGCCGCTATCGCCAGTCGCTTGGTCCAGCGTCGCCGCAACCCGGTCGTTGGCAATGTCCTGGGGCGCATTCGTATTGAGGGCGCGTAGATTGATGTCCGGGCGATTCGGGGCCGCAACGGGGTAGGCATCCATGATCCGCTGCACAAACGCCCGCGTGGCGGGATCGGTGGCGAGCGGCGTACGCTCCTCAAGCGTCGGAACAAGCACGTTGCCGTTGACCTGGCCCTTGTTGCGCGTCTGGCTGCCGTTGAGCGTGAGCGCGGCTCCCTTCCACGCCGGCATCCCCACCGTTACGCCGTAGTTGTTGCTGCGAGCCGGCTGCACCGCGCCGACCTGGAAGAACGAACGCGCACTGACGGCACTGTTGGTGTGGGTCAGGAACACGCTGCCGTTCACGCGCGAAGCCGGAGCCGGAGGGGCGTGGACGGGACGCCCGGGCGGCCCGCCGAACTCGGTTGCCCAATACGAACGATCGATTTGAAGGTTCTTGACGGCGGTGGCCGAAATGCCGAGCCGCTCATTGAGCTCCTTGAGCACGTTGTTGTCGATCAATGCCAGGCTGACGTTTTCGTTACGGCGCCCCTCTCCCTGCTCGGAGTTCACCTCGCCGAGCAGGTTGAGCCGTGTTCGATCCGCAGCATCCGACGTGGAGACCGCGCCAGCTTCGCTTTCGGGTCCTTCCTCATCGAGCGCTTCAGGGAGCTCTTCCACGACCTCCGAACCGCTCGCCCGGGCTGCGCTAGGTGCTGACTGGCCCAGCGCCGGTGTAGCGAGCACGACCAAAGCCATGCAAGCTGCGAGCAATCTACCGCCAATCATCGCTGGCTCAGCGTACCGTAGTCTAGGCATTATCCGCACCACTGCCTAGTCAATTAGGCGGGTCCTAGCGTGCCATTGTTACGACATATGGCGGCGGGTCAATGTTCGCTAGAATCGAGGTTCGCGGCTCGCGCCCAGCGGCGCAGCCCACAATAGAAGCGACCTAGGAACTCCATGCGCACCCGAGCGGCAGTCGTGAGAGAGGTTGGTCAGCTGACCATCGAAGAAGTCCATCTGGCGCCACCCAAGCAGAGCGAGGTCTTGGTACGCATGCATGTCGCTGGTGTCTGCCACTCGGATCTTCACACTCTGCGTGGCGAGCTGCGCGCCGAGCCGCCGTTGGTGCTCGGGCACGAGGGTGCGGGCGTGGTGGAGGCGGTGGGAGCCTCTGTCACCCGCTGCAAGCCAGGCGACCGGGTCGTGATCAACTGGCTGCCCGCCTGCGAGTGCTGCCCGACCTGTCTCAACGGTCGCCACAACCTCTGCGAGCGGCTAGCCTCGACGACGTTCAAGGCACTGCTGATCGATGGGACGACCCGGCTCTCCACCGCGGAGGGAATGCCCCTGAAGCACATGCTCAGCGCAGCGACAATGGCCGAGCATGCGGTGGTCGACGAAGCCGGGATCGTTCCAATTCCAGACGGTGTGCCGTTCGAAATCGCCGCGGTGATTGGCTGCGCCGTGGCGACCGGGGTGGGCGCGGTGATCAACACGGCCAAGGCCCTGCCGGGAGTGCCGGCGGCGGTGATCGGCTGCGGCGGCGTTGGCCTCAGTGCCCTGTTGGGCTGCAAGCTGGCGGGCTGCAACCCGATTGTCGCCGTTGACGTGCTGGACTCGAAGCTGGAATTCGCCAGGGCGCTGGGCGCCGATCAAACACTGAATTCGAGCACCGTCGAGAAACCGGCCAGGGAACTGCGCGGCATGACAGGGGGCGGGCCCGAGTACGTCTTCGACAGCGTAGGGTCGGGCTCGACGATCGCCCTCGCCGTCAATGCAGTGCGCCCCGGGGGCGCGGCCACCATCGTGGGCCTGCACGCCGCGAAGCAGCAGGTGGAGATCCCGGCCGGCGCTTTGGTGTTGCAGAACAAGCAGCTGCTTGGCTCCTTCGCCGGCTCGATCCGGCCGCGGCTGGACCTGCCCAAGCTGCTCGGCCTCTACCAAGGCGGCCGGCTACCGCTGGACGACTTGATTTCGAAGCGCTACCCCTTGGACGCGCTTGACCAAGCCTTCGACGACATGGAAGCCGGGAATATCGCCCGGGGCGTGCTGGCACTAGCCCCGCAAGCTTAGCGGCAAACGGTCTGGGTCAGTCTGCAATCGCCTGATAGGCGAGTCGCTTGAACTGCGCTTGACCATTGCTGAAGCGTGGCGGCAAGAGCTGGATCATGTACAGGCCGATCATCTCCTCGGTCGGGTCGATCCAGAAGTTCGTGCCGGCCAGCCCGCCCCAGTTATACTCGCCCAGCGAGCCGTTGATGCCGCTCGCAGCCCTGTCTACGTGGACTGCGAAATCCAGCCCGAAGCCGTAGCCGTCCGAGAGCACCTGCGAGGCGCGGCGGGTCCCCGCAACATGATCGCGGGTCATCAGCTCGATCGTCTTGCGGCTGAGGATACGCTCTCCGCCCAGCGTCCCGCCGTTGAGCAGCATCTGGCAGAACCGCAGATAGTCTCGCGTGGTGGACACTAGCCCGCCCCCGCCCGAGAACCACTTGCTCTCGTAGTCGTAGTAGCCCGAAGATCTGTCGGCCGACGCAGGCTCGATCCCCTCGCCGTCTTCGGTCTTGGCGTACATCTGAACGAACCGACCCTTCTTTTCCTCGGGCACGGTGAAGCCCGTGTCGCGCATGTCTAGTGGCCCGAAGATCCGCTCGTCCATGAACGTGGCCAAGTCTTGGCCGGAAAGGACTTCGATCAGGCGGCCCTGCACATCGACCGAGACGCTGTACTCCCAAGCCGATCCGGGGTGGTGCTTGAGCGGGATCTGTGCCAGCTTCTGGATGAAGTCGTCTATCGAGCGGTTGTCGCCCAGCACGTTGAGATCGCGGAACTTCTCGTCTGCCGCGGTGTCGCCGCCCCCGTAGCCCATGCCGGCAGTGTGCCGCATCAGATCCTGCACCGTCATCTCGCGGCGCGCCTTGGTCGTACCGCCGCCATCGAGCACTTCGAGTCCGCCGAGTTCGGGAATGTAGTTCTTGACCGGCTCCCGCAAACCGAACTTGCCCTCTTCGTAGAGCGTCATCAAGGCCACGCCGACAATGGGCTTGGTCATGGAATAGATGCGGAAGACTGTGTCGTCGGACATGGCGCGACCGTTCTCCCGATCCGCCATGCCGACGGTCTCCCAATAGGCGATCTTGCCCCGGCGCGCCACCACGCCTATGGCGCCGGCCAGATGGCCGCGATCGACATCTGACTGCAGGGCACCCGTGATCCGGTCAAGACGTTCCTGGGAAAGACCGACCTGGGCGGGATCGGCCCTAGGGATTTCTCCGGCCGTCTGGACGCCGGAATCGGGTCCGGAACTGCAGCTCAGCGCTAGCAGAAGGAAGACAAGGGTTGGAATTGCGATCCGTCTCATGCAACGGAGAGATTAGCAGAACAGGCCCTGGAACGAATTTCGCCGGCTGAGCCGCCTTCGCCTCGTAACAGACGCAGCAGCGACTGCACCGAATACGATGCGACGCGACTGCTAGGATTGAACGGCGTCGCAACCCGCCGCCAGATGGCCGGCAACTAGGACTAGTCCGTAATCGACTGATAGACCAGCCGCTTGAACTGGCCGCCTCCGTTCGCATAGCGAGGCGGCATCATCTGAATCATATAGATCCCGATCAGTTCCTCCGCGGGATCGATCCAGAAGCTCGTTCCGGCCAAGCCGCCCCAGTTGTACTCACCCACCGACCCGTTGAGACCGCTCTGGGCCGGATCGACATGGACGGCGAAGTTGAGGCCGAAACCATATCCCGCCGCCAGGATTGACGAAGCGCGCGAGATCTCGCTGACGTGATCGATGGTCATCAGTTCTACCGTCTTGCGGCTCAGGATGCGCGTCCCGTCGAGAATCCCGCCATTGAGCAGCATCTGGCAGAACCGCAGGTAGTCGCGCGTCGTGGACACAAGCCCGCCACCGCCGGAGTACCACTGGGTCTTCTCGTAGTACCGCTTGGTACGACCGTCGTTCGCCGGCTCGATCCCTTTCTCGTCCTCGGTCTTCTTGTAGGCTTGCGCGAAGCGCCCGCTTTTCTCCTCGGTCATCCTGAACGCGGTGTCGCGCATGTCCAGCGGCTCGAATACCCGCTCCCTCATGTACGTGGCCAAATCCTTTCCCGACAGCACTTCAATCAGGCGGCCCTGAACGTCCACCGACACGCTGTAGTCCCACCGCGTGCCCGGCTGGTGCTTGAGCGGCAGCTTCGAAAGCTTCTCGACGAACTGGGCGACCGACTGATTCTCCGACAAGACGCCCGCGTCGTTGTACATCTCGTCCACGCGGCTGTCGCCGAAGAGGCCGTAGGTCATGCCCGAGGTGTGCCGCATCAAGTCCTGCACCGTCATCTCGCGGTCAGGCGCCACCTCTTTGCCGGCCACCCAAACCTTGAGGCCGCCAAGTTCCGGCATGTGCTGCTTGACCTCGTCCTTGAGGGAGAATCTGCCCTCTTCGTAGAGAATCATCAGGGCGACGCTGACGATGGGCTTGGTCATCGAGTAGATGCGGAAGATCGTGTCGTCTGCCATTGCAGTGCCGGCTTCGCGGTCGGCCATGCCAACGTTCTCCCAATACGCGATCTTCCCCTTGCGGGCGACCACGCCTATCGCCCCCGCGACGTGGCCTTGATCAACGCTGCTCTCCAGCGCTTGCGTGATCCGATCCAGCCTCTCCTGCGAGAGCCCGACGTCCTCCGGCGCGGCCCTGGGCAGGTCCGCCCCTGCAGCGCCGGCCAGCAGGCTGATTGCGAGAAGAAAGATTCTAAGGAGCATCGGATAACCTCTGCGCCCGCTGCCACGGCGAACGCATTGGGGAATTATAGCGATCCGGGCAGGGCTCGCCTTCGACGGCAGTGCTGAGCGCGGGCCAACATATGTGGCCATCAACCGAGTCCAAGCCGCTCGTCGCTATGCTGGAGTTGGAAGGGGCTCAGAAGCCGCTGCGGCGCGGTCCCCGCACGGCATCGTCCCGCAGGAGCAAGATTGCTCGCGGACGCTGAAGTCTGAACCTAAGCGATCGAACCCATGAACCGAGTCGTAGCCTGCTTCGCGGCCAGCGCCGCCGCCCTGCTTCCACATTGCAGCCATGTGGCCGAAGAGGCGCCGGCACCCGCTGGCTGGTCGACTTTCCAGGTGACGGAGGCTCCCACCCCCCGCCATGAAGCGGCGATGGTAGCGATCGGCGGCAAGGCGTACCTGATGGGCGGACGTGGCGTGAAGCCGGTCGAGGAGTTCGACCCAGCTGCAAGGACATGGCGCAGACTCGGGCCTACACCGATGGAAATGCACCATTTCCAGCCCGTCGCTTACGAGGGGCGAATCTTGGTGATGACGGCAATGACGGGGAAGTATCCCAAGGAGACTCCGCTGGAAACGCTCTATATTTACGATCCAACGGCAGACACTTGGGAGCAAGGTCCGGAGATTCCGACCAGCCGCAGACGAGGCGGGGCCGGCACGGTCGTCTACCGCGGAAAGATCTACTTGGCGTGTGGGATCATCGATGGCCACACGAGCGGCACCGTCGCTTGGTTTGACGAGTTCGACCCGCGAACCGGAGAGTGGCAGCAACTTCCCGACGCGCCGCATGCGCGAGACCACTTCTCCGCCGTGGTCAGCGACGACCGCCTGTATCTGATTGGCGGTCGCAACACGAGCTACCACGAGCCCGACAACTTCACCGCCTTCTTCGGGCGTGTGGTTCCAGAGGTCGATATGTACGATTTCGCAACGGAGCAATGGTCCACGCTGGCCGCCAAGCTTCCTATCGGCACGGCCGCAGGCGGCCTGATCGCGATGGATCGCTCGATCTATTACTTCGGCGGCGAAACAGCTCAGGATCTGGCCCATGCAGAGACACAGCGTCTGGACTTGGACACGGGTGAATGGTCCATGGTCGCGCGGTTGGTCCGCGGGCGCCACGGCGGTGGTGCCGCCCTGCTGAACGGCGCGATCTACTTTGCTACCGGGAGCGGAGGTCGCGGCGGGGGACCGGAACTTGTCACGACGGAAGTTTTCAGGCCCTGAGGCAATCAGGCATTTTCGCGTTCAGGCGCGGTCAAGGCCGATCAAACACTGACGGGCCGAGCAGCGGCCCCGGCCGTGTCTGCTGACTGTCGACGCAGACCCGGCAGCAGCGAACGGAGCTATCACTGGCAGAGCGGCCTCCAAACCGAGGCTGAGAGGGTCGGATATCTAAATTGGCCTATCATTGCCCGGTCGATCTCGTCTACGATCTATGTGGACACTCGCTAGGAGGAAACCATGCGTCATTTGATCGCCAGCTACTTGGACAGTTCCATCTCGCGCCGCGGGCTTTTCGAAGCTCTTGCCGGATTGGGGTTCACCGCCGCGGCCGCGCAGTCGCTCGTCGCGCCGCTCGAGGCGTCGGAAACCGGCCAAGGAGCCACCAAGATGACCGGCACGGGCGGGGAACTCGTCGTCGCGCAGATGAAGGCTGCGGGCGTGGAATACCTATTCACCAACCCCGGCTCTTTCGAGGTGGGGTTCTTCGACGCATTCCTCGGCCAAGACCACACCCAGCTGATCATGGGCCTGCACGAGGGAATCGTGATCTCGCTGGCGGACGGCTACTACCGGACCTCGGGCAAGCCGGGCTTTGTCAATATTCACGTGATCGCCGGCACTGCCCAGGCCGCCGGGCAGATGTACAACGCCTCTAAGGACGGTTCCGCGCTGGTGGTTACCGCCGGGCTGAACGACAACGAACTCTGGAGCGACGACGCCGGACTCGCACCGCGCCCAGGGTTTGACCAGAAGGAAATCAACCGCCAGTTCACGAAGATCTCATGGGAATCGCGCGAGCCGCGGAGCCTTGCGCTGATGCTGCGCCGGGCGTTCAAGGTGGCGACGGCGCCGCCCGGAGGACCGACCTATCTCGCGATGGCGCACCATGCCTTGGAAGCGAAGAACGTCGAAGCGCTGATCCTTCCGGGCGAGCGTTTCACTCCAGAATCCAGGATGCGGCCGGCGAAGGACGCGGTCGAGCGCGCCGCCAAGGCATTGGTCGAGGCGCAGCGCCCCGTGCTGGTGGCTGGGGACGAAGTCTGGAAGACTGGCGGGTGCGACGAGTTGCTGAAGCTTGCCGAGAAGCTGGGGATACCGGTCACCAACCAAGGACAGGGATACGACAACTTCCCCGCCCATCACGCCCAGAATCTGGGACGCTTCAACCAGAACCACAAGATGCTAGCCGGGGCGGACCTCGTCCTGAGCGTCGGCGCGCCCGATTTCGGCGGCAGAGTCATACCGCGCGGACCCGAGGCACCGCTGGCAGCGAAGTTCATCCGGCTCACCGCCAATGCTGACATCATCAGCCGCAACTACCCGACCGACCTCGTCCTAGCGGGCACGCCGAAGGAGGGGCTGCGAGATCTCAACGAAGCGATCGACTCAATCACCACCGCGAATCGCCGCAAGCAGATCGCCAAGCCGCGCGCGCAAGCCCTGGCAACGTACACCAAGGAATCCCGGGCCAAGGCCGAGGCCGAGGCCCGAAAGAACTTCGGGCAAGGCCCGGTGCATCCTGACGAACTCGGCGCGCGAATCGCGAGCGCGGCCGACGACAACGCGATCATCGTTCCGGAGAACCTCACGGCCAAGTTCGGGGCGTTCAACTTCGGTCACCGCGACGGCGAGAAGATGCGCGTCGCCAACACTGGCAATGGTCTTGGTTGGGCCATCGGCGCGGCCGCGGGAGCGAAGCTGGCTGAGCCTGACCGTCAGGTCGTCTGTTCGATCGGGGACGGTTCGGTGATGTATAGCGCAGCGGGTTTCTGGACCCACGCGCGCTACGAGATCCCCGTGCTCACCGTGGTTTCGAACAACCGCAACTACCAGACTGTGCGCGGCGCCTACTATCGCTACGGCGGGAAGATGGCGGAGACGGACCGGTACACGGGAATGTATCTGGGCGATCCGGACATCAGCTTCGTCGAGCTGGCCAAGAGCCAAGGCGTCGCCGGAGAAAAGGTCAACGAGTCCTCCGAGCTGGAGGCTGCGCTGAAACGAGGCGTGGAAGCGACCCGCGAAGGACGGCCATACGTTGTTGACGTCGAGACCGCCCGGTACGGCGGCGGGGCTGACTCAGAGTGGCACCAGAAATTCAGCTTGGCGGACAAGCGGACCAAAGACGTGTAGCCTGACTTAGGCGTTGCGAGCGACACGGGCCGCCAGAGGAAGGAGCGGATCAGCAAGTTCTGCGGGTGTCAGCCCCCCCGCGCTCTCCGCCTATGGGAATGCGCAGGCCCGGCGAGAAACGCTGCGGCTAGACCAGGCCTAACAGACGACGACTGTAGGCTAGGTCGGCGGCTACTTCCTCGCGTTCGAGCGCGACCGGCTCCCCTTCTGGCGCAACATAAGGCTCGCCCTGTCGTGCGAGCTTCATGAAGCCCTCGTACACCCACGCCGGAACGTCGCGGTAGCTTTCCCAGAATCTTGCGTCGCGCACGGCAAACTTGCGGGCGGAACGCAAGTTGATCATCTCCAGGGAAAACGCAAGGTCCGGACGCAGCTCGCGGAATCGAGCGGTCCACCGGTCGATTCCGATATTGCCTTGGCCCAGAGGCACCCACATCACGTGCACTTGATCGTCCTCCATCCAGATCCGCGAGTCGCGGATTCCCGTTGTCAGCGCCAGCGGTGCCAGCACCTCGAGGGTGTGCAGCGGATCCTCCAAGGTCCAAGTCGCGTTGCCGGCATCCAGCAGCGTGCCGACATAGTCGGTCCCGGCCTCTTCGACCAAGGAGCGCAGCTGGAGCGCCTGGAGATCGCCGGCATGGTTCTCTACCGCGATCTTGATTCCGTGGCGGCCGTCGTCGTCCCGGACCGACCTGCAGGCGGCGATCGTATTCTCGATGTGGGCCTCCAGCGGAAGCTCGCCCTTGCGCTCGTCAGCGCTGCCGAGATAGCACCGGACGAAGGGCGATCCGAGGATCCGCGCGATCCCGAACATTTTCAGCAGCTGTTCGCGCGCTGTGCCGTCCTCTTTCAGGAAGCGCGTTGACGTGGGACAGATCGAGCCGAACCCAACCTCGATCTGGATGCCGAGCGAATCGGCGTGCTCGCGCACCCGCTTGAGGTGGTCGGACGCGGTGCCGCCGAGAAAGCGCGGCTCCGAAAAGTTCACCAGCGATGCGCCGTGCGCGTGCGCAAAGTCCAGCTGTTGGAAAGCGGTCCAGCCTTGGGATCGCAGACTGAAGAGGTCTAGGCCGAGTCGAGGGGTAGGCATTTGGGCTCCGAGAGATTGCGCCGCTAGGCCGGCTAGGAGGAGTTCGCGACGAGTCACTTGCACTGCACCGTCAAGTCTTGGATTGGCATCGCCGGATACTACGATATCGAAGAGCCGAGCGGTCTCGCGCAACGCAGCGGTTCACCGTGGCCTACGCGCTGAACGCGGAGCGAACCGCTTCGCCCGAGTCCGGGTCGAGATCGTCGACCGCAGCTTCCAAGCGATCCAACTCGCGATACGCTTCCTCCAGCTCGGCGTGCAGCTGCCGCCGCAGCTCCAAGATGAAGTTGCGTCCGACAGAGCGAGCGCGCTCGTGCTCGTGCATCAATCGTGCGATGGGCGAAGCATGCAATTGACCCGACGCATGCTGTAGCTCACGCATCCGATAGCGTGCCCAGGCGATCTGGCGGTTCGTCCTCGCCCACGAAGCTCCGAGTCCGCAGCCTAGGATCGGCTCGCTCTCCGCTTGCCAGTGCTCGAGCAGCCACTGCAAGCGGCGCTCGTCGTTGTCGCGGTAGGCAAGCGTCGCTTCCGCCATCAGCTCGTGGCGCCTGCGGCTCTCTTGGTCGTCAGCGGCAAGATCGGGGTGAATCTGCCGGGCCAGCGCGAGGAACAGTCGGCGCGCTCCTTCCTCTGGAGGCGGCGAGGACGCGGCCTCTCCATGGTCGTCGTCTCGCGCCTGCGCGGTCCCGGCCGCCCGGCTCTCCTGCGCTTCGCCCAATGCCAGCCAGCCTCGATTGATCCGTTCGCGGAGACGCTCTAGCTCGTCATACCGGTCACCGACAGCCGGACGGAAACGGCGTTCGAACTCGCGCAACTTGTCGACGTCCGAGGCGTATTCGCGCTCGAGGCCCCGAACTGTCCTCTCAAGCTCGAGCAGCATTCCCCGCAGGCGAAACAGGGCGCCGTTCGTCGCAGGGTGGTACCTGACCAAGGCCGTGTTCATGCGGCACCCCTTGCATAGGCGGCAGCAACCCCATCGTGGATCTCTGCGGGCACCAGGTGGTCCCAATCCTCGCCGCGAGCGATCGCGGACCGCACCATCGAGGACGAGGTCTCGGCATGCGCCGGGGCGATCTCGAAGGGCAAGATTCGTCCCGTGTGCTCCGGTGCAACGCGATAGGACTCGCCCCGCGCGCCGACCAATAGCGTGAACCGCTTGAGTTGGTCGCCGAACGCCTCTCGGTCGCCATAGTCCCACGCGGCATAGCGCTCAGCGGCGTCGCGCCCGGCGATCACGAACAGCTCGCAGGCATCGCCGACTTCCCGCCGCACCGCATCAACCATGTCGACTACCAAGCCAGCCTCGCACGCGCAGGCGGCCCAGCCCTCTCGAAGCCGAGCTAACTCTGCGATCCATTCCAGGCGATGCTCCACCGTCGGCCTCGCGATTCGCTTGTGAGGCAGCGATCGAGGAATGATCTGCACGACCTGATCCAAGTCGAAGCGCCGCTGCGCCGCCTCGCCTAGAGCCACGTGCGCCATCGTCGGAGGGTTGTACGTACCCGGCAGCAGGCCCACGCGGCCCCGACGGAGCAAATGGCCAGCAACCGTCTGAACCACTACTCCAAGTACGGTGCGAGGACTCGGTCCAATTCCGCGTCATCCCAGCTGTCGACCGCGACCGGACGGTGCAGGGACCACTCTTCCACGTGGTCCATAGATTCGCCGGGCTGCAGCGTGCGCATCGGACCGAGCGTCTCGATTTCCAAGAACCGCTCGTTGGTGAACGTCTCGTAGGAAGCTCCCATGTCCGGATACTCCTCTTCGGGAGACGCCGCGAACTTCTTGACGAACAACTCGCCGTTGAGCAAGTACGCGCCGCGCGTCGCCGGATTGAACAGCCCAATCTTCTCCGGATCGGCATTCTGGGGGTCCTGTTGGAGAACGATGTACTTCTCCAGCCAGGTCCAGCGCGGATCCGCCATGTTGGTGAAGGCGAACACGATCAGCGGATTGGTCGGGGCTAAGACCTCGGGATGGGTGCCGCGCGGCGGCAGGGTTGTGATCCCGGCCCCGCCGGGAGCCATCATGGTCAGCACCCACGTCGCTACGCGAAGAGGCCATATCGTGCGATTGGCGAGGGTGTAGACCACCCTAACCGCACTGCCCTCGTCGGACAGCTCGACCGCGATCGCCTTCTGGACTCCCGTATGTTCGACGGGCGCCAGGGCCGTGAGCCGGCTCCCCGAGATCTCGATCTGCACCGGATCGTTGTCGGCCCCGTAGCTATAGACGGGATCCTCCGGGCCGACCCAGAGCCGGCTGCCGCCATACAGCCGCCAGTTGTCGCCGCCGGTCTTGCCCAGATCCTCTTCCAGCTCGACAAAGAAGTTCTGGCCGCCCTCGAAGCCGTACCGGATGATCCGGGGCCCGACATCGGACGTGACGATCAGTTCGACTTCGCCGTTAGACAGCCGATAGCAGTTCGGCCAACCCGCGTAAGGGATCTTTTCGACAGTCACAGCGGCAATCACGGATGCCGCGCCCATCGCGAGCGCGGCGGCAAGAAGGCTCAAGCGGCGCAAAGGCACTCCCTAGAGGCTGGTGCGGGTGGCGGCAGCGCCTAGTAGGTCGCCCGCCCGCCACTGACATCGTAGCACTGGCCCGTCACGAACGAGCAGTCCGGGCTGGCTAGGAAATGCGCCACGGCGGCCACCTCTTCGACCGTTCCCGTGCGAGCACGCGGGATCTTGGAGGTCATGTAGTTGACCTGCTCTTCGGTCAATTGGTCGAGGATGGGCGTGCGGATCACGGTCGGGCTGATCGCGTTCACACAGATGTCGTTGAGCGCTGTTTCCTTCGCCATCGACTTGCAGGCCGCGATCACCCCTGCCTTTGAGGCCGAGTAGGCCACCATGTTCGGATTCCCTTCCTTGCCAGCCAAGGAAGCGATATTGACGATCCGGCCGTAATCGTGCTCGACCATCGTGGGCAGCACGGCCCTGCAGCAGTTGAATACGCCGCTGAGATTGATGTCGATGACGCTCTGCCAGTCGGCATCGGACTGCTGCCACGTGGGCAGGGCCTTGCCCGCGACGCCCGCGCAGCAAACCAGCACGTGGATGCGGCCCCGGCGGGCCAGCACGGAATCGACAGTGGCCTGGACCGACGCCGGATCCGTCACATCGAGTCCCGCAGAGAACGCGGCCAGCTGCTCGGCGCGGAGTTGCGCGGCCTGATCAGCGGCGGCTTCGGCATTCAGGTCCGCGACGGCGACCGTGGCGCCCGCCCGTGCGAGTCGGGCAGCGATGCCAGCGCCGATGCCGCGCGCCGCTCCGGTGACCAGGGCGGTCTGCCCGCTGAGGTCGAAGAAGCTATGCGCCATCGGGATCGGCCGCTTCGGAGCCGTCGGATTCGATCGCCTCCGAGACCTCAGGATCGGACGTTTCGGAAGCGTCTTCGTCGGACGGCGGGGCGGCCTCCGCTGCCGTCTCCTCTCCCTCCGAGCCAGACTCGTCTCCGTCCACTCCAGAAGCCGCTTCGGCTTCCGGCGCGCCATCTTCGCCAGGGGCCTCTGTGGGCTCGGCCCCCTCGCCGGACTCCTCGGATTCGGCCGGCGGGGCAAACTCGAACTCAGCTGACGCCTGCACCGTGCGCGTCAGGGGTTCGTCTTCGCGCCCCTCGGCGCGGACCTCGACCTTGATGGTGGTTGACAGATCCTTGTAGAGATGGACCGGGATTTCGTAGTCTCCCAGAGTCCGGATCGGCGTCGTGAGCTGGATGCGCTGGCGCTCAACGCCAAACCCTTGCTCATTCAGCTTGGCCGCAATGTCGCGCGCGGAAACCGAGCCGTAGAGCTGGTTGTTCAGGCTGGCGCGCACGACCATCCGCACCACCACTCCCTCGAGTGCTTCCCTTTGCTTGGTCGCGTCGCCGTGGAGCTGCACGGCCTCCTTGGCCGCCGCTGCCCGCATTTGCTCGAGCTGTTTCAGGCTGCCCTTGTCGGCAGGGATCGCCAGCTTCTGCGGGAACAGGTAGTTGCGGGCGTAGCCGTCCTTGACCTTGACCACATCGCCGCGCTCGCCCAGCTTGTAGATGTCCTTCTTGAGAATCACCTCATGCATCGGAGCTACTCCTCTCTCTTTCCCGCTCTCTTTCCCGCGAGCGATCCCTCTCGCGCTGCGGCTTCTCGATCACGCCGACAAACGGCAGCAGGGCCAGATTCCGGGCTCGCTTGATCGCCCGCCGCAGCTGGCGCTGGTGCTTCGCGCTCAGCCCTGTGTGGCGGCGCGGGTTGATCTTCCCGCGGTCGCCGACGAACTGTTTCAGCGTCTCGACGTCCTTGTAATCGATGTGGTCGATCCGATTGACGCTGAAATAGTCCACCTTGCGCCGCCGGAAGAAGCGCTTGCCGCCGGAGCGGCCGCGGCCCTCCGGAGCGCCCCGGTCGCGGCGCGGGCCGCTGCCGGCCTCGCGAGAGGGCGCCGGTCGTGTCTCTTCGTTCTCAGCCATTTGTCAATTCCTCTCGATGCCTCGCATCACTCCTCGGCGGCCGGGGCGCTCGCCTCGGCGGCCGCCGGTTCGACGCTGCCCTTCTCGGCAGAAGCTGCCTCGGCCGGCTCGGGCTCGCCGGGCGGCGGCGACGGCAGCTCTGGTTCGGGCTTGCCCGGCGCCTTCGCCTTGGCTTTCTCGGCTTCGGCAGCACGCGCGGCAGCCTTGGCATCCAACACCGGCTGCCGCTTTGCGCGGCGCGCCTGCGCCTTGGCCAACCGCTTGAGATCTTCGTCGATGCGGATCACCATGTACTTGATGACGTGATCGGAGACGCGCAAGCGGCGCTCCAGCTCGCGGTTCAGCGAGCGGTCCCCGTTGATCGAGTACTGGATGAAGATGTAGTGGCCGCTCCAGAACCCGTGCACGCGGTAGGCAAGCGGCCGCTTGCCCCAGTCATCCACCTTGTCCACGCTGGCCCCGCCGGACGCCAGCACCTGCTTGACGTTCTCGAGGGACTCCTGCGCTTCCTGCTCCGGCAGGTCCGGCTTGAGGATGAACCCCAACTCGTAAACTCTCATGACTCTCTATTCCTGTGACTCCGCCAAGCGCCGGTTGCTCCGCGCCATGGCCTTCTCCGTGCCCTCGGCAAGGGCGTGCCGCACGACCTCCGCCGCGCGTCCGACGATTTCCTCAACTTCCTCGATCTCGTCCCGGGTGAACGGGCGCAGGACGTACCTCGCTCCGTTGGAGACGGGGTGCCCCGGGTGAATCCCGATGCGCAGCCGTGGGAACTCTGACGTCCCCAGCGCATCAATGATGGACTGCATACCATTATGACCCGCAGCCGACCCCTTCTGCTTGAGGCGCAACCGCCCCCAAGCCAGATCCAGTTCGTCGTACACGACAAGTAGCCGGTGCGGGGGCAAGTGGTAGCGCCGCAGCAGCCGCTTGACAGGCCCGCCGCTGCGGTTCACGAACGAGAGCGGCTTGGCCAGCAATGCCTGCCTGCCTCCGATCTGTCCGGAGCCCACCAGCGCGTCCTCTTCCGGTCGCGTGACGCGGACCCCCGCATCCTCCGAAAGGCGCTCGACCGTCAGGAAGCCCAAGTTGTGCGGCGTCTGCCGATATTCCTCGCCAGGGTTGCCCAGCCCAACGATCAGCCAATCGGCGTCCTCGGGCACCGCGCGCCTCCAGAACATGGCTTCCGCCGCAACTCAAGGGACCAACCGGCGGCCGCAAGGCACTCGGCTACTCCGCCTGCTCCTCGGCCTCGGTCTCTTCTTCCTCGGCCTCTTCCTCCTCGGTCAGTTCGCTAGTGGCGCGGGAGGCCATGACGTGCACAAGCACTTTCTGCTCGAAGTCCGCCAGGGTCCACTTGTCGCTGGCGGGGAGATCCTTAGCCCGGATCGCCTGGCCGACGTGCAGATCCGTGATGTCCACTTCAAGGCTCTCCGGAATGTCCAGCGGCAAGCATTCGATGCGGACCTCCCGACTGACCATCTCCTCGAAGCCGCCCTCGGTCTTGACACCGAAGGCCGTGCCGACGGCCTTGATCGGGACAGACACGGTGACCGGCCTGCTGACGTCCACGCGTAGCAAGTCGACGTGAAGCAGCGAGTGCTTCACTGGATCGATCTGGTAGTCGACGGCCATGGCATGCTCCTGCACGCCGTCGCACGTGATATTGAAGACACGGTTGTGGCCAGAAGGCTCCTTCAGCACGGAGGTCATCGCCTTGGTGTTGACCGAGATCGCCCGGGGGGCCTTGCCCAGTCCGTATACCGTCGCGGGCACGTTACCCGTCAAGCGCAGCCGCCGCGCCGCGTTCTTGCCGCGCTCCTCGCGCACCGCCACTTCCATTTCAATCTGCTGCTGCATCGCGTCTGCTCCCTAGCCGCCTTGGCAGCGGCCGAATTCTGGGCGGGCCTCGCAAGAGCCCGCAGTCATCCCCTAGCCGAACAACATGCTGATCGAAGACTCGCTATGGATCGAGTTGATGCCCGCCGCAAGCAGGGGCGCTACGCTCAACTGCCGGATTCTTCCGCTCGCCTTGGCTTCCTCGGACAGGGGAATCGAGTTGGTGACCGCCAGTTCCTTAAGCTTCGACTCCTTAATTCTATCCACTGCGGGTCCGGAAAGCACGGCATGCGTCGTGACGGCGTACACCTGGGCCGCACCCTGATCAAGCAAGGCATTGACGCCATTGACCAGCGTGCCGGCAGTGTCGACAAGGTCATCGACGATCACGCAGGTGCGATCCCGCACATCCCCGATCACATGCATGACCTCCGAGACGCCCGGCTTGTCCCTTCGCTTGTCGATGATGGCCAACGGCGCGGTCAAGCGCTTAGCCAGCGCCCGCGCTCGCTCCACGCCGCCGGCGTCCGGCGACACCACCGCGAGTCGCGGCAGGTGCAGCTGCTGCAAGTATTCCACGATCACCGGCCGCCCGTAGAGATGATCGACCGGCACGTCGAAGAAGCCCTGGATCTGGGCTGCGTGCAGGTCCAGGGTCAATAGGCGGTCCGCGCCAGCGGCGACAAGCAGGTTGGCCACCACCTTGGCCGATATGGGCACCCGCGGGCGGTCTTTGCGGTCCTGGCGCGAGTAGCCGTAGTAGGGCAGCACCGCCGTGATTCGCTTGGCGGACGCTCGCCGCAGGGCGTCGAGCAGGAGCAGCAACTCCATCAAGTGCTGGTCCACCGGGGTGCAGGTGGGTTGAACGACGAA
Source organism: Terriglobia bacterium (assembly GCA_009841225.1). Lineage (GTDB taxonomy): Bacteria > Acidobacteriota > Terriglobia > Bryobacterales > UBA6623 > VXMF01. Next base: position 30,193 of record VXMF01000011.1, on the reverse strand, counting down.
AACATCCATGCCACGGACGTTTTCTTCGATCTGGACGTGGATCTCGCCATCAGTGAAGCGTGACAGCGCCAACTGCCCCGGACGGATGCCTAGGCACTCGCAGATGTCTCCCGCCAATTCCTTGTTGGCGGATCCGGCAAAGACCTTCAACCTCGATTCCGTCGGCACTGTGCGAACTCCCAACCGATGCGTGTTTCCGAGCCGTGCGCTACCCGCCGCCTAGCCCCTCGCGGAGTCGAAGTCGGATGCGCCTTGCACGCGGCTCGCTGCCCGGCCCACATACTTCGCCGGCCACGCCGCAAACCCCTCGGCCCGCAGCGTCCGCGCTACTAGTCTCGCAGACTGATCAGACTCAAAGACCCCGAAAACTGCGGATCCGCTGCCCGACATCAGAGCTGGCTGTGCCCCCAAGGCCTGCAGCCGCTTTTTGAGGGCGGCAATCAGCGGGTACCGCTGGAATACTACCGACTCGAAGTCATTCACCATGCCCTCCCCGCTGCCCGGCAGCGGGCCGACAGGGGGCGCGTTTGAGCTCAAGTTGGTCCCCTCGATTTTACCCATATCCGAGTCCGGTGTCAATGCCGCGCGGTGCTCCTCCAAAGCACGATACGCCCACCCCGTGGAGACTTCCTCTGCGGGCTGCGCGATCGCTATAGCGGCCGGCCGCAAGTCGGCCAGGGGGCTCAGATCCGTGCCGCGACCAGTGCCAATGGCGGTGCCTCCGAGCAAGAAGAACGGCACGTCGCTGCCGAGTTCGGCCGCGACTTCGAAGAGGGCCCGAGCGGCCGGTCGCGTCGGCAGCATGGAGGCGACCGCGCGAATCACGGCCGCCGCGTCGCTAGAGCCGCCTCCCAAGCCAGCACCGGACGGTATGGCCTTGTCAAGGGTGATCTCGATCTGCGCCGCCAGACCGCTAAGCCTGAGCATCAGAGCGGCGGCGCGCCAAGCCAGATTATCCTCGCCTTGCAGATCTTCCCGGCTGCAAGTCAACTTGACCGCTGGCTGGCCGCCCGGCGTCAGGCGGACGCTCAGCGAATCGCTCAAGCTCACCGTCTGGAATAGTGTCCGGATGTCGTGGAATCCGTCGGGGCGCTTGCCAAGCACGCGCAAGAACAGATTGACCTTGGCGTAGGCCTGTAGTTGGAGCGCTTGCGGCCGGAGGCCTGTGGGATCCACCATGCGGCCGGAGCGCGATCCCTAGCTGTCGTAGTGCAGCAGGGACGAGACCTCGTACCCCCGGAGCTTGTCGCGCCCGTTGAGGAAGTCCAGCTCGATGACGAACGACAGGCCGGCCACGGTCCCGCCGAGCTTCTCCACGAGCTGGATCGCGGCCTCGGCTGTGCCGCCGGTGGCGAGCAGGTCGTCCACGATCAGCACGCGCTGCCCGTGCTGAATGGCATCCGAGTGGATTTCGAGCGTGTTGGTGCCGTACTCCAGCGTGTAGCTCACCTTGGAGGTGGCGGCTGGCAGCTTGCCCGGCTTGCGCATCAGGGCGAATCCAGTCCCGAGGCGCTGAGCAACCTGCGGCCCGAAAAGGAATCCGCGGGACTCGATTCCGGCGACCAGATCGACTGCGAGACCGGCGGTGGCCTCGCAGAGCTGGTCAGCTACCATGGCCAGGCCTCTGGGATCCTTCAGCGCTGTAGTGATGTCGTAGAAGAGGATGCCCGGCTTGGGAAAGTCCGGCACCTCGCGAATGAGTGAACGTAGTTCGTCCATGCGTAGCCTCATGGTAGCGGGCAGGCGCCTCGCTGGCCCGTGACGCCAGCGCGCTGCGTGGTCTGCTAGCTCTCGGATTCCTCGGCCTCCGCGTCCGGCTCGGGAGACGCCTCGTCCGCTTCCGGGGGTGCCAGAATGTCCTCCACGGCGCGCTCGATGTCCTGCCCGGCGGATTGTTCGACCCGATAGGTGGACGGCTCGCCGGCCCGCGCCGCATAGACCAAGGTCTGGTCCGTGTTCGAGACCAACACGGTCTCTGCCGCGCCATCCTCGCCTGCGGGCGTGACCGAAGCCGTGATCGCCGGCGAGTCCAGCCCAAAAGCTCTCTGCCGGCCCGCATCGTCGGAAGGAAACTCGGTGGCCGTCAGGTTTCGCAGGCGGTCCAAGAGGGTCTGCGCCTGTTCGCCATCCACTCGGCGATTGCCGTCCGATTCCAGCAGCCAGCCATCTTCGCCCCGCACGAGCGCTACGTTGTTCTCCCCAACCCGCACTTCGACCCGCTCCGGGTCGGCGAAACCGAAATCGAACAATTTCTTGTTCCGGAAGTCCTCTAGCGGCTTGTCGAAGCTCTCCGCCAGCGTCGCGCTAACGCCGAACACACCGCCGTGAGCACTGCTCGCGGCAAAGTACGTGTCTCCGTCCTTGGCCACCCTGAGCTCGTGCTCGCCGCCGTCATCCGTGACAGACACCGTCGCGAGCGGCGAGCGGAACGAGTACTCCGCACTCTCGGCGGAATCACTCAAGACCTCGGTCATCTCGGCCGTCCTCACCGCGCGGACGAGATCGCTGACCGTGAAGTCGTCGGCCCTCAGCCGGTAGGGCAGGACTATCGACCAATTCCCATCGGCGCGTTCAAACTGCAAGTCGCGGCCGCCTGCGGCAACGGTGACGCTGGAAATCGAAGCGTCGTCCAGGTCCAGCAGGCGCTTGTCGCGCAGGTCGAACAGCGACTTCTCGAATGTTGTCTTGTTGTAGCTGTACAAGGTGAACAGACGCGGGTCACCCTCCAGCCGTGCGAACACGCCTGACCCCGTCGGGGTGTCTCGCCCGAATTGCACTGCGCCGCCGCCCTCGGCGAGCTTGAAGCTCACGGCCAACTCGGGCTCGGCAAGCTCGTACGGTGCCCAGTCCACCACGTTCTCCGAGACCACTCTTTCGGCATTCAGGGTTGCCAGACTGGAAACGAGCTGGCCCACCGCGGACTGGTCGGCGGGAATCTCCAAGCCGCCGCCGAATTCCCATTCGTCGTCCGCCCCGCGCACCACCGTGATGGCATCCTCGCCCTTGCGCAGCAGGCTGACTTCGCGGATCTCGGCCTCTTCGAGATCGACGACTTTCGGCGCGGCATCCTCATCCGCGGGCGGATTCTCCCGCGTGTACCAGACCGCTCCGCCCAGCAGGGCCAGCAATACGGCAGCAACAAGAAGGGGATTCGCTTTCATGGCTACAATGCGCGTGGCGCAAGTGACGCTGCGGCTGTTCGAAGTTCTCCGCTAACGGCGGCCCCACCATGTCCAGACGCCCGTCACGATGATGATGAGAGGCAGGAGCAACAAGCTCGCATAGAAGATGCGGCTCATCTCCGCGGCGGTCATCTCGATCACGGTCGATTCCGGATCCTTCGGGCGGACCGAGATCAAGTCCTCGTCCGAGCTCAGCCAGTTGAGCATGTTGAGCAGCAGATCGTCGTTGCCGCCCAGCGCCAACCCGTAGTTGCTGGCAAAGCCGGCCGAGCCGACTGCTACGACGCGGCCCTCCGGCTCGGCTTCTTCCTCGGCCGGCTCAATGGCGTCACTGGCTGCCCCGGACGACTCCGAGCCCTCCTGGCCTACCTCCGGCACGTCGTATGTCGCCGCCACGGCCAGGGCGATCGGACCATCGGTCTGGCTCGACTCCGGCCCCAGCGTGAAGCCTGCCGCCTCCGCCCTCAGTGCCGATGTCGCGAAGCTCGTCTCCGAGCTCTCGAACAACTCATCCACGGTCCAGCCGTCAGGCACCTCCGACGCTTGCCCGACGCTGCGAGCCCGTGGGAAAAGAGTTGCCACGTTTTCCAAGGGCTCGACAATCGGATGGAACTGATACTCGCTGACCAGCGGCGTGAAGGGGCCGCCCCCGAAGAGCTGGCCGATCGCAGACTCGTCGATAACGACGTCGTTCTTGGCCTCGATCCCCCAGCTCGCAAGCAGATCGACCAGTTTCGGATTGCGCTCCTCGCGGCGGCTGCGCTCATCGGGTAGCACCGGCCCAAGCAGCAGCAGCGCCCGGCCGCCACCTTCCACGAAGTCGCGGATCGCAGCAACTTCGGGATCGAAATAGGCCGTGCTCGGCCCGGCGACGACCACGATGGTGCAATCTTCGGGAACCGCGCCTTCGGTGAGACTTACCTGTTGGTGATGGTAGTTGGCGTCCTCCATGCGCGACACGGCGTTGGCGAGTCCGTTCCGGTCCATGTCGTCGCTCGAAGACTCGCCGTGACCGGTGACAACGCAGGCGGTCTTCTCTTGACCCTTAATGGCCGTGATGATGGCGTTGGTGATGTCCTGCTCGCTCAGCGAAGAGGCCTCGTGGCGCACCCCGTCGATGTTCAAGATCAGCGTGCCGTACGTGCGGACGTTCATCGCCTCGGTCTTGATCGGATCCTCGTCGGGATCGACGTACTCGACCGAGACACGGTTCGACGCGTTCTCGTAGCGACGCAGCATGTCTTGGGCCGCTACGAACTGCGATGTCCGGTCGAAGTAGGAAATGGTAACGTCGCGCTCGAGACCATCAAGGATCTTGTGCGTCTGGTCTGACAGGCTGTAGAGCTTGCGCTCGGTCGCGTCGTAAGTTTCGTTGTACTGGACGCCGAGCCAGTTTGCCGCAGCCAAGATAGCCACGAACACCAAGGTGTAGACAGCGGCATAGCCGCCCGATCTGAACTGTCTGGAACGCAACCAGTCCATTGCCGAACACTCCTTAAGCCTTCCAACGCAGCGCTTCGAGAGAGCGCTTGCTAAGGAAGAGTCCGAGGGAAATCGCGCTGACGTAGTAGAGCAGGTCCTTGAGTTCGATGACACCCTTCGAGAACTGTTCGAAGTGCGGAGAGATGGCAAGGTACTCGCAGAGCCGACTGAACGTGGAAGTCTCGTAAGAACTGATCCAGTTCAGGACCCATAGCAACAAGAGGACACCGAACGTCAGCGCGCCGGCCACGATCTGGTTGCGCGTCAGCGTCGAGAGGAACGTGCCGATCGCGATCATCGAGCCGCCCATCAGCAGCAGCCCCAGCAGCGAGACCAGCAGGGGCTTCCAGTCCGGCGTCGTGTATAGGAACAGAACCGAGATGTTCAGCACTGCCACCAGCAGGAGGCAGGCATACAGCAACAACGCCCCGAGCCACTTGCCGCAGATGATGTGGTAGTCCTGCAGCGGGGAAGTCAGCAACAGCTCGATCGTGCCGCTGCGCTGTTCCTCGGCGAACAGGCGCATCGTGATCATCGGCACCAAGAACAGCAGCACGATGCTCATGTTCCCCAGCGACGGCTCGATGACGAATTGGTTGACGTTCAGCGGTGGAGCGCCGGCACCGCCCTGAGCCTGCACGCTGGCGCTGTAGTCCATGAAGAACGCCAGGCCCGAGGTGAAGAAGTAGCCGAACACCACGGCGAACATGGCGAGCACGATGTACGCGATCGGCGACGTGAAGTACACCTTGAACTCGCGCATCGCGATAGTCCAGATCTTTCTCATTCGTCCTCGCCCTCCCCGCTCTCAGAGCCCTCGTCGGCGGACGGATCCGATTCAGCCACGGGCTCGGGTATCTCTTCCTCGGCTTGCACGGCAGCCGACTCGTCGCTGGTCAGCTTGAGGAAGATGTCCTCCAAGCTCAGCCCGAGCGACCGCATTCCGTACAGGCCCCAGCCAGACGTGACCACCGCTTCCGCCAGCCGCCGCGTGAGGTTGTCGTCCTTGTCGGCCTCGACGCGCCAGACCGTACGTCCGTTGCGGGCCTCGTGCTCGACCACCTTGCGCACGGCCAGGTCGAGTTCGAGCCGTTCCCGGACCTCTTCGGCAGGGCCGTCAATGTCGAGCAACAGGGAATTGGCGCCCTGCAGTTGCGCTGTAAGGTTCTCGGGAGTATCGCTGGCCTCGATCCGCCCTTCGTTGATGATGATCACTCGCCCACAGGTGCCGGCGACTTCCGGCAGGATGTGGGTGCTGAGCAGGATCGTGTGCTCGCCCGCGAGCGATCGAATCAGGCCCCGGACCTCGATGATCTGCTTGGGGTCCAAGCCGGATGTCGGCTCGTCGAGCACCAAGACCTCCGGACCGTGGATCAGCGCCTGCGCCAGGCCAACCCTCTGCCGATAGCCCTTGGACAGCTTGCCCACCAGCAGGTCGCGGACAGCGCCTGTGGCGGTCCGCTCCAAGACCGCGTCGACACGCCGGGGAATCTCCTTTTTGGGGATGCGCTTGATGGCCGCCACGAAACGCAGATAGTCACCAACCTCCATCTCGGGGTACAGCGGCGGTGCCTCGGGCAGGTACCCGATGCGCCGCTTCACTTCGATCGGGCTCTTGCCGACATCGAAGCCCGCGACGCTCGCAGTTCCTTGCGTCGGCGGGAGGAACCCCGTCAGGATGCGCATGGTCGTCGTCTTTCCGGCCCCGTTCGGGCCTAGGAAGCCGACGATCTCACCGCGCTCGACTTCAAAACTGATGTTCGAGACTGCGGTCTTGGGTCCGTAGCGCTTGGTGACGCCTTCAACCTGGATCATGGACGAAAACTCAAGAAAGCGGTGATAAGGGGATCACAAACGGTCGAGCCGCGAGGAGGGTCCTAGCCCGCTGCCAATCAACCGACTCTGACTCTATTTTGAAGGGACTGGAGCGCGAGTGTCAATCCGAGGGCCCTGATCCCAACGAGCGGTGCGGCAACGGCCGAGACCGGGCCACATCGCAGCAGGGGCCGTGTCGGCGCGCGATGGAACCCCGCGAACAGCAGTTGTCTATTCCGGGGCTCATCGTCGCTATAATGTGCCGGGCGGTTGCAGGCAACCTTGACTGCAACTTCCCCTAAGGAGACATCTCATGCGCCGTACCGTTTTCTTCCGTGCCGCCGCTCTGACGCTTGGCGTAGGGCTGGCCGCTATCGCCTATCACGCAACCACCGAAGATCTGATGGTGTCCTCCGCCAACGCGTGGCTCGCCTCGCTGAACAGCAACCAAGTCACGACCGCCCAGTTCAAACTGGACAATCCCGATTACGAGCGCTGGCACTATGTTCCGGACAACAGCTTCACCACCCAGCGTGGCTACGGGCGCAACGGCCTGACCTATCGGGACATGAGCCCAGAGCAGCGGTCGCTGGCCGACGCGCTGCTGGCGGCGTCGCTGTCACGGGCGGGGTTCGTGTCTGTCAAGACGATCATGAGCCTGGAAGAAGTCCTGCGGATCCAAGAGAATGACAACACCGGCCGCCGCGACGTGGATGTCTACCACGTGAGCATCTTCGGCAAGCCCTCGATGAACGGCAGGTGGGCGTGGCGTATGGAGGGCCACCATGTGTCGCTGCACTTTCTGATGCAGGACGGCAAGCTGGTGTCGACCGCTCCGGAGTTCCTTGGCGCGAACCCGCACATGGTCCTCGACGGTCCGCGCAAGGGAGTCCGCCCGCTGGGAGCACGCGAGGACACCGCGCGCGAGCTCATGATGTCCTTGGGCGACTCGCTGAAGAAGAAGGCCTTGGTGGCGGAGAAGGCCTATAGAGACATCCTGACGACCGCCGACAGCCGGGCCGAGCTGGAGAACGAACCGCAGGGCTTGGCGGCGTCCGAGCTTAGCCAGGAACAGTACGAAATGTTGCTGGCCACAGCCGATCAGTACGCGGTCTCGCTGCCCGCGGAGCAGGCCGAAGCACGGATGAAGAGAGTACGGGGAACGCCAAAGGAACAGCTGTTCTTCGCGTGGGCCGGCTCGATCGAGCCCGGAGGCGGGGACTACTACCGCATCCAGTCCCCGGAATTCCTGATTGAGTACGACAACGTGCAGAACGGCAACAACCACAGCCACACAGTCTGGCGGGAGTTCAAGGGGGACTTCGGACGGGATCTGCTGGCGGCGCACTACCGACTCGACGATCACGGGATGGACCTAAATCGGAGCGTGGCCGCAGACTAGCGAGGCCGATTCGAGACATCGCAGTTTCGAGCCGAATCTTGTCCATTTGAGGCCCAGCTTCGACATCAAAGGAGGTTCACGGGAAGGTCCTCGGTGCTGGAGCGTGCCATGGCCCATCGGCCCAAACTGTGCCGGACCCGCCCGAAGTCGTCCTTCGCATTTGTATCCGCACCGAGGATCGAGAGGCCAGCCAGCGACCCATTCGCCGACTCGAATTGGATCATTGCAATGGATGGAACCACATGATCAAGTCGCACCGCAGGTATTCACGCCGTGAGTTGCTGGCTGGAGCTGCGGCGATTTCACTCGGGTGCTCAGGTCGGTCCGCAGGCGAGCCCGAGTTCGACCTGCTCTTGCGGGGCGGTCACGTGATCGACCCGAAGAACGGGTTGAGCGCGCTCCGCGACATCGCGGTGAGAGGCGGCAAAGTAGTCTCCGTCGAGGATGCGATTGACGCCGGCAGGGCGTTCAAGGCCGTGGATTGCCGGGGACTCTACGTCACACCCGGCCTAGTTGACCTGCACGTGCACGTCTTCGCGGGCACGAACGAGGTCCGCTCGTACGCGGGCGATAACAGCGTCTACCCGGACGGCTACACGTTTCGCTCCGCTGTCACGACCGTCGTCGATGCCGGTTGCGCGGGATGGAGGAACTTCGAGGCCTTTCGGAACACGGTGATTAGCCGTGCCCGTACGCGTGTGCTTGCATTGGCCAACATCGTCGGCCACGGAATGAGGGGCGGGGACTTCGAGCAGGACTTGAGCGACATGCAGGCAGGCCCGACCGCCGACCTAGCGAAGGATCACCGCGACATTATTGTCGGCGTGAAGACGGCACACTATGCCGGACCGGAGTGGGACCCGTACGAGGAGGCCGTCCGTGCTGGCAGCGCCGCAGGGATTCCGGTAATGGTGGATTTTGGGTCGAACCTGGCCGAGCGGCCCATTGAGACCCTCCTGACCGAAAAGCTGCGACCCGGCGACATCTACACGCACTGCTTCTCGGGGAACCGCAGGGAGCTGCTCCCCGACGGAACGCCGAATCCCGGGCTCTTCGCGGGACGAGAGCGGGGCGTGTACTTCGACGTAGGCCACGGGGGTGGCAGCTTCAAGTGGAGCGTCGCCTCCACGTGCATGGAAGCGGGATTCCCGCCCGACTCGATTTCAACGGATCTGCATATCGGCTCGATGAACGCTGGCATGCAGGACCAACTGACCACGATGAGCAAGTTCCTGGCGCTGGGACAGTCCCTAGACGAGGTCGTCCGGCAGTCGACTTGGATTCCGGCCCGTCAGATCAAGCGCGAGGAACTCGGCCACCTTACACCAGGCGCGATTGCGGACATCGCGGTACTGCGGCTAGAATCCGGGGCTTTCGGCTTCGTCGACAGCTTTGGCGCTCGTCACAGTGGAACCGAGAGGCTCGTCTGCGAGATGACGTTCAAGGACGGCCTGCTGGCGTGGGACCGGAACGGCCGGACACGTCAGGACTGGCGCGAGCTCCCCCTGGACTACGGGAGGCAAGGCGAGTCGCAGTGGGACGGAATCCTCCATTGACATCGGCTGCCAACGGCCGTCGCGGATCCTCTCGAACGGCCTGGAGACGCCAGTCCTAGCCCCGGTGAGACTTCGAAGCATCGTCGCCCGCACCGCGCTCGTCGCGGGATGGCTCTCAGTTCCCGGACTGCTCCTGCCCGATGACTGGCCCGAGTGGCGGGGAGCGGGACGGCGCGGCGTGTGGAACGAAACCGGCATCGTGGATCGGTTTTCCGGCGAGAGGCTCGCCGTGACGTGGAGAACCCCTGTGGGTTCCGGCTATGCGGGGCCTGCGGTGTCCGGCAGGCGCGTCTTCGTGACGGACTATCGTCCGAGCGGCGGCTTGGAAGGCCACGAGGGCTTGGTCGCGCTCGACCAATTGACCGGGATGCCGCTTTGGTCACGCCGCTGGCCGGTCAACTACGCAGGTATCCAATACGCCGCAGGGCCGCGAGCGACGCCCACTGTCGACGGCAACCGCGTATATGCGTTGGGCGCGACCGGGCGCCTTGTCTGCGTGCGGGTGCTCGACGGCTCCGTGCTGTGGGAACGGAGCTTTCCGCGGGACTTCGGTACCGAGCTGCCGCCGTGGGGAATGGCGTCCGCGCCGCTTGTGCACGGGGATCTGCTGATCGCCGTCGCGTACGGGCGGCCCGGCGCCAAGGTCGTGGCGCTCGACAAGTATTCGGGCAAGGAGGTCTGGCGGGCACTCTCGTCCGAGCATTCCGGTCCGGGCTACTCGCAACCGATCCTGTTGCATCAGGAAGGCCGGCCGCTGCTGATCGTCTGGCACGCGGGAGGCCTTGCCGCGATCGAGCCTGCGAGAGGCACGGTGATCTGGGAAAAGCCGTTCCGCACCCGAATGGAGACACCGATTGCGACTCCCGTTTGGCGCAGGCCGCATTTGCTCGTTTCCGCGTTCTTCAACGGTTCCCGCCTCTTCCAATTAGCAGGGGCGGATGCAGAGCTGCTATGGCAGGGTGGCAGCAACAGTGGTGTCGAAACGGACGGCCTGCACGCCTTGATGAACTCACCGGTGATTGAAGGCGACTACATCTACGGCATCTGCAGCTACGGACAGCTGCGATGCCTGCGCCTCTCCACCGGCGAGCGTGTCTGGGAGACCCAGGCCGTGACGCGCGAGAAGGCTCGCAACGCGTCGGCGTTCATGGTCCGCAACGACGACCGGTATTTCATCAATAACGACCGCGGCGAGCTGATCATCGCTCGCATGACTCCGTCCGGCTACTCCGAGATCAGCAGGGCGGTTCTGATCCGGCCGACATCGACGCCAGGTGCCCGCCGGGAACTCGGGGCTGTGCACTGGTCCCATCCGGCCTACGCCGGCAGGAGCGTCTTTGCGCGGAACGACGAAGAGATCGTGTGCGCGTCACTGGCCGCCGAGTGAGTGCGCCTGATTGGGCTCGGTCCCGCTAGAGGCGCAGATTGCAATGGAACGCACCAGCCGGAAAGGGACGAGACAGCCGCTCGAATCTGTTCCGGCCGGAAGATCAGCGAACTCCGAACACGGCCCGAGCCACCGGCGCCCGGGATGCGGCGATAGAATGGGGCCGCGACTGGAGGACGGACATGACACGTCGACAAGCTCTCTTGGCAGGTGCGGGCGGCGTTGCGGTGATCGCCGCGGCCCAGAGACTCGCGCGCAGGCCGTCCGAGCGGGGTGCAACGCTACGCCTCAACGCCCGCTCTCGGGTTGAGCGCGAGGGCGTGGTCGAGTCACTCGAGAAGCCGGTGCTCTGGAAGGCGGCCGAATCCGCGGTCGTCATCTGCGACATGTGGGACGACCATTACTGCAGGAACTCAGTATCTCGGCTCGAAGCCATGATCCCGGAAATGAATCGCGTCGTGCGAAATGCCCGCGAACTCGGCGTGGCGATCGTCCACGCCCCCAGCGGAACGATGGACTTCTATGCCGGAACTCCCCAGCGCGAGCGCATGCAGGCTGCGCCGCACGCCGAACCACCGGTCCCGATTGCCAAGTGGTGCCACCTCGACCCGGAGTCGGAAGGCGCTTTTCCGATCCATGACGAACACCCCTGCGACGACGAATCCCCTGGCGAGCGCAAGCGCGCTTGGCACCGTCAGCACCCCGACCTCGCCATGGCAGACGAAGACGGCATCAGCGACGACGGCCAAGAGATTTTCAACTACTTCGCCCAGCATGGGATCGCAAACGTGGTGCTGATGGGCGTCCACACGAATCTCTGCGTCCTGGGCCGTCCCTTCGGGATTCGCCAGCAGGTCCGGCTGGGCAATAACGTCGTTCTTGCGCGGGACCTCACGGACTCGATGTACGATCCGCGGGATCCGCCGTACGTGAGTCACGAGCGCGGTACTGAGCTCGTTATCGAGCACATCGAACGGTACTGGTGTCCCTCGATCATTGGCAACGACCTGACAACTGCCGCCGACCTCACGTAGTCTGGTCGACCGGAGCCATTTCCGCAGACTGGACCCGACGACATGAACGATGGAGCCGATCTCTGCCGGCGCTTGGGTGTCAAGCGCGTGCTCAACGCCATGGGAGTGCCCACGATCCTCGGCGCAAACACCGTTTCGGAAAATGTCCGCTCGGCCGTTGACTGCATCATGCAGGTCAGCGTCGAAATCGACGAACTGCAGGCGGCAGCCTGCCGCGTGATCAGCAGGCACACCGGCGCCGAGGCGGGCTGCGTCACGTCCTCGTGTTCGGCGGCGCTTGCGATTTCCGCCGCCGCTGCCATGACTGGATCCGACCTCAGTGCGATCGGACGACTTCCGGATACCAGCGGCATGCCGGATCAGGTCGTCCTTCCGGCGGCCCACGACGTGAACTTCGGGGCACCGGTCTCTCAGATGATTCGCATCAGCGGCGCGAACGTCGTTCGGATCGGAACGGCGAGCCATTGCGACGGGTATCACCTGAAAGGGGCCTTGGACGAAAGGGTGGCCGCGGTGTTCTACGTCGATTCCGGCGACGTGAACCCGGCAGGCTCGTTCCTGTCGCTGGAAGAATGCGTCGAGATCGCGGGTTCGAAGAACATTCCGGTTGTGGTCGACACCGCCGCCGGATCGGACGTGCGTCCGTTTGTCAAGGCGGGTGCGGACCTAGCGATAACCAGTGCTCACAAGCAGATGGGGGCACCGACCTCCGGGATGATTTGCGGGAAGCTCGACTTGGTCCGTGCGTGCTACCTCCAGAACTACGGCATCGGTCGGGCGATGAAGGTCGGCAAGGAGGGCATTGTCGGTTGCATGGTCGCGACGGAAACCTGGTACGGGAGAGACCCACGCGGCGAAGATCGCCGCTGCCGGGCCCTCGCCGGAATCCTCTCGCAAGCTTTGGAGGTCCGTCCGGGCCCGGATGTCTGCACCGCAATCGTGTCGATTCCCAAGGGAACGGACGTGCCGGCGCGCGCCCTTGCGAACTGCCTGCGAGAGGGCGACCCGCCGGTTTGGGTGAACCGCGTGGACGACGCGAACCAAGAGCTATGGCTCGACCTTCGTGTCGCGAACGAGGCGGACGCCACAGCCATTGCCAGACGAATTGCCGAAACGATCCGCAACCCAGCGATTCCCGCAGAGGATGTTCCCTACCACGACCTGTACTGGTCGGAGCGTCGCCTCCTCGAATGGCCGGCCTGGCGGTAGCCCTCCCTCCCAGTCCTCCTCTTGTGGGGTCGTGCTCATCCCGCGGTCCCAGCACGAAGCTCCCGTCGCCAGCATGGCCGCGATCGAGTCCTTGAAGGTCTCCGAGATCGGCGCGTCCGGTTCCTGTCGCGTCCGCACGCATTCTCCCCGCGCATTCCAAGAACTTCAGCATGTGAAGAACGCTCCCAGCCTCGGGAGTTGATTCGCCGGGACGGATTCGGTCCTTCTATTCGACGGTGTCCGCTGCTGATGACGGACAGATCGCCTCAACTGCCAGCTTGGCGAGCACGGGGGATCGAGGTCAGAGTGTGGCCGCGGACTGGCGAGTCCGATTCTGCAGCTGGCTACGCCGCACGAGACATCGCGGATTGGAGCCGAATCTTGCCTGTCTGGCGCCCGGCCTCGACAGTTTCTCGAGAGCATCTGCGCCGCGAGCCCCTGATTCGTCAAGCGTGCAAAGCTGCAACAGCCTCTTGATCGATAGCCCAGCCTCTATTAATCAAATATTGATATATTGTGATCGATAGGGTGTATTTCTTTCGCTCATGACTTGGAACTGGCAACGGCCGGACTGGCCTAGGTTTTCCTGGGATCAGGATCGTTTCAAGAAGGCGGAGGAGGCATTTCTCGTCGGCAGCGGCGTGCTTCAGGGCATGCTCACGCACTTGGACGAGGCTGACCGTGAACTGCTCACAATCGAGGCAATCAGCTCCGAAGCCCTAACCACATCCGAGATCGAGGGGGAGACCTTGGACCGGGCAAGCGTTCGGTCCTCGATCCGGAAACAGCTCGGGTTGGCAACCGACGAGCGGCGGGCGACGCCTGCGGAGCAGGGTATCGCCGAGATGATGGTGGATCTGTATCGCTCGTTCGCACAACCTCTTTCGCACGAGATGCTCTTGCGCTGGCACGGGGTCCTGCTTGGCGGCAGGCCGGGCCTGAGCGATATCGGCCGCTATCGAACGAGCAGTGAAGCCATGCAGATCGTTTCGGGCCCGATTCATCTTCCGAAGGTGCACTTCGAGGCGCCGCCCTCTGCAGAGGTGCCCGAACAGATGAAGAGGTTCATCGCTTGGTTCAACCGGACTGCTCCCAATGGAGCCGATTCACTCACCGGATTGACTCGGGCTGCGATCGCGCACCTGTACTTCGAGTCCATTCATCCTTTCGAGGACGGCAACGGCCGGATCGGCCGGGCGATTTGCGAGAAAGCTCTATCGCAATGTGTAGGACAACCGACGCTGACAGCCCTGGCCGCAACGATGCTGCTGCGGCGCAAGGCTTACTACACGGCCTTGCAAGGGGCCAGTACGGACAACGCCGTAACTTCTTGGATCGCGTGGTTTGCCGGGATCACGATCGAAGCCCAGCGTCGCACGCTAGCCCGTGTTGAATTCGTTGTCGACAAGACAAAGCTGCTCGACCGACTACGCGACAGGCTCAACGACCGACAGGAGAAAGCGCTGTTACGGATGTTGCGGGAAGGACCGGAAGGGTTCGCCGGCGGACTCAGCGCCAGAAACTACATGACCATCACTGGAGCCCCACCGGCGACGACGACGAGAGACCTTTCCGACATGGTCGCTAAAGGTGCGCTGCGGCGAACCGGCGAACGTCGTCACGCTCGCTATCACCTCACGATCCCATTGAGGCCGGTGCGACGTGTGACAGTCGATGAGGACGGAGGATTGCGCGAGGCATAGCTTATGTGCGAGATGGCGGCGGCACGCGCGAGTCGGTATCCTTGCCCCCGCGAGGGCGATTGAGCACCCCTACACTAGTTCGACGCGATTGATCCCCTCCACCCGGTCGAACCCCTGGTCGAACGTCGCGAGCCAGTTCACGTCGCGATTCAGCATCACCGCCGCATGGACGGCGTCGCGGGCGGACAGTCCCGGCGTGGACAGCAGAATCCGCTTCGCCAGGTCCGTATCGGCCAGTGTCACGCTGAATACCCTGGACACAAGCCCAACGAAAAGGTCATACACCCGATCGGCTAGGTCGGCCCTGCCCAGCGCCGTGTACCGATAGAGGATTTCCTGCAAAACCTCCGCGCTGGTGCACAGTTCGTACCCGGCGCCACCCGCGGTCTCCAGAAAGCGCGTGGCTGGAGCCCGGTTCGGGTGGTCCGCCCCGGCGACGTACATCGGAATGTTCGAGTCGACGAAGACCCTCACGAGCGGCCGGCCTCGATCTCGCCGATCATCGTGCAGATGTCGGACGTAGGACCGTTCAGCCTGCGCAGTTCCGCCAACGGATCCTCGGGGACCGGCCCGATCACCCTTTCAAGCCGTTCCTCGATCGCTTGGCGCACCCATGCGCCCCTGGGGACCCGGTCTCGTTCGGCGGCCCTTCGGAGGCGAGTCTCCATCGCTTCGGGGATCAACAGCTGCATTCGTTTCGACCTCATCGGCCTGCTCCTGAGTCGCTCAATCCGGCCACCCGCAGTTCGCGCACTGCCTGCTGGCGCTGCTCGTGCCCCAGGAAGGGGCGCAACCAGTCCAGCTGTATGTGTGTATATACATCATACACAACCCTAGTCGCGGTGAGAAAGTCCGCCCGGCAACCCATCTCTCCCCCCCCTCCACGGCGAACGAAGCGCGCGGAGGCCGGATCCGCAGAGATCTCGTCACCGCTCGTCCCGAGGTTCCTCGCGACAGAGTCCTACCGAGTGCTGGGAGGCGGACAAGAGGCGCAAGTGCTCCGATGATCGGGAGCCGGCGCTATCAGGCGAGGATTTCGTTGACGATGCGCCCGTAGACGTCCGTCAAGCGGAACTCGCGGCCGCTGTACGGATACGTGAGGCGCTCGTGGTCGAGGCCGAGCAGATGCAGGATCGTCGCATGCAGGTCGTGTATGTGAACCTTGTCGGAAACCGCTCGAAATCCGAAGTCGTCAAGCTCGCCGAAAGTCATTCCCCCACGGACTCCGCCGCCAGCAAGCCAAGCGCAGAAACCATACGGGTTGTGCCCTCGGCCGTACGTGTCAGGGTTGCCGGCACCGTCCTGGAGGTCTTGGTAGTGCGGCGTGCGCCCAAACTCGCCTGACCACACGAGCAAGGTGTCTTCGAAGAGCCCTCGCTGCTTGAGGTCCTGAATCAGGGCCGCAATGGGCCGGTCAACCGAGAGGCACTTGTCGGGGTGGGCGCTCCGGATGTTTGCATGACTGTCCCACCCGTTCGAGGTGATCTGGATGAACCGCACGCCGGCCTCGGCGAACCGCCGCGCCAGCAAGCACTGCCGGCCGAAATCGTCGGTAGGCTTGGCCCCGATTCCGTAAAGTTCCCGCGTAGCCTGCGACTCGCCGGCGAGGTCCAGCAGCGCGGGCACCTCCGCCTGCATGCGGAAGGCTAGTTCGAAGGATTCGATAGCACCCTCCAGCCGCTGGTCCGCATTGTGCCGCTCCAGGTGCGCGCGGTTCATGTCCTGGATCAGGTCCAATTGACGCCGCTTGCTCGCCTCCCCCAGCGACGGATCGTCCAGATAGCCGATGGTTGCGCCACTGGCACCGGTCGACGAGTTCCCCAGAGCGGTCCCCTGATACACGGCTGGCAAGAAGGCGTTCCCATACAGTTGGACGCTGCCGCCATCGCCCCCGATGTTCGGAGCGATCGTGATGAAGCCTGGGAGGTTGCGGTTCTCGGTACCCAGCCCGTACGCCACCCACGAGCCAATAGAAGGCCGCACGAGCTGCGTCGCGCCTGTGTGCAATTGCCGCACGGCCGGCGCGTGCGCTTCGCTGTCAGCCTCCATGGCCTTCAGCAAGCAGATATCGTCCACGTGCTGGCTGAGGTGCGGCAGCAAGTCTGAAACCTGCATGCCAGACTGCCCTGCCGGTGCGAACTCAGCGATCGGGCCCATCAATTTTGAGTAGGCGACGCCGGGCATCGCCCGGTTGGACGGCATCGAGTAAGGCAGTGCCTCGCCATCGAGCTTGGCCAGCTGCGGCTTGTAGTCGAACAGGTCAATCTGGGAAGGCCCGCCCTGCATCCAGAGGAAGATCACGCGTTTTGCGCGCGGCTGGTGGTGGGGCGGCTTCGGGGCCAGTGGGTCGGTCTTGGCGCTCGCTTGCTCCGCGAGCATGGCTTGCAACGCAAGCGCGCCGAATCCGCATCCCCACGACTTGAGCCATTCGCGTCGGTCCATCTCTAGCACCTTCAGAGGCTACCCTCGGAACAAGAATTCGTTCGACGCGAATACCGCATGGCAGTACCGCGCCCACGCTTCGTCGCGACCGAGGTCCGCTTCAGTATCGCGCAGAAACCTCACCGCGTGGGCGATATCTTCGCTCGAAGCCGGCCTGCCAAGGGCGCGCAGCACGAATTCGCGGACACGCTCCTCCTCGCTGGCCGCGTTCTGCGAGAGCAGCGCCCGGGCCGCAGCCTTGGACTGCTTGATCAAGAACGGCGAGTTCATCAGATACAGCGCCTGTGTCGGCACCGTTGTCACGTCGCGGCTGCCCTTCAACGTGTTGGGGTCTGGGAAGTCGAACAGGTTCAACAGATCGACCTCGCTGAGCTGCGACTTCCTGAGCGTGGGCAGATACACGGTTCGCCTGAATCGAATCGAGTCCGACAGCTCCATAGTGCCCGCAAGGGCTGGCGGCTGGCCCATGGAAAGGCTCCCGCGAGATCCCAGCGGCAGGCTGGGGCCGCCGCTGCGGTAGTCGAGCGAACCGCTCACCGCGAGCACGGCGTCACGAATCGTCTCCGCCTCTAGACGCCGCACGTTGGACCGCCACAGCAGCAAGTTCTCGGGATCCTTGGCAGCGGCCCGCTGGTCGTGGTCAGCTGCTAAGCCGTAGGTGCGTGAGAGCACGATCTCCCGGATCAGCGCCTTGACCGACCAATCCAGTCGTTGCAACCGCAAGGCCAGATAGTCCAACAGTTCCGGATGGCTTGGACGTTCGCCGAGCAGGCCGAAGTTGTCGACGCTGCCGACGATCCCCCTGCCAAATAGGTGGTGCCAAACGCGGTTGGCAATGACCCGCGCCGTGAGAGGGTTGGCGGAATCCGTCAGCCACCGGGCCAGCTCAAGCCGACCGCTGCTCTTCTGGAAGCCGATACCGATTAGACGGCGGTTGGCAATCTTCGGCGTCGCCGGCAGCGGAACCAGACTGAGGAAGCCGCGGGGAACTTCCGCGCCAAGGTTGTGGGGATTCCCGCCTAGGCAGATGTGGGCGTTCTGAGGCTCGGGCTCGTCGGCCAAGGCCAGGGCCGTCGGCGGTGCCGGCTTGGCGTAGTGGAGGATCCGTAGCGCTTCCGTCTTGGAGGTGTTCGCGGCCCTGCGCGCTTCGGCCAGCCGCTTCTTCAGCTCGCCAGCATCGTCAGCGCTGTCCTCATCACCCGCGACGGCCTCGACCGCGGCCTTCAACTCGGCGACCAAGGCCTCGGCTGTTCGCTGTTCGGAGAGGGCGGCGGCATAGTCCTCCCGCCAGCGCTCCAAGGCTTCGGCCCGCTCACGCAGCTCCCGCGCCGTTTCGGGCAGGCGAACACGATGGACATCGCTGAAGACCCCCGACATGCGGGCGTCCAACGTACGCGTGCTGCGGAAGATACCGGCCAACGCGTAGTAGTCGCGCTGCGGCAGCGGATCGAACTTGTGGTCATGACAACGGGCACAGCCCACCGTCACGCCGAGAATAGCCCTCCCCAGCGTGTCGAGCTGGTTGTCGACGATGTCCATCTGCAACTGCAGCTTGTCTTGATCGACCAAGGCCCACGGCCCAATAGCCAAGAACCCGGTGGCCACGAGCTGCTCGCGACGCTGGGCATCGCTCTCGAAATCCAGTACGTCGCCGGCAACCTGTTCCCTGACAAAGCGGTCGTACGGCTTGTCGCTGTTGAACGCGTCGATCACATAATCGCGATAGCGCCAAGCATGCGGCGAGGGAATGCGCCGACCGAGCCCCAGGGTGTCGGCGTAGCCCGCCAGGTCGAGCCAGTGCCGACCCCATCGCTCTCCGAACGCGGGCGAGGCGAGGTAACCGTCTACCGCAGCTTCGAGGAAGCTTGGCCACGGTTGAGTCTCAAGCCTCCGAACCTGTTCAGGCGATGGCGGAAGGCCTGTAAGGTCAAGCGCCAATCTCCGCAGCAGGGTGTGCCGGTCCGCCGCCCCGACCGGCGACAGCCCGCTCTCTTCTTGCTTGGCCAAGACAAATCTGTCGATATCCCCCTTAGGCCATTGCACGTCCTGAACCGAAGGCGGATTCGCCTCTCCCAGCGGCTGCCAAGCCCAATGTTCGACAGTTCCTTCCGGGTGCTGCGCGGTCGCCGCCATTTCGTCCAGCTCGCGCTGCGGCCACGGAGCACCGACGCGAACCCATTCAGTCAGGTCATCGATCTGGGCGGCCGATAGCTTGCCGTCGGGCGGCATCGCAGTCAGGCCCGATTCGTGGCGCACCGCCAGAATCAATCGGCTGGATTCGGGGTTGCCCGGCACCACCACGGGACCCGAACGTCCGCCCATCTCGAGGGCCGCCGCACTGTCAAGACGGAGCTCGCCGAAGACTGTCGCCGCGCGAGAGCTGTGGCACTGGTAGCAACGCTCCGCCAGCAAAGGGCGGATCCTCTTCTCAAAGTGGTCCAACCCCGAGCTGGGCGAATCAGCCGCCAGTGCGTTGGCGGCCGCGCCCAGCAGCACCGCGCTCAACAACCGTGTCACGCCCTCGTAGTCATCCCGCGCCGGTACCAGTGTACCCTCGCGCCGCCCGCGCGGAGCGAGTTGAGGGCCGATTCGCCCCGTCAGCGCGAGGAACGGGGCCGCGCACGCCGCAAGCTTGCATGCGGCGGAAGCGGATTTGTACGATAGGCAGTCTATGTCAGACCAACCCGAACGTGAATTCGGCTTCCAGACTCGCTCACTGCACGCCGGCCAGCGGCCCGACCCCGCCACCAATGCCCGCGCAGTGCCTATCTACCAGACCACCTCGTACGTCTTCAACGACACCGCCCACGCTGCCTCGCTCTTCGCGTTGCAGGAGTTTGGCAACATCTACACCCGCATCATGAACCCCACCACAGGGGTGTTCGAAGAGCGGATGGCGTCGCTCGAGGGCGGCATCGGAGCTCTGGCAACCGCCAGCGGGCAGGCCGCGCAACTGCTGGCCATCTCGAGCCTGTGCCAGAGCGGCGACGAAATAGTGTCTTCCGCCACCTTGTACGGCGGCACCTATACCCAGTTCGACACGACCTTCCGTCGGTTCGGATACGACACGATCTTCGTTGACCCGGACAACCTCGACAATTTCCGCAACGCGATCACCGAGAAAACCAAGGTGATCTATGTCGAGACCGTGGCGAATCCGCGAATGAACGTGATCGACATCGAGGGTGTCGCCGCGATCGCCCACGAAGCGGGCATCCCGCTGATGATCGACAACACCTTTGCCACGCCGTATCTGTGCCGCCCCATCGAGTTCGGTGCGGATATCGTCGTCCACTCCGCGACCAAGTTCATCGGCGGCCACGGCACCTCCATCGGCGGTGTCATTGTCGACTCGGGCAAGTTCGACTGGACCAATGGCAAGTTCCCCATGCTTGCTGAGCCAAGCCCCGGCTATCACGGCATGGTCTTCACCGAAACTTTCGGGCCTCTCGCCTTCATCCTCAAGTGCCGGGTCGAAGGCCTGCGCGACCTCGGGCCGTGCCTGTCGCCGCAAAACGCGTTTCTGTTCTTGCAGGGCTTGGAGACCCTTGCCCTGCGCATGGACCTGCATTGCGCCAACTCCCTGGCGCTCGCGAAGCATCTCGAAGCGCACCCCCTGGTCACTTGGGTGAATCACGCCGATCTCCCGTCCAGCCCTTACCACCCGATGGCGCAGAAGTACCTGCCCAAGGGCCAGGGGGCGGTCTTCACGTTCGGGATCAAGGGTGGCCTCGAAGCCGGCCGGAAGTTCATCAACTCCCTAGAGTTGTTCTCGCACCTCGCCAATGTGGGCGATGCCAAGAGCTTGGTAATTCATCCCGCCACGACGACCCACCAGCAACTCAGCGAAGCGGACCATGCCGCTGCGGGCATCACGGCCGACATGGTGCGCCTGTCGGTTGGCATCGAGGATGTCGAAGACCTGATCTGGGATCTCGACCAGGCGCTCGCCGCCTCGCAGTCCTAGCCTTCACGCGTTAGCGGTTTCACTGCGCCGGGGCGGCACGCAGAGGCGCTCCGGAACCGCTCTATCCGTAATCCCGAAATCCGTATCCCAATTTCCGGATACGGCGGCCGTCCGCCGCAGCGCAACTTATTCACAGCAAAAGGCTTAACTGCCGCGTTCTGCTTGAAATCGTAGGTCGCATCCTCTATAGTGTGGACATTCGAGGCGGGCTTCGCAGTTGTGCGAAATCCGCCGCAGATTCACATGGTTCGGTCCCGTGAATTGTCGAGGCGGCTGTCGCTCGGCGTCATCCTCGCGGTGACGCTCGGCACGCTCTCGCTCGTGAACTGGGTGGAGCGCGGCCGCTTCGGGGTGCCGGAGGACGGGATCATGTGGGCGGACTCGGAGGCCGGAGTGTCGGCCGTCCGCGTCACGCCAAACAGCCCGGCCGCACTGGTGGGAGTGCGGCCGGGCGACATATTGGCTTCTATCGAGGGCAGACCGGTCCACGAGGCGTTGGATGTGGTCCGCATCTTGAGCGACGTCGAGGCCGGGTCGGCTGCCGACTACCGCATCGATCGCGACGGTGAGCGCATTGGCCTGTCGGTCGTAGTCGGAGAAAGCGCCAGCCGCGGAGCGCTAGGCGGGTTCTTGTTGGTGCTGGGATGGAGCTACGCCCTGATCGGCCTGCTGGTATGGACACGCAGTCCGCGCCACCGGCTTTCCGGCCTGTTCTATGCCTTCTGCCTCGTTTCGTGCGCTGTCTACGCGCTCAGCTCCACCGGGGAGTTGGCGGGAATCGACCGGCTCGTCTACTGGATCGATGTTTGGGCCCTGCTCTGGATGCCGGCGTTGCTGCTCGACTTCTGCCTCCGGTTCCCAGATGGGGAGAAGCAGTATGGGCGACTATCAGCTTGCTCGTACGGACTTGCCGTGGCGGTCGGCGCGGCACACCATGCCGCCGCCGGAGGCTGGGTCGCGGGCGGCATCGGAGACGAGGCGCTGTTCCAATTCTTCGAAACGGCCCCGCTAGTGCTGCTGGTCTTGAACGGGCTGGCGGCCGCAAGCGTAGTGTGGCTGGGAACCCGCGATACCGCCGATCCGGTGCAACAGCTGCAGCGCCGCTGGCTGGGCTTGGGCGCAGCAGCCGCGATGGCGCCGTTCGGAATCTTCTACGTGGTGCCGTTCGCGGCCGGAACGGCGCCTGGCCCGAACCAAGCGTTCTCGGTGCTCTCGCTGGCGGCGCTGCCGCTGGCAATCGCTGTCGCGCTATTCCGCTATCGCC
Organism: Terriglobia bacterium; assembly: GCA_009841225.1. Lineage (GTDB taxonomy): Bacteria > Acidobacteriota > Terriglobia > Bryobacterales > UBA6623 > VXMF01. The sequence goes on along the minus strand of VXMF01000011.1, from coordinate 7,750 downwards.
TGCTGGACTTCAGCTTGGTTTGGCGGCGGGCCATCGCCTCCTCGGTTGCTCTCGGCCTGCTGTTGGCCGTAGGCGCAACGGTGCTGTTCGGCGGGGCCCTGCCCGAGTCGTGGCTCGACAACTACGGCCCGGTAGTCTGGCTGCTGTCCCTGTCACTGGCGGCAGCTGCGTACTATCCAGTGCGCGACTGGCTGGCGCGCACGCTGGAACGCCGGGCATACCGCGAGCGCTACCAAGAGCGGCGCACCCTAGCGGACTTTGCGGCCGAGCTTGCCGCTGAGACCGACCTGAACCGCATGGTAGCCTCCGCCGGCAATCGGCTGGTTCAGACGCTGCGCCTTGAGCGCGCGGCTATCCTAGCGCCGACCCATCCGGCGGAGGACACAGGCGTGAAGTTCGGTCTGCTCTGGAGCCACGGATTGGATGGAATCGCTTGGGACAGCCCCCGCCGCATCGAGCCCCTCGAATCCGAAGAGGGCGGCCGAGTCCGGTCTTTCTCGGTGGCGGAGCGCTCCAGCAACGGTCGGGACAGTTCGTCAGATGTCTTTGGCATGTGGCACTTCGTGCCCTGTCTCTTGCGCAACAGGCTGCTTGTATGGATCGGCTTGGGGCGCACGGAGGGCGGCGACCTACTCACCAGCGAAGATGTGGCCCTGGCTGAGACAGTTGCCAGCCCGCTCGCAATCGCCCTAGAGAACTCCCGCCTGTACGCCTCCCTCCAGGCGAGGGCGGCACAGTACCAACGCCTCAAGGACTTCAACGAGAACATCGTCGAGTCCCTCTCGGTCGGCATCGTGGTGCTGGATATGGAGGGCCGCGTGCAGAGCTGGAACACCCAGCTCGAGCTCGCGCTACACATATCGCGGGAGAACGCTGTGGGCCGTCGGGTCGACGAGATGCTTCCGGCCTCTCTCGTCGAACGGATCGACTCCTGCCTGGACGAGTCCGGTTCCGGCACTGTGCACAAGTTCTTGCTGCGCTCGCACGAACTCCCCGAGGAGTTCCGCCCGCAGGATCCTGCCGACAACGCTGACCGGGTTATCAACCTAGCCGTCGCTCCGCTTGTCACCAAGGGTTTCGAGCCGGTCGGGAGGCTGCTGATCGTCGACGACGTCACAGAGAGGGCGGAGCTTGAGGAGGCCGTGCTACAGGCGGATCGACTCTCCTCGGTCGGCCTGCTGGCAGCCGGAGTGGCCCACGAGGTGAATACGCCGCTCGCGGTGATCTCGACCTATTCCCAGATGCTGTCAGACCGGTTCGGCACGGGCAGCGACGAGGCGAAGCTGCTCGGCAAAATGACCGAGCAGACGTTCCGAGCCAGCGAGATCGTCAATTCTCTGCTGGACTTTTCGCGCACCTCCGGTGCGGAAATGACCCCCTGCGACCTGAACCGCGCGATTTCCGACACGCTGGAACTGATCTCGCCCCAGCTGCGAAAAGCCCGCGTGCAGCTAGAGCTGCGCCTAGACGCGTCGGCGATCATTCGGGCCAACCGGGGCAAGCTCCAGCAAGTGCTGCTGAACCTGTTCCTCAACGCTCGCGACGCAATGCCCGATGGAGGAACGCTGCGGGTCACGACGCGTACGACCGCCGACGCGACCAGCGAGGCGCGGGCACAAGTGTTGGTTTCCGACACGGGCACGGGCATCGAGCCCGAACTGCAACGGCGAATCTTCGATCCGTTCTTCACCACCAAGGACTCCCGGCGCGGAACCGGACTGGGGCTGGCGGTGAGCTATGGAATCGTGCAAGAGCACTCCGGCACGATCTCCGTCCAGAGCGCGCCCGGGGCGGGAACGACCTTTACACTGGAGTTCCCGCTGGCCGAGCAACCGGTGCATGCCTGAAGAATCCACCGCCCCTCACGTCAGGCATCCAGCGCGCATTCTCGTCGTTGACGACGAGCCGGCAATCGTAGAATCCCTGCAGGCCGTCATCGAAGCGGCCGGTTACGCCACCTTGACCGCTGGAACGGCAAGGGAATGCACGGAGCTGTTCGCCCGCCAGCCCTGCGATCTTGTGCTGCTGGACCTGATGTTGCCGGACCGGTCTGGTCTCGAAGTGCTGACGGACATCATTGCGGTCAGACCCGGCACTCCAGTGCTCATGCTGACCGCGTACGGCTCGATCGAGGCAGCCGTGGAAGCCACGCGCCGAGGTGCGGCCAACTTTCTGACGAAGCCTTGGAACAACCGCCAGTTGCTGCTAGAGATCGAGCAGCAGCTCGCGCGAAAGCGGCTGGAGACCGAGAACGCCCGCTTGCGCGACGAGCTTGGGCAAGCCGACTCGGTGAACCACCTGATCGGCAAGTCGGAGGCGATTACTAGCGTCTTGGTGATGATCCACCAAGTGGCCCGCACGACATCGACGGTGCTCGTCACGGGCGAGAGTGGCACCGGCAAGGAACTGGTGGCGCGCGCAATCCACAAGAACTCCGCCCGCGCCGAAGGGAACTTCCTGACAGTGAACTCCGGAACGATTCCGGGCGAGATGCTTGAATCCTCGTTGTTTGGCCACGTCAAGGGCGCGTTTCCCGGTGCCGAGCGAGATCGGCAAGGTTGCTTCGAAACCGCGGCTGGCGGCACGATCTTCCTTGACGAAGTCGGGGCCCTGTCGCTCGAGACTCAGGCCAAGCTGCTGCATGTGATCCAAGAGCGAGAGATCGTGCCCGTCGGGTCCAACGAGCGCAGGCGGGTGGACGTGCGGATCGTCGCGGCGTCCAACGAGGACCTGCAGGCCGCCGTCGCTGCCGGCCGCTTCCGCGAGGACCTCTACTACCGGCTGAACGTAATCGGAATCGAATTGCCGCCCCTGCGAGAGCGGACCGAGGACATCCCGGTGCTGGTCGAGGAATTCCTGACGCAGTTCTGCCGCCGAGAGAGCAATCATTTTCTCGGACCTGACCGACGATCCACGCTGCGGTTCGCTCCCGAAGCACAACAGATCCTGATGTCGCACAGTTGGCCGGGCAATGTCAGGGAGTTGCGCAACGTGGTCGAGCGGGCGGTAGTGCTGGCAACTCAGGAAGAACTCGGCGCGGACGTGCTGCCTGACTCGATCCGGGGAGCGGCAGGCACTGCGGCGCCGCAGGCGTCCGAGCAGGACATCCACTTTCGGCGTCCGGGCGAGAGCTTGCCCGAAATTGTGGAGCGTTTCGAACGTCAAGTTCTGGCGGACGAGCTTGAGCGGCACGGATACAGCCAGACCGAGACGGCCAAGGCGCTCGGCGTCGCCCTTTCCACGCTCAACCAAAAGCTTCAACGTCTGGGCATCGACACGAAGCGAAGGCGTGAGAGTGTCTCGCGATGACTTGGCCGCGGCGATGGCAAGTTCGGCTTGGCTGCGCGCCAGGGGCGTCAGACGAAAGAAGATCGCTGAGTGTCGGGCTACGCAGCAAAGTGCTTGACTCCAGGTGGCGCGATTCCGTAAAATCGCGTCCGAGGGTTGTGAACGGGCCGTTCAATGCGGGTCGGCGGCACGAGCGGTCGAATCGCCGGATGGCCAGTCAGGAAAGGTCGCGCGGTGCCGATGCCTCGGCCCGCGAGGCAGGTTTGAGTAACCGGAGTGAACAATGAGAGCTAAACAAGGATTGAAGGTCCGCCTGCTCGCAGTGTGGACACTGGCAGTGCTGCTGCCGGCCCTTGCTTGGGGCCAAGGTGCGGCTGGCACGATCAACGGGACCGTAAGCGATGCCACCGGGGCGGTGATTCCCGGTGCGCAGATCTCAATCGTCAACGCCGAGACCGGCGTGGAGACTGCCTCCGAGACAGGCATCAACGGCGTCTACGCCGTGCCCAACATGCCACCGGGCGAGTACAACATCTCGGCCTCGGCCGAAGGCTTCAGGTCGGCTGAAGTGCGTGGGCTGCGCCTCAGCGTTGCGGGAGAAATCACCCAGGGGTTCGCGCTCGAGATCGGCGCCGTCACCGAGACCGTCGAGGTCAGCGCGGAACAGCTTCAGATCCAAACCACCTCCGGTTCGGTTGGCGGTACGGTTGCCACGGAGCAGATTCAAGAGCTGCCGCTACCGAACCGCGACATCTTTAACCTCGTGAACTTAGTGCCCGGCGCATCCCGGTCCGAGTCGAACGGGTACGTTTCCATCGGAGGGGGCCGCTCCCGCTCGACGGGATCCTTCATTGACGGCGTGAACAACACGCGAGGCGGCCTCGGCGTACAGAATATCGAGATGGCCCCGCCAGTCGACTCGATGCAAGAGTTCAAGGTGGAGGTCAATTCGATGGGTGCCGAATACGGCCGCAGTTCTGCGGGCGTGGTACAGGCACTCACTCGCAGCGGCACGAACGACTGGCACGGCAGCATCTACCACTTCATTCGGAACGACGCCTTCGACGCAGCGGGATGGAACCAAGACGCCAAGCCCAAGCTTCGGCGCAATAACGGTGGCATCGCGATCGGCGGTCCGATTGTCGAGAACAAGACGTTCTTCTTCTATAACATTGACGTCTATCGCCAGAAGCTCGGCTTGATCCGCACGCGCAATGTCGGCCTGCCGGAATTCCGAACCGGGAACTTCTCGCAAGCCACTCGCAACGCCGGCGGGCGGGCGGTGTTCGTACCAATCTATGACCCCATGACGCGCCAGAGCGGATCGTTCACCAGGCCCCGGGAAGCATCCCCATTCCCAGATAACATTATCCCGATGGATCGCTTGGATCCGGTCGCGGTCAAGGCAGCCAGCTACATACCGGACCCCAACCGTGTGCCGAACAACCTAAACAACCTCGCAGGCAACTGGCGCGAGGCCGCTGATCAGTCGCGCAATCGCGACTATCACACGTTTCGATTGGATCACAACTACTCGGACAAGTGGCGCACATTCTTGCGCATGATCCTGACCGAGCCGGATGACACCGTGACCGACTATACCCAAGGGTACGGGATCGCGGACCCGGGGGGCATTGCAATCCTGAACCGCCGCCAGAACTGGGGCCTCAACAATACCTACACCTTCAACCCGACATTCTTCGTCACATCGATCATCGGGTTCAATCGAGTCTCGGTAGACAGGAAATCGGGAGATTGCTGCGACACAAACTACGCCGACCATTTCGGCATTCCCGGCCTCGAAAAAGGCGGCGAGGTCTTCCCGCGCTTTAACTTCGGGGGCGGCCGCGGCGTGCCGATGTCGTGGATCGGCGCCTTGGGCAACGCCCACCGGTTCGCCGTCTTCACCAACTTCGACTACGAAGCCAACTTCACCAAGATCAGGGGCAATCACACCTTCAAGTTCGGCGGGAAGTACACGTCCTACCAAGGCAACGAGATCAGCCGTCCCCAGCCCTCCGGGCACTGGCGGTCGACGGGCCACTTCACCGGCAGGTGGGGGGCGTCTGGCGGCCGAAACAACAACACGGGCGTTTCCTTTGCCGACTTCATGCTGGGGCATGTGTGGAACCTCGATACTCGCGTCGCTCCGGGCATCGGCAAGCGGATCAAGTATTGGTCGGGATACTTCCAAGACGACTGGCGGGCTACCCAGCGCCTGACGCTGAACATCGGCCTGCGCTACGAGACAGAGACCCCGATTTACGAGGTGGGGGGGCGCATGAACGGCTTCTGCCAGTTCTGCCCGCATCCGCTGGCTGGCCAGAACGGAATCCCCGAAGGCGCGATCGGTCGAGTGCTGTTCCCGAATCGTGACGGCACCGGCAAGTACCTCTGGCAGTGGGACAAGAACAACTTTGCGCCCCGCTTCGGCTTCGCCTACCGGCTCAAGGACGACAGCTCGATGGTGCTGCGCGGCGGCTTCGGGATCTTCTTCGGCAATCCCTACGACCGCAACTCGATCCAGCCGGGCCGGGCCGGATTCGACAACATCTTCCGCATACGCGGAGGCATGAGCAGCTACCTGCGCGATGGCGTCCCCGCCGGCGCTCTGGACGACATACCCGAATCCGAGCTGAATGGAGGTTTCGGCGCGATAGGCACGCGCTTTCCTACCTCAACCATCCAGTTCTGGGACCAAGATCGCGTCCTGCCCTATTCGCAGAACTTCAACTTGACGTTGCAGACGCGTTGGAAGGGCGTGATCTGGGACTTCGGGTTTATGGGCGCTCTGGCCCGCCACCAAGCGATCAACAACCTCAACATCAACCATATCCGCCCTGAACAGCTCGCAGCGGCCAATGCGCCGGGAGCGAACATCGAGGACTTCCGGCCATGGGTGGCTTGGCAGGGGAATCAAGACCAGATCCAGCTGATGTCGCCGAACTGGGGGATTTCGAACTACTACGCGCTCACCTTCAAGTCGGAGAAACGCTACCAGAACGGACTGGGCTGGACCATTGCCTACACACACATTCAGTGGATTGACAACATTCGTTTCATCGGCGACGGCGACACCTTCGGGGACAACGACAACCCGCAGAACATCTACGACCTCAGCGACGAGCGTTCCAGCTCCGTGAACCGCCTCCCACATCGCATTGTCATGGCACCGATCGTCGAACTGCCGTTTGGCAGGAACCGCCGCTGGGGGCGGAGCTGGAACAAGGTGCTTGACGCGGTGGCCGGCGGCTGGCAGGTGTCGACCGTAGGGATGATACGCAGCGGCGGCTACATGGGCGTGAACATAGACGGCGGAGGCAACTTGCGCGGAGATCTAGCCGCTGGCGTCGCCCTGAGGCCCAACCTCACCGGTGCCCCCTTCAAGTCTTCGACCCAAAAGCAAGCGGCGGACGGCGTGATCGGGCACAACTGGCTCAATGAGGCCGCATTCGAGAATCCGGCGGCGTTCACGCTCGGCGACGCGGGGCGGACGCTGCCCGGCATTCGCGGGCCCATGCGGATCAACTTCGACGTCATGCTTGCCAAGAACTTCCGCTGGGGCGAGAAGTGGCGCGCCCGCTTCAGCTGGGAGGCGTATGACTTTAGCAACACGCCTGCCTTCAACATCCCCAACACGTCGCTCGGCAGCGGTACTTTCGGCTTGGTGACGAACACCCTGCCCAACAGCCGCCGCATCATGCAGATCGGGTTGCGAATCACTTTCTAGCATCCCGCGAAGCGGTCTGAACCAACCGCGGCTCCCGACCTCGAGGTCGGGAGCCGCTTTCTCTTGCATGGGCGTTGCCACGGTGCGAGCGGAAGCGCCAGCCACCCAAGATACGTTGGTCTTTCGAGAGCCGTCCGGATCGACGGCACAAGCGAATCGTCGCCCTGCAAGACGCTCGGGCTCGGCGAGGCAATTCAGGCAGATTGCGGGCAACGTTCGAGCGCGGCCGGCAGGCGTCGCTGGCCATTGGGCCTCGGGGCTTGGCAATGCGACGTCGCTGAGTACCGGCGCGGAATTCGCCCGCGCGCCCTGCCAGCGGGACGCTCTTAACGTGACCTCGTACGAAGCGTTCCGAGCGTGGGACTACGCTTCTGGCGTGTTCGCTCGTGCTGTTCCGCCTCCATGAGCCAGAAGGCGTAATATGGGAACCTCCTGATCGATACAATCTCCGTATTACACTAAACACATCGACGGAGATCCCGTGGTAACTGTGACCATTTCCCCCAAGTACCAAGTGGTGATTCCAAAGCGGATCCGGGATCGGCTCTGCCTCGTGCCGGGCCAAAAGATCCAGGCGATCGCCTATGGGGACCGCATCGAGCTGATTCCCGTGCGACCGATCCGGGAGCTGAGAGGCTCTATGAAGGGACTCGACACGAGGGTCGAACGCTCGGCAGACCGGGTATGAATGTCGTCGATTCCAGCGCCTGGCTGGAGTATTTCGCCGATGGT
>VXMF01000013.1 GCA_009841225.1 Terriglobia bacterium | reverse complement strand
CGCCGCCCGGAACCCCTCGGCGGGCGCCCCCGCGGCGCCCGCCCCTACCAGCCCCGCACCTGCGCCGTGGCGATCCCCAGCCCCGGCAACATCACCGGGATGCCTTCGTCGACCGCGTACACCGTAACCCCGTCGCTCGTCACCAGGCCTTCCGCCAGCGGCCCCTCCACCAGCGTGCCGTCAACGTGCTTGACGGTTCCGCCCGCGATGGCCTCGTTCAGCGCGGCAAGTTGCGGCTCGGCCAGCTCCCGCACCGGTACTTTGGTCACCGGACAGCACAAGATCTTCAGCAGCTCGGCGCTCACAGGCATTCTCGGGTTCGCAGCCTCCCCTCCAGCATAGTCGAAGGCCGCCGCCGCGCCGCGCCGGACGCACGCTCACGCACGCTCGGCCGCGATCCGCGCCAGCGTTGACATCTACCCCTGTCTCGGCTATAGTGAACGGACTCCGGCGCTCGCCAGCGGACGCCGCCGCAGGCGTAACTGCCGTGCAGAAACTCGTGTGCTCAGCTCGCTGTGGGGTCGGCGAGCGCTCGGGTAGGCATGGTCGCGGCCCGCGCTGCTGCTGGAAGGGGCCAATCTCGCGAGGCCGTTGCATTCATGCAGGCGCAATCAGAAGAAACGAAGCCGCTTGCCGATGAGAACGGTCCCAATGTCACCGATGCGACCGACCTGCCTCGCGCGCCGGATCTCCCGCCTCCGGAGCTAGTCGACGCCGCTAGCGCAGAGGAAGAGGATTCTGTTGCGGCTCCGGAACCGGCGGCCGCCGAAGCTGACCCCAGCCCATCCGCTAGCGAACAGCCGTCCGCTGTAGCTTCGGCCCCGGCGGATCCGCCGGGCGCCGGCGCGTCGGAAACCATGGACGAGCCCGCCGACCCGGTGGCTTCCGCCTCGCCGGCGCCACAGGAGCCTCCGGAGGCGCCGGCGCTGTCGGACGAGCCCCGTTCCGCCCAGGAATCGGGCGATCCAGCACCAGCGCAATTCGCGGTCGAGGCTGAGCTCCCCGCCGCCGCGCCGGCTCCCGAGGCCGCGCCGCCACCAGCTCCCGCAGTCCCGCCATCGCCCAGCGGGCCGCACGCCATCCCGGGCTTGCCTGACCTGGCCGGCCCCGAGGAGGACCTGCTCGACGACATCCCGGAGTTCGAGGATCCAGAAATGCTGCCGGACATCCCGTCGGACGCGGGGGCGGTTGTCCGCGCCGGCGCCCGTTGCAAGGGAACCGTTGTCGCCGTGCGCGACTCCGGCGTAATCGTCGCGTTCGGGACCAAGGTGGAGGGCAGCGTGCCTTTGGTCGAGTTCCAACAGGCCGACGGCACGGTCTCCGTGGAGCCCGGCCAAGAGATCGAAGTCTTGGTCGAGCGCATGGGCGCCCCCGGCGAGTATGCCGCCCTTTCGTTCAAGCGCATCCGCGAGCTGGAAGTGTGGACTCGGATCCAGAACGCGCACGCGCACAACCTGCCGATCAAGGGCTCGGTCGTAGGGCCCGTCAAGGGAGGCCTGCGCGTGGACATCGGCGTGCCAGCCTTCATGCCCGGCTCGCAGATCGACATCCGGCCTGTCCGCAAGATGGACTCATGGGTCGGCAGCGAGGTCGAGGTTGCGGTCATCGAGTGCGACCGGCGACGCGGAAACGTTGTCGTCTCCCGCAGCAGCCTGCTCAGGGCGCGACAGCAGGAACTGCGGACCGAAACGCTCGCCAAACTCGCAGTGGGCGAGCCCGCCTCGGGGGAGGTCACGACCATTACCTCGTTCGGGGTATTCGTTGACCTCGGGGGCATCGAGGGCATGATCAAGTACGCCGACCTCTCCTATGGCCGGGTCCGCAAGGCGGAGGACCACGTCCAGACGGGCCAGGAGCTCACCGCCAGGGTCATGCGCATCGACGAAGCAAAGGAGAAGATCGTCCTGAGCCTGAAGGCGATGCAGCCCGATCCGTGGCTTACGATCGGCGAGCGTTTCGCTGTCGGGCAGCGAGTGCGCGGACGGGTCACCAGCGTGAAGGACTACGGCGCTTTCGTCGAGCTTGAGGCGGGCGTCGAGGGACTGATCCATTTCTCGGAGATTGACTGGTCGCGCCGTGCCAAGCATCCCACCAAGACGTTCACGCCTAACGCCGACACAGAAGCGGTCGTGCTGGCGATCGACCCGGACCAGCGCCGCATCTCTCTGAGTGCCAAGCGTCTCACGCCGGACCCGTGGGACACGCACGCTGCCAGCCTGGAAGTTGGCCAAGTCGTCAAGGGCGTTGTGCGCAAGATCGAACACTACGGACTGTTCGTCGAGATCGCGCCGGGAATCGAGGGCTTGGTGCATGTTTCGGACCTGTCTTGGGATTCGCGCCCGACCCAGCCCAGGGAAGTGGCGCAGAAAGGACAGGAGATCTCCACAGTGATCCTTCAGGCGGACCTGGAGAACCGCAAGCTCTCGCTGGGCGTCAAGCAGTTGCAGCCGGACGCATGGGACGCCTTCCTGATCGAGAACTCGGTCGGCGACATCTTGCCGGGCACGGTGCGACGGATCGCGAAGTTCGGAGCGTTCGTCGAACTGGCGACCGGCGTGGAAGGCCTGTGCCACAGTTCCCAGCTGCCGAGGGATCGCAGCGCGATCAAGCCCGGGCAGCAGCATCAGTTCGAGATTCTCGAGCTCAACGAGCGCACGCGGCGCATCGGGCTGCGCTATCTCTGAGCGGCCATGGCCCTCCGTGCCGTTTGCGTTACAATAGCCGGAAAGGGAGGTTGAACCCAAACCACATGACAAAAGCAGAACTTGTTTCCGAGGTCGTGAATTCCACGAGCACAACCCGCCAAGAAGCAGATGTGATCGTAGATACGGTCTTGGATAGCATCGTCAGTTCGCTCACAAAAGGAGAGAAGGTTGAGTTGAGAGGCTTCGGCAGCTTCCGCACCCGTCAGCGCCCGGCCCGCCAGGGACGCAATCCGCGTTCCGGAGAGGTGGTCGAGGTTCCATCCAAAACGATTCCGTTCTTCAAGGCCAGCAAGCAGCTGCGCGACGCCGTCGGCGATTCCACGCCGACGGAATAGACTCAGCCCCGCCCGAGGCGGCGGCCGCGCGATGGACTTTCTTTGGAGCCCGTGGCGCTACCGATACGTCACGGGTGCATCCGGGGCCGGTGCCCCGCAGGATTGCGCTTTCTGCCGCATCGTGGACGCGGGCGTCCCCGATCGCCAGTCCTTGATCCTGCATCGGGCCGAGCACAACTTCGTCATTCTCAATCGCTATCCGTACACCAGCGGCCACATGATGGTCGTGCCCTACCAGCACGTCTCGAAGCTGGCGGCCGCCTCGCAGGAGGCCGCTTCGGAAATGATCGAGTTGACGCGCCGCATCGAATGCGTCTTGGAGAGGCTCTACCGGCCTGACGGGGTCAATGTCGGGATGAACATCGGACGCGCCGCCGGCGCCGGCGTGGCCGATCACATCCACATGCATGCGTTGCCGCGCTGGGCGGCGGACTCGAACTTCGCGACAGTGATCGCGGAGACTCGAGTGCTGCCGGAGGCGCTCGAAGTGACGTGGGAGCGGGCCAGGGCGGAATTCAAACGGCCTTAAGCGGGCGCTGACGGGGCCAGCGACCCGATGCGCTTTCTATAATCACAACCATGGTCGCAGACGGTGCATCGCTGCAGAGGGTGGCCTTGGCGCTTTATGCGGTGGGCCTGCTCGACGCGCTGTATGCGGTGGCGAAGCCGCGGCATCAATTGTCGCGGCTGGCCGTTTATGCCTTCGTCCTTGCCACCGGCGCACACTTCGGCTCGCTAGCGCTGGAGAGCTGGACGCAGGGCCGTTTCGCCGTCCAGACCCTGCAGCAGATGTCCTCGATGGCATCGTTCTTCATGGCTGCGGCATTCTTGGCCGCCTATGCGCGGTTCAAGTACACGAGCTTGGCGGTATTTGCGTTCCCCCCGGTGTTCGTGCTGGCGCTCGCCGGTGCCTTGGGCGGCGCGGCGCCGACCGTTTCGCGGCCGATGCTGCAGTGGTGGATCTCCGCGCATGCCGCGTTGTTCCTGCTGGGCTATTCCGCGCTCTTCTTGGCCTGCGTGGCGGGACTGATGTACCTCATCGGAGAACGCGATCTGAAGGCCAAGCGCCAAAGGCCGTTCTCCAGCCACTTGCCCCCGCTCGGCAAGCTGGACGAGATCGGCTACAAGGCGCTGGCGGCTGCGTTCGTGCTCATCACGCTCGGACTCATCGCCGCGTCGGTCGGGGCGTTCACCAAGTGGGATTCGAACTGGATCGTCGACCCCACGATCGCGCTGACGTTTCTGACGTGGGGGATCGCTTTCGTGATTGTCCTGGGTCGGATGGCGGCCGGCTGGCGCGGGCGCCGGGGCGCCTATCTTGCCATCGCCGGCTTCTGTTGCGCGGCGCTGACTTGGATCGTCAACAGCGGCGCGCACACGTTCATGGGCCGATGAATATCCAACTTGTCGGGATGAACCACAAGACCGCGCCGGTGGAGGTGCGCGAGCGCCTCGCTCTCTCGGAAGAGGGCGCGGGCGAGCTGGCGCGAGAGCTGACGCGCGGCGACTTGATCGACGAGGCCATGGTCCTGTCCACCTGCAACCGGGTGGAATTCATAGCCAGCGGCGAGCCTGATGCCCTGCGCGGGGAGTTCTTGCGTCGCTTCAGCGGCTCGGCCAACGGTTCCGGGCCGCCGCAAGGCGCCCTGTACAACCTAGCCGAGCGGCAGGCGGTGCGCCACGTGTTTCGCGTTGCGTCGAGCCTGGACTCGATGGTGGTGGGAGAGCCACAGATCTTGGGCCAGGTGCGAGAGGCGTACCAGCGAGCCAAGGAGGCCGGAGCCCTGGGCGGGCCGCTGGAGCGCTTGGTGTCGCACGCTTTCCGCGTGGCGCGGCGCGTGCGCAACGAGACCGAGATCGGCAAGATGGCCGTGTCGGTCAGCCACGTTGCCGTGGAATTGGCGCGCAAGATTTTCGGCGACCTTGGCGGGCGTGCCGTCTTGCTGATCGGCGCGGGCGAAATGGCCGAGGCGGCGGCCCGCCACTTGCAGGCCGCCGGGGCGTCGCGGCTGTGGGTGACCAATCGCACGGCCGCCGGGGCCGAACGGCTGGCTTCGGAGGTCGCCGGGGAGACGGTGCCGTTCGAACGCCTGCTGGAAGCCCTCCAGAGCGTTGACATCGTGATCTCTTCGACCGGGTCGCCCGAGTTCATTCTGTCTCGGCGCGCGGCCGAGGGTGTTATCGCCGCGCGGCGCAACCGGCCCATTTTCTTGGTCGACATTGCCGTTCCGCGCGACATTGACCCTGCGATCAACGAGGTCGAGAATGTGTTCGTCTACGACATTGACGACCTGCAGCAGGTCGCGGAGGCGAACATGGAGAACCGCCGCCGCGAGGCCGAGCTGGCGGAAAAGATCATTGACGCCGAGGTCGAGCGCACCTTCCAGCGAATCAAGGCCAGCCGGGCCGGGCCGGCAATCGAGTCCTTGAACGAGCGCTTGGAAGCGATCCGCCAGGGCGAATTGGAGCGTCACCAGGCGAAGTTGCGCGGCCTGAGCGCCGAACAGCGCGCGGTCGTAGAGCAGCTGACCCGGTCCATCATCAACAAGGTGGCCCACCACCCGATCCGCGAGGCAAAGCGCAGCGCGTCCGACCCCCGCTCCCGGATCACGGTGGAAGATATCCGCCGCATTTTCGGGCTCGACTAGGCGTCGGCGTGGGCAGCCTTACCATCGGCACGCGGGGATCGCCGCTGGCCCTGTGCCAGGCGCGCTGGGTGGCGGCGCAGTTGGCCGCTCGCGGCACCCCGGCCAGCATTCGAGTCATCAAGACAACCGGCGACCAAGACGCCAACGCCCCGCTGGCGGCGCTCGGCGCTCAGCGCGGCGTCAAGGGCGTTTTTACCAAGGAAATCGAGGATGCCCTAATCGCTGGCGAGATCGACCTTGCGGTCCACAGCCTGAAAGATCTGCCCACCGAGATCGACGAGCGATTGGCGCTGGGCTGCGTGCCGGCCCGAGCCGACCCCCGGGACGCGATGCTCGGCCGCCGGCTCGCGGAGTTGCGACCCGGAGACCGCGTCGGCACCGGCTCGCTGCGGCGCGCGGAGCAGTTGCGCGCCTTGGTGCCGGGAGTGGAAATCGCCGGCGTGCGCGGAAATGTCGACACGCGCATCCGCAAGCTGCGCAGCGGGGAGTACGACGCGATCGTCTTGGCGGCGGCCGGGCTCGAGCGACTCGGGCTGCTGGACGAGGCTGATGAGCTCCTCGCGCCGACCCAGATGGTCCCGGCGATCGGTCAGGGAGCGCTCGGGATCGAGATCCGGGCGGGCGACCTGCGGGTCTCGGAAGCCTTGGCGGCGCTCCACGACCTGCCCACGGCGTGTGAAGTGGCGGCCGAGCGGTCGCTGCTGCGGGCGCTGGGAGGAGGCTGCGACGTGCCGCTAGGAGGGCACGCGACCTGCGACGATAGCGGAATCACCTTGCGTGCGGCGGCTGCGCTGGACCGCGGGGGCTTGGCCAAGCTGCAGGAGACCGCGCCCGCTGGCGGCGCCGTATCGCTCGGTATCGCGGTGGCGGAGAAGCTCCGCGAGCTAGGGGTCGAGCCTTCCGGACCGGCCGCCTGAGTCCGCCGGTTTCAGGCAGCCCGCCCGAGGTGCTCTTCGAAGCCGGCGTCCACGCAGGCGAGGACCTCGGCCGGCGAAGCCGCCCGGTGCACCTGCTTGCGCAGCTGGGCACCGTTGCGCATGCCGCGCGTGAAGTACGTCGCGAACTGCTTCATCTTGCCCAGGGGACTGCCGGAGATCTTGTCGGCGTCATCAAGCAGCAGGCGGTAGTATCGCATCAGCAGCTCGTAGCGCTGCCGCTCGCTGGCCAACTGATACGAGCCGGTTCGGAGGTACTGCTGGATCTGGCGGAAGATCCACGGGTTGGTCGAGGCCGCCCTCCCGATCATCACGCCGTCGCAGCCGGTGTGCCGGAACATCCGCACGCAGTCCTCGGGCGAGAACACGTCGCCGTTGCCGACGACCGGGATCCCGACGGCCTGCTTAAGCTCGGCGATACGGTCCCAGTCGGCTTCGCCGGAGTAGCCCTGCTGGCGGGTCCGGCCGTGCAGGGACACGCCCTGCAGGCCGCAATCCTCGGCGAGTCGGCCCATCTGCCTGACCACGATGCTGCCGTCGTCCCAGCCGGTGCGGAACTTGCACGTGAACGGGATTGAGACCGCGGAGCGGACCGCCTTGAGAATGTGCTCGACGAGCGGCAGGTCGCGCAGCAGGCCAGACCCGCCGTTGCACTTGACCACCTTCTTGACCGGACAGCCGAAGTTCATGTCGACCCCGTCGAAGCCCAGGTCCTCGACCACGCGGGCGGCATCGGCCAGCACGGCGGGGTCCGAGCCGAACAGCTGGGCCACGATCGGGTGCTCGTCCGGTTCGAAGTGCAGGTAATTGAAGGGCGAGCGGCGGGGCTTGGCATTCGGCTTGGAATGGTTCGCCACGATGCCGTGGGAGCTGGTGAACTCTGTCATGATCAGGCCGCAGCCCGACAGGTCCCGGATCACGCGGCGGAACACCGTGTCGGTCACGCCCGCCATCGGTGCCAGCACGATCGCCGGCTCGACCACGAGCGCGCCGAAGCTCAACCGTTGCGGAACCGCCACTGTTCCCATCTTATCCCGCTGCCGCGCAAGGCGGCCTCACGCGTTGGACAGCTCGTCGAGGGAGCGCGGCCAGTCGTCGCGCAGCAGGCGCGACAGGGCGCGGTCCTTGAGCAGCTTGCCGTCCGTCTGGCAGCGGGCGCAGTAATTGGTCTCGTTGGCCGCGTAGCGGATACGCTGCACCGGAGCGCCGCAGTCGGGGCAAGGCTGGCGATACCTTCCGTGGACCGCCATGCCGTCGCGAAAGGCGGTGACCTTCTCGGGAAAGCCCTCGCACGCCTCTCCGCAGAGCCGCTCAGTCCACTCGTTGAGCACGGCCCGCGCCGCCGCGAACAAGCGCTGGATCTGCCCCTCGTCCAAGCTTCCCGTGAGCGCGACGGGCGACAGCCGCGCGCGGTGCAGGATCTCGTCGGAATAGGCATTGCCGATGCCGCTGCATATGCTCGGATCGGTCAACGCCCGCTTGAGCGTGCGGTTGCGCCGCCGCATGGCGTCGCCGAACTCCGCCGCGGAGGCCTCAAGGACTTCGAGCCCGCCGCGGTGCAGCGCATCGAGGGTGCCGGCCCCGTGCGTCACGTGCAGCGATGCCCGGCGCTTGGAGCCCGCCTCGGTCAGCAGCAGGGTTCCGTTGGGAAAGTCGAACGCTGCCAGCCCGCGCTTTCCCGGCAGCTTGGCGGCCGGCTGGTCGCGCCAGTGGAGGCGGCCGGCGATCATCAGGTGCAGCACCAGCCAGTAGTCGTCTTCCAGGCCGATCGCGATACGCTTGCCCAAGCGGCGGAACCGTTGCACCTGCTTGTCGCGGCAGGTCTCCGGTGCCGGCTCGACCGTTCGTAGCAACAACGGGCTGGCGATCCGAATCGCGCGCAGCCGCCGACCCTTGATGCGAGGCTTGAGGGCCTCGATGTACGCTGCGATGTCAGGCAATTCTGGCAAGGCGCACCCGCTCGTTACTGCGGCCGGAACGGGAATATCCAAGGGCACAGCACGACGCAAATCACTGCCAGCAGGATCGTCAGCGGAAGGCCGACCTTCGGAAAGTCCAGGAAGCGATAGCCGCCCGGCCCGTACACCATCAGGTTCGTCTGGTACGAGATCGGCGAAAGGAAGCTGAGGCCGCAGCCGACGATCAGGCAGAAGGCGAATGGTTCCGGGTGCATGCCGAGTTCGCGTGCGGTGGCCATGGCGACCGGAAAGACCAAGGCGGCGGCGCCGTTCTTGGATATGACTTGGGCGAAGGTCGCCGCGAACAGCACCAGCGCCAGCAGCATACCGCGCTCGCCCAGTCCCAGGGCCCGGCAGAAGTCGAGCAGGGCGGCGGCGAGGGCCGTTGCGGCACCGGACTGGGCCAGCGCCGCTCCCATCCCGAGCGCGGCGGCGACGGCCACCAGAACTCGGAGGGGAATCGCCTCGAAGGCTTGGTTGGCGCTCACGCAGCCCGTGAGGATCATGAGCAGGGCCGCGCACAGGCAGATCACTACCGGCGGCCACGCCGTGAACGCCACTCCGGCCACCAGCAGCCCGGTCACAGCCACTGCCCGCCACATGCGGTCGTGCCGGGGCTGGGCGAAGCTCGACACCGGCGAGACCAGGCAAAAGTCACTGGAATTGCGGTAGTGGTCGGCGAAGCCCGGCGGGGTCTCCAGCAGCAGCGTGTCGCCCGTATGCAACTTGATGTCTCCGACCTTGCGGCGAATCAACGCGCCGCTGCGATGCACGGCGACCACGGCTGCGTTGAAGACGGTCCGAAAGCGGGCCTGACGCACGCTCTTGCCCGCAAGCGGCGAGCTGGCCGGAATGACCGCCTCGACGAGTTCGCGGTCAGCTGAATGGTCTCCCGCGTCGTCCTGATGGTGCTGCGTGGCGGCCAGCCCGCGGATGCGCTGCAGGTCGACCACCGAATCCAGCACGCCCGTGAACCCCAGGCGGTCCCCGGCCCTCAGCGTCGTTTCCGGGCCGGGGGCCGGAATGACAAGGCCGCCGCGTTCGATTTCGAACAGGAACAGGCCGGGCAGGCTGCGGAGCCCGGCCGACTCGATCGTCGCTCCCGCAGCGGGAGAGTCTGGCAGCACGTCCATTTGCACGGTATAGCGGCGGGCGCTGTCCCATTCGTCTGCCAGCGGCTCGCGCTCCGGCAGCAGCCCGGGCGAGGCGCACACGAGATAGGCCAGGCCGACTCCGGCCAGCGGCAAGCCGAGCAGGGCGGGCCCCCAGAACTGCAGCTGGGACGAGGGGGCAGCGAGGCCGGCTTCGGCCAGATAGCTGACGTACAGGCCCATCACGATGAGGTTGGAGGCGCTGCCGACGAGCGTCAGCTGCCCGCCCAGAATCGACGAGAAGCTCAGCGGCATGAGCAACTTGGACGGGCTGACGCGGATTCGCTTGGCCCAATCGCGCACGATCGGCAGGTACATTGCCACGACTGGAGTATTGTTGATGAAGGCAGAGAGCAGCGTGACCGGGATCATCAGGCGCAACTGGGCGCCGCGCACCGAGCGAGGACGGCCCAACAGCCGGTTCGCAAAGGCGGTCGAGGCGCCGGTCTCGAACAGGCCGGCGGCCACTACGAAGAGCGCCCCGATGGCGACCACCGCCGGATGGGCGAACCCGGCCAGCGCCGGTGCGGGATCAACCGCGCCGATCAAGATCTGGGCCAGCAGACCGGCCAGCATCGCTGTTTCCACGGCGACGCGATTGGTGGCGAGGGCTGCGACCACCGCCACGACCACGCAGATGGACAGCAGGCCTGCCAAGGGCATCACTGCCAGAATATCGGAAGCGTCCGGCTGCAGCGGTCCGGCGCTTCCCAGGCTCGTCGCGGTTGGACTGGCCGCGTGCGCCGTCGCTCTCGGCCAGCCTGCGGGCTTCAACTACGACGAGGCGGCCGTGCCGTCTTACGAACTGCCGCAGATTCTGCGTCGCGCTGACGGCGGCGCGGTGAAGACTGCGGCGGACTGGCGCGCCCGCCGCGCCGAGATCCTGGAACTGTTCCAAGGCCAGGTTTATGGCGCCGCCCCCCCGGCCCCGCCCGAGATGGCGTTCAGAGTCTTGGAAGTGGACGCTGCGGCGCTCGGCGGGCTGGCGCATCGCAAGCAGGTGCGCATCGATTTCGGCGATGCCGCGGGGGTGTCGAGCATGCGGGTCCTGCTCTACACGCCGGCGCGGGCCGGCGGCCCGGTGCCGGTTTTCTTGGGCCTGAATTTCGGCGGCAACCACACCGTCCACCAAGATCCCGCAATCCTGCTCGCGGACCGCATCACGGCGGACGGTCTCGCACAGGGGAGAGATGCGGATCGGGGCAGCCGCTCCAGCCGCTGGCAGGTGGAGATGCTGCTACGGCGCGGCTACGGCGTCGCGACGGTGTATTGCGGCGATCTCGACCCGGATTTCGACGATGGATTTCGCAACGGGGTCCATCCGCTCGCCCCGCCCGAGGATCCGGGCGACTGGGGCACCATCGCGGCATGGGCGTGGGGCCTGAGCCGGGCGCTGGACTACCTGCAGACCGACTCCCAGGTGGCAGGTGCGCGCGTGGCGGTCATCGGCCATTCCCGCCTGGGCAAGACGGCGCTGTGGGCCGGCGCGCGCGACGAGCGCTTCGCGATGGTGATCTCCAACGATTCGGGATGCGGCGGCGCGGCCTTGAGCCGCCGGCGGTTCGGCGAGACCGTGGAGCGCATCAACACGCGTTTCCCACACTGGTTCGCCGACAACTTCGCCGCCTACAACGGCAAGGAAGACGAGCTTCCCGTGGACCAGCACATGCTGCTGGCGCTGGTCGCTCCCCGCCCGCTCTACGTGGCCAGCGCCGCGGAGGATCTGTGGGCGGACCCGCAAGGCGAGTTCCTCGCGGCCCGGCATGCGGGCGAGGTGTACGAGCTGCTCGACCGGCGTTCCTTGGGAGTGCTGCAGCGCCCCGCGGTGAACGAGCCGGTGATGCGCGACGTGGGCTATCACATCCGCGCCGGCAAGCACGACATCACGGCCTATGACTGGGAGCGCTACGTCGAGTTCGCGGACAGCCACTGGCCCCGAGACTGACGTCGCCCAAAGGCACCGAATTGCAGCCAGGCTGTTGCCGAAATCCCCAGAAGTCGATACAGTAACTTGCGGGAGCAGGTCGAACTCGAATGCGGGGCCTCGCCACATCGACTGGCCGCTGCGCGCTCGCCTTGTGCTTGAGCGCCGGGCTCGCGCAGGTTCACGCCTCTCCGGCGTCCAGCCACAGGTCCACGCTGGATCGCTTCTGCGTCGGATGCCATGGCGGAGACAGCGCCTCAGCCGACCTGCGCCTCGATAGCGCGGACTTGGAGGGAGTGCATGACGCTCCCGAGCTGTGGGAGCGCGTGGTGCACAAGCTGCGCACCGGCACGATGCCCCCGCCGAACATGCCCCAGCCCCCCGTGGCGGATCGGGAAGTCTTGCTGGACTGGCTGGAGGCATCGCTCGACGCGGCGGCGCTGCGCTCGCCCAACCCCGGGCGCACCGAGGCGCTGCGACGCCTGAACCGGACCGAGTACCAGAACGCGGTCCGCGACCTGCTGGCTGTCGAAATCGACGCCGAGGCGCTGCTTCCGCAGGACGAGAGCGGGCACGGCTTCGACAATGTCAATGTCTCCGATCTGTCGCCTTTGCTGCTCGGCCGCTACATCTCTGCGGCCCAGAAGATCAGTCGACTGGCGGTAGGCAGCGGCCAGCTAGAGCCGAACAGCGACATCATCCGCGTGAAGCCCGACGTCACCCAAGAGCACCACGTGCCGGGGCTGCCGCTCGGCTCGCGCGGGGGCGTTTCCGTGACGCACGCCTTCGTGCAGGACGGCGAATACGAGATCCAGATCTGGCTCTCGCGCAACCGCAACGAGGAAATCGAGGGCCTGCGACGCGAGCACAAGGTTCACCTGCTGCTCGACCGGCAGCGGATCGAAACATTCACGGTGCGCCCGCCCGTGGACCGCTTCGACTACTCGCAGGTCGACAAGCATCTCAGGAAGCGCGTCGCGGTGACGGCCGGGCCGCACGAGCTCGCCGTGACGTTTCCCAAGACCGAGTCCTCCTTGCTGGAGACCATGCGGCAGCCGACACAGTCGCGCTTCAACATGCACCGCCACCCGCGGACAGCGCCCGCAGTGTTCCAGATCTCGGTCACCGGTCCTTACTCGGGCCGCAGCCCGGCGGATACTCCGAGCCGCCGCCGGCTGTTCACGTGCCGGCCGGCCGGATCAGCGGACGAAGCGGACTGCGCCAGGCAGATCCTTTCCGGGCTCGTACGCCGGGCCTATCGCCGCCCGGTCAGCGACGAAGACTTGCTCCGCCCCTTGGAGTTTTTCCGCGAGGGACGGCAGAACGGCGGATTCGACGCGGGTATCGAGCGGGCGCTGACAGCGGTGCTGGTGAGCCCCGAATTCCTGTTCCGGACCGAGGCGGCTGCGCCCAGCCCCGGCGCGGCTCGGATCAACTCGGTAGAGCTGGCCTCGCGCATTTCGTTCTTCCTCTGGAGCAGCATCCCTGACGACGAGTTGCTCGCGGCAGCGGCCAGCGGCGAGCTGGGCAGCGACGAAGGCTTGGAGCGGCAGGTGCGCAGGATGCTGGCCGACCCGCGGGCTGCAAATTTCGCCACCAACTTTGCCGGGCAGTGGCTGCGCTTGCGCAGCTTGGCATCGTTCTCCCCCGATGCCCGGCTATTCCCCGACTTCGACGACAACCTGCGGCAGGCGCTGCGCAGGGAGACCGAATTGTTCGTGCAGAGCATCGTGTCGGAAGACCGCAGCGTGCTGGACTTGATCAAGGCCGACTACACGTACCTCAACGAGCGGCTGGCCAAGCACTACGGCATCGGCGCCGTGTACGGCACGCGTTTCCGGCGCGTTGCCTTGGATTCGGCGAGCAAGCGCGGAGGCTTGTTGCGCCATGGAAGCGTGCTGACAGTGACTTCCTACCCGACGCGGACTTCTCCGGTCCTGCGCGGCACGTGGGTGCTGGAGAACATCTTTGGCGCTCCCCCGCCTCCGCCCCCGCCGAACGTGCCGGCATTGGACAACGCCGTCTCGGCATCGCTTCCGATGCGGGAGCGCCTGGGCGCCCACCGCGACAACCCGGCCTGCGCGAGCTGCCACCAGACCATCGACCCGGTCGGTTTCGCGCTGGAGAACTTCGATGCCCTGGGCCGCTGGCGGGACTACGAAGACGGTCTCGAGGTGGATGTAGCGGGCGGGCTCCCGGGCGCGGGCGAGTCCGCTCGCGGCGTGGCCGGCCTGGAGCAGGCCCTGCTCGCCAGGCCGGAGCTGTTTGTTGGGACGCTGACGCGGAAGTTGCTGACTTTCGCGCTGGGCCGCGGGGCGGAGTACTACGACGCCCCGGCGGTGCGCAAGATCCTGCGCGACGCGAAACCGCGAGGCTACCGCTTCTCGGACCTTGTGCTCGGGATCGTCAAGAGCGTACCTTTTGGTATGAGGAGTTCGACGTGATCATTACGAAGAAAGCACTCCCGCGGCGCACCTTCCTGCGCGGCATGCAGGCGTCGCTGGCGCTGCCGCTGTTAGATGCCATGGTGCCGGCCGCCACCGCTTGGGACAAGACGCCCGCCAAGCCGGTTCCGCGGCTGAACTTCGTGTTCATCCCCATGGGCTGCGACCACTCGCGCTGGACGCCGCCAGACGCGCCCAAGCTCGAAGAGCTGTCGCCGATCCTCAGCCCGCTGGAGCCGCTCAAGGACCGCTTGATCGTCTTCACCAACTTCGACCTCAAGAACGCCTACCCGGGCACGCATTCGACTTCGAACGCGGCGTTTCTCAGCGCGGCCTTCGCCAAGCACACCGAGAGTTCGGACTACTACCTCGGCACCACGGTCGACCAGCACGCCGCGCGGCAGCTGGGCAAGGACACCCAGCTGCCCTCGCTGGAGCTGTCGATGGACCTGTTGCAGACCGTCGGGCAGTGCAACAACGGCTATGCGTGTGTCTACCAGAACAACTTGTCTTGGTCGTCGCCAACCGATCCGCTGCCTTCGGAGGCGCACCCGCGCATGGTCTTCGAGCGGCTGTTCGGTGCGGGCGGCAGCGTCGAGGACCGCCAGGCCGCCCTGCGCGAGCGGGCAAGCCTGCTGGACTGGGTGCGCGAGGACGTGGCGCGCCTGAAGTCCAAGCTCGGGCAGGGCGACCGGGCCAGGGTGGACGGCTATCTCAACAGCATCCGGGAGGTGGAGCGCGAGATCCAGCGGGCCGAAGCGACGGCGGCCGACAACCCGCTGCCTGACCTCGACCGACCGCAGGGCGTTCCGGCGGCTTACGCGGATCACGCCAGGGTGATGTTCGACTTGCAAAGGCTGGCCTTGCAGGGGGACATCACGCGAGTGATCACCTTCCAGCTTGCCCGCGAGCTGAGCGGGCGCACCTACCCCGAAGTGGGCGTGCCGGATCCGCACCACCCGCTGAGCCATCACGGCAATGATCCCGAGAAGGTCGAGAAGATCTCGCGGATCAACAAGTTCCACGTGTCGCTGTTCGCGGAGCACCTGCAAAAGCTCCGCGATACGCCCGACGGCGACGGTTCGCTGCTGGATCACTCGGTCCTGCTCTACGGCAGCGGGATGGGGAATCCGAGCACGCACGATCACGACAACTTGCCGATTCTGGTCGCGGGGGGATCCTCTTGCGGCGTGCGCGGAGGGCGGCATGTCAAGTTCGACGAGGGCACTCCCCTGGCCAACCTGCACCTGACGCTGCTGGACCGCGTGGGTGTCTACATGGATTCCTTCGGCGACAGCAGCGGGAAGATCGATGGCCTTTTCGAGGCCGCGCCGGTCTAGGCCCGGGAGCCGGACCGAACAGTTGGAGGCTTGACACATGCGCTGGAAAGCAATCGGAGCGTTGGCGGTGCTGCTGGCGCTCGCTGGGACGACGGCGGCTGGCGCGGACTTGGTCAGCGCCGCTGAAGCAGGCGACACGGCGGCGGTGCGGGCGCAGCTCGGCAGCGGCGCGAACGTCAACGCGGCTGATTCCGACGGCACGACGGCGTTGCACTGGGCGGCCTACTTGGGGAACCTCGACATGGCGCAGGCGCTGGTCACCGCGGGAGCGGACGCCAGCGCGCGGAACGCTTACGGGGTGCAGCCGATTTCCCTTGCCTGTGGCAGCGGCAGCGGAGAGCTGGTGAAGTTGCTGCTCGAAGCCGGTGCGGATGCAAACGTGGTTCGCGATGGCGGAGAGACCGCGCTCATGACAGCGGCGCGGACTGGAAACTCGGAAGCGGTCGAGGCCTTGCTGGCCCGCGGGGCCGATCCAAACGCAACCGAGCGGAACGCGCAGACGGCCCTGATGTGGGCCTCGGCGGAGGGCCACGAGCAGGTTGTGAAGGCTCTCATTGCCGGGGGCGCGGACCTGAAGGCCACGCTGGACTCGGGATTCAACCCATTCTTCTTCGCGGTCCGCGAGGGGCACGCCGACGTGGCGCGGGCGCTAATGGCGGCCGGCTACGACGTCAACGAGGTCCTGCATCGCAGGGCGCGGCCGCAATACCAACACGCCGACAGCGGCATGAGCCCGCTGATCTTGGCGATCGAAAACGGCCACTTCGAGCTTGCGGTGGCGTTGCTGGAAGCCGGCGCCGACCCGAATGACGAGCGTACCGGCTACACCCCGTTGCACACCATCACCTGGGTGCGCAAGCCGAAGAACAGCGACTACGGCAGCGACCCGGCGCCGGAAGGCTCCGGAAACCTGTCGAGCCTGCAGTTCGTGCGGGCCTTGGTCGCGATGGGCGCGGACGTCAATCGCGGGCTGGCGAACGGCAAGTCCATAGCACCGAAGATCAATATCCAGGGGGCGACGCCGTTCCTGTTCGCGGCCGACAAGGCGGACGTGCCGTTGATGAAGACCCTGTTGGATCTCGGCGCTGATCCGATGTTGCCGAACGTGGAGGGCACAACACCCCTGATGGCGGCCGCGGGCCTTGGCACGACGGCACCGCTGGAGGAGGCGGGCACGGAGCAGGAGGCCTACGAGGCGACCAAGCTGCTGCTTTCGCTCGGCGCAGACATTGACGCGGTGGACAGCAACGGCGAGACCGTGATGCACGGCGCCGCCTACGGGAGCTTTCCGACAGTGATTCACTTGCTGGCCGAGAGCGGCGCCGATCCCGGGCTTTGGAAGCGGCCCAACAAGCACGGCTGGACGCCCCTGTTCATCGCAGAGGGCTACCGGCCGGGCAATTTCAAGCCAGCACCGCTGGTAATCGCGACGCTGGAGCAGCTCATGGTTGCGGAAGGGATTTCGACCGAGGGCCCGCGCCCTCGCCATATCGGAACCTACGAGAAGGCCCGCCTGGCGCGGCGGGAGGTCAAAATCGACCCGCGCCAGCCCTGACCGAACGAGAGTTTTTCGCGGGTCACGCTATACCGATCCGCGGAATCCACGCCGCGGAGCCCGGTCCGAGGCCGGGCGAACCCTCAGCTTGGCAGCGCTCCGGTGGCGCGAGCGCGAGAACTCCGTGCCGGCGGCAAGGCCCTCGGTTGGGTCGCGAGCTACTGCGCCAGCGCGTCGGCGAAGAACGCCTTCATGGCCGGGTAGGTCAGCAGCCGCTGCCGCTGGAAGACCCCGTGAGTCTCTTCGTCTAAGATCATGTAGCGCACTTGCCCGGCCCCGGCTTCGCGCAGCGCCTCGGCGAAGCGGTCGGACTGGCCGATGGGCACGGTCCGGTCCGCCGTTCCGTGGATCAGCAGGAACGGAGGCGCGTCGCCTCGCGCGTACGTGATCGGCGAGGCCTGCCGGGCGCGGTCGCGCAGGGTGTCGCTCGGACCGGCCAGAAACGTCTGTCCCAGGCGCTCCGGCACGGCTCCCGGCTCCCGCCAGTTGAGGAAATCGGTCGGCGTTGCCGATGCGCAGACCGCTTGTACCATGCTCGACTGTTCTTGGTGGGGGCCGCTTCCCTCCAAGCCGTCGGATCGCTTGACCAGGCCCAGCAATGACACCAAGTGAGCGCCCGCAGAATTGCCATAGGCCCCGATCCGATTGACATCGACGGCATGTTTCTCGGCATGCGCCCGCAGCCAGCGGACCGCCGCTTTCACGTCCTCGACCTGTGCCGGCCATGGCGCTTCGCCTGTCAAGCGGTAGTTGACGGATATCGCAACGTATCCGTCTCTGGCGTACTGTGCCGGTATGCGGGCCCACTGGCCTCGCTGTTTGTCTCCGCTGCGCCAGCCGCCCCCGTGCACCACCACCAGCGCGGGCCGTGGCGCGTCGACCGGCCCGGGCGGGAGGTAGAGATCCAGCTTCTGAGCGGGGCTGTCGCCGCCGTAGGCGATGTCGAGTTCGGACTGTACGCCCGCTGGCAGCTGGAACGGCTCGGCCGCCCGGTTGGGAGCTTGGGCTTGGCCGACTGCTGGCAGGGCCGCCAGCAATCCGGCCAGAATCGCTGTTCGCATGTTCATCAGTATCCTCCTCCTGAGCTCAGGCGGGCCGCCCGAAACGCTGAGAATCGAAGCGGCACTTTGTCGTCTCCGACAGCGCCGAGTATGCCCCCGATTCGAGTATCATGCTGGCATGCTCGGACGACGCCATGTCATCAAGGCGGGTTTAGCGACCGCCGCCGCTTCGCTTCTGCCTGACATTCCGCAGGTCCTGCGGGCGATGCCAGCCGCGGAGAGCCAGCTCGGCAAAGTCAAGATCACTGCCATCAAGACGGCGTCGGTACACATCAAGTATCCCGCGCACTTGGTGCGGGTCGAGACAGACTCGGGCCTCTACGGGATCGGCGAATCGTACAACCGCGACGGCATTCTGAGCCATGTCCGGTCATTCGAGGAGATCTTGCGCGGGGAAGACCCGCTGCAGGTCGACTACCTTGCGACGAAGATGGCCGAGGCGCAGCTTGGCCACGGCAGTTGGACCGGCTCGTTGCCCGGTGCCATCAGCGGCATCGAGACTGCGCT
The DNA here is from genome assembly GCA_009841225.1 of Terriglobia bacterium. Taxonomy (GTDB): domain Bacteria; phylum Acidobacteriota; class Terriglobia; order Bryobacterales; family UBA6623; genus VXMF01. The sequence continues at coordinate 282,796 of VXMF01000013.1, read as the reverse complement.
CTGGGATCTGGCGGGAAAGATCCTCGGCGTCCCTGTGTATGTGCTCCTCGGGGGGCGCTTTCGCGACAAGATTCTGATCTACCACGACACCGGTTCGCCCCAGACGCCGGATCCCAGCGCTTGGGTGGCCGAAGCCGAGAAGTCGCTCGCGTACGGCTTCCAAGCGACGAAGTTCGACATGGACTGGGAAAGCCGCGGCCGGGCCATCCGGGGAGAGCCGTTCCAATACCGCGGCGAGCTTTGGAATCGCGGCATCGCATCGCTGGAGATGAAGCAGTGGCGAGCCATCTTGGTCGCCGTGCGGGAGCGCCTGGGCGAGCACTACCCCTTGGGCATCGACCTGCATTTCAACTACAACTACGCGGACGCGCTGGCGTTCAGCAGGATGGTGGAAGATCTCAACTTGTGGTTCATCGAGGATCCGATCCCGCCGCAGAACGCGGACGCGATGGCGAGGTTCACTCAGGAGTGCAACGTTACGACTTGCACCGGCGAGAACCTCTACACCCGCCAGACGTTCCGTCCGTTCATCGAGAAGCAGGCCGCGGATATCTTGCAGCCGGATCCGCAGAAGGCAGGTGGCCTGCTGGAGACCAAGCGCATAGCCGACTGGGCGGACCAGTACTACATCACGTTCGCTTGCCACAACATGTGCACGCCTGTCGGGACCGTGGCCAACGCGCATGCCTGCGCGGCGATTCGCTCATTCGTCGCCTTGGAGTCGGATTCGGTGGAATTGGAGCACTGGGACGACCTGATCGAGCGCGACGCGCCGTTCTACCAAGATGGCTACTACGTGCTCACGGACAAGCCGGGCCTCGGCATCGAGCTGAACGAGGAGGTCTGCCGGAGGCACTTGACCGGCGGCTCCTCGTACTTCGGGATATGATCAACGCAGCTGTCCCTGCGCGATCCAGATGGGCCAGGACGACAGGCAAGGTGCGACCGCCGTCCAACTTCATGAACAAATGACAGGGAATACGCAAAGCGGGGCCTTGGAAGTCAAGAACCAGCCCGTTGCAAAGGCAGAATTGCTCATTCGACGGCCCGCCACAGAGGTGTTTGAGGCGTTCGTCGATCCGGACGTCATCACCAAGTTTTGGTTTGACGCCAGCAGCGGGCGACTCGAGAGCGGCAAGACCGTTCGATGGCACTGGAACAGGTGCGACGCAGCGGTCGAAGTTCGAGTGAAGGCTGTCGAGCACAACGAGCGAATTCTTATTGAGTGGGACGACGAGAACCCTACGACGGTGGAGTGGTCCTTTACGCCTCGATCGGCGCATACGACGTATGTGAGCGTCGTGAATTCGGGCTTCAGCGGCAGCGGAGACGAGATCGTGCATCAAGCGCTCGACTCGGCCGGCGGATTCGCGCTGGTGCTCGCGGCCGCCAAGGCGTACCTCGAGCATGGCATCTCCCTGAACATCGTCGCGGATCGATTCTAGCCGCTGGGGATGGCGTGAAGGCGCTCCGTCCGAAGCAGCGAGTCTCTCTCCCAAACCAGTGCGATCATGCATCGATCGCCCGGTCAAGTCGCACGGTTGGCCCGGTGGCATCGAGCCTCGCTTCACACTGACTCTGGATCATCTGTCTCAAGCATGGCAGCGATTCGCATCCGGCCGATGTGCACTCTGGCGCCCCGGAAAACCGGACCCCTAGGAATTCCACCGATTCGCCGAAGATTCGAGGCGCGAGGCGACGGGCTAGGAAGGTTTGTTGCTAGACTCCCAGTGTCGAGTTCGGCACCGGGCGCGGCATACCGTCGCCAATCGGCTCCTGCCGCGCCGAATCGACGAGGACGGATGCTCGAACGAAGGCTGATCATGTGCGCCCTCTGCGTGGCCGCTGCCGGAGCGGCGCAGACTCCCGACGCACCGCCTGTCGAGGAGAGCGACTTCGTCATCACTACCGAATCCAATCTGGTGGTCGTGCCACTACACGTCTACGACCGGAAGAAGTCAGTCAATGGCTTGGGCAAGGAGGCCTTCGAGGTGCGTGAGGACGGTGTCCCTCAGCAGATCGCGTTTGTCGAGGGGCCTCCGATCGACGGAGCGGAAGCCTCGTCTCGGACCGTTCCGACGGAGATCATCTTCCTTATCGATTTCAGCTACAGCGTGATGAGGCCGGGCCTGCTGGACTTCACGACGGTCCGCGACACCATGCTGGAACGTTTGCGGGACGACGTGATGATCTCGGTCTACGGTTTCGCCAGCAAGCTGAAGCGGTTCACAGGGCCCACGCGGGATCTCGACAAGCTCCAGTGGGCGCTGGACCAAGCGTACGAATCGGAAACGGGAGGGAGTCGGGTCTACGAGGCGATCATGCAGACCGCTCGCGACGCTTCGCAACGGGGCGGAAACGTCTCGAGGATGATGGTGGTGTTCTCGGACGGCTTGAGCACGACAAAGCTCAGCCCTGAAATGGCCGTCCAAGCTGCGCGGGCATTCGGGATCCCGCTGTATCCCGTGATCCTTGGTCACGACCGCGTCCTTCGTAGATCCCGGACACGCGTGCCGGCACTTGGTCCGTCTAGGAACCCGCGCGGAGGTCGAGGGGGCGGTTCGGGCGCGACCGAGCAGGAGAATCGGATGCGGATATTTTCGGAGATAGGCCGCAAGACCGGCGGGCGGAGCTACGACTTGCAGATTCTCAACAACAAGGTCATCCGCAGGATCCTCGGATCCCTCTCCCAATTGGCAGAGACCGAGTACGTGCTCGGGTACTACCCTCGCGCGGTAGACGAAGAGCTCACGGCCCACGAAGTTCGAGTCAACCTGGCGAGCGACGAGATCGGAAAGCTGTATGGGGGCCATCGACTCGTGGTGCACTGAGCCGAGCCACTAGATGCGAAACGTCCCGGAACCGCCCGCAGGCGAGGACGCCGGACCCCTGGGCGCGCGCACCAGACGCGACCCGACCCGTGCGCATCGGAGGCAACCAAGCGCGGCACGGCTGGAGCGACGGACGGCTGTGAAGGGGTGCTTGGTTGGGATCCGTGGCCTTCTGCTCGACGGGCCCTGCGCTAGACTGGGTTCAAAGAGGCGTTTCCGTCATGATGCACCGTCCACACAGCCTTCGATTCGGCATTCTGGCACTCTTGGTGGTTGTCCCGGCCGCACTTGTCGGCGCGGAAGCTGGCGGCGTTCAGTTCGATGACCCGTCCGGCTGGATGTCGGCTCCCAAGCCGATGCGCGCCGCAAACTATACGATTCCGGCCGCCGCTGGCGACCAGCAGGACGGAGAGCTGGCCATTTTCTACTTCGGACCTGGCCAGGGAGGCGGAGTGGAAGCCAACGTGCGGCGCTGGCTCGGCCAATTCGTCAAGGCCGATGGCAGCCCCATGACGTCGGGCGATGCCGAGCGGCAAGACCAGCAGGTAGGCGGAATGGCGGTCACCTTGCTCGACGTGAGCGGCACGTACCTGTTCAAGCCCTTCCCCATGGCGCCGAGAGCCACCCCGATGCCGGGCTACCGCATGCTGGCGGCCATAGTGCAAGGGCCCGATGCGCCCGTCTTCTTCAAGCTGACGGCGCCCGCCAAGACCGCGGCTGAGGCGGAAGCCGAGTTCCGCAAGATTATCGCCTCGCTTAGACGCTAGGTGCCGGCCGGCGCGGCAGCGTCACGAACCGGCCTGGCGGATCACGAGCGTATCGCCCTGCATGATGCGCGAGGAGCGCAGTCCGTTCCAGCGCATCAGGTCGTTGACGCTGACCCCGAAACGCTTGGCGATGATCGTCAGCGAGTCGCCGCTGCGGATGCGGTAGGTCGTCTGCGCAAGCGAAGCCTGCGAACCCACCACCAGCTTCTGTCCGGGATAGATGCGCGAGGTGTTGAGGTTGTTCCAGCGGCGCAGGTCGGCGACCGTCGTTCCGTGTAGCCTGGCGATCTTGTCCAGCGAGTCTCCGCGAACGACGCTGTAGGTGCCCGATCCGCTCGAGCTCGTCCCGCCGCTCGGCGATGCCGGCCTGCTGGCCGTCGCAGATTGGCTGACGATGAGTTCTTGGCCGATCTGGATCGTGCTGCCCCGAATGCCGTTCCAAGCCCGGAGCCTGGCCGCGCTCGTGCCGTAGCGCTCGGCGATGCCCCCGAGGGTGTCGCCGCGCCGTACTGTGTAGCGTCCCGAGCCATTCGTGCTGCTTGAGCCCCTCGAATTGGAAGTCGCAGTCTGTGGCCTCGCGCTTGCCGTTGTGCCTGTCGTCGGACGCACCAGCAGGAACCTGCCGGCACGGATGCGGCTGCTGCGCAGGTTGTTCCACTTGCGCAGGTCACTGACCGACACGCCGAACTGCTCGGCGATGGTCGAAAGGGAGTCCCCAGACCGAATCCGGTAGTGGTTCGGGCTGGGGGCCGGTGTTTGCCGCCCTGGGATGCCCGCCGACGCCGAGGCCCGCTGCGGCGCTGCCGGCGCGGGTCCGGGCACCTTGAGAGTCTGTCCGACATGGATCGTGGTGCCCCGGATCCCGTTCCACGCCTTCAACTGCGCGACCGATGCGCCTACCCGCGCCCCGATTCTGGACAGCGAGTCGCCTCGTCGCACGGTGTAGCGGCCTGTCGGGGACGAGTCGGATGCGGCCGTGGCCGTGGTCGAGCCGCTGGCGGCGTTGGGATCCACGATGAGATACCGCCCGGCGCGGATCCGGGTGTTGGGAAGTCCGTTCCACTGCTGCAGGTTCGCGACGGTGGTCCTGAAGCGCCGCGCGATTCCGCCCAGCGTGTCGCCGGAAGCGATCCTGTAGCGCCCGGTGCCGGGCTCCAGCAATCCTCCCGCCCCGTCGTAATAGCGGTAGATCGCCATCCTGGTCGTCGTCGGGACGGTGAGCCTCTGCCCGCCTTGGAGCGGTGCTTCCGGCGGGAGCGAGTTCAGTGCCAGCAGGGTCTCGGGCTTGACCTTGTAGCGATTGGCGACGGCGGCCAGCGTCTCGCCCGGGCGCACTTCGTAGCGCCGCCAGTTCAAGCGCTTGTCGGCTGGCACTAGGGCGATCTCACGTTCGAATTGCTCGGTCGTGGCCTTGGGCAGCCTCAGGTCATACGCGTACGGGGGCGTCGCCGAGCGCAGCAGGCCTTGGTTGAGATCCTTGATGGCATCCAGCGAATAGCCGGTTGCGTCGGCGATCAGCGCAAAGCTGGTCTCGCCCGCGGTGCGCACGGTGTCGTATTCCAGCGGCGGTGCGTAATCGATCTCCCCCAGATCGAACAGGCTCAGGTTCTGGCCGACCAATGTCATCGCCAGGATGATCGGGACATAGTTGCGAGTCTCCCTGGGCAGCGCCCGGCGCCTGATCAAGGTCCAGTAGTCGCGGCTGCCGGTTCGTCGGATCGCGCTCTTGACCCGGTTCGGCCCCGAGTTGTACGCCGCCATCGCCAGGTACCAGTCCCCGAACTCGACATGCAGGTCCTTGAGGTGCTTGGCAGCTGCCCGCGTGGCGGTCTCGGCGTCGTAGCGCAGGTCGACATAGCGGTCTTGGCGCAGCCCGTACTGTTTGCCCCGCGACGAGATGAACTGCCACATCCCGGTCGCGTAGGCATGCGAGCGCGCCTTTGGCCGGAAGCCGGACTCCGCCATCGCGAGATAGTACATCTCGGCCGGCACATCCTCTTCCTCGAGAATGCGCTCGATCATCGGCCGATACGCCGAACCGCGTCCCAGAGAGGCCCGAATCGTCGCGATGCCGCGCCTGCTCTTGGTGAAGTAGTTGAGCAGTCGCTTGACGTCTGCGGTGAGGACGAGCGGCAGTTCCGACCGGGTATGCAGCAGAGCCTCTTCGTGGGACAGCGTTCTGGGGACTTCGTCGGGCAGCGCGAGATCGAGCAGCTCGTCTAGCAGGGCGATCTCGTCCTCGCTGGCGGCTAACTCTTCGGAATCTAGCGCGGGAGGGTTCTCAAGCAGCGCTTGCGCGGCCTCGGCCTCCGCTGTCGCCCGGGCCGCTTCAAGGCTGTCCTCTACGGACGGATCGGCAGGCGCTGCTGGCTCGGCGGATGCCGCCGGAGTTGCAGGCGCCTGGGCGGTCGTCGCCGTCGCTGGCGTGCTGGGCGGCGGGTCTGGAGCCTGGCTTCGGACGGTGCGCGACCCGCGGGAGCACGAAGCTAGGCAGAACAGGCAGGCGAGGGCCGCCACCAGACACAGTCGCCGCTTGCGGCGAACGTTGCTAACTGGCGGGAAACCTAGATGGATGCCGGGCCGAGCAAGACATGCCCGGAACAAAATGTCCATGGGCGGGAATCCCTCTCCGAGCAGCATTATTGCATGCGGAGTGCTACCATTGTCAATCTTTCAACCGGGCTGCATAGCGCCCTAGGAATGGAACTGTATGGCTGAATCTTCTCCTCTCGTCGCCGTGATTATGGGCAGTAGCTCGGACTGGTCCTCGATGAAGGCCTGCTCGGAAACGCTCGAGCAGTTCGGCGTGCCGCACGAGTGCAAGGTGAGCTCGGCGCACCGCACACCCGACATGACGGCCGACTATATCGGCTCTGCCGAAGAGCGCGGCATCCGCGTGATCATCGCTGCGGCTGGCGGCGCGGCCCATCTTGCCGGGGTGTGCGCGGCGCACACGGTGCTGCCCGTGTTGGGCGTGCCGATGCCCAGCGTCCTGGACGGCTTGGACTCGCTGCTCTCGACCGTGCAGATGCCGGGAGGCGTTCCTGTCGGAACCTTGGCAATCGGCAAGGCGGGGGCCAAGAACGCGGCGCTGTTGGCGATCGCGATCCTCGCCACTAGCGACGAGTCCTTGCGCGACAGCCTGAAGGACTTCCGCCGCGCGCAGGCGGAGAAGGTGCGCAACGCGACGCTGGACTAGTCGGCACCCGCGGCCAGAGTTTTGGTACTCTCGATGGCCGCAATGACACTTCATCCACTTGTCATACTCGCGATCGCCATCGCGGTCGTGTTCGTGCTGATACTGCGCCTGCGGATCAACGCTTTCATCGCACTGATCACGGCCGCCACCACGGTGGGCATTCTCTCGCCCAACGTCGGGCTGGCGGAGGTGATGCCATCCGTGGCGGGCGAATTCGGCGGGGTTTGCGCCAGCATCGCGATCGTGATCGCGCTGGCGGCTCTCATCGGCCAGTGCCTCATGGAGAGCGGCGCTGCGGACAAGATCGTCAGGGTGTTCGTGCGGGCGCTGGGCGAGAAGCACGCGTCGCTGTCTCTGCTGTCGAGCGGATATGTGCTGTCCGTGCCGGTGTTCTTCGACACGGTCTTCTACTTGCTGGTGCCATTGGCGCGCGCGATGCGGGTGCGCATGGGCAAGCACTACCTGCTGTTTCTGATGGCGATCTCGGCGGGCGGCGCGGTGACCCATTCGATGGTGCCGCCGACGCCGGGCCCGCTCGCGATGGCCGCGACGCTGGGAATCGACCTAGGCGTGATGATCCTGGTCGGCGCGATCATCGCGGTGCCGATGTCGGTGGGCGGCTGGCTGTTCGGCATCTTGCGCGACCGCCAGCTCGCAGTGCCGCTGCGCGAGACACAGGGGCTGACTCTGGACGAGCTCGAGGAGCTAGCCCAGAAAGGCGAGGAGCGCCTGCCGAGCTTCTTCATGGCGATGCTGCCCATCGTGCTGCCCGTCGTCCTGATCGCCTCCAACACGTTGGTCGGCGCGCTGGAAGTGGGGGGCGTGCTCAGCGACGTCACCTCGTTCTTGGGGAATCCGAACCTCGCACTGCTGGCGTCGGCCGCGATCTCGTTGGTGCTGCTGGCCAAGCAAAAGGGCTACTCGCTCGCGCAGCTGGCCGGCCCGGTGGAGACGTCGCTGGCGAGCGGAGGTCTGATCATCCTGATCACCGCGGCAGGCGGTTCGTTCGGCAAGATGCTGGTGAGGGCCGACGTAGGCAAGGTTATCGGCGACACTTCGCAGGAGTTCGGCGTGCCGCTGCTCTTGCTGAGCTTCCTGCTGGGAGCCCTGCTGAAGGTGGCCCAGGGTTCGGGGACAGTGGCCATGATCACTGTGTCGGCCATCATGGTTCCGCTGGTGGTCGATACGCCGATCGGGTTCCACGCTGTATACGTGGCATGCGCGATCGGCTCGGGATCGCTGGTTGGTTCGTGGATGAACGACTCGGGATTCTGGGTCTACAAGCAAATGTCCGGTCTGACCGAGAGCGAGGCGCTGCAGACGTGGACACCGCTTCTGGCGGTCATGGGCGTGATCGGATACGTTGTGACGCAGATCGCCGCCTTGGTTCTGCCGCTGGCATAATCATTGCCCGCGCGGCCAACCGCCAGCGCTCTCAGGCGGATCCGTTTCCACGGCCGGGACTTGCTCGGACACGCGAGCGACTCAGCCGGGAATGAGCCAGCCCTCGCTGTCTCGCCGGCAATCTATTTCCCGCCCGACACGACACCGCTCTCTTGTGGGTCGTCGATGCAGTGGGCGCGCACTCGGCGGGGCACCGGTGCCGAGCTATGCAGCTAGCAAGGCAGCGACTACGAGGCCCGTCGCGAACCTGGCCCGTGCGAGCTCGCATCGGCTCGCACGGGATCTAGCCTTGAAACCGGAGTCGGCGCTCTCCCGTCTCAGCCAGTAGTTGCAGGTCACAAGGAGAAAGCCATGAGATGCTCAGTTGCAAAGTTCTTGATTCCGTTGGCGCTGTTCGCCGCGATCGGCGTAGCGGCCGACACCCACTCGCTAGGTCGGCAGGTCCGACACGAGTTGGTCATGCTGCCGTACTACAGCGTGTTCGACAACTTCACGTACCAAGTCGACGGTTCCACCGTCGTGCTTGCGGGGCAAGTCACCCGGCCAACGCTGAAGTCTGGCGCAGAGCGTGTCGTCGAGCGGATTGAAGGTGTGCGCGAAGTCGTCAACAAGATCGAGGTGTTGCCACTTTCGTCCAGCGACGATCGAATTCGCTGGGCGGTCTACCGTGCGATCTACCACGATTCCGCGCTCAGTCGCTATGCCGTGCAGGCCGTGCCGCCGATCCACATCGTGGTGCGGAACGGGGACGTGACCCTTGAGGGCGTGGTGAACGCTTCGACCGAGAGGGACGTCGCGAACGCCCGGGCGAACGCTGTCCTCGGGGTATTCTCGGTGGTCAACAACCTCAGGGTAGAGAGCCGCGGCTAGCTCACCTTCTCCAATTGCGCCCGGAATGCTGGGCGGCGCGCGCGTAGACTGGACCGCTGCAAGGCGATACCGCCAAGGGTCCTGCGCGCCGCTCAGCCAGCCGTCGCAGTCGACTGCTCCGCTGGTTCCTGATCGAGAGCGGACAGCGGCTCAGGGAACACCGTGCGCCCAGGGCCCAACCAGACCGCTCCACCGCTCCGCGCGGCTGGTGACACCAGGGCCAGTGCGCGCTCTCGGCAAACTCATGCCCCGATCCGCAGCAGTCTTCGGTACAATCGCACTAACTTGAGCGGAGGGAGCATCTTCCGATGCCCCTCCGGCAGGGCTTGGCCGACAAGCCTGGCTGGATTCGGCGAGCCCTCGACGGCGCTGTCATGATGCAAGTCGTGTTTCGGCAATTTGCTGGGGCTGCTCGCTGGATCTGTCTCGGTGCGGCAGCGACTTTCGTGGCGCCATCGCTCGTGGCGGCCAAGGGAGACGTCCTGCAGAGCGTTCTCCAGCCGGTGTTTCGACAGAGTTGCGTCAAGTGCCACGGCGAAGGCGGCAATCTGTTCGGAAACGTCAACCTGTCGAGGCTTCACAGCGCCGCTGACCTCACCGAGGATCCCGAGTTGCTGCGGAACTTGGTCGAGGCCCTCGACTCGGGGATCATGCCCCCGGAGAGCGAGCCTCGCTTGGCGGCGGAGCAGCGCCAGCGACTCGTGACGGAGTTGCGCAAGCTGCTGCACGGCACGCTGGAACCGCAGGCTGCGCTTCCTCACACGCCGATCCGGCGCATGAACAGGTTCCAGTACAACAACGCGGTCCAAGACCTGCTCGATCTGCGAATCGACGTTTTCCCGCTGCCTGAGCGCATGCTGCGATCCTACGGTCACTTCCGTCCGGAATCGGGCCGCATGCCCCACGAACTCAAGGTCGGCAGCCGCCCGCTCGGCAAGTCGCAGCTAATCGACAAGCGGTTGGCCGGAGTCACCCCGTTTCCGCAAGACCTGCGGGCAGAGCACGGCTTCGACAACCGCGGCGATCATCTCACTCTGTCGCCGCTCCTGATGGAGTCGTTTCTCAATCTCGGCAGGTCCATTCTCGACAGTGCGGACTTCAACAGGCTGACCAGCGGCGCATGGGAGCGGCTCTTCGCGCCGCCGCCTGAATCAGCAGCCGACGGGGCTCAGGCCAAAGCGACCTTGCACGATTTCCTGACGCGGGCGTTTCGACGGCCGGTTGACGACGCCCTGCTTGAGCGCTATGCCCGCCACGTCACTGCGCGGATGGAATCCGGCGAGTCCTACGCCGACAGCATGAAGGCGGCTGTTTCGGCCGCATTGGCATCGCCGCGCTTCCTGTATCTCTACGAGCGGGCTGGCAGCGGCGAGGCAGCCCGGCAACTTGACGATTTCGAGCTGGCGTCGCGCCTGTCGTTCTTCCTCTGGGGCAGTATTCCGGACCAAGCCCTGCTGGACGTGGCCGCTCGGGGCAGCCTGAGCGACCCCGCCGTGTTGCGAGCCCAGGTGGAGCGCATGCTGCAGGACGCCCGCTTGAAGCGATTCTGCGACAGCTTTCCCACGCAATGGTTGCAGCTCGAGCGCATCGTGGCCTCGGTGCCCGACCGCGAACGGCACCCGGACTTCTACTTCGCAAAGTTCCGGGCCAGCATGCACATGATGCTAGAGCCCCTGCTGCTGTTCGAGACCATCCTGGTCGAGAACCGCTCGATCCTGGAACTGGTCGACTCGGACTTTAGCTACCGCAGCGAGTTGCTGGAGTCGTGGTACCGCGATGGCTCCCGTCCGGAGAAAGTGCCGCCGTCAGCGGTACCGTTTCGCCGGGTCCCCATCACCGACCGCCGCCAGGGCGGCGTGATCACCACCGCGGCGGTCATGACCATGACCTCGAACCCGCTGCGAACGCAGCCCATCACGCGCGGGGCCTGGCTCGCCGGGGTCATCTTCAACGACCCGCCCGACCCCACGCCGGCCGGCGTGCCGCCCCTGCCTGACGAGGCGGCAGGCGGCCGGGCGGCGAACCTGACGCTGCGGGAGATCTTTGAGCAACACCGGTCCAACCCGGATTGCTCGGCCTGCCACGCCAAGCTCGATCCGTTGGGCTTTGCCTTGGAGAATTACGGCCCGACCGGAGTGTGGCGGGACACGTATGACAACGGCCGCGAGGTGGACTCGGCCGGCCTGCTCTTCGGACGCTACGAATTCGACAACATCGTGGAATTCAAGGATGCGATCTTGGCCGAGAAGGACCGCTTTGCGCGCGCCTTCGCCGCGCACCTGATGGCATTCGCCCTTGGCCGGGCTGTGGAGGCGTCGGACCAGCCTGCGCTGGATCGGATCGTGCGGGAGACCGCGCCCGAGGGATTCCGGATCCAGGACATGATCAGGCAAATCGTGCTCAGCGAGCCGTTCCAGCGCAAGCACGCTCCGGCTAAGCTAGAGAGGGCGGCCCTCTGAGCCGAGCGGCCTCATGCGCATCACGTCGAGACGGTCATTCCTGCGCGGCGCCGGCGGCGCCATGCTCGGGCTGCCCTGGCTTGAGAGCATTGCGCCGGCGGCGACGCGGCGATCAAAGCAGCAGTCGCAGCCGCCCCAACGCCTGGGATTCTTCTACGTGCCGATCGGCGTCGTGCGCCGCGCCTTCTTCCCAGGCGAGGGCCACGCCGGCCTGCCGGCCTTCAACGGCGACTTCAGCGCCATCATAGAGACCACGACACAGGTCGGCTCGCACCCGATCAAGCTCACGCCCACGCTCGAGCCTCTGGCGAACATCAAGCACAAGGTCGCTCTAGTCACGGGGCTGGACCGCACGTTCCAGATCGGCACCGACGTTCACGCGCAGTGTGCCTCGTGCTTCCTGAGCAGCGCCGCTCCGTTCACGGTCACCTCGTCTGCTTGGCCCTTGGAGCGCACGTTCGATCATGTAGTGGCGGATCAGATCGGGCAGACGACTCCCTTCAGCACGCTGGAGTTCAGCTGCAACAGCCACCAGGACAACCAAGAGTCGATGTACTTCGACAACATCTCTTGGTACGGGACGGGGCACGTCGCGCCGTCGATCCGCGACCCGCGCAAGGCCTACCGCAGATTGTTCGGCACGCAAGAGGTGGACCAGGCCCGCAACGTAACCGATCTGGTTCTGGAGGACGCCCGCGCATTGCAGCGCGAGCTCGGCCACGCCGACCGCGAGAAGTTCGCGGAGTACTTCGAGTCGATTCGCACCATCGAGAATCAGATGGACCGGTTCGAGCGCCTCAAGGGCGAGTTGCTGGAGGTATCGATTCCCGAGCCCCCTGAGGCCTACTTGCCGCGGGGAGCGTACATCCGCCTCATGTGCGACCTGATCGTGGTAGCGTTCCAGGCGGGACTGACGCGTGTCGCCTCGTTGATGGTGGCCCCCGAGCGCTGGAACACCCCGTTCATGTTCGAGGGGCTCTTCGACAAGCCCATCAGCCACCACCTGATCTCCCACCAGCAACAGGAATACTCGGCCGAGCTGGAGGAGATAGATCGCTTCCACATGGCGCAGTTCGCTTATCTCCTCGAGAGGCTAGACGGCATCCAAGAGGCTGACGGCTCGACATTGCTCGACAACACGGTCTTCACCTATGGATCGGGCCTGGGCGACGGCGCCACGCACCAGTACAACGATCTGCCAATCATCGTCGCCGGCTCGGGCTCCGGGAAGTTCAAGCTTGGCCAGCACCTGCACTGCGCGGAAGGCACTCCGCTCGCCAATCTGTGGCTCTCGCAGGCCGAGGTGATGGGGCTTGGGCTGGATCGCTTCGCCGACAGCACCGGGCGCATTCCCCAGCTGCTTGCCTAAGCCGCGCTGCTGGTCGCCGGCTCGGGCTGCGGTCGCTTGAGCGCGGCGGCCAGTCAGCCACCAGCCGCCGACAACACCTTCGCGGCGGACTGGGTCGTGGGCAGCGCCGCTTGGCGGAATCCGCGCTCGAATGTTCCGGCAATGGGAGTGGCCGCGGAGCAGGAGGCCTCATCGCGGCTTCTCGCCGGACCGCGCGATCGCGAACTTCTAGCTCTCGGTCGAGGATCTGCCGCATCCCGCGCGGCGACCTAGAGGGCTCACGCCTACAGAAGTAGCGGTATGCGAAAGTGTCAATTTTAGGGTGAATAGTGGTGATTGACGAGCGAACCGGTGTGCCGAAGAGGAATCCGCTTCCGAGTAGGAAGATTCGGGCCTGCCGCCGGTGTGCCGCTCTGCTGCTGGCCGCTGCCGCTACGCTGGCCGCTCAAACGTCAGGCACCATCGAGGGCGTCGTCGTCGACAGCCAGGGTCTTGCCGTAGCCGGAACGACGGTCACGGTTGGCGGGGAAGCGCTCATCGTTCCCTTGGCTGCGGTGACCTTGGTTGACGGGTCGTACCGTTTCCGGGCCCTCGGGCGGGGGTCCTATGACCTCGCGTTCGAGTCTCCGGGATTTCGGACGGTCGTTCGGGAGGGCGTGATTGTGGAAGGGAACCGGGCGATCCGGATTGACGCGGTACTCGAGGTGGCTTCCGTGGACGAGACGATCACCGTCACGGGCGCCGCGCCTGTGGTGGACATCAGGACGACGGCGCTGGTCAACGACTTCGGCGTAGCGGAGCTGCAGCAAGTGCCGTCTGCCACCGATGTGTGGTCGGTACTGGCGCAGACGGCGGGAGTCCGCATGCGCGGCTTCGATGTGGGGGGCTCGCACAAGAGCCAGCAGACCGGCTACGAGAGCTTCGGCGTGCGGAACCAGAATCGGATTCTCGCCGATGGCGTGGATACGACCGAGGGCAGCGGCGGCACCGGGTTCTATTTCGACTACTTCTCGATCGAGGAGTTCACAACCACGGCGGCCGGCGCCGACGTGGAGATGACTGCTCCCGGCTCGCTCGTGATGATGACGATGAAGAGCGGCGGCAATGATTTCCACGGCATGGTGCACGGCGACTACGAGCACGAGCGCTTCGTGGGTGACAACACCGACGCCGCCTTGGAATCTCGCGGGTACACCGGCAACCCGAACTTGCTCTTCTTCGAGACCCACGCCGATATCGGCGGACCGATCGTGCGCGACCGCGCTTGGTTCTATGCGTTCTACAACCACTTTCGCATTGACAAGGCCGTGTCCGGGGTAGACCGGTCCGTGGCCACCGATCTGGGCGATTTCGACGGCTTCGGCGGCAAGGCGACAGTGCGTCTGACAGACCGGGACCGGTTGATCGGCTACACGCAGTGGGGGCTTAAGGAGAAGCCGAAGCGCGGCCTGTCTACGGATGTCGGTCCCGACTCGGTGCTGGCGCAAGCGAGCTGGAGCTGGGCGCACAAGGTGGAGTGGCAACGAGTCTGGAACAATCGCACGTTCATGGCCGCCGCTGCCAAGCATTTTGGGTTCGGGTGGCCGATGGTGCCGCAGGTCGGCCCGGAACAGCAGCCGCCGCGCCTCGACACGGCGACCGGTCGACTGGGCGGTGCCGGCTGGTTCCCCGGCGCCAATGGCGCGCCGCCATTCACGTTCGTCCGCTGGAAACCGCAGGCCACTGCGAGCGTTAATCACTACGTGCCGGACTTCGGCGGCAGTCACGACATCAAGGTGGGCTACGAGTTCTGGATCGACAGCAGCCGCTTCGGCTCGAACGCCAATTCCGGGCACGTCCGCTACCTGGACGACAGCGCGAACGAGCGTCCCTTCAACGTGGACCGGATCATGCTCTTCAGCATGCCCGCCGAGGGGGAAATCGCATCCGACAACCGTAACCGCCACCACGCAGCATTCTTCCAAGACACGTGGCGGCCGGTGAGTTGGCTGTCGCTAAACCTGGGCGTGCGCTTCGAGCAACAGCGCACCTATTTTCTCGACGCGGTCTCCAGCCCCTTCCTCGCCGACTTCTTCCCCAGTGGCACCGTTGCGGGACGGACGAATGTCGTCTGGAACACTTGGGCGCCACGATTGGGCGTGGCATTCGCTCCGATGCAGGGTACCGTGCTCAAGGGGCACTTCGGCCGCTACTACCTGAATCTCGCCGACTCCCACGCGAACGCCAATCCGGCGAGCACCGCATGGGTCCGGTACAACTTCCTCGATCCGAACGCGAACGGGGTCTACGACGGCCCGGACGAGCTGGGTGCCAAGCTGGACGAACAGGGTGCGACTGGGACCGAACTCGGCTCTGCGGGGACGCCGGTCGACCCCGCGCTTTCGAAGGAATACGTAGACGAGATCAATGTCTCGCTGGAACATGAGCTGGTCACGGACACCTCCCTCCGCGTCTCTTACGTACGCAAGGATCTCAACGGCGACAGTGGCATCTGGAACGCGCCGCAACAGACCGCGCTGCTCGCAGGACGCGGTATTGCCTGTACGGACGACCCCGGCTGGATTTGCCCGCTCAACGCGCTCACGGGCGCCCCAACGAACGTCCAGCGCGTGCCGGACGACGTCGCAGGACTTGTCGACAACCAGATCGCCACGTTCCCTGGGATGCACGCCGCGTACGATACGGTCCAGGTAGCGGCGAACCGGCGCTTCACCGGCGGCTTCCTATTGCAGGCCAGCTTCGACTACCAGTGGCGTGACGAGTTTCGCTCGGCTGCCGGAGAATCTCGCAGCCCGCTCTTTGCCGACCCGGTGGTTGTCGGCTCCGGGGGGCACGGGCGGATCTGGCAGAATCACAGCCTCGATGTAGATGCCCGGCAGGAGACGACCAATTGGGGCGGCCGCCTGCTCGCTCGCTACACGCTGCCGTACGAAGTCGGCCTGTCGGCGAACGTGCGTTATCAGAGCGGCTGGCCATATGCACTGATCCAGAGAGTGGACATCCCGGGTACCGGCACTAACCAGCCGATCTTCCTCACCGATTTGGCCGCGAACCGCTCGCAGAACGTGACCATAGCGGACATCCGGCTGGACAAAGCGTTCGCCGTCGGGACCGAGAGCAAGAACAGACTGACTCTGATGCTTGATCTCTACAACGTCTTGAACTCGAACGCAGTCACGAACTTCTCTCTACGGGTCGGGGACAACGAGCGCGTCATCGCAGCCCTCGATCCGATCGCGATGAAGCTCGGCGTCCGCTTCCAGTTCTGACCGGCTGCTGGGGCCCGCCGAGCGCTACTTCCGGCGCCGCCGGCCGGCAATCTTGCCCGCGGCCATGTTCAGCCCAGCGCTGCGGCCGGCTGGGGCGAGGCCTGGGGTGGCGAAAGCGCGCCGCTGCGCCGGCCGGTTCCGCACGCGCGCTCACTACCCGGACCTGCTTCGGGCAGCGGCTATCGTATGAAAGGACCGGCGGGCTTGGCGACAGGCCCGCGCTGACCTGTCCGCGACAAGGAGCAAGAAAGCAAGTGGCCTTCATTGAACTGAGGCAATACAAGGTACGCCAGGGCAAGATGGACGACTGGGTCCGGATGATGGACGAAGAAATCATCCCCTTCCAGATTTCCAAGGGAATGGTGATAACCGGCAACTTCAGGGGAGAGTCGGACGATTCCGTCTACTTCTGGATACGCCGCTTCGAGACCGAGGCGGAACGCGAACGGCTCTACAAGGCCGTTTACGAGAGCGAATTCTGGACCGCCGAGGTCAAACCGCGCATACCAGAATTCTTGGACCGCGAGCAGTCCGTCATCACTCGGGTTGTCCCCACATCTCGCTCTCCGATGCAGTAGCGAGGAATCTTCGAACGGTCCGTTCGGCCCCGGGGTGCAGCGCGCTAGCATGCGTGCCCCCTATGCGCGCCTGCCAGTCCGCGGCGGTCGATTCGGCGACCGGGACGATGCTTTGCGATGCGCCGAACCCTAGCTGGGGAGCGTCGCGAAGCCAGGCAAAGTGCCCGCTGTCCTAATTGGGATCCGCCTTAGTGCGACGCCGGGTTGATCCCAGAACCGATGATCACGGGTACCCCCTGTGCCATGACCAGCCTGGTAAACGCGAGTTTCGGCTCGACCGTGCCAGAAGCGGGGTTATTAAAGTTGAAATACCAGCGTCCAGAGCCGAACGCAGCGGTGCTCGCGATCAAGTCCCGGCCTCCGAACAGCAGCTCGGGAGACCGCCCGGACACCGAAAAGCTCGCTCGGTTACCGCTGAAGATGGTCTTGCCGGTGTTCGCATCGATTGCAAACAGATAGATCGAGCCGTGCTTCCAGCGAGGATCGGTAGACAGCACTGGGCCTGCGAAGTAGCCCGACGACTGGACCTGATAGGCCGCGCAGTTGACGAATTCCCTGAGCTTGGCTTCAGTCTGATCGGAATCCAGCAGAGCCGCGCTGACTTCGGTCGGGTTGCAGGTTCCGGGGAGGTCGCGCTCATAGACGCCGGCCCCGATAAAGGCCGGAGTGCCGTTCCAGTCGATATTGGCCATGTATGAAACCTTCGGCTCATGCAGCCCTGTCGCCGGGTTGGTGAAGGCGTAATGGATCCATCCGGAGTCCACGAGAGACAAGACCCGGTCCGATTCGAAGAACAGGTCGTTGCCGAACCCGTCAATGATCGGTCCGAAGATCGATCCCTCCCGCGCGGGGTCCGGCGGGAATACGAATGTGGTCGAATCAAGGCCCGAGTCTGCCTTCTCAAGCACAAATAGGTACGTCGGACCGTGCCACCAGCGCTCGTCTTGGTCGAATGCCCTGCGCGCTTCCTCCTCTCCGTGCTCGGCCACGTACTCCGCTGCGCAACGCACGAACGCTTCGATATCGTCCCGACTGCGGACCGCCGGGGCAGTCACGTAATCGTCCGAACAAGTCGCGCCCTGTTCCGTCCGTTGCGTGGCGGGGAAGTAGCCGGCGCCGACGAGCAGGGGGACTCCCTGCGCTACCACGCGCTTCATGAAGCCGACTTTCGGCTGATACGCCCATGTCTGGGGGTGGTACGACCTGTAGTAGACGAATGCTTCGCCGAACACCCCGCTAGCGTCCGCCAAGTCACGCCCGCCGAACTGGACCGCCCCGGCTTCCATCCCCCATTCGTGGGAAGCGAATCCGTTGATTCTCACGCGGTTGCTGGACATGACTTGGTTGCCCATCATGTCCAGAACGAAGACATTGGTTCCACCGCTTGACCATCTCGGGTCCGATTCCAGCTCCTGCCTTGCGAAATAGCCTCGGCTCTCGACCATCATGGCGGCGCAGCGCACGAACTCCCGGAGGTGTTGGTCATCCATGCTGGCGCTGACGATCGAGGCACTCACGTCAGAGGCGTGGCAAGTGGCCGGCAGGTCGCGAGCGTAGAGGCCGGCGCCTATGACGGCGCGATTCCCGTTCCAGTCGGTTTCGATCACGTACGACGACTTGAACTCCCTGTTTCCGGTCTGGGGATTAGGGTTCGAATAGTAGAACCATCCTTTGTCGACCACGTCCATCGCGCGATGGATTTCGGCGTACAAGTCGGTTCCGAAATCGATCAGAGGCGACCCACGCTGCTTGCCTTCTTGGGAAGGGTTCGGCGGGAAGACAAATCTCCTAGCCGTTACGCCAGACGGGGCGACCTCGACAACGAACACATAGGTCGCGCCATGCTTCCAGCGGGCATCCTCGTTGAAGGCGCGTCGGGCCTCGTCCGGGCCGACTTCCTCGAGGAAAGCTGCCGCGCACTCTACGAACAGCTTGACGTCGCGTTCCGTGGTGACTTGACTGGCGCTGATCTTGGCTTCGTGACACGGCTGGGTAGTATGAGCCGTAGCGACTGCCACAACTAACGACCAGACAACCAGAAACTGGAACAAGAGGCGCATAAGAAGTAGAGTAGCCCATGACCCGGGCGAATTGTCAAGAATCGTAAATCGGACGCGATCCGGAAAGTGCTTCTAGTTGGTGCGAACTCTCGGAAGCAAGCAACGATATGGCCGGAGGGCAGCCGCTCAAGCTGCAGTCCAGCAGCCCGCCAAGCGTGACCCCTGCAAGGTGTTGCCGCCAATGGCTGATGACCGTCGATGTCGTGAGCCGAGGCTGGGCTTCGCTAGGTTTCCGGCACGAGTGCGGCGATCCGGCACGGTGCTCCCGATCCGCGCCCGATCTTCATCGGGAACGCCAGCAGGAACGCTCCTGTTTCCGGCAGCTCTTCAAGCCGGGCTACGTTCTCGAGAATCGACACAGAATGACCGGCCAAGACTTGGTGGGCAGGAAAGGTCGTTGACGAGCCGGGATCGATGCTGGCAGTGTCAATACCGACTACCGATACTCCCTTGTCGGCCAACCACTGCGCGGCATCAGTCGCGATCCCGGGGAATCGAAGAGCGTCCGCTTTGCCCGGCGTGTCGTCGCCGAGGTAGAGCAGTGTGTCGGGCCAACGCTTGCTCCATCCTGTCCGGAAGAGCACGATCGAGCCTTCCGCCAGCGAGCCGTGCTCGGCTTCGAAGGCCGCCAGGTCAGCAGCTGATGCGGCGTAGTCGCGATCGGCGAGGCATTGTTGCTCAATATCGACAACCGCGACCGGCCCGGCGAGTTCGCCGAGGGAAATGTCGCCGACCGACTCGCCCCCTTCGGCGAAGTGGATCGGGGCGTCCAGATGCGTGCCGCAGTGCTCGCTCATGGCGAAGTCATAGGCACTGTAGAAGTAGCCGTCCGGCTGCTGCCCCCCAGCGGTTTGGCTGTGCCGGAACGGCTGGCCGGTGGGCCAGAACACGGTGTCTTGGTCGAACGAATGCGTCAGGTCGACGAGCCTGTAGCCCGAGAACGGATCGGCGTGCCGCGAAGATTCGCTGTCACAGGCGGATAGAGCGACCGCCGCAACGGCCCAGAGACACAACGCCGAATGCTTCACACGTCGAGTGTACAGCCTAGCGTCAGCGGGCGGGCCGCTCGCTCGGAGCCCGGCCTAGCGGAGCGTGATCCACATCGGGCTCACCCAGACGATCTCTCCGTCGACCTGCTCGCCCCGCACGTAATAGAACGAGGTCTCGCCGCTTTGCGCGGTGGTGTCGGCCCAAGTCAGCTTGACCTGTCGCGACCGCGGATTCACCGAATGGACATAACGCCCGTCCTTGATGATCGCGACTCGCTCGAAGTCGGCAGTGCCGAGCAGGGAGATTTCGATTCTCGGCGCCTCGCTCGTCTCGAATTCCTCGCCCATGAAATGCCCGTGGCTGCGCACGTCCGCGAGGATGTTATCCGTTGCCCCGTAAACCCTGCGCTTCCGAATCCCGTCGAGCATCGCTTCGCGGGTCGGTTCGGTCACCCAGACGTTGGCGTATGACATATGCGTGGAGAGGTGGTCGCTGGAAGCCTGGAAGCCCAGCCGATAGCCCTTCGCCAGCGCATAGGAGACGAATCCGAGCGCGCGCCAGCCGCCGATGGAGTCATCAGCGGTGTTTGTGCGCGGCCCGTCCGGGATCTCGTAGTTCTGCCGATCGCCCTGATAGATCTCGACCCACGGTTCGAGCTCAGGGTCGTTGTCCCGCCAGTCCGTGCCCATGCGCGTGCCGGATGTATGAACCGCGGCGAGGCCGTTGTAGCGGCGCAGGTAGCGGTACAGCATCTGGGTATCGGGCGCGGGTTCGGAGGGTGAGTCCTCTGCCATCTTGGGCAGTCTCGGCAAGGGACGGACGCCGCGCTGCGCGAACAGGAGGTTGCGATGCCCCTCGGGGTATCGCACGCTCCGCTCGTAGCTGAACAGCGTGACGAACTTGCCGTCTAGGTGGAAGGCGTCGGAGAGCTTCTGGGTGCGCCACCACGGGTATTCGCGATAGCCGTTGTCGTGGTCGCAGCAGCCCGCCCAGTCCATGTAGGACGCGTCGATGAAGTAGCGCCAGGCGTCGATCAAGCCGCCATCGCGAGCTCCGTCGCCGCTGATCTCGGTGTGGCGATGGAATTCGCCCCGCATCAGGCGGAGCGACTCACCCCCGATCTCCGCCCGGTAGTCGCGCATCCGGGCGACTTGCATGAGTTCGGCTTCGATCTCGCCGGTTGGAGCGCTCGGACGTTGCACTGGCAGGGCCTCCAGCGCGTGCTCCTCCGTTCCGGGCTCGGTCTCGTACGTGTGAGCGACCAGGTCATGGTCGAAGTCGTTGCGGTATGCGTTCCGCAGGTCCCCCTCGCTGAAGCGATGGTCCGAGGTGCCGACGATCAGCAATTTCCCCGTGCCGATCGCAGCCATGGCGGGCCGCTGGTCGAGCAGCCCGTCCGAGCGTCCGAGATACGTCGGACCCACCCAAGCCTTGCCGTCGAATCGCGCCAAGTGCCCGAACCAAGTCGTCCCTAGCCGTCCCCAGATATCGCCGCCTGAAGTCCGAAACGCCAGAAAGACATTCCCGGAGTCGTCGGCCGCCAGTCGCGGATAGCCTTCGCGAGCGATCTTGCTGCGCGGGTACGGCGTAGCGTTCGCCGGTCGGTTTGCAGCCAGGCTGGGGTCCGGTTGCGGGCGGTGCAGTATCTCTCGACCGCGGCGCCTGCGGTTGTTCGGGCTGGAGGGCGGCAGGGCGTCGAATACCGCTGCTCCGGGCGCGGCCGGCCGGTACAGTCGATTGCCCCGCACCACCCTTACGTGCACCTTCGTGTCTTGGTAGAGGCCCGCGCCCGTGGTCTCGTACGCTCCGAAGTCCTTGCCCCAGCCCGGAAAGGAGTCTTCGTAGGCGACCCAGAGCCTGTCTTGGCTGTCGAAGGCGACGCTGGAGCGAGCCTCGAAACGCGGGCTGGCCGCAACAGCCACCGGGGCTTCCATCTCGATTCGCTGCCCGTACGAGAGCCGACGCGCGTAGACGTCGTAGTTGCCGCTGTCGTAGGTATCCCAGGAAATGGCTACACCGCCGCTCCGCGCCGCCGCGATCTGCGGCGCCCAATCGCTTTGCGCGGAAACCGACACCGTGTGTTCGGTGGAGAATCCGTCCCCGCCTTGGCGCGCGACGAGCACGTCGAGGCTGTCTCGATACCCCTGCCACGTGATCCAAACAGCGCCGTCTGCGCCTGTCGCGGCTGCTGGGCTGATGTCAGGGCCGGGATCGCTGGTGACCCGCAGCTCGTCCGACCAGCGGCCCTCGTGACGATAGCTGGCATAGATGTCGAAGTTTCCGTCCACCTGCTTGGAGCGTATGACCCACACGCGCCCCTCTCCGTCCACGGCCACCGCTGCAGAGTAGATATCTTGGCCGCCCGCCGCGACCGCTTGAGGCTCTCCCCACTGCCCGCTAGGCACCGAGTATTCGCGCAGCCAGATGCGGTCGCCTCCCGCCGGTCTCGACAACGGGTCGAAGGAATCGGGCTCGGTCCGCAGCTGACGGCGCCACCTCATTTCGCGAGCGCCGTGCGTGAACTCGACATACGCCATGTACACGGTGTCGCCGAACTTTGCGATGGCGGGCAGGTCCTGTTCTTCGATCGAATCGGTCAGCACCGCAGTGACCGGTATTCGCTCAACAGATACTCGGCCGTCTAGGAGCAGGGCGGGATTTCCGAACCCGACCTCCGAGGCTCGGAAGGTCGCGGTGCCCTGCGAGGTGCGAATCCGGAACACCGGGTCGGCTCCGATCGTCTCTGCCAGCGCGTAGACGCCTGTTTCAAGCGCTGGATAGCGGTCGAGATTTGTGATTCCGCGCGTCAGGTCGATGCGGCGGGTCGCGAGCCGCCAGCTGGAGCCGGACACCGAGTCCTCGCGGCCGAGCCGCCAGCCGGACAGGTCCACAATCCGAGCGCCCGAGGCATCGAGCGAACCGTCCCAGCGTGTCGGCTCTTCGTCGCCAACTCCGAACAAGATGCAGTACTGCACCCGTTCTGCCTGTAGGCCGGCAGCAAGCAGCAGAGCGAGCGGCAGCAGCCTGAGGAACGTCATAGCTAGCGGTTCTCCAGCAGACACATTCTAAGTCCGGCAGCCACCCTGTATAATCTCGGTAGGGCGTCGGGGCGCTCTACTCGCAATGCAACGAACCGCGCTGTTCCTGGCCATCGTCGCGACGGCCTTCGCCCTCTCCTGCGGCATCGGCCCCATGCCGGACGAGGACGGCAATCCGGCCGCGGCCGCCGAAGGCTCCGCCAACCAATCAGTCCCGGAATTCAGCCTGCGGGACTTGGACGGCAAGACGCACACCAACGCCGATATCGAAGGCAAGGTCGTCCTGCTCAACTTCTGGGCCACTTGGTGCGGCCCCTGCAAGATCGAGATGCCGTGGTTCGTGGACTTCCAGCGCAAGTACAAGGATCGCGGCTTTACGGTCTTGGCGGTCTCTCTCGACGAGGATGGCTGGGATCCGGTGCGCGAGTTCGCCGAGAAGTTGGAATTCAACTTCCCGGTGTTGCTCGGCGATGACACGGTCTCGGACGCCTTTGGCGGCATCATGGTGCTGCCCACCACTCTGATCGTGAACCAGGCGGGCAAGATCGTTTTCACGCACCAAGGCCTGGTGGCGAAGGCAACCTACGAAGAAGAGATCGAGGTTCTGCTGGACGTGAATGCCACGGCATCGCTCTAGCGCAGCCCTGCTCAAGGCCGTTGCCGCGCTCTTCGCGCTGCTTGGCGCACCGCTGTCGGCCCAGCAGCTGGGGTTTTCGGCCGCCACGATCGAGCCCAGCCCGGGCATTCGGATCACCGGCACCGGACCGTTGCGGGTCCCGATCACGGTTCGCATCCGCCGCGGCTACCACATCAATTCCGACAAGCCGAACGATCCGTACCTGATCCCGACCTCCCTGGCCTGGCCCAGCGTTCCGTTGCGCGTCGACTCGGTTGTCTATCCGCCCCCAGAAGAGGTCAAGTACGACTTCTCGGACAAGCCGCTCTCGGTGTATTCGTCGCGCGTCGAAATCGTGACGACTTTCCATGTGGAGTCCGTGCCGGCGGATACGGGCGAGTTGCGAGGCTCGTTCCGCTTCCAGGCGTGCAACGACAAGGCCTGCCTGCCGCCCAGGACACTGCCTGTCAGGGTTCCGGTTCGCCGCTGAGCCGACGGGATTCCGCTATCATTCTTGGCAATGCCGACCCCTCGAGTGCGCCTTGAGCGGAGCGCCTGCGTAGCCACCTTGGTGCTCGACCGTCCGGAAGTCCGCAATGCGCTGGACAACGACACTGTCGAGGAGCTTTCCGACAAGCTGCGGTCGCTGGCGGCGGATTCGGGCGCGCGCGTGGTCCAGCTGGCTGGGGCCGGGAGCTGCTTCAGCGCCGGTGCCGATTTGCGTGCCATGCGCCGCATGGGCACCGCCGACCCGGCCCAGAACCTGGCCGACACCCGCCGCTTCGTCGAGATGCTTCGGCTGTTGCATGCGATGCCCAAGCCGACCGTGGCCCGCGTTCAGGGTGCCGCAGTGGGCGGTGGCGTCGGCTTGGTCGCTTGCTGTGATGTCGCGGTGGCTTCCGAGGATGCCTTCTTCCGCCTGAGCGAGGTACAGCTCGGACTCGTGCCAGCGATGGTGGGCCCGTACTTGATTGAAGTGCTCGGCGCCAAAGTGGCGCGGCGTCTGATGCTGACTGCCGAGCGGGTCGATGCGCTCCTCGCGCAAGCGTGGGGACTCGTTGACGAGGTGGTTCCGGCGACGGAGCTAGATGCAGCGACCCAGAAGATGACGGATCGCTTGCTCCGGGGCGCCCCGGGCGCGTTGGCGACCTGCAAGCAGCTAGTCCGCGAGATTTCAGACAACCCGCTGGACGACGAGATCCGCGATCGGACCGCGCAGGTCCTGGCAGTGCGCCGGTCCACGGACGAGGGCCGTGCCGGGGTGCGCGCCTTCTTGGACAAGGGGCGCGCGCCCTGGCTGGCCGCCAAGGGCGGAGGAACGGAAACATGCAAGACCTAATCGCCGGATCGGCTCTTAGCCGCAGGCGGGCGTTGCAGTCCCTTGCGGGCGGCGCGGCGGGGTTTCTGACGCGCTGCGGCGGCTCGTCCGCGCCGCGCCCGAACATCTTGCTGGTGATGACCGACGACCAGCAGCACTCGCAGATGAGCTGCGCGGGCCATCCTCTGCTGCAGACGCCCAACATGGACCGCCTGGCCAGCGAAGGAGCGCGCTTCGCGAACGCCTACTGCACCAACTCGCTGTGCGCTCCGGGCCGGGCCAGCGTCTTGACGGGCTGCTATTCGCATGTCCACGGAATCCGCGGCAATTCCGAGAAGGCCGATGCCGTGGAAGAGCTGGACTCGAGCCTGCCGACGTTCCCGCAATTGCTCCAGCAGGCCGGCTATCGCACCGGCTTGGTCGGCAAGTGGCACCTGCGCCAGCAGCCCCGCGGCTTCGACGAATGGAAGGTCCTGCCCGGACAGGGCGTCTACTTCGATCCCGACTTCATCGCGAACGGGGAGCCGAGCAAAGAGTCCGGCTACGCCACCGACATCACGACCGATTTCGCCCTTGACTTCCTGCGTCGCGGCGGCGCGGGGCCGTTCTGCCTGCTGTACCAGCACAAGGCCCCGCATCGACCGTTCACCCCCGCTCCCAGGCACGCGGATATGTTCGCCGACATCGACTGGCCCAAGCCATCGAGCTATGACGACGACTACGCCACCCGCCAAGTGGCGGCCGAGGCGCGCGACATGCGTTTCGAGGTCAGCCTGGAGGGAGACTACGCCGACCTGCCGCCCGGCTTGAGCCCGGGCCAGAAGCGCGAATGGATCTACCAGCGCTTCGCTAAGGACCACCATCGGGCGGTCTACGGAGTTGACGAGGGACTGGGCCGCGTTCTCGACTACTTGGACACGTCTGGCTTGGCCGAGGACACCCTCGTGCTCTACACGACCGACAACGGCTATTTCATCGGCGAGCACGGCTGGTATGACAAGCGCTTCATGTACGAGCCGGCGTTGCGCGTCCCGTTGCTCGTGCGCTACCCGCGCCTGGTGGCGGCCGCGCAGGTGGAGGGCCGCCCGGCCTTGAACGTCGACATCGCGCCGACGCTGCTTGACTTCGCCGGGATCGACGTGCCCGACCAGATGCAGGGTCGCAGCTTGCGGCCCCTGCTGGAAGGCAGCCCGCCGTACGACTGGCGGGACTCGATCCTGTACAGCTACTACGAGAACTCGTGGGCGTTTCGCGAAATGGCCCGCGAGCAAATGACGGACCCGAGCTTTCAGTACTGGACTCCGCACCGGGTGAGCCCGCATCGCGGAGTTCGCACGGACCGCTACAAATTGATCGAGTACTACGGGGAGGGGGACTATTGGGAGCTTTTCGACCTCGAGGAGGATCCCGACGAGCTGCGCAACCTTTACGCGGAGCCCGGACACGCCGATTTGGTCCGGGAGCTGCAATCCGAGCTCGTTCGCCTGAGGGACCACTACGGAGAGCGCGGCTGAGGCACGCC
The DNA here is from genome assembly GCA_009841225.1 of Terriglobia bacterium. GTDB lineage: Bacteria > Acidobacteriota > Terriglobia > Bryobacterales > UBA6623 > VXMF01. Next base: position 256,527 of record VXMF01000013.1, on the reverse strand, counting down.
GCGGGAGTTGACCGCCTTCCGTGTCTGTCCTCGCGGCCTGATTTCCCATGCCTGAATCCGGCGCACAGCGGCGGGCGAGCTGGCTTGAAGAGCTTGAAGCCCGGCCCAAGGCAGAACTGCACCTGCACCTGCGCGGTGCCATCCCTCGCGAATTCCTGAGCGACCGTGTTCGCAGGTACCCTCCTGCCCAAGCGCTCGAGTCGGCGCCGCCAAACCAACTCGCAAGACTCCGCCGGCAGCCCGCCATTGCGCGAATTCTGGCCGCCAGCGATCCAGCCGAGGAGCTGGACGGGCTGTTCCGCTTTGACAGCCTCGATCAGTTCTTGGCGGCCTACTTCTTCACAGTCTTCTTCGTGCGCGAAATCGACGATTTCCGCGGCTTGGTCATCGGCTTGCGAGAGCATCTCCTGGCCCAGAACATCACCTACGCCGAAGTCACGGTCTCAATCCCCGAGTACTTGCAGCAGGGCTTGCCATTGGAGGGAATTCTGGAGGTATTGGGAGAGGATCCGCCAGCCCGTCCCAAGGTGCGCTGGATCGTGGATCTGGTGCGGAACTACGGACCCGACGCCGCGGAGAGGCTGCTTGAGAGGTTGCTGCCGCTGCTGCCGCCTACCGTGGCCGGGCTGACACTCGGCGGAGCCGAGCACCTGTATCCGCCCCAGCAGTTCGAGCGCGTCTACGCGCTTGCCCGCGAGGCCGGGCTCGGGACCACGGTGCACGCCGGCGAGGCCCTGGGGCCGGAGAGCGTGTGGCACGCTCTAGACACGCTCCGGGTCGAGCGGATCGGGCACGGCGTCCGCGCGATTGAAGATCCGAGCCTGGTCAGTCACCTTGCCGAGCGCGAGATACCGCTCGAGATATGCCCGACAAGCAACGTCCGGACAGGCGTATACCGCTCGATGGAAGCACACCCTGTGCGGGAACTGTACGAGGCTGGCGTGCCAATGTCGATCAGCACCGACGATCCGACGTTTTTCGGCATCTCGCTGGCCGAGGAGCTGGCCGGACTCCGGAGCCTTGGGTTTACGACGGGTGAAATCGACGGGCTGGCGAGCGGCGCCTTCGCGTTCGCCTTCGACGCCGAGGCTGCCGCTTAACCCGCTCCCGCCGCCGGTCGCAGGCCGCCCGTGAGTTCGGCCGCCTTGGCAGTGCCCTCGGCATCGAGGTAGGAATCAAGCTCGGCGGGCAGGTCCGCGACCCGCGCCGGATCCCAGAAACTCGCGGTGCCCACCTGTACTGCCGTAGCGCCGCACAAGAGGAACTCGACGATGTCTTCGGCCGTGGCGATCCCGCCGATGCCAATGATCGGCACGTCCACCGACTGCGAGACTTGGCGCACCATGTGCAGGGCGACGGGCTTGATGGCCGGCCCGGACAGGCCTCCCGACCCGGTGCTGAGCACCGGCCTGCGCCTGTGCGCGTCAACTGCCAAGCCGCGCAGAGTGTTGATCAGGCTCAAGCCGTCGGCGCCGGCTTCGACGGCTGCCCGCGCCATCTCGCCGATGTCGGTAACGTTCGGCGAGAGCTTCACCAACAGCGGACGCCGCTTGGCGACGGCTCGCGCCGCCTCGACGGCTCGTGACAGCTCGCCAGCGTGCGCGCCGAATTCCAAGCCCCCCCGCTTGGTATTGGGACAGGATACGTTCAGTTCGTAGGCTCCCAGTCCCTCGGCGTCCTCAAGGACGCTCAGGACCTCGACGTAGTCGGCGATGTCGTAGCCGAAGACGTTGGCGAAGACCGGGACGCCGCACTCCTGCAAGAGCGGGAGCTTCTCGGCAACAAACGCCTTCACGCCCACGTTTTGCAGGCCTATCGCGTTGAGCATGCCCGCAGCGGTCTCGGTCACGCGAGGCGAGGCGTTGCCGCGGATCGGTTCCCGAGACAGGCCCTTGACCACGATCGCTCCGATGCGGTCTAGCGCCGCTTGACTGGCGAACTCGCTGCCGTAGCCGAACGTACCGCTCGCGGCGATGACCGGGTTCTTCAGTTCGATGCCACAGAGCGTGGTGCGCAGATCAGCCACGAGTCAGTTCACTCCATTCTCCGCGCTCTCGCTGTCCAAGCCGGCTCCGCAGGTGCCGCGCCAAATGCTGGTAGATTGATCTTTGGGCACCAGCAGCCATTATGACTTGGCCATAGTCGGTGGTGGCATCAATGGTTGCGCCTTGGCCCGCGAAGCGGCTCAAGCGGGCTTGCGGGTGGCCTTGCTGGAAGCGCGCGACTTCGGGGCCGGCGTCACCAGCCGTTCGACCCGCCTGATCCACGGCGGGCTCCGTTATCTGGAGAGCTTTCGATTCTCGCTCGTGCGCGAGTCATTGAGGGATCGCGCGACGCTGTTGCGCGAGTTTCCGGGGATTGTCCGGCCCCAGCCGTTTCTCCTGCCCGTGTACCGCAGCGATTCTCGCGCACGGTGGTACGTCGCCTGCGGGTTGGCGCTGTATCGCCTGCTCTCCGCAGGCGGCACTCTGCCAGCGCCCAGACGGATCGATGCACGCGAGCTGCTGGCGATGCTTCCCGAACTGGACCCGGATGGGCTGGTCGGCGGCTTCGAGTACTTCGACTGCCAAGCAGTTTTTCCGGAAAGGCTTGCGCTCGAGATGGCTCTGCAGGCGGAGTCAGCTGGCGCAGACATCCGCAACCATGCGCGGGTTACAGGCCTGCTGTTGCGCGATTCCCGAGTGGAAGGCGTCCGGTTCGAAGCGCTGGACGGTTCGGGGGAGCTTCGCAGCCGTGTGGTCGTAAACGCCACCGGCGCATGGGTGGACCAACTGCTCAAGCTCGTCAGGGGGGATGCTTCCGAGCCACTTCTGTCGTTGGTGAACGGCGCGCACATCGTGGTGCGTGAACTGCCAGGCGCTCCGCGGCATGCGGTCTACCGGGAGGCCCGCTCTGACGGGCGCCCGTTCTTCATCATTCCGTGGCGAGGCTTGCGATTGATCGGCACCACGGAGACCCTGTTCTGCGGGGATCCCGCCGTCACGCTGCCGGAAGAGTCCGAGATTCGCTACTTGCTCCGGGAGGCCCATGCGCTGTTTCCGGCGGCGGGCCTTGCTCGCGCTGACGTCCTGTATGCCTATTCCGGTTCGCGCCCAATCCTGAAGGTCCCGCGGAATGGCCTCAACCGGGCGTCGCGCGACCACGCGATCGTGGACCACCAAAGGACGGACGGCGTAGCCGGCCTGCTCACGATGGCTGGCGGCAAGCTGACTACGGCACCGTCGTTCGCAAAGGCCGTTCGGCTCCGCATTGCGCGCATGCTGGGAACCAGCACCGCTGCCGCCGCACCGGCGCGGGCCCGCTCTGTGAACGGGGCGCCTTCCGAGTTTGCAACACTGTACGGCCCGCGCTGGAGCGAAGCACTGGCTGCCATCGCAGCGGATCCGGACATGACGCGCCCCTTGGCCGAAGGTTGTTCGACGAAGCGCGGTCAGGTGCTCTATGCCATCGAGCACGAGCGTGCCAAGACGTTGGCAGACGTGATGTTGCGCCGCACTGGCGCGGCCTACGACCCGAGCTACGAGCGCTCTTGGGCCGAGGCGGCCGCTGATCTCGCCGCCGGAAGGCTTGGATGGGATCGCGCAGAAAGGGAGAGGGCGCTAGTCGAATATGACGCGGAGCTTTCCCGAACGCTCCTGAGAGGATAGCCGCCGCCCTCGATGCGGCCGCCGGCGCGCCGCCGGCGCCGGGCCGTCACCGTCACGCTAGCTGGAATTCCTCGCCTTCGCGCGCCGCGTCGACGCCAAAGTTCCGGCCTCGCTCGAGATCCATCTCGTCGTCGACAACTACCGCGCCCGCAAGCGTCCCGAGGTCAAGGCACGGCTGGCCCTCCGACCCGCTACAACCTACACTGCACCCCGATCTACGCCTCTTGAATCAATCAGATCGGCCGCTGGTTTGGGCTGATCAGGCAGCAGGCGATCCGCCCCGGCTCGTTCTCCCGAGTCAACGGACTGACCTGCAAGATCAACGCCTTCGCGGAGCAACACAATGCCCAAGCCAGCCCCTTCACCTAGGTAGCAACGGCCGAATCGATCCCCGCCAAGATCGAACGATATTGCCAATTCTCAGAGCTGCGAACGGCATCGCAGCTTGTTGTGCACGACATAAAATTGTAAAGGTTTTTGTAAGATTCTATCAAATAGTGTGAAATGATGACGTGATGCGTGCATGTTTCGACTGTGGTCCGTGTCGCCGAATTTTCCGTCGAAGAGCGCACAGTAGTGATTTGCCGAAGGAGAACGGGTGAAGGTAGTTGAGCTATCGCCCCGGCGTGGTCTGACCGGACAGGCCGCTAGCGCCCGGGCCGCGGTCCCGCTGGTGAGCGATTCCGGACAGGCTGCCGGAACCACGGGTAACCTCGGTTTCGACCGCGCTCAGCGGTTCACTACAGGCTGCCACGACCTCGGCTGCATGCTGGCCAGTGTTGACGTCAGGTTCCACAGCATTCCGGCCGACGATCCTGTACAGGCGAGCATTTGGGCCGGCCCCGGCAGTGCCACCCAGACGGTCGCTCAGGTCGGCGCCACGCTTGCCAATCCGGCCTCGCTGGGACCCGGAGTCAACACGTTCACCGCCTCCCCGGGGGGCATCGATCTGACCGCCTCCACTGATCGTTTCGTAGTGGTGGACCTTCCCGCAGAGACATCAGAGAGACCTTTTGGACGCGGCTACATGGTGCATACGGCCTCGGACGACGGGGACGCAGGCGCAGCGGCGGGCTGGAGCATTGGCGACACGAGGGTGACGCTGCCACGCCTACCGGATTCCCCGACGCTACCTGGAAGGCGCGCTCGCCCCCGCCCGCCCGAAGCGCCGGGAATCTCCAGCCGGCCGGCGGCCTGCGACCGGTTCACGGAGTTTCAGGGCGACACCCCGGCCCGCAGCCCGGAAGGCACGAGGCCGCCCGCGGGTACGTCGCGATAACCTCGCTCGGCCATGCGTCCGCCTTCGCGCTCTCCCTCCGGCACGGCTAGGCCGGCAGTGCCCTCCAGAGGCTCTGAGCCCTGGCCGGGATCACCCTAGGCAGCGACCGCGATTCCATCGCGAGGGCCTGGTTCTCGAGCGGCTACCCGCTCCGCCTGCGTGACCCTCCGGAATCGGGCGGCACCGCCACCACCGAGGGGCCTCGCTAGGAACTGCCCGGCCCCTCGCTCCGCTGGGTCCGGACAGCCGGCCTGCCGCTTTCGGTCCCGGCGCCGAGGCGGCGGACCGGCAGCGGCCGGAGGAGAGCTTGTCCGACCGCACCGAGGCGATTCGCCGTGACCCTGCCTGCCCCGTAGGCGTTCGAAATCAATGCCTATAGGCGAAACGCTTATGCGACATACGGCAGGCGGAAACGAGTAGAATCCGATGGCAAAGCGTCATAATCCGCTTCCGCTCACCATCACCGATTGGGACGCTCTATGGCCGAACGAGCATGTTTTCCAAGCTGTTGCGTTCGAACTCGTACGTTCGTGGGCCGGAACCAACTGTATGTTGATTGATACGTCCCAGATTTGCCAGTACGGGTACTGGTACCGCTCGTCAACAGGAGTCAGCGATATCACAGCATGCGTGAACGGGCGATTCGTGGAAATCGAACTGAAGTCTGCATACGGAGTTCAATCCAAACAGCAGAAGCGAGAGCAAGAGCGCGTAGAAAAGGCTGGCGGCACCTATGTTCTTGCCTACACGATGCGTGACGTGTTCAATGCATTGGAGCTGGAGATCCCATGCGATACGCCATCATGCTGACCTATCGTCGGTACAGGTAGTCGGCTACGATGGCGTTGATGCGAGACGTCGGCACAGTTGACGAAACCTCGGAGGAGCGCAAGCGGCGAGTTCGCAAGATTCTTCGGCGCTTGGATCGCGAATACCCGGCCGCCGAATGCGCCCTCCGCCACACGAGCGCTTGGGAACTTCTGGTCGCCACGATTCTGTCGGCGCAGTGCACCGATGCGAGAGTCAACAAGGTCACCCCGGACTTGTTCGCGGCCTACCCCAGCGTCCGGGACATGGCGCTCGCGCCTCTGGAGAGCATCGAGGAGCTGGTCCGCACCACGGGTTTCTTTCGCAACAAGTCCAAGTCCCTCAAAGGCGCGGCAGAGCGAATCGTCAGCGAGTACGGCGGCGAGGTGCCGTCGCGCATGGAGCAGTTGCTAACCCTGCCCGGTGTTGCCCGCAAGACAGCCAATGTCGTGACCGGCACTTGGTTCGGCAAGGCCACGGGCGTGGTCGTTGACACGCACGTGCAGCGCATCTCGGAGCGCCTAGGCCTGAGTGCCGGCAAGGATCCCAAGAAGATCGAGAAGGCATTGATGGACCTGTTGCCGAGGTCGAAGTGGGTCATGTACTCGCACCAGATCATCCATCACGGTCGCGCGGTGTGCAAGGCGCGCCAGCCCCGCTGCCATGCCTGCACGCTGGCGGAGCATTGCCCGTCCGCCGAGGTCTAGGCTTGGCTCATCGCCGCAGGGTCGGCGGTGGACGGCGCGGATCGGTCGGCTTCAGCGTCGGGCGCAGTTCGAGCCTAACCCTTCGCCTCAGGTCGATGCGGTCGCGTCTGTTCGCGTTCGGATCGCTCTGCAAGACGATGATTCCCCCTTTGCCCGCCTGGACCAGGCGGGCCTCGCGGCCGCCAAGCTTGAGACCGTAAGTCTCATCTGCCTGTAATCCGATCAGGTAGATGTAGGCGTTCTCCGGGGCCTGTTCGCGAGACGGCTCCCACGATAGCGTGGTCTTGGCCGAGGGCGTGATCGGCACCACGACGGCTTCCGGGAAATAGATCGGCGCCAGCCCGCGAAAGCTGGTGGTGATCGAGAGTTCACCGTTCGCCAGCAGTTCCAATCGCCCTTCGGAATATCCCAGCCAAGTCGTGGGCGGGTCCCAGTCCAAGCGGCCGAACATCCGGCCGCGGATCGGATCGTGGGCGAGAAGAGGGGACGACTGCGCGGTCAGCCCAGGCAGGTAGGGGTTGACCCAGAGGAATTCGTAGGGCGCGACCAGCTGCGAGGTCTGCAGGTAGCTCTCGTCCCGGATCCAGCCCTGCAAGAACTGGAACTCCGGCAGGTTGGATTCGTAGGCGACCAGCAGCATCTCTGCGATCCGGTAGAGGGGCGCCTGCTGGCGAGCCAGTTGCTCGTTTGCGCCGTAGCGCGACGGCCAGCGCAGCCTGCCGCTGTCGGTCTCAATATCCTGCGGGTAGTAGCTCAGCAGCCGGCAGCGCGCCAGCGACCGCAACCCATCGATTCCAGGTTGCAGCGGATCCCATTCGAGGTTGTGTCGCACCACCAGACCGGTCTCCAGCGCGGCGATCAGCTCCTCGCCATCTTCACTGATCGAGCCGTCCGTCAGGCTGGGCACTACCTCTGTCTTCCAGTGCATGCCGAGCAGGGTCGCAAGAGCGGCTTCCGATTCCTCCCAGTCGCCGGCCGCCGCGATCGAAGCTAGGATCGCGGACCGTATCAGCCCCGCGCCAAGGGCCGCCTGAGGCAGCAAGCTCGAGACGGCAGCCGCCATGGCGTCACGCAGTTCGGCCCGCTCAGATGCGTCGAACAGCTCGTAGCACCAGTCGTAGACGAGCGCGGCCTGGCGCAAGTCGGTCGCATTGCCGATGCCGTTCTCGGCCAATCGCCCGCTCCACGCGACCGCGGCCCGCCCGGCGGTCTCGGCGCCCTCGACCTGGAATCGAATCGCGTCGACCAAGGGCTGCTCTTCGAAAACGGTCTCGGCTGCGACGAGATCGCTCAGCGATCGCCAGCGCAGCGACTGGCGGTCGACGTCCTTGCGCAGCCGCTGCAGGCGGCTCGGCTCCAAGAACAGCCGCGGGTGATCCTCGTACACCCGGAATTCAGCCTGCCCGAACGCTGCGTCGCCTAGGCACAGCAGCGCACACCCGAGCGTTGCGGCACGTAACGCGCGCATCGCGTCCCCATTGTACGGATGCAGCCCTTGGCCGAGGCCCTGTCCGGAAACCGCACGGTTCGGAGTTCCGTCCTACGAGTTCGACACGGGAGATTCATGATGCGGCGAGCAGGCCCCACGCTTCGAACGGCGGTTGCTCTGACTGTCTGCCTGCTTGCCGGCTGGCTCCCGCTGGCGGCGAAGGCCGAGCGCGTCGCTCGCTACACGGTGGTCTTGGACGCGCCCGGGACCGGAAAGCGCTTGTCCCTGGCCCGCGGGAAGGCCGACAGGCGCCTGCCGGGACGGGTTTCGGCGTCCAGTTTCGCGGTCATGGCTCGGGCCGTGGCGGCCACGCAAGAACCGGTCGTGACGGCGCTGGAGGCGGGCGGAGCCACGGTCCTTGGCAGCGTCCATAACGTGCTCAATGCGGTATTCGTCCGCGCCACCGTGGCGCAAGCCGAGGCGTTCGAGTCCATTCCCGGCGTGAAGAGCGTAATCCCGAGCCGCGACTTCGAAGTCAAGCTTGACAGTGTGGCCGACGTAACCGGCTTGAATGCTGCCAAGCTGCGGCCGTCGGGCCTCGCCGCCACGGGCGAGGGCGTCAAGATCGCAATCATCGATTCCGGCCTGGATTTCCTCCATCCGGCCTTTCAGGACGACTCCCTGCCGGAGCTGACCGGCTATCCCAAGGGCAGGCCGGAAGACTTGGCGCTCGCCAGCCGCAAGATCGTGGCGATCCGCAGCTACATGCAGTTGCAGAATTCGGGGGATCCTGCGAGCTCCACGCCGGATGACAATTCGCCGGTCGACTTCAGCGGTCACGGTACGGCTGTCGCGATGGTGGCCGCGGGCAAGCGCGTCGAGTCGCCGGCCGGACCCCTCGAAGGGATCGCTCCGAGGGCCTATCTCGGCGTATACAAGGTGACCGGCACGCCCGGGATCAAATCCTCGGCCAGCTCCCAAGCGCTGATTGCGGCGATTGATGACGCCGTCGTGGACGGCATGGACGTTCTCAATCTGAGCATCGGTCAGGTCGCGACCCATCCTTGGAACTCTCACGGTACCGACTGCGGCGACCTGCTCGGGAATAACTGCGATCCCTTGGCGGTTGCCGCCCAGAGCGCCGTATTCGATTTCGGGCGCGTCGTTGTCGCAGCCGCCGGCAACTCGGGTCAGATCGGAGGTCAGGATCGGCCGACGCGCAACACGATTTCCTCGCCCGCCGTCGCGCCCGATGTGATTGCAGTCGCTGCCACTGCCAACGCGAGGCAGCTGCAGCAGAGCGTGCAGTTCGGAGGTCTTTCGTACGCCGCGTTGACGGGCACGGGCCCTGTATTGGCCGAATCGCTGACGGCCCCGGCGGCGCTCGCGGAACGCTTCGAGAACCCGGACGCCTGCCAGCCGTTTCCTGACGGCGCTCTCGTAGGCAGCATCGTGGTTGCGAAACGCGGCGGCGACTGCTGGTTCGTCGACAAGGTCGAGCACGCCACAAGCGCTGGCGCGGTCGGCGTGGTCGTCCTCGACAGTGAACCGTCGGGAACGCTGGTCGAGATGGGGGCGCTGCAGGACACGGACATTCCTGCCTACTTCATCTCGGCCTCCGACGGTTCTGCGCTTGTTCAGCGTTTGAGTGGGGCGGCGGCGCAATTGACACTCGATCCCACGCCGATGCAGCGCTTGGCAGATGCGACGCAAATGGCCGGCTTCAGTTCGCGCGGACCCACTCCCGGTCTGAATCTCAAGCCTGACGTGGCGGCACCGGGAGTCGGCGTCTACACCGCCGACACTTGGCTCGATGCAAGGCCGAGCGGCTTCAACCCCAGCGGGTACCGTCAGGTGCAGGGCACTAGCTTGGCTGCGCCGGTGATCGCCGGCGGAGCTGCATTGGTCTGGCAGCGAAATCCGACTTGGACAGCCCGCGAGGTGGCGTCCGCCCTCGTCAACACTGCGGCAGGGTCTGTGATCGAGGACGGCGCGATGGCGCGCGTGGGCTCCGTCGGCGCCGGATTGGTGGACCTTGAAGCGGCCCTCGATCCGATCGCAACGGTGGAGCCTCCGACGATCGGCTTCGGGAGCTTCAGCGCTGCATCACTGCCGGTGTGGCAAGAGATCTTCATTACCAACCGCTCGGGCCAAGCCCAGACGTACCGTGTCGCGGTCGTTGCCAGAGACTACGATGCCCGGGCCGCGGTCAATCTTGACGGATTCAGCGATATCGAGTTTCGCCTCCTGCCGGACCAGTACGCCGCGGTGAGGGCGTCGCTGGAAGGCCTGCTGCCGGCACCCGGATCGTACGAGGGGCACCTGCTGATCACGCGCAACGGCCGTCCGGACGCGCTTCGCGTGCCGTTTCTGTACGTGGTGGGCGACAACGTGCCGCAAGACGCCTACGCGATCGCTCCGGTGGAGCGGAGGGGATTCGCCGGCGAGAGCAGGACTGAACATCTGGTCGGCAAGTTCGTGGATCGCAACGGCGCTCCGGTGTCCGGCCAACCGGTCGAGTTCGCCGTTGTGGAGGGCGACGCGCGGATTCTCTCTGCGGAACGGGTGACCGACACGTACGGCTTGGCGGTTGCCGAGGTCGAGTTCGGTCCGTCTGCAACACCGCAGGCGGTGGAGGCCTACGTTGGCGGCGAGAAGGTCCGGTTCGAGTTCACTGCGGACCTGTTGCGCCCGCGCATCGACGAGATCGTCAACGACGCCAGCCACGCGCCAGGCCAGCCGGTTGCGCCCGGATCGCTGGCCACGATCTTCGGAAGCGCGCTTGCTGAATTCGCGGGCGAGGCGCTGCACTCCCCGCTGCCGGTTGCCCTCAAATCGGTGAGTGTCAGCTTCGACTATCCAGAACTGGGCGTGAGCGAGCCCGCGCGCGTCTTCCTGACCCGCTCCGATCGCCTGGGCGTCCAAGTCCCTTGGGAGTTGGCGGGCCTCAACTTCGCCTACGCCAAGGTGCGTGTCCGCACGCGCGATGGGCTGGAGCTGGCGGCCGATCCCTTCGTGGTCAATCTGGCCGATGTAGCTCCGGGGGTCTATGTTTATGTCACCGAGGGCGAGAGCCTCTCGGCTGCCTTTTACGCTGACGGCAGGCCGGTCACCCCCGCCGCCCCCGTGGCCGCAGGCGATCAGGTGACCATCTACCTGACCGGCGCCGGGCCCTATGGGCAGGAATTGCAGTCTGGCACGGCCGCGGCCGACAGATCGGAGACTGTCCACGCTCCGGTAGTCATGGTCGGAGGAGTCCTGGCATCGGTGACCTACTCGGGGTCCGTTCCGGGCATCGCAGGCATGTCTCAGATCGAATTCGTCGTTCCGGCCGGCCTGCCCAGTGGCAACGCGGACTTGGCCGTGTCGATGCACGGCGCGCACAGCAATACCGTGTCCGTGGCGGTCAGGTGACCGACCGGCCAGATCAGCGGTTCCCGCCCAGCTTCTCGCCCGGCCGCAGCAGGGACGGGCGCTTGCGCTCTCTGTCGGCCTGTTCAGCAGCTTCTTGCTCGCTGGCCTGCTCGACTTCCTTGCGCCGTTCCGGTGCCATGCGCTCCTTCTGGCGCCGCTTCTCGGTCTCTTCTTGCAGGACCACAGTGCGCTTCCTTACGCCCAGGTCTTCGGCCAGCAGCTCCAAGCTGTCATCGGTGATGCCGATGGCGTCTTCCAGCACGAATTCATAGCGCCACGCGTCCTCGGCGTCGGTCGCAGCGATCGCGGCCAAGCGCGCGGCGAACACCTGCTCGGCCTTGAGCAGGGCCTCCAATGCCCCGTCGAGCTTCTTGTTGCGCAGCAGTGCGTCGTCGATGACGTCATCGACGGCTTGAATGATCGACGAATACTCTGTCAGGGAGCGGTGGATCTTGGCGCCGCGTCCGGCTTCTTCTTCCGTGAGGGCCTGTTCGATCAGCTCGAGGCGCAACGCCGCGAACTTCGCGTACGCGCTCATGCGCTTGTCCAGCTCCTGGCTGTCTCGCAGGACTTCGATCTCGTAGTCGGTCAGGAACTCTCGGTTGCGAGGCAGCTCCTGCCCCAAGGCCGGGACGAGCGTGCAGAGGATCGCGAGTATGAGTCGGGTCGGCATCGCGCTCCCCTAACTCTAATGGTTTGGGCTGCCGATGCCAACTCCCCCTGCCGGGCGGCTGCCCGCTTGATCGAGGATCACGGGCCGGACTGGGCGGCGCTCATTCCTTCGGTCCCATCAGACCCCGCAGCAGCCTAGCGTTCGCCGCCTCGATCCGCTCGATGATCCCGTCGAAGTCGGCTTGGTCGCCAAGGTACAGCTTGCTTTGCAGCTGCTTCAGCTGCACGAGCAGCTTGCGGGTCTGGATCTCGGCGTGCTTGAAGTGCCGCGGGTGTCGCCGGGCGTACTTGCCGGTCGCCTCGAGCGAACTCACCGCCAAGTCCACCGCTTCTCCCATATTCTCGAGCGCTTGGCGCCCGGCTGCCAGATCGTCGTCTCGATAGGCCTTGCTGACTATGTCCAGTTGGCCGGACGCGAACGCCAAGGCCCGGCGCGAGCGGGTTTCCCGATCTGCGATAGCCTCGATTTCCGCCAGACTGCCGCGCTGCGCCCCCAAGCAACACAGCACTGCCATGCCCGAAAGCAGCGCAAGGCGGACGCCGAACCTCACCGCTTCTCCAACACCTTGGCAATCGTCTTGAGGCGCTGGGTCGCCTTCCAGGTCTCTTCCTGCATCTCCGTCTCCGCATTCAGAGCCAAGAAGGCACGATATGAATCCTGCGCTTCCTCGTAGAGCTGCAAACTGTCTTGGCAGAGCGCCCGCAGGTACACGCTCGCAGCCAGCGGCGGGCCGAGCTGCTCCGCCTCCATCAAGGCGCGGAGCGCCGCCGGGAAGTTACCGAGCCGGTACATGGCGAAGGCCAGACCGTTCCACGCGTCTGGGCTGCCCGGATCGACCTCAAGCGAGGCCACGTATTCGCGCGAAGCGCGCTCGTACTCCTGCTGTTGCAGCAGCGAGTTCGCGTAGCGCAAGCGGGCCTTTGCATCACCCGGTGCAGACTTGGCCGCCAAGCTGAGCTGTTCCCGAGCAGCCTCTACGTTGCCAGCCTGGCGATAGGCTTCGCCCAGAGCGGCGTGCCGCTTGGATTGCGGCTCAAGTTGCACGGCTCGCTCTAGCGCCTGCGTGGCAGCTCGCAGGTTGCCGCTCTCGAGCAACAGGACGCCAATCTCCTCCTGGACGGCGGCGTTGTCGGGCCGATTCCGCGCGTACCGCCGATACAGCTGGAGGGCATCCTGCTTGGAGCCTGATTCTTCCAGCCGCTTGGCGATCTCGAGCAGCGCGCCTTCGGCGCTCGGGTCCAGTTGCACCGCTCGCAAGTAGTGCGGCACTGCTTCGTGCAACCTGCCGAGCTCTGCCAGCGCACCCGCCAGCCCCAGCGTCGCGTCCAGCGACGTGCCGTCCATCTCCAAGACGCGCTGGAAGGCGGCGCGGGCCAGTTCGGCGTCTCCGGCTTGGCTGTGGGCCGAGGCGGCCAACCGCAGGGCCTGCAGGTTCTCCGGCCGCGCCTCTGCGATGGCTTCGTAGTGGTGCGCCGCGTCTGCGAACCTGCCCGCCTGCATGAGCAGGGTCGCCAGATTCTGTCGCGCCGGGATCAGGTCCGGCTGTTGCTCGGCGATGACTTGGTAGTGCTGGATCGCGCTGGCGGTGTTGCCGGTCGCCTGGCGCGCGTAGGCGAGGTTGAAGCGGGCGTTGACGTTGGCGGGATCGTCCTCGAGCGCCGCCTCTAGGTGCGGGATAGCGCCGGCGAAATCGTTGCTCTCCAGTGCCTGCGCCGCCTCGCGCAGCGCGTCGGCTCCCAGCAGCGCCGTCACGCACAGAGCCAAGCCGAATCCGAGTCCTCTGTACACGCCTGAATCGAAGTTTAGCAGCGTGAACCGCCGCAAAGGCTATGACGTGCAAGCGCCGTGCAGGAATTCAGGCCCGGATGCGATTGAGCAGGGCAATCGCCCTGCCGATGTCGGCGCGCTGCTCTTCGCCGACGATCTCGCGCTCGATGACCAAGGGACCGGCGTAGCCGATCTCGCGCAGCGTGCGGACGTACCGCTGCATGCCCACGTCGCCGTCCCCAAGTGGCGTCTCCCGCCCCCACTCGCCCTGCGTCTCCGGCCACGTGCCGTCCTTGCAATGCACCGTCAAGACCTGCTCCCCGAGCGTCCGCAGGGCCTCCATCGGCTCGCCGGACCCGTACAGGATCATATTCGCGGGATCGAAATTGACCCCCACGTTCGGTCGGTCCACGGCGTGCAGGAACTCCAGCAGGGCCTCCGCCGGCTCCTGCCCGGTCTCGAGCGCGAAGGTCTGGCCGTTGCGCGCGCAGTGGTCGCAGACGCGGCGCACGAGTTCGAGCACGGCCCGGTGCTCGGCATCGCGCGGATCCTCGGGCAGGCAGCCGATGTGCGCCGCCATGCCGGGAATGCCGAGCGAGCGGGCGAAGTCCGACACTGCATAGGTCCGCTGCTCGCGCTCGCGGCGCGTCGCAGGGGGCACGTAGCCCACGGTCTGCGCGCAGATCGGGATGCTGGCGTAGCTCTCGCCCTCGAAGCTTAGGAAGGCTGTCGCGATCTCGAGCTCGGCGCGGTCCAGCGCCGCCCGCCACTGCTCGGCTACGTCGGCAGACAGGTCCGCCGCGCCATGCACTCCCAACTGGCCGCAGCTCACGCCGAACGCGGCTACGGACTCCACGATCTCGTCGGGCGCAGCGTCGAACCCGAGCACTCCGCCGGTCCAGAACATCAGGCCGACCTGCAGTGGTTCCATATCAATCGCCTCCGGTAGTCTACAGCAGCGCGGGCTCCTCTAGTCGTGCCCGCGCGCGGCGTCGACCTCTACCCACCCGTCTTCGCGGTGGCTGCGCAGCACAGCCTCGACCAGCCGCAGTTGCCGCAGTCCGGCATCGAAGCCCGGCACCTGCCCGGCCTTCGACTTGTCGCGGCAGGCTGCGTAGAAGCGGCGGAAGAATTGCTTGAAGGTATCGGCGTAGCCTTCCGCGTGGCCGCCGGGCAGATCGGCAAACGAGCGCGCCTGCTCTTCCAGCAGTGACGGATCCTTGACCAGCAGCTCGTTGTTTCCGTCGCGCCGCCCGATCCACAGTTCGTTCGGCCGCTCCCCGTCCCAGGACAGGCCGCACTTGGTGCCGTAGATGTCCACAAGCAGCCGGTTCTTGCGGCCTGCGGCGACTTGGTTGATCGTCAGCGCTCCCCGCGCCCGGTCGCCGAAGCGCAGCAGGATCGCGCCGAAGTCTTCGGTCGTGATCGGGCGGTCCTCGTAGTCTTCCGGCTCCAGCATCTTGCCCGCGTAGGTTTCGATCGGCTTCTTGGGCTTCTTGCGCACCGGGTGAAACGTAGCCAGTTCCGCGCACACCGCTTGGATTCGCTTGCCGGTGACGTGTTCAAGCAGGTCGCACCAGTGCGAGCCGATGTCGGCCATGGCGCGCGAATTGCCGCCTACCTCCGGCTCGAGCCGCCAGTTGTAGTCCGTGTCGAAGAACAGCCAGTCCTGCGAGTAGGTGCCTTGCACCGCCAATACGTCGCCCACCTGCCCGGTGGCAACCATGCGCCGCATCTGCGCCACGTTCGGATAAAAGCGCAGGTTGTAGCTGGTGGCGTGCACGATGTCCCGCGAGCGCGCCAGGTCGACCAAGCCCTGGGCTTCCGCGGACGTCATCGCAAGGGGCTTCTCGCAGATTACGTGCTTGCCGGCGGTGATCGCGTCGCGGGCGATCGCGAAATGCGTGTGGTTCGGCGTGCAGATATGCACCGCGTCGATAGCCGGATCGTCCAGCAGCTGGCGGTAATCGCCCGAGGTGCGGGCGATTCCCAGCATCTGCCCGAACTGGGCCGCGAGGTCGGCGGTCTGGTCCGCGATCGCCACGACTTCGGCATCAGCCTGCCTCCGGATGTTCTCGACGTGGACGCGGCCCACGAATCCTGTCCCGATCACCGCTACCTGCAACTTGTTCATCACTGTCAAGACCTCCGCCGAAGCTCGGGCGCGATGGGGCTCCCATCGGCCAGTAAACGAGTGTAGGCGTCCGGTGCAAGCGAATTCAAGCCGCCCGCCGCGTGTGCCGGGCGGGAACCCGGCGGCTGCGCCCGGCTTCGATCGCTCGCTTGGGCCTCTCGCGCCTTCGCTGCCCGCGAAGGGTTGCCTAGAGAATCCGTCACGCCGCACGTCCACAGGGGGCTGCGGGCGATGTTCGGATTAGGACTGGCCAACCGGGCAGCCCATGCGTCTCACGGGCTCTCGGCGTTGATGTTCGGGCCGTCGCTTGGCTCGGGGCGGGAGACCTGCTGCGCGAGCTCTGCAGTTCTTGCATTATCGACAGACAGGCTTGACTTTTCTGCCTGTAACGCAAAGAAGTGCTATTCTGTTTGCAGACTGCGGCTTGCAGATGTCGAGCGTATGCACGGAGGCTGGTGGAATGCCTGCCGGCACTGAGCGTCGCGACGACAGTGCGGTGGGCTGTCTACGCCCTAGCTGTGCCGGTCGCAGGCCGGCATTCTCAGAGGCGATTGCATGAGGCTGCGCTCGCTCCTATCGCTGTTCTCCCACGATCTTGCGATCGACCTCGGCACGGCCAACACGTTGATATACATCGCCGATTCCGGTGTCGTGGTGGATGAGCCATCGATGGTAGGGGTCAACAACTCCACCGGCGAAGTTGAGGCGATTGGCATCGAGGCCAAGCGGATGCTCGGCCGGACGCCGGGCACGATCACGGCCGTTCGCCCGATGCGCGACGGGGTGATTGCCGACTTCAAGATCGCCGAGCGCATGCTCACCTACTTCATCAACAAGGCGCACAACCGTAACCTGTTCGTCCACCCGCGCATCGTAATCGGTGTGCCCGGCAGCATCACTCACGTCGAGCGCCGCGCCGTGATCGACTCTGCCATGCGGGCGCGCGCTAGCGAAGTGCACTTGGTCGAGCAGGCGATGATGGCGGCGATCGGTGCTGGCCTGCCAGTCTCGGAGCCGGCGGGCAGCATGGTCGTGGACATCGGAGGAGGTACCACGGACGTCGCGGTGATCTCGATGTCCGGCGTCGTGTACTCAAAATCGGTGAGCGTGGCCGGCAATGCGTTCGACGATGCGATCATCCAATATCTCAGGCGCAAGCACAACTTCCTGATCGGCGAGCGCACGGCCGAACGGGTGAAGGTCGAACTGGGCGCGGCAAAGCCCCTTGAGACGCCGGCAACGATGGAGATCAAGGGGCGCAATCTCACCAGGGGCGTGCCAGCGGCCAGGGAAGTGACCGACAGCGAGATTCACGGTGCCATCGCAGAGTGCGTCGAGAAGATAATGTTCTGCGTCCGAGAAGCTTTGGAGCACGCACCGCCCGAGATCAGCAGCGACATATGCGACCGGGGCATCGTGCTCACGGGCGGAGGCGCATACCTCAAGAACCTTGACCAGCGCATCCGCGATGAAGTCGGCGTGCCGGTCTCGGTGGCCGAGAACCCCCTCCACAGCGTGGTCGTCGGGACCGGGATGGTCCTGGAAGACTTTGACCTGCTCAGTCGGGTCTCGATCCAGTAGCGCGGAGGGAACGGAGCCAACGGAGGACAGGCGTGCAAGAGTGGCTGGCCCGGCGAAGGAACGGCATCCTGCTAGGGGTGCTGGTCTTCGTGCAGGTGTTGATGGTCGGCCAGCAGATCCAGGAGCGTCCCATCGACGCTCGGCTGAGATATTGGAGCAGCTCCCTGTTCATGCCGTTCCAGCGCGCGGGCCAATGGGGGCTCAGCGGTCTGTCGAGCGTGTGGTCCGGCTATGTCTGGTTCGTCGGCACGGCTGCCGAGAACCGGCGTCTTGACGCAGAAGTCTCGCGCTTGCGGCTAGAGAACCACTACTTGCAGCAGCAGGTTGTCCATGTGAGCGGCCTTGCCGGGCTGGACGACTTCCGCGCGAGCCTCGCGTCCCGCACGCTATCCGCCAAAGTGATCGCTCGCGGGCCGAGTCGCAACGCCCGGGAGGTCTTCCTCGACCGGGGCCGCGAGCACGGCATCGAGCCCGGCATGGCGGTGGTCGTGCCTGCCGGCGTCGTAGGCAAGGTCGAGGCGGCATACGGGGCTTCCAGCATGGTGGTCCTGCTCAGCGATGCCGAAGCCGGCGCCGGAGTCGTGCTCGGAAGGAGCGGCGCACCGGGGGTCATTCGCGGGACGAATGGCGTTCTGTCTCGCCTCGACTACGTGCCGCCCCACGTGGGGGTTGCGGTGGGAGAACGGGTCTACACCTCGGGCCTGGACGGCGTCTTCCCGGCCGGCATGCCCGTCGGGGAGGTGGTCAGCGTTGAGACAACTCCTGAAATGCACACGATCGCGGTCAGCTTCCACGCGGACTTGGATCGCGTGCGGGAGGTAGCGGTTGTCTTGCAGGCGGAGCATGAAGCGCTTCCGGAGGCAGTGCGACAGATCCTGGCCCGGCTGCCAGGGCCGCCCGAGCCGGGTGTCGAGGGCGAGCTGAGCGCCGGATCTCTGGAAGGCCCGGCGGATCGCGTCAAGCGGACCTATGAAAACGCGCTCCAGGCGCAGCAGAAGACGATCGGCCTCCTCAGCGGGCGCCCGCCCAACTTCAGCACAGCCGCCGACTCGCTGCGCGCCGCGCGCGGAGAGATCTCGGGCGCCCCGGGAGAGGCTGAGTGAGCGCTTGGTCTAGAACGGTACCGGCATTCGAATCCAAGCCTCCCGCGCGTGTTCCCTGGCCATGGTTCGTGGGCCTGCCGACGGCGGCCCTGGGCCTGCAGACGCTGCTGCCCACGCTCGAGCCCGCTCTGGCCCTGTTCAACCTGCCGTTTCTCGCAACGCTCAACCTGATGCTGTGGTGCCGCTCCGCAGTCTCGGCCATGCTGTTGGGCATGCTGATCGGCTGCCTGCATGACGGCCTGACCCACGGCCCGGTCGGATTGCACGGGATCGTGTACACGATCTGCGGCTACTTGGTCGTACGCTTTGGCTCGTACGTGCGGCGCGATCACGCGCTGGAGCTCGGCTTGTTCTTCGCCGCGGCGTACGCGACCCATGAAGTCGTCTTCGGCCTTACCCGCAGCTTTCTGGTGAGCGCGGGCGGGGAAACCGATCTCGCCCTTGGGCTCGTCTTGACGGCGCTCCACGCTGGCGCCGGCCTGTTTGTTTTCACTATGCTGAGCAAGGCAGGTTTGAAGCCATGACCGCCTTCGGCGCGTTAACATATCGAGCGTCGCACCGACGCCTGCGCCTGTTTCAGGTGTTCGCGACCGCTGTGTTTGTCGGATTGCTCGGCTCTTTCTGGCAGATCCAAGTGGTCGATCACGAACGCTATCGAGAACAGGCGCGCCAGAACCGCATCAAGACGCTCCCCACCGCAGCGGCCCGCGGCAACATCTTGGACCGCCATGGCCGCTCCATTGCAGACAGCGAGATCGCCCTTACGGCGATGATCGATGCTGCCAACACTTCCGCGGCGAACTTGGGGCGGATCGCGTCCGGGCTCGATCTGGACATCGACCGGGTCTGGCAGACTCTGCAGGACGCCTCCGACTACGGCCGGTTCGAGCACATCGTGCTCAAGGAGGATCTCTCGCAGCGCGACCTCGCCTTCCTGCAGGCCCGCCGCCACACATTTCGCGAGGTGGATCTCGTCGAGGGCATGCGCCGCAGATACCCGGCCCAGCAGGTCGCCGTGCATGCCACCGGGTACATCGGCAAGGCCAGCCGGCGCGAACTCGCGCTGCGGGAGTTCCTGCTCCTCGACTTCGGCTCGGATGTTGGCAAGAGCGGCATCGAGCGGCAGTACAACAGCTGGCTGACCGGCACCGACGGCAGCTTGCAGTTCATAGTCGACAGCGTCGGGAGATCGGTCGATGCGGTGGGCGAGGTCGGCTCGGTTCCGGGCAGGAACCTCCGGCTCACCATCGATCTCGACCTGCAGGCTGTTTCGGAACTCGGCTTGGTGGGGCGCAAGGGTGCGGTCGTCGCTTTGGATCCCCGTAATGGCGAGATTCTCGCCATGGCCAGTGCGCCCAGTTTCGACCCGAATCAGTTCGTGGCGGGATTCCAAGACGCCGAGTGGCGCGCCCTGAACTCTGATCCGGCCACGCCGCTGCTAAACCGCGCCATCCAGGGCACGTGGGCGATCGGATCGGTCATCAAGCCGATCATCGGCTTGGCGGGCTTGCAGACCGGCGTGGCCGGGCCGGATTTCACGGCCCACTGCGCGGGAGGCTTGAACTACGGAGGGCACTACTTCCGCTGTCACAAGCGTGACGGCCACGGCACGGTGGCACTGGTCGAGGCGATCGCGCAATCGTGCGACGTATATTTCTACCAGCTAGGCGTCACGCTGGGGATCGATGTGCTGGAGCGCTACGCCCGCTTGGCGGGCTTCGGCGAGCGAACCAACGTAGACCTGCCTGACGAGGTCCCGGGGCTGGTCCCGTCCGTGCGCTGGAAGGTGCGCCGTTCCTTGCAGCCGTGGCGCCCGGGCGAAACCGTAGTGGTTTCCATCGGGCAGGGCGCGATGGCGGCGACGCCGATCCAAGCCGCCCTCGCTATCGGCGGCTTGGCCATGGGCGGTGTATGGCATCAGCCCCGCATTGTGTCAGACGGCCAGATGCGCTTGATCGATCCCGACTACGAGCCGCCTGAGCCACGCGTGGCGACGATCGACCGAGAGCATCTGACGACGTTGCGCGAGGCCATGTGGCAGGTCGTCAACGGATACGGCACGGGCCGCCAGGCGCGCCTCTCCGAAGTCGAGGTGTGCGGCAAGACGGGCACGGCGCAGCGGGTTTCGAACGAATTGCGGCTAAGGTCCGGCCGGGCAGACTTCGAGGACGACGCGTGGTTTGTCGGATTCGCGCCGTGCGCGAGTCCCGAGATTGTCGTGGCGGCGCTGCTGGAGAACGGCGCGCACAGCTACTATGCGGCGGCGGTAGTGCGAGACTTGCTGCAGGTCTGGCTGCTCAACCGGCCTGACGCGCCCTTGACCGACAGCAGCAGGACAGTGGCTCAGTCGTTCGCGGGGTCGCCATGAACGCTGTGCCCACGCGTGGCGGCGCCCGCTGGCGCCGGGATTTCGACTGGCTGATGGCTGGCGCGGCGCTGTTGGTCGGCATCTTGGGGCTGTTCCAGGTATACAGCGCGACGTTCAACACGAAGTTTTACTCGGCCTTCTCGCAGCACGTTGTCTGGCTGGTGCTCGCGATCGTCGTCTTCACGGCCGTCTCGCACATCAACTATCGCCATCTGGTCTCGCTCTCGCCGGTGCTGTGGGCGATCGGCGTGCTGCTGCTGGCGGCGATCCTGCTGCTGGCCGAGCCTGTGAACGGATCTCGGCGCTGGCTGCCTTTGCCGTTCGGCCTTAGCATCCAGATTTCCGAGTTCATGAAGGTGGTGCTACTCTTGGTAGTAGCGAAGTACTGCGCAGGGTCTGCAACCAAGATGTTGCGCTTACGGGACTTCCTGCCTGCCGCCCTGCTGTTCTTCGCGGTGTTCCTGCTGGTTGTGCTGCAACCAGACCTCAGCACCTCGCTGAGCATGTTGCCGATTGCCGTCACCGTGCTGTTCCTGTCAAGAATCTCCAAGAAGCACTGGCTGCTCGGAGCGCTTGCACTTGCCCTGCTAGTGCCTCTGCTGTGGGCTTCGCTCAAGCCCTACCAGCGGGACAGGATTGCCGGCTTCCTAAGTCCGGAGGAGGCGCCGCTGGGCATCGGCTACCAGATTCGGCAGTCGAAGATCGCCGTGGGCACGGGCGGCATGTGGGGGCAGGGATTCGTCCAGGGATCGCAAACACAACTGCGCTTCCTGCCGACACCTCACACCGACTTTATCCTGGCCGCATTCGCCGAGGAGAGGGGCTTTGCGGGCATTGCGATCGTGCTGGGGCTGTATTACGTGCTGCTGATGCGGATCGCTGACACAGCCAGATCGGCGCGGGATCCGGAGGGGACGCTGCTTGCGATGGGCGTCGCGAGCGTGCTGCTCTTCCACATCATGGTGAATGGCGGAATGGTGGTCAACAAGCTGCCGGTCACTGGCCTGCCGTTGCCTTTGATGAGTTACGGAGGGTCCAACCTGTTGACGGTTGCAATCATGCTAGGCATCGTCAACAGCGTGCGGATCCGCCGATTCGTGAATTGAATCTCGCTCGCCGGCTCGGGCAGCGGCGCCGGCGGCGGAAGAAGGGTAACAGGGAAGGAAGCAACCTGCGGGCGAAGAGCTGGCCGGACTTGGCCGGGCAATGCGTAAGAGCCCCGCTCGCGCGAGGCGCTCCGCTTGCCGCGAACGTTCCGGCTGGCGTCGGCTGGTCACAGCCCGCCGCAGTGCGGCCCCGGGGCCGAGTTCCGAACGAGAGGTAGGTGTATGAGCTGTAGGGTTCTGACAGTTACCGCGAAGGCTTGCAGCCACGGAGCCATCCCTTCCCGGAGGATTTTTCCATGTCTCAAGATTTGGTCATCTCATCGAACCCGATTGAGACGACAGTCGCAATCCGCGAGAATGATCGCCTAGCCGAAATCCATGTCGAGCGCCACGGGAACAAGGCGATAGTCGGCAACATCTACAAGGGGCGGGTGACCCGGGTGCTTCCGGGCATGCAGTCGGCTTTCGTCGACATCGGCTTGGAGCGCGACGCGTTCCTGTATGTCACGGACGTAGCCCCATCGGCCGCTCCCGAGATCGAAACGGCCGACGACGTTGCAGCCGCGCCGGCTCCGCCGGAGCCTGGTATGCCGGTGGACGAACCGGGCGATTCCGGTCCCGAGCCGTCATCGCCAGCCGCAGCGCAAGCGTCCGACGAGGATGCCTCGGACGGTTCGCGCGGCCGCTCGCGCCGTGGCCGCCGTCGAGGCAGGCGGGCCCAGGCGGACAAGCCGGCAGAATCCGCGAGCGAGCCCGGCCCCGAGGACCCGGTGGCCGAGATTGCCGAGGCGGATGCTCCCGCGGACCATCCGCGGCGCAGAATGACTCTCTTGCCCGGCGAATCGCTGGCCAAGTACCAAGGCGACTCCGGGGCCGAGGCGCCTGAGGGAGCCGTCGCCGATTCCGCGCCCTCCGAATCCGCGATCGAGTCCGCTTCCGAAGCGGACGGTGCGGCCGACGGCGAGCCGTCTGCCAGCGCTGCTGACGATGGGGAAGCGACCGCAGCCGACGCGGTCAGTGACGGGTCCGGCAGGCCTGCCGACGATGGAGCGCTGGAGCCCCCGGAGAATAGCGCCAAGCTGGATCCGCCCTCGATCCTTGCGCAGTTTTGGAATCCGCTGAAGTGGCTAAAGAAGGGGTCCGATGACGCGCCCAAGGCGCCCCCAGCAGGGCCTCGCGGAGATGGTCGACCCTCGCGGTCGAGACGTCGGAGGCCTGCCAGGGCCGCTGGCGACCGCCGAGCCGCGGGTGCTCGCAGGGGCGAAAGCGGGCAAAGGGCCGACGCCCCGGCGGCCGAGCCACAGCGTCGGCGGTCCGGGCGCCGCCAGTCGGACGCCAAACGGCCGCAGCGTCCCCAGGCCAGGCAGGGCGCGCGGTCCGACCGCCCCAGGGCGCGAGAGACCAAGCCAGTCGAGCCGCCCCAGCCGCCTCCCAACATCGCGGACCTGCTCGAGTCCGGGCAGGAAGTGATCGTTCAGGTGAGCAAGGAGCCGGTGGGGGCGAAGGGCGCCCGGATCACCTGCCACATTTCGCTGCCTGGCCACTACATGGTTTACATGACCAGCGGCGAGCACAATGGCGTGACCAAGCAGATCCAGTCAGAGTCGGAGCGCCGCCGTCTGCGCAAGCTGGTCGACAAGCACTCCGAGGGCAAGGATGGCGGCTTTGTTGTGCGGACCTCCTGCGGCGGCGTCGGCGACGACGAGCTCCTGGCCGACATGGAAGAGTTGCACGTCCTGTGGGGCGAGATCTGCGAAAAGGCTGGCCAGGTCAAAGCGCCCGCTCAGCTCCACAGCGACCTCGACATTGGCGAGAGGGTGTTGCGAGAGCACCTCAGCGAGGACTTCAAGGCCGTGTGGGTGGACTCGAAGGAAGATCACAAGCGGATCGCGAAATTCGTGGAGCGCTTCCAGCCGAATTTGGCGGAGCGCGTCAAGCTCTACACCAAGAAGCAGCCCATCCACGATGCCTTTGGCATCACCAAGGACTTGAAGAAGGCCCTGCGGCCGAAAGTCTGGCTCAAGTCTGGTGGCTACTTGGTGATCAACCAGACTGAAGCGCTGGTGGCGATCGACGTCAACACCGGGCGCTATGTCGGACAGTCGGATCGGCTCGAGGACACGGTGCTGAAGACAAATCTGGAAGCCGCGGAGGAAATCGTCCGGCAGCTGCGCCTGCGCGACCTCGGGGGAATTATCGTGGTCGACTTCATTGACATGGAGGATCGCAAGAGCCGGCAGCAAGTCCACCAAATGATCCAGGAGGCATTGCGCAAGATGCGCTCGCCGAGTCGCGTGCTGCCGTTCAACGATTTCGGACTGGTGGTCATCACGCGCAAGTCGGTGCGGCAGTCGCTGGAGCGGTCCCTGTGCACGCCTTGCCCCGCCTGTTCCGGGGCCGGGACGGTCAAGTCGTCGGAAACTGTGATGTCGGAGATATTCTCGGCTGCCAGCCGGCAAGCGAAGAACGGCGATTCCGACGCTGAGGCGCCGGAAAAGGGACTGACACTGCGGGTCCACCCGGAGGTTGCCAAGTCGCTCAAGAAAAAGGGCACCCACTTGGACACCCTGCAGACGGTTGTCGGGGCTACCGTGACCGTGCGCGGCGACGTCTCGATGCATCCGGAGAACTTCAGCCTGCGCTAGCCTCGCGGTTTCTGGCGCAAGCCCGCCTCCGTTGCGGGCTTGGGCTGGCCCCGCGTACCCGAGGCACGCCCGCGCCGTGCAGGGGCGCTGTCAGCCATACTGATTGGCAGCGCGAGGGCGCGGGCTGTGGCGGACCGGGACGGATCACAAACTGTCGGCGCGCGGCGGCGGGCCGCTGGCGCCCGTCGCTTAGCCTGCTTGTGGGCGCGCGGCGTCCGCGCTTCCAACCTAGTGCCTGTCGCGGCCGGGTTGGCCGTGTGGGGCTTGGCGGGTCTGGCAGTGCCCGCGCCGGTTGCGGCCCAAGCCGCAGGCGGCACCGAGCCCGGGGGCGCTCTAGGGATCGAGAAACTGATCGACAGCGGCAGTCTCTCCGAGGCGGCCGCGGCTCTGGAGACGCATATTGCCAGCACGGGTCTGACAGCCCGCAACCTGCTGCTGCGCGGTCTCATCGCCTACAGGAACGGCGGGTACGAGGCGGCCTTGCCCGATCTGAAGCAGAGCTTTGCCCTCGACGAGCAGGATCCCGACACCAGCAAGGCCCTTGGCATGTGCCTGGTCAGGCTGGGCCGCGAGGATCTGGCCGACACCTTCTTCCAGATCGCGGTCAGACTCGCGCCGGACGATGCCATGTCCCACTACTATCTCGGCTTGAACGCCTACACGACCAAGCGATTTGACGAGGCGAGGGAGGCCTTTCGCGAAGCGGTCCGCTTGCGCCCCGCGGCAGCGGAGAATCACAGCTATCTGGGCAGGAGCTACGAAGCGCTGGGCCAGATCGACCGCGCCCGCGAGCACTACTTGATTGCGAGCGAGCTGAACCAGAAGCGCGCTCCGCCATCCGCGGACCCGCCCCTGCTATTGGGGACTCTGCTGTTTCGTCAGGGCAGCCTCGACGAGGCCAGGCGCTACCTCAGACAAGCACTCGAATACGATGACTCGCAAGCGCTGCCCCACTACTGGCTTGGACTGCTCCTCGAGCGGGAGTCGGAACTCCTAGCGGCGGTTCGCGCCCTCGACCGCGCGGCCGCGTTGGATCCCACCGACCATCGCCCGCACTACGCATTGGCTCGGATTCACCGGCGGCTTGGCGACACCGCGCGAGCAGAAGAAGCGCTCAAGAGGTTTCGCGAACTCAGACAGCGCTCGGAATCGGAGACCTTTTGAGGCCGGGCCAGATTCGAGCCCGCACTTTTATCGGCCCGGCGCTGGGCGGGTGCCGCGAGCACCGCGTTGTGGTTGCGATAGCCGGGCTACTCCTCGTCCTTGAGGCCAAAGCAGTACAGCGTCGATGAGAAGTCCACCGCGTATACCTGCCCGTCCGCGACCGCGATTCCGGTGAAGTGGCTCCAAGTGTCGATCGCATCCGGGCCCGAATCGAACAAGACCTTGCCGGTCTGGGCGTCCAAGGCCCGCAAGCGGGCGTTATCGTCGTGCTCGATCCGCTGGGTATCCTTCAATAGCTCCTCGGAATTGAATTCCCCGAACGGCATGATGCCCGCGTTGATCGATTGCCGCGCGTTCTCGCCGTTGGACAGCACGAACACGACGTCGTTGGCAATCGCCACCGGCTCCGGTACGGCCGAGTCGCCACTGACCCACTCGGGCTTGAGGTAGGGGTTGCCGGTGTCGGGATGGTCGGCTACGGTGAACGCCATTACGGAACCGTTCGGGTTCGGCCCGTTCGTGATCGGGAACTTGGGTGCCTGCACCGAGACCGGGCCCCAGGTGGGAGCGTAGACCCACACCCGCCCTTCGGCGTCCACATAGCTTGAGAAGCCGCCCCACAGCCCCTTCGCTTCGAACCACTCGTCGTCATTGGAGAGCAGCGGCGTCGTGTAGAGGTTGTCATGGTGAGTCAAGCCGCCCATGTCCTCGGCGTCCATTAGGTAGAGCACGCCCTCCTTGCCGCCGATGACGACCAGTTCCCGGCCCTTGTAGTCGAGCACCAAGGCGGAGGCCGTGATGTCGAAGTCCCGCTTCCAGACATACTCCCAGTTGGTCGGCGTGTAGTAGTCCACCAGCTTGAGCGTGTCGGGATCCAGGCGGAACATGGTGTTGCCGAAGATGCGCAGGCCCGGGTTGTACGGCGCGTCCCCGGTCCCGGCATAGATCCCTCCGTCCTTGCCGATCGCGACGCCGGCCCGGCCCCAGACGCCCGCGCCGTACTCCGGCGTGGAGCGCCAGACGCGGATCACGATGTTCTCCGGATCCGACACGTCAATCGAAGTCACGCCCGAGACGGCGTCGCCACAGTTCTGCGAGATCGGCGTGTACAGCACGTCGCCGATGCGGTTGAGGCTCCACGTCTTGGCAAACGCCGGCACCCATTGCTGGGCCCGGTACTTCTCCTTCCCCGTGGCGAGGTCCAGAGCGTACAGGCGGCCGTCTGTCGAGATCGCGTAGATCGTGTTCTTGGACCGGTCGACCGTGGGCGTGGCGTTCAGCCCCTTCGGGCAGAGCCACATGCCGGGAACCTTGTTCACCACGTCCGTCCGGAATTTCTTCTCCCAGACGATCTCTCCGCTGAGCGCGTCGATCGCGTAGAAGACATCGCCGGTGCCGGCGATGTAGACAATGTCCTTGCGGGCGCGCCGCCCCTCGCCAACCCGTACGTCCGTAACCACGATGGGAGCGGTGAGCGATGCCAGCGATTTCTCCTCGTTCTCGACCGAGGTCTTCCACTTCAGGACCATGTCTCCGACGTTGTCGCGGTTGAGCGTGACCTCGGAGCGCGCCCAGCCGCTGCGCCTGGCGTCGTACCCGAACGTGAGCCAATCCCCGGCCCAGCCGGGCGCGGCCGCGGCCAGCAGTGCGATCAGTAGAGTTCGATGGTGTCTCATGATGGATGCTCCTATTGTGAATCACCCGGGGATTCGCCCTCGCCAGGGTCATTCGGCGGTGGCGAGCCGAGCAGGATTCGCTGGTCGAGCTGCCTGCGCTCGTTCTGCAGGCGTCGGTACTCGGCCAGCTGGGCTTTTTGAGCGGACATGTCCCCCGCCTTGCGGTACGCCCGCGCCAGCTGGTAGCGCGAGCTGGCGTCCGTCGGATTCAGCTCGACCGCCCGTTCCAGCTCGCGAACCGCCTCGGCAGTGCGATCCGTGTCAAGCAGCAGCGTGCCCAGGGCGACGCGCGCTTCGGCAAACTCCGGTCGCAGCTTGACCGCCCGCTGGTAGTAGCCCAGCGCCTTGTCCAGCTCCGACTTGGCGTGGTGGATCTTGCCGGCCCGCAGGGCCGAGGCTGCATGGCTGGGATTGGCTGCGAGCTCCAGCTCGAACTGCTCAAGCGCATTGTCGGCCTGGCTGGCGTCGCCTGCCTGTGCCAGCATGGCCTCGCCCAGGCGAAAGCGCAGGCCGGGACGTCCCGGCTCTCGTTCCAGCGCCTTGCGATATTCCATGATGGCCAAGTCGTAGAACTGCCGGCTCTCGTATGCCTCGCCCATGGCTTGGTGCGCCCACACCGATTGCGGCGCCACCCGCGCGATCTCGAAGGCGGCTTGCACGGCCACCTCGCGATAGGTCCGGTTGGCATGAAACAGGATCTCCGGATCGTCTGGGTGGGCGATCTGCAACTCCGCCGTCACCTTGGCGGCTTGCGCCGGTCGGCCCAGGCCCAGATAGCTGCGCACAAGCTCCAGTCCTGCCAGGCGCTTGACGCCCGGATAGTCAGGAGGGTTCGCGTAGCCCTGCTCCAATCCCGGCAGAGCCTCCTCGTAGCGGCCCAGCTCGGACAGGCAGATGGCCAGCAGCACTCTTGCCGCCGGCAGGTCGGGGTGTAGCTCCAAGGCCCGCTGGAATGCCGGCGCGGAGCGGTCGCAGCGCCGGTTGAAGAACTGGCTCAGGCCGAGCTTGGCATGCAACTCGGCCGCTTCGGGCACGGCTCGCGCAAGCTCCTCGTAGGCCGTTGCGGCGGCGCCGTAGCGCTGTGCTGCGAAGTCCTGCTCGGCCGCTCGGAACCGCCGCAGCTGCGATTCGTCCAGCACCGCCTGGCCGAAGGCCGCGCAAGCCGCCGCAAGCATGAAGAAGCCCCGGACTCCCAATGAGAGCCCGGGGCGATTGCGCCGATACTTGGACCGGCCGCAGGTCAAAACTCGAACCGCAGCGAAGCCTGCATCACGCGCGGACCGCGCGCTGAAGTAATGCGTCCGAAATTGCCGTTGATCTGCGTGCCCGAAGCGTCGAAGCGCGCACCCGAATCCACCCCGTTGTACTGGGTGTGGTTGAACATGTTGTACGCTTCCATCGCGAAACGAATGCGCACGGACTCGCTGACCGGGAAGTACTTGTAAACCGTGATGTCCCAGCTATGCAGGCCGGGTCCGCGGAATACGTCGCGCGGGGCGTTGCCGAAGTCCCCGAATCCGGGGCCCGCGACGGACTCGGTGTTGAACCAGCGATCGAAGTTCTTGTTGGAGATGATCGGATTCGCCACCATGTTCGCCCTCGGGCTGTCGCCGCCACCCCAGCGGTCGACGCCGTCTGCGTAGCTCAAGCCGATTCCGCGGGGGAATCCGCTCGCAGCGGTGATGATGCCCGCGATCTCCCAGTTGTGGAACACCGCCTCGGCCGCCGGGTTGCCGGCGAACATCACAGCGTTGGGCACGCTCCACAGATAGTTGGCCACGAACATGTGGGTCTGGTCGAATTCCAGCTTGCCGTAATGATACGCCCTTGCCTCGCGGTACTGGGGCAGGCTGTCGCGATCATGATCGCCGAGGCCCATCGCCTTCGACCACGTGTAGGCGATGCCGTACTGGAAGTTGCGGGTGTAGCGCCGGTTCAGGCTGACCTGCAGGGCGTTGTAGTTGGAATAGCTGGTGTTCTCTTGGTAGTTGATGCCTTGGTAGCCGCGGTACGGCCGCAGGAAGACATCCGGCAGCGGACGGCCCGTGGACGCGTCTTGGCTGGAATCGAGGAAGCGCGTTCCCGGCGGCAGCGTGTTGATCTCCCTGACCGCGTACAGCCGGTTACCGCTATTGCCGACGTAGCTGACGTCGAGCACGGTACCACCGCCGATGTCTTGCTGGACGCCCAAGCTGTATTGGAAGATCCGTGGCGGATTGAACTCCGGTTGGAACGACTTCACGCTCGGCGGGAACAAGGCCTGCCCGGCGTTGAGGAACTCGTTCATGTTGCCGAAGTAGATCGTGGGGGATTCCAAGATCGGCGGCGAAGTGGTCACCGTCCACATGGATCCTTGGGCGCCCATGATCGATTGGGTCTGCACGGCGAACGAGCCGCGGATCGCCGTCTTGCCCTTGCCGAACGGATCGTAGGCGAAGCCGAGGCGCGGCTGCGGCTGGATTGCCGGGCGCTCGCGGTAGCCGTGCAAGTAGTCCTGGGAGCCGTCCCCGACGATCAGCCCGTTGAGCCGTTCGCCCTGGCCGGGGATGGTCGCCCCGATGTACGGCGCCGGGAACATGGTTTGAGTGAAGGGGTCGACGGCGACCCGACTGCCGCCAAAGAGGCGGAAGGGGGCGTACAGGTGCGGTGCCGTCGGGGCGTTGTAGCGGCTGATCGCGAATGCCGATCCCTCGTCGTCGCGCAGCCGCCAAGGCGTGAAGCTCGAGAACCGGACGCCGACGTCAAGGGTAAGCTTGGGCGTGATCTTCCAGGTGTCCTGCACGAACCACTCGACCGTGTACGAGGCGGCCAAGCCCTCGGTCTGGCCGCTCGACTCCGAGTACGAGTAGAAGTCTCCCAGCAGAGCGGTGGCGAAGGGGTGGTTCGAATCGAGCGGATTCAGGTTGCTGCGGCGAAAATCGAACGTTCCCATGTGGCCCGGATTGCTGGACCGCGGTCCCTCGCTGGCATGGTTCAATTCCCAATAGAAGCCGTACTTGATCGTATGGTCCCCCTTGAACCAGCTCATGTTGTTCGAAAGGACGATCCGCTCGTCGTGCGCCGCGATGGGCGTGCGCCGGTCATAGTCCACGCGCGGTCCGTTGGGCACGCCGCCGAAAGTCATCCGCGGGACGAGGTTCAGCGGATTTGCCGATGGGAACAGCTGCCCTAGGTCGGCGAGGCCAGGATAGGCGTCCTTGCGCAGGTTGTCGAGCTGGAAGTCGTCGTTGAGGGCGCCGGACTCCCGGCTCAGGCCCAGCCCGAGGCGGAACTCGTTGACCAGTGTCGGCGACAGGGTCTTGTTGTAGATGCCCTGCAGGTTCTTGTTGATGTACTCGTAGTGGTGCGCCTGCTTGAAGATGCTGTCGTTGAAGGCGTTGAACGCGACAGACTCTCGCTGGGCCTGGATGTCCGCATTCCAGAAGCGCGGCCGGAACGTGATGCGGTCGTTCGGCGTCGGCACCCAGTCAACCTTGAACTGCCACTGGCCCTTCGGATGCGCCGACGGGGACAGCTCGGTGTAGTTGATTCCTTGGTCGGCGAATAGGCCCTGGTCCGTCGGATTGGGCATGAAGTTCAGAATGCCCTGTCCGGCGGGATGGATCCGGTGGGAGGGGACCATGTTTCCCGGGAACTGCTCTCCGGTCATATGGTCGATGATGGGAATCAATGTCCCGTTCTGCTCGACGCTGTTCGAAAAATCGCCGACCCGCTCCATTGCGGTGGGCACCGTGGCGCGGTGCCGGCGGCTTGGCTTCCTGATCCGCCAGTCCTCGCGGCTGACGAAGAAGAACATCTTGTCCTTCTTGACGGGGCCGCCGAGGACGCCGCCGACCGTGTCAAAGCGATACAGCGGCTTGGGCGAGCCGAAGCGGTTGTTGTCGAACGAGTTGGCGTTGAACACCTCGTTGCGCTTGAACCAGTAGCCCGAGCCGTGGAACTCGTTCGTGCCCGACTTGGAGATGATATTGACCTGCGCGCCGGGCACGCGCCCGTACTCGGCTTGATAGGCGGTCGACTTGACGCTGACCTCTTGGATCGCATCCATGCTCACGGAGACGTGGAACGTCGTGGTGTCGTCGATGTCGTTGCCCGGCATACCGTCCAGCATGAAGTTGTTCCAGCCGTTCTTGGCACCCGAGAAGTTGGGCGTGCGCGAGCCCCAGTTCCCTCCCAGCGCATCGCTGTTGGCAACCTGGGCAACGCCGGGCAGCACCGTGAGCAGGGCCACGATGTCCCGCCCGCGCTGCATCAGCCCGTCCATCTGATTGCTGGTGAGCAGGGCGTTGACGCCTGCGGTGTCGGTTTCGACCGCCGCGCCCTCGGCTTGGACCGTCACCGTCTCGGTGACGGCGCCGATCGATAGCGGAATGTTGCCGATAGCCAAGGCTTGGTCCGCGCTGATGATGATGCCCGTCTGTTCGTAGGACTGGAACCCTTCGGACTGCACGGTCAGCGAATACGTTCCGGGAGGCAGCGCCGCGAAGACGAAATTGCCCGCTTCGTTGGACTGGACCAACCGTTGCTCGGACGTGCCGGCATTGGTGATAGTGACCTCGGCGGCCACGATGACCTGGCCCGTCGGATCTGTGACAGTACCCGATAGCCGGCCCGACACTTGAGCCCAGCCGAGGCTGGTGGCAATTGCCAGGCAAAGCAGCGCGAGGACCGCATTGCGATAGTTCATGATCTCCTCCCGGCAGGTCACCCTGCCGATGGCATTGAACCGATGGCTCGCCCAGGCCTGCCGCAAGCTATGCGGCAGACTGGGCCCAATCAACCGTGGCAATCGCCCCCCGGTTGGCATCCGCCATCGAAATGTGCCGAAGTACGATCTACCAGCGCAAGCTTCCCCCGAACATTTTGTTCGCAGGATGCTCCGCCTAGAATCTATACCCGTCGGCCAACGCTGTCAAGGGGGAGTGTGTCGAATTTCTTGGCCGAGGTTTGATTTCTGTGTCTTTGACGGCAAATCTGACCTCGGACCCCGCGGGCACCTCGACGAATTGGTGGATCCCAGGCCGCTGCCGAGAGAGCAGCGGGTTACGGTGTATCGCGGACAGGTTCGCGGTCGCGAGTGCAGTACGCGGATCAGGCAGCACCGAAAGCGGAATCGTAGATGGACTTCAGGTAGGCGAAGTCTGATTCGATGGCATGCATCTCTTTCTCGATGCGCTGCGCCTCCGTGGCGGCCTCGATCTTGTACTCGACGTGCAGCGAGATCGGCCCGCTGAACCCGCTGGCCGCCAACAGCTTGAAGAACTTCGGGTAATCGACCATCCCCTGGCCCAGCGGGCACATGCGGGCCCGCCACTTGCCGCCGCTCTTCTCCCAGTAGAAGTCCTTGCAAGCGACCATCGCGAGCCGATCCTGCAGCCGGTGGAAGCCGATTTCCCAGCCCGCCGAGCCGCCTTCGATCGTCGCGTGGCACGGATCGAAGTAGAAGCCGATCTGTGAGGGATCGGTGTCGCGCAACAGCCACCAGTGGTCCCACAGCGTGCTGCCGACATACGTGCCCGAGTGATTGTGGAAGCCGCCCGTGATGCCGGCATGGCCGGCGATCGCCGCCAGGCTCTCCACCTCTTTCTTGATCTTGGCTAGGTGGCCATCGAAGTCGGAGTACTCACGATAGCGGTAGTAGCCGAGCTTGAAGAACGGGATGCCCAGCTCGGCGGCGGTGTACAGCGTAGGGCGCGCCGCAGGGTCCCGGCTGGACAGCAGCCCGGTCGAGATCATCGGCAGCGCGATCCCTTCGGCTGCCAGCGCTTCGAATGCTCGCGGCAGGTCGCGCTCAACATTCTCCGGCAGCACGTGGCCGCGCGGGCGTGTCGTCAGGTCGGCTCCCGCAAAGCCCAGCGAGCGCAGCGTGGTGGCGAGTTCCTTGTAGCCGAGATGGGGCAGGTGCTTGGTGAACAGGCAAAGGGTCGGCTTGTTTTCGGCCGCGCTGCCGGTTGCCGCGGAGGTTGCGGCGGAGACGGCGAGCAGTTCGCGGCGGGTCAGGGCAGGCATGGGCGTTCCCTCACTGCGAGGATTGGGGGTCTGACCTCCCGGCGCGGTATTCGTCTCTCCAGCGCACTGCTGCATCGAGCAACTCACTTGGAGCGTAGCGATCGCGCAGGCCCGGATACACGACCTCCATCTCGCGCCTCCATTCAGCTAGCGTGGACTGGTCGAGCTCAATCACGCGCAGTCCGTACTCTTGCATCGAGCGGATTGCGGACGCTTCCTGCGCTCGCGCTGCCTTTTCGATCTCAGCCGTCAGGTCGGTAGCGACTTCCCTCATCTGCTGCTGCTGGTCGGCCGGGATGGCGTCCCAAACGTCGTTGTTGATCAGCAGCGAGCCTAGGATCGCGACAAAGCGCATGTCGAGCATGTTCGGCGCGGAGCCGAACCACTGGTAGCCGGCCGCGATCAGCGGCGGCACGGCGAAGACATCCACCAATCCGGTCTCGAGGTTGGCCTGGAGCTCGGTCAGATCCAGCGGGACTGCTAGGAAGCCGAACTCGCCGAACAACCGGAGCATGTCATCGTCGCCCTTGGAGGTGTAGAGCTTCATCTCGCGCAGTTCCGCCGGAGTCCGGAACTCCTTGACCGCGAAAAAGCGCGCCCAGCCGGCGTCGCCCCAGCCCAAGGCCGTGAAGCCCTTGTCGCGCAGGCGCTTCTCCAAGGTCGGCGCCATCTTGTCGAGCACGTAGTCGAATTCCTCAAGGGACTCGAACATTAGGGGCACCTGGAGCGCGCTGACGCCCTCGTCAAGGAATCCCATGCCGCTACCCGACAGCAGAGCCGCCTGCATCTGCCCGTTGCGCATCTTGCGCAGCATCGTGATCTCGTCGCCCGCCACGCCCCCGGGGTAGATCGCCAGATCAACCGCTCCGTTGGTGATCTCGCGCCATTCTTGGCGCATCTTGAGCAGCATCTCGTGAAAGACGCTGTTCTTGGGGGCGACCGTGCCGAGCTTCAGCTTGCTGGCGCGACGTCTCTGGCCTAGCAGCGATTCCAGACCCGCGGTCGGCACCAAGCTGGTCAAGACGGCCAATGCCAGCAGGAAGCCAAGTCTTCTCATCGCGCCGATTGCACCGGCCCAAGCGCCTCAACCTCAAGCCTGGGACAGGGACATTCTTAGTATAGGTGGGGGCGAGATCCCGCCAAATGGCTTCCGGGAACCGCTCTCATTCCAACATTCCAGCTCGGATCGGATCTTGGCCGGCGCACGGCCGGAGCCTCGCGCTGGCGCCGGTCTCGAGCGTTGTGACTTAGTCCGACTGATGCCGCCGAATCGCGGGCGAGCCTCTGCGGGGAGGGTCTTCGGTGTCTGCGATGTCAACGAGTATCTGTCTCGGGTTCTTGACCTGCATATGGTCCAAGATCACAGATCCCGCCCTCGGCGCCATCGACTTGCCTGGAGCCGGATCGTGCCTCGGGCCCCGCTCTCGGAGCGCTTCTTCCGAACACGCTCACGTCGATCGAGTCCCTACGATGACAGTTTGCCGGGGGACCTGATCAAGAGTATAATTTACGAATAAAATAACAATTTTCTATGAAAATTCCTGCCCAAACGCTTGCCAAGCGAGATGGCCCGTGCTTCAATAGTGAACAGTGTCCGACTCCACCTCAGAGGATCTTCTGCCGACTTTCTGGAATCCAGGGATCGGAAAGTACCACCAAGCCGTCCGGTTTCCGGTCACGACGCCAACACGCTATTTGTCATATTCGGTAGCCCTCAATCTTCGCCTTCCCGGCGAGGACACCGGAGACTGCCAAGGAGACGTGCCGTTTGTCACGCCCATCGACAATCCCAGTACCCTGAAGCCCGCCGGGCCGGGCGGCTGGTCGGACACGACTCCGAGCCTCGGATGCCAGGGGGTCCGCGACATGGCCCACGTCATTCAGGGACTGTATATCCCGCCCGGTTGCGGGCCGGTGTGGGTGGCGAACCACTATCGTGCGATCGCAGACTACGTGCTTGTCGATACCCAAGGGTGCTGGTGCGCCGAGTTTCCAAGGCACGTCCCGGTCCGAACCATCAACCGATGGCTTTTCGCCCCTGAGCACGTAGAACACTTGGTCGAGGAGTACCTTAAGCCGCTCCGGAACCAGCTGACCCCGGAAGAAAAGAAACTCCACGACGCATGGCTCCCGACCGTAGTGTTCGGCTGAATCCGGAGTGTGGTCAAGGTCGGCTCTCGGTTCAGCATTTAGCCCGCGCGGCCACGAGGACTCACTGATCGGCGACCTTGAGTCAGAAGAACAGGTCGTCGACCTTGGAACGCAGCCACCGCGCTCGGCGCTGCGCGATGTGGTTGAGCAACCGGTATTGCTCGTGCGCGTCCGGATCCACCGCGAGGGCCTTGTCCAGCAATTCGTCGAAGAGCGCGCGGTCTTGCTCCGGTATCGCGCGCGCCTCCGCATATGTCACGAACAGGCCGGCGCGCTCCCCGGCGGACAGCTCCAGCGCACGCCGGTAGCTCGCCTCCATGACACTCTCGGCACCGCCTCCCGGCTTGGCCGACTCCAAGCTCAGCCGGAATTCGTGGAAGGCCCCGCGATCCCACGCCTCGTTGAGCTCCAGCGCGCGCTCCAGCATCGCGTCGACCTCGCGCAAGCGCACAACCATCGACGCGTCAGTTGGATCGGCCGAGATCGACAGGCCAAGCGCGGCCCCGGCCCAGTAGAGCAGGTCGATGTGTTTCTTCGCCACGCGCCCGGCAGCCGAGCTGGGGCTGGTTCGAAATTCTTCGGAGATTCCCGGATAGGCTGCCTCGAGCCCGCGCATGCTGAAGGCCAGGGAGCGCAGGTAGAGCCTCTTGGCGCGCTCGCGCAACCGCTTGCCCTCTAGGTAGTCCTCGTCAGCGAGCATCTCGCCCGGCGTGTCGACATAGGCCAGCGCGTACAGGGCGAACCCCTTGGCGGCCGTGACAAGCAGCCCACGGTGGCGAGGCGTGATTTCAAGCAGGCTCTCGACGAACTTGAGGCTGAATGGCAGGGCGTCGCCCACCAGATCGACATCCGGATCGGTCTCGAACGTCGACGGTCCCGCCGCTAGCGCGTCACCGACTTGGCGGACAGCGAACTTTTTCACCGAGCAAGCGGAGGCCAAGCAGAGGCAGGCGGCCAGAGTCACGGCCCACCCGCACGCGCGTCTGGCGCGCGTCCGCGAGGATTTGCCGTTCGTGGTGCGCAGCGGATTCCGGCCCATGCGCTTACAGCTCCAGCAGCCCCCGCACGAACCGCACCGGCGGCGAGCCGAACGAGAGCACCCTGTCGTGGTACGCCTGCCAGTCTTGGACCGGGCCGTTGCGCTCGATCCACGCAGCCCGCATGTCATTGTGTTCTGCGATGCCGACGAAATAGGTCGAGAGCTGGGCGGACGTGAGTTGGGCCCGGATCCACTTGCCCGCCGCCTCGCCTTCTTCTTGGAAGCCTTGGCCCATCATCATGTCCATCGCTTCCCGTTCAGTCATCGAGCCCGCGTGGATTTTCTGGTCGAGGATGGCGTTGATCACGGCGCGGGTCAGCATCTTGAGCTGCTGCATCTTGAAGCGGGCCCCGCCGAAGCCGTGCTCGACCATGACTTGCTCCGCGTACACAGCCCAGCCTTCGATAAAGGTACCCGAGGAAAAGATCGACCGGACCATGGTCGGTGCCTCCAGGCGGTTGGAATGGGCGAGCTGCAAGTAGTGTCCAGGGATTGCCTCGTGGACGGTCAGGTCTTGCAGCATGAAATCGTTGTATTCGCGGTAGAACGAAAGCTTGCGCTCGGGCGTCCAGTCTTGCGGGGTCGGCGAGATGGCGTAGAAGGTCTCGCCGTGCTCTTCCAGCGGCCCGGGCGAATCGCAGTAGGCGGTGGAGACGCCTCTGCGGAATTCCGGCATGACGATGATCTGCAGCGGCTCGTCCGGGACCGACACAAGCCTGCTTTCCCGGGTGAACTCGGTGACTTCCGCCAGATCCTGCTTGGCATCTTCGACGATGGACGAGTCCGTGGGATGGGAATCGGCCAGCATGTCGAGCACCGCTCGAATCACGGCCGGCCGGTCCGCGAGCGCCTCCTCTCCGGCGTCAGGGCGGTGTTCTTGGTACAGCGGCAGGGCCGTGCTGTAGAGTTCTTCCTGTAGTTCGTCCAGCCTGCGCAGCGCGCGTTCCAGGATCTCCTCCATCGACAGATCGGAATGCAGCGTGTAGGCGAGCTTCGCGCGGTATTTCTCCTCGCCGATGCGGAACGAGCGGGTCGAGCGGGGCAGCAGTTCTTCGCGCATCCAGCGGCCGTGCTCTTCGAGCGCTTGGAGTGCCGCCTCCCGAGACGGGGCGAGTTCCTCTTCCATGCCCGGGACCAGCGCGAGGAATTCGTCGAGATTCTTCGACACCAGGGCGATTGCGCCGTCGTTCTGGCGAATCGCTGTCTCGGTGTGGATTCTGGGAGGGTCGATCAAGTTCTCGCGGGCCGCGGACAGCACCGCGGGGATTTCCTTCAGCCGCTGGTGGAGCCTCTGCAGGCGTTCCTCGAGCGGCGCGAACTCCCGCGCCAGCAGCGAGTAGAGCGCATCGCCCACGCCGTAGCGCATCGGATTCCATTCGTGCTCCCGCAGAACCTCGGAGGACCAGATGCTGAATTCGACGTAGTTGCGCAGGATGTCGTAGTCGATGGCGTTGGCCGCGACGAGGCGCGCCGGATCGATTGCTGCCAGCTCCTCCAGATAGCTCCCGTTCCACTCCAGGCCCGAGGCCACCCCAGCTGCCGTGTAGTCGTTGAGCCTGCCGTCGTAGCGGTGGTCGCCCAGAGCCGTTGCGTATTCGGGATAGCGCTCGAGAAACTCCTCGATGTAGCTCTCCGCCAGGGCGACGAACTGATCGTCCTGGGGCGGCGGCCCCGAACAAGACAGCGTCGCGACAACGGCCGCGACGAGCCAGCTGGCGCGCGTCTTCATGCGCTCATTGTACGTTCGGCCTGCCGTCAGAGATCGAGTTCGGCGACGTGGCGCTCGACCTGTTCGGCGGTCAGCGGCCACTCGCCGTCATGCCGGATATGCTCGGACTCGTCAAGGATCGCAAAGAGCTGCATCTTCACGATCGCGTAGCGCTCGACCGCGTTCAAGTCGCGGCCCGCGCTCCGCTCCCAGGCTGCGAAACTCTCGTCGGGAGCGAACACGGCGAGGCGAAACCGCGCAGCCCTGTCGGACGTGCACTCGAACACGAACTCCCTGCCGACAGAGTCCGAGCGCGTGGCGGCCCGGTAGCCTTCGTAGGTGTACTGGTAGACGTATCCGCTATCGGCGGCGTAGGCCTTTTCGCGCCGGATCGGCGGCCGTCCTAGAAGTTCCGGCCCGGGTTGCTGGCGGCCGCGCCGCAGCAGTTCGAGGAACTTGGCTAGCATCGCGGGCCGCTAGCCAAAGCGCTGCTCGCGGACGGGATCGCCATACATGTGGTAGCCGCGCTGCTCCCAATATCCGGCCCGGTCTTCGGCCGTGAACTCCAGGCCGCGAATCCATTTCGAGCTCTTCCAGGCGTACAAGTGCGGAACGATCATCCGCAGCGGCGCGCCATGTTCCGGAGTCAGCGGCTCCGGGCTGTGTGTGTCAGCGAGCAGCACGTTATCGCGTAACAAGTCTGCGAGGGGCGTGTTGGTGGTGTAGCCGCCCTCGCAATGCTGGACGACGAAACGCGCTTCGGGCTTTGGCATCGCGCGCTCGGCGATAGTGCGCATGGCGACGCCTTCCCAGACGTTGTCGAACTTGCTCCAAGTCGTCACGCAGTGAAAGTCGGCCTGCACGCGCTTGCGCGGCAGGGCCTGGAATTCCTGCCACGTGAGTTCGAACGGGTGGTCGACCAAGCCGAAGACCGCGAATTTCCAGGTGTCGGGATCGAATTCCGGAATGGCGCCCACGTGCAGCACGGGCCATTTGAGTGTCAGCGCTTGGCCCGGGGGCAGCCTGCCCTCGCTGCGACGCTGTCGCTCCAAGCGCTTGCGCTCACTGCTAACGAACATTGCCGAGTCCCAGAGTACACCAGCGAGGCGGGCGCCACTTGAGACGGCGCGGCCAGCTAGGGCACGACCCCCGCCCCCTCGCGGACCGTGAGGTATGCGCCCGGTGCAACGTCTTCAAGGCGGTCGACCGTGCCGCTGGGCCAGCGGATCTCGATCCATTCTGCTGAAGCAGCACGCCCCAGGCCGAGGA
Organism: Terriglobia bacterium; assembly: GCA_009841225.1. Lineage (GTDB taxonomy): Bacteria > Acidobacteriota > Terriglobia > Bryobacterales > UBA6623 > VXMF01. The sequence continues at coordinate 216,851 of VXMF01000013.1, read as the reverse complement.
TCTCGCGCCGGTCGTGTGAGGACAGGTAGCTGCCGCCGCTGGTGCGGAAACGGCTGCGCTCGGTAGAGCCCGCCTTCCACGCAACCACGGCTCCGACTCCCTCCGGGTTGCTCTCGGTCGCGATCAGGCGCAGGCCGACCCACTGGTTGCGCCGGTCGGTGTCGTTGCGCAGCAGCAGCGGGGCTGCTCCGTTGTTCGACACCAGCACGTCGCCGTCGCCATCATTGTCGTAATCCCCCACCGCCAGCCCGCGGGCCGAGTACTCTTGCTCGAACACGCTCCCGGCGGTGTTGCTGACGTTTTCGAAGTCCGTGCCTCGATTCTCGAATAGCAGCAGCTCCTGCCTGTAGCTCACCTGCGGCTTGAACAGGCCGATCATGTCGTCAGGGTGGCCGTTCGCAAGGATCAAGTCCGGATCGCCGTCGTTGTCGAAGTCGAAGAAGCGCAGGCCCCAGCCGCTGTACAGCCGGGTCTCCCTGCGCACCTCGAGCGAGGCGTCAACGAAATCGGCACCTTCGAGGTTCTTGTACAGGCTGAACATCTCTTGGTCGATGTTCGCCACGAACAGGTCCTGCCAGCCGTCGCCGTCGTAGTCGGCCGCGTCGACGCCCATGCCGGATCGCGCCGTGCCGGCGTCGCTGTAGGCCACTCCCAGCAGCAGGCCCTCTTCGTAGAAGGTTCCGTCGCCTTGGTTGACAAAGAGAAAGTTCTGAATCGTGTCGTTGGCGACGAACAGGTCCAGCGCGCCGTCGCGATTGATGTCTGTCGCCACGGCGCCGAACGACTTGCTGCCGACGCTCGCGATGCCCGCGTCCTCGCTCACGTCGGCGAACGTGCCGTCGCCGTTGTTGCGGAACAGCAGGCACTTGCTCGGCCGGAACGAGCGCGGTATGCAGTAGTGGCGCCGGCCGGCTTCGTTGTCGCCGCAGTATTTTGCCTCGTCCAGGCTGTAGGAAACGAATCCGGAGACGAAAAGGTCGAGGTGCGAGTCGTTGTCGTAGTCGAACCAGACCGCATCGGTGTACCAACCGCTCGCAGCGACGCCCGCCTCTTCGGCGACCTCTTCGAAGCTGCCGTCGCCTCGGTTCCGGAACAGCTGGTTGCGGCCGTAGGCGGTCAGGTACAAGTCGGTGTCCCCGTCGGCATCGAAATCCGCAGCCGTCACGCCCATCCCGAACCGCCCGCCCTGAACGCCGGCGGCCGCCGTGACGTCGCTAAACGTGCCGTCGCCGTTGTTGCGGTATAGCGCGTTCGAAAGTTTCCGGTCCGGTTTGTAGAAGTCCGACGGCCCGCTGTTGACCAGGTAGATGTCCATCCAGCCGTCCCCGTCGAAGTCGAAGAAGGCGCTTCCCGCGCCGACCGTCTCGGGCAGGTGGCGGGCGTCTGACATCCCGTTGACATGCGACCACTGGATGCCGGTGCTTGCTGGCGGAACAGATTCAAACTGGATGGCCGCGCTGGTTCCTCCACGCCCTGCCTGTGCCGCCGCGGGCACTCCCGCCAGCGAGGCCCAGGCCGTCAGCGCCGCGCCGGCGGCGATGCCACGCATGAATCGATCCAAGTTCATGGTCTTGGCGCCCGCTGGCTTGCGGAAGCCGGCGCGCCCCGTCGAGGCATCGACAGCACGCTGCCGTCGTAGAGCTGGTCGACGCCTCGCAAGTCGCGTTCCTGCTGGCGCGCGTTGAGCCGCTTGATGATCTCTTGCTGGCGGCGGAACTCGTCCCTGCGCTTCAGCTTCGCGTAGGCCCTGGCCAGCATCACGTGCGCCGGCGTGAAGTCCGGCTGCGCTTCCACGACGCGGCGCAGCAGCGTCTCGGCCTCGCTCCAAGCTCCCTGGGCGCTATGCGCTTGGGCCAGCAAGTACTGCACCCCGGAATCGGATTCGTTCAGCGCGTAGGCATGCTCCAGCAGTTCCAGCGCCCGCGCTTGCTCGCCGTCCTGCTGGAGCAGCCACCCAAGAAAGGCATTTGCGTTGAAATCGCCGGGATTGGCGGCGAGTTCGGCGCGGAACTCCTCCTCCGCCCCCTCCCTGCGCCCGGCATACAGCAGCGCGACTCCGATCTGGGAGCGCAGCATCGGAAGGTCGCTGTTGCCCGAGCGCGCCCGCTGCAGCAGTTCCAGCGCCTCTTGGGACTGCTTCTTGGCGAGTTGCAACGACCCCTTGATCAACAGGGCTTCCGGCGTCTGGTCGTCGCGCAGCCGCTCGCTGATGAGCGTTTCGGCAAGCTCGGCCTGCCCGGCCTTGATGTAGGCCGATCCCAGCGTGTAGGCTGCCTGACGGTTGTTGGGATCGGCTGCCACGACGCGTTCGAGCGCTCGGGTCCCGTCGTCGAGATCGCCCAGCTTGAGCAAGGACAGGCCGTACAGGTGCAACGCCTGCCCGTTGCCCGGCTGCCTGTCCAGCACCCAGGCCAGCACCTCCCGCGCCTCTGCGTGGCGCTCCGTCTGGAAGTACGCCAAGCCTAGGAAATAGGCGATGCCCGCATGCTCGGGAAGGGCCGCTCGCGCCCGTTGCAAGCCGGGCAACGCTTGTGCTGGCCGTCCGCTTTGCAGGTAGGCGACGGACAGGTTGGAGAGAGCGTCGACGCGGTCGGGAGCCAGCTCGACAGCCCGACGAAACTCCTCGATGGCTCGCTCCAAGTCGCCCTGCTGCTGCAGGCGGACACCGTTCGCAAGAGCTTCGTCCGCGGTTTGGGCCGCGGAACTGCCCCACATGGCGGCCGCGCACAGGATGGGCGCGAAGCGACGTAGCCAAGCGATCACGGGAGAGATGTCCAAGGAGCAGGCGATGCTGCAGCCGCCCTTAAGCTCTGTCCGCACGCCATTGTTACATTGTGGGCATGGCGGGCAGCTTGTCGCGGCGGCAATTGCTGGCGCTAGCGCCGCTTGCAACCCGGCCGCTGCGGGCGCAAGGGGTTGCGTCCCGGGGCGTGCGGGCCCAGCCGCGCGCCAAGGCTTCGGGCCTTCCGTTTCACGCCCGCTTCACCGACGTGGCCAAGGACGCGGGCTTGACCCAGCCGACCGTTTATGGCTCCCCAGACAACCCCCGCTACATCCTCGAGACGATCGGCTGCGGCGCTGCGTTCATTGACTACGACAACGACGGATGGCTCGATATTTTCGTTTTGAACGGACGGACTCTGGACGCGGTCCCTGCGGGCGCGACCAACCGGCTGTACCGCAATAACCGCGACGGCACCTTCACCGACGTCACCGAAGAGGCCGGGTTGGTCAGGCACGGCTGGGCCTGCGGCGTTTGCGTGGGCGACTACAACAACAGCGGGTACGACGACCTGTTCGTCACCTACTGGGGACAGAACGTCCTGTATCGCAACAATGCCGACGGCACATTCACGGACGTCACCGAGGAAGCTGGCCTGTCCCGCCCGGACGTTCGCTGGGGCTCGGGCTGCACGTTTCTCGACTACAACCGCAGCGGAAGCCTGGACCTGTTCATTGCCAACTACTTGGAGTTCGATTTTGAGACGGTGCCCCTGCCCGGCGAGTCTTCAGTCTGCGTCTGGAAGGGCGTGCCCGTCGTCTGCGGCCCCCGCGGCTTGCGGCGCGGGCACAACCTGCTCTACCGCAACAACGGCGATGGCACCTTCACCGACGTCAGCGTCGCTTCCGGCATCGCGTCCGCCACCGAGAGCTATGCGCTAAGCGCAGTGGCCGCCGATTTCGACAACGACGGCTGGCAGGACATCTTCGTCGCGGGCGATTCCAGCCCAAGCCTGTTCTACCGCAACAATGGCGACGGCACGTTTAGCGAAGAGGCGCTAGAGCGCGGCTGCGCTGTCAGCGAGGACGGGGCCGAGCAGGCCGGCATGGGCGTGGCGGTCGGCGACTACGACTGCAGCGGCAGCTTGGACCTGTTCAAGACCCACTTCTCCGACGACACCCACGTGCTGTACCGCAACGACGGGGAAGGATACTTCGACGACATGACCCTGCGCTCGGGGATCGGAGTCGAGACCCGCTATGTGGGCTGGGGAGCAGGCTTGGTGGATCTGGACAACAGCGGCCTGCCCGACATCTTCTTCGTCACCGGCAGCGTTTACCCGCAAGTCGCCCGCGAGCACGATCGGTATCCGGCCGCGACGCCGCGGGTCCTGTTCCGCAATCTCGGCGGCGGCCGCTTCGAGCAGCTCTTCGAGGAGGCGGGCAGTGCTCTTGCGGAGGTGCGGTCCAGCCGCGGCTGCGCTTTCGGCGACTTCGACAACGATGGCGACGTGGACATCCTGATCGTCAACCTCAACCAGCCCCCCAGCCTGCTGCGCAACGATCTCGCAGGCCGCGCCAATTGGCTCAAGGTCAAGCTGGTCGGCATCGATTCGAATCGCGCCGCGATCGGCGCCACCGTGATCGCCAGCTACGGCGGCCGGCGTCAGGCGCAAGCGGTGCTAAGCCAGTCCAGCTTTCACTCGGCGAACGACAGCCGGCTGCATTTCGGGCTGGGAGAGGCCGCGTCTGCCGATCTCGAAGTGCGCTGGCCGACTGGCAAGACTGAAGCCTATCCGGGCGTAAAGGCCAACGCCTTGGTGCGCATCGAAGAGGGATCTGGCATCGTTGGGCGCGACCAGTGGTGAGAGCTGGCACTCCAGCGCGCCGGGCATCTCGTCGCGCCTGCGCTCAGGCTCGTGCTGGTAAGCTGTTGGCGCCATGAAGAAGAGCCTTGTAACGACCCTTCTGTTCTCGCTCGCATGCGCCTACGGCCAGCCGACCGCGACCAAGGCGGACGTGGACGGCTGGATGGAATCGCTTTCCAACTGGGGGCGCTGGGGTGACGATGACCAGCGCGGGGCCGTCAACCTGATCACGCCCGAGACGCGCTTGGCCGCCGCCAAACTCGTCACGCAAGGCATTTCGGTGTCGCTGGCGCGCGATGTCGAGAAGGACCGCGCGGTCGACAACCCGCGCCCGTTCCTGCACAAGATGTTGAACGTCGGTCTGAACAATCCGGGCCAGTTCGTTTCCGACAACTACCAGGTCAGCTATCACGGCTATGCGCACACCCACATGGACTCGCTCTGCCACATGGCCTTTAACGGCAAGATGTACAACGGCTTCCCGCAGGCCGAGGTCGTAGCCGAGGGCGCCCCGAAGCTGGCAGTGACGAACTTCAAGGAGGGCATCTTCGCGCGGGCCGTGCTGATGGACATTCCCCGCCTGAAGGGCGTGGACTGGCTTGAGCCGGGCACGCCGATCTACCCGGCGGACTTGGATGCGTGGGAGCAGCAGGCCGGGGTGAAGGTGCGGAGCGGGGACATCGTGCTGATTCGCACCGGCCGCTGGGCGCTGAGGGACGCCGAAGGGCCGTGGGATGTTTCGAAGAAATCGGCCGGCCTGCATGCCTCGAGCGCGAAGTGGCTCAGGGACCGGGACGCCGCGATTCTCGGCAGCGATGCCGCCAGCGACGTGGCGCCGTCGCGGGTCGACGGCGTCAACCAGCCGATCCATCAGCTGGTCATCATCGCCATGGGCATGCCGATTTTCGACAACCTCGATCTCGAGGCCGTCGCCGCGGAGGCGGCTCGGCAGAACCGCTGGGAGTTCCTCGTGACCGCCGCGCCGATCGCGGTGGGGGGCGGCACGGGAAGCCCCTTCAATCCAATCGCGACCTTCTGAACGCCGCCCCGCCCGTCAAGCGCCGAGCCAGCCGGCCTTGCATAAGCTAAAGGAGTGCTGAAGCGATTTCCGTCTTCCCGTGGCAGGTCTTGGGCGGCGTGGCTTGCCTGTGCCGCTCTCGCAGCGCCGCTGTCGCTGGCGTCCGACTGGCCGCTGTTCCTCGGCAATAGCGCTCGCAATGCGATCGCTGAGTCGGCCTACGATCCTCCGCTGGAAGTCGAGTGGGTCTACGACGCCCCGGGCGGCGTCGACTCTACCGCGATCATCGTTGACGGCACGGTCTACTTTGGCGAGATGGACGGGCGCTTCCATTCGGTGGACCTAGCGAGCGGGCAAGCCAACTGGGTCTACCAGGCGAAGCTGGGCGTGCCCGCCTCCGGCTGCGTGGCGCGGGGCATGGTCTTCTTCGGGGACGAAGAGGGCCATTTCCACGCAGTTAGCGTCGAGACCGGGGAATCGGTCTGGGTCTATCAGACGTTCGCCGAGATCCTTTCCTCGCCGCACTGCAGCGACGAAGCCGTGCTGGTGGCCTCCTATGACACCCACCTGTACGCGTTCGAACCGCAGACCGGCGAGTTGCTTTGGAAGTACCAGACGGAGGATCGGGTCAATTCGAGTCCGGCCGTGGTGGATGGCAAGACGTTCATCACCGGTTGCGACGGCAAGTTCCGCATCATCGACATCCAGACCGGCGAGGAGGAGGCCTGGGTCGACATGCGAGACTACGTCGCCGCCTCTCCTGCGGTTGTGGGCGGATCGGCCTATGTCGGCACGTTCGGCTATCAAGTGCTGAAGATTGACTGGGACGGAAGGCGGATCGCCTGGCGCTATGACCACCCCGATACGGATTACGAGTTCTTCGCGTCCCCCGTGGTCAGCGACGGCTTGGTAGTGATCGGCGGCCGGGACAAGCGCGTTCACGCGATCGACGAGGAGACTGGTGAGTTGCGCTGGGATTTCGAGACGCGCTCGCGGGTGGATTCCTCGCCTTTGCTCGCCGGCGGCGTCATCTGGGTGGGTTCGATGGACGGCCACCTGTATGCGCTCGGACACCAAGACGGCGAGTTGCTGTGGAAGTTCGCGATCGGAGGTCGAATCGTCGCCTCTCCGGCGATCGCCGACGGACGCTTGGTGATCGGTTCGCGCAGCGGCGAGGTGTATTGCTTCAGGCGAGCCGAATAGGGCGTCGGCGCGCGGGGCCGCTGCTATAGTGGGCTGCCGTGGACCGGCGAGTTGTCATCCGTACCCTGGCCGCGGCGTCGACCGGGCCGTTCTTCGCGTTTTCCAAGACAAGCCGCGCAAACCTGCTGTTCTTGTGCTCGGACCAACATCAGGCAGCTGCCTCCGGCTGCTACGGGCACCAGCAGGCCCAGACCCCGCATATCGATGAGATCGCGGCAGGGGGCGTCCGCTTCGAGCGGGCCTTTTGCCAGTCTCCGGTCTGCGTGCCGTCGCGCGGCTCCATCATCACCGGGAACTATGCCAGTCGGCACGGCGCCAAGATCTTGCAGGACGCGCTCTCGTCAGACGCTCGCACCGTGGCCCACCTCTTCGCAGACCAAGGGTACTCCACGGGGGCTGTCGGCAAGATGCACTTTGTTGACGAGAGCCGCAAGCACGGCTTCGCGCACCGGGTCAACGCGGCTTCGCATCAGGCACGCCTCACGAAGCAGGAAGTCGAGGCGTTTCGGGCCGACCAGGGCGCAGGGGGAGCCACGAGCGGACGGCCGTCGGCAATGCCCGAACGGCTCTTCCGGGACACGTTCTACTCGGAGGAAGCGGTGCAGTTCCTCCGGGACCACAAGGACCGGCCCTTCTGCCTGTGGGCCTCGTTCTTCATGCCGCACACGCCGCTCGTGCCCCACCGCATGTACTGGGACCGCTACGAAGACACTGATATCGAGCTGCCCGAGCGGGCGCCGAACGCGCTGGAGACAGGCTTCCACGGACACTTGGTGCGGGCAAAGGAGCGGGGCTGGTACCAGCAGACGGACGAGGAGTTGCGCGATGCGATTCGCGGCTACTACGGCAACGTCTCGCAGATGGATGCCAACGTGGGACGGGTCTTTGACACGCTCCGCGAGCTCGGCCTGGACAAGAACACGGTGGTGGTCTACACCTCGGATCACGGCGAGATGGCTGGCGCTCACCGCATGTGGACCAAGCACAACATGTACGAGCAGTCGGTACGGGTGCCGCTGATCGTTCGCACGCCCGACCAATCGGGTGCCGGCGAGGCGAGGGAGCACATCGTCGAACAGGTCGACCTGCTGCCGACCTTGGCGGAACTGTGCGGCTTGGACGCCCCCGCGGGAATCGACGGGCGCTCGTTCGCGGCGTCAGTTCGCGGCGAGCGGCACACCGGGCGCGAGTTCGCCTATTCGGAATACTACTTCTGCCGCAGGGTGTTCACGGCGGATGACCGCTTCGTGGGCAAGCCGCCGATCGTCATGGTCCGCACTGACCGCTGGAAGCTCAATTACCTCAGCTGGGACCGCAGCGAACTGTTCGATCTCGAAAACGATCCGGGGGAGTTTCGCAACGTGATCGACGATGCCGGCAATGCGGGCATCGTGAAGGAATTAAGCACGATCGCTGAATCAACGAGTCGGCCTGCGTGAGACGACCGCAACCCGGGTCTGTATCGATCCTCGAGAAGAGTTAGAGGCCTATCCCCATCTGCATCTGGGCCTTCCCCCTTCAAGAGTCGTGGTGCCCAAGCACGCGACAGCTCCTTGGGATCGGGTGCATCCGGCCGAATCACGTCGTCGCGCTTCCTGTGATCGGTAGGAAGTCTTGGATTCGCGAGAGGGCCCCGTCCAAGGAAACGGCCTCGACTTCCCTCGATAGCGGAAAACTCTCGCCACCACCATGCACGACAAGTCGGAGCGTTGGCTTGAGGTCCTCGCAAGCGCTGAAGAAGCCCCTCGAGACTGAGGGGGCTCGACTGCGTTTGATTTCGATCGCCACGAGCGTGCCCGCACCGAGATCCACCACGAGATCCACCTCCGCCCCTCCCGAAGTGCGGTAGTAGCCGAAGCGAGCGTGCCTTGGCAATGTGCCGATTATGGTCTCAATGACGAACCCTTCCCAGCTGCCTCCGACAACGGGATGCCCCAGCAAGTCGTTGAGTGATCCGATCCCAAGCAACGCGTGGCAAATTCCGCTGTCGCGCAGGTAGGTCTTGGGAGCGCGAATCAGACGTTTGCCCAGATTGCTAGTCCACGGCTGAAGTCGGCGGACGAGCAAGAGATTAACCATGAAGTCGAGATAGCGGCTGATCGTCACGCTCCTCAGGCCCAGCCCTCGTCCGAGCGCCGAGGCATTGAAGACCTGCCCTTGGCTATGGGCGAGCATCGTCCAGAAGCGTCGCAATGTCTCGGCGGGGACGCGAGGGCCGAGTTGCGACATGTAGCGTTCCAGATAGGTCCGGATGAGGTCGAGCCTCCAGTCAAGACTCCGTGTGTCGCTGTCCGCGATGAAGCTCTCCGGGAAACCCCCGCGATGCCATAGCTTGTTCAGGGCTCCGTGTCCGACTTCTCTGAGGTCGAACGGCCGCAGTTCGCAATACGCGACACGGCCAGCCAGCGTCTCACTCGATTGGCGCAGCAGCTCGATGCTCGCGGACCCGAGGAAAAGGAACTGCGCCGACCGATCTCCAGCGCGTATGCGAGCGTCGATGACTCCGCGAAGGGGAGCAAACAGGTTCGGAGCAAGCTGCACTTCGTCAAAGATCAATAGATTGCCCTTGTTCAGGTCGCAGAACCACTCGACGTCGGCGATCTTCGCTAAGTCACTCGGCCGTTCGAGGTCCAAGTAGACGCTCTTTCGCTCGCTCGCGAGCTCTAAGGCCAAGGTTGTCTTGCCAACCTGACGGGGACCCATTAGGACTACGGCTGGGTTGTGCCGCAACTTTGACAACAATTCCGGTTGCAGGACTCGGCGAATCATCTATGTAAATTTAACACAAAATATTCAATTTGCAATGTATATCAACTCATTGGGACGTTTTCCGCTCAGTCCCTACTGCCGCACCCCCTTGGAAGCACGCAGGCCGCTCCCGCGGCCTGCGTGCTCAGCGGGAGGCTGGGGACTGCGGATACCAGTGCCACTTTCAAGCATCTGCTCGTAATGCCGGCGGCCGCGCTGAGCGGTCCCGGCATCGCCGCTGGCGCGCAGTCACTGCCCTCGGATCCAGTCCGCGTCGAAACTCGCCACGGTCAAGTACTTCACGTGCGTTCCGCGATCAGTGGGCGTGCCGTCTTCGTAAACGAGGTAGATCGTCCCATCGGGGCTGGCGGCTAGGTCGCTGTAGCCGCTCACGTCCGGCTCGATGACCCGCTCGTAGGGCCAAGTGGCACCCTCGTCCTCGCTCAGTCGCACCGTCAGGTTGTGTCGCTTCCAGTTGCCATCGGGATTCTCCGGATCGCGCGGCTCCTTACTGTCCGGGTTCGCAAACACGAGCGCATCGCCCACGCGCAACAGGCTCGCCATGCAGATCGGTTCGAAGAGGGCCTCGTCAAACCGCAGCTCGGACCATCCTGCTGCGCCGTCCGGGCTCACGGTCACGGCGCGGCGGTGATTCGGAGACTCGTGGCGGATATTGAGCATGACGCTGCCGTCGGAGAGTTCGACGGCCAATGTCTCTGAAGGGTTCTTCAGGTCCGGGTGGCGTACAACCACGTCGCCGCGCTCCCAGGTAGCGCCGCCGTCGTCGCTGTAGATCGTCGAGACGATCGATGGTCGGTGCGCGTGCCCGGCCGTGCCGTCCGAGAGCCACACTGGCACGATCAATCGGCCGTTGCTGTGGCGGATTCCGTGGCCCGGCCCGGTCGCGATGACCTTCCAGTCGTACTCATCCCTGAACCGTTCGAAAGTCTCCGTGATGTCCACTGGCTCCGAGAATGTCTCGCCATCGTCTGCGCTGCGCATGTAGTAGGCGCGCTTGTACGCGCTGCAGAACAGGAAGTGGACGACGTTCTCCTCCGCGTCGACGATCGGCACGATGTTGTTGTACGTCGTGACGCCCGGCTCCGCCAGGCCCTGTGCCAGGGCCGCCTCGTTCTGTTCCGGCTCGCCCTCCAGGGCCACGATCTTGCGAGGCTCGTCCCAAGTGCGCCCGCCATCCTTGCTGCGGACCATCAAGATGTCTTGCAGCCCCCAGTCGCCTCGCTCGCTGGCACGGGCTTCGGTCACGACCATGACCGTTCCAGCCGGGGAGACTACGATGGCGGGCACGCGGTAGTGGGCGTAGCCGCCCTTCTCGGCTTCGAAGATGTGAACCGAGGTTGCCACCGGCGTAGGCTCCTCGGGCCTGGGCCCAGCCGTACAGGCTGCCAGCAAGAACGCGATCGATAGAGCAGGAAAGGCGTTTCGCACGCTGCAAGTCTATCAGTCCGGTTCGCCGCGCTGCGGCGATACAATCCGATGCATGCGCCGACGTACGTTCATCGCGGCGGCAAGCGGGCTGGTTGGCTGCTCCACGCCGCCGAGCCCGAAGTCTTCGGCGCCGCGGTACTTGGAGGACTGGCAGGCTCTTTACGCGGGCAGTCCGGGGAGCGCCGCTGCGGAGTGGTTCCGATCCTGCGACCTCGGCCTGAGTCTTGAGTACGGCGTGTTCAGCCAGTTGGGCCGGGGGCCGTCGGTGCAGTTCGACGAGCGAATCCCTATCGCGCAGTACACCCAGCTTCGATCCACGTTCGATCCCAGCGGCTTTGACGCCGAGCGCTTGGCAGACTTGGCGGTCACGTGCGGCATGGGCTACATCGGGATCACCGCCCGCGGTGCGGACGGTTTCTGCCTGTTTCGGACGGTCCAGACCGATTTCAACTGCTTGGAGGCCGGCGGACGCGACCTCTTGAGCGAGCTGTGCGAGGCTTGCCGGAAGCGGCAGCTTGGCCTCGTCATCTCGTTTTCCTACGCGGCGGACTGGAGGCATCCATACTTCTATCCGGCAGAGACCGCGCAGACGGGTTGGACGGGCGCGCGGCCTGGCTACGAATCAACTCCGGCGGAATATCGCTTCGAGCAAGACGAGGATTTCCTGCTGTACATTCGGCACGTTCACAACCAGCTGCAGGAAATTGTCTATCGCTACGTCCCGATCGCCGGAATCCGTTTGGAACCCCAAGAGGGCTACTTGGCCCGCCCGGATCTGTTCCCGGTCGATCAGACGTACTCCATCATCAGGGAGGCTCAGCCCGGGCTGCTCATCGCTTTCGGCTCGGGTGTGAACGGGGACGAGGACTTTGCCGCGGTGCCGGGGCTTAGGCTGCCGAAGCCCGAGACAGAACTGGCCAAGCAAGCTTGGGCGCGCAACCGGGACAAGCCGCTCGAACTGACCTGCCGGCTTGCCGCTGGCGGGGCGTCCGGCGTCCGCACCCTGCTCGACGCCCAGCGCGCGGCCGCCCAGCGGGGCGCCCGGCTGCTGATTCGCTTGCCGCTTCGAGCGGACGGGTCCCCTAGCCGAGCGGCGGAAGGGGCCTTGCTGGAATTCGCGAGGCAGCGCACGGCTCCGCCCGACCCTGGCGTGGCGGTCTAGGCGACGAGAGCGTCCGGGCTCTCCGCGCCGTAGAAGGAATACCAGGGAGCGGCTGCTTCCAAGCGGTCATTGATATGGCCGATGTTCTCGACGCCTTGCGTGCCTAGCCAGTCGTCTAGCGCGGCAACTCCCTGTTGGCAGTAGATCGGGATCGCTTCCTGCCAAGTAGCCCGGCCGCATAGCACTCCAGAGAAGTTGGTGCCCGATTCGGCAGCCCATTCCAGCGACTCGGTGAACACCTCGTTGGTCACGCCCGCGCTGAGGTAGATGAACGGGCGCGAGGCCGCTTCGGCGGCGGCGCGGAAGTGTTCCATCACCTCGGACTTCGAGTAGGCGCTCGGACCGCTGCAGGCACGCGAGCCCGCTGCGAACTTCATATTGACCGGGATCTCGACCTTGAGCACGTCAACGCCGTACTTGTCCTTGGAGAATTCGCGCATGCTCTCGCGAACCACTTCCGGCTTGCGGCGGGCGAACTCGAGGCCCTTCTCGTCGCCGCCCGCAGGGTCGTACCCGACGAACTCGAGAAAGAACGGGATGTCGTTCGCGGCACACTCGTCGCCGATGCGCTCGATGAATGCATGCTTGACGTCGTTGATCCGGGCATCTTCGAACGGCGTGTAGTAGAGCAGGATCTTGACCGCGTTGGCGCCAAGCCTGCTGATGCGCCGCACGGACAGGTCGTTCACCAGCGTGGCCAGCCGTCCCGGCTGGGCGTTGTCGTAGCCGCTCTCTTCGTAGGACAGCAGCAGGCCGGCGTTCGAGGCTCGCGCCTTCGCGCCCGGCATGCCCCAGATGGGATCGAGCAGAATGGCGCTTGCATGCGGGGTCAGCGCCCTCGAAACGCTGAGCTTGAACTCGCTCATCATGTCGTCGGTGACATCGCCCGGCTCGATGCCCTTGCCTTTGGCAATCGCCTTCTTCAGCGATCCACGCTGGTCCATCGCGGCGGCGCCGATGATTCCTCGCTCGGTGGCCAGGGCTTGGAGGTGCGCGCGTTTCGCAGCGGTGAGTTTGATGCTCATGGGTCTTCTCGTTTCTCAGGAGCGCGTATGCTCCGCATGTGTTCAGGGGTTCGTCGGAATTCTGCCTGGCAGTGACCGCAGCCTGCGAAAGAAACGCCGGGCCGCCTCGATATCAATGCCAATCTGATCCCGCAGCGACTCGGCGGACGGGAACGGGCGCTCGTCCCGTAGCTTTCGGACGAATCCCAATTCTAGCGCGATCGGGGCGGCCGCTCCCAGATCGTCCAAGACGTACGTCTCGATCGTGCGATCCCGACCCGCAAAGGTGGGCCGCATGCCCACATTCGTGATCGAGTCGCGCCAGCGGCCCTCGCCCGCGATACGCGTCAGCGTCACGTAGACGCCGTCGGCAGGCAGGACCTCGCTATCCGGAACGAGGTTCAGCGTGGGCACGGTCTGCTTGGCTCCAATGCCGGCTCCCTTCCTGATCGTGCCGCTCAGGCAGAACACCCGTCCCAGCAAGCGCCGGGCCCGGCCCATCTCTCCGCAGCCGACCAGTTCGCGCACGCGCGTGCTGCTGACCGGCGCCCCGCCGACCCTTACGATGCCGGCGTCGCCCACCGCGAAGCCGAATTCCGATCCGAGCGCCCGGAGAGTGTCCGTAGTGCCGGACTGCCCCTGGCCGAACCGAAAGTTGGCACCGACCGTTACGCGCGCTGCCTGAAGGCTTCGGACCAACACTCTCTCGACGAACCCTCGCGGCGACAGGCTCGCGATTTCCGGGGTGAAGCGCATCACCACGACCTTGTCGATGCCCTGTTCCCGAATCAGCGCGGCCTTTCGCAGGATGCTGGTCAGGCTCTTCGGGGCCTTCGCGGGGGCCACGACTGCCAGCGGGTGGGGATCGAATGTCAGCGCCACGGAAGTCAGCCCGTCCTTGCGGGCCAGTTCCGCCACCGTGCGCAAGATCTTGCAGTGCCCTCGATGTACGCCGTCGAAGTTCCCGATCGTTACCGATGACGGGCCGAAGTTGTTGCCTAGGTCGTCAAGACCTTCCCACCGGCTGTCCACGCGCTAGCCCTCGACCTCGATGCGGAGCCCGTCATAGGCAAGCGAGACACCGCTGGGGAGCTGGCGGATGGTCTCCTTGTGCGAGAGTTCGTGGCACACGTGGGTGAAGAATGCCCGATTGGGCCGCAGCATCTCCACTAGCTCGAGCGCCTCCTCGACTGTCGAGTGCATGGGATGCGGAAGGTGGCGCAAGGCGCCTAGAAAGAGCACGTCGAGATGCTTGAGCTGCGCCACCGACTCCGGCGGGAAACCAGTCTGGTCGGTGACGTAGGCGGCGCGGCCAAAGCGGTAGCCAAGGATCTTCTTGGGTCCGTGGTCCACCTTCACCGGCTGGAATTCCATTCCGAACAGGTCGATCGGGGCGCTGCTGACCGGCCTGGCGTCCAATCGCGGCACGCCGCCGGGGTGGTTGCCCTCGCCCGCGAACGCGTAGGGAAACACGCGGCGCAGGGATTGCAGCGTGCCGGGAGAAGCGTACACAGGAATGCGATCCGGCCGGCCGTAGTTGAACGGCCGGATGTCGTCCAGCCCCATGATGTGATCGGCGTGATCGTGGGTGTAGATCACCGCGTCGACGCGCTCGAGCTTGGCGCGCAGCGCTTGCTGCCGAAAGTCGGGCGATGTGTCGATGACCACGGTGCGCTCAATGTCCTCGTCGTAGAACCGAACCACGACAGAGGGGCGGAGGCGTCGATCCCGGGGGTCGTCGGAGGTACAGACCTTGCAGTGGCAGCCGATCGTGGGCACTCCCACGCTCGTCCCCGAGCCGAGCACCTCGATATCGCAGCCCGCGAACTCGGGCTCTGGGGTGACCGGCGGGCGCCTGCGTCGCGTCGGCCGCATTGCAGTTCCAATCTTAGCGAGGCGACTTCTCGTCCCGCTCTGGCACGCGGCTTCGCAGAATCGTGCGCAAGCCGGCCCGGGCGTGGCACCCCTCTCTAGCTGATTCTGGGTAGCGCGAACTCCGCCCATGTGTCCCACGGCGCCGATTGGGCGAACCGTACCCCAAGCTATGCTGTTGAGAGCGCATGTACCTCAAGATCCTCAGCCACCCGGTCTTCATGAACCTGAACTTTCACATGCCGATGGTGGTGGACCTGTCCCACCCTCTGATCATGCTGGAGGGCGAGAACGGCTCGGGCAAGTCCACTCTCCTGCATTCGATCTACTACGCCTTGCAGGGAGAGGAGGTGGAGAACTACGCCTACCGCCTGGACAGGGGCGGCAAGGAAATTCCGAAGGTGTTGTTGTTCGATGCCGAGCAGCACAACCCGCGCAACACGCCATCGCTGTATGACGACCAGCCGGCAATGAAGGAATTCTTGCTTACCGCCAGCCATGGGCAGGTCATGCTTTCGCTGTTCAAGGACCTGTTCCCGCAGCTGCCCGACGGCTCGGTGCTGCTGCTGGACGAGCCCGAAATGGCGCTATCGCAGTCGAACCAGCTGCGCATCCTGAAGATGCTCAAGGAACTCGTAGACACGAAGAAGTTTCGCATCGTCGCGGCGACGCACTCGGCGCACCTGCTGAACTCCCCCGAAACCTACATCATCAATCTGGACCGCCACGTCAACCGCAACGTCACTACGGGTCCGCTTGGCATGGAGGGCGCGTCCACCATCCACTGAGTCGGTCGGTCGGCCGACGGATTCACTGGCTCATGGCCAGGGCCAGCTGCACGAGGGTCGGGACTCCCGCTCCGCTCGGTCCCACGGGCGCGTGCGGCATCTTTTTCTCGTACCACGCCGTGCCGGCGATGTCGAGGTGCGCCCAGGGCGTGTCGCCGGCGAAGTTCTCGAGAAAGGCGGCCGCCGTGCAGGCCCCTCCCCAGCGCGGTCCGATATTCGCCATGTCGGCGATCGGGCTCTCCAGCAGCTTGGTGTATTCTTCGCCGAGCGGCATGGGCCACATTCTCTCGCCGGCCTTTCCGGCCGCTGCGAGGAGTTGTTCGCGCCACGCGTCGTTGTTGCTGAACACGCCTGTGTAGTCAGTGCCCAGGGCCACGACAATGGCGCCCGTCAGGGTGGCGGCGTCAACGAGGTGCGTGCAGCCCTGCTCTTTGGCGTACGTCAGGGCATCCGCCAGGATCAGGCGGCCCTCCGCATCCGTATTGAGCACTTCTACGGTCTTGCCGCTGCGCGAGGTCACGACGTCTCCGGGTCGCTGGGCGGCGCCTCCGGGCATGTTCTCTACGGACGGGACCACGGCGGTGACGGGCAGCTCGGGGCGAATCGAAGCCAAGGCCAGCATCGTGCCGACCATGGCCGCGCCGCCTGCCATGTCATGCTTCATCAGGTGCATGTCGGCGGCGGGCTTGAGCGAGATTCCGCCGGTGTCGAACGTGACCGCCTTTCCGACCAGCCCGAGGTGCGCCTTAGCGTCGGAGCCGATCCCGTCCGGCCTGTAGCGCAGCACGATCAGCACGGGCGGCTCGACGCTGGCGCGAGCGACGCCGAGCAGGGCGCCCATGCGGAGTTCCTCGATCTGGGACTTGTCCAGAACCTCGCACTCCAAGCCGGCCTCGGCGGCCAGTGCCATGGTCCGGGCGGCCAATTCCCTCGGCGGCAGCAGGTTGCCCGGTTCGTTGACCAGCTCGCGCGCGCGAAGCTGGCCTCGAGCCACGGCAGTTGCGCGGTCTAGCGCGGCTTGCGCATCGCCGGGGCAGGCGATGACGATCCGCTCAAGCGAGGAAGTCTGCCTGTCCTCGGTCTTGTGGGCATCCGGTTCGTAGTCGGCTGCCGCGATGCCCTCAACGATGGCCATGAGGGCGTCGTCGCGGGCCATCCCGTCTGGCAGCGCGGTGGCTAGGCTACGCACGCCGGCCGTGCGCAAGCGCCGCCAGCCCGCGCTGGCCGCTTCGCGCAAGCGCACGGTGCTGGCTTTGGCATGGGTGCCGCAGCCGACCAGCAGCAGGCGTCCGGCACGCATGCCCGCTGGGCGGTGCACGAGCGATGTGGATTGGTGCTTTGCCCGGAATTCACCGCTTTCCGCGAGTTCGCGGGCCAAGCCCCCGGTGAGCTCGTTCCAGTCGGTGGTAGCAGTGCAGTCGTCGTCTCCGTCGTAGACGAATCCAATCACGGCGTCCGCCTCAATCTGTTGCAGGGCCGTGTCGGTCAGCGTGAATTGCATGGGTCTTTCGTCATCATGGCATAGGCGAGAAACGGTCCCGACGAGGGGTCACTCGGCGCTCGAGGAAGAGGGTGTTTCGGCCAGGCCTCGGTAGGCTATGGCCGCTAGCGCAAGGAACGCCGCGAGCACCTCGCTGTCTCCCAGGGTTACGTCGAAGCAGCTCAGGACGGCGATGACGAGCGTCCCGGCCGCGCCGGCCTGCAGCAGGAAGCAGCGGTCGTCGTATGCTTTCGGCAGCCTCTTCAAGCCGCGCCGCATGTCGAACAGAATCTGCCCGAACAGCCACAGGACTATCAGCGCGGCCGGAACGCCGCGCTCGGCCGCGTAGTGGATGTAGAGGTTATGCAAGTGCCCGTAGAATCCGGGCGGAAGCTCTTCGACGTCTTCCGGTTGGAATTCCGCGAACCGCGGTCCTACGCGTTCCGGCCCGACTCCCAGCAGGGGGTGGGCCGCGACCATGTTCAGGCCGGTACGCCACATCACGATGCGTGATTGATTCGCCTCGGGACGGATGGACCGGATGCGTTCCTGCAGGCCGGAGGGCCCGAAGACATACACTGCGACGATGGCGACCGGCACGAGCGCGAGCGCCCTCGGTTTGGCGATGGCCATCAGGTACAGCCCGCCGACCAGCAGCGCCAGCCACGCGCTGCGCGTGAAACTGAGCGCGAGCGCGACTGCCATCACGACGCCGCACGCGAGCCAGATTCCGGCTCCCGGGCGCCGGCGCCCGTACAGCAGGTAGCAGGCTAGTGTCAGAGCGCCTAGCGTCGCAGCTTGGCTGAACGTCATCCAGTGGCTGTAGAAGCCTCGGATGCGGTCGGCGATCAGGAGCCCGTGGAAATCTCCGCCCCGCCCCAGCTCTTGGACGGCCGAGGTGCCGAACTCGGCAATGGCCAGTCCACAGGCAGCCACGAGCACGACAAACCAAGCTTCCGTCACCCTTCTGCACATGTCGGCCGTGCGCAGCGCCGTGTACGCCAGCGGCAGGATCGCGAACACGTAGAGCTTCTTGATCTGGGGCAGGGCCGCCGCCGGGTCATCCGAGGCCGCGGCGGACACGAGCGTCCACACCAGCAGCGCAATGAGCGGCCAAGCGACGCGCGGCAGCCGCACTGCCCGCGGCCGCAGCAGCAGCAGTCCCAACCCCGCGCCCAGAATGCTATGGGCAGCGGCGATCGAGGCGAAGTTCGCGGCAGTGGCGCCGAGGGCGGACCAGGCCGTCCACTCCCGCCACTTGCGCTCGTCCAGCATCACGGCCTCACAAATTCCGCTGCGAGCCGCAAGCGGCTATCGCAGCGCTTGCCAAGCCGCTTCGTAAGCCGCCAGATCGGGCCATGCTCCGTTGAGAGTCTCGAGGAACGCCTTGATGTCGGAATGATCCTGCTTGCTCAGGCCGAGCGGGTCGAGTTCAGTCTGGCCCATGGCGTCCGTCTTGGGCTCGTTGTAGAACGCGAGCACGTCGTCCAGCGTCTCGAATCGGCCATCGTGCATGAACGGCTCGCGACCCTTCCAGTTGCGCAGCGCCGGGGTCTTGAACGCGCCGATATCGTAGTCGTCGTTGCTGATCTTCGAACGACCGGGGTCTTCCGCCGTGCCCGTGCCGATATTGTGGAACGCTCCGTCTGTGAAGTTCGGGCCGAAATGGCAGGTGGCGCACTGGCCCCGCGTGAAGAAGATCATGCGGCCGCGTTCCTGCGCTTCGTCGAAGACCGAGCGATCTCCTTCGAGCCACTTGTCGAACAGTGTCGGACCGCTGGCGAGCCCGCGCTCGAACGCCGCGATCGCCTGCGTGATCGCGTCAATCGTGATGTCGTCGATCCCAGCGTGCCCGAAGGCCTTGGCATAGACAGGTTCGTCACGCACGCGCCGGGCAGCTTCGTCGTGAGCGAGGTCCATCTCGATCGGGTTCTCGATGGGACCCTTGGCTTGTTCTTCCAACGACCCGGCCCGGCCGTCCCAGAAGAAGAACTCGGCATCGGCCAGGTTGACCACGGTGGGAGTATTGCGCGGCAGGACATCGCCGTAGGCGCCTTCGCCCAGAGCGACCCCGGATTCGAAACCCTTCTCGGGAATATGGCAGCTTGCGCAGGAAGTGTTGCGGGGCTTGGACAGCAGCGGGTCGAAAAACAGCTTCCAGCCGATGGCCTCCAGCGGGCTGACCTCGCGACCTGCGGATTGAGCCGGCAGCGTGACAGCGGCCACGACCAGGGCGGCCAGCGCCCTGTGGCAGCTAGTCATCCAGTGCAACGCCCCACGGCATCTCGCCGGTCGGGATCGTCTTGATCTCGGACATCGTGGCGGTATCGACTACCGAAACCGTGGCATCGGGGCCGTTGGCCGCGTAGAGGCGCTTGCCATCCCGTGACAGCGCGATGCCCCATGTCCGGACACCGGTCTCCACGGTCTCGAGCACTTCGAGGGTCTCCGGGTCCAGCGCTGCGATCGAGTTGCCCCGCCCCATGGACACGTACAACCGCTCGCCGTCGTGGCTCAGCAGGACGCCCTTCGGCTTGACTCGCGGACTGATCTGCCGGCGCAGCTGCTTGTTGGCGACCACGATGCGGTTGGTCGCGCGGTCCACCTTGGAGACGTGGCCGGCAACCTCGGACGTGACCCAGAAGTACTTGCCGTCTGGGCTGAACGCGACCTCGCGGGGGCGGGCGCCTACTAGGATGTTGGCAACCAGCTTCTTGTCGGCCACCGAGATGACGTGCACCATGTTGGAGGATTCGCTGGTCACCAGCACTTGCTGGCCGTCCGGGCTGACGCCCACGCCCTCGGGTTCCAGCCCTACCTTGATCTCGGCGAGGATCTCGCCCGATTCCGGGTTCAGGGCAGTGGCCAGGCCGTCGTCTTCGTTCGACAGGTAGATCGTTCCGTCGGGATGGACCGCGAACGCTTCCGGATCCGAACCGGCCGGGATGGTGCGTTCCAGCTTGAGGCTGGCGGTGTTGACCACGCCAATAGCGTTGTCATTGCCGAGGGCAACGTAGACCAGCCTGCGGTCGGGACTGAAACCGATCCCGCGCGGACGCCCCCCGACCGGGATCGTCGCCTCGACCTCGCCGCTGCGGGTGTCGATCACAGTCACCGAGTCGCCGGCTTCGTTGGTGACAAAGAGCCTGTGCGTGGGCTCCGCCAGCGCTTGGGCCAGCGGCAGGAGTACGAGGGCAGTGAGGATTCGGAGCATGGTGTTATTGGCAGGGCGAGCTTCCCAAGCTGTCCAGGCCGCCCCGCGCGCCGCGCACGGGGGCTTCGCCGAGCAATTCTCCCGCGGAGCCGACGAGGACCAACGGCTGCCGCAGCTGGCCGCTGGCTCGAAAGCTGTGAGGATCGCCCTTCTGGCCATCCAAGCCGTCAGCTTGCTTGAGGGCTTCTAGCAGGGCTGCGGCGTCCGAGACTGGCTCGCGCATCAAGGTGTCTCCCACGGCGCGCGCGGCGAACCAGCCGGCCCAGGCCAGCGCGTCCATCGGGCTGCCGTAGCGATCCAAGTAGCGCCGGTTGAGGTCGCGCGCGGCGAACTTGACCGCCGCACTATGCCAGGCGGCGGCAGAGACCTTGCTGCCGGGATTGCCGGCTTTCCACTGCGCCACGGCGTCGGCCCTCATCTTGGCACTGGGAATGATGTGCAGGGCGTTGGCCACGCAGGCCGAGCGCAGTTCGTCGGAGTCGTCGCTGAGGTTGAATACGGGCCTGCCGCCTGCGCTGGCGGCGATGTCCGCGATCGATCCCGGCCTGTCCACGAACACGGCCAGAGCGCCGTCCGGCACGGCCGTGCCCGGAAGCTCGGCCAGGGCTAGCTTGACGTCGAGGAACGCGCCTTGGTGGTTGGACTCCTCGATGCCCAGCTTCAGGCCGCGCAGCGACGCGCTGTCAGCCGAGCCGATGTAGGCCAGTTCGAATTCAGCCGCAGGCGCCGCTGCGATCAGGACCGTGGCGGCCGCGATCGCATAGAGGTAACTCCGCATGAAGTGACAGCGTCTGGGTGCGCTGAGCGTGCCCGCTGACTTAGATCGATTCTATAGCAATCCAGACGCGCCACGCCGTCGTCAGGCACACATTGCGGCCCTCAGGGCGCGAGTGTGCCGAATCGCGGGGTGCTGGCGTCCAGCCAGTTCGCGAGCTCGGCCGCTGGCAGGCGGATGGAGATATAAAACGGGCCGAAGTCGGCATAGACGGCGCTGGCCTCGTCGAAGCGCATCTCGTAGATCAGCTCCTTGAACACCAGCGGGTCCTCGGCGAACAAGTCCACTCCCCATTCCCAGTCGTCGAACCCGATCGAGCCCGAGATGATCTGCTTGACGCGGCCGGCGTAGCGCCTGCCGATCATTCCGTGCTCGCGCATCATTTGCAAGCGTTCCCGGATGGGACGGGTGTACCAATTGATCTGCTCGCCGCGCTTCTTGTCCATCGGATAGAAGCACAGGTACTTGTGCGCGGGCACGGACGGGTCGAGGCGAGGCGCCATGGCAGCAGCCTGCTCATCCATGCGGGCGCGCACGCGTTCCGCCCATTCGTCGCTGTCCGGGGAAATCTCTTGCTCTGCCAGTTCCTGATAGAGCTTGAAGGACGAGTCGTACAGGCCGAGCTCGACCACCGAGACATACGATGTGGTCGGCTCCAGAAACTCCGCCAGGCGCAGGTTCGCCACGTCGAGTTCGGCCCGATGGACCTGCTCGAGGTCCGGCCGGAAATGCAGCACCAGCAGGTCGCCCTTGTGGCCCAGCAGCGAAAACAGCGCCGAGCCGCCGGCGTCGTTGTCTTCCATGCTGTGCAAGGCCGAGCGGGCCTCGCTCGCGATCTCCGAGCGCTCGTCGCTATCCAGCATTCGCCAGGCCGCCCGGTCGAACCGAAACATCTGGTGCAGCACCGACGCGCCGTCCAGCGTCTGCGGATGGGGCGGGATTCCGGGGGGTCTCGCTGCCGCGCTGGGCGGGCCGCCGCCTGCATATGGAGGTCTGCCCGCCATCGAATCCCCACTCTATCAGAGCGCGCGGGAGCCCAGCGTGCGCGGCCGCGCCCGACTACAGGGCGATCAACGGCGCGATGACCAGCGCCACGATCGACATCAGCTTGATCAAGATGTTCATCGACGGGCCGGACGTGTCCTTGAAGGGGTCGCCGATGGTGTCGCCGACCACCGAGGCCTTGTGCCCTTCCGAGCCCTTGCCTTCGCCGGAGACGCTGCCTTGCTCGATCTCTTTCTTGGCGTTGTCCCAGGCTCCGCCGGAGTTCGCCATGAAGAGGGCCAGCAGCACGCCGGTGACAGTTGCGCCGGCAAGCGTTCCGCCCAACGCTTCCGGGCCGAGCGTGAAGCCCACCAGAACAGGGGCCAAGACCGCGATCACGCCGGGCACCACCATCTCCCGCAGTGCCGCCGAGGTGGCGATATCGACGCACCGCCGCGCATCCGGCTGGACCCCTGGCGCACCGTCTAGCAGTCCCTTGATCTCGCGGAACTGCCTTCGAATCTCGTCGATGATCTTGCCCGCGGCCCGGCCTACCGCCTTGATCGTCAGAGCCGCGATAAGGAACGGCAGAATGCCGCCGAGAAGCAGGCCGATCACTACGCTGGCGGAGTTGAGCGGGATGGAGATGGGCTCCAAGCCGGCCGCGGCGCGGGTGCTGTCGAGTGCTTGGGTATAGGCAGAGAAGAGAGCCAGGGCGGCCAGCGCGGCCGAGCCGATCGCGAACCCCTTGCCCATCGCTGCGGTGGTGTTGCCGATCGAGTCCAGCTTGTCGGTAATCGCGCGCACTTCCCCCGGCAGCCCGCACATCTCCGAGATGCCGCCGGCGTTGTCTGCGATCGGGCCGTAGGCGTCCACGCTCATGGTGATGCCCACGGTTGCCAACATCCCCACGGCAGCGATGCCGATACCGTACAGGCCGGCCGATTCGTGCGCCACAAAGATCGCTGCGCAAATTACGAGGACGGGCAGGGCGCAGCTGCGAAATCCGACCGCCAAGCCCTCGATGATGTTGGTCGCGGTACCCATCCGCGAGGCCTCGGCGATCTCCATGACGGGTTTCATGGACGTGTAGTACTCGGTGATGTAGCCGATTGCGACTCCTGCCAGGCATCCGGCAACTACCGCGCCGAAGACTCCGGTGCCGACTCCCATCGATTGACCCGTGAAGTATCCGCCGACCAAGAACAGCAGCGCGCTCAGCCACGCCGCGTAGCGCAGGGCGGCAGCCGGCCCCAACGACTTCAACGCGCGTATTGCCCCAATGCCGATCAGCGAAGCGGCCAGGCCGACTGCCGAGAGCACCAGCGGCAAAGCCATCAGAGCCGATCTGGCGGCCTCTTCTCCTCCCGTCGCGAGTTGTGCGAGGAACGCGGCCGGGAGGGTTGCGGCGATCGCGATGGTAGCGATCATCGAGCCCGCGAACGACTCGAAGATATCAGCCCCCATGCCCGCGACATCGCCGACGTTGTCACCGACGTTGTCGGCGATCACGCCTGGATTGCGCGGGTCGTCTTCCGGGATGCCGGCTTCGACCTTGCCCACCAAGTCGGCTCCCACGTCCGCCGCCTTGGTGTAGATGCCGCCGCCGACACGGGCGAACAGCGCGATCGAGCTGGCCCCCATGGCGAAGCCGTTCAGATAGACCGCGTTCTCGGCGCCCTGAAAATTGACCGCCAGCAGGCCCACGCCCAGCAGGCCCAGCCCGGCCACCGCCAGACCCATGACCGTGCCTCCGCTGAAGGCGACGGTCAGCGCTGCGGCCAGACTCCCCGAGCGGGCGGCCTCGCTGGTGCGCGAATTCGCCAGCGTCGCCGCTTGCATGCCGATCAGGCCGGCGATTACCGAGCAGGCAGCGCCGACCGCGAAGCTCAGGGCCATGGGCGCGCCCAACTGCCAGCCGATCAACCCGGCGACGACGACCACGAAGATCGCCAAGATGCGGTACTCGCGGTATAGGAAAGCCATCGCCCCGACGCGGATCAGGCCGGCGACCTGACGCATTTGGTCGGTACCGGCCGAACGCTTGCCGATCGAGAGGAATGTCAGGAAGGAGGCCAACAATCCGATGGCCCCGAGTGCGAGGGTAGGCGCTAGATAATTGTCCATGGCAATGCCGAATCGAGTGCGGGCGGGGATTCTGCCTGCCGCGACCGGCTGTGCTCAGCAGCCGCGGGGCGATAGATCAGGGCCGGCGCAGGGCGGGTTCTGCGAGCCTTCATTTTGCGAGGAACAGGCTAGCCCGGCACGGTTTCCCGCGTGGGCCGACCCTAGCGCTCGGCTTGCTCTCTAGGCTAGCACGCGCGGGTGTTGAGATCTGACGCATCCACTCGCTCTGGACTGCGCTCTCACGCCTAACGACCGAAGTCGGATCGGGGTGCGATAAAGTGCAGTCTTCGCAGCGGCAGGGAACGCCAGTGGCACGTACGATCCGCCAGACCGGCATTGAGCAAGCAGAGCTTGTTCGGGAACGGGCCGAGGAAGGCAGTGCCGAGGCACAGTTCAACTACGGGCGCTTCTGCTACGAGGGCCGGCCGGTCGATCAGGATCATGACGAGGCTGCGGCATGGTGGCTGAGAGCCGCTGCGCAGGGTCACGTCCAAGCACGCACGCAGCTCGGCCACCTCCTCCGGAGCGGCCTCGGCTTTGAGATTGGAGATGAGGCAATCGTTCGCTGGTGGTTTGAGTACGAGCGTTCGTTCGCCGAAGCCGGAGATGCCGAGGCGCAGCTCAATCTGGGCAAGATGTACGCCGCAGGCCGCGGCGTGGGCCGCGATGATGCCGAGGCAGAGCGATGGTGGCGGCAGGCAGCTGCCCAAGGCGATGCCGAGGCCAAGCTGCAGCTCAAGCGCAGAAGCGGCGAGACGGGCGACCTGCAGGTGCAGTGGGAACTGGCCCGGACCTACTTGGAGGGCCGAGGCGTCCCCAATGACGCGTCCGAAGCGGCGCGCTGGCTGGGCTTGGCGGCCCGGCAGGGCCATGCGGAGTCGTGTTTCAAGCTGGGACAGCTGCTCATGCACGGCCCGCCTGATGTTCGAAACAGCGTCAAGGCAGCTGAGTGGTTGCTTCGTGCCGCTGAACTGGGCAGTCAGCAAGCGGCCCGCGAGCTGGGGGACCTGTATCGAGAAGGTGTCGGTGTCGATGCGAATGATGCCGAGGCCGAGCGTTGGTGGCGACAGGCGGCTAGGGGCGGGGACGCAACTGCCCAATACAGCATTGGAATGATATATCTCGATGGCCGAGGCGTCATCGTCGATCCAGCTGCTGCTCTGGAGTGGCTGGTCAAGGCCGCCGAGCAGGGTCACAGCGACGCACAGTTCCAAGCCGGCAGGATCTACAGGGAAGGTCCGCCAGAACTACGAAGCGCCCCTGATGCCGACCACTGGCTGGAGCGTGCCGCCACCCAGGGGAATTGCGATGCGCAGCTGCTGCTGGGTTGGTGGGGGACTTAGCGACCGATTGGGACGGGCGCACGTGACTTCAGTCTCCGTTGCGGCTGTGAGTCTGTCAGAAGCTCGTGCAGAGTATGGCTGGCGAGAGTGTATTTCTGTCAATAAGTTTCTATATACTACTTACAAAATATTTTAAAAAGCTATATATTGATTCTTATGAGGCAGCGGCTCTATTCACCATCCGTCCGGCGCGCACTGCGAGAACTCGGTCGCGACATTCGGATCGCACGCAAGAAGCGACGCATGCCAGTGGCGGATTTCGCCGTGCGCATGGGCGTGTCCCAAGGAACCCTTCTTCGCCTTGAGAAAGGGGATCCCGGCGTGGCCATCGGCGCCGTGGCGATGGCCCTGCTGGCTCTTGGCGAGCTACATCGCCTTGGGACGATCATCGACATTTCCACCGACGACACCGGCTTGATGCTCGATGTCGGAAGCCTGCCGCAACGGATACGGAGGCCGAAGGCCTTGATCCTTGCGCGCGAGGGCATCGCCGAGGGTAACGAATGAGCAAGCAAACGAAGCGTGTGCGAGTCGCGATTGGGGAACGGCTCCAGCCGGTTGGCGAGATCGTCTTCGAGACGGATGGCAGGCGCCAGACAAGCATGTTCCGGTACGCCGTCGAATGGCTTGAGAATCCGCAGCGATTCCCCATCGCGCCTTCAATGCCGCTCGGCGAGTCCCAGTTCTACGCGTCCGCGTCGCGCGTCAATCCGCGCGACGCCCTGCTTGGGCCGGTCAGTGACGGCTCGCCAGACTCTTGGGGGCGCGGCCTGATCCGTAGAGCACGGAGCGGCACTTTGACGGAACTCGACTATCTGCTCGCCGTGGACGACCTGACCCGGCAAGGTTCGCTTCGGTACCTCGATGAAGACGGCGCACCGCTTGCTCGTTCGTATCCTCCCGTTCCCCGCCCGAGTGAGCTCGCGAAACTCAGGAGTCTGGCGAGTGCCGCCGGCAAAGCTGCGGCAATGGCCGCAGCGGACATGGATCAACTCTTGGGCAGCGCGGGTTCCCTCGGCGGGACCCGGCCTAAAGCGAGTGTCCGCGACGAGAGCAGCCACCTGCACATCGCCAAGTTCACGACCGACGAGGACTCCATGCCGATGGAACGAGCCGAGGTTGCAACGCTGAAACTCGCTCGGATGGCAGGCATTCGTGCCGCCTCGGCGCGCCTCGAGCTCTCTGACACGAATCGCCCGGTCGCTCTGATCAAGCGATTCGACCGCAGTGGGGCGGAACGCTTCAGCTATCTATCGGCCCAATCGTTCCTCGGGACGGCGGCTGCCACAGGCGCATTCTACACGGACATTTCGGACAGCTTGCGGGCGCATGCTCTTGATCCTCGGGGACAGATGGCCGAACTCTATCGCAGGATCCTGTTCACGATCCTCGTCTCGAACACAGATGACCACCTGAAGAACCACGGACTGCTTCACGCTGGCGGCGGCCGCTGGATTCTCTCCCCGGCTTTCGACATCAATCCCCAGCCATTCCGACGGCGGCAATTGGAGACCGGGATTAGCGAGCTCAGCGGCAGCACAGCTTCCATCGAGGCCGCTCTTGAGGCGAGCCCCCTCTTTGGGATCCAACGGGACGTAGCGGCTGAAGAGCTTTCTCGGATCACCTCGGTCATCGACGAGGAATGGCAGCCAAGCTGTCTTGCAGAGGGCATGACAGCCGAGGAAATCGCGCTCTACCGGCCTGCCTTCGACCATGAAGAGACTCGTGTTGCCCGGCGGATCACCGCAGGTGCTCACTCGTGACCCAGCAAGTCATGACGGCGGCCTTGAGTCGATAAAGCAAGTCTCGATGTCTTCGCCCCCCGCCGTTGCCTCTGATCCCTGGTAATAGAACGACGATCCCAACATGCGCGGTCCAATCGGTGAAATCTTCGCGGCTTTGGCAGCACGCCCCCTTTCTGGCCCTTCTGGGCGTCGTTGGCCGAGAACACGCGGCACGCCAACTGGCTGCCGTCGCGCCTCCGTGGTGCCGCACGGATCTAGGGCTGAGTAGCGTGGTGCACTTGCGGAGATATCAGCGCGACTGACGGGAAATAGGTGCGATACCGTCTGGTGTCCCTCGTTAGGAGTTTCAGCCCTTCGAGCGCGGCATGCGCTCCGATATAGAAGTCCGGCATCGGTGACGAGCGCGCCCCTCCGGCACGGCGGTAGTTCAGGAATGCCCTTCCCGAACCGAACGCTGCTTCGAACGGCAGTTGCAGGCGCTCGAGCAGCAAGGCGTCCAACTCTCGGTCCAGTTCCGAAACGCTGTCAAAGGCGAGCGAGGTTTCCGCATAGATCAACGGGTTGATCCCAGCGAAGCCCGTCGCTCGCACATCCCGAAGTGCAGTCACCGACCACAGCTTCCATATAGGGTCGTCAGTGAAGATGTCCAGCAGGACACTCGAGTCAACGAGGACCAAGGCCTCAATCCTCCCCGCGAGTTAGTTGCAAGATCTCGTCAGTCGACAGACCCTTGGCGGCTACGCCGCACGCCTTTCGAAGCCGGTGTTCCATCAGGTCTTTGAGGCTCACAGCAGGGCGGATCAGTGCCCCGCCTTCAAATTCCTCGAACACGACTTCGGTGTTGGGGAGCAGCCCGAGGCGATTCCGGAGGTTCGCTGGAATCGTGACTTGACCCTTGGACGTGACTCGCATTTCTAAATTACTATTTTCTGATATCTTACATTATTAATTCTTCCATCCGTGGGTGCGCTCGAAAAGTCAAACTCTTCGTTAGAGCCTCGATTCTTGAACCGGTGCCGATATAGATGGCGATCCGAGACGAATCTCGTTTTCGACCCACTCGACTGACTCAGCGACGGTGACATGAGCGTCCAAAGACCGGACTAGCTCTCGACACCCGATCTCGGCAGACCAGTGAGGAGGGCACCACGTTTCGCGCGAACTCTAGCGGATCCGCACGCCTCGCCAACAGACTGGTCCGACGATTGATTTACGATGGTCTTCTGGTCGCGATGATCATCGGACTAACCGGCACGAACGGCTCAGGCAAGACGGTTGCTTGCGAGCTGTTGCAGCGCAAGGGGTTTCAGTTCTACTCGCTTTCGGACGTCATCCGGGAAGAGCTAGCAGAGAAGGGTCTGGCCGCCAATCGCGAGAATCTGATCGCCGAGGGCAACCGTCTGCGGGCCGAACTGGGTTCGGCGATCTTGGCGCTCCGTGTGGGGCGCAAGCTTCGCCACGATCAGAATTACGTGATCGACTCGATCCGCAACCCACGCGAAGTTCAGGCCCTGCGGGACTCGGGCGACTTCCGTCTGCTGCACCTTGACGCTCCGCGAGAGCTGCGCTACGAGCGCGTGGTGCGCCGCGGTGGCGAGCGTGTGCCGGCCTCCTTTGAAGAGTTCGCCGAACAGGAAGATCGCGAGATCAATGGCTCCAACGAAGCGCACCAGCGTCTGCGGGCGACGTGGGCCGAAGCCGACGAGACGCTGGACAATAGCGGCACGCTGGAGGGGTTCAAGGCCGCCGTTACCGAACTCGTCAAGCGCTGGATGATGGGGTCCGAGCGGCCGGGATGGGATGAGTACTTCATGCAGATCGCCCGCATCGTGGCCTTGCGCTCGAATTGCATGAAGCGCAAGGTAGCCGCCGTGATCGTGCGTGACCGCCGGATCATCTCAACCGGGTACAACGGGACCCCGCGCGGAGCGAAGAACTGCAACGAGGGGGGGTGCCCTCGGTGCAATTCGCTCGCGGACAGCGGCACGATGCTGAGCGAGTGTCTGTGCAGTCACGCCGAGGAGAATTCCATCGTGCAGGCTGCCTATCACGGAATCACTGTCAAGGGCGCGACCCTCTATTCGACCTTCTCGCCGTGCCTGCTCTGCACCAAGATGATCATCAACGCCGGCATCTCGCGCGTGGTCTACAACCTTGAGTATCCGCTGAACGATACGGCCAAGGCACTGTTGGCCGAGACGGGCGTGGAGCTGTGCCACGTGGCGCTTCCCTAGACTCGTGCCTGTCGCTGCAGCTCCCCGCTGGCGTATGATCCATTGGAATGGGTGACAACGAATTCCGCGAGCCGAGCATCGCGCTGACGCGCGTCTATACCCGCAGCGGGGATGCTGGCACTACGCTATTGGTCAACGGCCGCCGGGTGAGCAAGGACGATCCGCGGGTGGAGGCTTACGGAACGGTCGACGAGCTGAACGCCTGTATCGGTCGGGCACGGGAGTGCTTGCGCGCCGCGACCAGCCGCCGTGCGGAAATCGGGCGCTTGGACGGGATGCTGCTGCGCGTGCAGCACGAACTGTTCAATCTCGGATCCGAGGTTGCCACGGATCCCGGTGCCGTGCGCGAGCGCCAGCCGAGAGTCCTTGAATCACAAGTGGAGCGATTGGAAGCCGAAATCGATTCCATGAATGCCGAACTGCAGCCGCTGGAATCGTTCGTATTGCCTGGTGGCTCGGCCGTGAATGCCGAGCTGCACGTCTGTCGGACCGTCTGCCGCAGAGCCGAGCGTAGAGTCGTGACTCTGATGGGCTCTGAGCGGGACTTGCAGCTAGCGGTGCGATACCTGAATCGGCTCTCTGATGCGCTGTTCGTTTGGAGCCGATGGGTTTGCCAATGCATGGGCGAAGCGGAAGTCCAATGGCAGCCCAATACCACGTTGTGACATACAGTTCGGGCGCGCGGAGTTGCTCCCTGCCGCCCGCAGAACCGCGAATGAGCGCTCGCCCGGTTTAAGCGACGCTGCGCCATAATGGCAGCATGCTCACGCGCAGGGAACTATTGGCTGCGAGTGCCGGTCTGGGCGCGCTCAGCGGTTGTGCGGACAGGGCGGAGATGCCCGTCATCGGCGTCGTGCCCAAGGGCACGAACCACACGTTCTGGCAATCTGTCCATGCCGGAGCCATCAAGGCGGGTCAGGAGTTTGGCCTCGACATCGAGTGGAATGCGCCCCAGATGGAAATCGATGCGGCGCGTCAGATCGCCATCGTCGAGAACTTCATCACCCGCCAGGCCGATGGCATCGTGCTGGCGCCGGTGGACTCCGAGGCGCTGGTCACGGTCGTCGAGCGCGCGGCCGATCGCGGCATACCGGTTGCGATCTTCGATTCAGCCATTAACACGGACAAGATCATCACGTTCGTAGTGACCGACAACTACCTCGGAGGCGTCATGGCGGCCGATCGCATGGCCCAGATTCTTGACGGCCGGGGCAAGGTCGGCGTGATCGGCTTCATGCCCGGCAGCGCTTCCACGATGAAGCGCGAGGCGGGGTTCGTCGAGACGGTCGAAGAAAAGTACCCCGACATCGAAGTCGTCGGCGTCAAGTTCAACATGGCTGATCGCGCCAAGGCTCTTGCGGAAGCGGAGAACCTGATGACGGCCCATCCCGACCTCGCCGGGTTCTTCGCCGACAACGAATCGAGCGTCGATGGCACGGTGCAGGCCGTCAAGCAGCGCGGTCTGGCGGGCAAGGTCAAGATCGTAGGCTTCGATGCATCTGAAACGTTGATTGAAGACATGCGGGCGGGCGTAATCGACTCCATCGTGGTCCAAGACCCCTTCAAGATGGGCTACGAGAGTACGCGCCAAATGTTCCTGCACCTGAACGGCGAGCCGACGGAGGCCCACATCGATTCCGGAGCGTACCTGCTCGAGCCGAGCAACGTCGATACGCCGGAGATGCAGGCAGTGGTGTTGCCCGACCTTGAGTACTGGCTCGGCGAGGGCGCCGGCGCGCACTGACTTGCCGGGCGACAGCGAGAGGTACATGCGCGAGGCTCTCGCGCTCGCGCGCGAGGCCGACGAGGCCGAGGAGGTTCCGGTTGGCGCCGTTGTCGTGCATGACGGCAGGGTCGTCGGCCGCGGCGCGAACCGCCAGATCCGCGACGCCGATCCCACGGCCCATGCCGAGATCGTCGCCCTGCGGCAAGCGGCGCGGGAGATCGGTGACTATCGCCTGCGCGACGCGACAGTGTATACGACCCTGGAGCCCTGCGCCATGTGCGCGGGAGCCTTGGTGACGGCCCGCATTGCCAGGCTCGTTTTCGGATCGCGGGATCTGAGATTTGGCGCGGTGCGCAGCAAGTTCCGGCTCGCAGACTCGGAGTTGCTCAATCACAGGCTAGAAGTCGAGGAAGGGGTTCTGGCGGGCGAGTGCCTGGACTTGCTGCAGTCGTTCTTCGCTCGGCGTCGGAGCCGTGAGGATCAGCGTAGCGGTTAGCTCTTGAGAGAGGTGCCACACGGCAAGTCCGGGGCCGGGGCAATCATGCCGGCACACGCGAAACGCACGGACCGTGACGAGCGGTACCGCCCACGCTTTCTCAATGCGGCAAGGCGGTTTGGACACATTTCCCCGTCTTGGGGCGCGGGGCAGCAGGGTGACAGGCCCCGCGGGGATGGAGTTCGTCGGGTCGAGTCGGCGTTGTCCGGGCGACTAGGCAGAATGTCGGGAAGGTCGGATCCGATCGTCCACCGCCTTCGCCTGCTCCCACTCCGCATGCGTATTAGCTACAGACGGTCGGCCGTGCCGGGGGAAGCGCCCCGATCATCGGACCTGACCGATGATCGACGCAGGGCAGAAGTGCCACAATTGTTCTACCTGCCGCGCAATGGGCCTCAATATCAAGAACGACGAGACTTGTCGGCTTGCTCGCGAACTAGCGCAGCTGACTGGCGAATCCATGACGGGTGCGATCACGGTCGCGCTGCGCGAGCGGCTGGTGCACGAACAGCGCAGGCGCGGTGTTCGGGCTCGCGCTCGAAAACTCCGTGCGATTGCGGAGCGATGTGCGAGTCTCATGGGACCGGGCCCAGCTTCGGCGGAGCACGGCGACATGCTCTATGACGAGCGGGGCCTGCCAAAATGATCGTCGATGGTTCCGCGCTGCTTGCGGTGCTGTACCGGGAACTCGATGCGGAGCGGTACGAGACGGCGATCCTTACGGCGGCGCGCTGCCGCATTTCGGTGGCGAACCTGCTGGAGACCTCGATCGTCGTAGAGAGTCGAGGCGGCGCCGAGGCCGGAAATGAACTTGACGAGTTCCTTGAATTCGCGGAGATCGAGCCCACGCCGCTGACCGCGGAGCACCTTGCGGCGGCCAGACAGGCTCGGCGGCAGCTCTGAACTTAGGCGACTGTTTCGCCCACGCGCTCGCTCATGTCAGCGGCGAGCCCCTGTTGTACAAAGGCGACGACTTCACCCACACAGGCGTAGCAGCAGCCGGCTAGCACGAACTCCGCCTCCAAACCGGTCCCTCACCGGTGCGATATGTCTTCGAACATCGCGGACAGCGCGGCTGCTTGCGGCCACTCCACGCCCTTGCGGAAACGGAAGTCAGAGATATGAAGCCCTCGTCCAGGGCATCGGGTGTCGGTATGTGCTCAGCCGCAGTAAGCTTAGCCCCAGCACCCCGCCGAACAACGCGACTCTGGGGTATGCTCAGGTGGCGCCGAGGCGCGGGTCGCACGGCCTGGAGCGGGAATGCCAACGCGACGGTCGTTCATCGCAAGCGGAGCCCTGCTGGCAGGCGTGGGCGGACACGTCGGCGGGCAAGTTCTCTCCCAGCGCGAACAGGATGCCGATCGTCGCTCGAATCCACCGCGTCGCTACGCCGGCACTGACAGTGCGCAGGGGCCGCTGATCGACGAATCGATTGGTTCGCAGGTCGAGCTCTTCGTGGATCGCCGCCGGATCGATTCCATGGACGCGGTGGAGTTGCGCCTGCATCCGCCGAGGATGGCGGGCCCGGCGATTCGCTTTGACCGCCCGTGGGAGGGGCCGACATCGGCCTATGTGACCGTCTTCGAGGACCAGGGACGGTACCGGATGTACTACCGCGGCTCGCCCGGGGGCAGCCAGTCGGAGCAAACCTGCTATGCCGAGAGCGAGGACGGCATCCAGTGGCGAAGACCGGATCTCGGCCTCTACGACTGGGGCGGGTCGCGACGGAACAACATCGTGTTGCGCGGTCTGGGCACCCACAATTTCACGCCGTTCAAGGACCCTCGTCCGGGTGTGCCCGATCGCGAGCGCTACAAGGCTCTAGGTCGCGGCATCGATCCCAAGCGTGCGCTGCATGCGTTCGCCTCGCCCGACGGCATCCGCTGGAGCCCCGTCTCGCCCGAACCAGTCTTCACGGAGGGCATGTTCGATTCGCAAAACCTCGCCTTCTGGGATCCGGCGCGCGCTAGGTACCGTTGCTACTTCCGTACGCCGTACCGGGGTGTACGCGGCGTCGGCCTGGTGGAGTCGGACGACTTCAGGCAATGGGAGGGTCCGCAGCTCATCACCGTGGACCCACCGCAACCCGAGCACTTCTACACCAACGCCACGATCCCCTACTTCCGCAATCCGCACTACCGCTTCGCGTTCCCGAGTCGATTCCGGCCTGATCGGCGGCGCCTGCCCGAGCACGGCAGCGACGGTGTCTCGGAAGCCGTGTTCCTGAGCAGTCGCGACGGCGTGCATTTCGACAGGACGTTCATGCAGGCGTGGGTGCGTCCGGGACGCGACCGGCGCAACTGGGGAGACCGCAGTTCAATGCCTGCATGGGGGTTGCTCAGGACAGCCGAGGACGAGCTGTCGGTCTACATCAGCCAGCACTACAGGTTCGACAGCGTGCACTTGGTCCGTGCCACCCTGCGCCTGGACGGGTTTGCCTCGGCACACGCGGGTTATGCCGGCGGTCAGCTGGAAACCGCGCCGATCCGATTCCAGGGGCGGCGGCTGGTCCTGAACTATGCGACCGGGGCGGGCGGTTCGGTTCGCGTCGAGCTGCAGAGCCAGTCCGGAGAGCCGTTGCCGGGCTTCACGTTGCAAGACGCGCCGGATCTCTACGGCGACGCAATCAAGGAGACGTACGGCTGGAAAGGCGGCGAGGACGTGTCGTCGCTCGCCGGGGAACGAGTACGCATTCGATTCGTACTCAAGGACTGCGACCTGTACTCGTACCGGTTCACCGGATAGTGCCCAAAGCGGAAGCTCTTCGAATTCAGAGGTCGCGAGGTGTCAACCCTGTCCGCCTAGCGATTCTTGCCAGCATGCGGGGTCCGATTTCTTCGCCGTCATGAAATGCGAACACATAATCGGGTGCATCGTCTCGCGTCAAGACCCGGTGAGATCCAGATACGCGCTTGACCCTCCAGGCTATGCGTTGAAGCGCCGCAAGAACCCGGCGCGCTCGAGCACTGGGTCACGCACTCATGCAGCAGCAAACCGGATCTCAATCGATTCGAGAGGTCCCTCGCCTGCCTCGATTCGTTCCGCCAACACACGAAGTGCCAGCGCCTCAGCTTTGCCGATCGCGTCGGCTCGCGTCTCGCCGTACTTCATCACTCCGGGCAGGCCGATCACTTCGGCGATCCAGCGCCCGTCTTGCTCTCGTTCCGTTTCGATCGTGAAACGCATATAGTACGCATCTGATTTTAGACACTCTAGTGCCGCGCAGGCTTCGGCCAGTCTACTGAAACCTGCTCGGCCGAGCTTGGAAAAAGCGGGCCGCCCGAACATTCGGCGATCCCCCTTCCACCAGACCGAGCTAGCATCCTCGAGAGATCTCGGACCTTTCCGGACGTGTCGTCATTCTCGCCACCGGCCCACTCTGGACCATCTCCACTGACTGCAGTCCCCCTCGCTTCAGCCTCCGGGACACGGCCGGAGCTCCCGTTGCACGGTTCCATCGGCCTTGGCGCGCAGCCCATCGAGCGCTTGGTCGAACACGGCAAGTGCTTCGGCGCGGTCGCGGGCGGTAGCATAGCGCCCGCTGCGCTCGTAGTGATTCCGCTGCTGTTGCAGAGTCGAGACGAGGGCTTCGCCGTCTTCCTTCGACCAGATCGGCTCCCCATCAACAAGCACTCGCACCGCGCTTGTGTGCGCAACTTCGTTACCTCCGGGGAGCAAGGCGAGCGCGCCCTCTCCGCGGGCGGCGATCCATCCGCTGCGATCGAATTGGGCTTCAGTCTCAAGCCGCAGTGAACGCACTTGTCCTTCGCGAACCTGATCAGATGCCGTCGCTACGACCGCTCCGTTTCGGACAAGCTCGAGCCGTTGCAGGTCTCGCGGACTCCGCATGGCCGCGCTCACGTGGACACTCCCGCCCTCGGCGGGCAGGCAGAGCGTTCCGCCAGGTCCCACACCATTCGCTGCGAAGTCGAGCACGGGGCCGCTGCTGACAAACGTCTCGCCCCGTCGAACGGCTTCGTTCCAAGCTGGAGAGCCGGTCGAGTCTCCGGTCTTTGCGTACATGCGCATCCCTCCGAGGAAGGGCTGCCAAGGCTCCCGGCGGGGATTGTTCGGCAAGTCGGTGCCAGCAGTCGCGGGCAGCGCGTAGCCGCAATTCAAGAGACGGTACCAGTTGTGGAGCGGCCACAGTTCCCAGCTCCAGTTTGCGATCTCAACGAACTCGGCCGCTCCTACCACTGCATCCGCGAGAGCGGTGGGCCTGGCGCCCATGGTGCCGCCATGGGCGATTCCGGCCAAGGCTCCTGTGGCGCGGGCCCGCCTCATCACGCTTGCGAGCGTCGGGAAGTTGTACGGCGCCTCGGGCACGCCAGCCATGATGGGTGCAATCAGATCGCCGAGGCCGAACAGGAGAATATGGCCTTGCATTCTGTCCCGATACTCTTCGCCCGCCACAATCGTTCTCGTGCCAGCCGCGGCTTCCCCCCGCTCTCCGAAGGCGAACTGCCGTGCCCAGGTTCCGGGCACCATGCCTCCCTTGAGAGTCATGAACTGGCTGTGCGCGATGTCGTCGCCAGCCATCATTGCGAACCAGTCACGATCCCCGTCCGGCCGGATCCGGTCATAGTGAATGTGGGCGTCAGCGGCGCGCCAGCCCGCTTCGCGAAGGCGATTCCAACGCCGGAGGCCGGCTCTGACCTCAACTGGATCCTCGCTGACGGCTGCTTCCCGGGACACCGGCAAATAGTCGAGCCCCTTGACGACGTCGACCTTGACCCGCTTGGCGCCAGGCGTAAGGGGTACCCAAACCGGGCCAGTGCCCCGGGCGTACGTGACGACTTTCGTTTGGCGCTTGGACACGTGCACGGAGACGAATCGCAACCCGTGAGGCCCGATCCAGCGAGGCTCGTGCGGCTTGCCGTCAACGGATATTGAAAAGCGTGCGGCGCTCCGTTCGCCCGTGGCTTCCTCAACGACGTTGAGTACGAGAATCGGGCTCCACGCGCGGTCGCTTTCGATTTGGGCGTCACTGGCCAGTTCCAGCCAGATAGCTGAACAACCGGCGAAGACTGCGAGGGAAACCAGCCGAAACCGTCGAGCCCGGCGGTGGCGCTCCATGTCGAAACCTCCTTGGCGTGAGAATCATCCAGAATCGCACCCGCTGCTGCCGAAGCTGCTTGCTTGGAGCGATTTGTGTGTCACGTGCTTCCAACCGCGGCCTCGTTCAGCTCGATCCCGAGTCCCGGCTTCTCGGTCAGCTCCATGATTCCGTTCTTGGGCAGCACGTGCTCGCCGTAGAGCTCGGCCACCTCGTCGAGCGGTCCAGAAAACTCCGCCGAGAACTCGTGGGGCCGGGTGGCGTTTTCGACCGTCGCGTAGACGTGCAGCGAGGCCATCGAGTTGATCCCAGCGTGGGGGCTGTGGGGCATCACCGGCTTGTCCAGCGTTGTTGCCATGTCGTAGATGCGCTTCACTTCCGAGACGCCCCCCGCGTTGAGAATGTCCGGCTGCAGGATGTCGGGGTCGCCGAGCAGGACCAATTGGTGAAACCACCAGCGGTAGGCGTCCTGCTCGCCTGCGGAGACGGCCACGTCGAGGGCGTCGGCGACTTGCTTGAGTCCGGGCAGGTCGTAGTTGGGAATCGGCTCTTCGAAGTGATTGATGCCGAGCGCCTCGAAGCGCCGCCCTTGCTGGATGGCCGTTGAGACCGAATACCCGTTGTTGGCATCGAATGCGAGGTAGATCTCGGGTGCCAGGAATTCTCGCACGCGCCGGAACATTGCGAAATCCTTGTCCGGGTCGATGTCTTGGCGCCAGCCCCGCCAGTCCATCCGGATCTTGAAGGCGCGAAACCCAATATCCCAGCCGGCCTTGACCTGATCAAGCATCTCGGCCGGCTCCATCCGCCAGCCCGAGCCGGTACTCCAGTAGAGCGGAATGGCGGTGCGTGCCGCGCCGCCGAGCAGCCTGAAGACCGGCAGGCCGGTCTCCTTGCCCATCAGGTCCCACAGGGCGACGTCGATCACGCCGACTGCCCAGCCGGGCATGCGGTGGAAGACCTCGCCGCGTCCGAGAGCGAGTGCGTTCCAGTGGCGGTCGATGGCGAGCGGGTTCTCGCCGACGAGGGTGGGTTTGACGACTTGCTCGAGATAGGCGCTGAAGACCGCGTCCCGTCCTGGAATGATCCGATTGGGTCCCGGTGCTTCGGCCCATCCTTCGACGCCGGCGTCGGTCTGGACGCGCAAGAGGTTCTTGCCCATCTTGAGCGGCGTGAGGGTGATGTCGGTAATCTTCATGGCTGGGATCGGGCTCTTCCGGTTCCTCCTCGGATCTGAAGCGCCTCAGGCCGAGCCCCGTCCGGGCTCTAGTCTCTCCACGTCTACGAAGTACGCCCCGCGGGTCGTGCCATCGGCACGATCGAGCCAAGTCCTCAGCTCGGTCGAGCCCGCTTCTAGCTCGGCTTCGAAACGCATCGAGCGAGCGCCGGACGGGATCGATCGTCCGGCCTCGAATGCGCCGATCGTGATGCGGGCCGAGACGCCTTCGATCGGGTAGTCAGCCTCGGGCGGCCGCTCCATCAAGGTGAAGGCGTACCTTCCGGACTCGGCGACACGAACGGCCCAAAAGGAGTCGCCGTCGTAGCCGCGAAACCGTTCCGAATCCTGCATTACGAATTGGTTCGGCGGGCCACCGTCGGGGCGCCAGTCGAAGCTAGTCAGCCTGGTCGGATTCCCGCCCTCGGCTCCGATCGGTATCTCGACATACTCGTGCGCGGGTCCGGAGACTTCTGCCCACCATTCGTCGTAGGCGGCCCTCAGCCTCGCGACTTCTTCCGGGTGCTCGGCGGCCACGTCGCTGGACTGCGATGGGTCGGCCTTGATGTCGTACAGCTCCTTGCCCTCGACCAACCGCCAGCGCTCGTCCAGCACGGCGCTATTGAGGTACGGCTGAGGGTCGTGCATCTGGCGCTTGCCCGCGACGTAGAACTGCGTGTGCTGCGTGAAGTGAACGCGGCCGTCGGCCCATCCGGGCTCGGCCCGCAGCAGCGGGCCCAGGCTGTGTCCGTCAAACTCGATCGGTTCGGGCAGTTCCAGGCCGGCAAGCTCCACCAGCGTCGGGACGACGTCAAT
This sequence comes from Terriglobia bacterium, assembly GCA_009841225.1. GTDB lineage: Bacteria > Acidobacteriota > Terriglobia > Bryobacterales > UBA6623 > VXMF01. Next base: position 177,806 of record VXMF01000013.1, on the reverse strand, counting down.
CCCGGCCGCCAGGCGGCCAATGTCCCTTCCGCCGCCGATGCCGGCCGCTGGCCACTGCACGAAGAACGGCACGCGGTGGCCGCCGTCATAGACCGAGCCCTTGCGCGCGCGCATGCCGGCGGAGTGGCCCCTCCATTCGCCTTCGTTCGACAGCCCCCCGGAGGTCCCGTTGTCGGTCATGAATAGGAAGATCGTATTGTCGGAAAGGCCGAGCTCGTCGAGCCTCGTCCGGAGGACACCGAGGTTTTCGTCGATGTTCTCGATCATGCCGTAGAACTTCGCCATCGGCGGGGGCGCGCCTTTCGCTTCATAGGGCTTGCTGTAACGCTCGTCGACGAAGAACGGCGCGTGCGGAGCATTCAGCGGGAAGTAGGCGAAGAACGGCCGGTCGTGGTTCTTCTCGATCCACGCGAGGCCTTCGCGGAAGAAAACGTCCGTGCAATAGCCCTTGTACTGCTCCACGACGTTGTTGTGCGAGTAGCGGTCGTCGAAGTAGTCGTTGCCCCAGGCATCGGCCGCCTGGGTGGCCCCGCCGCTCCAGCAGACGACCGTCTCGTCGAAGCCGCGTTCGTTCGGCCGGAAGGGAAAGTTGTCACCCAAGTGCCACTTGCCGAACAGGCCGGTCGTGTAGCCGTTGTGCTGCAGGATCTCCGCCAGCGTCGTCTCTTCGAGCCGCATGATCGAGCGGCCGGCGAACGCTGCCGTGACGCCGCAGCGGAAGGCGTGGCGCCCGGTCAACAGGCCGGCGCGGGTGGGTGCGCATAGCGGGTCGACATGGAAGTCCGTGAACCGCACCGCGTTGGCATGCAATCGGTCCATGTTCGGCGTGTTGATGACGGGATTGCCGTGGCAGCCGAGGTCGCCGTAGCCTTGGTCGTCGGTGATGATCAGGACGACGTTTGGTTTCCGGTCCAGCGGAGGCTGAGAGCAGGCGGCGACTAGGGACGCCGCTCCCAGAAAGCCGCGACGAGTGATGGACTGCGCGGTCACCGAGTGCCCATATTACCCCGTCTGTCGCCGCAAGATGCCTGCACTCACAGATACCTTGAAAGCGAATCCTTGCGGCGCTCGACCGACACAAGTGCCTATGCCTAGCGCTTCGCGCGCAAGCGTTTGGAGACGCCAGAGGTCGCCAAGTCCTCACCTGCGGGTGCGTCTCAGAATCTACGCTGCTTCATTGAGCTACGGGAAACAGGGCGGCTTTCTCGGCGTATAGGTTGCTGCTATCGCTCCGACTGACTCGCAGTTCTCAACCGACCGACACCTCGTCAAGTGCGCGAACGTCTTTCGGGAATCTGCTCGGCACGGAAATATGCTAGTGCTATGCAACTTGTCCGCGTGCGCTTTGCATGTCAATGGATGTGTCGCATGCATCACGAGGACAGCGCTTTCCCACGGAGGGCGTCTTGATTCAGTCTTTTCGCCATAGCGGGCTGAAGAGGATACGTAATCGCGGCGATGCGAGTCGGGTGCTTTCCACTCATGTGGGCAAGATCAGGTCGATCTTGCTTGCGCTAGAGAATGCCTCCGGGCCGGGAGACCTCGACGGGGTACCCGGTCTTCATCCTTTGCGCGGCGATCAATCTGGGTTCTGGTCCATGGGTCTCCGCCAATTGGCCAATCACATTCCGGTTTAGGGACGGTGATGTTTGGGATGTCGACCTAGTCGATTATCATTAGCATCGATGGAACCTGAGCTGATGCGTGACCCGCCGCATCCCGGCATCGTGATTCGCGATTTGTGGATGGACGGCATGAGCCTCGAGTCTACCGCCAAGCACTTGGACGTAAGCCGGACCGACTTGCAGCTCCTCTTGGACGGAGATTGCGGGATTTCTCCCGCCTTGGCCCTGAAAATGGCTTCCGCAGGCTGGTCAACCGCCCTGTTCTGGGTGCGGCTCCAAGCCTACTACGATCTGGCGCAAGAGTGTCTGCGCCAACAGCGCGCAGCCTGATTCAGGTTGCCGGCCAAAGTAGACGTCGCCGGCCACGTCGTGCGTCGCGGCGTCGGCGCGGCGACGTTACAGCCAGGCCGCGCAGAACGCATTTACGTGCTCTTCCAAGCCGAACCGCTTCCCGCCCTCCGAGGCCTTGGCGCGCAAGGACGCTTCCCTACAAGGGGCGTGTGCTTGGCAGTGTGGCCATCCGCTTGTCAAGTGTCAGAGCGGACAGACCGGCTCGCGCGTAGTCGTTCGCAATCAGCCGGTCAAGGAGCCCAGCACCGCCGGATGCCTCGAGAGCGGCGATGACTGACACACCGTTTAGCGGCGCGACGAGTCCGCTCCGGAACACGTCAAGCAGGCCGGCCCGTGTTTCGACCTTGGAAATCCCGTAGTGATGCTGAATGGCGATGTAGGCCTCTCCGATGACCTGATTCGACGCGAAGATCTCGGCCCCCTCGTTCTCGATCAACGCTCTCAGTGCGGTGAGGGAATACTCGAAACCAGGCTCAGGGTGGCCCGTGACCAGCCGAACGAGCACGGAAGTGTCAATCCCGTAGCGCGGGGTCATGTGCTTGATTGCGGAACGATTCCAGATCGAACGGAATCCGATCTGGTCGAACTTTCGATCGGAGAGGTGCGAGACGGGCCGGGTCGATTCGACGGGGCCTTAGCATAAACCCGTCGGAGCACTCTATCAATTCAATTTGGTCGCCGGCGCCCACGCCAAGTGCATCCAAGACTCGTGCGGGGAAGGTGACCTGACGTTTTGACGTGATCTTGACTACCACAACCAGCTCCTTACCTTTAGAGTACTTGGGTAAGGACAAGGTCGCAAGGTTGTTCGTCCCGTTGTTTGCTCGGCGCACTCGCAACTGAGTCTGCGGATTCACGATGCGAGCCTGCATTGACAAGTACGTGCTCGAACCTGAAGAATGGAAGCTTGCAGGTGACACGCACCTAGTTCCGTTAGGCCGGTCGCCACCAAGGAATCTGCCGCCCCTCGAGCTGTAGCTGCGGCCTGAGAGCGTTGGTGGCTCCCCCGTCGGAGGATCGCTTTGCCGCATAGCGCTACGCAGTTGTTCACATCAGAGTCAGTGAGTGAGGGCCATCCTGACAAGCTGTCAGACAAGATTTCCGATGCTGTCCTCGATGGAGTTCTAGCCCAGGACCCGCTGGGCCGGGTTGCATGCGAAACGCTGGTAACGACGGACCTCTGCGTGATCGCTGGCGAAATCCGGACCAGTGCGAAGTTGGACTTCGAGGAGATCGCGCGGGATACGATTCGCGAGATCGGCTACAACGACCCGGCCTACGGGTTTGACGCGGGCACGTGTGTGGTCAAGTCGCATCTCCACGAGCAGTCGGACGACATCGCCTTGGGCGTCGACACGGGCGGAGCCGGTGATCAAGGGCTAATGTTCGGTTTCGCCTGCCGCGAAACCGATGCGTTGATGCCGCTGCCGATCATGCTTGCCCACGAACTGGTGCAGCGTCTCACCGACGTCCGCAAAGCGGGCCAGTTGAACTTCCTGCGCCCGGACGGCAAGTCCCAGGTCACCGTGCAGTACGAAGGCCGCGAGCCTGTTCGCATTGATGCCGTGGTGGTTTCGACGCAGCATGATCCGGTGAACGGACCTACGCTAGCGAGCCAGGCCCAGCTGCGCGCGCAGGTCAGGGAAGCCGTGATCGACCATGTCGTGCCGCAAGACTTGGTGGACGAGCGCACCAAGTACCACATCAATCCCACCGGGCAGTTCGAGATCGGCGGCCCGCACGGAGATTGCGGCCTGACAGGACGCAAGATCATTGTCGACACCTACGGCGGCATGGGCCGTCACGGCGGGGGAGCGTTTTCAGGCAAGGACCCCACGAAGGTGGACCGCTCGGCGTGCTACATGGCGCGTCACATAGCGAAGAACATCGTCTGGGCGGGCCTGGCGGATCGCTGCGAGGTCCAGTTGGCGTATGCGATCGGTGTCGCCGATCCGGTGTCTGTCCGGGTGGACACCTATGGGACAGGACAGCTCGGTGACGAGCGTCTTGCAGAGATCGTCAAGGAACTGTTCCCGCTCACGCCCGCCGGTCTGATCGAGTACCTTGATTTGCGGCGGCCGATCTACAAGCCCACCGCAGCTTATGGGCATTTCGGCCGCAGCGGGGACACCTTCACGTGGGAACAGCCGACCCGCGTGGATGCCCTGAAGCAACAGGTTTGAGACGCACGGTACACCGCGCGGGCGGCATGTGGGCTTAGAGTGAGCTAAGGAGGCTTGCGATGGCGCTAGCTGAAACTCTGCCGGAAACGCGTGAGACCGAGTCCGCGCCCCGCGACGATTTCAGGGTCAAGGATCTCGGCCTCGCCGAATTCGGGCGCGACGAAATCCGTCTGGCCGAGCATGAAATGCCCGGCTTGATGGCGCTGCGAGAGCAGTACGCCGGAGAGCGACCCTTGGCCGGGGCGCGCATCACGGGCTCGCTGCACATGACAGTGCAGACGGCGGTGTTGATCGAAACGCTCCGCCAGCTCGGCGCCTCGCTCCGGTGGGCTTCGTGCAACATCTTTTCCACGCAGGACCATGCTGCCGCCGCGGTTGCGGTCGGGCCGGGTGGATCTGCGGAGGCCCCCATAGGAGTTCCGGTGTTCGCGTGGAAGGGCGAGACTCTCGAAGAGTACTGGTGGGCCACGGCCCGGGCACTGCTCTGGCCGGACGGCGCGGGCCCGAATCTGATCCTCGACGATGGCGGTGACGCCACGCTGTTGGTGCACCTAGGGCTGCAGTACGAGCGCGCGGGAGCCGTGCCGGATCCCTCGTCGGCCGCCTCCGACGAGGAGGCAGTGATCTTGGCCCGTCTCGAGACGTTGCGCCGCGAGCGCGGCCAATTCTGGGATGGGATCGCCGCCGGGGTGCGCGGCGTGTCCGAAGAGACCACAACGGGCGTGCATCGGCTCTACCAGCGGCAGCAAGAGGGGTCGCTGCTGTTCCCGGCCATCAACGTCAATGACTCGGTGACCAAGTCTAAGTTCGACAACCTCTATGGATGCCGCCACTCGCTTCTGGACGGTATCAACCGCGGCCTCGACTTGATGATTAGCGGCAAGGTGGTTGTCGTGTGCGGCTACGGCGATGTCGGCAAGGGCTGCGCCCAGTCCGTGCGCGGCCAGGGGGCGCGCGTGATCGTCACCGAGATCGACCCGATCTGCGCCTTGCAGGCTGCCATGGAGGGCTTCGAGGTGCGGCGGTTAGAGGACGTGCTGGAGGTCGGCGACATCTTCGTCACCGCCACCGGCAACAAGCACATCATCACCGCCCAGCACATGGCTCGCATGAAGCATCAAGCCGTCGTCGGCAACATCGGTCATTTCGACAACGAGATCGACATGGCGGGTCTGGCCAAGGCGGAGAGGGTCACGCGCAAGAACATCAAGCCCCAAGTGGACGAGCACCGGTTCCCCGATGGGCATTCGGTGATCGTGCTCTCGGAAGGGCGCCTGCTCAACCTCGGCAATGCCACCGGCCATCCCAGCTTCGTGATGTCCTGCAGCTTCACCAACCAGGTCTTGGCGCAGATCGAGTTGCACCGCAACGCAGAGTCTTACGGCCGCACCGTTGCCACGCTGCCGAAGGTGCTCGACGAGCAGGTCGCTCGCCTGCACCTGCCCGCGCTGGGCGCTGATCTCACCACGCTTTCCGAGGAGCAAGCCGAGTATCTAGGCATCTCCGCGGACGGCCCTTACAAGTCTGACCACTATCGGTATTGATTGCGCGGAGGCGGGCGAACGATGTCCCGAGCGGGGGTGCGGCGAGCGCTATTGCGCGGCACGGCCGCAGGCATCCTGCTCTGCTGCGCAGGCTGGCTGGCGGCGCAGCGCGGCTATCGCGATATCCTGCTGCCACCGGAATCGCCGTGGAGCGTTCACGAGCCGCCCGGCAGCGGACGGCCGTCCGAATTCGTGCTCGCTCGCATGGCATACACAGACCGCTATGCCGACCAACTTCTCGATATGCGGCCGTGGCAGATCGACACGCCGGCCGCCGAGCGACATTTCTTGCAAGGCCTGCAGCGCCTCTCGGTGATTGACGCGCGGCCGAATGAGACGTACGTCCATCCCAACGATCCCGAGGTGTTTGACTATCCGTTTCTTTACGTGGTCGAGGCCGGGCACTGGGACTTGACCGCGTCGGAAGTCGAGCGTATCCGGGAGTATCTCTTGCGCGGTGGCTTCATCATGTTCGACGACTTCCACGGCAGCGAGGAGTGGGAGCACTTCATGAACGGCATCCGGAAGATCTTCCCCGATTTGCCGGTAGAGGACCTCGATGCCGACAACGAGGTCTTCCACGTGCTGTTCGACATGGAGCACCGCGAGCAGATCCCCGGGGCGCAGATGCTCTACAGCCAGCGCCCCTATGAACGGGACGGAGTCGTACCGCACTGGCGCGGCATCCGCGACGTGGACGGCCGGTTGATGGTCCTGATCAACCACAACATGGACCTTGGGGACGCCTGGGAGCACGCAGACTGGTCCGAATACCCGGAGCGGTTCACCGCGATGTCGTACCGCCTAGCTATCAACTACATCATTTACGCAATGACACATTGACGTTCGGCTCAGTGCCGGCGCTTGTCAAAGAGCACCGACACTTCCGATGCAAAGAGCCACAGATTGACCAGGCCTATCCCGGAAATGGCACCCCGCAGGTGGTTGCCGAGCCAAAAGGCGCTGTGCTGGGGTTGCAGGCTGAAAAAGTAGTTGTTGTCCCAGAGCAGCGTCCAGGGCAGCAATAGCAGGACCACGCCGACTTCCATGCAGACCAGTACTAGGAAGACCTGTCGGAGCAGGAGGTGCGACCGGCCGCGCGAAACCCGCTTCGCCTCTTGCAAGGAGGGCATCCTCGGACTGATGCTCACGATGTCCCAGTGTAGCCGCTAGGCGCTGCGTTCAATCTTGGCCAGCTGTCGCACCGGCCCGAAGCTGAAGCGATGCTGGGGCGTGCAGCCGTGCTCGCGGAGCGAGGCTAGATGCTGTGGCGACGGATAGCCCTTGTGATTTCTCAGCCCGTATTCGGGATAGATTGCATCCCACGCCAGCATGCACTGGTCTCGGGCGACCTTCGCGAGGATTGACGCCGCCGCGATGGAGTTGCTCTTGCTGTCCCCCTTGACGATCCCACGTTGCTGGATCGGCAGGTCGATTGCCGCCGCGTCAACGAGCAAGAAGTCGGGAGTCGGATCGAGGCCCGCCACGGCCAGCTTCATGGCCCTTCGCGATGCCTGCAGGATATTGAGCAGGTCGATCGTGGCGGCGTCCACCGCTCGTACAGCGAACGTCAAGGCGACCTGCCGGATGCGGCGGTCCAGTTCCGTTCTGCGGCTCGGGCTCAGCCGCTTGCTGTCGTCCAGACCCGGAAGAGCGGCCTTGCGAGGCAATACCACCGCGGCGGCGAACACTGGCCCGAATAGGCAGCCGCGGCCTGCCTCGTCGACGCCCGCGATGCATTGGAATCCGGCGTCTGCGGCGGCAGCTTCAAGCGTCCAGTCCGGGCCAGTTCGATCCCGGCTGGCAACGGCCACGCTAGACCTTGGTGCGGTATTTGTCCGTCAGCATGCTGAGCTTTTCGTCAAGGCTCAGACTCGGATCGATGCGCTCGCGCTTGCCGCGGCGATCATTCTCCGGGCCGAAGACCTGGCGGAACGGCTTGTCGCGGTCATAGCGGCCCGAGTTGCGCGGACCCTGGCGCCGCCGGCCGTCGGCCCGCCGGTCCGGTCCGCGCCGGCGCGTATCGGCGGCGTCGCGCGCCGGGGCGGAGCGCGGGGGGTACATCGAAAGTCCGATGCGTCGGTTGCCCGGCAGCGGGGGCCGGATAAAGACCTCTATGGGATCGCCGGACTGCAACGCAGGCCTGGAATCGACCACCAGGTCGCGCTGGATCTGCGATACGTGCAAGAACCCGTCTTGGTCCGCTCCGATATCGACAAATGCGCCAAACTCCGCAGTGTTTGAGACCACGCCGGCGACTTGAGCGCCGGCCTGCAACTCGTCATCGGTTCGCAGTGCCACGGCCCGCTCGGGGAGCTTGAACGAGCCCCGAACCTGTCGGCGCTCAGGCTTGAGCTCGCTTATGGCGGACTTGACCAGCAGCACGGACCGATCCGGACCGGCGAACTGCTCGGGGTCGATGGCGTCGAGGCGGTCCGGTTCGTTGAGCAGTGTAGGCAGGTCGCAGCCGGCGGCCTCGGCGATTCGCTTGTGCAATTCCTTGTATTGAGGGTGTGCACCCGTGTTGTCCAGCAGGTTGCCGCCGTTCACCCTGAGGAAGCCGACCGCTTGGGCGAAGATGCGGTCGTTCAGGCCATCGACGCGGCGCAGGTCATCGCGTGATTCGAAAGGACCGCGCTGCTTGCGATCCTCCACTACGCGCCGCGCGAGCCTCTCGGTGAATCCGGGCACAAGCGACAGCAATGCCACCGAGGCCTGGTTGGCGTCAATGCCGACGTCGTGGGCGGCGCACTCCAGCTCATTCCGGAACGCATCGCGCAACAGGTCGGAGTTGAGCTCCAGATAGTTCTGTCCGACTCCGGTCGATCTGAAGTCCGCCTTGGCCAGTTCCGCCAGAGGGTCTTGAACGCGACGGGCCAGGCTTGCCGCGGTCGCGAACGTCCACGGAAGCCGGCGGTACTCCTTCTTCGCCATTGGCGTTTGCGCATACATCCGCGCACCGGAATCGCGCACCGAGCGCGACGGGATGTGCATCTTGCCCGACTTGCGGATCTGGGAGCGCAGGTACTCGTCGATGGTGTGTGGCTTAGGGCCGGGGCCGTACACGACCAAGTCCACTTGATGACTCGCCAAGAACTCGCTGAGTTCGACCTGTTGGGTGCGCCTCTTGCGGCTTTCCTTGGGCGCTGGCTCGGTCGGCTTCGCAGGTTCTGGCGAGCCCGGCTCGGTTGCCTCCGCGGCGGCCGCGTCAGCGGAAGCTTCTTCAAGACCTGCGACTTCAGCCGTCTTTTCCACCTCATTCGTCCCGGTCACGACTTCCGCAGCACTAGCAGCTGGCGTCTCTTCCGCTTCGGGCCGGGCTGCGGGCGAGGCTTTGGATAAGGCTTCGGATGAGGCTTGTTCCGGTGGGGGCCCGTCGGCCGCTGCCTCTGCGGGACGTGTCTCGGTTGTGGCAGCTAACTCGCGCTCGTGGCGAGCGGGCTTTCCGTTGCTGCGGACAACCGCGCATTCGGCCAAGCGACCGTCTGCGTCGATGAGCGCGGCGTGCCAGTCGCCCGAGCGCGTGATCTCGATGCCGAGGATATTGAGATTGGACGCCGGCGGTGCGAGCAGCGCGGCTCGCAGGGACTTGCGGTAGGCTTCGATCCCCTGTTCGTCCGTTCGCTCGTCGAGATACGCCTGAATGTTGTGCTTGATGCGGTCGGCAAGCCCGTTGCCAAGAGCGACCTCCACCACCCGCCTCAAGTGCGGCGCGTAGGAAGACTCGGCGTCTTGAATCAGGCGCCGTTCGAGAAATGTTGCCGTGGCGCTGGTCGGCGGCACGAAGTCCATCTCGAGTAATCCGCTGCGCAGCGCGCGCCGAATCGAAAGGCGCTTCTTCCAGTCGATCGAGGCTAGCTTGGCGCGAAACCCGTCGAGTTCTTGCACGCGCGGAGCCTTGGCCGCTTCGGGCCGTGCGGTCAGCACGATCTCGGAATCCCGCAGGTAGATCTTGCGCAGAGCCTGCAGGATTTCGGGCTTGTCGCTCAGCCATTGGGCCGCGATTGCGTAAGCGCCTTCCAGCACGTCGCCATCGCTCTCCAAGCCATTGTCCGCGGCGACATGCTTGGCGACTTCAGCTGCGATATCGGCACCATCCTGCTGGGCCCACAGCAGCCGCGCGAGGGGGTCAAGACCCTTTTCGATGGCCTCTTCTGCCGGGCCCGGCTTGCGCTCTCGGTACGGCATGAACAAGTCGTTGAGTTCACGCCGGTTGGTGGCCTGCTCGAGGTGCTTGCGCAACTCGTCCGACATGACTCCGCGCTGCCTCAGCGAAGCCATCATCGAAATGCGGCGGTCGATCAGGTCCCGGACATCCGCGAGCTTCTGCAAGACGCGCTGGATGCCGCGTTCGTCGATACCCGCGCACAGATCGGCGCGATAGCGTGCGAGAAACGCGGCTGAAGCGCCGTTTTCGACCTGCTGCACCAACTCCAGCAGGTCCTTCAGTGGGATGCCGACTTCCTCGGAGACCCGCACGAGGGAATCTACGGGTAGCCCAGTGAGTGGTTTCATTAGTTGATCAAGAACCCTGTATAGCTTTCTGTATCATAATTCAACCATGGCGTTGTGCGCGTGTCGGTTGTGGCAGGCGTGCGCGGTGGCGTTGCTGGCGTCGGTCGCGCCGGCCCTCGGGCAAGTCATCGAGTTCCGCTCGAGCGGCATGGATTACCAAGTCCTGACCCGTCGCGGGTTGACGGTGATGTGCGCCGAAATGCCCCTCAAGACCGCGCGGTACTCGCTCGTACACGTGGCCGTGAGCAACGGCAGCGAGGAGACTTGGCAGGTTGACACCGCCAGCTTCGCGATCGAATACGACAGCGGCGAGCGGGTGCGGGCCGTTTCCGAGCAGCGGGTTATCGACGACTTTTTCCGCACCGCGCGGCGCTCGGAACTGGTCAAGCTGCAGGCTGCCTACGAAGCCGCGGTTTACACCAATCAGTACATCCGCCCGAACAACAGCTACGAGAAGCGCCGGCTGTCGGCGCTGGCGATCGGACCCAAGGGCTTGAAGGCTTCCGCTGCGGCCGCGGCGATCACCTTTGTCAGCGGCAAGGTCCATCCTGGAGACTCGACCGACGGCGCGATGTTCTTTCCGGTCCGGGGCCGGAACCCGGGTCAGGGCAGGATCGTCGCGCAGCTCGGCGGCGAGACCTTTGAATTCCTGTCGCGCTAGCGCTGGAACGGCGCGGGTGAAGGCAGCGACAGCGAGCGGGATCGTCATGTTGTCTGCTGGGGCTGCAGCGTCTGCAGTTGCGGCCGGGACGATCGCTCGGGGTTGATCCCGACGGGACAAGCCTATCGAACCGTTGACGGAGGTTCCTTGGCCCTGCAACTGCACCGCCCGCCGGAGGCCCGAGACGCTAAATGAACGCCACGGAACCGTCAGCCCGGAATCCTGTTGTTCGTTTCCAGGGCCTGGGCGGGTAGTACTGGAAGGCTTCTTCATTCAGCTCGACCCCCCAGCCAGGCTTGTTCGGGATGTCGGCATAGCCGTCCTTTACCATTGGCGGCTCGTCGAGCACGTCGCGGCGTGCATCGTCCACGGGAGCCCTGTACTCGAGGATCAGGAAATTCGGCGTGGACGCGGCGAAGTGGATGTTGACCATGGTCGCGAGGGGGCTCATCGGGTTGTGTGGGGCGACCATCATGTACTGGGCCTCGGCCATCGCCGCGATCTTCTTCATCTCCATGATCCCGCCGCAGACGCACACATCGGGCTGGACGATATCGAGCGCTTGGATGTTGATCAGGTCGCGAAACTCGAACTTCGTGTAGTTGCATTCGCCGGATGCCAAGGGGATGTTCGAATGGTCGGCCAGCTTCTTCATCGCGTCCGGGTTCTCGGGCCGGATCGGCTCCTCGAGCCAGAACGGGTAGTGGGGTTCGATCTCCTTGGCGACCCGGATCGCGCGCTGAACCTCGAAGTAACGCGCGTGAATATCTACGGCGATGTCGTGATCAGGGCCGACGGCTTCGCGGACCGCTCCGACCCTCTCTCCGGCGGTGCGGGTGACTTCGTTGTAGGGCATCTGGTTGTCGCCGGGATTGTGCGGCGACATCTTGCAGGCGTTGTAGCCGAAGCGCTCGCGAAGCTCGACGGCGTTCTCCGCCGCTTCCTGCGGGCTGGAGCCGCCGATCGACTGGTAGAGCCGGACCTTGTCGCGCACGCGCCCTCCCAGCAGGGCCCAGACGGGCAGGCCAGCTGCCTTGCCGGCGATGTCCCAGAGCGCGTGCTCGATCCCGCTGATCGCCGAGTTGACCACGGACCCACCGGGGAACCGGGTCGTGTTGTACATGTAGTCCCAGAGGTGCTGGATGTTGCGCGGGTCCTGGCCAACCAGCCATCGCGCGTAGTCCTCGATGACCTTTACGGTTGCCTCATCCGGGCCGCACGAATAGGCCTCGCCGATCCCGTGAATCCCTTGGTCGGTCAGGATCTTGACGTAGACCCAGTTGCGCCCGCTGATGTTGCCCGTGCCTCCTTGCTCCCCGCGGGTGCTGCCCACGAGGAAGGCCTTGATCTCGGTGATCTTCATGGAGGGCTGGTCTCCGATTTGCGCCGGAGCTTGGAATGGCGCAGCGGCTGTTGCTGCGGCCAGCCCGCCGTGACGGAGGAAAGAGCGGCGTTGCACGGTTTAGAAGTTTGTCGCAAGCCAAGCGCCCTGTCAACTTGGTGATCTCGGTCTGAGCCTTCGCAGGACGAGAGGCTCAGAGCGCCCGCGACCGGACTCAGCGGATTCGCGCTTCCCAAGATCCGATCGGTTGGTTTGAAGATCGCCAGAAAACCTGCCGACGTCCCGTGACGTCCCAGCGACGAGGATAGCGGCTACAATCGGCGCACGATGAGGTGCGCCCGGCTGTTGCTCCTGCCGCTCGGACTCGGTTCCCTGCTTTGCGGCCAGTTCTACCAGCCGACCTCAGAGCCGCCGCGCGGCTGGCTGCCAATCCCGATGACGTTTCCGAGCAAGATCACTGCTGATCGGCTCGAGAATGCCGAACGGCCCGCAATCGCCCGGGACGCTAGCGGGACCATCTGGATAGCTTGGTCGTCGTGCCGCCCACAGACGGATTCTTGGCCGATTGACGATCCGAGCATCGATGCGTGGAACTGGCCCGATGACGGGCAGGATTCCATCTTCATTCGGCAATTCGATGGTCAGGACTGGGGTGACGAGCAGACGGTCAGCGAGGTCCCTGGTGTGAACCACCGTCCCGCCGTGATTGCTCGCGGAAGTGAAGTAAGGGTGCTTTGGACCTCACGGCGGGACGGCCTCTGGGCAGCGTATGAGAGGGTCTACGACGGGCGTTCTTGGTCGCGCGAGCGGATGATCCCGCGAACCGCCGGCGCGCTGGAGATTCGCGCCGCGAGTCTGGATGGCGGCGGCGCGGTAGCAGTCATCCGCAAGCTTCAACCTCCCCGCATCGAGTTGCAAGCGCTCGTGCTGGAGGGGGACACGTGGGATGTGCCCGTGCGCGTGGATGATGGCACGGGCCGCTGCTTCCGCCCGAACATACTTGCCCTGCCGGGCGGAAGCTGGCGCGTGGCTTGGGACGAGGAACGGGACGGGAACTACGACGTATACACCTCACAGGCCGGCGGCCCGGTCGAGCGCTTGACGACATCGGCGCTATGGGACACAGCACCGTCCCAGGCTCTTGACAGGGAAGGCCGCGCCTGGGTCGCGTGGGAACGGCGCGAAACGGTCGGCGGACGGTTCGCTTACAGGGGACGGAGCATCTTCGCAAAAGTCTCGGGCGATTCCGGATGGACTTGGGCGCCGTCGCCATTCGAAAACTCCGAGGATCCCGGACGGCTCACTAGGCATTCGGCCTATTGGGCCGCGCACGCGATGAGCGAGGAGCGATACCCGCAACTGCTGCTCCGAGCGAACGGCGACATGTGGCTCTTCTGGCTAGGCGGGGGCCGGATGTCGAGCGTGTCGTTCTCCGGCCGGGTGTTGCGTGACGGGAAATGGTCCGACCCGAAACTCCTGTTTCACGATCCGAACCCCTACACGGCCTTCCAGCTTCCGTCTGTTCGTCGTGGCGTTGACCTGGCTTCGAGTGGCAGGGGCCCGTACCAAGTCCCATTGGCGAACCAACTCGTGTCTGCCCTGGACGACGAGGACGGATGGCTCTGGATGGCCTACGAGGTTCCAAGGCGTCGACATATCGCCGACCGGCTCTGGGCATTCGGGATGACTCAGCGGCCCGGGGGCTACGGCGCGGACATCTACTCCCACCGGATCGATCTCGACGAGCGCCGGTCGCGGTTTCAACAGGTTGTCGATGACCAAGAGCACATCCCGGCGTTAGAGCCTCGCACTTATCGCCGCGACCCCCCACAGAGCCTCGAGGTTGGCGATGAGCGATACCGGCTTGTGTGGGGCGATCTCCACGGGCATACCGAGAACGACGGCATCGGAACGTTCGACATGTACTACGCACACGGGCTCTTCGTGACGGGGATGGACTTCGTCGCATCGGCGAATCACGACTTCACTCCCAACTTCCTCACGCAATCGGAGTGGGCGGAAGTGCAGGCCTTGGCAGGTGTCTACGAAGGTGCGGCCGAGCGGGTTGCGTTCAGCGGCTGGGAGTGGACGACCGAGGGCCAGGACGAGCGAGGCGGACATCGCGCGATGTATTTCGGAACCGACGACGCCCCAATCTTCCGATCCACGACGGTGACGTCGAACACGGTCTACAAGCTGTTCTCCCTGATCCGTCCGTGGGACGTCATTCTGCAGCCGCATCACAACGACTGGACAGGCTACGATCCGGACTTGCAGCCTGTGTTCGAGATCACGTCCGCGTGGCGAGAGGCTCGGGAGGAAGCCACCGAGTTCAAAGAGCAAGGGCCGGTGTCGGCCGTCTGGGAAGCGCTGGAGAGGGGCTACCGCATCGGCTTCGTCGGCTCCGGGGACTCTCACTGGATGGGGACCGGCGAAGACAACGGCATCACGGGTGCCTACGTAAAGGAATTCACCCGCCAAGGCGTCTTCGAAGCAATCCGCGCCCGGCGCGTGTTTGCATCGACCGGTGCTCGGTTTCTGATCGACTTCCGAGTCAACGGAGCGTTCATGGGCGAGTCGGTCGAGGTGGACCGGACGGAACCGTTGCGCATTCATGTGCGGGTCGATGGCGAGCGCCCCGCCGAACTAGTCGAGATCGTGAAGGACCATAGGGTCATCCACGCGTCCGCAGGAACTGGCGGCTCCATGGAGTTCGAGTTCTTGGACCGCTCCGGTCCTCGATCCGACGGCAAGGCTAGCTATTGTTACGTGCGAGTACGGCAAGGCGGCGACCAATACGCATGGGCGAGCCCTGTCTGGGTCGGTTGGAGATAGGGTTACTGGGTTGAGGGCTTTCCGCTGGATCAAGCCCGCCTCAGATTTGCTGGGCGAGCCTGTATTTGTGCCAGCGTTTGGTGGGATGCGGGCACGTCATAGGATGTCTTCGGGCTCGGAAGGAGGATCGGGAATCCTTGGGAAATCCTCTTTGAGTGGCGAAAGGGTCGACAGTACCTCTGCTAGAGGAAGAGAAGACCTAACAGGCTCGACGCCGGCCAGATCATCGGTGGTCGCGATGGTGGCACTTTCGGTGCCCGGTTCGAACTCGCGGGGAATCCGCCGTCGAGCTTGCACTCCCATGTGGAGCCGGATTAACTTCGGGCGCGGCACCGTTTCGTCGAAGTAGCGATCGACCGCTTCCTTGATGTTCCTCCACAAATCGTCGAGCGAGTCGCCTTGGGTGTGGATACCGAAGCCGAGTGCGCTGGCAGAGTAACCACCATCAACCTCATCCTCAGTGACTTCAAAGATGATCTCTGACGGCACACAGCCTCCTCAGGCTCATTGGTCCGGTAGATCCGCCAGCAACCCGTCCATCTCGGGCTGCAACTCCAAGGTATCAGCGTGGGCTTCATCCGGCGACCGGCAAGGCGTCAGCTTGCAAGGGTAGAGCACGGATCTTTTCTTGTAGCCCGCCTTCACGGAGTCCGGAGCGTGCTCAAGAACGTATCATTCGTCGGCACAGGTGGGACTTCTACTTCGAAATCGTCAAATGACCGTCAAATAAACCGAATCATTGCAAATCGCTGGAAATAAATAACTTGTATCCGAAGGTGACAGTTTAGCCGCCCAATCTGCAGCACCTGATCAAATAAGAGTGCTCATCTTCCTTGCTTCGTCCACCACGGCACGTACCGCACCTGCTTGCGCGCCGCTGTCGGATCATCCGGCACGATCACACCCTCTCTGACAGCTTTTGCAAGTAGACGCGACACCCCGGCACTGTTGCGGGCTTCAATTCGTGACCGGCGACGATGCCGCGGTGTTTCTAGGCGGCCTCGCGGCGGAGTCGTCACTTCCCGGGATGAGCCCCGAATTGCGCGATCCTCGCCCCGCCGTAAATCCCCCAGCGAACTTGGTTCTCGCTGGAATCGTAGATATCGATGTCCCAGACGATCTCGGCTGGGTCTGCGCCAGTAAACTCGCGGATGCGAGTGCCTCGATCCGTGCCACCGCCCGGTCCGAGAACGTCCTCCCAATCCAAGGTCATGTCCGTCACAACCGCAGCGCTGCCGTAGAAGAGCAAGACGTTTCCGGTAGCAGGCATCGCGTCGGCCTCTCCCATGGCGAATGTCATGAGACGGTCCATCGCCGGTCCTTCAGAACTCCAAAGCTGCTTCACGGATCGGGTCTCCTCACAGATCGCGTACTCGACAGCCCGCGTCCACGTCTGGGCCGGACGCAGGGGAGGCGCGAACGGCCGGGCGGAGAACGTACGGTTGTCGAAGAGCAGCAGCGTTCCGTTCGAGGTGATCTGTGGCATGTGCTGGTGATAGAACCAGGACATCTCGCCTTCCGGAGTCAGCAGCTTCGGCTGCAAGTGAGGCGGCCAGCCGCTGTGGTCGCCCAGGATCCAGACGATCTCGCCGGTCTTGCGGTCCACCTTGACGACGGCATCCTGCATTCGGAAAGAGATCAGCAGAGAGTCATCCCTCTCGTCGTGGAAGAATCCATTGCCGTGAGACCAGTCCCGGGCGCCAGGGAAGCCCCTGTTGATCCAGTAGTTGGTAAACGTCTCGTACCCGATCCGATAGGGGTCGAGATGGTCGAGCGCCTTCCAGACCCAGACGACCTTGCCGTCCCGCGTGAACTCGACGATCACGTCGCCCATTACCCGCTCGCGCGCCCGCGGGGCGTCGGGATCGGTCTCGCTGGTGTACCAGTTGTCGTATTCGCGGATCTCGGTGCCCATCACGATGAGGTTCCCGTTCGAGAGTTCGTCGATCTCGTGATGCATCGTCAGCGTCGGGATCGGAAGGCCGTCCGCTTCTCCGCGCGGTCGATCGGCGGCGTACCAGTGTCCGACGCGATTGCCAAGAACGTCGATTTCGGTCGCCCGGTTGTCAGTGGTCACGAACGCGAAGTTGCCGTTCCGGAGGGGCTCCACGTCGCTGATCCTCGCGTCTGACTGGTAGCTCCAGACGATCTCGCCGTTGTGATCGATCGCCGCTAGGAGTCCGAAAGTGGCTCCCATCCGGCGTCTGCGCTCGCCTTGCAAGCGGGGCAGCACCCGCCTGAGGCTCAGCAGCGTATAGCCGGGCTCCATCTTTTCCGGCTTGCTGACCATTACTCGTACCGGGGGAACGAGCGTCTTGTCGATAGGCTTTTCCGGCGTCGTGAATTCCAACTGCGCGGGTGATTCTGCAGTCTCGCCCTGTGAATCGGTGATTCTGACACCGATCCGGTGCGACTTGCCGTACTTCATGCCCACGACAGGGAGTCCCTCCGTCGGGTTCCGGTCAGCCGGGTACTCAAGGGTCCATTGGCGCTCGCCATCGGAAACGGCCAGGGTCGTCTGGACCGGTTGAGCGGTCTCGAACGAGACGATGGCTGCTAGCGGAACCGCAGGATTCGGATTCGGCCGAAGCGTCGGCTGTGTCTGGAAGGTCGGTTCGCCGACCAACTCCGGCGAGATGGCCAGCATCGCGATGGCGAGGGCGCAGTACGAAAGGGAGGAGCTTCGATTGCACATAATTGAGCTTGCTTGCAGTGAAAGGTGAGCGACCCGAGAAATAGGTAACGAGTCGATTGCACTGATCGCCACTATTCGGTGCCTCGATCGCACGCGCCCCCAGCAGTCCCAGCTAAGCGATTGCACCGCACTATGGCTCTGTCAGGCCGCCGCTGCGCCCGTGCGACAATGGCCGGACCATGGCCGGGATCCTGCGGTACGGTTCCTACGTTCCGTACTGCCGCCTGCAGCGAGCCCGCTTAGAAGGCGGCGGACGTGGCGAGCGAGCCATCGCCAATTTCGATGAGGACGCGACCTCGCTAGCAGTCGAAGCGGGCCGCGAGGCAATGCGCGGAAACGCCCCCGCTCCGGCCACTTTGTTGTTCGTTTCAACCTCCCACGCTTACGCCGAGAAACTCAACGCGGCCGGGGTGCATGCGGCGCTGGATTTGCCGCCCGAGGCTCGGCTAGTGGATCTCTCATCATCGAGCGGGGCGGGCGTGGCCACTCTGGGGCTTGCTTCCGCAATCGGCACCGGGCAACCATCCCTAGTTTGCTGCGCCGACGTGGTCGTCGGTGCGCCGATGGGCGCCCGCGAGGCGATGGGCGGGGATGCGGCCTGCGCCTTCTTGGTTGGTGACGGCGAGGGGGCGGCGGCGCACATCCTGGGCAGCGGTTCGCACGCAGAGGAATTGCTGGATGTTTGGCGCGGCCCGGAGCAGCAGTTCGCGCGGCAATGGGAAGAGCGCTTCGCGCAGCAGCGCTTGGTACCGGCGCTGGCGAGCGCGTTCGAGCGCAGCTTGGCAGAGTCCGGCATTGCGCCTTCCGATCTCAAACGCGTCGCGGTGGACTCCGGGCACCGCAAGGTCGGGAGCCTGTTTGCGCGCGCGGTGGGTTTGCGTCCCGACCAGCTCGCTGACGACTTGTCTGGCAGCGTGGGACGGGCTGGAGCCGCTCACGGTGGGCTGCTGCTGGCGGGCCTGCTGGACTCGGCCGAGCCCGGAGACAACTTGGCCGTGCTCAGCGCCTCCGACGGAGCCAGCGCCCTGATCGTGCAAGCCACCGAGCATATCGGCGACCGTCGCCCGGCTCACTCTGTCGCCGATTGGATCCGGTCCAAGCGAGCCGACGTTGCGTACGAGACTTATCTGAAGTGGCGGGAAATCCTGCCTTTCGAGCCGCCTCGACGACCCGATCCACCGCGCCCTGCGGCGCCGCCAATGCGGCGTTCGGAACGCTGGAAGTACGCCTTCGTCGGCTCGCGCTGCCGTTCCTGCGGCGCCGTCAACCTGCCGCCTCAGGTCGTTTGCGTCCAGTGTGGCGCGGTCGACTCGATGGACGACGTACCGTACGCCGATGCGACGGCTCGGGTCGCCACCTACACGGTCGATCATCTGGCATACTCGCTACAGCCGCCAGTGGTGGCTGCAGTGATCGACTACGACCAGGGCGGTCGGTTCGCCTGCGAACTTGCCGATGTCGATCCCAAGAAGGTGGAGATTGGGCAGGAGTTGGAGATGACGTTCCGCCGCCTCTATACTGCCGACGGCGTCCGGAACTATTTCTGGAAGGCGCGGCCGAGGCGTTAGAATCAAGTCCGAAGGAGGTCGGAAACGCATGCCTAGCAACGGAATCCGGGATCGCGTTGCCATCGTGGGGATGGGATGCACGCGCTTTGGGGAGCATTGGGACCGCGGAGCGAACGAGCTGCTCGTGGAGGCGGCGCTCGAGGCCTGCCGCTCCGCGAATATCGAGCGCGAGGCGATCGACGCCTATTGGATGGGAACGCTGACCAGCGGGCGCTCCGGCCTGCTGCTCTCAGAGCCGCTCAAGACCGGCTACCGGCCGATCACGCGCGTGGAGAACTTCTGCGCCACCGGCAGCGAGGCAATCCGCAACGCAGCCTACGCAGTAGCTTGCGGAGCCTACGACTTGGTCATGGCGATCGGCGTCGAAAAGCTGAAGGACTCAGGCTATTCGGGCCTCGCTTCGGCGGGTGGAACGCCAACAGATGGCACGCAGTCCTCGATGACCGCGCCAGCCACCTTCTCGCTCCTAGCGCCTGCCTACTCCAAGAAGTACGGATTAGACCCGGACACCTTGCGCCGGGTCCTCACCAGGATCGCCTACAAGAATCACGCGAACGGGGCGCGCAATCCCAAGGCGCAGTACCAGCGGGAAGTGCCCGAGGCCACCATCGAGAACGCGCCGAAAGTGGCAGGCATGCTCGGCGTTTTCGATTGCTCGGGCGTCAGCGACGGGGCATCGGCCGCGATTCTGTGCCGCAGCGAAGATGCCCACAAGTACACCGACAACCCGCTGCTGATCAAGGCGCTGTCCTTCATTGCCGGCCCAGCCGATGGCGCCAAGCGCCAGGACTACGACTACACGACGTTTCCCGAAGTCGTGGCCAGCGCGGCCGACGCCTATGCGCAAGCTGGCGTTCGCGATGCACGCGACGAGATTTCGCTGGCCGAAGTCCACGACTGTTTCACCCCGACCGAATTGGTGCTGATGGAGGACCTGGGGTTCTCCGCGCGGGGCACGGCCTGGCGGGACACCCTGGACGGCCGGTTCGAGATCGGCGGCGCTCAGCCGGTCAATCCTGATGGCGGCCTGAAGAGCTTCGGGCATCCGATCGGTGCCAGCGGGCTCCGCATGATGTACGAAATGTGGCTGCAATTCCGCGGCGAGGCCGGCCCTAGGCAGGTCGAGGCGCCGAAGCTTGGATTGACGCACAATCTAGGTGGGGCTCCGGGACGTTGCGTCAGCTTCGTCTCGGTAGTCGGGGCCAACTGACGGCGGAGCCCACCTGGAAGTTCGGCAGGCGGTTGTCAGCGGAGGGCGGAGAGGCGCATTGCCGGGAGCCCATCGATGAGACAGCCGGCCGCCAGACTGGTCGACCTCGGTCAGCTTCGCGGCCCGGATCTGGAACCGGTGCTGGAAGCCCAGCGGGCGCATTGGCGCAAGCGGCTGGCTTGGGACAATCGCGACGCTACCGACGCGATCCGCCGCCTGCTCAATCAGCGGTGCCTAGCTGGCTTGGCAGTGCTGGTAGGCGGCTGCCCGGTCGGCTACAGCTATTTCATGCTGGAGGGCAGCAAGGCGGTCGTCGGCGAAGTGTTCCTTCTGCCGACACAGCGGGCTCCTTACTTGGAGCGGATGCTGCTCGAAATGACCGTGATCATGGCCTCGCGGGACTCCGCGGTGAAACGCGTCGAAGGCCAGTTGGCGAGTCTGGCTGCGTTTCCGGATTTACAGATCGTGGTCCCAGGTGAGCTGCAGGTCTATCCGCGGCAACTGATGATCCGGGAGTCGTGCGAGGCGTTGCCCGGGCAGGGCCCGGTCGATCCGGGCATGCGATTCTTACCCTGGACGGATTCGCAGTTGCAGCCCGCTTCAGAACTGATTGCCGAAGCCTATGTCGGGCATGTCGATGCCAACATCACCGAGCAGTATCGCAGCGTGTCCGGCGCGAAGCGATTCTTGGAGCAAACGATCAACAGGGGCAGTAGCGGGCGGTTCTTGACCTCGGCAGGCTTCGTCGCCCGGCAAGCGTCGTCGCCAAGGCTGCGGGGAATCTGTTTGGGAAGCATGGTGGGCGCTCGCGTCGGGCACATCACCCAGCTTTGCGTGGCTCCCGAGTGGCACGGCTTCGGCATTGGTTCCGAGCTGCTGCGGCGGGCGGTGGACGGCTTCCGACGGACCGGATGCGATGCTGTGAGTCTGACCGTGACTGCGTCCAACGAGCGAGCCGTCCAGCTTTACGAGCGCGCGGGGTTCAGGAGCTTGGCGTCGTTCCCCGCGTTTGTGTGGCACCGTGCTTGATCAGATGCACATCTTGGCTAGGGGTTGGTGAGAGAACAGGAGGATCTATTGTGCGGATCGGTGTGATTGGCCTGGGGTTCATGGGCAGCACTCATTTGGAGGCCTACCGCGAAGTGCGCGGCTTCGAACTGGCGGCCGTCTCGAGTTCGAGCGACCGGAAGCTCTCCGGCGACCTCGGCGATGTCGGCGGGAATCTGGACCGCGGAGGCGGGCAGGTCGATTTCGGCTCGGCCGCCCGCTACAAGCGGGCCGAGGATCTCATTGACGATGCCAACGTTGAAGCTGTGGACATTTGCACTCCCACGGATCTGCACAAGCCGCTGGCCTTGAGGGCGCTCGCCGCTGGCAAGCACGTCTTGGTGGAAAAGCCCATGGCTCTGAACGAGGCTGATTGCGCCGAGATGATCGAGGCCGCCGCTGCGGCCGGCCGGGTGCTGATGGTGGCACAGGTCCTGCGGTACTTCCCGGCCTACGTGGCCGCGAGGGCGAAGATCCTCTCGGGGGAGCTTGGCGGGGTGCGTGCCGCTTGGTTTCGCCGGCGCTGCGCAGCGCCGGCTTGGGGCGCGTGGCTCAAGAATCCCGATCGGAGCGGGGGAGGGGTCTTCGACTTGTTGATCCACGACTTCGATTACTGCCGGCATCTGTTCGGCAAGCCCGAAGCAGTCAGCGCCAGCGGCGCGGAGGATCTGGAGGGGGGCATCGACGTGGTCGAGGCGCGCCTGGATTACGGCGATGGCGTGCCAGTGATCATCGCCGGCGGGTGGCATCACCCGGAGAGCTTCCCGTTCTCCATGGAGTTCACGATCTTGTGTGATGGCGGGACACTCGACTACAGCTCTGACAGGCCGGGGTTGTCCTTGTACGGCTCCGACGGGAAGTTGGCGGAAGTCGAGGTGCCCGAGCAGGATGGTTTCGTTGGCGAACTCCAGAGCTTCGTCGACAGCTGCGAGCGCGGTGTTCCGCCAGCGGACTGCCCACCCGAAGAGTCGGCCGAGTCAATCGCCATGACCTTGGCGATGAGGCGCTCGCGAGCCAGCGGGGGCGCTAGGGTAACTCTTTCCTGACCGCTGCGACCGACTAGCGCTCGCTTTCCCAGCGGGCCCGCTCGGTCGAGAACAGCAGGGCCATCGCCCCTCCCCGGTCATCTCGGCCCAGAATCGCCTCGCGGTCGAAGTAAGCCCGCAGCGAAGTCTGCCTGCCCGTGCTGCGACAAACATCCACCAGCGTTGCGTCAGACTTGATCCGAGCCAGGATGGCCTTCCAGGCGCGGTCAGCTACCAGCTCGAATTCGTCACGGTCGAGCCAGCCTCTCCGCAGGCCGCGGGTGAGGGCGAAGCCAGTCATGGCTGTGGAGGTGAACTCGCGGTAGCTTTCGGGCCGATCCACCACTTGGTGCCACATGCCGGTAGGGTCCTGATGCCGCGCCATGGCGCGCATGTGAGCTTGGTATGACGCCTGTGCGCCGGCGTAGCCCGGATGATCGGTCGGCCAGTCCGACAATGCGAGCGCCAGCCCCAGCGCCGGGAATCCGTTGCCGCGGCCCCAAGCCGCTTCGTCCAAGGGCGAATGACGGTAGAGCCCGTCGGATCGCAGGTCGAGATCCTGCATGAAGCGCAGGTGGCGCAACGCCATGTCGAAGTAGCGCTTCTCTCCCGTGAGACGCCCGACGCGCGCAAGGATCGCGCAGCCCATGAACACCGAGTCGCTCATCTCGTTGTGAGACGGCATCGAACTCTTCGGCGCGCCGTCCGGCTCGAAGCCCAGATCGGCAGCCGCCCGCGCCAATGTCAGGTAAGCCGGGTTGTCGGTCCGCTCGTATAGGTCCGCAAATATTAGGTGACCCGAGATGGTGCTTCCGCTCGGGCGCTCTCCCAACGACGGCTTGCCGTCGAGAAACGCTGCCACGATCTGCTCGACGTCTTCCAATGGACTCTCGCCCGTGATATCGCCCAATCGCAGCCGACCGATCAGTGCCAGGGCCGGTATGTATGTGGCGGTATCAAGCGCATGGCCGTAGGCCAGCGCGAGCTGGCCGGCGACTTCTACCGGGGAGCGGGAAACCCTATCCCGCAGCTCTCTGCGAGCACCGGACGGTGGCTGCGACTCCGCGAGCGATGCCAGCACTTCGGCTGCCTCGCGCCGCAACCCGTCCAGAGTCTTGCCATTGGCGGCGAGGCGCAGCGTCGCAGCAGGCAGGCGCCCGACATCTGCGGGCGACAGGCCCCGCTGCAGTGCCCCTGCGAGCGCGCTTGGCCGCCCATCGAAACGCAGGTCGACAACCAAGTCGGGTGCCAGAGTGCCGATGAAACGCCACAGGTACTGGGCTTCGACCGCATCTCCCATGTAGGCCGGTCCGTCGGGCGGGAAGCGTTCGACAGGATCCCGATCGGGAAAAGCGTTCAATACGATCGACAGGGCAAACGGGCCGTCTCCGCTGTGTCGCAGCAGCGCAGCTGCCAGATCAACCGATTCTTGCCTTCCGTCGAGCCCCGCAACAAGCAGGATGCGCGGTGCTGGGGCCGCGAAATCGGCCGGATTCCAGCCGATCCCGGCGCGGATCGGGCTGCCAGCCGCGGACACGCCGATCGAGGTATGGGAAATCTCTGCCGCCGACAGCGACGGCACGGCCAGACATAGCGCCCCAGCGATGGCAGGCAGTATTCCGCAACGCTTCCTGCCGGTGCTCCGATCTTGTGCCGAGCCAGGCATCTCACTTTGCCGCCAGCGTTATCGCCTGTCCATAGAGCCGGACCTTGGGATGTTCGACTACAGCGCGGTATTCCCACGAGCGCTTGGTGTCGACGCGAGCCAGCTTGGCAGAGAATTCGCCCGGCGCGGACATCGGCGCTAGCTTCCTGCCGACCACCTTCCACGGGTCGTCCTCCTCGTACATCTCGGCGGTGCTCTTCTTGCGCCTGTATTCGAACCCGACACGCACCGTCTGCGCATCCCCCAGAGCTTTCAGATCGGCCCGCAAAAGCGCTGCGCTGCCGTCCCATGACGCGTCGCTAAGGGTCTGCACTTCCGGTGGCTCGAGGCCTGGCACGACGTCGGTGATCTTAAGCACGACAGGGTTGGGCCAGCGCCGGTCGTTGTATAGCCGCTGGGCTCGATAAGCCGTGATGCGGAGGCCCGCAGAGGTCTGCTCCCACTCGGTTTGCGGCGTCACTTCGGGCCGGTATTCCAAGACTTTCTCGTTTTGGCCTAGCACGCGCACGGTCGTTTCCTCAGAGGCCTGGACCGACTGCAGCGTCACGGTCTTGCGCGTGCCCCAAGTCCAATCGGAGCCCGGCACGAAGGCATATACCGTGTCAGCGTCCCGGGCCTTGGTGAACCAGACGTCGCCCTCGTTGGTGATCACCCAAGGCCGGACCTTGCCGACGGCCTCGGCGTTGACGATGTTCCACAGCGCCATCTCGCGCATCCGCGCCTCTTGCTCGACCGGCAGTGCGCCGTTCGGCATGGGGCCGATGTTGAGCAGGAAGTTGCCACCCTTGGCACGGGTTTCGATCCAAGCCCCGATCAGCACGCCGCCCGACTTGTAGTGTTCGTTGGTGCCGCGGTACTGCCACTGCGTGCCCATCGTCATGTTGCCTTCCCAAGCACCCTCCAAGGGAACCCCAGGGGTGTACTGCTCGGGTGTCTCGATTTCTCCCCGCGTCACTACGGTGTCAGGCGAGATCTCCCAGATCAGTTGCTTCATCTCTTCGACGATGTCGTCTCGCGGCACCGGCGAGCCAGTCGGCGGATCGAAGAACACCACGTCGATCGGTCCGTAGTTGGTCATCAGTTCTCGCTCTTGGGCGAGGTTGAGCTCCAGCAGGCCGGGGTTGTTCGGAGGGAGCACCTCGGCTCGGAGGCGGCTGATGAGCGTGCCTTGGCGGTACAGGAAGTGGAAATCGTCGGGCGAGAAGTACCACCCGACAGCGATCCCCTCGGCCCGGAATGCATCTGCGATCTCTTTTGCTGTGTCGCGCCCGAACGGAGTGTTGACGATGTTGAAGTCCGTGGTGGCAGTGTCGAACATGCAGAAGCCCGAGTGGTGCTTGGCCGTGAAGACGACATAGCGGAAGCCCGCCAGCCGGGCGACCCGCGCCCATTCGCGGGGGTCGAATTCCTTGGGGTTGAAACTGCGCGGCAGCTCCGTTACGTAGCGTTCCAAGAACTCTTCGTCCGCGCCCACCATGGCGTGGCTGATGACGGAGGTGAGCTGGCTGTCAAGGCTCCAGTGGATGAACAGGCCGAGCCCCAGATCCCGAAACCACTCGACGCGTTCGGGCTTGTTGGCGCAAGGAGCGACAGCGGTTGCGAGCAGCAATAGACAGGTCGGGGCCAAGCGTTTCATTACAGAGTGGAGGTATTGTGCCACACGCCTCGGTACGGACCACGAGGCCCAACTGTCGCCATGGGAAGCGCGAGCGGTCGGGATAAGGCACGGCGTGGCGCTAGATCTGCCGTTCCCAGCGGTTCAATCGAGTAGCGCCATTACCAAGCCGCTGCGGATCTTCGGAGAGAACCAGGTTGACTTGGGCGGCATCATGCGCCGCTGCCGGCAAACGTCGACAAACTGCCCCATCGTCACTGGGGGCAGGGTCACCGCAAAGGTATACTCGCCGGAATCGACGCGCTGGCGCAGGTATGTCGCATCACGGTTGCCGCCGACGAACGTCAGCCGCTCGTCCCGCGGATCGGAAATTCCGCAAATCTCGTCAAACACGCGCTTCTGGACGATGGCGGCGTCAATGGATTCGGCGGCGTTGTCGGCGTCGTAGGCACCGCTGCGAGGCGCGAGCCTCAGCCATTCCTGCCCTGTGTAGAGTCCGACCGAATGTGGTTCGGTGGGTTGGTAATCAGAGGTGGCAGAAGATTGGCCCACTTCAAAGTGGCGTGCCAAGGCTTGCTGCCATGAGGCTGTGGATCGCTGGCCGGTCTTGACCAATCGGTTATACGGTGCCAGCCCCATGCTGCTGGCTGGGAAGACCACGGCTAGGAATTCATCGA
This sequence comes from Terriglobia bacterium, assembly GCA_009841225.1. Classification (GTDB taxonomy): domain Bacteria; phylum Acidobacteriota; class Terriglobia; order Bryobacterales; family UBA6623; genus VXMF01. The sequence continues at coordinate 151,247 of VXMF01000013.1, read as the reverse complement.
GACCTAGCATCGCCGCTGCTGCGCTGCGGTGGTTTCCGTCGGCGACGTACGCGAACGGCTCGGCTGCGAGCGCCTCGAGCAAGCCTGTGCGCTGGCGGCCAGCCGCCAGAATCCAGATCCTATGTGTGCAACCGTCCTCGGCGAGCGCCTCGTAGTCCGCTGCTCGGCTGTCGGCGGCGGCTGCAAGGAGCTTCGACAAGCGCCCGTCGGTGTCCTCAACGGTGTTGTTGACCCCGCCGATGATGGAACGGGTGGCTTCGATCAGGTCAGCCCGGCCCCGCGCTTTCTTGGGACGGACGCCCTCGTTTCGGACGATCGTCCCGTGCGGTGTCGCTTCGGTGAGGATGTCACCAGTGGGCGCGAGCCCCCCGAGCCCAATCTGCCGGGTGGCGGGCCGAGATGGGTCTGAGATCTCGTATAGGAACAAGGCGTCGCGAACTTCGCGAGCCAGCGGGCTCGCACGAAGTTCGGCCATTCGGGAACTTGCCGCCTGCAATGCCTGTGCCGATCCTTCGCGTAGCATCGCCTCAGGCGAATCTGCGCATGCGTGGGGCATGGTGATCCGCAGCACGCTGTCAGGCTGGCGCTGGAGCAGTTCGAAGATCTCCAGATCGCTCTGGAATTCATCGTAGTTAGGGCTGCACAACCGCTGGGCCGCAGTCGAGTCGACCGGAACGAGAGCGCGGGGGATGGGGTTGACTCTGACCATGGCTGGTGATCCTCGGCACGGCCAGATGGCCCTCTCGGCATCCGGCTAGCCCGTTCCTATGAGATGGTCGCAAATTCCGACCTGCACGCTGCCGAGCCGCCAACCCAGCGCGCTGCAAAGACGTCTTCGCGAAACCGTGATGGGTGCTGGAAGGTCTTATGATTTAGGCAAGGGGGGCCCGAAGCATGAATCCCGCTGTGCGAGCGATATGGATCGCCACGCTGTTGGTTAGTTTGGCCTTTGCGCAAGGCGGGCAGAAGAAAAACCCGGTCAACGGGAAATGGGATGCCACAGTGGGCGGTCGGCCCTATCACTTCGTGATCGTGGAGGATCAGGGCGACGTTACTGGCACAGTGACGCCCGCCGGCGGGGAGCCGGTCGAAATCGAGTATGGCCTGATCTTTGACGACGAACTGGAATTCACCACCGTCGAAGGGGGGGTTGAGTTCGAATGGACGGCCAAGGCAGGCAAGAACGCTATCAGGGGCACTCGAGTTAATCTCGACGACGAATCCGAAGTGCGGTTCACGGCCAAGCGAGCCCGCTGACGCTGCCGAGCCCCCAATCGTTCCACTCCTGCTCACGACGCGGGAACTGTTCGGCCGAACTCTAGCACGTTGCCGTTGCGGCTAGATAGCGCAGGGCAGCTCTTTGTGACGGATTAGAACCATTTGGCCCTTCGGTCCCGAATCACTGCCATTCTCGGCCGGAATCATGCCTCGCTGGTTTCTGGATGACCTTCCTCACAATGTTCTGAAGAATATTAAGCCGTTTAGGCATCCCGCTCTGCCGAGGCTGGCCTCACTGTGTCCCCCGTCATGAAGCGGATTTTAACAGGCGTCCTTGGCCGTGAGCGGCCGCGACGGCAACGAAGTCAAGGTAGGTGAGTCGCCATCGCGATCCGAGAAACGCTCAGAGCATGATAGTGTGTATAATACGTATAGTGAAAAGTGCAGAGGTTCTTCGGAGATTGAAACGGGATGGCTGGGTGTTGCGGAACACACGTGGTAGTCACCACCAGTTCGTACACCCGGCAAACTCTGGACGGGTCACGGTCAAGCACCCCAGCAAGGAGATTCCCATCGGTACTCTGCGCAACATCTACCGACAAGCCAACTGGAAATGGGAGGGTCGCTGATATGCGGTACGCGGTTGTGATTCACAAGGATGTCGAGAGCGTTTACGGGGTTACCGTACCGGACCTGCCGGGCTGTTTCTCGGCTGGCGATACGGTGGAGGAAGCCGTGGAGTCAGTGCGGGAAGCCATCGCATGCCATCTCGAGGGACTCCTGATAGACGGAGAACCCATACCCACAAGGGAATCCCTGGAAACGCATCAAGCGAGCGAGGACTACCAGGGTGGCATCTGGGTGCTCGTCAATGTCGACGTCGCCAAGCTGTCGAGCAAAACGAAGCGGATCAACATCACGGTGCCGGCTCGAGTTCTGGCGATCGTGGACGAGGCTGCCGCCCGCGAAGGAGAAACCCGGTCCGGTTTTCTTGCTCGCGCAGCGCTCAGCTACGTAGAACACCAGTCCACGGAAAGATAGTTTGTTGGCAACGCGTGAACCCATGTTGTGGCATTCAACGAGAGCTCGGTCCTACCCACAACTGGTCGCGAACGTCTGTGCTCCGATCCCAATGGCGAGTGAATCGAAGCCGTTCAGAGCGGAATCTCCTCGACCTTCGTGACGTCGGACCGTGACTCGGCGCTGTTCGCTGCCGCGGCCGAGCGCCGGCTCTGGCACTGCGTGCAGCGCTCAGCTGCAAGAACTACTACCGTCCGTTCCAATCGCGGAAACAGAGGGGTAGGAGCAGGTCGGTCGGTCAGACGCCAAAGACTCACGTGCCGGCGTCGTATCCGCACAGCAGGGGACGTCGTGGAAGGCGCTGAGCCAGCGGTCCCGCCGGCCGGATCACAGGCCTCTTGGAACCGTCGAAACGTCCCCTGCGCTTGCCTTCGGGCCACGATTACACCGGTTCTTGAAAATTGCCCATGCAGTGGGCGATATTCGCCCACTGCATGGGCAATCTATCTGCCCTCAATTCCGCAGCATTGTGCAGCTTGGTCGCAGCGCCCCGCGCCCACGCTGCCCCTGCGTTCCGATCAATTCAGGAAGTACGTCCGATACAGAGTGTCGCGCTGCTTGGGGATGAACCCCGCCTCGCGAATCATCCGCCGCAAGTCTTCTTCCGTGGCCGAGTGGCTCGCGCCCGCTTGGCGGACGACGTTCTCTTCTAGCATCACGCTGCCCACGTCGTTGCCGCCGAAGCGCAGCCCGAGCTGGCACACCTTGAGCCCCTGGGTGACCCAGGAAGTCTGGACGTTCAGGATGTTGTGCAGGTATAGCCGCGAAATCGCCAGCGTCTGCAGGAATTCGCAAGCGGTGGCCTCTTCGGGAACCTTCTTGCCCAGGGCCGTGTTGTCTGGCTGGAAGGGCCACGGGATGAACGCCGTGAAGCCGCCCGTCTCGTCCTGCAGCTGTCTCAACGTCTCGAGGTGGGCGACTCGATGCTCGATTGTCTCGCCGCAGCCGAACATCATGGTTGCGGTCGTGTTCATGCCGATCTGGTGCGCGGTGCGGTGAACCGTGATCCAGTCTTCGGTGGTGCACTTGAGCCGGGCAATGCGGTGCCGCACTTCATCGTCGAGGATTTCCGCGCCGGCTCCGGGCATGGAGTCCATGCCGGAGTCTTGCAGGCGCATCAGCGTGTCCCTGATGGTGAGGCCGCTCACTTCGGCGATGCAGAGGATTTCGGGTGCCGACAGGCAGTGCAGCTGGACCTCCGGGAACCGCTGCTTGAGGCGGCTGAACAGGTCCTCGAAGTAGTCGATCGCGAGGTTTGGATTCACGCCGCCCTGCATGAGCACGCCGGTTCCCCCGCAATCCACCGTCTCTTGGATCTTGGCCGCGATCGTCTCGAACGGCAGCACGTAGCCTTCGGAATGGCCCATTGGCCGGTAAAAGGCGCAAAAGCTGCAGTATTCGGTGCATTCGTTGGTGTGATTGATGTTGCGGTCGATGATGTAGCTGGCAATGCCATGCGGGTGTAGCTTCTCGCGGAAGGCATCGGCCTCCATCCCGAGTCCGACGAGGTCGTCGCTCCGGAAGGACTCGCGGGCTTGGTCGTTGGTCATCATCGTCTCTGATTGCAGCCCGCACAGGGCGCCGCAATCCCCCAGAAGGTCCGAAACGGACCGGCGACGCCGCGGCGCCAGCCGTGCACCGGTTCGGTCACGTTCATCATACTCCGCCGCTGGGCACTGTGTGGCCTGGACGTGACGTCACGCCAGCCCCAGTGCCGAACCCCTAGGCCGGCAAGAAGTCGGACAGGTAGCGGATAGCGCTTGGTGCCTGCACCAAGCCTTGGCCCGTCGCTAGCCGCAGGTACGTATCCATTGCTCTCCGTTCGGCAGCGGTGAACGCGTAGCGAATGTCGTGCGTAAGGTATTTCCGGAGGAAATCTGCTTCGAATCCTTGCCGGCTGCTCTCGGCTAGTACGACCTCCTCAATCCGGTCAAGGCCGTAGGCGGCCGAACCAGTCAGTGCGGCCACCAGCGCCTCTGGGTCGTCCAGCCGGTTGGCCGCCCAAACTGCGAACACCATCGGCAGACCGGTCAGCGCCTTCCATTCCCTCCCGAGATCGTAGACGTGTACCGGCTGGCCGCGCCATTCGAGCATTTCGGGGTCGAGCCTCAGGGCCGGATCTCCGATGATCAGGGCGGCGTCCGCAGCTTGTAGCATCTCGTCGAGTTGCGGGGCATGAGGGAGTACCGCAGGCCTTGTGCCGTGAAGTTCGAGCGCCAAGATCTGGACCAACACCACCGAAGTCCGGGATCCTTGGTCGATCGCGATCGATTCGACAGCGTCGAACGGCTTCTTGCAGATCAGCAGAATGCTGCGGACTGCTCCGTCGCAGGCGATGCAGCCTCGCGGTACAACCGCTAGGTCGGGTTGCCGAGCCAATTCGATGGTCGGGACCAACGCTGCGTCCACCTCAGCGCAACGCAGCTTCTCGGCGCAATCGGCCGGCGTAGCGAACTCCAGCTCAACCAGCCCCCGTTGTGGTCCGTGAGCTAGGCCCCAGACCAATGGCGCGGTGTTGAGATAGCTCACCGCACAGACTCGTGGCGTAACTCGCATAAGGGCCGATGGAGAGAAACGATAGGCTTATGGCTCGGCCCTCAGCGGGGCCGTGACGCACTGCCGCGCGCGCTCCGGTAACCTACAAGGGTTGCTTGCGCCATTGTAAGTAAGGTTAGTTCTGTCATGAAATCTAGTTTCGGCCGCCTCGTGCTGGCTGCCCTGATCCTGCTTCTTCCCGCGTCGTCCGTTGCGAGCACTTTCTCGCTCGACGCGCCAGTGCTGGGCTACGTGTTCGATCCGGAGACCGGCGAACTTCGCCGCATGGATGGGTTTCCCGGTGCTTCCAGCCTGAGCGCTCCGATCGACCTCGGCTTCCCGATCATGCAGGCCGTTCTCGCACCCGACCAGAAGTCTGCGATCGTCCAAGACGACCAAGGTCGCACGCTGTGGGTCAACCTCGCTGTCACGCCGCCCTCGGCCAGCGCTCTGGAAGGCGCCATGGCCGCGGATCGCGCGATGTTCAGTCCGAGCGGTCGGCGCGCCGCCCTGTATTCGAGTGCGACCGGCCGCCTTCAGCTGCTCGAAGTCTTGGATGGCGGGCCGCAACTGAGTGACGAGGTGAATAGCCTCGAGAGCATCGGAGGCTGGAAGGGATTCGCGCTTAGCGATTCTGGCACTGTGCTGGCCGCTTCGATGGGTGAAGCCGGCGGGGCGTTGTACATGCTGAAGCCGGATCAGATGCCACAGCGCGTAGGCGGCATTGAGAGCTTGGGCGGCTTGGCGTTCTTCTCCGGCAGCGATAATGCCGTGGCCGCCGATGCGGGTGCGAATGAAGTGTTGCTGCTGCGTGCGGACTCCGGCTGGTGGCACGCCTCGTCAGTGGCGACAGTCAACGATTTCATCGAGAACCCATTTGCAGTCCAGGTAACGGCCGATGGGCGCTTCGTCGCCGCGGCTGTTGCTGGCGGAGTTGCGTCTGTCCCGTTGGGCGGGGGCGTCGCGCAGTTTACTGCCTGCGCCTGTGCGCCGCGAGCGCTGGCTCCGCTGGCCGGGGGGAGCACCTTCTTGCTGACCGACGACACGTCGTCGCCGCTGAAGGTCGTCGAAGTCGACGATCACTCGCGGGTATTGTTCGTTCCCGCCATCCCGCAGGAGATCGAGGAGATTTCCCAATAGCGCGGCGCTGTTCGGCTGCCAGTCTCGGACCGCAGCCGGATCGGCCCCTTAGGCTGGAAGCGTGCGGGAGCCGATGGGCTCTTACGCCAATCTCTTGGTAGATTGCACCGCCGGATTGGCGGTCCTCAGCGTCAATAGGCCCGACAGGCTCAACCCGCACAATGGCGATACGCTAGACGCGCCGTTCGCGGCCGCTACCAGTTCGCGAGCTCGCTTGCCAACCAGACGTTCGACTCCTCAGCGTGGCACGTAAGGCAGGCGTTCGGACTGTCCGTGCGGCCGAATTTCTCCGTCATTGCGGCGTTGGGGATATCGTCGATGCGATGCGTCCCCGCCATGAACATCATGCTGTTCATGATCGCCGGCATGTGGCAGGCCGCGCAGCGGCTGGCTTCCGAGCTTGCTGCGTGGCGGGTATGGGACTCGACGTCTGCAGCCAGCGTCTCGTGGCACTGTAGGCACATCTGGTCCTGGTCGGCGCGGAACTTCAGCGAGGTAGGATTGGTCTGGCTGTCGGCGGGGTGAGGATCGTGGCAGTGGCCGCAGTGCGCCTGACCCTGGCGGAAGCATTGGGTGCGCATGAAGGCCTCCACGATGAACGTTGTTTCGCGAAATCGGCCGTCCTTATAGAACGCGCTGCGCGAGTATTCCTCGTAGGGACGCTGCAAGCGCTGGGTCATGAATGCGACCTGCCGGCCCGAATAGTTGAGCTCGCCCCGGGCGCCGGGCTGGATCACCCCTGACTGCATGTGGCACTGCGCGCACGCCGCAACATAGGTCCGGTGGTCCAACTCTTGGAAACGCAGCGGCGGTTCGTTGGCAGCGGCCGACACCTCGCGACCCTGCTGCATCGCATCGATGTGCGCCTGAGACGGGCCGTGGCACATTTCGCAGTTCACGCCGGCCTCCCGGAACGTCATGCGCTCGGGAGCGATCACCGCTCCTTCCGCCTGCACCTGGCTGGTGTGACACGCCGAGCAGTGGACTTGGTAGCTGGTCGAGGCCTTCATCTGATGGAAGTTCCGCACCTTGGAGCGCTCTGATGACCCGTCGTCCAAGATCTCCCAGAAATTCACCCACTTGTCGTGCAGGCGGTTGTACTGGATCGGCACGACGTGAATGCGGCCGCTCGGCAGCCGCGTCGCGTACGCCTGCTGCCACTTCGAGCCGATCGTGTAGTCGACGCGGAAGCGTCGCTGGCCTTCGCCGGCGGGCAGCTCGAAGTAGTGGCGGCCGTCCTCGATCAGCATGCGCCCGAGGAGCTCGCCGCTGGCGTCGCGGAATTCGTTGTTCTCGGAAAAGTCTCCGATCACGTTTTCGGGAGCGTACGTGCGGAACATCTTGGCCATGCCCGTTCCGGACCACGCCTCCGCCACCTCTTGGTGGCACGCAGCACAGGACTCGCTGCCTGCGTATGTTCCCGAGCCGTCTCGGATCGCGTCCGGCATCTCTTGGTTCCAGCGCGGATCGATCCGCAGGGGGCGAATGCCGGCTCGGAACTCCCCGAACGAATTGGTCGCAGGACTCTCGGACTGATGTATCTCTCGCAACTTGGCCAGTGCTCTGGACTGGGCCGGCCCCGGGGATTGCGCGGCCTCCGCAAGACTCGAAAGGGCGGCGTCCGTGTTGCCGAGCTCGTATTCGACAATGCCCAGCAGCAGCGCGGCGATGCCGTCGGATCGGTTCGAAGCGATTGCGGAGCGGAGCGAGCGTTGCGCGGCGGAGAGTTGCTCCGCCCGGCGCTGCCCGGTCGACCGCAAGCCCCGGGTCGCTGCCACGCGGCCGAGCACGTAGTGCGCCGATCCCTGCAATTCCTGCCGGATGCGCGCCCATTCGGCCTTCGAGTAGATGGAAGCATGCTGGAAGCGTCGCAGGTGCTCCAAGGCGTCCGTCGCGCTGAGCTCTGCGTCGTCGAGCAGCCCCCCATGCACTTGCACGTTGGCCATAGTGACAAGCAGCGAGCCATTCTCAGGCAGGATTTCTAATGACCGCTTGCCGTGGTCCAGTCCAGCCTGCAGGTCGTCCAAGGCCACGCACGCCTTGGCCGCCATCGCGTGCGCGAAGCTCGTCAGCCATGATTCCGGATACTTCCGCAAGAACTCCTCGGCCAGCTCTCGCTTGCGGCCCGGATCTTGCACTGCCTTCAGTGCTACGAACGCCTCGCGCTCTTCGGCGTCTTCGATCTTGTCGATCATCGCCGGCTTGGCGGGATCTCCCGCGTACAGCACCAAGTCCAGATCTTGCCCGCGAGCGGGGAGCGCCGCGCTGTTGAGAATCCATGTGGCGGCCGCCAGCAGAGCGAGCCGATACAGGGGCAGCGAGCGCCGCTTCGTCGCCGGCTTAATAGTTCGTCCCGTCACTTGCTGTGTCGTGCCATCGGTGCGTCTACCGCCGCTAGGTAATCATCCAACTGTGCCGCCAGTTCCCGCGCCAGTGCCGGCTTTTCAGCGCTAAGGTCTTCGGTCTCGCCAATGTCGGCGCTGAGGTCGTACAGGAACGTCTTGCCGGTTTCGTACAACCTGACGAGCTTCCAATTGCCCGCGCGAATCGACGACATCGGCGTGGTGCCCTTCTGCACTTGGTAGTGCGGGAAGTGCCAGACCAGGCTGTCGAACCGGCGCGCGAGCGAGCCGTCGCCTTCGTTTGACAGCAGTCCATGCAGGCTGGCGCCCTCGATCAGCGGCGACAGTTCGGCTTGGACCTGAAGCATGTCCGCGATCGTCGGGAACAGGTCGGTGCCGGTTACCGGTACCCGGCTCACACTGCCGGCCGCGATCCCCGGTCCTCTGACCAGTAGCGGCACACGGATCCCGCCTTCCCAGGTTGACGCCTTCTGGCCGCGCAATGGAGCGTTGCTGGATACGCGCGTCTGGCCGGCTTCGTGATACGAGCCGTTGTCGGAGGTGAAGATGACGTAGGTGTTGTCCGCAAGTTCGAGTCGGTCCAGCGCGTCAAGAATCCGCCCGACGCCTGCGTCCAGCTCGTGGGTCATAGCCGCGTGGCCGGCATGGTTGTGCCGCTTGCCCTTGGGCTTGGCCTCGAATTCCGCGATTGTCTCGTCGAACGCAAAGATGCCCAGATGCACGGCGTAGTAAGACACTTGCAGGAAGAACGGCTCGCCTACGCTACTGCGGTGGCGCAGGAAGTCCACGGCGCGGGTCGTGACGCTGACGGTGCGCTTGGGGTCCGGTGCGGGCGACCCGCCTTCGCGGTTTGATGTCGTGCCGCTGTGTTCGTCGTAGCCGTGCTGGCCCGGGCCGCCGCCTCCCAAGTGCCACTTGCCAAAGTGTGCGGTGGCATAGCCCGGGCGGTGCCGCTTGATTAGTTCGGCGATCGTGACCTCGGCGTGGGGTATGTGATTGATGTGCTGCGGCGGCACCATGAGCAGCCCCTCGTAGAACGGTCCGCTGTTCCGGTTGATGATGTCGGTCATGCCGAGCTGGGTCGGCGTCTTGCCCGTTTGGATCGCCAGCCGCGTCGGCGAGCAGTTTGGATGGGGCGCGTAAGCGTCTGTGAAGCGCATGCCTTCGCTGGCAAGACGTTCGAGCGCGGGCGTGTTGTGGTAGTCAGACTTTGAATCCGGCCTGGCCGGGTCCATCAGCACCGAAGTGCCCACCCAGCTCATGTCGTCGGCGAGGATCAGCACGATATTCGGCTGGGCGCGCACTTGCGCGGCCCACGCCAAGATGAAGATGGCCGGGATAGCGAGGCGGAATGGCATCGGATACGATTCTGGCGCAAGAGCGTGGTGCTCGGCAACGTCGGTCGCGTCAACGCTTGTTCCGTTCCGCCCCTCCCTGACGTGGAACGCTCCGCTGCCGGTCGGCGTTTGGGCGACGGCGTGGCGCCAATTGTTTGGATCAGGCGCTGATACGATGAGATTTGCCTGCCATGGCCCCGTACCTATCGTGCTTCTCCCCCACTTGCGGCAGGCGGTATGGGTTGAGCGAGATCGTATATTCCTGCGGGGATTGCGGGAGCCTGCTGGAAGTCGTCAACTCGTTTGAAGACGCGAATGCCGAGCGGCTGAAGTCACTCTGGCAGGGGCGGCGTACCAGCCTCGCCCCGGTCGATGTGAGCGGAGTCTGGCGTTTCCGGGAGATGCTGCCGTTCGTTGCCGACACAGCCCGGATCGTAACGCTGCCGGAAGGCAACACGCCACTGTTCGACGCCCCAAGAGCTGCGGAATACGCCGGGCTTGCAGGCTTGCAGTTCAAGCACCAGGGATACAACCCGACCGCGTCCTTCAAGGACAACGGCATGACCGCGGGGGTTACGCAGGCCGCGATCCTAGGCATGCGACGCGTGGCCTGCGTCTCGACCGGCAACACCTCGGCTTCGCTCGCCGCTTATGCAGCGGCTAGCGGCATGCAGGCAGTGATCTTCCTGCCCGCGGGCAACATCGCCTACGGAAAGCTGGCGCAGGCACTGGAATACGGAGCTCTCACCATTCAAGTGGAGGCCAACTTCGATCAGATTCTCGGCTTGGTCCGGGAGCTTGCAGCTGAGATCGGCATCTACTTGCTCAATTCGGTGAACCCGTTCCGCATCGAGGGCCAGAAGTCGATCGTGATCGAGATGCTCGAACAGCGCGGCTGGCGAGTGCCGGACTGGATCGTGTTGCCCGGAGGCAATCTGGGCAACATTAGCGCCTTGGGGAAGGGCTTGCGCGAGCTGCACGCCGCGGGCTTGATCGATGCCCTGCCGCGCGTCGCCGTGGTGCAAGCCGTCGGCTCGGCCCCGTTTGAGCGGTTGTTTCGCGAGGGCGGTGCACTCCAGGCCGTGCGCGAGCCCGAAACGCTGGCAACTGCGATCCGCATCGGCGATCCGGTGTCTTGGCGCAAGGCAGAGTCTGAGGTCAAGGGGCTGTCGGGTGTCGTGGAGTCCGTCACGGAACAGGAAATCGCCGACGCCAAGGCGGTGATCGGTCGCTGCGGGATCGGCTCGGAGCCGGCCTCGGCGGCGACGCTGGCCGGAATCCGGAAGCTGGTGCGAGCGGGGACCGTCGAGCCGGACGCAGACGTGTCGGCCATCCTGACCGGGCACCTGCTGAAAGATCCGGATTACGTCTACCACTACCACTCGGGGCAGCTGAAGACTCCTTCGGGCGAGCCGATCGAGTCGACTTTCGGGAACGCGCCCGTGACGGTGCCTAACGATCGGGTAGGGATCAAGGATCTGCTGCTGCGGTCGGCGGATCGGTGATGCGCCGGCCTTGCAATTGGGTCGCGGAGGCCTCCGCCACCCCAGCGTCGCCTAGAGCGGGTGCGTGATGGCCCCTTGGGACGATGACGAGACGAGCTTCGCATACTTGGCGAAGACGCCCGAAGCGTAGCGAACCGGCTGCGCTTCCAGTGCTGCGAGCCTAGCCGCCAGCTCCTCGTCGGACACTTCGACGTTCAAGCCGCGCTGCGCGCAGTCGATCACCACGATGTCGCCGTCCCTGACCGCCGCGATCGGTCCGTTGCGAGCCGCTTCTGGAGCGACATGGCCCACCATGAGCCCCCGGGTGGCCCCGCTGAACCTGCCGTCGGTGAGCAGCGCCACGGTCTCGCCCAGTCCTGCACCGACGATTGCGGCGGTGACGCCCAGCATCTCGCGCATCCCGGGTCCCCCGGCCGGGCCTTCGTAGCGGATGACCAGCACGTCGCCATCCTTGATCGACCCGCTGGTAACAGCCTGCATGGCCGACTCCTCGTTCTCAAACACCTTGGCCGGGCCGCGATGCTTGAGGTGGTCGCTGCCCGCGACCTTCACCACTCCGCCCTCGGGCGCGAGATTGCCTTTCAGGATCACCAACCCTCCGGTCGGCTTGATCGGATCGCCGACCGCCCGGATGACGTCTTGCCCGGGGGTCTCTGTCGCGGTCGCGCTGGCATCCGCGAGCGACTTGCCGGTGACCGTGGTCTGCGCTCCATCCGCATAGCCGCCCTCGACGAGCCTCCGTGCGATGAGCTGGATGCCGCCGGCCTTGTCCACGTCGGCGGCCACGTACCTGCCGCCCGGCTTGAGGTCTACCAGCAGGGGCGTCCGCTCGCTGATGGCGTCGAAATCGTCGATCGTGAGGTCGACCTCGCAGTCCTTGGCCAGGGCGAGCAGGTGAAGCACGGCGTTCGTGGAACCGCCAGTGGCGGCCACGCTGGCGATGGCGTTTTCGAACGCCTTGCGGTTCATGATGTCGCGCGGCCGGCGGTTTGCCTTCAGCGCGTCCATCAGGACCAGGCCCGCTTGGTAGCCCGCGTCATCTTTGCGCGGGTCGACGGCCGGAATGCTCGCGCTGCCCATGGGCGAGATGCCGATGATCTCCATGGCCGTGGCCATCGTATTGGCTGTGTACTGCCCGCCGCATGCGCCGGCGCCGGGGCAGGCATGATCTTCGATGGCTAGCAACTCCTCGTCGCTGATCTTGCCCGCCGCATGCGCCCCGACCGCCTCGAACACGTCCTGGATGGTGATATCGACGCCGTTGACCTGGCCCGGCAGGATGGAACCGCCGTAGAGCAGCACTGACGGCACGTTCACCCGCGCGAGCCCCATCGCGCCGCCAGGGATGGTCTTGTCGCAGGCCACCAGCGCGATGATGCCGTCAAACATGTAGCTGCGGCCGGCCAACTCGATCGAGTCCGCGACAATCTCGCGGCTGACCAGCGACCCCTTCATCCCCTCGGTGCCCATGGTGATGCCGTCGCTCACGGCGATGGTGTTGAACTCCATCGGCGTGCCCCCCGCGGCCCGGACGCCTTCCTTGACCTTCACGGCCAAGTCCCGCAGGTTGAAGTTGCACGGCATCGTCTCGATCCAAGTGTTGGCGATGCCGATGATCGGCTTGGCCAGATCTTCGTCGCCGAAGCCGATCGCCTTGAACATCGAGCGAGCCGGCGCCCGGTCCCGTCCATCGGTGATGGTTGCGCTTGCGTGTTTGAGTGGATTCGACATGGGTTGACTCGCCTAAGCGAGAAACGATCAGTTTAGCAACGGCCCTGAATCCGCTCGGCTCGTTGCGAGTCCGGTGTGAGTCCGGCCTCTGCGCTAGCCTGTAGCCGATGATTCGCGGGGTGCTGTTCGATCTCGACGGCGTGCTCTACAACGGCGAGGATCCCATTCCCGGCGCCGCTGGCGCCGTCGAGGAGGTGCGGCGCAGCGGCGTTGCCACGCTGTTTGTGACCAACACCACCTCGCGACCTCGCGGCGCCCTGGTCGCGAAGCTCGCCAGATTCGGCATCAGGGCCGCGCCCGGAGACATTCTCACGCCCTCGGTCGCCACGGCCGATTGGATTCGCAGCAGGGGGGGCGGGACGGCCGCGCTCTTCGTTCCAGACGGCACTCGCGCCGAGTTCGCCGGCTTGGAGGCGGCTGATGACGATGCCGTCGGCTATGTGGTGATCGGGGACCTCGGCGCGGCTTGGGACTACCATCGGCTCAACCAGGCTTTCCGCCTGCTGCACGGCCGTCCCGAGCGCCGCTTGGTCGCGCTGGGACTGACCCGCTTCTGGCAATCGTCCGACGGGGCCAACTTGGACGTCGCTCCGTTCGTGGCCGCCCTGGAATGCGCTACCGGCTGCACAGCCACCGTGATGGGCAAGCCCAGCGAGGACTTCTTCTTGCAGGCAGCCGCGCGCATGGGGCTCCCTCCGGAAGAACTGCTGATGATCGGCGATGACCTCCGCGTGGACGTGCTGGGAGCCCGGCGCGCCGGCCTGCGCTCGGCCTTGGTCCGGACCGGGAAGTTCCGGCCCAGCGATCTGGACGGCGACGAGCGCCCCGACTGGGTGCTCGACTCCGCCTGCGGTCTACCGGCGCTGCTGGCGAACGGCGATCACTGACTTGGTCAGGCCGAGGAAGCGTTCCCGCTCGATCACTGCATCGGGGAAGAGCCGTTGCAGGTCTCGCGCCGTCAGCAGGCAGATGTTCTCGACAAAGCCCCGCGCCTCGGCGAGCGTGGGTCGCTGCAGCCTGCCCCAGAGGGTGAAATTGCGCGCGAGCCGCGACTGCCAGCGCTTGGGCAGGAAGTGGAACGCGGGCGTCAGGGTGTGAGCATCGACCGGGAACCAGCGGTTTGGCGTCTGCACGCTGTAACCGCGGCCGACGCGCGCCACCTCTCGCGCCAGGGCGTTGCGGCTGGCCTCGTTGGGCAAGTGCTCGAGCACAGAGTTGCAATACACGACATCAAACGCACCGTCTTGGAATGGCAGTTTGCGGCCGTCGGCTCGGACCCAGTCGAGATCCACCTTTTTCAGATCGCGCTCCTCGAAGTTCGCCACGGTCACGCGAGGCCGCACCTTCAGCCACGGCCAGTAGTACTCGGCTCCCCCAAGGTCTAGCACCTTGGTCTGCCGGTCCAGCTGGAAGCTCTCGGCGAAGCGGCGCAGCCGCCGGCTGCGGAAGAACCGCGCCAGCGGAAGGTGGAGGTCCGCAAAGCTACGCGCCATGGACGATAGGACCGCGGGACGCGGCAGGCCGGCTCCCGGTCAGCGCCCCACCGAACCCGGAGTCAGCAGCCATGAAAGTTCGGCCCGCGGGTGCGGCCCGGCCCCGCCGATGTCGAGCGCCACGAGACCGGACTTCTTAAGCCACAACGCGTCCGCCCTTCCGCCTAGCAACCAAACGACCAGCATGCTCAATTGCGGATTGTGGCCCACAACCATCACGTCGCCGCCTGCGGCATAGTCGCGGATCTCGTTCCACAGGTCCTGTACGCTCACGAATGGGAGCAGCGCGTTCGATGTGATGAGCTCGCGATCAAAGCCCAGTTCGGCCTTAGCGATTTCGGCGGTTTGTGCGGCGCGGTCATACGGGCTTGTCAGGATGTTCTGTGGCTGCACCTTCACGCGCTTGGCGTGGGCAAGGACGCGTCGGCACCTGCTGCGGCCGGTCTCGGTGAGCTGGCGGGTGGAATCCGACTGGCCCGGCCTCGGCTCTTCGGCGATCGCGTGGCGAAGCACGTACAGGATCATCGGCTACAGCCTAGCGTGGATCGATCCGGGAAGCACATGCCTCCGCGCTGCCGGCGGCCCGCTCAGCTGCGGTAGCGATAGACGATCCTGCCACGGGTCAGGTCATAAGGCGACAGCTCGACGTTGACCCGGTCTCCCGTGAGGATGCGTATGCGATGCTTGCGCAACTTGCCTGCGATCTGGGCGAGCACTTTGTGCTTGTCGTCGAGTTCGACGCTGAAGATGCCGCCGGGGTGACGCTCGATGATCGTGCCGGTGACCTCGATGCCCTCTTCCTTAGCCATGCAGTTCCTGATTGTTTCGTGCCGAAGCGACCGTCCCTAGTATCGCAAAGACCGCCGGTTCGATCAAACCTCGCAAGTCCGTGGCGACCCGCCGCTGGGGGTCAGTTTCCGAATACCTTCACCGGGGTCTGCCAAAGGATCCTGCGCTTGTCGGCATCGGAAATTGGCAGCCCCTCGATCTTGCTGATCTCGGTTTCCAGGCTCTCCGGCAGGTCCGAGCCTGCCATCAGCCGGTCCGAGCCGACATGTTGGAGCACCTCCAGGACCGCGTGCGGCGTGAGCGTGGAGAGTTCGACAAAGATGTTGGGGCAGACTTGCGCCGCGACGACAGATTCCAGCGCGTAGATGCCCCCGCCAGCGTGTCCGATCACGATCTTGAGGTTCGGGTAACGCCGGGCGGCGTGGATGTACAGCGACGGCAGGGCGAACGGCGCTCCCGTGCCCGTGTGGCAGACCAGCACCAAGCCGTTCTCAAGTGCTGTCTCGAACAAGAACGCACTGCGCTCGGACAACGGGTTTAGGCCTTGGTACTGGGGCTGGAACTTCAGGGCCCGAAATCCGTACTCCGCCCGGCAGCGCCGCACTTCGGCGCGGAATTCGTCCTCCGGGACGAACGGATTCAGGCAAGCCGCCCCTGCGAACCTGTCGGGGTGCGAGCGCAGCGCGTCCCCGATCTCGTCGTGCTCGCGACGGAAGTCTTCCACCACCGGGAAGGGGATGAGCAGGGTCCGGTCGATCCCGGCGGCGTCCATGCCGTGCAGCATGTCGTCCTTGGTCGCGACCCGGCCGGAGTGCAATGCCCGCCCGAGGTGGGCGTGCGTGTCGAAGACTTGGAATCGCCCCCGCATGAATCCAGCCTAAGCGCCTCGCAGGGTCAAGCCGGCCCGCCGGAAGCCTTCAGAGAGCGGGCCAGCCGAGCGTAGATCTCGATCGCCTCTTCGATCTGCCGCTTCGGTATGCGTTCTTCCGCCGTGTGGGCGTAGTGAATCGATCCGGGGCCGATCAGCAGCGGCCGGCCCCAGTCCGACAGCTTGGGGATGTCGGTCGTGTACTTGACGATCGACGTTTCGAAACCCTCGATCCCGTGCAGCCGCAGGGCCGGCGTGTAAGAGAAAACCTCGACGTCAACACCGTCCAGAACGGACATGGCCAGTTTCTCGGTCTCCGCCAGGTCTGCCACGATGCGAACCACGACGGAGGCTGACGCGTAGTCCGAGATGATGTTGGCCGCGGGGCCCGCGTCCAACGTGCCGATGTTGACGGTGGTCTCGCCAAGCAACGGATCGGACGGCCACTCCAGCTCGCGCAGACGGTTCAGCCTGTCTAGCAGCAGTTCTGTCGCCGAATCGCCCAGTTCCGGGTAGGCCGAGTGGCAAGCGCGCCCGGCGGCCTTGATCTTAAAGCCCAGCGTGCCCTTAGACGCCAGCGCGAGCAGGTTCTCGGTCGGCTCGCCGTTTATGAGGAACTTCACGGCCGGCGGGTTGCGGTTGGCATGGCGCGCCCCTGCCCCGTCGACCTCCTCGCCGACGACCAACAGGATTCCCAGGCCGCGCTCGCCTTCCTCGAGCAGGCGCTCGACGGCCTTGATCATGGCCGCGGCGATCCCGTGCGTGTCGCAGGCCCCGCGCCCCCAGATGAACTCGTTGTCCTCGCTCGACGGGATAAACGGGGGCACCGTGTCCATGTGCGTGGAGAACACCACCTCCGGCTCGCCCCACCACGCCCACACGTTGTATCGGCCGGACTCGACTTCCTGCCTTTCGATCGAGCCTCCGAAACTCCGGGCCAAGGGTTCCAAGTAGTCGAACAGGAAACTGCCGATCTCGCCTTCGTTGGGAGTCACGGAATTGATATCGATCAGGGAGCGGGTGAGCTTGAATGCATCCATAAGGACTTTATCGCCGCCGGACTTGCGAACGTATCCCATACTACTCTGCGGTGCGATCGCCGGACCGCCCGCCAGGTGGCTGCGGAGGCACCCTCGGGCCGACAACCGGCGCGAGCGCGGGCGGGTGCCGCGACCGATGAGTCCAAGTCTCTGTCACATATGGGTATACTAGAGTCTCTGCAGCTTGCTGAGCGGAGATCAGACAATAGCGAGAGACACGATGTGGGGCCGCAAAGAAGACCAATCCAACGGCGCGGAGACGCTTGCGTCGGCGAGCCGGGCCAGCGCCAGACCGAGCGAGGCCCCGCCACGACCCCCGGCAGCGCCGGCCAAACCCGCCGCCCCCTCGCCGGCGACGCCTAGCGCGGGCACATCGCGCATCGGACAATCGATCAGTTTCAAGGGCGAGATCCACAGCGACGAGGACTTCTTGGTGGATGGTGCGGTCGACGGCTCCATTTCCGTTCCGAAGCACGCCGTGGTAATTGGCTCGGAGAGCAAGGTGCGCGCCACGATCGAGGCCCATTCGGTCCTGATTCGCGGCCATGTGGAAGGCAAGATCAATGCCAGCGAGAAGGTGGAGATTTCCAATACCGGACGCTTTAAGGGCGATTTGATCACGCGCCGTCTTGAGATCCATGACGGTGCGGTCTTCGTTGGTAGCAGCTCGGTGCATCAGGCCAAGCCTGCGCCGGCCCCGCCGCCTGAGAAGAAAGCGGAGGCAGAGCTGAAACCGCCCGCCCCGCCAGCCAAGCCCGCATCGGCCCTGCAGCCGGCTCCGCCACCCGCGAAGAAACCGGAACAGAAACCGCCCGCTTCGCCAGCGGCACCAGCGCCGCTCAAGCCCGCCCCTGCGGTCAAGCCGGCCTCATCGAATCCAGTTCCTACGCCGGCAATCCCGCAGCGGCCGCTGACAAAACCTTGACGGGGTTTGGCCGGCTGAGACCGGAGGCTTGTATCGAGCGTGTCTTTGTGGTCCCGTCGCAAAGCGAACCGCTCGGCGGCTGACGCCCTGTCGGTAGCGTCCGGCGCGGCACCCCCGGATCGCGATGAGAGCGGCCCGAGTTCACGTAGCAGCCACGGTGTCGAGTTTTTCTTTCAGCACCTGCGCGATGCCCGGAACCTGAACATTCTAGACCTGGGCATGCTGTCGCAGGAGACGACCGCGCAACTGGGAGAGCTGGGCCACCACTTGCACTTCGCGAGCTTGGTGACAGGCTACGACGAGGCGCGGCCGACGCTGGCGAGCCACGACGGCGAGGTATCGCGGCGCGCTGCGGATCGCTTCGTCCGGCAGTATCTCGACTTTGCTCCTCGCAGCTTTCACGCCGTGCTGGCATGGGACGTGTTGCAGCAACTTGATCGCCCGGTCATGCAGAGCACGATCGCTCATCTGGGCAGGATCGTCTTGCCGAATGCCGTCATGTTTTGCATATTTCAGGAACCCAGCGAAGATGGCACGATCTCGATTCTTGATGGCGCGGTTAGCTCCCACACTTCTCTGAAGCTGCGCGAAGTCGGGCGCCGCCGGCCGCGCCAGGTCTTCACGCCCCGCGACTTGGAGTTCGAGTTCCCGCAATTCCGCTCCGTTCATTTCTTCCTCAAGCGGGACTCGCTGCTTGAAGTGCTCGTGCTGAGTTGAGCTTCGTGCTTGGCTTGCGGAAGTGGCGGTGCTGCTGCATCTTGGGACTGGCCTCGTTCGGGCCCGGCTTGGCGTTGGCCGCTGGAGACCGGGCGGCAGGCCTCGACCACTACCTCAATCGAGAGTTCGGCCTCGCGGTCGCGGCGTTCGAACGACACCTGGCGAACGAGCAGGACAGCCCCGAGGCGCACTTGCTGCTGACCAAGGCCCTGCTCTACCAAGAACTCGACCGGCTCGGCTTTGTCGGCACTAGGGCCTTTCGGGGCGACCGCAAGTATCGCTCGGCGGAAAGGCCCAAGCCGGACGCTCGGATCAACCTGCGAATCTTGGACGCGCTCGAAAAGGGGCGGCAGGCCTGCGAGCGAGTCCTGGCCGAGTCCGGGGACGACAGGGAAGCCCTGCACTCGCTGGCGCAGCTCCACCTCGTGCAGGCCACCCACCAGTACTTCGTGGCCAAGGCGTATTTCAAGGCGTTGGCAAGCGGCCGGCAGGCGCGAGAGCTCAGCTACCGCATCGGCGAGCTCTATCCCGACTTCCCGGACGGGCTCTTGGTGGCGGGCTTCCAAGAGTACATAGTGGGCAAGTTGCCTTGGGCGCTGCGAATGATGATCGCTATGCGCGGATATGGAGGCAACAAGAAGAAGGGAATCCAGCTCGTCGAGCGAGTTGCCGAAGAAGGCGTCGAGAATCGGAACGAGGCGCGCATCTTGCTGGCAGTGATCTACCGCTGGGAGCGCCCTCCGGAGGAGGCGGCGGAGGCCTTCGCCAGATTGGCCGAAGACTTCCCGCGAGCCTACATGTTCCCCTTGGAGGCGGCCGACCTGTACGAGTCGGCGCGCGAGAAGGCAAGGGCGCTGGAGCTGTTCGGAGAGGTCAGCCGCAAGCAGAAGTCCGGCGAGAATCGCTTCGACCGCATGTCGGAGCGCATGGCAGGTGCGTTGGGCCGGCGCGTAGAGGCGCTAGAGCGAGCGTTGTCCAACAAGGGGCGGCGAACGGGCAGATGACCCACGCTGGACTCTCAGGTCTGCGTACGGGCTGCCCGCAAGCGCGTCCGCTTCATCGGTTGGCCTGACCGCGGTCCGAGCGACTTTGGCCTCGACGCCTTGCCCTCTGTGCGGGGTTGTCGCGGCGCTGCTGGCCACCGCGCTCAATCCGCGAGACCTCCTGGCTCGGGTCGAAGTTCCCGTTGACCCGCGGCAGCCGGGCGCCCACGCTCCTGAGGTAGGCGTCCAGCCTCTCTCCGAGCGCCTCCGCCTTCTCGGGCAGTGCCGAGAACAGGTTGTTGCGCTCGTACGGGTCGGCACGGACGTTGAAGAGCCTCGGCCTGTCGGGGTCCTCGTAGAAGCGAATCAGCTTGTAGTCATCCCAGAGAATGGCCGAGGCTGGTCCCAGCGGGTCAAAATCGTAGTGGGGAAAATGGAAGACAATCTCCTCGCGCGGCCTGTCGACCGAGCCTCGGCCATCGTTGGTCAAGACAGGAACCAGGCTGCCGCCCTCAAGGCCTAGCGGCAGCTTGTCGGACAACCCGGCTAGGTCTGCCACGGTGGGAACCAGGTCCATCCCAGTCGCCCGGACGCGCGATACCGATCCGGGCACGATTCCAGGCCCCCGGAAGAAGAGCGGAACCTTCAAGCCTCCCTCCCAGACCGTTCCCTTGCCTAGTGCGAGGGGCAGGTTGCCGGAGCCGGGCGTGCCGTGGTCGGTGGTGTAGAACAGATAGGTCTCGTCGGCGATTCCCAGCTGTTCGAGCTTGTCCAGAACCATTCCGACGGTGGTGTCCATGTCGAGGACCGCCGCTGCCGCCGCCCTCTCTGTTGCACTTCGCCGGCGGCTCTCCGCCCAGTTCGAGACCGCCTGATTGGTGCTGCTCAGGGCACTCGCCCCGCCGCGCCCGCCGTAGTGCGAAATCTGCACATAGAATCGACGCCCAGCCGCTGCATTGGATTCGATAAACTTCAGGCCCCGCTCGGTGATGGCGTAGGCCTGCTTGGGATTGGGGTTCCGCACGTTCTCCGGGCCACCGTTGTTGTTGGCGCCGTCAGTGTCGTCGAAGCCGTGCTCCTTGGGACTCGTCCTTCCAACATGCCACTTTCCGAAATGGGCGGTTGCGTAGCCTGCGTCCCGCAAGACTTCTGCAACTGTCGTCTCCGCTTGCGGGAGTTCTAGCGTAGGCGTTGGTTCGACCAGCCTGACGTTCGGACCGGCGCGCAGACCAACGAACGTCATCCCCAGCTTGGCAGGGCTCTTGCCGGTGAGGTAGGTCGCCCGGGATGGAGTGCATCGCGCGGACGGCGCGTAGAAGTTTGCAAACCGCATGCCGCCAGTGGACAGTCGCTGCAGGTTCGGTGTTCGGAAGTAGTCGTTCCGTGACTCAGGGATATCCGGATCCATTCGGACAGAGGTACTGGTCCAGCCCAACCCTTCGCCCAATATGAAGACGAAATTCGGCGCAGCCGCTGCGGAGGCTGCCAACGAACCGAGAATCAAGATGGCTCGAGTGATCATCGCTATCCCCCCGTTGGCTTATCCGAAGCCAATATGGTCCCACGCTCTCCGTTCTTCGGCCCATTCAATCCGTGGGACGAAACAGAACCGCTGAGGATTCCTCCGCTCTTGACTCAGCATCCGAGGTTGCGGCTCGTTCGACCACCCCGTGGAGACTGGCAGTGTCGAACCGGTGCTTGAACTCCCGTGCTGACGGAGATGACGGATTCGAGCTGCGCCGGTTCCCGGCTCGGACCGGTTCCTGCCACCATCGCTGCCGTAGCCACGGCTGCCCGATACCGGCGCGCCGGCTACGATATTGCGTCTACGACATGCCCAAGGCGCAAGTGACGGCGCGGGTGGTATTAGGAACCGCAAGGGATACCGCGAAGGTGCTCGTGGAATCGGCAAAGCAAGCGAGATGAAGCGCTCGGATTGGAGGGAGCTGACGTGATCAGGATCATGACGGCAGGCGGAGACACGCACTGCGGGCAAACCGCGAGGCAGGTGATCGAAGACATGCACGAGCGAGCGATCTTCCTGGCGGATCAGAGCATGGATGAATACCTCGTCGGACTCCGGGATCGAGGCAAGGAATTCTACGGGGTGTCCTTGGATCTGGAGGGAGACACGCTGGACGAACGATGCGAGAGCATGCTGGCATCGATCCTCAAGCATGGACTGGCAGTGACGATTCCGGAAGAGGAGAATGCGACATAATCTTTGGGGAGACGGGTCAGGGATAGATGGCCCGTGCGCAACGGAATGGGCAATCCCCAGTACATTCGCCGCCCCCGCGGGATTGAAGGTGAGCAGTGGCGCGATTCACAGTCCAGGTAAACGGGAATCGGCTCGCTGTCGAGTCTCCGCCGGACCGACCCCTGCTGGACGTGTTGCGTGAGGACTTCGGCCTCACCGGCACAAAGTATGGCTGTGGCGAAGGCCAGTGCCGAGCCTGCACGGTCTTGGTCGACGGTCAACCCACGGCTTCCTGCCTAACGCCCATCTCAAGCGTGGACGGCACGAGCGTGACGACGATCGAGGGCCTTGCCTCCGGCGATCAGCTCACAGCACTACAGCAGGCATTCATCGACATGGACGGTGCGCAGTGCGGATACTGCACGGCCGGAATGATCGTTGAGGCTACGGCGCTGCTCAAGCGCAATCGAAAACCGAGCAGGTCGGAGATTGTCGACGCGATGAACCCGCACCTGTGCCGCTGCTGCGGCTATCGCAACATACTGGCGTCGGTGGAGCTCGCCGCCCGCCGCTGGGAGGCGAGCGATGCCTGAGCGATTCCGCGAAGACCTGTGCGAGCCCGACCGCAAGGAGCTTGCCGAGGGCCCGGCCTACCGTTTCGAGTTGGACCGCCGCGACTGGATCTCCTCGATTGGCGCCGGCCTGCTGGTCTCGGCCGCTGGGAAGGTAGTCTTCAGCCCCGGGGGCGCCTCTGCTCAAGTCCGGCCATCGCAACGGCTGCACTTAGGAGAGGATGGATCGATCACGGTGCTGACGGGCAAGGTGGAGTTCGGCCAGGGATCCCGAACTGAAATCCTCCAGGCGGCAGCAGAAGAGCTCCGCGTTTCCCCCGACGCGTTGCAGGTGGTGCTGGCGGACACGGCCGAAACGCCGAACGATGGCTCGACCGCGGGAAGTCGGACGACGCCGTCTACGATACCGGTGGTCCGGCGGGCGAGCGCCGCAGCCCGCGAGCTGCTGGTGCGGACGGCGGCGGAGGCGTGGAATCTCGACGCTTCCGAACTGCGCGTGGAAGCCGGAGCCGTTGTCGGCGCCGGCAATCGGCTTTCGTATGCCGACTTGGCGCGCTCGAAGGGGCCGGAGTCAACCGTCGACGATAACGTTCCCAGGGGAGTTCCGCTCACGGAAGTCCCCGATTGGACGGTGTTGGGCCAGACACTGCCCAAAGTCGGTGCGCGCGCGATCGTCACCGGCGCTCACCGCTATCCGTGCGACATCGTGCGTCCCAACATGCTGTACGGCGCAGTCTTGCGACCGCCGTCGTATGGAGCGCAGCTCGAGAGCGTCGATCTCGCTCCCGGCCAGGAATTGGGTGCGGTGGCGGTGCGCGACGGGGAATTCGTCGGCTGCGCCGCCAAGACATCCTACGAGGCCCGGAAGGCGCTGGAGTCGATCAGCGAGACCGCAAGATGGCGCACCGTGGCCCATCCGCCGAGCGAGGGGCTCGGAACTTACTTGAAGCGCCACGCACAGCCGAGTGCCGGGGGCCGTCGCGGAGCGAGACGCCGCGAGCACGGCGATGTCGACGGCGCGCTGGCAGCTGCTCAGACTGTCGAGTCCTCGTACGAGATCCCTTATGTCCAGCATGCGCCGTTGGAGCCGCGTGCGGCGGTGGCCGAGTGGGATGAAGGCCGGCTCACCGTCTGGACCGGCACGCAGCGGCCGTTCGGCGTTCGCGAGCAGTTGGCCGAGGCGTTCCGCCTCAGCGCTGACCAGGCTCGCGTAGTCGTTCCCGACACCGGCGGGGGATTCGGAGGCAAGCACACGGGCGAGGTCGCCGTCGAGGCCGCGCGATTGGCCAGAGCGGCCGGCAGGCCGGTCTCGCTCCGCTGGACTCGCGAGGAGGAGTTCGCCTGGGCCTACTTTCGGCCTGCGGCGGCATTCGAGGTGCGGGCGGGCCTCAGCGAGGAGAAGATCGTCGCTTGGGACTTCACCGCTTACAACCCTGGTACGGCGGCGATCGAGACGCCTTACGCCGTGCCGAATGTTCGCACGCAGTACTTCCCGTGCGACTCGCCTCTGCGCGAGGGTTCCTACAGGGGAATTGGGGCGACCGGGAACAACTACGCTCGCGAGGTCTTCATGGACGAACTTGCCGGAGTCGCCGGCTTGGATCCACTCGAGTTTCGGCTCGCGAACCTCGACGACGGGCGGCTGTCGGCTGTCCTCAGGGCAGCGGCCGACCGATTCGCCTGGTCGGCAAGCAAGTCGTCGGGCCGGAATCGCGGGTCGGGCATCGCCGCTGGCTTCGAGAAAGGCTCATACATCGCCATCTGTGCACAGGTTCGGGTCGAGGGAGGAAGCGTCGAGGTAGAGCGATTGGTCTCGGCGTTCGATTGCGGAACGATCCTGAATCCCGGCAACTTGCGGGCCCAGATCGAAGGTTGCGTTATCCAAGGTCTGGGCGCTGCGCTGACTGAAGAGATTCGCTTTGCTGGCGGAAAGCTGCTCAACGGCTCGTTCGCGCAATACCCCCTGCCGCGCTTTCGAAGCACGCCGCCCATGGAAACAGTCTTGCTGAATCGGCCGGACATTCCGTCTGCAGGGGCGGGCGAGACCCCGATCATCGCGGTGGCGCCGGCGCTCGCGAACGCAGTCTTCGCCGCGACGGGGCAGAGAATGCGCTCGCTGCCTCTCCGAGCAAGCGCGGCTTAAGGGGCGTGCAGTCGAACGGATTCGTCTTCTCGGAGCCGCGCTTGGCGACCTGAGTTGCCAGGTCTAGCCCGTCCCGGCCAGGCGCGATGAGAGCTCGGCGAGTTTCGCGAGCTTTTCGGCTGCCGCGCCGGAGTCGATTGCCTCTTGGGCCAGCGCGGCGGAAGCGCGCCAGCTGGTTGCGCCTTCCGACATGTGAATTGCGGCCGCGGCGTTCACGACCACGATATCGCGCGCCGGCCCGCGCTCGCCCGCCAGCACGGACCGGACGATCGAGGCGTTGCGGGCGGTATCGCCCCCGGCGAGCGACGCCGCGCTGGCTTGCGCCACGTCAAACTCGTCAGGCTCGAGAGATCCCTGCCTCGAGACCTTGCCGCGGACTACCTCGCTGAAGCGGGTCGGACCGGTCGTTGTGATTTCATCCATTCCGTCGCTGCCGTGTACCGCCAGTGCGCGCCGGGCGCCCAAGCGTGCCAGCGCTGCGGCTGCGAGCGGCACGATCCGGTCGTCGTACACGCCCATGACCTGTACCGCCGCTCCGGCGGGGTTGGTCAGCGGGCCGAGCATGTTGAAAACGGTGCGCATGCCCAGCTCGCGGCGCACGGGTCCGGCGTGGCGCATGGCCGGGTGCATCGCTTGTGCGAATAGGAAGCCAATGCCCACCTCGTCGATGCAGCGGGCCGCTTGATCCGCGTCGAGCTTGACGTTGACGCCGAGCGCTTCCAGCACGTCTGCCGAACCGCACTTGCTGGAAACCGCGCGGTTGCCATGCTTGGCTATCGGCACGCCCGCTCCGGCTGCCACTAACGCAGCCGCCGTGGAGACGTTGAACGTCGAGCCGCCGTCTCCCCCCGTGCCACAGGTGTCGACAAGGCGCTCGCGAGGCGTGCGCACGGTGCGAACGCCGGTGGCGCTCGCCCTCATCGCGCGGGCAAAGCCCGTGACCTCGTCGGCCGTTTCTCCCTTCATGCGCAGGGCGACAAGCAGGGCGGCGATCAGCGGCGGGGACGACCGGCCGTCGAGGATTTCCTGCAATGCGGCAGAGGATTGCTGTTCGGATAGGTCTTGGCGAGCGGCGGCTAGATGCAGCGCTTCTTGGACTGCTGGCATGGAATTGCGCTACGTCCGGCATCCCGGATATATTGGAGGTTCGGGCGGCCTGAGCGGTTTTCTGATCGTACCCCACGGCCGCATCCCCATGAAGCTCCACGAGTATCAGGCCAAGGAAGTTCTGCGCGCGTACGGAGTGCCCACGCCTCGGGGCTCCATGGCCAACACGGTTGCAGACGCGCGGTCGGCCGCCGAGGATCTTGGGGGCAAGGTGGTGGTCAAGGCGCAAATCCATGCCGGCGGGCGTGGCAAGGGCGGCGGCGTGAAGCTGGCGCACAGCGTCGACGAGGCCGAGCGCCACGCCGCTGCCATCTTGGGCATGACCTTGGTGACCCACCAAACCGGCCCGCAGGGACGGCTGGTGCAGCGGTTGCTGGTTGAGGAACAGTTGCCGATCGAGCGCGAGATCTACCTAGGCATCACCTTGGACAGGGCCCTCGAAAAGCCGGTCTTCATGGCATCGGCCCAAGGCGGGGTCGAGATCGAGGAGGTTGCCGCGAGGGATCCCTCCGCCATTCTCCGCGAAGTGATCCACGGCGCCCAGCTGCAGGGCTACCAAGCCCGCCGCCTCGCCTTCGCTCTTGGCATCGCCCCTGAGGCGCGAGCGTCTGCCGTGCAAGCAATGCAGGCGCTGGCCAAGGCCTACGACGAGTCCGACGCGTCGCTAGTGGAGATCAATCCATTCGTGCTGACAGCGGACGGTCGCGCGGTCGCTCTGGACGCGAAGATGGACATTGACGACAATGCCTTGTTCCGCCATCCCGACCTCGCAGAATTGAGGGACCTCGGCGAGGAAGAGCCGCTCGAGACCGACGCGATCGACCACGGCTTGAACTACATCAAGCTCGATGGGAACGTCGGTTGCATGGTCAACGGAGCGGGCCTCGCCATGGCCACGATGGACATCATCCAGTACGCGGGCGGGATGCCTGCGAACTTCCTGGACGTGGGCGGCGGCGCGAACAAGGACCAGATCAAGAACGGCTTCCGGATCATCCTGTCGGACCCCAATGTCAAGGCGATCATGATCAACATCTTCGGCGGCATCCTCAAGGTTGATGTCCTCGCCGAGGGTATCGTCGCAGCCGCGCAGGAACTCAAGATCGGCGTGCCGATGGTGCTCCGGCTCGAAGGAACGAACGTGGAACAGGGGCGTGAGATCCTCGCTGATTCGGGCTTGGACTTCATCGTTGCCTCGGACATGAAGGAGGCTGCCCAGCAGGCTGTCGCCCGAGCCGGCTAGGGGATACCGCAAATGAGCATCCTGGTAGACGAGACAACCCGCGTGGTGGTGCAGGGCCTCGGTCGCGCGGGCCTGTTCCATGCCGAGCAATGCATCCGGTTCGGGGCCAAGATCGTGGCCGGCGTGCATCCCGGTCGGGGCGGCAGCGAGGCGCTAGGCTTCCCGGTCTTCGACACGATGCGCGAGGCGGTCGCCGAAGCGCGGCCTGACGCTTCGCTAGCCTTCGTGCCGGCCGCCGGCGCGGCGGACGCGGTGCTGGAAGCCATCGAAGCGGAACTGGCCCTTGTGGCCTGCATCACGGAGGGGATTCCTGCCAGGGACATGGTCCGCGTGGCGGATGCCTTGCGCGGCAGCGCCACGCGCTTGATCGGGCCGAACTGTCCGGGAGTGATCTCGCCGGGGAAGTGCAAGCTGGGCATCATGCCCGGCCACATCCACAAGCCGGGATCGGTCGGAGTCGTCTCTCGCTCGGGCACGCTGACATACGAGGCGGTCGGGCAGCTCTCGAGCCTGGGAATTGGCCAGTCGACCTGTATCGGGATCGGGGGCGATCCGGTCATCGGAACCAATTTCATCGACGTGCTGGAGATGTTCAACGAGGATCCCGACACGACCGGCATCATCATGATCGGAGAGATCGGCGGCACGGCCGAGGAGCAAGCAGCCGAGTTCGTCAAGGGCCGCGTCAAGAAGCCGATTGTCGGATTCATCGCTGGGGCCACGGCGCCGCCGGGCCGCCGCATGGGTCATGCCGGGGCGATTATTTCCGGAGGCAAGGGCACCGCGGCCGAAAAGCAGGCGGCGATGGAAGCCGCCGGCATCGCAGTGGCACCCACCCCTGCCGACCTTGGCTCGACCTTGGCGGCGCTGATTTAAAGCGCGCCTGACGCTTTCCGACCGGCCCCGCCGAGCACATCGTGAAGGAACTGAACCCGTGGCACTGGAACGCACCCTGACCATCATCAAGCCCGACGCCGTCGCAGCCGGAAATTCCGGGCACATCATCGCGCACCTCGAGAGAGAGGGATTCAAGATCGTCGCGATGAAGAAGATCACGCTGACGCGGGCACAGGCGCAGGCCTTCTATGCCGTGCACAGCCACCGGCCCTTCTTTGACAGCCTGGTTGACTTCATGACATCGGGCCCGATCATTCCCATGGTCTTGGAACGCGACAACGCCATCGTCGGCCTGCGCGAAGTCATGGGAGCCACGAATCCCGAGCATGCTGAGGAAGGCACCGTGCGCAAGTTGTACGCCACCAACATCGAGCGAAACGCAATCCACGGCTCGGACGCACCGGAGACGGCGGCTGTCGAGCGAGCCTTTTTCTTCAGCGGCCTCGAACAGGGCTAGCCTGTCCTCGTCCGTTCCCTCAGAGCGGTATGTTGCCGTGCTTCTTGCGCGGCGAGCGCTCGGTCTTGTTGTCGAGCATCTCCAACGCGCGGCAGAGCTTGGCACGCGTCTGGCTGGGCGCTATCACCTCATCGATCCAGCCCTTCTCCGCGGCGCGGTAGGGATTGGCGAAGCTGGCCGTGAACTCCTCGATCCGATCGCTGCGGAAGCGCTCCGGGTCGTCCGCCTCGGCGAGCTCGCGCCGGTAGAGGATATTCACGGCGCCCTCCGGGCCCATCACCGCGATCTCGGCGGTCGGGTAGGCGAAGTTCATGTCCGTGCGAATGTGCTTCGAGCCCATCACGCAATATGCGCCTCCGTACGCCTTGCGGGTGATGACCGTGATCTTGGGCACGGTCGCCTCGCAGTAGGCGTACAGCAGCTTCGCCCCGTGCTTGATGATGCCGCCGTATTCCTGGTCGGTGCCGGGCAGGAATCCCGGCACGTCCTCGAACGTGACGATGGGAATGTTGAACGCGTCGCAGAAGCGAACGAAGCGGGCGCCCTTCAGGGATGCGTTGATGTCGAGACAGCCAGCCAGCACGGCAGGCTGGTTGGCGACAATGCCCACGGGCCGTCCGGCGAGGCGGGCGAAGCCGACCACAATGTTCTGGGCGAAGTGTGCCTGCACCTCGAAGAAATAGCCGTCATCGACAACTCGATGGATGATCTCGCGGATGTCGTAGGGAATGTCCGGTTCTGCCGGCACGACCCCGTCAAGGTCGGCGTCCGCCCGGTCGGCCTTGTCCTCAGTGGCGCGCCACGGAGGGTCGTCCAGGTTGTTCGACGGCAGGAACGACAGCAGCTCTCGGATCAGCTGCAGGCAGTGCGTGTCGTCGGCGGCCAAGAAGTGCGCCACGCCGCTGGTCTCGTTGTGGGTGCGCGCGCCGCCTAGCGCTTCCTTGCCCACTTGCTCGTGGGTCACGGCACGGATAACGTCCGGCCCGGTGACGAACATGTGGCTGGTTCGGTCCACCATGAGCACGAAATCGGTGATGGCGGGAGAGTACACAGCGCCGCCGGCGCAAGGTCCCATCACTGCCGAGATTTGCGGCACCACGCCGCTGGCCAAGGTGTTGCGCAGGAAGATGTCGGCATAGCCGGCTAGCGAGGCGACGCCCTCGTGAATGCGCGCCCCGCCGGAGTCGTTGAGCCCGATCACAGGTGCGCCGGTCTTCATGGCCAAGTCCATGATCTTGCAGACTTTCTTGGCGTTCTGGAGCGACAGGGACCCGCCGAAAACCGTGAAGTCGTGCGCGAACGCATAGGCCGGCCGGCCATCGATCTTGCCATAGCCGGTAACGAAGCCATCGCCCGGTACCTTTTGCTCCGCCATTCCGAAGTCGGTGCAGTCGTGCGTCACCAAGCGGTCCAGTTCTTGGAACGTGCCCTCGTCTAGCAACAGCTCGAGCCTTTCGCGAGCTGCCAGCTTGCCGGCCTCCTTGTGCTTCTTGGCCCGTTCCGGGCCGCCGCCCGCGAGCGCCTCCGCGTTGCGCCGCTCGAGTTCCGCGCGTCTTTTGGCGAGATCCATGAGTTTCAACAAGTTATCACGGCGGCTGTCGGGACCGTCCAACGCTTGGTACAAGCACCCACCACGGGATCAAGACTTCCGACGCCCAATCGCCCACAGCTTCCGCCCATTCATCGAGACACCGGCTGTAGTCTTGCAAGAGCCGCGAATATAATTCGAATTGTGAGCCGAGCCTTTCACACAGCGATAGAGAAGATATCGGCGCTCCCACCCGAGGAACAGGACCGAATTTCGCGGTGGATTCTCGGCGAGCTGCAAGATGAGGAACGCTGGGATCAAGCGTATCTGAATTCCCAAGATGCCCTTAGCAGTCTCGCCGATGAGGTCCGCACTGATATTGGAGCTGGCAGAGCGACGCAGCTCGATCCCGACAAGCTGTGAAATCTAGGGCAACACCCCGTTTCTGGGCTGCCTACCGCGAATTACCGACGGATATTCAGGGGCTCGCAGGAAAGGCGTATCGTCTCTTCGCGAGCAACCCCCAGCACCAAAGCCTCCGATTCAAGAAGGTCCATGGCCACGACCCACTCAGCCAGCGTGGCCCTCGGCTACCGTGCGCTTGGTCTCCTTGAGGGTGATGACATTACATGGTTTTGGATCGGAGCGCACGCCGACTACGAACGACTCCTCGCAAGACTCTGACGAAGCTCCAAGGCGGCCAGGCGGGTCGGCAATTGGTCGCGAGCCACGCGGCCGTCCACGACTCATTCGGGCTCGCACACCGTCGGGATTGGCGCCTGCGCGAGCCCGTGATATGCTCCCACTTGGTTGATATCCTTTTTTGGCTCTTCGCCGTCGCCGCAGTGCTGGCGACGCTTGCGTCTGTCAAGCGCGGTCGGCGCTTCGTGGAGTATGCCGAATCGCGTTCCACGGAGCCCGTATCCGAGCCTGCCGGAGGCTGGCCGGCCGTCGCCCTGATCGTGCCTGTCAAAGGGGCCGAGCCCGGCCTGGCCGAAAACCTGCGTTCGCTGGGGCGGCAGGACTATCCCGACATCGAACTGATGGTGTGCTACGCCGATGAAGGCGATGCCGCCGTCACCATAGCCAGGGCTACCTTGGGGCCAGAGTGTCGCTTCGTGGCCGCTGGCGAGCCTCCGCCGGACATCGGCGAGAAGATCCACAACTTGCGGGCCGCAGTCGAGGCCGCTGCCACGGATCGAGAGGTGCTGGTCTTCGCCGATTCGGACGGCCATGTTCGAGCCGATTGGATCCGCAGGCTTGTGGCACCGCTGGCCGACGAGGGCATCGGGGCCACGACGGCCTTCCGCTGGCACTTCCCGGAAGACGGCGGCTTCTGGCCGCTGCTGCGCAGCGTGTGGGATTCGGTCATCCCGACCATCATGGACAGTCAGGACCGCAGTTTCGCTTGGGGCGGGGGCACCGCGGTGTCGCGCGAGGCGTTTCGCGCAGCGCGCGTGCTCGAGTACTGGCAGGGCGCTGTCAGTGACGACCTGCGGCTCACGCAGGCATTGCGCGATGCCGGCCTGGGAGTCCGCTTCCTGCCGGAAGCAATGGTGGCGACAACCGGCCAGTGCGGGGGCTCGGACTTCCTAGCATGGGCCGTGCGGCAGGCCACCATCACGCGGGTCTATCGGTTCAAGACATGGCTGGGCGGTTGCTTGAGCCACATCGCGTACTGCGCGGCGCAATTGCTCTGCGTGCTCAAGCTATTCCAAGGCGACCTGATCGCATTGTTTCCGCTGGTGCTGATCCTGTTGCCGGGCATGGCCAAGGGCGGGACCAGGGCCTACGTGTGCTCGCTGGTGTTTCCCGATCGCGAGGCCTGGCTCGAGCGCTATGGCTGGGCCTATTTTTGGCTCACTCCGCTGGCGACTTGGGTATGGCTGTATGCTTTCCTGCGCTCCGGGCTGACGCGGCGCATCCGCTGGCGGGGCCGCAGCTATGACTTGATCAGCGAAACGCGGGTTCGCGAGGTCGGCCGGAGCTAGTGACGTGCGCCCCTGCGCCGTCATTGGCGCTCGACCAAGCGGATCACGGGGGCGAGCATGTTGTCGACCGGCGCGTAGTCGTCGGTCAGCACTAGTCCGTGCGAGCGTTCGCGCAATAGGGCCGTGTGTTGCGGCGAGAGCAGGTCCGCCGCGTACTTCACATAGTCGAGGTCTTGGACGGGCAGCAGGCGCGTCGATCCCACCACCACGAAAGTGTCTCGCTCGTCTTCGTCGGTAGGCCCCCCCGGCGAGGTGCCGAAGGTATACACGTAGGGGAACACCTGCTCTACGGTGTTGATCATGGCTCCCAGGAAGCGGCCGGAGCGGAAAATATCGATCGTGTTGGCCAGGAACACGGAGTCGTCGCTCATCACGGCGCGGAGCTTGCGCACGTATTCCAGCGTTGTCAGGTGGAATGGCGGCGAATAGTGGTTGAACGCGTCGTTGTAGACAAGGTCGAACTTGTGTTCGAGTTCGCCGCGCAGCGCTTGGGAGAAGAGCTCGTCGACCCGGTTGCGAGCGTCTAGGTGCACGATCCGGAGAGGCGTGTCAGGTTCGAGGTCGAACGACTCGAAGGCGGCTCGCGTCACCTGGGGGTCGATTTCGACGACCTCCCCGATGCCGCGCGGGTAGTGCCGCAGAAACCAGCGAGGAAAGACATAGCCCCCGCCTCCGAGGAATAGCGCGCGCACCTCTTGGCCGGAGTGATAGGCTTGCACCGCCTCGTTGGTGACCCCCGCATAGACGCGCTCGTAGTCGTAGTGCAGGTTGTCGGGATCGTTCAGATCTACGTAGGCATGGACTAGGTGATCCAGCGTCATCGAGCGCAGGCCCGCGGTTTCGATGACCTCTTCCACTCGGATCACCGAATACTGGGACTCGTCGTGGAATAGCACCGCCTCCATGCGTGGCTCCCGGTAGCCGAGCCTTTCGCCAACCACCCGCGCCCACGGGAACGGCGCCCAGGCGGCGAACATGACCGCGATCAGAACGCCCGTCCACAGGTAGGGCAGGAGGCTGGCGCCGCCGTACAAGAGCGCGAGCAGCAGCAGCACGCCGGCGACGGACAGCAGCACCGCCGTCGTGCCCATCTCGGCGATGAGCACGTAGCCGGTCAGGAACGTGCCGAGAATGCTGCCGATGGCGCCCCACGAGTAGACGTTGCCGATCGTGCGGCCCAGCTGCTGCCCCAGCACGATGGCCATCTTGGCGGCCGATGGGCTGATCATGCCCAGCAGGCACGACGGGGCGAAGAACACCAGGAAGACGTGCAGCGCGATCCGGACCGGCCATTCGAGCTCGCGCAGGAACTCCATGCCGCCAATGCGGTTGTTGAGGACCGGGATCAGCAGGCAGTTGGCCGAGGCGACCAAGAAGATCAGGCTGAGCGTCTCCTTGGGAGGGAACCGGTCCGCCAGCCGTCCGCCGATGTAGTTGCCGGCAGCGATTCCGGACAGGACGATGCCTATGACTGAGGTCCAGGTGTAAAGCGAGCTTCCGACGTGGCGGGCGATGAGCCGGCCCGCCACGAGTTCGAGCACCATGATGCACAGGCTCGACACGAACACCGTGGCGATCGGCGCGACCCAGGCCCAGCGCGAAGCGCTTGGCGTGCGTGCTTGCTCGGAATCCATCGCACCTCTGCCGGGAGTGGCCGTTGCCCGTCCGCCAGATCGTGGCGGGCCGCGTT
Organism: Terriglobia bacterium; assembly: GCA_009841225.1. Taxonomy (GTDB): domain Bacteria; phylum Acidobacteriota; class Terriglobia; order Bryobacterales; family UBA6623; genus VXMF01. The sequence continues at coordinate 117,695 of VXMF01000013.1, read as the reverse complement.
TCAAGCGTAGCGGATCAAGTTCGCTCTAGCTTGGGATGCCGGGAACGGGAAAGGCCGCGCACAGCGCCTGCACCTCGTCCTTGAGCTTCCGAAGGCCGGCCTCGTCGTCGGGCTTCCGCAAGGCCTCGAGCATGAAGCCGCCCAATGCCTCCATCTCGGATTCGCCCATTCCCCGGGTCGTCGCCGCCGGCGTGCCGAGGCGGATTCCGCTGGGGCGCAGCGGCGGGTTCGGGTCGTCGGGAACGACCTGCTTGTTGCAGGTGACCGCGATCTCGTCCAGGGCGTTCTCGGCCACTCGGCCGTCGATGCCGAAGCTGCGCACGCAGTCCACGACCATCATGTGGTTGGCCGTGCCGCCGGTGACTAGTTCCGCTCCCCCGTCAAGCAGGGCCCGGGCCAGCGCTCGGGCGTTCGCGAGCACATGCTGGCAATATCGCTTGAACTCGGGTTGCTGGGCCTTGCCGAGCGCGACCGCGGTGGCGGCCACCTGATTCATGTGCGGCCCCCCCTGCAGCCCGGGAAAGACGGACTGGTCGATGGCCTTGCGGAACTCTTCGCGGCACAGGATCATGCCCCCGCGCGGGCCGCGCATCGACTTGTGGGTGGTGGTGGTGACGAGGTCGAATCCGGCATCGAACGGGTTGGCCAGCGCCTCTCCTGCGATCAGACCGCCGATGTGGGACACGTCGGCAAGGGTCAGTGCGCCGACCTCGTCGGCGATGTCCTTGAACGGCCTGTAGTCGTAGTCCCTCGGGTACGAGGAGTAGCCGCAGACAATCATCTTGGGCCGGCGTTCCAGCGCGGCCTGGCGCAGCTCGTCGAAATCGATGCGGCCCTCGGAATCAGGATCGGTCTTGTAGCGGATCCAGTCGAACAGGCGCCCCATGTGAGACACCGGCGCGCCGTGGGTGAGGTGGCCGCCGTGGGACAGGTCCATGCCCATCACGGTGTCGCCCGGCTGCAGCAGCGCGAGATACGCGGCGGCGTTCATCGGGGCGCCGGAGAGCGGCTGGACGTTGGCATGGTCGCAGCGGAACAGTTGCTTGGCGCGCTCGCGCGCCAGGCGCTCGATGGAATCGGTAAACTCCTGCCCTCCGTAGTAGCGACGGCCGGGGTAGCCCTCGGAGTACTTGTTGGTGAACACGGAGCCGAGCGTGGTCAGCACTTCCGGGTAGGTGTAGTTCTCGGACGGGATCATCTCGACGCCGGAGGCCTGGCGCGTCTCCTCGCCGGTCAGCGCCGAAAAAATGTCAGGGTCGTTGCGTTCTAGTAGGTCGCGGGATGAGAGCATGCAAGTGTCCGAACCCCCTATTGTCACGCAATCCGGTCGACCGGCCGGCTGGAGGCGCGGCCGTCTGCCTTCACGAACTTTTAACGGACTTGTTGCATGCGGGTAACACGGCGTGGCTAGCCTTGGATTCTAGGTTGAGCGGCTGGGGCACCGGCGCAAGGCCTTGCGTTGCGGCTCGTGATTTCGCGCGATTTCTTGGATATCGGCAGAAGCGTGCGCCGCAGTCGTTCGACGGCTTGGCGGCACCGCTGCGAGCGCGGCTGGGGTCGGCGAGCTGAACCAAATACACCTTAAGGAGAACACGGAATGACACGCAACTGGATTGGGCGCCTGTTGGCGATCTCGCTCCTTGCCATGCCGTTCGTCGCGGCGGCCCAAACCTCGGACGATGCCGCGACGATGGACGATCCCGCGACGAGCGGACCGCTATCGCCGACGGCGATGAAGGCGATGATCTGGACTGACAAGCTCGGCTATTCGACGGCCGAGCAGATGAACGTGTACCTGACCCTTGATCCGATGGGCGACGCGAATGCCTACACGTGCTTCGTCTACCGCGAGAATATCGAAACCGGCGAGCGCCAGTACCTGCCGCTGACGGCCGGTGCAGCGCTGACCGACAGCGTGGTGGACTCGGCGGGACAGACTGTCGACAGTGCCATGGCCGTTGCGGTGACCGCCAGGGATCAGAGCCGCATCTGGCAGGGCGCGGTGCCGGAGCCCGGCCTGTGGCAGTGGGTTGGCGAGCTGCGCAGTTCCGACGGCACTCAGGTGGTGAAGAAGGTCTACGGCAAGTTCGTAGTCTCGCAGCAATCGCCCGTAGAGCTCGGCTTTGACGGCACCAACACCGAGATTTCGACCGACACCACGTGGACCAACGACACCATTTACCGGGTCCGCCACCAGGTCTTCGTCAACTCTGGCGCCACGCTGACCATCGAAGCTGGCACGCTGATCCAGGCGAGCGGCCAGAATGCCGTGATTGTCGTGGAAAAGGGCGGCAAGATCATGGCCGAGGGCCGTCGCGAGGCGCCCATTGTCATGACCTGCGATGCAGCGGTCGGCCAGCGCGAATCGGGCTGTTGGGCGGGCCTGATCATCTTGGGCAATGCCCCGATGACTCGCGGCACGGGCCTCGCCGAGGGCGTGATCCCCGAGACACGGCCGGCATACGGCGGTGACGATCCGATGGACTCCAGCGGCGTGTTGCGGTACGTGCGGGTCGAGTTCGCCGGCGTTGACTTCAACCCCGAGACCCAGCCCAACGCCTTCGGTTTCCACGGCGTAGGTGCCGGCACGGTGATCGACCACATCCAGGCGCACGAGGCCGAGGACGACGGCATCGAGTTCTTCGGCGGCACTGCCGCTTGCATGTACTGCGTCTCTAGCGGCTCGAAGGACGATTCGCTCGACTGGGCGTTCGGCTGGCAGGGCACTGCACAGTATGTGTTCATCCAGCAGGATCCGCTGGCTGACAACGGTATCGAGGCCGACAACGACAGCCAAGGCTTCGACCGCACGCCGCGCTCCCATCCACATCTCTACAACGTCACGCTCGTGGGCGGTTTGGCCCAAGACGAGAACTCGAGTTCCGGCGACGGCATGCGGATTCGCGTCGGCACTGCGATCACGGCCCGCAACGTCCTGCTGACTGGCTTCGGCGGTGACGCACTGGATGTGCGCGACAACTCGCCATCACTGTTCAGTGACGGCACGAGCAGCATCAAGAACGCAATCATCTACGCCAATGGCGGCGAAACGGGCGACGACCAGATTGCGGGTGGTGTCGCATCGTCCGTGGAGTACATGGACGTCGCTCCGATGCTGGTCAACGTGCGCTACGAGGCAAACCCCGACCCGCGCCCGATGCTCGGCTCGCCGGCCCTCCTGATTGGCAACGCTGCCACGCCGCCCGGCACAGGCTCGCTTGACACGAGCGCGCAGTTCATCGGTGCCTTCGGCGACGAGAACTGGCTCGAAGAGTGGACCTTCTTTGGCGACGAATTTGACTACGACACATCCGAATAGATCCGATCATAGAGGCCGTCGGCGGCTGGCCGGACAGCGTTCCGTCCCGCAGGAAGCGATTACGAAGAATCGTCAACGAGTCCCGAATCACTGCTCGGTGACTGCCTTTCAACGCGTTGCGGAACATCTTGGCAGCGTCGTCAAGGCCCCCCGGCGCGTGCTCAATGCAATAGACCAAGTCATGCGCGTCCTTGCGCTCGAAGCGCTGATCGAAGGCTAACGCCTTCAAGCAAGTAAAGCTCACCAAATCGGCATGTCTCACTCGTTCGACGGCGACCCCTGCGTCGTTAAGGAGCTCCGCCCGAATCTCAGTGATCTGGTGCAGTTCGAAGACCATGGACGCGTGCGGGATGTTCAGGGCGGAGATGGTCCCCTTCGTGGGCAGCGGCTGAACTCTACCGCCGGTGATCTCGGGCGCGTCGGCGAGTAGTTCGAGCACCATCAATGCGCCATGTTCCGTGCGGGTCTTCCACCGCCACAAGACCCTCTTTCCTTCATCGTTCGTGAACGGCTCGAACCTCATCCTTCGTAGGTTGTCCTCAAGCGTGCGATAGGCATCCGTGTCAGCCAGAATCTGCAAGTCGATCACGATATCCACGTCGAGCGTCCCGGCGTGCGGCGGAACAGCCGGTGGCCCAGCTGCCACGAGGTACCTTGGCGTCAATCCACCAACTAGGAACACTGACTCCTTCCAAGGGCCAAGTCCGCGCAGCAACGTTATGAGAACGCGCTCGCAATCGACCGTGTACGGATCGGTGTAACCGTCCAAGGTTGCGGGCTTCGCCATTAGAATCCGATCCTTTCTTGGCGTAGGTGTTTCGCCATTTCCATTGCGCGGCCCTCACCGAGCATGAGGTCCAGATAGACTTGGACGGGACTCGCTAGCCAAATACCGTCGATCAGATCACGAAACAGCAACTCGCCAGATGACTTGACATCGATGACCACAAGGTTCGCCCCGTCGTCCACGATGCGGGCATTGAGTCCGGCCATTACCCTATCTGCTGCGGCACCGAGCATCAGCCGGCAACGGACTTGGGATATGGCCGAAAGGAAGGGCGCGTATCGTTGTCCTGCCGCTTCATGGGTGATCGCGTATTCGGCCATATTTGCGGTGCAGGCCTCGGCGAACTTCTGGATCAGTCCCTCCGCACGTAGCGAGGGCACAAAGTAACGCCGCAATGCAAGGGGCCGCAGCACTGCTAGTTGCTTGGCCCATTCATCCAGCAAAGCTCCAGGCTCTCGTAGATGGCGTACCTTGTTTGGCCCCCGTCCGCGCGATACCACCCAATCAAGCCTCTCCAATCTCGTTAGCACCTGCGAGGCAGTCGCGGGCGAGACCTGTGCCTGCACCGCTGTCTCTTTGACTCCGAGCCACTCGCCATGCCGGATCAGGAGCGTGTGCAGCACTTGCGCGCGACGACGTAGGAACAAGGATCGTACGGATTTCGACAAGTCTTTTGGCGGCGGCTTGTCCACGTAGACGTAGATGTCCTCTGCAGGCAGAAACAGACTGCCGCCACTGTCGTAGTAGCCCACGCGCTCGTCCCTCAGCAGGTCTTTCGCTCCAGGTGAAATTGATTGGGCGACCAAGAATGATACGGGTTCCCGTCGTTCGGAGAATTGCTGCCATCTGCGTGAGAATTCGTGGAACTGCCAAAGCGCCTGTCGTGTGTCGCGAGGATAGAGGACCTTCTTCACCTCTATCAGCAGGGTGGCTGTCTTCCCATTCACTAGGAGTTCAACTTGGGCGTCATACTGCCGAGCTGGACCATCGAAATGTATGGGTGGATCCAACGTAGCTTGCACCTCGGGCAGTTCGTTTAGGGCTCCGATGAACTGATCGAGGAGCTGTCGTTCCGTAACGTCTGAATAGATCATCTGATTCCTATCTTTACTGTACAGTAAATTTAATGATTTTGCTAAATATTCAATAGAATTAGATCATTTGGGCATGCACTTGACTCAGGCACCCACCATATACGGATTGCGCAGATCGGGCGATACCTGGATCGAGGGAACTGACTAGATCAGGCGGAACGCGATCTCCAATCGCAGCCGTGACGGCACCCTGCGGCCTCCGCTGCGAGCTGGACGGAAACGCCACTGCTGCACGGCTTCGACAGCCTTGTCATCAAGGCCGAGGCCTAGGTAGCGCAGGACGACGATATTGGCAGGCACTCCGTCCTCGTCCACATCGACCTGAAGCAACACGCTGCCTTCGTGATTCGCGATCCGGGCTTCGTCGGTGTAGTCGGGCTCGGTGCGCTCGATCAACACGGCTGGCTGAACACCGGCGCCCCCCGCTAGCGTCCCCAAGTCCGCCGGGTTCGCCGGAGTCGACTGCTCGCGGCGGAGTTCGAGGGCACGCTCCTCGAACTCCGCTGCGTCGGTCGGTCGCGACAGCTTGTGCAGCAGCCGGGCTAGGTGGTCCAGCGTCATGATCGTGTCCGGATGATCCTCGCCGAGGCTCTTCGCGCGGATCTCGAGCGCCGTGCGGTAGTAGGACTCGGCCTTTGCGTAGAGAACTTGGTTCTCGTAGAGCACCGCGAGATTGTTCACGACTGCAGCGACATCGGCGTGATCGCGGCCGAGCAGGCGTGTTCGGGTGGCGAACGCCAGCTTGTAGAAGTTCTCCGCTTCCGTGTACTTGACGCGCAGGTGATAGTAGCGCCCGATGTCATTGAGCAAAGACGCGTACTCTAGGCTCTCCGAGCCCCACGCCAGCCGCCCGATCTCGTCTGCCTCGCGATAGAGCTGCTCTGGCACCGCGTAGTCGCCCCGGCTCAAGTGCAGCTTCGCCAGCTCCATCAGCGGCACCACCCGTCGAGGGTCGTTCTGGGAGAAGCCGCGTGCCTCCTCGCGCGCCCGCCGCAGCAGGCGGGCCGCTTGGTCAAACTCCTTGGTTGCGAGGGCCTGCCGGGCCGAGCGGATGGACTCGTCCCAAGAACCATCCTGCGCCCGTCCCGGACCGGCACACAACGCCACCGAGGCCGCAACCACTACCGTGAGGAAATTGCGTGCCACCGTTGCAATTCACTATTCATTGCGGTCACGGTGCAAATCAAGCCACCGGTCCCGCGACACCCTGAGTTCTCAGTTTATCAACACCTCGGACTTCCCAGCGCGCTGGAACGCGTCGTCGAGCCACAACTTGGCGCCGCTCGCGGCCGGGTTCTCGACCCTCTCGACTGCCGTTGAGCGCGGCTCAAGGCAGTGCCAGTCGGCAGGCCCAGTCGCGGTTGTCCTCGTACCAGCGAACCATCTCTTCGATGCCCGTTCGCAGCGAGGTTTCGGGCCGCCAGCCAAGCAGTTGCCGAGCCTTGCCAATGTCTGCCCACGTGGCTGGCACGTCCACGCGCGGCACCGCTGTGCGCCGGATGAGGGCCTTGCGTCCCAAGCACTCTTCGATCAGGCGCAATGCGTCGCTCAGCGCTACGGGGACGTTCGAACCGAGATTGATCACCTCGAAGCCTGTCGCGGCCTCAGCCGCCGCAGTGCCGCGCGCGATGTCCGCGACGTACGTGAAATCGCGCGACTGGCTGCCATCGCCATGCAGGGTGATCGGCTGGCCCTCTCGGATCCAGCGAATGAAACGGAATAGGCTCATGTCAGGCCGCCCGGCCGGACCGTACACGGTGAAGTAGCGCAGTACCGTCACGTCGAGGCCGTGCACGTGGTGGTGGGCATGGGCCAGCGCCTCGGCGGCCAGCTTGGAAGCCGCATACGGCGAGCGGGGCCGCCCAGTGTCGCTGTGTTCGTGGAGCGGGAGCTGCTTGCTGGCCCCATAGACGCTCGAAGTCGATGCCAGCACGAGCTTTTCCACCCCGTGTTCGCTGCATGCGTCCAACACCTGCTGCGTGCCCATGGCGTTTGCGCTGACGTAGACGCCCGGCCGCGCAACGCTTTGGGGTGCCCCGGCGCGCGCAGCCAGATGGAAGACGGCGGCGAAGCGGGCGCGCTTGAACTCGGCGTCTAGGCAACTGCGATCGGTGACGTCCGCGCGAACGAAGCGGAATCCGGCGCGGCGCTCGAGCTGAGCGAGCCGCCAGTGCTTGATGACAGGGTCGTAGGCGTCGTTGAGGTTGTCGAGCCCGACGACCTCTGCGCCAGCGTCTAGCAGCCGTGCCGCGAGCCAATGGCCGATGAAGCCCGCCGCGCCGGTGACAAGGTATGTCGGCATGCGCTGATCCCGTGCCTTCAGAGCCGCAGCAGGTGTGGTGCCGAAGTGCCGCTGAGCGCATTGCGAGTATCCAGGATCAGCGGCGCCACCTCCAGCAGGCGATGGTAGTCCACGCCATCGTGATCCGCTAGGATGACCGCGATATCAGCCTCGCCGGCGGAGCGGATCAAGTCGCTGCGGTCGAGAGCCAGCGAACCGACGCGCAACTTGGCGACATGGGGGTCGCTGAATGTGATTCCGGCGCCCATGCTCGACAGCAACGCCGCGATGTCGAGGGCGGGGGATTCGCGGGTGTCGCCTACGTTGCGCTTGTAGGCCACTCCGACCAAGTGGATCTGACTGCCCCTGACCGGCTTGCCTGCGTCGTTGAGCGCCGCTTGGACCCGTTCCACGACGTGGCGTGGCATTTCGCCGTTGATCTCCGATGCAAGCCGGATCAGCCGTGGTTCGTATCCGGCCTGCTTGGACTTCCAAGACAGCAAGTGCGGGTCGACCGGGACGCAGTGTCCGCCCAGGCCCGGGCCGGGATAGAAGGGCATGAACCCGAACGGCTTGGTAGCAGCCGCTTCGATGACCTCCCACACGTCGATGCCCATGCGGCTGCACAGGACGGCGGTCTCGTTAGCCAGCCCGATGTTCACCATGCGGAACGTGTTTTCGAGCAGCTTGGCGGTCTCGGCGGCCAGGGTGGATGACACCGGCACGAGCGTGTCCATGACCCTGCCGTAGAAGGCCCGCCCCATCTGCAGGCACTCGGGCGTCACGCCCCCGATGATCTTGGGGATGTCTTTCGTGCGGTGATCGGGATTGGCGGGGTCCACGCGCTCCGGCGAGTAGCACAGGAAGAAATCCGTGCCCACGCGCAGGCCGCTCTCCGCCAAGATCGGAAGCACCGCCTCCTCGGTGGTCCCAGGGTAGGTTGTCGATTCCAAGACTACGAGCATGCCGGGCTGCAGGTGCTTCGCTAGAGCGTTGGAAGCCTCCAGCACGCAGGTAAGATCGGGATCCTTGGTCTTGCGCAGCGGAGTCGGCACGCAGATCGAGACCGCATCGCAGGCGGCGAGTTCCGAGCATTCCGAACTGGCTCGCAGTTGCCCCGATTGCACCAGTTCCGCGAGCAAGTGCACGTCGACATCCGGCACGCTGCAGCGGCCGGAATTGATCTCTCGGACGGTTTCGGAGGCAGTGTCGATGCCGACGACTGAGAATCCGGCGCGGGCCACCTCAACTGCAAGCGGCAGGCCGGCATAGCCCAGCCCAACAACGCCGGCTCGGGCGCTGCCGTCAGCGAGCCGGGCCTCCAGTCTGCTTGCCATCGCCGCGCGCTTCAGCGGTGGCCGCCGCTCACTCGATCGGGGGATCGTTCTCGGTCGCCGGCTCGGTGCCAAAGCGATAGCGAACGGTCGTGCTGTGATCGGTATAGAAAGTGCGGCTGCCCGAATCCGGCGATTGCGGATCAGCGTTGAGCGAATAGCCGGCGGGCGTTCCGATCATCGAGAAGGCGTACCCCAGATGGATGCCGTCCACTAGGTTCTCGTCCATCAGGTTCGCCGCGTCCGGCGTTGGCTGCCCCCCTCCCGGCACGGGGCCGAGCTCGATTAGCGATGCGGCGTAGCGGCCGTACTGCGCGAAGTACTGGATCTGGGCCGTATTGATGGCTTGGCAGGAACGAATTGCCGCAAGTTCGTTCGCCATGCGCTTGGTGCTGGTGATGCGTGGGATCGCGATGGCGCTGATGATCAGGATGATCGCGATCACGATGAGGAGTTCGATCAGAGAGAATCCGCGATTTCGGCGCTGTCGCTCCATGCTTCGTCCTCCTGCCTCCATTCTATGGTCTTGCCGTGTCATCTCTATGTATCAGACGCGTGTGGGCAGCATCGCGTTCAGTCGGGTCCCTCCCGTCGCCCGCTAGGGGTGGCGCGATCCGCGCTCCCGCTCCCGCGCTGCTTGCCTAGTGGCGGTATCATACTCTGAGCCTCGTCGGGCAACAGGGGATTCCATGCAACCTGCACTTGCGGCCATTTGCTGCTTCATTGTCTACGCGGTGGTCTACCGCTTCTACGCTCGCCACTTGGGCTCGCGCATCTTTCAGCTCGACCCGAGCGTCGCCACGCCGGCGCACTCGATGAAGGACGGCGTCGACTACGTGCCCTGCCGCCGCATGGTGCTGTTCGGCCACCACTATGCCTCGATTGCCGGTCTGGCTCCGATGCTCGGCCCGGCCATCGCCGTGATTTGGGGCTGGCTGCCCGGCATGCTCTGGGTTGTCCTGGGCACGCTCTTCATCGGCGCCGTGCATGACTTCGGGGCGCTGGTCATTTCGATGCGCCACCGGGGAATGAGTATCGGCAAGGTGGCCGAGGACCTGATCGGACGCCGTGCCAAGGGAATCTTCTTGTTGATCATTCTGTTCTTGATCTGCTTGGTCATGGGCGTGTTCGTACGCACGGTTTCGGGCCTGTTCACGGCGGAGTTCTATCCCGAGTCCGTGTTCCCCACCTTCTCCCTGATCGCTATCGCCATGGTGATCGGCTGGCTGGTGTACAAGCGCGGGGTGTCCGTCATTCGCCTGACCGTGGTTGGCTTCCTGCTGATGTTGGTGTCAATCGGGGTAGGGCTGGCCATCGGACGGCCGGACCTCAGTAGCGAGATCTGGATCCTGATCCTGCTCGTGTATGCGTTCGCGGCATCCACCCTGCCCGTGTGGTCGCTGCTGCAGCCACGCGACTACCTCAACTCGTGGCTGCTGTACCTCGGCCTGGGCGCGTCGTATGTCGGGCTGTTCGTGCTGCGGCCGGACTTCGCGGCACCTGTCCTCGACACGCAGCCGAGCGACGCTCCGCCCATCTTTCCGTTCGTGTTCATCGTGATCGCCTGCGGCGCCATCTCCGGCTTCCATGGCTTGGTGTCCTCCGGGACAACCTCCAAGCAGATTGACAAGGAGACCGATGCCCTGCCTATCGGATACGGCGGCATGGTAGGCGAATCGCTGCTGGGGCTGCTGGCCGTGCTCGCGTGCACGGCCGGCTTCCGCTCCGCAGAGAGCTGGGCCGAGCACTACTCGAGCTGGAGCACGGCCAGCGGATTGGCCGAGAAGATGAAGGCGTTCATCGACGGCACGGCCATGTTCTTGAGCTCCCTCGGGCTTCCCGTCGAACTCGCCCAAGCCTTCATCGCCCTGGTGGCGGTCTCGTTCGCTCTGACCTCGCTCGATTCCGGCACGCGTCTGCTGCGCTACAACATCGAGGAGATCTCGCAGTCGATCAAGGTGCCGGCCTTGGGCCAGCGCTATGTCGCCTCGACCCTCGCCGTAGTCTTGATCGGATTCTTCGCCTTCTACGAAGTGGAAGGACAACCGGTCGGGCTGGCGCTGTGGAGCCTCTTCGGCAGCACCAACCAAGTGCTTGGGGCACTGACCCTGCTGGCGGTGACGATCTACTTGCGCCAGAAGGGGCGCAATTTCGTCTACACGCTCGCTCCGATGGCGTTCATGCTGACGGTGACCATCGTTGCCATGGTGATCGACATTCGCAAGTACTGGGCTAACCAGCAGTTGTTGCTGTGGGGCGTGGCTGCCTCGATCTTCGTGCTGAGCGTGTGGTTGTTGGTCGAGGCCGTCCTGCGCTTCCGCAGCGACTCGGCCACCATCGGCAACATGGCCGCGGGAGACTGACGGGGGGCCTCAGTCCCAAGCCTTGGACGCTAGGTTTCGCTCCACGCTGCCATCGACGAGGTGGAAGCCGGTGTCGTGCAAGGGGTCGGCCGAGCACACCAGCTTGGCCGCACCGTACTCGCCCTGGGGCGCGGGGAACGTGGAGCTGAAGTCGGGATCGCTTGCGGAGATCGTCCAGACAAGGCGGCCCTTGAACGGGACGCGGACCAATAGTTGGGCCCCGCAGGCTTGGCAGCGGTATTCAAGCATCGGCAATGGTTCTTCCAAGGTTAGGCTGGAGCCGGTTGGCGAGGGTTGCGTCGCATGAGTACTCCGGTGCTGAGAGTGCAGAGCAGCGTCATTCAGTGGCTCGATCCTTGTTCGCGACTACCGCGGCCACACGTATCGTTCGGCTTGGCGTTCCTTTCCGCTAGCTGGTCCAAGTTGCCGAAGCTGGAATCCGCAGTTTAGCGATTGGGGCAGGCCGAGGCTTGGCGAGGCGGTAGGAATTATGATCGGCGATCAGAGATGACGATCGCCCGACGAGCGGACAGTCACCGAGAAATCGACCAGTCGAGGTCCACGTCGTTCGCACGAGCACGCTCGCGGTCTACACCCCGCACCGAACGAAGCAAGTAGTGGTCGACACCTTGGCTGGGACTCTGCGGCTCGGCTCCCGTTCTTGAGGCCCTACGCAGCCGACTCTGGATGGCATAGACCGTGTTGAGGACTTCCCTGGGAATCGGGATACCTTGCTCCTGGACTTGCGGCCACCGGAGATCTCGCTGGTCAGTTGTTGCGTACCGAAACCGGAGCACTGTGTCTTCAACGTCCGAGAGGTCTCTCAAGACTTCATCCCGCTCGAACCTCTCCTTGTATCGCTCTTCTAGCCGGTCAAAGTCCTCAGTGAATGCCTCTGCCCTCCGAATCTGATCGTCCCGCAGGCTGTCGCCGTACTGTTCCAAGATGAATGCGAGATCGAACAGATCGCGAGGCTCGATCCTACTCGCGGTCGCAGCCAATTTTTGATCGAACAGGACGGGCACCTTATACGATCGGACCCCGCCGATGACTTCGATGTCTTCGGCTCTCAGGGGCTTCGCGTATCGGACGTTGACTTTGAAGAATCTGTCCTGCTCTCCCGTGAGTTTCGGATAAGGAGCACGGAATCGCTGACGGTTTGCGCGATCCATGCGTTCGACCTGTCCGAGATTCACTCCCAAAGTCTGCGCGGCACTATCGATGCGGTCCCGGAGTTCGACAGGTCGGTCCGAATCGAAGTCCAGATCCGTGGAATGGCGATTGAGACCGCGCGTGAAAGCGAGTGCGGTGCCTCCCTTCAGAACCATGTCTAGGTCCTGAACCCGTTCTAGGACGGCCCACATCAATCGCTCGTGAAGCTCTTGGTGCGGGTTCAGTCGTAATCCGCGCCGTACACGACTGTCGTCAGCCATTCGTCGTATGCCTCCCTGCGACGTCCCTGGATCTGTTGGCGCATTGGCTTCAAATAGTCCTCGACCAGAATGTCGAAGTCCTCTTCGGACCACAGCCATTCGTCGATCTGGTGGGCCGGGAACGTTGCAGCCTCCCAGTGCCCGCTGCAAATCCTGTCCATTGCTATATCAGCAATTGCCCGGTAGTGATTGGCCACCCATACGGGGCCGTCGTATGGCTTGATGCCGTGGACCGCGATCACACGGCCCATATCTCGCACCCCGCGCGAGCCTAGAGTGCGTGTGGTGTCCACCAAGCCATCGGGGCCTGCCAGCGGAGCGTACGAGCGCTCGGGATAGCCGAAGAAGCTCACGTCAAAATGCCAGTCCCCAGTCAATTCGCCCGGAAGATGGAGGTTGAGGGCACGCTTGAACGAAATATAGGAAGTCGGACTTGTTTCGGGAATCAGGATCGGGTACCGCCGGTCGGGCTGCCTAGGCGCGCTTCGGTCCTCGAGCCACTGGAGAAACTCCTTCCAGCGCTCGTCAGAAAGGCCTAGGATTTTAGGGAGCTTGACAAGATTTCCTTTGTTGCGGGCAAACTCCCAAGCGATCTTCTTCAGATCGTGATTTGAAACGGATTCAGGCACCGTCAGGCCGTATCGATTTTCGCCCATTGTTCGATGGCCTTACTGAAAGTATAGCATGCGCATGTAAACCCGACATGGCACTGGAAGAATCCTCAATCCCCGGATAAGATATTCAGCCGCGAGAGCCGCGTTTCCGGGTCACTCAGCCAGCTCTCCGCCAGCCTGCAGCTCGATCACTTGGCCGGATCGCCCGTCCCGGATGCGCAGCACTCCGTCGACCCAGTCAATTCCGTCAACACCCAGAAATCCCTCCGGCGTGCGCGTCAAGAACATCAGGTATCCGGCTGAGATAGTGGTCCGGGCTGGCAGCCAGCGGTACAGGCTGGTGCCGAAGATCCGGCCTTGGGACACCACTTGACGGCGCGGCAGGTCGAACGCTTGAGTGGCGAATTCCAGGCCGCGAGCCAGCATGCGATCTTGCGGGTAGGACTCCCAAGTCTGGAGCCACGCGAACTCGCTGGGGCGAAACAGATATCCCAGCAGCAGCCGCTTGACCGGGTGCAGCGCGGTCACGAAAGCCCATTCCGCGTCGGGGTCCATCCGATGCGCCGTGTGGTCCAGCGAGTGGGACTCCAGTGGTGCCGCGCGGAGATCGACCAGCCCGCCCGCCCTGGTCGGTGCCATCGGCCAGGCAAATTCGGCGTTGCTGGCCAAGCGGTGGGCCAGGCCCGCCCGCGTGGCCCCTTCCCGGGGGCGCGTAATGGCGCGATTGGGGGAGATGTCGACGACCGTCACGCCGCGCTCCAGGAAGGGCGAGCCGATCGTCGCATGCTCGGCCCAGTTCACAGGGCGGTCGAAGCTCAGCAAGCTTTCCAAGTCCGACCGCACGTACACGACGCTCTCGTGCGACGGCAGGCGCAGCTCGCGGCGCAACGCTTCGCGCACGCGCGGCAGACTGACAGACTGCCTGAGCACCATCACGCCACCCTCCATACCGGCGAATTCTGTCTTCCATTCCAAGCGGTGCGCCTCGCCGTGGCCCTCCATTCCGGCCGCCCGCTCCTGCTCGGACGGCTGGCCGAACCCATCCACGCAGACGAAATGCCCGACCGCGCCGGTGCTCCGCTCTTGCCTCCCTTGCTCTCGGTCGGCCCGCAGGGAGTCCCACATCGGGTTCAAGCGTTCTGAGTCGGAGGCCAGAGTCAGCGAAGCGAACGCCCCGCCATGCTTGAGCACGACCAGTTCGATCTCGGAGCTCGCAAGGGTGACCGCGTCCCGTCCGCGATAGGGGCGATCCGCGTCGATCTGGGCCGTTGCGCTCGCAGCCGTGCCTGCGAGCGCCAACAGCAGAGCGGCACCGGACAAACGCACGCATGCATCCTAGCAAGCGCCGCCAGCGTGCGAGAATAATGAAGCTGATCGGCTAGGAGGGCACGATGTTCAAGGGTTGCGGTACCGCTCTGATCACCCCCTTCGCGGTGGACGGCTCGCTCGACGAGCCGGTGCTCCGCACGCTGGTGCGCCGCCAAGTGGCCGCGGGGGTGCATTTCTTGGTGCCGGGCGGCACCACTGGCGAAAGCCCCACGCTTTCGAAGGCCGAGCACCTCAGACTCGTCGAGATCACGTTGGAAGAGGCGGGGGATGTTCCGGTCGTGGCCGGCTGCGGCGGCTACCACACCGCATCGATCTGTGCCCTCGCAAAGGACTTGGACGCCCTCGGCGTGCAAGGCCTGCTCTCGGTCACGCCGTACTACAACAAGCCGACCCCGGACGGCCTGTTCCAGCACTATTCCGCGCTCGCCGCCGCCAGCGGCCTGCCGATCATCGTCTACAACGTGCCCGGCCGGACTTGCTGCAATATCAAGCCCGACCTATTGTGCCGGTTGGCCGCCATTGACACGATCGTTGCCGTCAAGGAGGCCTCCGGAGACATCGGGCAAATGGCGCAGGTCTGCCAGCAGGTGCCCCGCGAGTTCTCCGTCCTATCGGGCGATGACTCCGTCACGCTCCCGCTGATGTCACTGGGTGGCTCTGGCGTGATCTCGGTGGTATCGAACGAGATCCCCGGCCAGATGGCGGCGCTGTGTGACAACGCGCTCAACGGAGACTTTGCGGAGGCCCTTGCCATCCACCGCCGCTACCTGCCATTGATGGATGCCAACTTCTGCGAGACCAGTCCGGGACCGGTCAAGGTGGCCTTGGAACTCATGGGCGTGTTGGACGAAGCGCGCTACCGGCTGCCGATGACCCGCCCGTCGCCGGCGAGTTGCGAGCACGTGGAGCGGGTGCTGGCAAGCGTCGACTTGCACTCGGCGGTCCACCAGTTCGCGGACCTAGAAGCGTAGTCGCAGGGCTGCTTGGGACGTGCGGCCCAGGCCGGACATGCGGGCGACCCCGAAGTAGACGTGGTCGATGTTTCCGAACGGTTCGGCCCAGTTCCGATTGCCGAAGGCATTAAGCAGGTCGAAGCCTAGTTCCACAGAGACCTGTTCGGCCGCTTGGAACAGTCGGGAGATGCGGAGGTCCCACTGCTGGAAGCCCGCCATGCGGTATTCGTTGCGCCGCGAGCTGCCCTGCCGCACTTCTTCGAAGCTTGTCGGGCGCACCGCCCGGAACGCCGTCGGGTCGAACGCGAAGTGCCCCGTGACCTTGCGGTCCCCGACCAGCGCGTAGCTTCGGATCTCGTTCGCGTCGAACTGAGTGAAGGCGCCGATGCGGTCGGGCCTGCCCACCTGCTCGAAGGTATAGCTGGGGTCTTCGGTCTGGCGAATATCCAGCGGCAGCCCGGAGCGCCAGCGCCAGATGCCGCTTACCGTCCACCCTCCAGCCCAGCGGACGCGGTCGGTCCAGCGCCGCGGCAGGCGCAGCTCGTAGAGCCAGATCGCATTCAGCGAGTGCCGCCTGTCGAAGTCGGAGAAGGTCCAGGCCTCTCCGACCAGCTCGTCGCCGAACACCGTGCTGCCGTTGTCGAACGACTGGCTCCACGTGTATCCCACGTCCAGCGCGAGGCCGCGGTGCAGGTAGCGGTTGGCGCGCAGCTGGACGGCACGGTAGCGCGCGGTCCCCGAGCTTTCGAACGAGCGGATGTTGTCGAAGCGGGAAAAGCGTCGCATGTAGCGCACGAATCCGAAGCCGTGCAGAGGATTGCGCACGAACCCGTTCAGCTCGCGCTGCTGCTGCAGGCGCGAGGAGCGGGTGCCCAGATAGGTTCCGCTCAAGAAGACCCGCCAGGGCAGCAGGCGCTGCCAGCTGAGATTCCAGTGCTCGGCCCGGGCGTTCTCGAAGCGCGGATCGAAGACTAGGATCGGATAGCGCACCAGCGGCGAGCGGATGGTGGTCAAGGCGGGGTCTCCGATGACCCGGCCGGGCGTTTGGAACATGCCCGTCGGCTCGCGCAGGGTGTAGCGGTTGTCCTGGCTGAACGGCGGATAGGTGGCTTGGAACAGCGCCGCCGCGCTCGAGCCCGCGAACGTGCCGTGGTCGAAGAAGACCCCGTACGCCCCCCGGAACACCGAGCGGCCCGATTCCCCCAGCACCCAGCGCGCCGCCCGCCCCTGCCACGAGGGCGAGAAGGCGAGGCCGACGCGCGGCGAGAAGTTTCGTCCGAGGGTCTCGATGGTCGACCTCGGTAGTACTTCGCCGTCCGGAGCGGTGTCTCCGGGAAACAGCAAGTTCGGGGGAGAGTCGGGGAAGCGGGCACTCTGCGTTCCTTCGCGGAATGTCATCAGCCGGTCTTGCCTGTCGATTCCGGGCGGCTGCTGTTCGAAGCGCAGCCCGACGGTGATCTTCAGGTCCCGCCATGGTCGGATCTCGCCTTCGGCGAAAGCCGCGAATTCGTGCCACTGCAGGTCGAGGCTGCGGCGGGTTTGCAGGCGGAATTCGCCCGGGCGGCCAAGCAGCAGGTCTCGCAGGCCCTGGCCGCGGAAGCGAACCGGCGGGTCGGGAGGGACCGGGAAGCTGAAACTGCCCGCGGCGTTCTCCCGATTGGTGAACGGCCAGGAGCCGCGCTGCATCAGCAATCCCGCCCGCACGGCTTGGCGCCGGTAGCGGTACTCCATTGCGTGCGAGAGCTGCAGCGTGGTCTGCACCGAGTCCTCGGCGTCGATAAAGGGCGCGACATGCAGTTGAAGCTGCCCGAAATCGTTCCACAGGCGCACGTTGGGGATGGAGTTGGGATTGAGGTCCGCGTAGTCGAAGCCCAAGTCCTCGGCCGGAGTCTCGCGGTAGCGCGGGTTTCCGCTGTGCTGCTCGCTGGACAGGCGCTGCATTGCTAGGCGCAGGGTCTGCGCGAAGTTCGGAGCCACCGTGTGCGTGATGGCGTACTGGGTATGGTTGGACAGTTGCCGCCGGTCCGCGACCGTGCCCGGCGAGACAGTGAACGCTTCCTGCGGGGGCTCCCTGACGCGGTTCGAGTAAAGGTAGTGGCTGAAGTAGTGGGAGAGCGTCTTCGAACGCTGGTCGATGCGGGCCACCGCGACTTGGCCCCGGCTCGGCAGCTCCTCGGTGAACTGCATCCAGCCGCCTTCCAGGTTCGCTGGCGGAACGAACGTGGCGAGGTAGTGCTGCATGAGTGGGTCGAGGCGGTGGGCAGGAATCTTGCCGTTCGGAAACGGCAAGCCGCTTTGCGGATCGATCGGCTGGTTCTCGAAGCCGAAGAAGTTGCCTCTCCGCTCGTTGTCGCTCAGCCCGCGCCGCAGCGCGTTGTGCCGCCGGTCGGTGAGCCAGGCTTCGCCGTCAAAGAAGCCGAAGAGCCCGTGCCGCTGCGAGATCGGGCCGCCCGCCTGTGCCCCGCCGGCCCAGCCGCTGACTTGGTCGTGAGCGCCGTCGAACGATCCGAACGACTCGTTCCAAGGGGGCCGACCGAAGCCGCGCAGCTGGCCATGCCATTGATCGTCGCCGGAGCGGAACAGCGGGTCCACGACGGCACCGGCGTTGCGCCCGTCGCTGGCGGAATAGGTGTGGGTGATGACGCGCAGGGATTCCAGCGCTTCCGGAGTCGGGCCTAGCGTGGCGGCCTGGGCTCCCGTGATGCGGTTCTGGGCGTTGTTGGAGGCACCGTCGAGCTTGTAGTTGATGAAGGAGCTGCGCGAGCCGTTCGCCGAGACCGCCGCCGCGCGCCCGGTGAACGGATCGATATCAAGGGCGTTGGCGGGAGTGATGCCGGGCACCAAGTGCAGCAGCTTGTCGACTGTCGTGCGCCCTTCGGCGCCGACCACGATTGGCAGGGCCTCGACCTGCTCGCGCGCGAGGCCGTGCTCTAGTGCCATCTCCTCGAGGCCCGAACGCGGCCGTGTCGATGATGCTGACAGTCGCCGCATGACGATCGGCGGGAAGGCGACGGGGATTCCCGGGAGCACTTCGAACGGCCCGCTGCGCCAGGCTTGGTAGCGGTCGCGCACAAGGGCCAGCGAGTAACGGCCCGAGATCAGATTGGCGAATTGAAACGCCCCGTCGGAGCCGGTCTCGCGGCGCAGCACCTGGGCGCTGGTCAGGTTGATGAGCTGGGCCTCGACCCCGGCTAGCGGTGCTTGGTCCCCCGCGAAAACGTGACCCGAGACCAACCCTGCGCCAGACTGCCCGCAGACGGGCAGCGCCAGCGTGAGGGCGAGTAGACAACCGCGCTTGAAGCGGCGGGGCACCGTAGCTTTAGGCTACCGGATGGCAGAGCGTAGCTGTCGGGTGCGCTGGCGGAGCCGCGCTAGCAGGCTCGCGCTGGAAGGGCTGGCCTCGCTGATGTCGAGCACGTCGCTGGCGCCAAAGAACAGCGAGCTCAGTGCTTGGTCGAGGGCGAGGGCATCTTGTAGCAAGGCCGTGCCGGCAGCTTGCAGGTCAGAGCTATTGCCGTCCTTGACACGGGCCCCGCGGTACGCCCAGTAGCGCCTCGGCAGGGCTTCGGAAAGCTGGCCGTGAATGCTTGCCTCGTGCCGCGCGATGCCTTCTAAGTGGTAGCGTGCCGTGCGGCGGAAGCTGTCCGCATCCCGGACTTGGGCGATGTCTGAGCTGCTGAGCAGGTTGTGTAGCGCGTGGACATGTGCCAGCAGGTCCGCGTCATGACGCATCACGTCGCTGACGTACAGGTCCAGCTCGTTCTCCAGCATGCTCCGGTCCAAGGGCTGGAACGAGCGCCTGGCCGCATCCCGGTAATGTTGCAGCAGCGCATTGTGGACCGTGGTGCCCAAACTCCGCGTGCGGCTGGCGCGAACGGCATCCGGCACGGCCTCGGTCGGGACGAGCGCACCGCGCACCGCTATGTCAAACTCAATCGGCCGGCCGTCGGCGACTGCGAGCAGTGCCTTCTCCGCACGGGAGCGCTCGCGCTCGCTCGCCACGGTGCCGGCGAACCGAATCGACTCGGCCGTCCCGCGCGCCTCGAGGTTCGCCTTCCACAGGCCTGCCTTGATGAGCATCCAGCTGCCGTCGGCCAAGACTTCGGGGTCGGCTGGGACGGTCGGGGGAGCGGTGCTTGCAGCTTCCGGCGCAGCCTCTGCGAGTGCCGGCGGCGAGAGCGCTGGAGGCTGTGGCAGGTCATCCAAGCGAGGAAGCGCGACCAAGGCAAGGTGGCTCGGCACCGGTCCAGCGCTCACGTCTGGGGCGGTACCGGCGACCAAGGCCTGCCTGCTCGCGGGAGCGACCTGCCGTGGCTCGGCTGCGATCCATTGGAAGCGCTCTTGAGGCGTTGTTTGAGCCGTGACTTCTAACTCGACCGCCTGCGGAGCCTCCGCGGTCAGGGCGGCGGGCGGCAATACTGCTTCGGTCAGCTGGGCCGTGGTAACAGGCGCGGGCAGTTCTGGTGTGCCGATCACGTTCCAGCCCAGCCAGGCTGCCAGGCAAACGCCTGCAAAAGCGGCGGCATAGGGGGTTAGCGCCGGGATCTGGGGCGGACGAATCTGAGGCATCCAGTGCCAGATTCGGGTCTTGACGCTCCGTTGGGACTCGACCTCTTGCTCGAGGCGGCCGCGGAGTGTCGCCAGGGCCGCTGCCTTGTGATCCAAGGGCAGCTCGAAGGCGGATTCCCGGCTCAGCTCGTACTCGATCGAGGCCAGCTTTACATGCAGGTCTGCCGCCCGAGCTTGGCACTGGGCGCACGTCGCCAAGTGCGACTCAAGCTCCGGGCTCAGGCTGTTCTCGATCGAAACCAGCAGGTCCTCGGTCGACAGGTGGAGCAAGAGCAGCTGGGCCTCGGCCGCCAAGCGCTTGCGGAACTCGGCGAACTGCTCTGGCCGCGGGGCGGGCGCGGGCAGCGCCTCGCCGATGGCGGCTGCAGTCAGGACAAAGCTCTCCTGCATGTCGACCAAGCACGACTTGCAGTCGACACACTCCGCCACGTGCCGGCGAAGCCCGCGGTCCTCCAACTCGCCGTTAGCGTAGAGGAGCAGCTCTTCTGGACTTAGGTGTCTCACTAGGCTTTGCTACCGACTTGCGGAGTTTCTTGAGCCCTCTGGCGACATAGCTTGCCACCGTCGAGATCGAAACATCCAAGACCTCCGCGACCTCGCGGAAGGCCAACCCTTGCGCCCGCAGCAGCAGGCATTCCTTTTCCATTGCCGTCAGCGTGTTCCATGGCAGTCGCGAGAAGCGCAATGACCGGTCCTGTTCTTCCCATCCGGGAGAGTGGGCGTGTGCTGCCTCGAGATCCTTCCACTGGTCTTCGTCCAGCAGCAGGGGCCGCGACTTCTTGAGGCTGTCGAGCATCAGGTGCCGGCCGACGCGGTAGATCCAACCCTTGGGATTGGCGATCTCCTCGCCATAGCTGCGTGCGTGAAAGAAGCGGATGAAGGTCTCTTGCGCTATGTCCTCGATGTCGTTGGTGCTGCTGACGCCAGTGCGCAGATAGCGCACCAGGTTTGAGAAGTGCTCCTCGAAGAGCCTCTCCGTTTCCCATGCGGCCTGTGTTGTCGCGTCGGGCTGACCGAATGCAGGCACAGGAAACCTCGCTCGCTCCGATCACCACCGATGGTCCAGCACTCCCAAGACGATTGAGCGGGCCCTTCTTGTGGCAATCGAGGCTGCAACTCGATTTTCGACTCCGAGCGCCGCGATGTCAAGCGTCGACCCGCCCGGACGGCTCGCGCGACTGCAATTCAAGCGTCACGGAGCATTCCTATAATGGTTAACCGGTTCGATGCCCGGCGCCGCCCTCGAACGGCGGCGCGGCGCGAGCCCCAGGGAGGCTGCTGCTCTTGCACTGGATTGACTACTACCGCCCTAGCACGCTGGAGGCTTGCTTGGAGGCGTTCGCCAAGCATGGCGCGAGTGCTCGAGCGCTGGCCGGCGGCACGGATCTGCTGGTGCAGATGCGCGCCGGGCGCTTGGCCAACAATGTCGTGGTCGACGTCAAGGCGGTTCCCGAACTCAACGAGATCCGCTACGAACCCGGCATCGGCTTGACACTTGGCGCGGCCGTGCCCTGCTATCGCATCTATGGCGACCCGACGGTGCAGCGGGAGTATCCGGCCCTGATCGACAGCGTCTCGATGATTGGCGGCACGCAGATCCAAGGGCGGGCCTCGGTGGGCGGCAACCTCTGCAACGCCTCGCCCAGTGCCGATGCCGTGCCGCCGCTGATAGCCCTCGGCGCCACCTGCCGCGTGGCTTCGGTCGCCGGCGAGCGCGAGATCCCGGTCGAGGACTTCTGCACTGCGCCCGGGACGAACGCGCTGGGCGAGCGCGAAGTCTTGGTGTCGCTCAACCTGCCCGCGCCGTCTCCGGATTCCGGAGCCTGCTATCTGCGCTTCATCCCGCGCAACGAGATGGACATCGCCGTGGCGGGTGCCGGGGTGTCGGTCAGGCTGGCGAATGGCTGCTTTGACTCCGGGCGCGTCGCGCTGGCCGCTGTTGCCGCCACGCCGCTGTTGGTCCCTGAGGCGGGTGCCGCGCTCGGCGGCCAGCCCGGCGGCCGCGCCGCGATTGCGGCGGCGGCCGCTGCGGCCAAGGCAGCAGCGCGGCCGATCAGCGATATGCGGGGCACAGCCGAGTACCGCGGCAACCTGTGCGAAGTATTGACCCGGCGGGCCTTAGAGAAGGCCGTGGAACGGGCTGGCGGCACGCTTGGCTAGGCGGGGAAACATCGAGATGCAATCCATACACGTACGGACCACGATCAACGGCCAGGCGGCCGAGTTCCTGTGCGAGCCGCGCCAGTCGCTGCTCGAGGTGCTGCGCGACGTGCTGCGCCTCACTGGCACCAAAGAGGGCTGTAACGACGGCAATTGCGGCGCCTGCACGGTGGAAATGGACGGGCGCATCGTTCCCGCTTGCCTCGTGCTCGGTGCGGAGGCCGAGGGCGCGGACATCCTCACAATCGAGGGGATCGCCGAAGGCAGCGCGCTGCACGAGCTCCAAAATGCCTTCCTAGAGGGCGCAGCCCTGCAGTGCGGCGTTTGCACGCCGGGATTCATCGTCGCCTCCAAGTCGCTTCTGGAAAGCAACCCGGATCCGAGCGAGGAAGAGATCCGTTTTTGGTTGGCGAACAATCTTTGTCGCTGTACCGGCTACGACAAGATCGTGCGCTCGGTGCAGGCGGCAGCTGGGAAAATGCAGCAGGAGACCACGTCATGAGCACGTCCACAGCGGAACCCACCAGCACATCGGCCGCCCCGGCCGACAAGTCCAGCAACGGAGCGCCGCGCCGCGATGGCTACGAGCCCAACATGGTGCTAGCCACGCAGACGTTCGATGTGGTCGGCACCCGGCCGGTGCGCCACGATGGCGCGGACAAGGTGACCGGCCGGGCACTCTACGGCGCCGATCTAGCGCTCGCCGGCACGCTGCACGGCGCCATCTTGCGCAGCCCGCACGCGCACGCCAGGATCCGCTCCATCGACACATCCAGGGCCGAGCAGATGGACGGCGTGCATGCGGTTGTCACAGCCGACGACCTGCCCGAGGCGGAAGACAAGCTCGTTGACGTGGGAGAAGGCGACACGCGTTTGTCCTATGTCCATGGGAACGTCCTCGCCAAGGGCAAGGTGCTGTACCAAGGCCATGCCGTGGCCGGAGTCGCCGCGCGCAACCAGCATGTGGCGTTGGAGGCGGCCAATGCCATCGTGGTGGACTACGAGCCGCTGCCGAGCTACATGACCGCGCCGGAAGCGATGGCGCCGGACGCGGAACTGCTGCATTCCGACCTACGCATGAAGGAGTTCGGGGAGCAGACCGACAAGCCCTCTAACGTCGCCGAGCATTTCCATTGGACGGCGGGCGACGTCGCCGAGGGGTTTGCTGCCTCGGACGTGGTGGTCGAGCGGACGTTCGACACTTCCACGGTCCACCAGGGCTACATCGAGCCGCACAACGTGACCGCGCTTTGGAACCACGACGGCCGCCTGCACATCTGGTGCTCCACGCAGGGCGCCTTCGTCGTGCGCGACGTTACCTCGAAGATCTTGGAGGTCCCGGTTTCGAACATCAAGGTCACGCCGATGGAGATCGGCGGCGGCTTTGGCGGCAAGATCCCGGTCTACATGGAGCCTGTCGCGGCCCTGCTGTCGCGCAAGACCGGCCGGCCAGTCAAGATTGTGATGTCGCGCGAGGACGTCTTTACCGGGACCGGGCCGACGCCGGGGTCACACTCCCGCGTGAAGGTCGGGGCCTCGGCGGACGGCAAGATCCAGGCCATGGAGGCCACGCTGGCCTACGAGGCCGGCGCCTACCCGGGCTCCTTCGTGGCGCCGGGCGGCATGTGCGTCTTCGCCGCCTACGACTGCGCCAACCTCTCGGTCGATTGCTACGACGTAGTCGTCAACAAGCCCAGTTCGGCGGCCTACCGAGCGCCCGGCGCGACGCAGGCTGCGTTCGCCGCCGAGCAGGTGATCGACGAGATTGCGTCCAAGCTCGGCCTGGATCCCGTCGACTTCCGGCTGCGAAATGCCGCCAAGGAGGGCACGCGTCGAGCCGACGGCCCGAAATTCCGGCGCATCGGCTGCGAGGAAGTGCTGCAGGCCGTCCGGGACCACCCGCATTACGCGGCGCCCCTGACCGGTCCGAACCAAGGCCGCGGGGTAGCCGTAGGCTTCTGGTTTAACGTCGGCCTGGAGTCCAGTTGCACTCTGAACGTCAATACGGACGGCACCGTCCACCTCGTGGAAGGCTCCACCGACATCGGCGGCACGCGCACCTCGATTGCGATGCAGGCGGCCGAAGTGCTGGGAATCGCGGCGGAGGAGATCCTGCCGGAAGTGGTCGACACGGATTCGGTCGGATTCACGTCGGTCACCGGCGGCAGTCGCACCACCTTCGCGACCGGCTGGGCCGCGCACGACGCCGCCCAGAAGATCGTCGCTGAGATGAGGGCCCGGGCGGCCAAGCTGTGGTCGGTGGAGGCCGACCAGGTGCAGCATGCCAAGGGCGTGTATTCGTCGAACGGCAACAGCATCGCCTTCCGCGACCTGGCTGCCATGTCCAGCAAGACCGGCGGCCCGGTCAGCGCCACCGCCACGGTCAAGCCGAGAGGCGTCGGCGGCTCATTCTCCGCGAACATCGTCGACGTCGAAGTGGATCCGGAAACCGGCAAGGTAGAGATCTTGCGGTTCACCGCTGTGCAGGATGTTGGCAAGGCCGTGCATCCGAGCTATGTCGAGGGCCAGATGCAGGGCGGATCCGTGCAGGGAATCGGCTGGGCGCTCAACGAGGAGTACTTCATGGGGGCCGACGGCACGATGAAGAACAGCAGCTTGCTCGACTATCGGATGCCCACGACATTGGACCTGCCGATGATCGACACGTGCATCGTCGAGGTTGCCAATCCCGGCCACCCGTTCGGCGTCAGGGGCGTGGGCGAAGCCAATATCGTGCCGCCGCCGGCGGCGATCGCAAATGCCATCCACCGGGCAGTGGGGGCGCGCATGCAGCGGCTCCCAATGAGCCCGCCGGCAGTCTGGGCGGAGGTGGCCGGAAGCTAGGCTGCGGTTTGCGACACGCCGAGGGCCGGAACGTTTCGAGGCGCCAAGTGGCGCGCTGAGAGGAGCACTGTTTACACATGTCCAATGTCTTGATGGAATCGAATATTCCGAGCCTTCCGCTGCTGTCTCGCGGCAAGGTTCGCGACCTGTACGCCGTCGGCGACGACCGGCTGCTGATGGTCGCGAGCGATCGAATCTCTGCGTTCGACGTCGTCCTTCCGACGCCGATTCCGCGCAAGGGAGAGGTGCTGACCAAGCTCTCTATCTTTTGGTTCGACTTCCTCAAGGACGTTATCGGCACGCACTTCATTACTGCGGATGTGTCGGAGTATCCGTCGGAATTGTCCGACTACAGGGACCAGCTCGAAGGCCGCTCGATGCTGGTGAAACGGCTGGAAATGTTCCCCATCGAGTGCGTTACGCGCGGTTACATCGTGGGCTCTGGCTGGAAGGACTACCAGCGCACGGGATCGGTCTGCGGCATCACGCTGCCCGAGGGCCTGCAGGAGTGCGCCAAGCTGCCTGACGCGATCTTCACTCCCGCCACCAAGGCGGTCGAGGGCCACGACGAGAACATCGGCTTCGACCAGGCTGCCGAGCTCGTAGGGAGCGAGATGGCAGCGCGACTGCGCGACCTGACGATCAACATCTACGAGCGCGCCTCCCAGCACGGGCTGGGGCGGGGCTTGATTCTGGCCGACACGAAGCTTGAGTTCGGCATGCTTGACGGCGAGATCGTGCTCGGCGACGAGGTGCTCACGCCCGACTCGTCGCGGTATTGGCCCTTGGACCTGTACCAGCCGGGCAGGGGCCAGGAGTCGTTTGACAAGCAGTACGTGCGCGACTACCTCGAAGAGGTGAAATTCAACAAGCAGCCGCCGGGGCCAGAACTGCCGGGCGATGTCGTCACCAACACGTCTCTGAAATACGTAGAGGCGTACGAGACGATCACCGGCACGTCGCTCTAGGGCAACGGCTTCCGCTGTTGCTGGGCGGGGCGGTGCCTCCGAGCGGGCCCGACGGTGGTAGAATCCATTGCGATGACCAACCTCAGCAACTCCTCGACTCGGCGCACAGCCATCAAGTCAGCGGCGTCATTCGGCATTCTCTCCAGTGCCACCAAGATCGGCCTGGCCGCCGAGAACAAGCGCGCCGACGGACGCCTCAACCAGTCCGTTTGCAAGTGGTGCTACAGGGACATGAGCTTGGAAGACCTGTGCGAGCACGCGGCCAAGATGGGGATTGTCTCGGTTGAGCTGCTGACCAAGGAACAGTGGCCGACGCTCGAGAAGTACGGGCTCACCTGTGCGGTTGGCAATGGCATCTGCAGGATCCCGGACGGGACCAACCGCACCGAGAACCACGCCAGCATCGAGAAGAACGCCCGCGATCTCATCTCCGCGGCCAAGCGGGCCGGCGTGCCGAACCTGATCCTGTTTTCCGGCAACCGCCGCGGCATGTCGGACGAGGAGGCTTGGGACAACTCGGCCAAGATCCTCAACCGCATCAAGGCGCAGGCTGAGGACGACGGCGTGACCGTCATGATGGAGCTGCTCAACTCCAAGGTCAACCACGCCGACTACCACTGCGACACGACGCCGTGGGGCGTCGAGCTGATGAAGCGGGTGGAGTCGCCGCGGATCAAGCTACTGTACGACATCTATCACATGCAGATCATGGAGGGCGATGTCATTCGCATGATTCGTGACAATATCGACCACATCGCCCACTTCCACACGGGCGGGAATCCCGGCCGCCACGAGATCGACGACACGCAGGAGCTCAACTACAAGGCGATCTCGAAGGCAATTGCAGACCTGAACTTCGAGGGCTACTTCGCCCATGAGTTCATTCCGCAGCGGGATCCCATGACATCGCTTCGGGAAGCTGTCGAACTCTGCACCGTCTAGCCGCCAGCACGATCGCGCCGGTTCTGGCTGGAGGGTCTGGCCGGGCTCTAGAGATGCGCAGTTGGGCCGCTCGGCTCAGGGGCGAATTCAACGTCATCGATTGATGAGCGCGGACTGACGGCACTGCATTCGGCTGCGGAGAAGGCTTCAAGCGGCAGAACGACCCGGCGCCCGGGACTTTCCGTATGATGTAGGCATGTCTACGCCTCAGGCTGTTAATCGACGGGAGTTCGTTCGTGGTGGAAGCGCTGCGGCGCTGGCAGTTGCGCTGGAAGCGAAAGCCGCCAGCAAGTCCGACGCTTCCGCCGAATGGCGCAACCGCAATCCCGACATGGCGTATCGGCGCCTGGGCCGCACCAACTACATGGTTTCGGAGATTGTCTGCGGCGGAAACACGATCGCTCCGGACAACTTCCGCCACGTGGAGGAAGCCATAGAGCGCGGCTTGAATTACCTCGATACGGCGCCGGCCTACGGGCGCGGCCGCAGTGAATTGGGCTACGCCAAGGTGATTGCCGGTTCCAAGCGCGAGCGAGTCTTCCTGAACACCAAGGTCAGCGTCTGGAACAGCAACCGGAACGCGATCTTCAAGGCCATGTACGACAGCTTGCCGGGCTCCGAGCAGGCGAAAGTCCAGTCCAAGGTCAGTCAGGAACTGGAACGGCGGAAGGCGCTGGATCCGGATCACATCTGCCACTACTTCGGAGGCCAGGAAGGCGCCCTGCGAGCGTCACTGCTGTCCAACGCGATGGAGCGCAAGTACGGCGACCGGGTGGATCGGCCCTCCGAGTATCGCGATCGCCTGCTGGCTTCGGTTGACAGCAGCCTCCGAGCGCTGGGCACGGACTACCTAGACTTGCTGATGGTGCCGCACGGTGCTAACAGCGCCTACGAAGTGACCGCGTTCCCCGAGATCTTCGAAGCCTTCGAGACGCTGCGCAAGGCTGGCAAGGTCAGGCATTTCGGCCTGTCCGCGCACAGCGATCCGGGCGGAGTCTTGGAGGGGGCTGTGGAGTCGGGACAGTACTCAGCGGCCATGGTGGCCTACAACATCGTCAACCACAGCTATGTCGATGCCGCGCTGGACCGAGCGCAGGCGGCTGACTTGGGCGTGATCGCGATGAAGGTGGCGCGCCCCTGCCACCATGGCCGGGACAACGGCCTGCCCAACGACCCGCGCCGCGTGGCAATGATCGAGCGGGCCGTCCCAGGCGAGCTGTCAGTTCCGCAGAAATGCTACCTGTGGGTACTGCGGGATTCGCGCATCGCAGCCGTGAATTCCGAGCTCAAGAACTCAGCTATGGTGGCCGACAACCTGCCGCTGGCGGGCGCGAAGCGCGCCTAGCGGACGAATTCTTCCTGGCTGTCGAGCAGGATGTTCGCGCACAGGTCGTTTCCGAACGTCTCCCAATCCAGAAAGCCCCAGACCATTTCCTTGTCGCGAGTGACCTCGAAGATCTGAGGCGTCTCGCCTTCGGCGTGAGTATTGGTCACCACGACGTTGCCGTTGGCAAGCGCGTGCAGCTGGGTGATCCAGAAGAGCTGGATTCCGGGGATCTCGTTGCTCTGGAGGCTCCACACGATCTCGCCGCCGGGATTGACCTCCAGCACGCGGTTGTTGTTGCCGCCGCCGATGAGCGTGTTGCCGCTTGGCAGGCGATAGGCCGAGTAGACCGATGTGCCGTGGCCGCGGTGGGTCGGAGTGGGGTCGCCGTTCAGCTCGAGCTTGTATTCCCACACCACTTTTCCATCGGCCGCGTATTCCCGCACTGCGCCGTCTTTCTCGTGCGCTACCAGGTAGGTCCCGTCCGGCGTGGAGCGCACCAACCGGGTGTCGCGGTGCGAGTCTGGATTGTCGACCTGCAGCTTGATCTCGTGCTGCACGTTGCCGTCGCGGTCCACTTCGATGATGCGCCTGTTGCCGGTCTCGGCGATCATTGTCAGGCCGCTGTCGAGGCGCTCGAATCCGTGGATCTCGACCTTATCCACTTCTGCTGATGCCGGCGCAGATTTCCATTCCCAGACCGTTTCCTTTTCCGGCGATACCTCGGCGAGGGCGTCTTGCGACGTGGGGGCGAGGACGTTGCCGCTGGGGAGCAGATGCAGGTCGTGGGCGTTCGTGCCGTTCGGCCAAGACCAGTCGACCGACCCGTCAGAATTGACGACAGCGACCTGCTGCCTGTCCTGCGCCATCAGGCGCGGCGCGCTGGCTGCTTGCGTCTCAGGGGCTGGCTTCGAGCAAGCCCAGCTCAGCAGCGGCGCGGCGGCGCCGACCTGCAAGAATCTGCGTCGGTCCATGGTGGGTCTCCCTTGCCGCGGCCGAGGCCGCGACCGATGCAAGCCCGGCCGGTCGCTAGATGAACTCGTACTCGCCGGGACGAGGCAGTTCGGGCACGTCGTGCTTGCCGTCGAGCGATGGGTTGTCCGGGATCAGGTTCTGCTTGGAATTCATCGCCATATCCCACGTGACCTCAATGCCGGCGTAGGCTGACTCGCGGCCCATGATTGCCGTCATGGTCGAGTACGCCACGGCTAGCGCTTGGTTCTTGTACGGACCGCTGCCGTTGATCGACTTGACCATGTCAATGTGTTCTTGCACGTAGGGGCTGGTTTGCGATGGCGTGCCCAGGTCCCTCACGGTTGAGCGCCCGCGGGTGCCGACGACCAGTTCGTTCACGCGGCGCACCTTGCGTTCGGGGTACTGCCGGCAGTGGCTCGACATGCGCACGCCGTTGGCGTATTCGAAGTCGGCGTACACGTGGTCGTAGATGTTGCCATAGAGCTTTTCGCGCGGACGCCAGACCGCGCCGCCCGACGCCACCACGCTGACCGGGTGGGTGTCGCCCAGCACCCAGTTGATGACAT
Organism: Terriglobia bacterium; assembly: GCA_009841225.1. GTDB lineage: Bacteria > Acidobacteriota > Terriglobia > Bryobacterales > UBA6623 > VXMF01. Next base: position 87,840 of record VXMF01000013.1, on the reverse strand, counting down.
CGATGTTGTGCAGGTGCTGCTCGACGATTTGGTCGCCGCAAATCCACACGTGCGAGTACCAGGCGCGCTGTTGCCATGCGAGCGACTCTTCGTCGAGCCGCTCAATGAAGTCGGCGCCCTTGATGACCGGGCCGGAAATCCAGTTGGCATAGGTGGCCACCACGTCCCCGATCTCGCCGTCTTGGATGCGTTGCACCGACTCGACGTACTCCTTCTGGGAACGACGCTGCGCGCCGATCATGACCGTCAGCTTCTTCTGCTCGGACTCCTTCGCCAGGCGGATCACCTTCTGGGCGCCCATCATGTCCGTGGCCAGCGGCTTCTCGGCGAACACGTGCTTGTTGGCGTTGATGGCGTACTCGAGGTGGAGCGGCCGCCAGCCCGGGGGAGTGTGCAGGAATACTACGTCCACCCCGGAATCGACGACTTTCTTGTAGGCGTCGTAGCCCAGGAAGCGGTTCTCTGGCGCGACCTTGATCTGCTGCTTGACCTCGGCCGGGAATTCGTCCGAGTCGCGCAAGCGCCGCAGGGAGCGTTCGAGCTGGTCTTCGAACAGGTCTCCCATCGCGTGAAGCTCGTAGTTGGGGTTTCCGCGAATGGCTTCCGCGACACCCCTCGTGCCGCGCCCGCCGCAGCCCACGATCCCGATCGACAGCTTTTCGTTTTCATCGCCGCGCAATGCCTGGGGCCGCACGATTTGCAGGCCCGCCGCCGTTGCAGCCGCCGAGCCGGCGGATCTCTGCATGAAGTTGCGGCGCGTCACGCTCTCCTTGGTATGCGGCGCTGCAGGAGTCGGTTCTGTCATTGGATGTTCCCCCTTCAAGACCAGCAGGCACCGCGGGACTCAGGTCCCGACGAGACGCCTGCGAAAGGCCATTGTAACTGCCTTGTTCACAGCGGGCCGTGGTGCCCGCGCGGCGGCGGCCCAAAATTCGCTCAGACCTCGCGGATTTGGTCGGTCATCACAAAGAACTGGAACCGCTCCGGAGGCAGCAACGCGACTTCGGGGCTGTCATTGTCGGCCCAGTTCGTATAGGCCGTCCTGCCGAGAGAGGAATTGAGCAAGAACAGGAACTTCTCGGAGAAGAACTCGATGGGAGGGGGCTGGCGGAAGGTCAGCCTGTAGCCCATGGCGTTCTTGAGCACGATATTGTCGTCGGCAGCGCCCTTGTCCTCGAGCAGGGTGACGAAGCTAGCCCGCCCAGCGTGCGGCCAGACATCCGGGCGCAGCAACCGGCGCAGGTTGGGTTGCACTTCGAAGCTGGTCTCGCACTGGCGGATCCACTCCAGCACGGACTCGCCCCATGTCCAGTGCCGCACGAACGTCCGGTATTCGTGAACCAGATTCGCTGCCAGCCCGAAGCGGACCGATTCGAGCGTGTGTTCCGCGTTCAGTGCGTCTTGGGTTGCACCGGGGATCAACGATTCCGAATCGATGATGTCTCCGGCACTGTCGACCAATGCATCCAACTGCTTCGATTCCGGCCCTGAGTGCAGCACTAGGGGCGGCAGCTCGAATGACGCGTTTCCCGGGATTTCGACATAGCGTCGGTCGCCGAGAATCTTGGCAATCGTCATATTCGCCTCTCGCGGCCGTGCCGCGTAGGGATCACGCTGGCCATATTGTAGTCCCACTATCAAAGCGCAGTGGCGCGACGCTCGTCGGGCCGGATCGCAGAACCCGGCCGCATCGTGTCGCTTACGTTGCTGAGCAGAACGTCCATCCGGTCCCGAACGTTCTTCACACCCGCCGAGTTGGTGCCTCTTCGGATGGTCGGGCTGCGCCGTCTGTCCTCATTGCTGCGGGGGTGCCCCGGGTCTCGGAAGACCCATCACGTCCGCCAAATCGGGCGTGTCGCATACCGTCACGGTGAGGCCGCGCTCGCGAGTGGAATAGTGCTGCCTTACAGCTGGCGAGACGATGTAGTTGCGTCCTTCTGGATAGAGGGAACGGAACGCACTCAGCGCTGACCGGTTCAGATGATCCGGGTTGATCTTGCACTCCAGTGCGTCCACGCGATTCCCCTCTCTGCGGATTACGAAGTCCACTTCGCGGCCAGCCTTGTCGCGCCAATAGAATATCCTTCCGTCACCGAACAGTCCTAGCACGGCGTCGAGAACCAGATGTTCCCAGAGCAGTCCTCGGTCTTCACGCCGAAGGCCTGTCCAACCTCTCTCGAAGCAGACGAGTCCGGTGTCGAAACCGTAGCACTTGGGCCGCGCGACAATCTCGCGTTTCCCCGCGCCATGGTACGACCGGACCAGATGCAACGCGTGAGTGATCGTCATGGCTTCGATATACGACCTGACGGTGGGTCGACTGAGCTGGCAAAGCGTCGCCAGCCGGGTGTGATCAATCTGGCCACCGCTTTGCCGTAGCAGCAAGCGGAACAGCGCTTGGAACCCGGAACGGCTGCGGACTTGGAACAGTTCCTGTATGTCGCGCGCGTAGAAGCTGTCGATCCATTCACCGAAGAAGTCGGCCGACGGACTGTCGGCCAATAGGGCCTGTGGCAGCCCGCCGTGGTATAGACGGCGGTCAAGCTGAGAGCCACCCAGCCAGTCGTTGCACTCCTCCCATAGCACGGGTGGCAGATGGACCGATCGCTTGCGACCGGTCAGGGTGTCCCGGAACTTGCGAGTGGCGGCCAACGTCGACGAGCCCGTGGCCAAGACGCGCAGGCCCGGATATTCGTCCGCGACAATCTTGAGCAAGCGGCTAGGGTCCTCTAAGCGGTGCACCTCATCGAATACCAATACAGTGCCGCTTTCGTGTCCATCGAGGAACAGCTCCGGGTCGCGAAGCAACCGGCCCGTCGAGGGCAGGTCGCAGTTCATATAGATGGCTGCGGGCAGCATGCGGGCGAGGGTGGTCTTGCCAACCCTCCGGACTCCGGAAAGCCACACGATCGGGCAGTCTGTCCATGCTCGATTGATGCGTTCCAGCCAGAAATCTCGTCGAACTGGAGCCATAATTACCAATTAGACGTCTAAATGGTAATTAAGGTTTCGTTTGGACGCGCCAATCAATGCGCAAGCCCCTTGGCTCGGACCTGCCGGCTGTACTGGTCGGACGGGTGCCGCCTTGGCGTTGCAGCAGGGGATCAACGGGATGCGTGCGACGCAGGGAGCGAAGCGACTCGGGGGCGGGGCATGGTGTCTCGGAACCGCCGGGGTAGATCTGCGAAACCCGCAGCGGACCTACTCCGGATGTGCGCAACCTTCGCTTGCCAGAAGCGCACGATTCTCGGTTGACATCGACGCACGTCACGAGTTGATCAACCGACGCTTCTCAGCACTCGGTCACCCCGGCTCTGACCCGAGCCGAATCGGGGCTGGCCCAGCCCGTGCCGTTTCGATAGCGCGGTCAACAAACGCGTTGGCCGAGCCCAGCCACTCGGCGGGATCCCGAAGTGCTTCCCAGTCGACGTTCGCGGGACCGTCGCGGCGCAGGATCTCAATGAGGTCGCTCCTGGTCTGGCGCGCCTGCTGACTGGCTTCCCTGACGCACCGCGCCGCTTCGTCCACCGGCATCGTCGCCGCTAGCAGAACCTTGGCGGATTCGGCGAGGACGCCGCCCGACGAGGCGGACAGGTTGCGGGCCATTCGATCAGGGTCGATGCGGAGGCCGACTAGGGCCTCGCGAGCTGTTCGCAGCGCGGCACCGGCGAGCGTGGCCATCTGAGGCAGAGTGATCCATTCCAAGGTCCAGGCGCTGCCGCCGCGCTCGTGCTCTTGGATCGTGGCCTGGTGCATGGAGGACAACAGGGTGGCGTTGGCGCGCCCGATCGCCACCAACAGCTCGGAGTTGACCGGGTTGGCCTTGTGCGGCATCGCACTGGATGAGCCCACGCTGCCATCGCTGGCCTCGGCGACTTCCGTCTGGGCCATGAGGGCGAGGTCTTGACCCATCTTGCCGAGCGATCCGGTGAGAAGTGACAACCACCCGGCCAGTTCCGCGAGGCCGTCTCGCTGCGCGTGCCACGGAGCGGCAGGGGAGCGGAGCCCCAATTCCCGGGCCAGCTCTTCCATGACGGCCAGACCGTTCGTGCGCAGCGCGCCCAGCGTGCCGGCAGCGCCGCCGAACTGCACGGTCATTGTCCGGGGCCAGAGTTCGCCAAGTCGGATCCGGTGACGCGCGAGTGGCAGCAGCCAGCCGGCCGCTTTCAGGCCGAATGTGATGGGCACGGCCTGCTGGGTCCGGGTGCGACCGGCCATGACCGTGTTGCGGTGGCGGTCGGCGTGGCCGGCGAGAATGTCGACCAAGTCCTGTAGCCGGCGATCAAACGTCGCTAGCGCGCGGGCCAGACGCATGACCAGGGCCGTGTCCATGACGTCCTGCGCCGTTGCTCCGAAGTGGACGTACTGTCCGGCTGGCCCGGCCGCTTCGCGCAGCTGGCGAACCAGCTCCGTCACTGGGTGCCCGGACACCGGCATGCTGGCGACGAGCGTCGCCCAGTCCGGCTCGAATGCTTCAGCCGCCCTGCGGATCTTTGCGGCTGATCCGGCGGGAATCATCTCGAGGCGCTCTTGCGCGGCGGCGAGTCCGACCTCGAACTCGATCATTGTTCGCACGCCAGCCTCGTCGGAGAAGTACTCGGCGGTCTCTGGGTCCGAGACGAGTTTGCCCAGCAGGGACGAGTCAAGCGGCGAGGCGGTCACGTTATCCTCCCGGACGGCGCGAATCCGAGCGGCGGGGCTCAGGCGTCGAAGAACACGGTTTCATGAGCGCCTTGCAAGCAGATCTCGAATTCGTAGACCGGCGGGCCCGCTAGGTCTCGCAAAGATGCGACCAAGCTCTTCCGCCGCGTGGGATCGACGCTAGTCAGGACGGGGTCTCGGGAGTTCCCTGCCTGCTCGTCAGAGAAGTAGATGCGCGTGAAGGCATGGTTGAGCATGCCGCGGGCGAACACGGCGGCGTTGACGTGCGGTGCCCCGTTTTCCGGCAGCGCGCCCGGCTTGACGGTTTGAAACCAGAATCGCCCCTCGGCATCGGTGCTCGCCCTTCCAAATCCACGAAACGCATCGGAGCCTTCGGGATAGGCGCCGTCGTGGCGCGCCTGCCAGATTTCGACCAAAGCGTCCGTCACGGGGTGGCCAGCGCCATCGAGCACACGGCCCTCGATGCGAATCAACGTGCCGGGCGTGCGCTCGTCAGCCAGCTGCCTGCCAGCGATCGGGGCGTGGCCGTTCCCGCTGGGGGTCAAAGCATGGGAGAAGAACGGGCCGACAGTCTGCGATGGCGTCTGGGATGACATGGCCTCAGGACTCCAGAGGGGTTGCTCGCGGCCCGCGCAGGACGATATCGAACTCGAAGCCCAAGGCCCATTCGGGCTCTGTCAGCTCCGTCGAATAGCCCGCTACGAGCCGCTGGCGGGCAGCCGCGTCTGCGGTCGCGTTGAAGATCGGATCTAGGGCCAGCAACGGATCTCCCGGAAAGTACATCTGCGTGACGAGGCGTTGGATGAATGCCGTGCCGAATACCGAGAAATGGATATGTGCCGGTCGCCAAGCGTTCGGGTGGTTGCGCCACGGATACGCCCCCGGGCGGATGGTGGTGAAGCGGTAGCGCCCGGCGCCATCTGTTAACGCCCTGCCGGCACCGACGAAGTTGGGATCGAGCGGGGCTTCGTGCTGGTCTTGAGAATGCACGTAGCGGCCGGCCGCATTCGCCTGCCAAACTTCGATCAGGGCGTTCGGAATCGCTCTGCCTGACTCGTCAACCAGTCGCCCTGCCACAATAATGCGCTCGCCGATGGCCTCGCCATCCCGCACTGCATTGCGGGTCAGGTCGGCGTCTTCGCTGGTCACCGCGCAGTGCCCGAAGGCAGGGCCCGTCAACTCAGATAGCGATTGCGGCAGCGGAACCAAGGGCTTCCGCTGCGAGCGGAGCAACGTCGACTTGTAATCGGGATGCGTCTGGCGCGGGTGCGAGGACCAGTCCCGAGGGCCGAGGATCCGCTTGGAGGTCATTCCGCGCCTGCCTGGCCATCAACTTCTGCCAGCGCCCGCCGGGCCGCCCCGAACGCCTGATTCGCCGCCGGGACACCCGCGTACACCGCTACGTGCAGCAGGGCTTCGGCGATTTCGCTGCTACGAGCTCCGGCACGACGTGCAGCCTTGACGTGCATTTCCAGCTCGGCGTAGTGCCCAAGCGCTCCTAGCAGGGCGATGGTCACGAGGGACCGGGTCCTTTGGTCGAGCTGTGGACGCGACCAGACCGTACCCCATGCGGACTCGGTGATGAAGCGCTGGAAGGCCTCGTCGAATTCCGTCTTGCGCGCTTCCGCGCCATCAACATGGGCGTCTCCCAGGACTTGCCTCCGGATGCGCATTCCAAGCGCATGGAGATCGTCAGCGTTCAATGCGGTTCTCCAAGATCTGTTGATGCACTTGGCCCGGAAGCCCGACCGATGGACTTGGACTGGACACTACGCGTGAATTCATGGTAAACTCTTTAGGAACAGATACTTAAGAGTGGTTCGAAACAACGTTTCGTGCCAGCACAGTGTACCATAATCGGTTTGTCCGCCAAGCGTCTGAGTCCAAGTGCCGTGCCAAGGTCGAGTCGACCGAGGGTGACCCACGCGCGGGCGACTGGACCCGGCTTACGGCATCCGTTTCCCGCCTGGCTGTCCTCGTGCGGCTATCGAAGTGAAGGCGACGCTTGAGATCGACGACTCCGTAATGGAGCGTCTGCGAGAAGAAGCACCTCGACGGGGCACCACGATCTCCGCTCTGGTTGAGGAGGGGCTCCGCCATGTGCTCGCGAAGCATGCACTGGCCAGCGGCCCGACCGGAGAGCTTGAGCCGTTGCCATCGTTTGACAGTGGTGGGCATCTTGTAGACATCGACAACCGCGAAGAGCTCTACCGGGTGATGGAAGAAAGCTAAGCCGTGGTGTTTTCGACCCCAACGTACTCGTCCGCGCTGCAGAGAGACGATCCGGTCTTGGTGAGCAATGCCGACACCAGGTTGATTACGGGCGACGTGATCCAGAGCCAGCGTTTCTGACTAGGAGCACTTGCTGCGAGTTCCTGCTCCTCACCACTCATCCTGATGTATTCCCGTCACCATCGATCGCTGAAACCGCCTACAGCTTCATTGCTGGTCTGCGGCCCTCAGGCGGAATCCGGCTGCTAGCGAGGCTCCGCCGCAGTCCGACTCTCAGCGCACTCTGCTTCCCGGCGTCGCCCGGTCATCCTCGTCAGGCATGCCGGGATTCTGATCGGATTCCAGCGGCGGGTAGTATTGATCTCCGACGGTGCGCCCCCCGTTGCCGTTCGGGCGGCTTAGATGGCCTTCGAGCGCATTCTGCCCGATACCCACGCCGGCGACCAATGTCGGAAGTGCATATCCGCCTATAAGGTCACTGAATCTTCGCAGGTTCCCGCGGTCAGAATCCTCCAGCGCGCTGATGTACTCATCCCTCCGTCTGTTGGTAATCACTGGTGGAGGCAATCCTCGCCGAATGTAGGCGTACGCCATCAGCATTCGCGACACCCTGCCGCTGCCGTCCCGAAATGGATGCGTCCGGACGAATCGGTGGTGCATCCAAGCGGCTTCAACCTCGACCGGATACTGCTTCGCCTCGATCTGGGCATGGATGTCAATGAAGCGATCCATCTCTGCCTGAACATGCTCGGGTGGACAATACTCGTGGATGACGCCGTCTGGGCGGCGCGGATTGTTCGACCACCGCTTCCACTGCCCTCTCTCTTTGAACTCGACTTGCACACGGCGGCCAGCTGGCGTAAGCCCGGTTACTGTTTCTTGGTGACGAGTCAGGAGCTGGTGCCATGCCTTGATCTTGTGCTGCGTCAGCCCGGCGCTGTCGGCCACGTCGTTGAACAGCATGCTAAAGGCCGCCTCTTGGTCTTCCAGCAAGCCCTTGACGGTTCGGTCCTCCATGCCCTCCAGCGTGTGCGCCCCGACAACACCGGCGAAGCCTTCGGCGACCAGTTGCTCAGTGATGCCGCTCCGCAGCGTGTACAGGCCTTCGATCTGTCCAGTCTCGATTGCGAATTCGCGGCCGCGTTCAGCCAGCCAACCCTCAAGGAATCGCCGGGGAGTTTCTCGGTCCTTAAGCGCCGCCCGAATACCGCTCCATTTGGATGCAAAGTCGGCATACCCGGGAAAGCCCCACTCGTGTGCGCCATCCGGCATGCTCGCAAGCGGCCGCCAGATCTCGGGATGCGCCAGTTGGTCCATGTTCTTGCCGTATATTACGGTAGCGAGAGATCCGCAGGTGCGCGATGCGACGTGCTAATGGCTTCGTCAATTCCAAGCGGCGGGCCCGTCCAGACCGGTGTCGCAACCGCGTTGACTGCGTCTCTGCTATCCAGTGGGGGCGGCGCCCTGCTGCCTCGCCGCTTCAGCTCTCCAAACTCGCCAGAAATCGCAGCAGGATCGCGGCGAACTCGGCCGGGCATTCGGTGGGGGAGAGGTGGCCCGCGCCTGGAATCTCGTGGTACGTGGCGTCGGGCAACCGCCGTGCCAGGCTCATGACCGTCCCGGTTGGTGTTGACTGGTCTTCCGAGCCGCAAATGCAGACTGCCGGAACCCGAATGCCGCCCAGCAAGCCGCTTAGGTCCGCATCGCGCAGCGCCGCGCAGGATCCCAGGTAGCCGTTGACCGGCGCACGCGCGAGCAAGGCACTCCAGCCGCGCACGGCGACCTGCTGTTCGCGGCGGTAGGACGTGCCGAACCAGCGCTCCATAACCGTTGCCGCGAGGGGTTCCAAGCCGCCGGCGCGAACTTGGCTGATGCGCGTGTCCCAGAAGTCGCGCGGACCGATCAGATCGGCTGTGTCGGCCAGCACCAAGCCCTGCACCAAGTCCGGTCTGCGCACGGCGGCAGCCATGGCGATCATTCCGCCGATGGACAGGCCGCACAGGACCGCGGGCCCCCAGCGCAGGCTATCGAGCAGGCCCGCTAGGTCATCGGCGTGGTCCATGATCGTGTACGGCCCGTCAGGACTCTGTGTCAGCCCTTGGCCGCGCTCGTCGTAGCGCAGCGAGCGGATTCGTCCGCCGAGCTCGAGTATGAGATCATCCCAGATACGACAGTCAGTGCCTAGTGAATTCAGGAAGACGACGCGGGGGGCATTGGGGGGGCCTGCCGCGCGATAGTACATCGTCAGGTCCGCTGATTCTGCGAACGCCATCCTTGCGATCTGAAGCGTTGACAGGATATTGCGTCTACGCAACACTAGTCAAGCCCGCGCCCGATGACCTCGGCATTCGCACAATCGTTCGGCATTCGCTTGCGGCGGGCGTACCAATCGCTCCACAGGCGCGCCAATGCCGAGTTGCGCCAGCGGTTCGGCGTCACGGCGGACCAATTCGTGGTGCTCAGCCTGCTGGCGGAGCGCGACGGCGTGAGCCAGGGGGAGATCTGCAACCGCTGCTATTCCGATCCCAGCACCATCGGCGCGCTAGTGCGTCGTATGGAGGCGCGCGGCTGGGTGCGGCGCGAAATCGATCCGCGCGATGGCAGGGCCCGCCAGGTACACCTGACCGACGCCGGTCGGCAGCTGCAGCGGGAGTTATGGCAGGCCGCCGACGTTAGCTTTCACCGCGACCTGTGGGCCGTGCCCCGCAACGCGGAGGAGGAGCGCGCGCTCTTCGATGCGCTGGACCGTGTGGTGGAAGCGATGGAAGGCGGGTGATTCGGATGGTCGCGGCGACCACGCCATACCGCCTCGACATCGTCGCTGCCGAGGATCCGTACCCGTACTATCGGCAACTCCGGGATGACGACCCGGCGCACTTCTCGGCGGACGAGCAATTGTGGGTGCTGACTCGCTTCCGGGACGTATCGAACGCCTTCCGCGACTGGAAGACGTGGTCCTCGAAGCGTCGCGGCAACCTAGTCAACGACATGCCGGAGCGGATCGGCCGGACTCTAGGCACGACCGATCCACCGGACCATAGGTTCGCTCGGGGCCTGGTGGAGAAGGCGTTTACGCGCGGCACGGTCGAGCGGCTGGCGCCGCGCATCTCCTCGCACGCGAGCGCACTGGCCCGCTCCGCGCTGGATCGCGGCGAGGTCGACATGGTCGGGGCGGTGTCGGCGCCGCTCAACGCAGCGATCCTCGGAACGATGTTCGGCGTGCCGGACGCTGATTTCCTAGCCCTGCGGCGGTGGCTCGACGATTTCTTCTTGCGCGAAGAGCCGATCCCCGGCCGCGAGTCGCGGCAGGCGGTTGCGATGCGCGAGTTGAGCAAATATTTGGACCGATTGGCGAGCGAGCGCGTCGCCCGGCCTCCCGACGACCTGATGAGTGCGATGCTGCAGGCCGAGCAGGACGGCCGTCGCCTGAGCCGCGAGCAGGTTGTCGTGACGACCATGACGTTCCTGACAGCCGGCTTCGAATCCACCAACAACCTGTTCACAAACCTTGCCTATGCCCTCGCCGCGCATCCGGCGGTATATCGTCGGCTCCGGACGTGCCCGGAATTGGTGCCCAGCTTCGTCGAGGAGGGCATGCGCTGGGACGCCCCCGCGCAGGGCTTTGTGCGCAGCCCTACGAGAGACGTGGAATTGCACGGTGCGCTGCTGCCCGAGGGGGCGCAAGTCCTGTTGCACATCGGCTCGGCCAATCGTGACGAGCGCGCATTCGAGAGGCCGGACGAGTTTGATATCGATAGGTCCAGCAATCGCCACCTGGGATTGGGCAAGGGAATCCACTTCTGCGTCGGGGCGCCGCTGGCCCGCGAGATGGCGAAGGCGTTGTTCCGCGCCTTGCTTGCGGCCAGCCGCGTGTGGGACGTTGACCTCGATCGGGCGCGGCGTGTGACGACTCCGAACTTTCGCGGGTTCTCGGAGCTTCCGCTGCGGATCTGAGGTTTGAATCGATGTCCCGCTCGCACCCGCGCTGGCCCCTGCTGCTCTTGCTGCTGCTCGGGGTTGGTTTCGAGAACTTCTGGCTCTGGGGCGAGGACTGGTTGGTATTTGGCATACCTGTGAACCTCGCCTACCACGTCGGCCTGTGCCTCGTCGGCGCGGGCCTGCTGGCGGCCGTGGTGCGCTGGGGCTGGCCGGACGACGCCGACGACTAGGCGCGCGATGGTCCTGCTGGTTCTATCTGCGTACCTGCTGGTGGTCCTAGGGGTTGGCCTGTTCGGCCACCGGCTCTTCCGAGGCACAGGCGAGGACTACTTCTTGGCGAGCCGCTCGATCGGTCCCGTCATCCTGCTGATGACATTGCTGGGGACGAACATGACGGCGTTTACCCTGCTCGGCGCCTCCGGGGAGGCCTACCGGCGGGGCGTGATCGTCTTCGCCCTGATGGGATCGAGCACCGCCATCATCGTGCCGTTCCTGTTCTATTACCTCGGCATCCGCTCTTGGAAGCTCGGCAAGCGGCACGGTTACGTCACACAGGTGCAGCTGGTGCGGGACCGGTACGGCTCGGACGCCTTGGGCGCCCTGCTCTTTGTCGTGGCCGTGGCCCTCATGCTGCCGTATCTGCTGATAGGCGTCAAGGGCGGGGGCGATGCGCTCAATGTGTTGACAGGCGGTCCGGGCGTGGGACTGCCGCCTTGGGTCGGCAGCTTGGCCGTCTGCGCGGTGACGTACGTCTATGTCAGCTACGGCGGCATGCGCAGCACGGCCTGGGTCAACGCGCTGCAGACGACCGTGTTCCTGCTGTTCGGGGTAGCCGCATACGCGGCCGTGGTCTCGCAGTTCGGAGGGATCGGTGCCGCGATGGGCCGGCTTCGCACCGAATATGCCGAGATGGCGAGTTTCGGCACCGACCGCTTCGCGCTCTTGCAAATGGGCTCGTTCCTCCTGCTGCCGCTCTGCACAGGAGCGTTCCCGCACCTGTACAGCCATTGGCTCTCGGCACGTAGCGCCCGTTCCTTCCGGCTTGCGATCGTGGCCTATCCCGTTCTGGTCGCTGCGATCTGGTTTCCGAGCGTGACGTTGGGCGCGATCGGCCGCCTGCAGTTCGCGCCGCCACTTGACGGACCGATATTGGTCAAGCTGATCGTGGCGAACACCGGCGAGATCTTGGCCGGCTGCCTGGCCGCGGGCGTTTTCGCCGCGATCATGTCCTCGCTGGACTCGCAGATCCTCGCATTGGGCGCGATGTTCACGCAGGACATCGTGCGCCACTACGGTTTCGATGGCAAGCTGCGCGAAGAGCGCCAGGTCTGGTTCGGACGGGCCTTCGTGCTGGCGTTCCTCGGCTTGGCGTTTCTCTGCTCCCTCGTGGCGTCCCAGTCCATCTTCGCGCTGGGAACCTGGGCGCTGACCGGATTCGCCGGTTTGTTGCCCATGCTGGCGGCGACGTTGTTCTGGCCGCGTGCGACGGCGCGCGGCGCCGCTGCGTCGATTGTGACCGTGGTGGTGCTGTGGACAGGCCTTTTCTGGGATTCCCTGTCGGTCGAGGGAGCGTACAGCGTTGCGGGCACAGGCTTGATGCCGGTCGCGCTGATCGTGCCGGCGTCTGCGCTTGCCCTGGTGCTGGGGTCGCTCGGCAAGAGGCCTCGCTCCCAGCGCTGAGGCTACAAGTATCCGGACGCGATCATTGGTCACGATCAGGACTGTTTTGCGAATTCTTGACTTCCTGCCTCTACAATTCGCCTGCCAGCATGCTATGTTCTGCCCTAGGGTCAGGTGCGAATGGTGGGCGAGCTACGCTCGGTCGAGGCTCCTGCCCGATTCGCAAGAATGCAAACGGGGTGAAATCATGACTCGAGGTCTGCGCGAAGCGTTGTGGCTTGGCCTGTTCGCGGCGGTGTTCGCGGCACCTGTGCACGCTCAGGTCAGCCTGGCTGGCGTGACCGGCGTTGTCACCGACGCCGCCGACGCCGTGATCCCTGGCGCTAGCGTCGTCATCACGAACACCGAGACCGGGATCGAAACACACGCGGAGGCCAACGAGGCTGGCTACTACACGTTGGTCAGCTTGGTTCCCGGCTCGTACGAACTCGCCGTGCAGTCCGATGGGTTCTCCCGCTTCGTGCGGACCAATCTTGAATTGGAAACGGGCCAGCAGCTGCGCCTCGACGTAGCGCTCGAGATCGGCGCGGTCACCGAGTCCGTGACGGTCAGCTCGGCCGCTCCTGCGATCAATCTCGAGCGCGGCGCGGTCAAGGGCGACGTGATCGTCCACGAGGAGATCCAAGACCTGCCGCTGCAGGGCCGCGATTTCACGAATCTCGCGTTCTTGGTGCCCGGGGTGATGCCGCGCGGGCGCGGGCAGGGCTCGTTCGCGTCTGTAAACGGCGCCCGCGGCGACCAGACCAACTTCTTCGTCGACGGTGTCAGCAACCGCAACCCGGTCGGTGGCGGGGCGCAGGTGCGGCCGCCGCTGGACGCGGTCGAGGAGTTCCGCGTCGTCACTTCCGGCTTCTCCGCCGAGTACGGCGGCTTCTCCGGCGGCATTATCGGCATCACGATGCGCTCCGGGACGAATCAGTTCCACGGCTCGGCCTTCGAGTACCTGCGCAACGAGGTGCTCGACGCGCGCGGGTTCTTTGACGAGGAGCGCCTGCGGCTGCGCCGCAACCAGTTCGGCGGCACGTTGGGGGGCCCGATTTTGCGCAACAAGAGCTTCTTCCTCGTCAGCCTCGAAGGGCGCCTGCAGTCGATCGCCAGGACGCGCCTGGGCAACGTGCCGACCGGGCTCGAGAGGGCTGGCGATTTTTCCCAATCCTTGGACATTGCCAGAGGCACCGCCGGCGGAACTCTCGAGCCGGTGTATCTCAACGACCCGGATCGCAGCGGAGCGTGCAACCGGCGCGTGAAGCGCGGCTGCTTTCCCAACAACCAGATCCCGGCCACGAGCCTTGACCCGATCGCGCTGGGCCTGATCGATTTCTACCCTCTGCCCAACCGCGAAAACTTGCGGCTGAACAACATCTCGACCGCCGTGGACGACGACGACTGGTACCAAGTGGTCTTCAAGGTCGATCAGAACTTCTCGCCCAATGACAATTTCTCGGTCAGCTACCAGAAGCGTTTCAACAACTTGGAGAATCCCTTCGCTGGCAGCGCCCTAGCCATCTGGGGCGACGAGACGCGCGACCGCCGCGACCTGATCTCGCTGCGCCACACGCACACCTTCTCGCCGACATTGGTGCTGGAGCTCTCGGGCGGTTTCAGCCACCGCGACAACTACGGCTATTCGCTTGCCGCGAACGATGATCCAGCCACGATTGGACTGCCCGTGCCGGACGATCTGGCTCCCGAACTGAAGGGACTGCCGAGGGTCACGCTGCAGGGCTACTGGCCCTTGGGGCAGAGCGCTGGCACGCCCCGCGAACAGCAGATCTGGGACTGGCAGGCCTCCGGCCGCCTGTCGTGGGTCCGCCAGACCCACACGATAAGAATGGGCTTTGATACCTCCCGCGTGCTGTACGACCAGCCGCAGTACAACAACGTGCGCGGCTCGTACCGCTTCGGGCGCCGCTTTACCCGCCACACGGTCGGTGACCTGCTCCTCGGCCGCTTGCAGAGTGTCAACCGGCGCGTCCAGACGACGTTCAATGAATTGCGCAGTCACGGTTTCGGGCTGTTCATCAACGACGACTGGAAGGTGAATCGCGATGTCACGCTCAATCTCGGCCTCCGGTACGAGGTCGAGATGCCACCCTATGACGTGAACGACCGCCTGTCGACGTATCACCCCGAGCTGAACAAAGTGGTGCTGGCGGGCGACCAGGCGCTGCCTAACTTGGACCAGATCTTGGCCGACCAAGGGCTGACGGATCGCACCGCCCTTGCGAGCGAGGTGGGCATGACCCGCCGGCTGATCGATCCCGACTTCAACAATTTCGCGCCGCGGCTCGGGTTTGCGTGGAGACCGTTCGGCAATAACCGCAACGTGGTGCGGGGAGGCTACGGGATCTTCTATCAGGGCTACTTGCTGGGCCCGGTGCGGGGCCAGCTGGCCGGTGTCTTCCCATTCACCTTCAACGAGACCTACAACTCGGCGGGCAATCGCAACATTCCCGCACCGACGCTCCAGAACCCCTATCCCCAGGGACGTCAGCGCATCGGCGGCGCCGGGATCCAGAGCGTGAACGGCTTCGATCCTGACCCGCCCTCGGCTTACCTGCAGTCGTGGAACCTGACGATCGAGCGGGACCTGGGCGGCGGGCAGGCCCTCGAGATCGGCTACGTCGCCTCGAAGGGGAGCCACCTCCAGCGCCGCTACGACTACAACCAGCCGATCCGGGACCTAGAGCTCGCGGTAGAAGGCGCGAACGGCAACCTGACCTTCCCGCGCCCGATCGAGGGTTTCAATCGCCTCAACTACACCTCCTTCGGTGCCAATTCGACATATCAGGCTCTCCAGGCCTCGCTGCGCCGACGCAGCCGGAGCGGGCTGTTCTATCGCTTCAACTACACCTTCAGCAAGTCCATCGATGACTCCTCGGCGGCCAATGACCGTAGCGGGGGCGGCGGGGCCGGTGCCATCGATACGACCAACCTGCGCCTCGACCGTGGCCGCTCGAACTTCGACCAGCGGCACGCATTCACGATGGCGGGCCGCTACGAGCTACCGTTCGGCCAGGGGCGGCGTTTCCTGCGCAACCTGCGCGGCCCGGCCGAGGCTGTCTTGGGCGGCTGGCAGCTCTCGTCGACGACCACGGCGTACTCGGGCCAGCCGTTCACCGTGGTCGCTGCCAACGTGGATCTCAACGCTGGCGAGTCGCCACGGCCCAACCGCATCGCGCACGGCTACCAGCAGCCGGACGCTTTCCCTGGGTTGAAGGGCGTGGATTTCCCGTGGTACGATCTGTCGGCTTTCGAGCGGGTCCCCTGCATCGGAACCGAGAACCGCAACGGAATCGAGTGCTTCGAGAGTGCGCACGGCTTCCAGCCCTTCCAAGTCGGCAACTCGGGCAGGAACATCTTGGACATGCCGGGCGCTGTCAACATGAACCTGAGCCTGCAAAAGAACTTCCAGTTCGAAGGGCGCCGCCGCTTGCAGGTGCGCATGGACGCGTTCAACGCGCTGAACATGACCCGGCTGGGCCGGCCCAGCGCGCAGTTCGATGCGCTGCAAGGTGGCTTGATCATCCAAGCGAGGCAGCCGCGCATCCTGCAGGCATCGATGACATACAGGTTCTAGCGGCGCTGCCGAAACCCTGAGTGAGGATTGACAGTCAGACAGTGAGGCTAGCCATGCGTTCGGTACGAATCTCTCTGGCGCTTGCACTCGCGCTGTGCGCGTCTGCGGCGGAGGAACAACCCTTGACCACAGCCCGCGGCGCGGTCAACGCGGTTTCTTTGGAATCTGCTCCCTCGGCGGTCGCCCAAGGCGGCATCTTGGCAGTCTTCGGCGAGCAGCTGGCAGCCGCCCACACAAAGCCCGAGGGGGCGCCGCTGCCCTTGGCGTTGGAAGATCCCGCGGTGGAAGTCTTGATCAACGGCGTCGCGGCACCGATCTTCTTCGTGTCGCCGACCCAGGTCAACGTCTTGATTCCGTGGGAGGTCGAGCCGGGCTGGGCCGATGTGGTGGTGCGCCGGGGCGGCTTGGACAGTTCGCCCATGCCTGTCCTAATCTCGGAGGCCAGCCCGAATCTGTTTACGTACGAGGGCTCGAGCGCATTGATCACCCAGACGGGCGGCGACAACCCGGATGCGCCGCAGCTAGGGGTTGATGGCCCCGCCCCGGCCAGCAGCAGCGATCCCGCCAACGGCGGGGAGCAAGGGCAAACCATCACAGTTTTCGCTGCCGGCCTAGGACAGACCGATCCGGCGGTCGCCAGCGGAGCGCTCGGCGGTGGTGCGACTCCCGTGGCAGAGCAACGGGCCTACTTGGGCGGCTTGCCCGTCGCAGTCACCTCGGCGGCCCTCTCGGCCGACATGGTAGGCGTGTACAAGCTTGAGTTCGAAGTGCCGGAGCTGGCGAGTTCCGGCGAAGTCTTCCGCTGGTATTCCGGGGACATCGGCAACGCGGCGGTGTGGGGCGCGGGCGGCCCTCCGACACCTCGCTACATGACGCTGGGCGCCGACCTGGAGTCTCCCCGGCGCATTGACCTATCCGATCTGAACCCATACTTCGTGGCGGTCAGCGGCGCGGTCGATGAAGTCGACTTCTGCTACCGCAACGTGCAGCTGCTCGACTTCCGCCGCGACTCGTCCACGACCTTGGAGCAGTGCGTGTTCCCGTCCTATCCCAACGCTCCCAACCAGAACGCCTACAGGCCGTTCGAGCGATCGATGAACAGCCCCGTGCTGGCCGCGCTCGCTGAGCCTTCTGGAGAGATCAGCGAGGGCTTGACGGACCAGCTGCTGCTGATCGATACGGCCGCGGGCAGCACCGCCCAGCTCGTGCAGCTGCCGCAGCCTGCGGACCGGTTGCAGTCAGCACTTGGGGAGAGCCGCAATATGCGCCTGCTACGGCCCGGCGACGGCACCATCTATTCGCTGATCGATACGGAAGGTGCTGCGGTCGGCGAATTGGACGGTGTTGTCGCCTTGCCGAATCCCCTTGAAGTCGACGGCATGACCGTGCAAGTCGCCCAAGGCGCGAGTTTCGGATCCGGGTACCGCATGCGCTTCCTTGGTCCGGGCGCCGAGGCCGCAGAGGGCCGGCCCGTCGCCGTGCTGTTCGACCGCGACTCCAACGTGATTGCCAACGTGCAGTTTCCCGATGGCTGGGATCCGATCGCACCACCGCGTCGCGTCAACAACCAGGGGATTGCCCTGGGGAACTCTATCGCTACGACCCAGGTGGGATTCCGCGGCGATTCCACAGCCTACGTGCTGGTGCGGGCGTCAGACGGCAGCGGCGACGGCGTGGCAGCCTTCCGCGCGGCGCTGCCGGAGGATTCCGAAGAGCCGGTGCCTGAAAGCGTTGACGTCGAGACTTCCGTGACCACCTTCCCAGACGGCTCGTATGCCGCAACCTGCCACACCCAGGTGCGCTTTCAGCGAATTGGCCTGACCCGCGAGCTGGCGGTCGTCGCAACCTCCGAGATGCTGAACGAATTCGCGCTTCCGCAGTTCAACCAGATTTGCGCCGGGGATCAACTCGTGCTATTCGACACAGTGGCTGCGAGCACCAAGGCCGTGCCAGCCCCGGAACCGCTCGATGTCGTCGGCAAGGGAGTGGCGGGCAGCTACCTCTACTTCGCCGATGGCGCGCGCGAGGTCGCTCTGCAGGCGTCGCAGAAGCTCCACATCTTTGATGGCGTGAGCGAAGCATTCAGCACGGTGGAATTCGAAGAAGACGTCGGCATCTTGTTCAACAACTTCAATACAATGCACCGGCTTGTCGGGCAAGGCCAGATTGTCGCGCTGGCCACCGGAGGGCCGACGCGCACCAATCCGAGGGGAATCACCCAGCCTCCGCTGGCCGGTAATCGCGGTCTGCTGGTCGTGGATTTGCCCAATGCCACAGCGGCCCACATGGCGCTGCCCGAAGGATTCCAGCGGGTCGTCGCGCTGCCGAATCAAGCGATCAACCAGCAGGGCCTCCGCACCTTCGGCATGTTCCCGATAGTCGGACGCGCGTTCGCCTATTCCCAGAAGCCTAACGGCGGGCCGGGCAACCCCGGCGGGACTGCCATCCTCACATGGGATGTTGCATCCGGAGAGGCCACGGAGATGGCGTTGCCCGAGGACGGCTTCGCCGTCGTCCGCCGAGCAGGCGGCGGTGGCGGCGGCCGAGCTGGCGGCGGCGGTGGCGGCGGCGCGGCGGCGCGCCCGTACATCTGGGCTTGGCAGCCCAAGAGCTCCTCGCTCGCGTACGGAGTCTACAATCGCGGCGGCGATCTGATTGCTATCGGTGTCGTCGGCCCCAACTAGCTGCTGGGATTAGCGCTGGCTAGGCAGCGCGGAGCGGGGCTGCTTCCAGGGATGCGGGTCAGTTCATGCCGCACATGCCGCCCATGCAGGCCGGGCCGCCGCAGCGCTGTTCGGCGGGGGTCGCGCAGGCGTCCGCCGGGCTGTTCCCCGAACTGGCCGAGAACGTCGAATAGACTCGTTCGATCGAGTGGCTGCCGCACTCGCAGCTGTCGGGCTCGGGGGCCGAGCCCATTACGAGCGCCTCAAAGCGGGAATCACACTCACCGCACTGGTATTCGTAGATCGGCATGGCTCTTATTCTAGCCAGGAGTCGGCCCGGAAGCTTGGGCGAGGACTTCTCGCACCCGGGCTCGGACGCTGGCAAGCTCGCCGTCGGATGGGCTGACGTGGATCGGATCGCCTTGGATTGCCGCGACGGCCTGAGCTTCGGCCCTGCCCAAGTGCACGGGGATCAACGGCGCGCCGGTGGCGGCGGCTGCCGCGAATCCTTCGGCCCGAAAGCGAGTTCGGGCAGGTGACGCGCCAGCGGCGCTGTCAGCGAAGCTCACAACGGATTGCCCTCCCGCGATGGCGGCCTGCATGCGCAGCTGCAGGTCGGCCGCGCGCGGAGCCGAGACGCCCTCAGCCGGAGGGGCGACGAGCGGATCGAGCAGGAAGGCCTCGGCGGAGGAAAGACCGCTGAACGCGGTGCGGTCCGCGAACACGAAGCTGTCCTGGAGCACTGCAGCCACCACCAGCGGGTCGCAGCCGTCCAGGCGGTTGACCAGCATCAACCCGGCAGGTCCAGAAGCTCCGATGCGCTTGCGGCAGCGGGCTCCGCGCAGGGCGCTCAGGATTGCAGCGCCGGGCGCAATCGCTCGACGGGCCATCCCGGGCGAGGGGGCGAGCCGTGCCAGCATGCCGAAGAGCGCCGCCACGGACCAGCCGAACAGGCGCAGAACGATCCCGAGTGTCGCACTGCTGCCGCGACCGACCGTCTTGGCCGCCGAGCGCACGCCCGCTCGAATACCGACCTTCGCCAGCTGGACCCAGGTTGGTTTCGCCGCGCGGGCTGCGAGGTCGCCTGATTCGTACGTGCTCCGGATCGCCGAGCGCTGGATCTTGCCGCTGGAGGTCTTCGGCACGGTGCCCGCAGCGACGAGCACGACGTCGTCGGGCGGAATTCCCACGCTTTGGGCCACGGCTTCGGTCACCGCTGTCTGGATCCGCTGCCGAGCGGCGGGATCGCTGACACGCGTCTCGGCGACCACCACGAGCTTCTCGGTGCCGCTGCCCGGATCGATGCAGCCGAAGGCAGCCACGCAACCCTTGCGCACGCCGTCCGCCTCCCAAGACGCCATCTCCACGTCTTGGGGGATGATGTTGCGGCCGCCCTTGATGATGCAGTCCTTGAGGCGACCCGTCACATAGAGCTCGTCTTCGACCACATAGCCTAGGTCTCCGGAGTCGATCCAGCCATCATCGTCCAGCACTGCGGCCGTTGCTTCCGGGTTGCGGAAATAGCCGTTGGTCCGTGACGGGCCACGGAACAGGACGCGTCCCCGCGTGCGATCCGACAAGATCGCGCCGTCATCGGCCACAACCTTGACTTCGTGCCCTGGCAGCGGCTTGCCGTTGGCCACGAATTCCAACACCGAACTTGACCCGCTCGTGGATGTCGGCACGGCGCGGCCGTCGGTTTCGTAGGCGATCCGGTCGATCGTGTCTACCACTGGACCTCGCCAGAAGGGAGGGTAGGTCAGGGCTACGGAAGACTCGGCCAGACCGTAGAACGGCATCAAGCTGCGCTCGTCAAATCCCCAAGGCCGAAAGCGCTCGGTGAACCGTCTCAGCGTTGCCGGCAGCACTGGCTCGCCGGCATTGATTGCCACCCTCCACGGTGACAGGTCAACCCCTTCCATGGCTTGGTCGGTTACCTTGCGGACGCACAGCTCGAAGGCGAAGTTCGGTGCGGGGCAGAGGCTTCCCGCGGAGTCGCTCAGCGCCCATAGCCAGCGTTCCGGCCGGACGAGGAAGTCGAGCGGTGACAGGACGGTGATCGGCAGGCCGTAGTACAGGCTGAACAGCCACGAGCCGATGAGCCCCATGTCGTGGTACAGCGGCAGCCAGCTCACCACCGTATCGGTGGGCCGCACCTCCACCGCGAAGCCGATCCCGCGAATGTTTGCGAGCACGTTGGCATGGGTCAGCGTCACGCCCTTCGGATCCCCCGTGCTACCGGAGGTGTATTGGATGAAGCAGATCTCGGCTGGTTCCACCTCAGGCACCCGGGCGTTCCGGCCGCGAGTTGCGAGGGCATCGACGCTGAAGGTCTCCTGAAGCGACGGCAATTGCCCGCCCAAGACGCTCGCGACAGCCTGTACCCGATCGAACGAGATCAGGAAGCGCACCTGCGCGTTCTTCAAGATTCGGCTCTGGCGCTGGATGTATGTCTCCAGCTGATTCGGCCGGGCGGGGGGATAGACCGGGACCGCGATCCCGCCGGCCAGCATGACGCCGAGGAAGCTTGAGAAAAAGCCCTCGCAGGTAGGCAGCATGATCGCCACGGTCTCGCCGCGTCGCAGCCCTGACGCCGCCAGGCCTGCTGCGATTGCAGATGCGCTCGCGTAGAGCTGCCCGTGAGAGATATCTTGGCCGCGGTCTTGATCGAGCAGATGGACATGGACCCTCGCCGGATCCCGTTCTGTTTGAGCCCGCAACACTGCGGCGACGGTCGTGGCGCCGGCCGGTGCGGGGTACGCTTCGCGGCTCGGTTGGATGATCGGCCAGCGGCCGTTCGAGGAGCCGCTTCCGTTGGCCTCCAAGGCGATGCGCACCCAGTCGGCGGGACTCTCAGCCGTTTGTGCGCCAGTTTCAGGCAGTCGCAGACTGAGAGCGCTCTCAAGGCGGACGAGCAGTTCCACCCGCTCGAGGCTTCCGAGCCCGAGGTCTCGTTCCAGGGATGACCGTAGCGTCGCGCGGCGGGCGGCTTCCGACGACCCCAGTTCCGTAAGCAGCGCCCTCACCGTTTCCAGGACTGCCGCTTCGATGTCTCCGCGCTGCTGACCGTTGCTGCCCATTGAATCCTTCTAGCCTATACCGGGTAGGGGGACATCTTCAGCCGGTCCGGCGATGCCACCGCAGATGTGCGACCGTGGGGATGCAGGATGGGTAAGCCCGGCATGAAACCTCACCTCGCCCGAATCCGCGTCTATCCGATCAAGTCGCTGGACCCGCTAGAGCTCGAACGAGTGGGGCTGGCATCAGGGGTGCGGTTGGCAGGAGACCGGGACTATGCGCTCTTCGACGCGCGCGGCCGGTTCCTCAATGCCAAGCGCTTGGGCCCAAAGATTCTCGCCATTCGAGCTGCTTTCTCCGACCGGGCTCGTGCGGTCGAGCTCGCGCTCGGATCGGATTCCGGACGTTTCGAGCTGCCCGGCG
Organism: Terriglobia bacterium; assembly: GCA_009841225.1. Classification (GTDB taxonomy): domain Bacteria; phylum Acidobacteriota; class Terriglobia; order Bryobacterales; family UBA6623; genus VXMF01. Next base: position 65,643 of record VXMF01000013.1, on the reverse strand, counting down.
AGCGGGCCGCCCTCGAAGCCTGGTTCGGTAGGGTGCTCGGCCAAGCAGTGTCGTTGCAGCAGGACTCGCTGGCCGGATTCCCGGACGACGAAGACGCGTCTGGACCGACTGTGATCGGATCGGCGTCGATCAATGCCGTAGCGGAGTGGTTCGGGCTAGCCGCTGACGAGGTGCGCCGGCGCTTTCGCGCCAATTTGGAGATCGCGGGCCTCGGGCCGTTCGAAGAGGATACGCTGTTCGGTCCTCCCGGCAAGCCCAAGGCGTTCCGTATCGGCGAGGTGAGCTTCCTCGGGGTGAACCCGTGCCGCCGCTGCGCGGTCCCGACCCTCGATTCCCGCGGGAACAGCTCGGTCGCCGCGCTTTCCGTCAAGGAGTTCGGCGCGTTGCGCGAGCGCCACGCTCGGGCTGGCACCAGCCTCGCTCTCTATGCTGGCTACTATCGGCTGGCGGTCAACACTCGGATCGAGCCGCTCCAAGCGGGCAAGCAGCTTGTCGTCGGCGACGAGCTGACTGTCGCCGAATAGTGTTCGCGGCCGCCATCGGGCTCGGCGAGCACCCGCGATAAACTGTACGATTCCCCGCCATGAAGATCTTGTTCATCGGCGACATTGTCGGCAGGCCCGGCCGCCGGGCGGTGTTTGCCAGCTTGCAGCGCCTGGTGGTGGACGAAGAGATCGACCTCGCGATCGCCAATTGCGAGAACGCCGCGGCTGGTTTCGGCGTGACGGGCAAGATCGCCGATCAATTGCTCGACGCGGGCCTGCACGTGCTCACGTCCGGCAATCACATCTGGGACAAGCGCGAGGTGCTTGCCTATCTGGAGCGCGAGCCCAGGCTGCTGCGTCCGCACAATTATCCCGACGCGCCCGGTAGCGGGCTGTACGTAGGGCACACCGACACAGGCGTGCCGTATGCCGTGATCAACCTGCAAGGCCGCGTGTACCTGCCGTTGATCGACTGCCCGTTCCGCCAGGCCGATCAGCTCTTGGCCGAGCTGCCCTCGGACGTGCAAGTGTGCTTCGTCGACTTCCATGCCGAGGTCACTAGCGAAAAAAACGCCTTCGGTCAGTATCTAGACGGCCGTGTCAGTGCGGTAGTTGGCACGCACACGCATGTCCCGACCGCGGACGAGCGCGTGCTGCCGGGCGGCACTGCCTACATTACGGATGTCGGCATGACGGGGCCGCTTGCCTCGGTGATCGGCATGAAGCCGGACGAGTCGCTGAAGCGCTTCCTGACAGCCCTGCCAACGCGCTTCGAGCCAGCCGCTGGCACGGTCCGGCTCAACGCGGTCGTAGTCGACGTCGACGAGCGGACCGGGCGTGCCCGTTCGATCCGGCGCTGCGCCCAGGAATACGACAGCAGCGGTCGCAATATAATGGACTAGCCGTCGCGTGGCTCGCTGTGGACACTCGCAAGACACTGCTCCGCAAGACGGGCAAGGCGATCGCCGACTTCGACATGATCCGCGATGGCGACCGCATCGCGGTCGGAGTGTCAGGCGGCAAGGATTCGCTTGCGCTGCTTGACGCCCTGCTGCTGCTCCGGCGGCGTTCCCCGGTGCGATTCTCCCTGCGGGCCTTCACCATTGAACAGGGGAAGTTCGTCCGGCCTGTGGAGCCGGTCGGTGATTTTCTCTCCGAGCGCGGGGTCGAGTGGACATACTACGTTGACGAACCGTCCTTGAAACTGCTCGAAGACCAGCCAGGACACGGCTGTGACACGTGCAGCCGCTTCCGGCGCCGGGCCGTCTATGATGTCGCGTCCAAGCTCGACTGCAACGTGGTCGCGCTAGGTCACACCGCAGACGACCTGTGCGAGGCCCTGCTGCGCAACGCGCTATTCACTGGTCGCTTGAGCGCCTTGCCGCCTGTGACAAGTTCGCGCTCGGGAGACTTCCGCCTGATTCGGCCGTTGGTATACGTCAGCGAAGACGTCACCCGGGCGTACGCCGAGGAATCTGGAATCCCTATCACGCCTTGCGTGTGCTCTCACAAGACGGGCACGGTCCGCGAGAAGCTGCGAGGATTTCTGGCCGACCTGCGCCAGGACAATCCCCACGTGCTGGAAAACCTGCTGGCCGCCATGGGGCGAATCGACGCCGAGCGCCTTCTCGATAAGCGCTTCCTGGGTGATCCGCCGACAACGAGCGAGCCAGAGAATGACGCTACAATGTTGCTCTCGCCGGAGAAGCTCGCGCGCGCCGCTGTAGCCATCGATTCTGCTTCGTGCCAGGACGTGGACTACGCATGGTGAGCGCTGAGAGAGAACCGAGTTCAAGCGACCTGCCCATTGCGGAACCGGTTCGCACGACTGCGATTCTAGCCTCAGTTCAGCGATTCTAGCTTGGTGATCGATAGGCAATGAGCACCGGACCGGCGACTCCAGCCGACAACCATTCGAACCGTGCCGCCGCGCTCGCCGGGATTGCGGTCGTAGCGCTGCTATTCGTCTTCCTGGTCGGCATCCGCGGCTTGGGGGACGGATTCAAGCTACTCGGCGGCGACCTGTTGGAGGCCTTCTTCAGCGCAACGTCGAATCCGTTCATCGCGTTGATGGTCGGCATCCTGACGACGACGCTCGTGCAGAGTTCTTCGGTCACGACTTCTATGGTGGTGGGCCTGGTCGCCGCTCCGGAAAACCCGCTGCCGCTGGCCAACGCCGTGCCCATGATCATGGGCGCCAACATCGGCACGACCGCCACGAACACCATCGTGTCGATCGCGCACATGGGGCGTCCCGACGAGTTTCGGCGCGCCTTCGCGGTCGCGACGTGTCACGACGCCTTCAACTTCTTGGCGGTGCTGGTACTGCTGCCGCTGGAGATCGTGACCGGGTTCCTCTCCAAGTCTGCGGCCGCCCTGGCGGATGGGCTGCCGTCCATGGGCGGGGGCGACTTCGACAGCCCGATCTCGTTGATGCTCAAGGCCGCAGTCGCCCCGCTGCAATCGCTGGCGGAAGCCCTTTTCGCAGCACCGCAGGCGCAGGGCGTTCTACTGGTCGCGTGCAGCGGCGCGCTGATCTTCGCGTCGCTGATGCTGATCGTGAGGACGCTGCACGCCACGCTGCTGTCGAAGGCCGAGCGCATGGTCGAAGTAGCGCTGGGGGGCTCGGGCGTGGTGGCGATCCTGATCGGCTGCGTTGTCACCGCCATGGTGCAATCGAGTTCCATCACCACTTCGCTGCTGGTACCGATGGCCGGCGTGGGCCTGATCACGCTGCGTCAAGCCTTCCCGGTCACGATCGGGGCGAACCTGGGTACGACGATGACAGCGCTGATGGCATCGCTGGCAGTGTCGGGACCGAACGCGCAGGCCGGGATCGAGATCGCGCTGACTCACTTGGGCTTCAATCTCGCCGCCACCCTGCTGATCTATCCGTGGCCGCCAGTGCGCGGATCCATCCTGAACATCGTCACGGGCTTCGCGGACCTGGCGACGCGCTCGAAGTTGCTCGCGATAGCGTACCTGTTGGTGCTGTTCTACGGATTGCCCGCGGCAGCCGCGTTCTTGTTCGGATAGGACGCGTTAGCGCGCAGGCGCGCTTCGCCCCGCCGCCCTGAACTCTTCGAGCGCTTCCTTCATGCGGTTCGCGGTCTCGGCCTGCTCGTAGTACAGGTTGCGGGTCTCGCCCGGGTCGCTGGCAAGGTCGAAGAGCTGGGCGGGGGCGTCGGGCGCGCCATCGTCAAGCGCGAAATCGACAAGGAACGGGCGGGTATAGTCGTTTCCGCCCGAGCCGGCGTGGTCGAGATACTTCCACGGGCCTTCGCGCAAAGCCAAGTCGAGCGAGATGGTCTGGTGCAGCGCGAACTTCCGGATGGGCGAGCCGTCATGGTTCCCGGCTAGCAGGGCCGAGAAATCGAAGCTGTCCTCGGCCGCGTCGTTGGGCAGCGCGTAGCCGGTCAGTGCCGCTGCCGTCGCCATGATATCCGTCAGGTTGAAGAGTTGATCGGTGGCGGAGCCGGGCTGGATCTTGCCCGGCCAGCGGGCGATCGTGGGGACGCGGTGTCCGCCTTCCCACTGGTCACGCTTGACTCCCCTCCAGGGCCGGGCGCCGTCATGGTCGTGGTCCCGACGCATGTGATAGGCCGAGGTCACCTCGGGCCCGTTGTCGCTCGTGAACAGCACCAACGTGTCTTCCGCCAGGCCCAGGCGGTCCAGGGCGGCCATGAGCTCGCCGACGATGAAATCCATTTCGAACAGGAAGTCGCCGTGGGGCCCGGCTTCGGTGCTGCCTTGGAATTCCGGCGCCGCGAACGACGGCAGGTGAACCGCCTGCATGGAGTGAAACAGGAAGAATGGCCGATCTGGAGCGCGCGCGGCGTGCTCTTCGAGGAATTGGACGCTGCGCTCGAGAAAAACCAAGTCGACTCTTTCGAGATCGTAGTCCGGCGCGATCAGCCCGCGCCGGTTGTCGTTGGCGTAGGGGTGCTTCGGAAGCGGGCCGCGATCCAGCAGCTCCTCGGGCGGAACGGGGACGCGGTCTCCGTCGATCCAGGCATAGAGCCAGTCGGTGGTCGGACAGGCGACCGTGCCGTAGAACTGGTCGAAGCCCCGGCTCAGCGGCCCGTCAGGGATGGTGCGGCTGAAGTCCACCAGCCGGACCCGTTCGACACCGGCGGCGATGCGCTCTTCGCGGGTCTCGGCCGGCAGATCGATCGCATGCACCGGCTCTCCTTGCGCATCGAAGAAGGTCATGCCCAGATGCCACTTGCCGACCATGGCAGTGGCATAACCGGACTCGCGGAGCATTTGCGCGAGGGTGAGTCGGCCCGGCTCGATCAAGCACGGGCCGTCGACACCGGTGAACACTCCGCGCATGCCGTTGCGGAACGGCATGCGGCCGGTCAGAATGCCGTACCGGGTCGGCGTGCAGACTGTCGACGGGCTGTGTGCGTCTGTGAAGCGCAGGCCTTGCCGCGCAAGGTTGTCGAGGTGCTCGGTCTCGACCTTCGCTTGGTCGTTGTAGGCGCTTACGTCGCCGTATCCGAGGTCGTCCGCGAGGATCAGCAGAATGTTGGGCGGGCGGCCGGCTCCGCCGTCCTCGGCGCAACCCGAGCCAAGGGCGAGCGCGGCCAAGCCGAGCGCCAAGGCCCCGGCCCGCGCCTCGGCGCTAGCAGCCAGCATGCTCAGCCGACCTTGGGCGGGGTCTCGGTGACCTCTTCGATATCGGGGTCGAAGTACAGGACCTTGCCTTGGCGCAGCGCCATCACGCCCATCGAAATCGTCGTTTGGGCGCGGTAAGCGGTGTCGGCGTCCAGGTTCGGCTTGGCGCGTGTGCGCATGCATTCCAAGAAGTTCTTCATGTGCGCGTCCGGCCCCCGATCCTCGACCTTGATCTGCACCGTCTCGGTACCGTACTTCCTGACGAAGGCGTCTTGGTAGATCCTTTCGGACTCCACGGTGATGTACTCCGTCTTGCCTTCGAAACGTCCGTGCTCGACCATCAGGATGGTGCCTTCATGACCACGAATCAGGCCCGGAATGTGCCGCGAATTCGCCATCGAGGCGCTCAACACCAAGGAATGGCCCTTGGCGAAGTCGGCCAGCAGGTTCATGGTGTCGGGCACTTCGCGGTCGCCGGGGGCGTTGAAGATATACTTGCCGCCGGATGCCGTGACCCGGTAGGGGAATTGCGCCTCCCCCCAGCATATGTTTAGCGGCGCGACCACGTGATAGAACAGGTCGGTGGCGATGCCGCCGGAGTAGTCCCAGTACTTGCGGAAGCGGAAGAAGCGGTGGGGGTCCCATTCGCGCTTCTGGGCCGGACCTAGCCACATGTTCCAGTCGACGTAGTTCACGCCTTGGCCGTGCGGGCCGGCGTCGGGCTCGATCACCCAGCCCCGGCCTCGCTCCGGAGTCCAGTTCCACTCGCCGCGCAAGGAGTTGCGGTGGTACGAGCCTTGGCTGGAGATGAGCTTGCCGATCATCCCGTCTTGCAGCGCCTTGCGGGCCTTCCACCACTGATCGGCGGAGGTTGTCTGCGAGCCCACCTGCAGCACGGCGCCAGTCTCCCGGACCCTGTTCGCCACCGCCTTGGCCTCTTCGATGGTGTGTGTCATCGGCTTCTCGAGATACACGTCCAGGCCCGCGTCAATGGCCGCCAGAGCCATCGTGCCGTGCCAGTGGTCAGGCGTGGCGATGACGACAGCGTCGACGTCGGGCCGCGCCAGCACCTCGCGATAGTCGAGCGTGGAGAACTCGGCCTTTGAATTCTCTTGGGCCAGCCGCCGCCGCTTTTCGTAGACGTCGCAGACGGCCGTGATCTTGAAGTTCTGGCCGCCTTCGATCATGCGCAGCATCAGGCGCTGGAGGCTGCTGCCGCGTCCGCCGACGCCGATCTGGGCGACGTTGATGCGGTCGTTCGCGCCAATCACCCGACGCGCTGAGGCCGCCTCCTGCGATCTGGCGGGCGCAGCTGCAGCGACCGCCGCCGTAGCGCCTTGCAGAAAGCGTCGGCGATTGACAGGTGTTGTGGCTGACATGTCTTGTACCGCAAGAATTGTATCAAAACCAACGCATTCTTCGGCCTCTTCAGGGCTGGCCAAAGCGCCGCAACGGAACGCCTTCGACGCCTGTGATTTTCGTCTACAAGTCTTTCGCCGCCGGCAGTCCGAAGCCGCTCTCCGCCGCTTGGACGGCAGCCACGACCGCTTGTGCCAGCACATCGGCTGCGAGCGCGCCGATTTCTCCCAGCAGGCGCGTATCGACAGCTCGGCCGCCCGTGCCCAATGCGAACACAGTGTCTCCGTCAAACGGCAGGTGGGCGGGGCGGATCGCCATCGCCAATCCGTCGTGGGCCATTTGCGCGGCCTTGGACGCTTGCGTCTTGGTCCACGTCACGTTGGCTGCGACGACCGCTATGGTCGTGTTCTGAGCCGCGCTCGGCCGCTCTTCGCGCTGTCCGGAGCGCAGCTGTGCCATGCTGTCGGCAAACGCGGCACCGTCGCGGGTTCGCGCACCCGCCACGATCTCACCAGTGCCCGGATCAACGATGTCACCGAGGGCGTTGACGGCCGCGATGGCGCCGACCGCCAGGCCATCGGGTCGTGTGATGGCTGCCGAACCCAGCCCTCCGCGCATCGCCCTACCCGGGCCTAAGAGCTTGCCCACGGTCGCGCCAGCGCCGGCACCGACACTTCCCATCGGTACCGGCCGCTGCGAAGCGTCTCTTGCCGCTTGGAGTCCGGACTTTGCCGTCGGCCTGACTTTCGGATCACCGACGCCAAGGTCGAACAGTATGGCTGCGGGCACGATCGGGACGACGGATTCGCCCACGCGGAAGCCCACGCCCTCGCTCTCTAGGTATTCCATCACTCCGTCAGCCGTAGCCAGTCCATAGGCGCTCCCGCCGGACAACACCACGGCATGCACGGTATCTACGCTCATCTCTGGTCGTAGCAGGTCGGTCTCTCGCGTGCCGGGGGCTCCGCCTCTGACATCCACGCCTCCCACCGCACCCGTATCGGCCAAGACTACGGTGCAACCGGTAGAGCCTGACGGGTGTGTCCAATGCCCGACCCGTATGCCGGGGACTGCGGTCAAGGTCGTGTTCACTTCGCTCGCCCGTAGCGCTGCCAGCGGGCCAAGCGCCATAGAGGCGCCCAGCCACAGGGCGCGACGCCGGGAGAGGCCAGCTCTGACGACCCTCTGCATGCGCTCCACATTATCGCCGGGCAGTCTCGCTATAATTCTGTGCCATGGCTCTGCCGCGCCTGATTCCGATCCGCCAGCGCTTCCCAGACCGCGCGCTCCCCGATGTCTATGGCGCCGTACGAGCGGAGATGGACGCTGCGCCGTGGGTGGCAGCCGTCCCGGCCGGCAGCCGTATCGCCGTGGGAGTGGGGAGCCGCGGGATCGTCAATATCGACACCATCGTGAAGGCCGTCGTGGACGCTTGGCTCGATCATGGGGTCAAGCCCTTCATCATTCCGGTCATGGGCAGCCACGGCGGCGGCACGGCGGACGGGCAGCGCGAGGTTCTGGCCCACTATGGCATAACCGAGGCCTCCATGGGCGTGCCCGTCGTCAGCTCGCTCGACGTCGTGCAGATCGGGGAGACGCCCCAGGGCATCGCAGTTTCGATGGACCGGGAAGCGTGGGAAGCGGACGGAGTCATGCTCTGCAGCCGCGTCAAGTGGCATACGGGCTTCGACGGAAGGATCGAGAGCGGCGTTCACAAGATGATGGCCATCGGGCTCGGCAAGTGGGAGGGCGCCAAGCGCTACCACATGTGGGCCGTGCGCATGGGCCTGGAAGAGGTCATTCGCGAGGTCGGCAGCGTGATGCTCGCCACTGGCCGCATGCTGGGCGGCATGGCGATTCTGGAGGACGCCAATCACCAGACTGCGGAGGTTCACGCGCTGGGCGCCGCCAACATGGTCGCTGACGAGGAAGCGCTGCTGGCGCGGGTGAAGCAATGGAAGGCCGACCTGCCTGCCGAGGCTTTCGATCTGTTGATCGTGGACGAGATCGGCAAGAACATTTCCGGTTCAGGGATGGACACGAAGGTGATCAATCGCTCGTGGATGGGACGGAACTGCTGGCCGGGCCTGCCGCGCATCGAGCGCATCTACGCTCGCAGCCTTACGCCGCACGGGGGCGGCAACGCTGTTGGCATCGGTATGTGCGACGTGATCCATGACCGTCTGTTCCGTGCGGTCGACTTCGACAAGACCTGGATCAATTCCTTCACCGCTTCAAGCACCATCGGCTGCATGTGTCCCCCGCATTTCCCGACAGACCGCGAGTGCATCGAGCGCATCCTGGCGACTTGCGGACGCGCGAACATCGCCGAGTGCAGCGTCGTGTGGATTCGCAACACCATGGAACTCGATCGCATGCGAATTAGCGAGGATCTGTTCGAGGAGCTGCGGGAGAATCCACTGATCGAAGCCGTCGGTCCGGCAACCGAGATCGCTTTCGACTCGACGGGCCAGACCGTGGGCGGCTCGCCCGTCGCGGAAGCGGCCTAGTCGCCTGTGGTGGCCGCTGCCCCCGAGATCCGGTGCGGGATTGGATAGACTGTGGGTGCTAGGGCGACCGCGCGGATGACTCAATTGAAGCAAGCGCCAATGTCCAAGCTGGCATTGTTCTCGCTGGTGGCATCCGACCTGAAGCGGGTCGACGAGGTGATTGCCCTGGACACGGTTTGCTGCCAGGACGTGGTCACCGCGATCAGCCGGCACTTGAACGCTAGCGGCGGGAAGCGACTCCGGCCGACACTGCTGCTGCTTTCCGCCCGCGCCTGCGGCGAGCTTGGCGACGGGCCGATCCGCATGGCTGCGGTGATGGAGACGATCCATGCCGCGACGCTAGTGCATGACGATGTCATCGACAACGCCGAGGTGCGCCGCGGCAGTCCTTCGACCAACCAGGTATGGGGCAACCAAGTCAGCGTGCTCGCGGGTGACTGGCTCTACATGCAAGCCTTCTCCATTGCGCTGCGCGAGCGCAGTTTCCGCATCCTCGACATCCTTACCGACCTGACCAAGATGATGGTTGAGGGCGAGTTGCTGCAGGCGGAGCTGGTCGGCCGGATCGACGTCACGGAACAGCAGAATCACGAGCTCATCCACCGCAAGACCGCCTGCCTGCTGTCGGCCTGCAGCCTGATCGGCGCGCTGATGGCCGACGCGTCCGAAGAGACCGAGGAACGGCTCAGGACCTACGGCTGGAACGTCGGCATGGCCTTCCAGCTCATCGACGACGTGCTCGATTTCGAGGCCAGCGAATCTGTCTTGGGCAAGCCGGTCGGCAATGACCTCAAGGAAGGCAAGGTGACGCTGCCGATGATTCTCGCGTTGCGGTCCTGCACCCGCGCCGAACGCGCGCAGGTCGAGACGGTCGTGAGCGAACGCGGCTATGCGTCTGTGCCGGCCGTCCAGATGCTCGAGATCCTCGATCGGCACGGTGCCATCGTGGAGGTTCGCCGCCGGGCGGAACAGTTCTGCGAGGTAGCGCTGGAAAGCCTGTCCGGACTGCCAGAGACGCCGTACAGGCGTGCGCTGGAAGACGCCGCCGGCCACTGGGCTATCGTGCGGCCCAGCTAGCGCGCCTCAGGTCCACAGCTCGTCGACGGGAGCGTAGACGTCGTCGTCGGCCACGGGCACGTAGTAAAAGCCGCGATCGAGCGGGTCGTCATAGCGGACAGTCGTCCAGTCGATGCCCATAGCCGAGTAGATCGTTGCCTCGACGTCCTCGGGGCGGATGTCCCTCTGCCGTGACCAGCCGTACTCGGAAGTGAATGCCCCGGGACCCCGGCCGCCTTGGTCGCTGGTCGCCCCGATGATCTTGCCGCCCTGGACGCCCCCTCCTGCTAGCACGAAGAACATCTGCAGGTAGTGGTCGCGCCCGTTGCGCTCGTTCGACAGCGGGCCCGGCGTGCGCCCGAACTCGCCGCATGCCAAGATCAGGGTCTCGTCGAGCTTGCCCGAACTGTCGAGGTCTTCGATCAGGGCTGCGAAGGCAGGGTCGAATTGTCCCATCCGGCCGTAGATGTTGTTCGCGTTCGGATTGTTTTGGAGGTTGTAGATGTCGCCGTGGTGATCCCACCCGGGCGAATCGATTTGGATGAAGCGCGTCCCCTGGTCTTGTTCCACGATCTTGCGGGCCGTCAGCACCGCATCGCCGAAACCCGTGCTTCCGTAGCGAACGCGCTCTTCGTTCGTGAAGCTGAACGCAGCATTGACCGAGGGGTTGAACATCAGGCGCTTGGCGCCAAGGTACAGATTCCCCATGCCAGACGCCTTCGGGCCGAAGGGCGAGCCCTCGCCGCGCAACTCGCCGTCGATCTCCTGCAGCAAATCCCAGCGATTCTCGAAGTCCGCCTCGCCGGTGGGATGGCTGGCACTGGCTAGGCCGGCCGAATTGGCATAGGTTTGGAATGGTCCGTACTCCACCGGGAAGTAGCCCGCGCCGGAGATATTCCGCGCCTGCAATGAGATGAAGGTCGGGAACGCTTGGTCAGGCCGGCGTTCCGGTTCTTTCTCGATGGCCACGACGCTGCCGATATGCGGGGCGATGCGGCCGGTCGGAGAGGTCGGATTGCGCCCGATCTGCATCCACGTCTGGGCCAGCGGATGTGCCCGCGCCCAGGCCAGCCCGGAGCGGATGATGGCGATCTTGTCCAGCACGCGGGAAGTGTTGCCCAGCAAGGCCATCGGCAGCGTGATCGCGCCGTCCATGAAGCTCTCGGGCTCGAAGTTGCTCGGGGTCACTCCCGGCACGTCCTTGAAGTCGAAAGTGTCTACATGGCTGGGCGCACCGCGCATGAAGATGAAGATCACGCTGCTGGCGGTGTTCTTGGGCTGCACTGAGCCGAGAGTCTCGGTCTCGCCCCGGGCGAGCCGATCGGCTAGGAAGAAGCCCCCCACGCCGGTCAGGGTGTCGCGGAAGAAGTGCCGCCGGCTGCTGTGAGGGCGCTCGAAAAAGCTGTGGTGCGTCGGCTGGCGCCGCTGCACGATCTTGTCGAATCGTTCGCGCTCGTTCATGGCAATCCTCGCCTCGGCCTAGTAGTTGAAGTAGAAGTCCGTCTTGTTGAACAGCGCCCACATCAGGTTGGTGGCGCGGTTCGCCCGGTCTCCGCCCTCTAGGTACCGGACCGCGAATGCGGTCTCCTCCTCGGTCGGCGGGCGGCTGAGCACGTTCAGGTACAGGTTCGCCACCAAGGCGTCGTCGGCCAGCTCCAGAGACTGCCCTAGCGTGGAGGCCAGATTGTTGCGGTTCAGCCGGTTCAGCACGAAGCGGTTGTTCATCAAGCTCAGCGCTTGCAAGGGGCTTCCCTCGCCGCTGCGCGCGGTCTCCTCGCGGTCGCCCGGAGTGAAGGCTTGCAGCAAGCTGCGGATGTTGCGCACGAATGCCCCGTTGCCGAGCGGCACCTCGGTGACATCAGGGAGCTGCATCGCGAAGTCGACGTTGCGCAAGGCCTGCGATGCCCGGAACATCGTGAACTGGTTGCTGGCCACCATCAGGGCGTCCACGACCTGCTCCGCCGTCAGGCGCTTGACCTGGTGCCGTATGAAATACTTCTCGTCCAGCGGATTGAAGACACCGTCGTAGCGAGAGGAGAGCTGGTAGGCCTCCGAGGTGGTGATCTCCTTCATCAGCCACTTCAGGTCGAATCCGTTGTCTGCGAAGCCGCTCGCCAGCCAGTCGAGCAGGCGCGGATGCGAGGGCTGGATGTCCCAGCCGGTCGGGGGCGGCGCCGCGGGATCGAGCCGCGCCAGGTCGAACTGGTCCGGCGGCTCGACGATGCCGCGCGAGAAGAATTCGCGCCAGATGTAGTTGACTGCCGCTCGGGAGAACTGCGGGTCCGAGGTCAGGTGCAAGCCCACCTGCTCGCGCAGCCGCATGCTCGAATCCACCACCGCCCGGCTCTCGAACGGATAGGCGGGCGTGACGAACTGCTCGGGCGAATAGCGGTCGGGGCGATTGCCGCCCGAGGTCTGGCCCAGGTACTCGCCGGCCGTGTCGCCGTTCCGGGTCCGCTGCTGCTGTCCCTGTGCTAAGTCGTTGAGGATGTAGTAGTTGACTGGGACTCGGCGGTTGTTGCGGGGGTTGTTTGGCAGTTCGCGCTGGTAGCGATAGCGCCAGGTCTGGAAGCGCGGCACGTCGGAGAAGAACGCGGCCAGCCCCCACGCTTCGGCGCGCTTCGCTGCCGCGCCCCACACAGTGAGCGGCTCGAGGTGCCCGGCGCCGTCGTGGCACAGCACGCAATCCATGACCGAGATTCCGAGGAAGTCTCTGGCGGTGAAGAACGCCAGCGTGTCGTAGGTGTCCTGAATCGGCCCGCCGATTGTCCGGCCGCCGATCACGTAGCCCACTGGCGACGCCTGGACCGGGTTGTCGTTGAGATTGCTGTAGGTCTGCTGCCAGTGCTCGAAACTCGTGTAGCGGTCGGGATAGGTGCGCCCGTCGCTGACCCCTTCGGCTGCCAGCAGCTCGCGCGCCATCTGGTCATACGGCTTGTTCTCCCGCATGGATTCGAGCAGGTACAAGTGGAGGGCATCGCGGGTCCACTGGTAGCGGTTGACCTGCGCTGTCAGGCGGGTGTTGCGGTACAGGTCGCCGAAGAACATGGTCCAGCGGTCAGCCCACTCGGGCGTCTGCAGGAGCCGGTCAACCAGTTGCTCGCGCTTATCCGGGGTGGTGTCGGCCAAGAACTGGAGCACCTCGTCCTTGGTCGGAATGCGCCCGGTCAAGTCGAGCCGCACGCGGCGCAGGAACTCCGCGTCTGTGGTCAGGTACGTGAGCGGGAGTCCCGCCGCGGCCGCGGTCTTCTGTATGCAGTCGTCGATGCCGGCGCAGGCGCCTCCGTCTGCTACGGTTTCTGCCACGGCGGCGCTGCGTGGAATGATCCCGCCGTTGCGACGCTGCGGAATCATCGCCAGCACGCTCTGCGTGTTGCGCGTGCGCAGCTTCATGGCAGCGAAGTCGCTAGCTGCCGTGCCGACCGGTGCCAGGCCGGCCTCCGGGCCGAAATAGGTGCAGCCCCCGTGGTCCGGGAAGCTGCCGTCCGGCGCCTGCCAGTCGAGATCTTCTTCTGCGGCGCCGAGCCCCGCCGTCAGCAAGGCAGCCAGCAGCAGCCTGGGACAGCGTCCTAGCACGCTGGGACGGAATCTACCCCACATTGTTCTCGTACCCTCAAGAATGTTAACAGATCGCTACGCGAAGTGATGGGCCACATCCCGCAAATCCATGCCCTTTTGGGGGCGAAACGCGTAGTTTTTCTCGCGCCTGCGCCACCCGTTGCGTTTGTAGCCCCGCAGTGTCCTTGTCGGGCATGCGGTGCATTGGACGTAGGACGGCATCGTTTGGATTCACCCAGCGAGAATTTTTTTGCCGCGACGTCAAGGTTCGGCAAAATTGCGGTCCGATGGAGGCCGCAATCGGGTTCAGCCGGGCCGGGCCGGCGCTATAGTAACTGAGAGGCGTTGTTGCAAACAGCAACGCCAGCTGGTTCCGCGATGGGCTTCGCACCACGAGCAGCGCTCTCCGCCGCCGCGCCATTGGCCGTGGCCGGCATCGCGCTGTCGTTCTGCGCCAGCCTTGGCGCGCAGCCCCGCGTTCGAGTGCCGCTCGTGGATCAGCGCAGCGTCGCGCCGTACGTGCCCATGCCTTGGCATGTCGTGGACCGCATCATGGAAGTGGTCGAAGTCTCCGAGGACGACGTGGTCTACGATCTCGGATCCGGCGACGGCAGGATCCTGCTGCGCGCCGCCAAGAGCCGCGGGGCCCGCGGCGTTGGCTACGAGATCGATCCTGCCTTGGTCGAAGAGGCGCGCTCCGCGATCAGCGCCGCCGGCGTCCAGGACCGGGTCGAGGTACGCGAGGGCGACTTCTTCGATGCCGACCTGAGTCCGGCGACGGTCGTGACGCTATTCCTGATCACGTCCGCCCAGCGGCAGCTGCGCCCCAAGCTTCTCGAGGAATTGCGTCCCGGCACGCGCGTCGCTTGCTACATGTGGGAGATTCCCGGCTGGAATCCTTCCAAGACCGTTACCGTTCCGGTGAGTGGCGCAGCCCATCCGATCTATGTCTACCGAGTGGGCAGCCACCAGTGATCGGTAGGTAGCTCGCTCCGCCCGCAACCAGTTGCGTTCCGCCCAGTGCCCGCATTGGTGCTATAGAGAATAGAGCAATATGGCCGCTTCTTCCAATTCGGGCGAATCGCGCGTCCTCGTGATCGTCGAGTCGCCCACCAAGGCCCGCACGATCGCGAAGTTCTTGCCCAAGGGCTTCGTGGTCAAGGCGTCGGTCGGACACGTCCGTGACCTGCCGAACAGCGCGACCGAGGTTCCGTCCAAGTACAAGAAGGAGTCGTGGGGCCGCCTCGGCGTCAACGTGGAGGGAGAGTTCGAGCCGGTCTATGTGATTCCCAAAGGCAAGAAGGACTTGGTCAAGGAGATGAAGGCGGCTGTCAGGAAGGCCGACCTCATCTATTTCGCCACTGACGAAGATCGCGAGGGAGAGTCCATAAGCTGGCACCTGCATGACGTGCTCGGGTCTGTGGTTCCGTACAAGCGGCTGGTATTTCACGAGATCACCAAGACTGCCATACGCAAGGCGCTAGAGTCGCCGAGAGAGATCAACCAAGACTTGGTGCGAGCCCAGGAAACGCGCCGGATCGTGGACCGGCTGTTCGGCTACGGCGTCAGCCCGCTGCTGTGGAAGAAAATGATCCCCAAGCTCAGTGCCGGGCGCGTGCAGAGCGTGGCGGTGCGGCTCATGGTGGAGCGCGAGCGAGCCCGCCAGCGCTTCACCAAGTCCAGTTTCTGGGGACTGAAGGCCCGCTTCGCCAAGGACGGCGGAGTGTTCGAGGCCGATCTCGTGGAGTTGGCGGGCGCGCGCGTGGCGGCGGGCAAGGACTTCGATCCAGACACGGGTTCGCTCAAGGCGAGCGCCGAAGGTTCTTCGCGCCGGCTTCTGCAACTTGGCGGCGAGCGCGCCCGAGAGGTCGAAGAGGCTGTGCGGGCTTCGTCCCCGGCAGTCGTGTCGGTCGAGGAGAAGGCGTTCTCGGCTTCGCCGCAGCCGCCCTATGTCACCAGTACTCTCCAGCAGGAAGCCAACAGCAAGCTTCGCTTCCAAGCGCGGCACACGATGCGGCTCGCGCAGCAACTGTACGAGAACGGTTTCATCACCTACATGCGCACGGATTCCACCGTGCTCTCGGACGAGGCTAAGACGGCCGCCCGCAACCTGATCGTGGAGCGGTTCGGCCGGGAGTTCCTTTCGGAAGACGTTCGCTACTACCGCAACAAGGTCAAGAACGTCCAAGAGGCCCACGAGGCGATCCGCCCAGCTGGCGGCCAGTTCCGGGCCATTGACGAAGTGCGCAAGCGGCTTGGCGCTGAGGCCGCCAAGCTCTACGAAATGATCTGGCGGCGTACGCTGGCGAGCCAGATGCCCAACGCTCGCGGCACGAACTCGACGGTGCTGCTCGATGCCGGCGAAGCCCGGTTTCGAGCTGTGGGGAAGACGATCGAGTTTGCCGGGTTCCTCAAGGCCTATTCGGCCGAGGCGGTGCCCGGAGATTCTCCTGTCGATGCGAAGGAGCGCCTGCTGCCGAGGCTTTCGGCGGGCGATGGCGTGACGCTCGAGTCCGTCGAGGCATCCGAGCGCCACACGCAGCCGCCGCAGCGCTTCACGGAGGGGAGCCTGATCCGCGAGTTGGAGCGGTTGGGAATCGGGCGCCCGAGCACGTGGGCGACGATCGTGGATTTGGTGCAGTCGCGCGCATACGCGTCTAGGCGCGGAACCGTGCTGGTGCCGACGTTCACTGCCATGGCGGTGGTGAGCTTGCTCGAGACGCACTTCACGCGCCTCACCGATTACGAGTTCACCGCTAAGCTCGAAGACCAGCTCGACGCGATCGCGAGGGGCGAGCTGGGGCGCTTGGAGTACCTCAGGAGCTTCTACTTCGGTAACGGGTACACGGGCCTCAGGACGCTGATCAAGGACGGCGAGGCCGACATCGACCCTCGCAAGGTGTGCACGCTGCTGGTCGGCAAGCGCGAAGACGGGACGTCGGTGGAAGTCCGGATCGGCCGCTACGGCCCCTTCCTCTCCGATGGAACCGCCCGCTGCAGCGTGCCCGAAGAGCTCTCGCCGGACGAATTGGATCTGGCCAAGGCCACCGAACTGCTCGAACTCGCCGGCAAGGGGCTGGCGGCGCTCGGAGTCGATCCGCAGTCGAATCTGCCGGTCTACCTCAAGCAGGGCCGCTACGGCCCCTTCGTGCAGCTCGGCGAAGCCGAGGGCGAGAACGGTTCCAAGCGCGCCTCGCTGCTGCGCGGCATGTCGCCGGAGTCCGTCGATATCGAAGTGGCCCTGAAGCTGCTTTCCTTGCCGCGAGAGCTGGGCAACCACCCAGAGAACGGCCACTCAGTCGTGGCTGCGAATGGACGCTACGGTCCTTTCGTACGCTGCGATCAGGAGGTCCGCTCGATACCGGCGGATATCAGCCCGCTCGACATCAGCTTGGAGCAAGCCCTCGATCTGCTCAGCCAGCAGAAGTCCGCGGGTCGGCGGGCCGCTCGCACCGAGCTACTGATGGCGCTCGGACAGCACCCCGAGACGGATGCGGAGCTGAAGGTGATGGTGGGGCGTTACGGCCCCTACGTGACCGACGGCGACGTCAACGCTTCACTGCCACAAGGCACGGACCCCGAAAGCGTGACGGTCGATCAGGCCGTCGAGCTGCTGCGGGCGCGGGCGGCCCGCATTGCGGAGGGCGGAGGGTCGAGGCGGCGCGCGCGTGTCAAGCGGTCGTGACCGCCCGATGAACCTGCTCGCGATCGACACGGCCCGGCACGAGGGCAGCATCGCTCTGCTGTGCGGCGGCGCCGTAGTCGGTGAGGCTTCGCTGGGCAAGGGTCCGGGATTCGGCGAAACGCTGTTCCAAGCCATCGAGCGCCTGCTGGCCGAGCGGTCTGTGGCACTGCGAGACTTGGACTGCTACGCCGCCGCGACCGGTCCGGGATCTTTCACCGGCATCCGCGTCGGCCTGGTGGCGGCCAAGGCGCTGGCCGAGACGAATCGCAAGCCGTTGGTTGGCGTTTCCAACTTGCGGGCGCTGGCATCGATGGCGCGGGGCGCCGGCGTTCGCGTGCCCGTCCTGGATGCCCGTCGGGGAGGGCTGTTCGCGGGATTCTACGCGGCCGATGGCGAGGCGATCCGGCCCGACTCGTACTGCCAGTGGACCGAGCTGCAGCCCGAGCTGGAGTCGCTGGGGGCCACGCTGGTCTGCAACGAGCAGGACTTGTTCGAGGGTGATGGCGCGTTAGCGGCAGCGGGCGACGCGGCGCGGCAGGCCGCTCCCGCCGCGCTCGCCGCTGCGGTGGCTCGCGTGGCCGCTGGGGATGTCGCCGCTGGCCGGGCCTGCAAGCCCGAGGAAGTCGAGGCGAACTATATCCGGCGACCCAACGCGCGGCTGCCGAGCCAACCTCAGCCCGCCAGGCGCTGAAGGGTGTTCTCCAGGAACCCCTTGATCAGCGGGGTCTGTCCGTCGGCTTCCAGCAGGAAGGCGTCGTGGCCGTAGTTGGACTGAAGCTCGACGTACGCCACATCTCGGTTGCGGGAGCGCAGCGCCCGGGTGATCTCCTGGGATTGGTAGCTCGGATAGAGCCAGTCCGAGGTAAAGCTCAGCACTAGGAAACGCGTGTCTCCTTGCGCTAAGCAGTCTTCCAGCGAGTCGCGCTCGGCGGTGAGGTCAAAGGTGTCCATCGCCCTCGTGATGACGATGTACGAATTGGCATCGAACCGGCTGACGAACTGGCCGCCCCGGTAGCGCAGGTAGCTTTCCACCTCGAACGTATCGCTTTCGTCTGCGGCCAACCTCCTCCTCCTCCCGAACTTCTCGTGCATCGAGTCGTCGCTCATGTAGGTGATGTGGCCGACCATGCGCGCCACGGCCAGGCCCCGTTCGGGATAGGTGCCTCCGTAGTAGTCGCCGTGGCAGAAATCGGGATCGGCCAGGATGGCCTGGCGGCCCACCTCGTTGAAGGCGATCTGCTGGGCCGAGTGGCGGTGCGTGCTGGCGATCGGGATCACCGATGCCACCGCGTCCGGGTAGGATGCGGCCCACTGCAGGGCCTGCATGCCCCCCATCGAGCCGCCGGAGACGCACAGGAGCTTGCGAATGCCCAACGAGTCCGTCAGCTGCTTCTGCAGCCGCACCATGTCCGCAATGGACACGTGGGGGAACAGCGAGCCGTACGGCTTGCCGGTGGCGGGGTTGGTCGAACTCGGCCCCGTCGTGCCTGCGCATCCGCCCAGGACGTTCGATGACACGACGAAATAGCGATTTGTGTCGAAGGCCTTGCCGGGCCCGATCATGTTGTCCCACCAGCCGCGCTGCTTGCCATCGGCGCCGTTGCCGGCGGCATGGGCGTCCCCGGAGAAGGCGTGCAGGATCAGGATCGCGTTTGAGCGCCGCTCGTTCAGCTCGCCATACGTCTCGTAGGCGACGGAAACAGGCGCAAGGGTCTGACCGCAATCGAGTTCGATGGAGTCGAACTCCGCAATCTGGCTGGAAACTCTCATCCCGCTTCGCCTATCCATTATTCTGCGCTAAGCGATCCGGCCTCGCGCCCGGAGCGCCAGCGGGCTCGCCGCGCTGCGGCGGTGTGGGCGCCCTGCAAGTTATCATGGAAGCACGGCCGCCGGGGCCGCTCGGTCGCGTTCCGGCCGTGCCAGTTTTCGAGCAGTGGGGCGCGTCCCGCCGGGCAATGCGGGCGGTTGCCAACCGGCGCTGCGCGTTCCCTTCTAGAGGTTTCAGCCAATCCCATGTCCATCGCACTTGCAGCCAACGCGCTCGACGGTCTGAAAGACAAGGCCACGAGGATGAGGATCCACTCGGTGCGGTCGACCACGGAGGCTGGCAGCGGGCATCCGACCACCTGTGCCTCCGCGGCCGAGATCATGACCGCGCTGTTCTTCGACGCGATGCGCTATGACCCGCGCGATCCGGCCAGCGAGGAGAACGACGTCTTCATCCTTTCTAAAGGCCATGCCGCTCCGGTGCTCTACGCGGCGTGGTCGGAAGTCGGGTACATCGCCGAGGATGAGCTGCTCAACCTGCGCCGCATCGATTCCGACCTCGAGGGCCATCCGCCGACAACGCTGCCGTTTGTCGACGTGGCCACCGGGTCCCTCGGGCAGGGCCTGAGCGTGGGGGTGGGCATGGCCCACGCCTGCCGGTTGGATGGCAACGACCGCCGCATCTGGGTCCTGCTGGGAGACGGAGAGGTCGCCGAAGGGTCGGTCTGGGAAGCGGCGTCGATGGCTGCCAATGACGGACTTGGCAATCTGATCGCCACCGTGGACGTGAACCGGCTGGGACAGAGCGCGCCCACCATGCTGCAGCACGACATGGAAGCCTACCGAACCCGCTGGGAAGCGTTCGGCTGGGAAACCCTGGTCGTGGACGGCCACGACATTCAGGCGCTGATCGAGGCCTATGCCAAGGCGCGCGAGTCTGTCGGCCAGCCGACAGTCATCCTGGCCAAGACCTACAAGGGGCGCGGCATCCCCTGCGCCGAGGACAAGGACGGCTGGCACGGCAAGCCGATTCCCAAGGGCGAGCTTGCGGACGAGACGCTGGAGTCGCTCCAGGCCCAGCTCACCGGCACGAGGTTCGAATGGACTCCGAACCTGCCGCCGCCCGGTAATGGCCGGCGTGCGGAGCCGGCCCAGGTCGAGGCGCCGCCGTACCGGCCGGGCGGCCCGGTGGTCGCGACGCGCCAAGCCTACGGAGCGGCTTTGGAGGCGCTCGCCCGCGCCGATTCGCGCGTCGTCGGCGTCGACGGCGATGTCGGCAACTCTACCTTCACCACGGACATCGGCAAGGTAGATCCGGGCCGGCTGTTGCAGTGCTATATCGCCGAGCAGAACTTGGTCGGGGTAGCGATGGGACTGGCCTGTCGCGGCAAGATCCCGTTCGCCTCAAGCTTCGCCTGCTTCTTGGCTCGCGGGTACGACTTCATGCGTCTGGCAGCCATCAGCTCGACCAATATCAAGCTGGTGGGGACGCACGCCGGGGTCTCGATCGGCGAGGATGGCGCCTCGCAGATGGGATTGGAAGACTTGGCGATGGCCTGCGCCGAGCCGAATTACACGGTCTTCTATCCCAGCGACGCGACCAGCGCCTGGCGGGCGATCGAGCTGGCTGCCGGAATCGACGGGCCCGTGTACGTCCGCACCAGCCGCCCCAAGACCGAGATCCTGTACGGACCGGACGAGGTGTTCGAGGTCGGAGGATCCAAGGTGCTCAGGTCGAGCGCTGCCGACAGCGTCGCAATCGTCGGCGCTGGCGTAACCCTCTACGAGGCATTGAAGGCGGCGGACGAGTTGGCGGCGGAGGGAATCCAGGCGCGCGTGATCGACCTGTTCAGCGTGCAGCCGATTGACCGGGCGACCTTGGCGCAGGCGGCGCTTGAGTGCGGCGGCAAGATCATCACGGTGGAAGACCACTATGCCCACGGCGGCGTCGGCTCGGCGGTCTTGGCCGCGCTTGCGGAGGAGGACGCGCGGGTGCGTCAGCTCGCTGTCAGGGGCATCGCGCGGAGCGGCAAGCCGGACGAACTGCTAGACCGGTTCGGGATCTCGGCGCGCCACATCGCCGCTGCAGCGCGGGAAATGCTTGCCTAGCGAGCGCTGGGCCGCAAGTCCGGTCGCGCCGGACAGGCGCGCTTGAAGTGCGGGCAATGTCGGCAGCGCTCGCCCTCGTGCATCGGATAGGCTTGCGAGCGCTGGGCCGCGAAGAACTCTTCGACCAGACCCTTGGCGCCTTCGAGCCCGCCGTCGCTGACATCGATGTCGATCGGCGCTCCGTGGCGGAGGTAGAACACGACGGCCCGATCTACGGGCGTTTGTGCCTTGGCCAGCCCGGCCGCGTACAGCTGGAGTTGGGCGGCGTACTGTTTGGCCGAAGCCTCCAGTTCCGAGGCGGGTCGATTGTCAGTCTTGTAATCGACTAGGATGCGCTGTCCCCCTTCTTCAAACAAGAGGTCGATTGTGCCTCTTAGCAGGTAGTCGCCTACCGTGAACACGAACGCCATCTCGCGGTCGATCCGGCCGGCCCGCTCGGCACGCAGGCCCAGATGGTGGTTGGTGAATCTCTCGGCTAGGGCTATGACTGCGGGGCTCGGGTCTTGAAGCTGCCCGGCGAGGTGCTCGTGCACCTGTTGTCCGAACAAGGAAGGGTCGATGTTGGCGGAACCTCGCCGCTGGCCGCGATCGTCGCGTTGATCGTCGACCCGACCCGACCCCAGATCGTCGGTCTCAAGCCCGAGATAGCGCGAGAGGAAGTACTTGCGGGGACATTCGGCAAACAGCGACACCGACGTGACCGCGGCCGAGTAGTCGGCCTGGGCTGCGGGGGCCAGCGGCTCGAGCACTTCCGGGACAGACAATGCTTCAGCATCGGCTCGCCCCTGGCTGTCAGGCGCTTTCCCGACTGTCTTGCTGTACAGGAACTTGCCGTCTCCGATCGTTCGTTCCTCAAGGCCTTCCGTCGGAGCTTCCTTTGGGTCGATGCCTAGCCCGTCGAAGACCGTCTTGGCCCAGCCGCTCCTCTGTGCGGCACCTGCGTACGATGCGCTAAGGATCAGGTGCTCTTCGGCACGTGTCATGGCCACGTATAGCAGCCGCTCCGCCTCCGTGCGCTCGCGCTCGGCGATCTCGGCACTGGTCCTCGCAAACGCGGCATCGGGCACGGGGCTGCCTTCGAATGGCTGGCGCCAGCGGGCTCCGATGCCGTGATCCTCCGAGAACAACAGCCCCGGCTGGCGCGCTGGCGGTCGGCTCTGCAGCGCGGCCAGCACCACGACTGGAAACTCCAAGCCCTTGGCCCCGTGCATCGTCAGGACTTGGACCGAGGCCGAGCTCTCGGCGCCCTCGGGAGCGGCTTCTTCGGGGCGTTGCGCCTCCAGCGCCCGATCAAGCGCGGCGGAGATCGCATCCAGCGAAGCGAGGCCCTGCCGCTCCTTTCTGGCAATCCAATCGAGCAGTTGGTCCACGCGAGCAAGCGCCACATCGCTGTCGTCCTGCCGGGCCAGAAATGACCGGTATCCGCACTCTGCGACAGAGCGCGCCAGCAGGAAGCGCGGCGAGACAGCGGCCCGGTCTGCGCGGCAGCGAGCGAGAAGCTGGCTGAAGCGTTCCAACCGCCTCGCTCCGTCGGAGTCTAGGCCAGCCGCGTTCGGAGCGTCTGTCGCCAGGGCTTCGGAGAGGTTTTCGAAGAGGAGTCTGATTCGCAGCAGGGCCGCGTCCGTGATGCCGCAGAACGGCGATTTCAGCACGGCTGCGAGACTGATCTCGTCCCTGGGGTTGCGCACCACCCTCAGCAAGGCTGCGAGTTCCGCTGTCTCGGGGGCCTGGAACAATCCTCGGTCGGTGCTGGTCAGGCAAGGAATGCCCTGCCGTCGGAACACTCCCGCGATCACAGCGCCGGCAGCGTGCGTGCGCACGAGGATGGCGACATCTCCCCAGCGCAGGCCCCGCGTGCTGCCGCCCGCCTGGCGCGCGGCAACCCGCAGCTCCGACTTCAGCGCCAGCAGGCGATGCGCAAGCCGGAGCGCTTCCTGCGTTCGCGATTCCGATCCGGCGTCGCACACGATCTGCACTTCAAGGCAGGCCGATTCCTTGCCGGGGAATTGGTACGCGGCATTGAGGCGGTGACGCTCCACCCCGCTGGAATCCCCTCCGGGCAGCAGGCGATGCACGGCCGCCAGCACCCCTGGCCGGCTGCGAAAGTTGTCCAACAGTCGGATGACGTCGCCGCCACGCTGCTCCACGCGCTCTCGATACTGGCGGAACACGTTCTGGTCTGCATGGCGAAAGCCATAGATCGATTGGTTGATGTCTCCGACGACGAACCGAACAGGCCGCCGGTCCCGGTGCGCGTCCAGCAATCGGTCGACCAAGCGGACCTGGAGCGGATTCGTGTCTTGGAACTCATCGATCAAGATGTGTTCGAACCCCAAGGCTGGACACTCGGGAGATGCCAGCAAGTCCGCTGCCAGGGCCAGGGCATCGTCAAAGTCGAGCCGTCCGGACGCGCGCTTGGCTGCAGCGAATCTGGCCAGGGTGCGTCGCGCCAGCCTGCGCAGCCACTTGCGGGCCGGGTCGTTTGCCGCTGACGCGGCAGCCGAGCGACAGGCCGGCAACAGAACCTCCTTGATCTCGCTCACCAGCTCCTTTGCCGCGCCGCGCTTTTGGACGGGCTGCAGCAGTGCCGCGATCGACTTCAGCGCGGCGGCGGGGCAGGGATCACTCTCGGCAGCGGCCAGTCTGGCCTCGGCGGCCGCGCGTGCGACCTCCTCTGACTGTTGGATCTGGGAAAGGTCTCGCAGGGCGTCTGCCAGCGCATCGAGGTGCTGCTGCGGGTTCGTAATGAACGGCTTGCAGCCGTAGCTGCGGATGCGGTAGACCAAGTCCGCCACGTCTCTGTGGATCGATGAGGTCTCGTCGCCCGCCGCTCGCGCCGCGCTCGGAGCATAGTTCGCGAGAAACGCCTCCAAGCCCGCACTGCTCTTGCCGAACGCCTCGTCGAGAGCTTGCTCGATGGCTGCGGCCAGCAGTTCGTCTGCCTCGCCCGCGTCCAGCATCTCGAACCCCGGATCTACGCCGGCCTCGAGCGCGCGCTCGCGCAGCAGGCGGCTGCAGAAGGCGTCGATGGTGGAGATCTGGGCGGACTCGAAGAGGCTTCGGTGTTCGCTGGCCGCGCCGTTCTCTCCGACCAGGCGCGAGTGCATCTCGAGTGCTGCTTTCTCGGTGAAGGTGATGGCGAGAATGCGCTCGGGTCTTACCTGCCGCTCGACGATCAGCCAGCGCAGCCGCTCGACCAAGACGCGGGTCTTGCCCGAGCCGGGACCTGCGACAACGCAAATGTCTCCTCGCTGCCAGCTCTGCACGGCGCGCAGCTGTTCCGGCGTCAGTTGCATCAGCCCGCGCCGTCCGTGCGCTCTCCGCCGTCGGTTGACGGCAGCCATTCGACGCGGCAGACGCTGCCGAATTCGCAGAACCTTCCGCAGAAGTCGCGGTCTCGGGGGCGGACCGCGATGCCTCCGTCGAGCACCTCGCCGACCGCTTCGGCCGCCTCTGCGCGGGCCGTGTCCAGCAGCGAGCGCATGGCGTCCTGGGTAATCGGTTGGAGTCCGCACTCGCCGTTGATCGCGGCGCCTGCGAAGCTGGTCTCCCCGCGCAGGCCGCACAGCACCATGCCCGTCGGCTCGAAGCTGAGCTGCTGCTCCAGCGCGGCCAGGTAGAGCAGCATCTGGAGTTCTTCGCCCTCCAGATGCTGCTTGAGCAGTTCCTTGACACGGCCCGGTCGAGCGTACTTGTAGTCAGTGACCAGGCAGCGTTGGTTCGGATCGACGTCGTAGCGGTCGATGCGGCACTTCACGACGGGCTCGGAACCGAGGCTGCGGATGCGGAATTCCGCAGCTTCCTCGAACCGTGACCGCATGCCGTCCGGCAATGCCATCTGGATGGTCCGGTCGCTGTCGGCGAAGCGCTGTAGGTCGGCGCGGAGGGCCAAGCGATAGCGCTCGGTACGGAACGTCTCCTCGAGACGAAGCTCGCCCAGCTTCGCGCTGAAGGCTCGATCCAAGATCTCGCCGATCTGCCCGCCATCGCGATTCCAGCAGTCGACCGCGGCATGCACGATCGTGCCGAGCGCCTGCGCGTCAAGCCGTTGGTCCGGGAGCGGCGGCCTGCCGCGCAGCCGGAGGGTGGTGGCCGAGAAGAAGCGGTAGGGGCATTGTCGGTAGTCGCCGATGCCTGAGACGCTGAATTGCGGATTCCGTTCTGCCACGGCCCTGAGCAAGGCGCGCGGCAGACTGGCGGCGGGCTCGGACGGCCACGTCGGGGCGGGGGACCCCATGCGCAGCTTCGGGCTGCGGCAGGCTTCGGCCACACCGTCTTCGATCAGGCTCGATCTCGCCTGAGGCTGGCCGTCGCTCGCGCGCAGGGGATGGCTCAGGACCAAGTGTTGCGTTGCCGTCGAGGAGGCGACCTCGAAGAGCCGGCGCTCGGCTTGCGCCCGGTCGGCCGAGGTGCGCAGGTCGATTCCTCGGCCGCGCAACTGGACGCGATCCTCGTCATCGAAGAAGATGTCTTGCGTAAAGCTGCGTGGGAACCAGCCCTCTGCCAGCCCGCAGACGAACGCAACTGGAATCGACCATTGGCGGGATTCTGCGATCGGCAGAACGTGCACGACGTCGAAGCGCTGGTCCGGCACGGCCAAGGTCGTGTTGCGCAGGACGTCTTCGAGCGCGTCGGTGAACGTCTGCAGCGACGGTCGCTTCCTGCCCGCGAACTCAGGCAGGTCGGCCGTTTCTTCCAGCGCGTGCACCAAGCCTTGCCGCGCCCTGATGGCGACTCGCCAGTCGCATGTCCGCAAGAACGACTCCGTCCCGACCGGCGGCCGCAAGTGCTGGACCCTTCTCAGCAGTTCCAGGCAGTCGGCCTGCCAGCGCTTCGCGCCGACGCGCCGCCGGTGCCAGTCTTGGCACGGTGCGATCTCTTGCAAGAACCGCTTGATCCTCGGAAACTCTCTCGCCGAATTCGCTAGGAACTCCAATCCCTCGCCGGGCAGCGCATCCCGCACGGCGAAGTCAAACTTGTCGATGCTGGGATCGGCACCGACCGGCGAGAGCGGTGAGCATATCGCCTCGATCGCTCTCTCTGCGGAAAAGCGCGACTCGACCACACGCAGCCACTCCAGGAAGTGGCGCGTTACGCCATGGTCGGCTAGGGAGTCCCTGCTCCAGAACCTGTGAGGAATGCGCAAGGCCTCGAACACCTCGCGGATCAGCCCGGCGTAGTGCTCGAGCGAGCGCACGATGATGGCGTGCTGGTGGAGCGGTCGGTCGCTGGCAAGAATCCGCCGGGCGATCTCCATGACCTCCGCGCGGGGCGACGACGCCTCTACCACTTCCGGCTTCGAGACGGCATCGCGCGAGGGCGGCGGTAGGGGTTCGGGCTTGCCCGGCGGGTAGTGCGGCAGGCCTTCCGGCATCGCCACGACGAACTCTTCGGATTGCTCGTCCAAGGCGCCTAGCAGTTCTTCCTGCTGCTTGGTGAAGATGTCGAAGCCATCGACGTAGACTGTGCGCACCGCGCCCAGACCCTGCTCGCGGATCCGCGCGGCCGCCCGCGCAATCCGCTGGTTGGTGTGGGCGAAACCGTCTCGCGCCAGGCTGCTTTCGAATTCGCGGAAGACCGCGACGAAGGCGCGTTGCTGGCGTGTCCGCGCGGCAGGCTCGACTTGGTAGCTGTCTGCTCCGGCCGCCCAGAACTCGCGCATCAGGTCGCCGATGCGGCTGCGCAGCCGGGCCGAGCCGGCGCGGGACTCCAGGCCCGGCTGGCCGAAGGCCTCGACAGCTTGGCTCAGCAGGCGATCCTCGACGACACCGCCGGCCTCGCGGACATCCGGGGTCAGGCCTCGGACGTACTCCGGCATCGTCGAAACCACCCTTGCGGGCACCACCAGGCCCCTCCGGGCCAGCTGGTTGAGCAGGTGATTCCGCATGCTTGCGGTCGGAACCAGCAACTGGACTTCGTCGCTGCGGCCGGCGCGGATCGCAGTCTCGAGGGCCCGTAGGATGTACGCTGTCTTGCCGCTGCCGGGAGGTCCGATCAGTAGCACGGGCTGTCTGTTCCTTCGCTCGGCAGGGCCGTGAACGCTGCCAGCTGCCGCAGTCTGATGCCGGGCGGCCCAGATGGTCGCTCAGCCCGCCCGGC
This sequence comes from Terriglobia bacterium, assembly GCA_009841225.1. Taxonomy (GTDB): domain Bacteria; phylum Acidobacteriota; class Terriglobia; order Bryobacterales; family UBA6623; genus VXMF01. The sequence goes on along the minus strand of VXMF01000013.1, from coordinate 38,395 downwards.
GCTGTGCCGGGAGCAAGATTCTACCACCACTTGCCCTTTGTGGAACAATGGGGCAGGAGGCACGCGATCGCTCCGGCGATCCTCACCCAATGCCCCCCGATCTCTCCGTTCGCTCCCTGCGCAAGGTGTATCCGCATCCGGCGGGCGCGCTGCAGGTGTTGAACGATCTTTCCCTAGAGATGTCGCTGGGTGACGCCTTGGCCATCATGGGCCCTTCCGGCTCGGGCAAGAGCACTCTGCTCTACATCCTGGGGTCTTTGGAAACGCCCAGCGGCGGCACGGTCGAGGTGTGTGGCCAGAATCCGTTTGTACTGGACCAGGCTGGCGTGGCCGCGTTCCGCAACAAGACCGTCGGGTTCGTCCTGCAGGATCACCACCTGCTGCCGCAGTGCACCAGCCTCGAGAACGTATTGCTGCCCACGCTGCCGGCCGGCGGCGCCACACCCGAGCTGGTAGACCGCGGCGAACAGCTGCTCGAGCGCGTGGGCTTGGCCGAGCGCATGGACCGACTGCCCTCCGAACTGTCGGGCGGAGAGCGGCAGCGCGTGGCCATCGCCCGTGCCCTGATCAACGCGCCGCCCGTGGTGCTGGCGGACGAGCCCACCGGGAACCTCGATCGCGTCAGCGCGGAAACGGTCGGCAGCCTGCTGCTGGAATTGCAGCGCGAGCAGAACATCTTGCTCATCGCAGTCACGCATAGCGCGGGCTTGGCCGCCCGCTTTCCCGCCCGCGCCGAATTACTGGATGGCCGCTTGCAGCGGCAATGATCGGACCGTTCGGGCAACCGGTCGTCTTGGGAGGCCCAATCACATGGAAAACGTAAAGGTGCTAGGACTGATCCTGGCGGGCGGCAAGGGTACCCGCCTATTTCCACTGACCAAGGAGCGGAGCAAGCCCGCCGTTCCGTTCGGGGGCAAGTACCGCATCATCGATTTCGTCCTGAGCAACTTCGTGAACTCCGGGATCTACTCGATCTATGTCCTGACGCAGTTCAAGAGCCAGTCCCTGCTGCAGCACATGCGCAACGCTTGGCAGTTTTCGGACCTGCTTACCAGCCAGTACATCCTGCCGGTGCCCGCGCAGATGCGCAAGGGTCCGCAGTGGTATCGCGGCACGTCCGACGCGATCCACCAGAACATCCACCTGATCGAACTGTCGCAGCCCGAAATGGTGGCCGTCTTCGGCGCGGACCACATTTACTTCATGGACATCCGCCAGATGATCGAATACCACCGCCACAAGGCTGCGGTAGGCACGGTTGCGGCCCTTCCGATTCCTGTGTCGCAGTCGGAGCGCTTCGGCACGATGGAGATCGACGAGGACTGGCGCATCCTGCGCTTTTGCGAGAAAGTCGCCAAGCCGCCCGAGATCCCCGGCCGTCCCGGCTGGTGCCTGGCCTCGATGGGAAACTACCTGTTCGACCCGCCGACGCTGGTGAGCGCGTTGCGGCGGGACGCCGCGCGCCCGGACAGCTCTCACGACTTCGGCCACAACATCTTGCCGGAGATCGTCGACACCGCGCCGATCTACGCATACGACTTCCTCAGCAACACGGTGCCCGGCGAAAGGCCCGAGAATCACGGCTATTGGCGTGACGTGGGCACGATCGAATCGTTCTACGACGCCAACATGGACCTGCGGTCCATCCGCCCGAAGCTGAACCTGTACAACCCGGAATGGCCGCTGCGGACGGCCGAGTACCCAACCGGGCCAACGCGCTATTGCACGGATGCCGAGGGGCGGCGCTGCGACGTCGTCGATTCGGTCATCTCCGAGGGGTGCGTGCTGTACGGCTCCACAGTGCGCCAGTCCATCTTGGGGCGCAACGTCCACATGGAGTCTGGCGTGTGCGTGGAGGACTCCATCGTGATGGCGCGCTGCCACATTGGCGAGGGTGCGCAGATCCGCAGGGCCATCATTGACAAGAACGCCAGAATCCCGGCCGGGGCCAAGATCGGCTTCGACCGCGAGGCCGACGTCCGAGACTACGGCCTCTCGGAGAGCGGCATCGTGCTGGTGGAAGGCTCCCGCACCGCGATTCCCGTCAGTCCGGCGGCGATCTGACCGAGCCCTTGGCCTTCCCTATCGCAGGGACGCTAGCAGGCCGGGCAGGTTGGCGGCCAGAGCTCCCCGCGTCAGTACTTCGTCGTAGCCGGCACGGCGGGCTTCTCGCAGCACGGTCTCGCGGACATGGCTGGCGAATCCGATCAGGCGCGGAGCGCCGGACGGCGCGAGCGAGCGCAGCTCGCCAACCACGCCGAGGGGATCGACCGAGTCTGCATCGAGGTCGACGATGATCAAGTCCGGCCGGGAACGTGCTGCCTCGAGGAGCGCTTGGCGCGAACCCGCGAGCTGGAAGGAAATACCGAGCTGTCTCGCCGTTCCGGAGACCTTGGAGCTGAAGAACAGGTCCGGAATCGCGGCCAAAACCCGCTTGCAAGCCGTATCTTTCGCCGGAATCGAGTCAGGGGCCATTTGGTACCCTGAGTCTAACAATCCACATGCCCGACAAACGCGAATTTACGATCGCGCATAGCCCCGACGCCGACGACGCGTTCATGTTCTACGCACTGGCCACCCACAGGATCGAGTCCGACCTGCTCGAGTTCAAACACGTGCTGAAGGACATCCAATCGCTCAATCAGGATGCGCGCGCGGGCCGCTACGACATGACGGCGATCTCCTACCATGCGTATCCGTACGTGGCCGACCGCTACGTGCTGACAGCCGCAGGATCCAGCGTCGGCGACGGCTACGGTCCGATCGTCGTGGCATCCGAAGAGCTAGAGCCGGGCGATCTGGCCGGCAGGAAGGTGGCTGTTCCGGGCCTGTTGACGACGGCGTACCTGGCGCTGAAGCTCTACGAGCCGGCCATCGAGCCGGTCGTCTGCGAGTTCGACAAGATCATCGGCGCGGTCGAGAGCGGGGCCGTCGACGCGGGCGTGGTGATCCACGAGGGGCAGCTGACGTTTGCCGACTCGGGACTGCACGGGGTGGTCGATCTTGGCGAGTGGTGGAAGCGCTGCGAGGGCTTGCCGCTGCCCCTGGGCTGCAACTGCATCTTGCGCGAGCTGCCCGCGGAGATCCAGCAGGAGGCTCGCCGCAAGCTGGCTGCCACGATCCAGTACTCGCTGGACCATCGGGCCGAAGCGCTGGAATACGCGCTGCAGTTCTCGCGCGGCCTGGAAACGGACCTGGCGGACAGCTTCGTGGGCATGTATGTCAACGGCCACACCACAGACATGGACCCAGAGGTGCTCAGGTCGGGGCAACTACTCCTGGACAAGGGGTTCTCGGCCGGCTTGATCCCGCACCAGGTTCGTCTAGAGTATGTGTAGTTCGGCGAGCCGACTGAGGGCGATATGCGGACCATAGCTTCCAGCTGGAGGATCCTCCTGTGGGGAATGCTCGCGGTGTTCGCTCTGTCCGCGCAGGATTGGATCGCGGGCTTGGAGTCAGGCGACGAAAACGAGCGCGTCAAGGCAGTCCGGGCGATGGCTAAATCGCCCGACGGCTTCCGGTACCTGGACAAGCTCGCTCCCTTGTTGAGCGACGACTCCGAGGAAGTCCGGGCCGCAGCAGTGATCGCGCTGATGAAGATGCGTTCCCTCGAGGCGCAGCCACTGCTGATCGAGGCTGCCGCGGATACCTCGCCGAACGTGCAGGCTTTGGCGGTGGACGGCTTGGTATCGCTGTACGTGCCCGACTACGTGAGGCTCGGTCGGCTGTCGGCGCTGAGGTCGTTCGCGTCTTCGCTCAAGTCCCGGTTCTCAAAGCCCAGCCCGCTTGTGGTCTCGGCTTACGTCGACGTCAATCCGGCGGCGCTTGTGGCCATTGCGAATGTTCTCGTGCAGGGCAGCAGCAACGAGGCCAAGGCGAACGCCGCCCGAGCCTTGGGTGTCCTGCGGGGGACGGACCACGTGGACGCGCTGCTTGAGGGCGCGCGATCCCGCGATTCGGCCACGATTATCGAGAGCGTGCTCGCGATCAAGAAGATTCAAGCCATCAGCGCCGGCCCCGACATCGTCTTCCTGTTGCGCGATCCGGTGCAGGAAGTCCAAGAGGCCGCCATTTTGACAGTGGGCCAGCTCCGGACTCCCGAGGCGGTGCCGCAATTGGTGCAAATCTGCGAGGGGAGTGCGAAGGGCCGCATTCGAGCGCACGCGTTGACGGCCCTGGCCAAGATTCCGGACAACGGGCAGCGCCGCTTGTTCACGAGTTTTCTCAGCCACAAGGACAAGCTCCTGCGGGCTGCTGCGGCCGAGGGCCTGGGTCGTGTCGGGGACCCCGCGGACAAGCGGGTGGTCGATCATCAGTTTTCGATCGAGAGGGCAGAGGGCGTGAGGCTGTCCCTGGCGTTCGCGGGGGTGCTGCTCGGCAACCCCCTGCGCCTTGCCTACTTGATCGAAGGGCTCAACTCCACGACGCGCCGGCTTGAGGCGCGCCCCTTCTTGGTGGAACTGGCGCGCGATCCCGAAGTCCTGTCGAAGCTGTACATTCCGCTCACCACCGGCTCCGTGCCGCAGCGGCGCCACTTGGCCTTCGTGCTGTCTCAGAGCGGCACGCAGCAGAGCATTCCGCACCTAGAGGACCTGACGCGGGATGCCGTTCCCGAAGTCTCCGCCGCAGCCGTGGAGGCTCTGCGCGTGTTGCGCGCCGGCCGAATGTGAGCAGGCCGGCTACTGCTCCTGCGCTTGCTTGCGGTAGCGATTGGATGTCGACAGCGTGTAGTTTCGCACCGGGCCATTGAAGGTGCGCTCGCCGACGATCGCCAGCGCGTCCGCCATCAGCAGCTTGGCGTCGCGGTCTTCGGGGCGGAGGCGGATGGCGTGGCGCAGCAGTTGCGCCGCGCCGAGAGGGTCGTCCGCATCCATCAGCTCGCGAGCCTTGGCCACGAGGGCGTCCACTCCGCCGGCTAGGTCAGCCATGCGCTCGGACTGCTTGCGCGGGCTCTCGCGGTGCAGGGACAGGGCGTCTCCGTCGAACCACCCGAGATCCTGGGCGTAGAGATCCCGGATCGTGCCCTCGACCGTGCCGTAGTAGTCCCCGAGGTAGTCGAGCTTGGCGAAGCGCTCTGGGAGCCGGGCATACGCGACCAGCTCGTCCGGGGTCATCTGCTTGGACAGCCCGTCGAGGGTGCGGTCCAGCACCCACTGCATCGCGTCGCGATAGTTGGTGAGGACGGTCTTGGCGTCGTTGAGGATCGGCGCCGTGTGGCCGCCCACGACGTGCAGCGGGTCTTGCTGGACCATCTTGTCGATGCTGGCGATCCAGTCGCGAAATGACCTGCGTGCGGTGCCGCGCAGCGGGTAGACGTTGGGCCACGACTGGTAGAAGTTGTCTCCGGCGAAGACCACTCGCTGGTCGGGCAGCCAGACGTAGAGCTGGTCCTCGGTCTCGCCCGGGGCCGCCACCAGCTCCAGCCGGACGCCGGCGATTTCCAGCGACTTGCGCGCTTCCGAGAACTTGTGCGTGGGACGCACCTGAGCCGGTCGCGGCCGAGCGGCGGGCGCGCCGGGCCGGCGCAGCCCGTCCTGCATCATGTTGCCCTGGGGGCGGCGGGCGGGCGGGATCGCGATGCCGATGCCCATCCGCTGCTCTAGCGGCAGATCGAAACCTTGGCTGTTAGAGGCTCGCAAGCCGGGACCGAGGCCCTTGCCGCTCACGAGCGCAGCCTCGGAGCCGTAGTTGTCCCGCGCCCAGACCTCGATGCCCTTGCCAGGCTCGAAGAAGGCCGGCGCTCCGTTGGTGTGGTCCCCGTGGCCGTGGGTGTAGACAATGGCGCGCACCGGCAGCGAGCTGATCTCTTCGAACGCTGCTCGAACTTCTCGCGCGGCCGTCGGCATCTGCCCCGGATCGACGATGATCACACCGTCGTCTCCGATGATCATGGAGTTCGCCGAGACTTGGTAGCCGATCGCGGTGTAGACGTTCTCGGCGACTTGGATCACCGTCGGCTTGAACATCTTGTTGCGCTCTTGCAGGCGCTTGGTCGCCTCGCTGGGCTGTGCGGAAAGCGCCAGCGCGGTCGCCGCTAGGCACGCCGAGAAACGGGTGAGGTGATGTAAGGAGCGGAACGCCATAGTTGCAAAGGCGTCTGGAGAGCGGGCGGGGTTGCGGGGGTGCGGCTGGCGCGTTTCGGAGCCAGGCTAGCGCTTCCGCTGCTTCTGCTGACCGACGCGAATCTTGCTCAAGGAGGCTCTCTGCTCCTCCCACGCCTTCCAGTCAAAGCGCTTGGCGGCGTCTTCGAGGTACGCCTTGACGTCGGCGCCCTTGGGCAGTACGGCGACGACCGTCGCCCGCTCCCCGGAATTCGGCTTGTAGATCGAGTACTTTCTCGCGTTCGGAATACCCATGGTTGCCCTGCTCTGATGATAGCAATGTCACTCCGGCCCGATAGCTTGGCAGCTTCGCCGCCGTTACTGCTCTGCGTCGTCGCCGGTCTCGACGGGCTCTCCGTCGGGCATGGCGGTGGGCCCGTGGAAATAGCCCACGCGGTGCCGCAACCGCAGCTTCTCGTAGGGAACGGTGACCTCGATGCGGTGATAGATGCCGCGCTCGTTGAGGTTGTTGGGCCGGTAGCTCAGCCGGTACTGGCTGCGGATGTCCTCGCCGATCCTGATGATGGATTCTTGGACGCCGCTGGTGGTTCGCGGGCTGTAGGCGCGGCCGCCGGTTCCCCTCGACAGCACCTCGAGCGGATTGTCGAAGATCAGGTTCTTCACTCCCCGGACCAGGTCGATGATGATCGGGATCATGTTCGGGGTCACCGAGTACGTGGCCTGTTGCTGCGAGGTCGGAGTGTCCGGCGTGCCAGGCATGGTGGGCCGCACGACAATTCCGGCGGGGATGGTCGGCGCCCGGACTTCGGGCTTGCGGCGCAGGCGGGCCGACAGCGTCGATAGGCGCACGGGGTAAATCGAGATGTTGTACAGCTGCGCAGTGCGCAGGCTCTCGCCCAGACCGATCCGGCTGCCGTTGTTCTGGGACTCCGAGATCACCACGATGATCTTGTGATGGTTCTCCGGGCGCTTGAGGAGCATGCGGATCGCGCTGTACATGGCGTCAGCGAGGGCAACTGCTGACGTACCGATGCGCATTCCCTTCAGTCCGGTATCGAGCTTCTTGGTGTCGTTGGTGAAGTCCACCAGCAGCTTGATGCGGCTGTCGAACGTCATCAGTGCCGCCTCGCCGTGTTCGCCGAGCACGAGTTCGGTGAACAGGTAGGCGGTCTTGCGGATATCGCCCAAGATACCCTCGACGCGGTCGCTCGTCTGCACGCAGATCACCATCGAGATCGGCAGGAAGCTCACGTCGAAGCCCACCACTTCTTGCTCGACGTCATTGTCGAAGACGGCGAAGTCTTCCTTGATCATGTCGTGGATGTACTCGCCCTTCGGGCTGCGGACGGTGACAGGAACCGTCACCTCGTCGATCTCTTCCAGGAAGATCGCGGGCTGGTCCGACTCGAACAGGGTCTCGGGATCGAACAGGTCCGCGCCGTCCTGGGCGGCGAGGACCGCGGCGGCCAGCACGGCGGCCGTGGCGAGAGCGCAGGGTCTGGACAGAGCGCGGTGCATGGTTCGCTGCGACGAGGTCTCCACTCTTAAGCTTCGCCCATCAAAGGTCGGCACCGCCGGGCCCCGAGCCGCGGTCGCGGCGGTAGGTGCCGCTCTTGCCGCCGGCTTTCTCGAGCAATTGTATGTCGCGAATCTCGATGCCTTTGTCAAGCGCCTTGCACATGTCATAGACGGTCAAGGCGGCTACCGCCGCCGCCGACATCGCTTCCATCTCCACTCCGGTGCGAGCGAAGGTCGCCGCAGACGCGGTGATCGCGACACCGCCCTCCTGCACCTCGACCGCGACATCGACATGCGTCAGTGGCAGGGGGTGGCAAAGGGGGATCAGGTCGGAGGTCCTCTTCGCCGCCTGGATCCCGGCAATGCGGGCGATCTCCAAGGGATTGCCCTTGGGGTTGCGGGGCAATTCCTCCAGCACGGCAGGCGCTATGCGGACGAACGCGCGAGCCTTGGCCGAGCGTTGCGTGGCTGGCTTGGCGCCGACGTCGACCATCGAGGCCGAGCCCGCGTCGTCGAAGTGAGACAGGCTGCTCATAGGGGCATCACGCTGATCAGGTCGCCCGCCGCCCATTCCGCGCGGCGGTCCGAGGCGACCATCAGGCAGTCCGCCCGGGCGAATGCCGTGACGTCGCCGGATCCTTGGCCGCGGTCGACGCGCACGCGAGTCTCGCCGAACTCCCCCTCAAGTCGCGCTCCCAGAAAGCGCGTCAGGACAGGCTTGTGCCGGAAGGCCTCCGCTAGAGGAGCCTGCTGGAACCGCAGGGGCGAGTCCGGGGCTCCGCCGGCCAGATCGACCGCGATCGAAGCGAACACCTCGAAAGTGACCATCGTCGAGAGCGGGTTTCCGGGCAGGCCGAACACGAGAGCGTTCCTGCAGCGGCCGAACACCAGCGGCTTGCCCGGCTGGATCCTCACCGAGGTGAAGAACAGCTCGGTGCCGAGGTCAGCGAGGACTTCCTCCACCAGGTCGTGCTTGCCCATCGAGACGCCGCCCGACAGCAAGAGAATGTCGCTGGCCAAGCCCTCCTCGATGCGCCTGCGGGTGTCTTCGAGAGTGTCCTTCGCGATCGGCAGGATGCGCGGCACGCCCCCCCTGCGACGCACTTGGGCTGCCAGCGAGTGGGCGTTGGAGTTGCGGATCTGGTAGCTCTGCGGCCGAGCGCCGACCGGCAGCACTTCATCGCCTGTAGACAGGATCGCCACGCTGGGCTGGCGGTACACCGGAACGTCCGCGCAACCAACCGTCCCAAGCTGTGCCACGCTCGGATACCCAATCCTGGTGCCCGCCTTCAGCACGCACTGGCCTTGCGTGGCCTCCGAGCCGGCCATGATCAGGTTGCGCCCCGCCGATACCGAGTCGGTGAGCGTCACCGACGAGCCGTTCCGCTGGGAGTACTCCACCATGACCACGGCGTCGGCGTTTTCGGGTCCGGGAGCCCCGGTCATGATCTCGACGGTCTTTCCCGGTTCGAGCGCGAAGCGCGAAGGCTCGCCGGCCTGGGTCTCGCCGATCAGTTCCAGCGTTGTCGGCACATTAGCCACGTCAGACGCGATGACGGCGAATCCGTCCCTTGCCGAGCGGTTGAACGGCGGATAGTCGCGGTCAGCGCAGATATCACGGGCCAATATCCTGCCCGCGGCGGCATCCAGCGGCACGGATTCGGCCGTGAGCTGGCCAATGGTCTCCCGCGTGCGCTCGCAGACGATCGCACGGGCTTCCTCGAAGCGAAGCGGGTCCATTGAGAAGCGGTACGCCACTCCGATCGGCGCGACGCACATTGAGAGTTTCGCACAAATCCCAGCGGATGGTTTCACGCCCAGCGTCTCAACCTACCGTCGCCGGGAAGCATCCGGAAACGAGGCAAGACGCCGGCGGCTATTCTTCTCATGTTGTCGCCCAGCGCCGCGCTCAGGCGGGCACTGTCACGGACCGGTGCAGGCGCACAGGCGCACTGCGGGCCGAGTCGACGATCCGGGCGGCCCAAGGCGTTCGCGAAACTGTGAGGAAACTGTGAGAAAACCGTGAGGAGGGCGCAGCGATATCGTTTACACTTGATGTGTTTCTGAGCCGCACGTAGGCCGAATATGCTGGAACGAATTCGGTCGAAAATGATCCGATGACGACTCGTCTGTTCAGGCCGGATGATTTGCCAGACTTTCGAGATCCACCCTTGGTGGAAACAATCCTGTCGCTTCAGTTTCAGCCGCTGCAAGAGTTCAGTCTGGTCCATGTCGGCTTGCTGTGGCATAAGTTCCGCCACACGTTTCCACTGATCGAAGAGCGCACACCGCTAGACGCTACGCGGGAGACTTTCGAAGCGCCATCGCCACGGCACGAGGAGGCGACGATTGAGGGAAAGCCACCCCTGCCGCGGGTATGCTTCTTGAACGAATCGAAAACGGAACTCATTCAAATCCAGGCGGACAGATTCATTCACAATTGGCGCAAGACAGGGAAGATCTCGACACCCTATCCCCGCTATGAGCGCATCCGCACGAACTTTCGGCATGAGGTATGGGAGTTCCAAGAGTTTCTGACCGACGAGAGGCTTGGCAAGGTTGCGATCGACCAATGCGAAATCACGTACGTCAACCACATTGAGCCTTCTGAAGCATGGCACGAGCACGGACAAATCGAAGGGGTCCTTCGAACCTGGGCTGCGCAACAGCGCTCGTTCTTGCCCGAACCAGAAGATGGGAGTATCCAGCAGAGATTCGTGATTCGGAATGACTCGAGCGGCCCGTTGGGAAGACTCCACGTTTCCCTGACGCCAGCGTGGAAGGAGGAAGATCAATCGCCGATCTTCGTTCTGACCCTAACCGCTCGTGGGTCCCCCCTCGATAAGGGGATCAATGGGGCCTTCGACTTTTTTGACTTGGGAAGAGAGTGGATCGTAAAGGGGTTCTTGGACCTGACGACAGCGGACATGCATCGAGCTTGGGGGGAGCACTGATGTCGGAAGCCTTGCCGTCGAGCGACCGCTAGCATGGCCCGCCCGATTCGGCGATACTTTCGACGTGATCGTCGGCGTCCCGCCGTCCTGCGATCACCGGTCGTCGTTCGATCCGGAGTGTCCGGTCACGCATGCTGCGGCATCCGCCGAACTTGATCGCGTAGCCGCTGCTGCTTGTGGGCTCAGTCCGCAGCCACTGTCTCAACGGCGTGGCCATCGCCCCGGTAGTGCGCAGCCAATACGTCGTATCCAAAGTCCCCTTCGAACTCGCGCCAGACCGCGTGACTGTGATTGCTTTGGTTCTGGGTGTTGGCGAATTCGATCAGGAAGGTTGGCGACTGGATACGGTAGTAGTTGCCGGCCAGATGGCGGTTCTCGGTGGTCTTGCTGCCAATCTCGATCGGCTTTGCGGCTGGTCGGTCGATGTCGCCCGCCCAGCCGAAGAAGAGCTCTCCCTTGGGCGTCTGCGCGGCTGCCTTCATGCGCCGGGCCGCGATCTCCGGCGGCATCGTGGCGGCGTACTCCTCGATCAGTGCGAGCAGGTCTTGATACTGGCTCTCGCTTAGCTCCCCGGCGGCAATGCCCTGCGGCTCGCCGTCCAGCTTGGCCCGCTTGTCAGCCATCGTCACGATGTCGTAGGGAGCCTGCTTGTCGAAGATCGCCTGCTTGCGCTGACCGGCATCGAGCGATACCAGCAGCGCCCGCGCCATGTCCTCTTCGCGCTCGAGGGCGCGCATGCCCTTGTGCAGTCCCTGTGGAACCTCGTGAGGATTGGCCCCGAGGAATGTGGGGCTCGACGCCACCAGCTTGCCGTCCCGGATGAAGTAGTGAAGCGAGACGTGGTGGCCCTCCACTCGCCAGCCCCAGTCGCCCTTCATGCCCGGATCGCCGAAGAACGTGAAGTGGAAGCGTTCGGTGTCGCGGTAGCCGGTGTGGTCGTCCTCGATGGCGCGGACGATCTCCTCGAGCGCCATCACGTTCATGGTCTTGACGAATCCAGCCCGGCCGAGCCCGGTGCTGAGCAGGCCGTAGGCGAGGTGGCGCTGCTTCGGGTCCATGTCCTTGAACGTGATCCCGTTGCGCACATAGCCGTACTCGTCCGCGAAGCCGGGTTCGGGGAAGTAGTGCCAGTTGGTGCGCTCCTCGGCGTCCATGGCAAACACCGTCCCCATGCGCTGCATGCGGTCGAGGGATTCAAGAAAGCGATTGGCCGCGTCGGCCATCAGCGCCTCGGTCTTGGCCGACTCGTAGCCGGTCAAGGCACACAGCGCGAACAGCGCCGCGAACACGGCGCGCACGACACCTTGTCGGATCATTGCTTTTCTCCAAGGCCCAGTCCGGCCACGATTCGGGATTATACGACGATCGGCGGGCTAGGCGTTCATCATTTCGTCCCAGGTGACCTCGGCCCGGTGCGCGATCGCCATCTCGCCTAAGAGAGAGGTCAGCGTGCTCTCGGCGCCCCGGACGCCGGTGTTTGCGGGCTTGTCATCCAAGATGCGCCCGAAAAACTCCTGCAAGGCGTCGATGGTGATGTCGTGCGGAGACTTCTCTTCGAGCACGTCGTTGCGCCCCCGGTGAAACCGCCAGTAGCCACGGGCGGTTTCTACCACGCCGTCCTGACAGAAGTAGCGCTCGTAGACCTCCCGGTAGAACGACGGGCACATGTACGCTCCGACCAAGTTGCCTTGGATGTTGCCGGGATAGTCGAACGTGACGTTGAGATGGTCGAGCAGGTCGCCGTATTTCATCACCGCGCGCCCCCCTGTGCCGATGGCCTTGAGGGGGTGCGCGCCGACGAACCAGTTCATCGCGTCAATGCTGTGGCAGAACGTCTCGGTGATGATCTCGCCGAAAGTGTCACGCCAGCGCTTCCACTGGGCCAGCCTGTCGGCCGGGTCGGTCGGCTTGGGGCGGACCGGCTCCTTGCCGGTCATGCCGCTCTTGAGGAAATGCGAGTGGACTAGGTTGATCTTGCCGATCTCGCCCGAATCGATCAGCTTCTTCGCTTCGTGGTACACGTCGCCGTGGCGCTGCTGGAAGCCGAACGTGATGTTGAGGTGGCGCGGGGCCGCATCGGCCAGGCGCATCACCCGCTTGGCCCCTTCGACGTCCTCGGCGGCGGGCTTCTCGATGTAGATGTGCTTGCCGGCTTGGATCGCGGCCTCGAAGTGCTCCGGATGCATGTACACCGGCGTCGCGATGATGACAGCGTCGACATCGCTGGCGAGCACCTCGTTGAGATCTTTGTGCAGGCGCACCCCGTCCAAGGACACCCGTTCTTTCGCTCGCTCGATGGAAGCGTCGGAGACCTCGGCGACCGAGACCAGTCGGGCCTCTGGCAGGCCGGCGATGTGGCGGGCATGGCTGCTGCCCCTGCCGCCGAGGCCGATGATCCCGACCGAGACTGCGGAGTTCGCGGCGGTCGAGGAGGCCGCAGACAGTGGCACGACTGCGGCAGTGCGGATCAGACCGCGCCGGGTAAGCGAGTTTGCTGGCATCTTCCTGTAGCCCCCCAGAGTATAGTCGCGCTCCCTTCCGCGCGTCACGTTGGCGTGACCTGCGCGGAGCGTCGCACGGGCAGGCAGCGCCGCGGACAGCCTGCCCGACTGCCCGCGCGGGTCGCGTAGGCTGCCATTTCAGGTCTGGTATTCTGGGAACCGTTGCGTCCCCACGGGGGCGTCCTAGGAGGGGGCCTTGGACGAGGGCAAGCTCAGCATTACCGACTCTCGCACGGGAAGCGAGTACGAACTCCCTATTTCCAACGCGTCCGTCCGGGCGATCGAACTGCGCCAAATTCGCCAAGACCCTGGCGAGTTCGGCATGCTGAGCTACGATCCCGGCTTCACGAATACTGCCGCCTGCACGAGTCGGATCGCCTACATTGACGGCGCCAAGGGAATCCTGCGGTATCGCGGCTACCCGATCGAAAAGCTGGCCGAGAACTGCACTTACACCGAGGTGGCCTACCTCCTGCTCAACGGCGAGCTGCCCACGCGCCACGAGTTGGAAGCGTGGGACACGGAGCTGATGGAGCATAGCCGCGTCCATGAGAACGTCAAGAAGTTCATGGACGGGTTCCTGTACGACGCCCATCCCATGGGCGTCTTGGTCAGCACAGTGGCAGCGCTGTCAACGTTCTATCCGGACGCCAAGCAGATCGAAAGCCGCAGCAACCGATACCGCCAGCAGCTGCGCTTGGTGGCCAAGATGCCAACGGTAGCCGCTTACGTGTACCGCAAGAGCCAAGGCTACGCCTACCCGGATCCCGACTTGGGGCTGAGCTATACCGAGAACTTTATCCACATGCTGTGGAGCGGCACCCGCCGCCAGACCAACGAGCGCAACCTGAAGATCCTGGCGCGGGCCCTCGACACCCTGTTCATCCTGCACGCCGAGCACGAGCAGAACTGCTCCACCTCGACAATGCGCCAGGTGGCCAGCGCGGACGCGGACCCCTTCGTAGGGGTGGCAGCGGCCGCTTCGGCGCTCTACGGCCCGCTGCACGGCGGTGCCAATGAAGCCGTGCTGGCGATGCTCGACGAGATCGGCAGCGCCTCTGCGATCCCGGAGTTCATGCGCCAAGTCAAGGCCGGAGAGCGGCGCCTGATGGGATTCGGCCACCGCGTCTACAAGAACTATGACCCGCGTGCCCGCATCCTGCAAAGGGTTGCCGCGGAAGTGTTTGAGATCACCGGCAAGAATCCCAAGATCGATCTTGCGACAGAACTCGAGCGGATCGCTCTCGAGGACGACTACTTCGTCAAGCGGCGGCTCTACCCGAACGTTGACTTTTACTCGGGCATCATCTATCAGGCCATGGGCTTCCCGATCGAGATGTTCACGGTACTGTTCGCGCTTGGGCGCGTGGCCGGATGGCTGGCCCATTGGGAAGAGCTGATGTCGGATCCCGAAAAGCGCATTGCCCGCCCGCGCCAGATCTATGCCGGGCCTGGCGAGCAGGAATTTCTGTCGCTCGACGAGCGCCTGAGCAAGGCGCGCGCCGAAGTTACCTAGTCTGACGTGCGTTCCTGAGCGCCGGCGGGCGGAGCCTCCCAAGGAAGCTGTCCGTCGCAACGGTCGCGGTAGTAGGGCGCAATGTCAGCCACCTCGCCCACCCGCGCTGCCGGCAGACGCTGCAAGTCCGCGTCGTCGTAGATGTCTGCCCAGTACGCATCGACCGGTCCCATCCGGTTCCATGGGTTGCTGGCGTCTTTGTCTTGCGGTGCGGAGAACGCCGCGTAAAGGCTCTGGCGGATGAGCGGCTTGCGCAAGCCCTGGTAGTACCACGGCTGCAGCAGGAGCTCTCCGCGTCGTGGCTCTGAGCCGGCGACGATCTTTGGCCGCAGCGTCACTACCACCATGTCGTTCAGCGATGTGCCAGTCGAGAATCCGCCGTAGGATCCGTCAGCCCGGTACAGGCTCTGGTTGCCGCGCAGTACCGAAGACGTGAAGCGATTCGCCCCGAGCAGTGCGTGGGCCGCGCCATCTTGGGTCGGGTACCCCCACACCTCTCGGCCGAATTCGCTGCCTGCCAGGGAGCTCTTCAGGTGAGAGATCGCGTACCAGGCCCGCTGCCCGTCGATGCCGCAGCGGGCAAACAGCCAGGCTTCGTCGAGGGACGGATCGTTCAGGCCGCGGATCGCCATCACCCTTACCAAGGCGTTGGGGTCGGCGATGCACGGCGCTGGGACCAGGCGCTCGACAACGTGCGGATTCGCCACGCAGTCCACGGACACGATGAGCAGACCCGCGAGGCGGACGCGGCTCTGGCCGCGGTACGCCTCTAGGTCGGCCGCACCGAGAAATTGCGTGTCGATTTGTGGCAGGTCCAGCGAGCCTCTGGAGTAGTTCCGCAGCGCGAATGGCTCGAATTCCGATGCGGCGACCTGCCGCACAAACTCCTGTATTCGTTCCGAGTGGGCGGGCACGACGTGCGAAGAGACTGGGCCGGATGCTCCGAGCCTGGCCAGCCAGCCTCCGAGCTTGCCGGAGGTCTCGGCTGGGCTGACCTGCGTTGCGGCTGCCGAGCTCGCCGCGGGCAGTCGCCATAGTTCGACGGGCTGGTCGCTGAGCGGACCATCTGCCCAACTGGGCGAGAGCTGGTGCCGGTACGACAGCCAGGGACGGCCCTCCGCGGACGATTCCGCTCCAGCAGCTGGCGGTATGGCTCTGGCCGAGAACTCATCTTGTCCCGAGACGGCGAGTGTCCAAGCGTCGTCGGCCCTTCGGACCACCCCTGGCAAGGCCGGCAGGTGGAGCGCTTCGCGCATGCGCCAGTAGGCCTGCGGATCTTCCGTCCAGATCGCCAGCGGCAGCAAGTGCGGCTCGCCGTCCAGCAGGACCTGCAGGCCTAGGCTGCATCGGGCGGCGCTCCCGCTGCCTTGGAACTCGACCTCAAGCCTTGCTTCCGGTCCTAGTTCCAGCGGCGGCGGCAGTTTTGGAGGAGACGCAACCTTGTATGTGAGCCGGAGTCCCTGTGCAGAGGCCTCGGCGCTCGCAATGGTGCGGACGGCGAAGGGAAGCGTCGCAGATGCCGCGAGAAAGCGCCGTCGGCCGATCACGAAACCATTGTGCAGCATCAAGGGTTTGGGCGGTGCAAAGGCGAACTTTCCCAGCGTGCGAGCCGGGGTAGAGATCCGCGCCGCTAGGCGACACACAGGCATCGCCGCGCCCTCCGACCGGGCATGGCGAGCCAAAGGATCGTGTATTCTGGAGGCACGGGGTAGCGGCCCGTCCGTGACCGTGCAGCGGCGCCTGCAGGGCCACGCCGATGCCGACGTAGCTCAGCTGGTTAGAGCGCCTGATTGTGGATCAGGAGGTCGATGGTTCGAATCCATCCGTCGGTACCACTTCTCACAGGTCCGACCGGACACATACGTAACAGAGCGTTCCGGAGACATAGGTGACAACTTCGCTCCGAACGGGTTGTCGATGGTCTGCACCCTCCTCTGCTCTAGGTCAATCGAACCCAGATCGTAGTGCCTGTCATGCCCTCGCGGTCCAGCAAGCGGGCCACGAATCGCAAGAGCTCTTTCACGACCGAAGTCTCCTTCCACGGCATCAACACATCGTGCCTGTCAGGCACAAAGTGTTACCCCTGTCTCCGGTACGGATCGTTACCTATGTCTCGGGCCGCTCGGAGGTCGCGCACCTGCAGACAGAACGGATCCGCCGTGGCGCGCGTCCGCCGTCACTTGCTTTCGGCACCCTCGCGAGACTGCTCGTACTCTCGCAAGGTCTTTTCATCTGGCGGGTAGACGCCATAGATCGAGCGGCCCTCGAGTAATAGCTTGCGCTGGAAGCTCTCAAGGTCTTGCTTGGATAGCGCAGCATCCAAGACTTCCTCTGCCAACGCTGCCGGAATGACCAAGACCCCGTGCCGTTCGCCGAGCAACAGATCTCCCGGACGGACGGTAACGTTGCCAATGCGCACGGGCACCTGGTAGTCCACGCTCATCAGATTCGGTCGCACGGCCGCGGCTTGGCCGCGCCTCTGGTACACCTGCAGCGGCATGCCCGCGATCTCGGGCACGTCCCGCAAGGCCCCGTCCACGATCAGTCCTGTGCCGCCGCGAGCGAGGAATCGTATGGTGGTAATCTCGCCCGAGACCGCCGAGCGGGTGTCGCCGCCGACGTCGAACACCAGCACGTCTCCCGGCTGCGCTTCCTCGGCGGAAACGTAGTTGAGCTGCTTGCGCTTGGCGTAGATCTCCTCTCGCAGGTCAGGGCGCGTCGGCAAGTACCGCATGGTGCGCGCCCTGCCGACAAGCCGACGATCAGAGTGCAAGGCGTCCAGCTCATGGATGAAGCAATTCTCGTAGCCCCTGCTTTCCAGCTGGGACCAGACGGCCTCCAAGGGAGCCCGCGCCAGCTTGTCGAACAGGACGCGGTCAGCTGCCGCGAGCCGTTCCAGCACATACGGGCTGATCTTGCGCTCGACGGATTTGACCTCCAGGCCGGATTGGGCCGACAAGCCGGCGCAGGCGATCAGGGCGATGGATAGTCGGCAAGTCATCAAGGAGTCTCCAGTCTCAGTTGCTCGCCCGCAGTGTAGCGCGGCCGTCAGCCGCGCGGACGATCCAACGTTGAGAGCAGCGTTTCAGTCGGCCGCGCCCGTGCTCCGCCCCCAGACGGGATCCCGACACCACTACAGCGTCGGCACTCCCAGCAGGGTCATCGCGGCCTTGAAGATCCCGAACAGGCCCTCACCCGCCACTAGGCCCGATGCGACCGCGAAGCTGAGCTTCTTGGCTTGGCTCGGGTTGACGCGCTGCCAGATCACTAGGACGACCGAGCCGAAAAAGATCACCAGCGAGAAGAATGCTTGCACGATGAAGGCGATGCCGACCGCTAGCCCGCTGGGCAGGTACGGTGCCAGCTTCGGCACCTTCCGCAGGCAGGCCAGCAGTGCGCCGAAAACCGCTCCGATCGCCACCGCTGGCACTGCGTTAGGCGGCAGAGCGTCCAACCCTTGAGTTAGCAGTTCGGCCATCGCCTTCCAGGAGAAGGCTGCGGGAGCGGGCAGTTGATCCCCTCCAAGGGGGTAGGCGCTGGTCACCAGCAGGTAGGCCGGAATGCAGAACAGCACGCCCGCCGCCAAGCCCCAAAGCTGAGCGACGAACTGGCGTCGCGGCGAGGCGCCCAGCAGCTTGCCGGTCTTGAGGTCTTGCATCATGTCTGCCGCTTGCGACGCGCCCGCTCCTGTGACAGCCGCTGCCATCAGGTTGGTAGACGTGCTGCCGGGAGCGAGACCGCCGTAGACAAGTTGAGTGACCTTGCCCATGCCTCCGACCGGGTTGATGTCTGTCTCGCCGGTGGAGCGAACCGCCACCGCCGCCAAGGCGAACGACAGGACCAAGGCCACCAGCGTGAGGTGCGGTGGAATCTCGAATAGGTACCAAGCGGCGATGACGGTGCCGACCGCCGCGACGGCCAGACCGTTGCGCCACCACGCAGTTGGGATCCGGTCCGCCCCGGTCTCGCTCGATCCGATCAATGACCCGCCCTGGAACGTTCGCAGGAAGGTGCGCCAGCTCAGCGCCAGCGACATCAGGGCCTCTGAGACCATGATGGCCACGCCGGGCCACAGCAGCCAGCCTCTCGGGCCGTCCGTGTAGCTCATCACGTCTCCCGGTGCCCAGCCGTTGGCTTGGACCCAAGGCCCCAGAATTCCCCAAGCCACGATCGCTCCCAGGGCTAGGCTGGCGCCGACCCGAGGTCCGATCAGGATGCCTGCCCCGAACAGCATGGGGCCTAGGTAGAAGCGAAATCCCCAAGCTGCCGCGACCGCTAGGGCGCCGATCCCGAATAGATCCGCTGGAGGCATTTCCAAGGCTGGCAGGAAGTAGGTTGCTAGCGTGAAGGCGCCGGCCGCGGCGCCTGCCCAGAGCAGCGCGCGGGCCTTGTCGACCGCTTCTTGGGCCTTGGCGAACATCGCCAGAATCGTCTCCGCCGTCGCGGTACCCGTGGGGAAGCGCAGTTTGTCGACGTCGATCATCTGGCGGCGCAGGGGAACGGCGAAGAATACTCCCAGATAGGCGATTGACAGGCTCCACAGGAACAGTCCGTGCATAGGGATTTCATATCCCAGCAGGCCCATCGCGGGAATCGCCGCCAGCAGCCCCGCGGCCGAGGCCATGGTGCCCGCGGCAGAACCGGATGTCTGCGTGATGTTGCACTCCAGCACGGACAGGGACCGCCCCATGACCATGAACAGCGCGAACCCGAGAATCGCGGCAATGAGCGACCCTCCGAACGACCAGCCGATCTTTAACCCCATGTAGATGTTCATGCATGAGATGAAGCCCCCCAGCAGGCAGCCCGCAACAATGGCCCGCGCAGTCATCTGCCGCTCTCCGGGCTGGGGCGTATAGACTTGTTCGCCTGCAGTGGGGGCCGCTTCTTCGGCGGTCGGATGCTCGGTCATCTCGCTAGACGATACTACTTTCTGGCCTGCGCTCATCGCGGAGACTCGCATCCACGGCCCGCAAACCGCGCGCTAGATCTGCCTTCAGGCGATGCTCCAGACCCCAGGATCGGCGCCTCTGCAGCGCCCAGTTCAGAGCCGGAGCGCGGCGGCAAAATCGCCAAGCCCTCTGATAACATCAAGGGAACGTGTCGAACGCACCGGCCTTGTCCCCCGCTGAGCTGAACGACGCACGAGGGATCCCCACCAAGGAGTTCGTCGCCAGCTGCCATGACGTTCTGATTCCGATCAACGAACATGTTTCGTACTTTTCTGTAGAGCCGCTGGACGAAAAGGAACGCCAGCGCTTGGTTTTCGATCCGATCAGTGCGCTACCGCCGAAGGTTCTAAGCCTAGTTCCCAACTTGCGCCTGGTGCTGGTGCCGTTCCTAGCCATCGACGCAAACTCGAAGAGCAGTAACGGCACTGTTCGGATTAGCTTTGCCGAACCGCCCGGAGAAAAGCGCTGGTTCTCCGACTACCAGAAGACCAAGACAGAGCACTACATCTTCGTAGCCACTCGCAGCGACGATTACTTTGACTCCCATGTCCTTTTCTATCAAGCACTTGCCTCGCGCATTATCGAGCATGCTGACGGCCAGCTTGCCGAAACGTTCAACCTGTTGCTGGACACGGAACTGAAGAAGAACGCGCGCGGCGAGGTCAACGAATTCGCATGGCTCTGCAAGAAGGATCTGCTTGCACTCGCGGCGGACGCGGAAGAGATGCAGCGTTGCTTGGACACTTATCGCGACGCGGCACTTGCCGACACGCTGGCACTGTACCTGCATGGCCTGTGCTGCGACATCGACCTTGACAACGGCCCGAAACAGCTCGCCAGCCGGTACATTCGGTTGAGGCTCCACCTGCTGAGGGACTTCCTGCCCCCGCCCAAGGGCGTGGCGCTGTTCCCGGACGAACTGGCGACAACAGACTAAGTGGCTGTCAGCGCCGCAGACCCGGACAGATTGGACGCCGATCTGTCCCTTCCGAGCGACGCCGACACGGAACTGATGCGCCGTCTCGACGGCGACGTCCTTGTGCTGGGCGTCGGCGGCAAGATGGGCCCGACGCTGGCCCGTCTGGCGCGACGGGCCGCGGACCGCGCGTCAAGGCCCAGACGCGTCATAGGCGTGGCTCGCTTCAGCGATCCCAGCGTGCGACCGCGTCTTGAGCGCTGGGGTGTTGAGACCATCCGAGCCGACCTGCTGTCGCGACGGGACGTCGCGGCATTGCCGCGCACGCCCAACGTGATCTTCATGGCAGGCCACAAGTTCGGCACGGCCGGCAACCCCAGTCGGACTTGGGCGGCCAATGCCTACCTTCCGGCTCTGGTGGCCGAGACGTTTCCCGGATCGCGGACCGTAGTATTCTCCAGTGGCAACGTCTATCCTTTCGCCGCCGCTCCAGGACCGGGTCCCTCAGAGCGCCATCCGACCGGACCCGTCGGGGAATACGCCCAGTCGGTGCTGGGCCGCGAGCGCCTGTTCGAGTACTTCAGCGAACTGCACGGCGCGCCCGCTGCGATCCTGCGCCTCAACTATGCCGTCGAGCCGCGCTACGGCGTGCTGCGAGACATCGCGGATCGAGTGCGGAACCGCAGCCCGATCGATCTGGCGATGGGATATGTCAACGTCATCTGGCAGCGGGACGCGAATTCGATCGCGCTGCGCCTGCTGGAGCACTGCTCGGCGCCGCCGCTGACCTTGAACGTGACCGGGGCAGAGGTGCTGAGCGTGCGTGCGATCGCCGAGCGCTTTGGCAGCGTCTTGGGGATAGAGCCGATCTTCTCCGGATCCGAGGAACCTACAGCGTTGCTCAGCGACGCGCGCGTGTGCGCGGCGCTGTTCGGCCCGCCGCCGACCGGTTTGGACGAGATGGTCGATCGCATCGCCGAATGGATGCTCGCGGACGGCTCAGGCTTGGGCAAGCCGACGCACTTCGAGGAGCGCGGCGGCTCGTTCTGACCGTTCTGCGAACCGCGTTCGTGGCGAGCCGGATCAGGCTCGCGCAGCGCAGCGCTTGCGAGCGTACGGGCTGGGCGCGCCCGGCCGCCTATCGCCCGTCCTGCGGTTGGGAGATGATTTCCTCCCGGCAGCGCTGGGCCTCTCGGTGCGCCACGCGCATCGAGCTCTCTACGTGCTCGGCCAGCTGGCGCAGGTACTGCTTGACGGTAGCGATGCCGTCCGCATTGCGGTTGCGGGCCGAATCGAGCAACTCCGCCACGGCAGCGTTGTAGTACTGGCGCGCGCCGGCCGCTATCGAGCCCATGAGTGCGTCTGTGCGATCCAGCCAGAGGAACGCGTCCATCGCATAGGTGAGGCGCTCGGGATCGCGGCCCAATGCCTGCGCCGCTAGGCTGACTTGCTCCATTTCCTGCAGCAGGGTCTGGTGCTGGTCGATGTAGGCCTCCGGCGCTCCGTCTTGGACCCATTCCCGTGGCCGTAGCTGCGCCACAACCTTTCTCGCGGTCTCCATGTTCTGCGCGACACCTTGGGACAGCTCTTCGACCTGCCAGCGCGGGATCATGCCCTCCTGCTGCGCAAAAGCCGCTCCTGCCAGAGCGATCACTAGGGTGGGGACAAGGTACAGCCGCACGGAACCACTATAGCCTCGGTGGCTTGCACCGGAGTAAGCCCGTGCCGGTTCTCTGCAAGGCGCTGCAATGCGGCCACACGGCAGGCGGGGCGGCGGGCAAGGTCGTATCATTGATTTGAACTTCCAGATGTTGAGACGGCTATTCCTATATTCGGGTGCGCTGCTAGTTGTCCCGGCCCTGTCCGCTCAGGGGGCGGCTGACCTCGAGCATTTCGAACGCCACGTCCGGCCGCTGCTGGCCGAAAAGTGCTACGCCTGCCACAGCAGCGACACCATGGCCATGGGGCAGTTGAGGCTCGACTCCAAGGAATCGCTCCTGCAAGGGGGTAGCCGGGGGCCTGCGATCACGCCGGGGGACCCTTCTTCCAGCCTGCTGCTGAAGGCGGTCTCGTACACCTCGATCGACTTGAAAATGCCGCCGTCGGGCAGGCTGTCGGACGAAGAAGTAGCCAATCTCGAGGCTTGGATTCGGATGGGCGCGCCAGATCCTCGCTCCGCCACGGCGCCAGAGGTCGAACAAGCCGGCATCGATCTGGCGGAGGGCCGGCAGTTCTGGAGCTTCAGGCCGGTACGCCAGCCGGCGTGGCCTGAAGTACGCAACACGGATTGGGCGCGCACCGACGTGGATCGGTTCATCCTCGCTCGGCTGGAAGCCGAGGGATTGGAAGCGCCCGCCGCGGCCGAGCGGCGGACGCTGCTGCGGCGGGTCACCTTCGACCTGACTGGCTTGCCGCCAACCCCCGCCGAGCTGGACGCGTTCTTGTCCGACAGAGCTCCCGGGGCGTACTCCCGTGTCGTCGAAAGGCTGCTCGAATCGCCGCATTACGGCGAGCGCTGGGGGCGACACTGGCTGGACTTGGTGCGCTGGGCCGAGACGAACGGTCACGAGTTCGACAACAACAAGCTCGATGCTTGGAGGTTCCGCGACTACGTCATCGAGTCGTTCAACAGCGATCTGCCCTACAGCCGCTTCCTGCAGGAGCAGATTGCAGGCGACCTCATGCCGCCGAGACTGTCGGCGGACGGCACGCACTACGTCAATCCGATCGCTTCCGGCATGTACTGGCTGTGGGAGGTTCTCAATTCTCCTACCGACTCGGTCAAGGCGCGGGCTGACCAGATCGACAACCAGATCGACGTGCTGACCAAGGCCACCCAGGGCTTGACCGTGGCCTGCGCACGCTGCCACGACCACAAGTTCGATCCGATCCCCACTGCCGACTACTATTCGCTGTTCGGAATCCTAGCTTCTACGCATATGGACGAGACCTGCATCGACTCCCCCGAGCGGGCGAGCGCGATTCGGGCGGCGGACCGGGAGATTGGCGGGATCAATGGACAGATTGCCGGCATGCTGCAGAGCGCCCGGGGCCGCGCCGCGGAGGGGCTGGCCGAGCGGCTCGTTGCGGCGGCAGAGGAAGCGAGTTCGGAGGATTCAGACGGGTTGGCGGCAGAACTGGCGTATGCGGCCGACGAGCCATCGCACCCGCTGTATCCATTCGCCAAGATCGCGGAATCGCAGGCCGTCGAAGGCGCTGCCGAGTTCGGGGAACTCCTCGCCGGGATGCGGCAGGAAATGTCCGCATGGGCGGCCAAGGCGGATCGCGGCCACCAACTCTGGAGCGAGCGCGGGGACGAGATCTTCGAAGACTTCGAGGGCGGCTTTGGCAAGTGGACAGTGAACGGTGCCGGTTTCGGATCCGGCCCGGTTCGCAGCGTCCCGCCTCACCAGCGCTTGGGCGGCCACTGGGGCCAAGCGGTGGCGGCATCTTCGGGCAACGGTGCCGACGCATTTGTGGGAACCCTCACCACGGAGAAGTTCCGCATGCCCGCCAAATATGTCCATGTGCGGCTCGCTGGCCCGGAACACGATCGCCGCCTCAAGGAGGATGCCCCGACGCGTTTCACCGTGATCGCCGACGAGCACAAGTCCGGGCACGCGATGCCCGACGGCAGTGGTCGCCTGCGCTGGCACACCATCGCGATGACCAAGGAGCGCGGGCGCATCTGCTCGATCGAGATCGTGGACCGAGACCGGACGGGCTCGATCTCCGTGGACCAGGTCGTATTCTCGGCCACGCCCGAGCCCCCGCCGATTGCCGGGCCGGTCAATGCCCGGGTCCTGGATCTGCTTGCCGACGAGACGATTCGTTCCTTGCCTGATCTCGCGCTGGCCTACGAGGCGCTCGCCCGAACGCTGTCGGCGGCAGCGAGCGGCCCAGTGGACGACGCGCTGCTTTCGGGAATTCTCGGCCACGTCCGACGCGAGCAGGCAGCGGAATTCCTCGCCGAGGACGAACTCCGGCGCTATACCGAACTCGTGTCCGGCCGCGACCGGCTCGACCAAGCCGTGCCCGCTTCGACGTTTGCGATGTCGAGCCGGGATTGGCAGCCCGCCGACTCGCCGATCCATATTCGCGGCAACCACAAGAACGCGGGCGAGATCGCTCCCCGCCAGTTCTTGCAGGTAATCGCCGGCAGCGAGCAGGAGCCGTACCGCAACGGCTCGGGGCGCTTGGAGCTGGCCCAGTGGGTGGCGAGCGAGAAGAACCCGCTCACCGCCCGGGTGATGGCCAATCGCGTGTGGCACCATCACTTCG
Source organism: Terriglobia bacterium (assembly GCA_009841225.1). Classification (GTDB taxonomy): domain Bacteria; phylum Acidobacteriota; class Terriglobia; order Bryobacterales; family UBA6623; genus VXMF01. Next base: position 13,695 of record VXMF01000013.1, on the reverse strand, counting down.
GGCGCGGCATCGTCGCGAGCCCGGACAATTTCGGCCGCATGGGCGAGGAGCCCTCGCACCCCGCCTTGCTGGATTTCTTGGCGCGGAAATTCATGGACTCGGGCTGGTCGGTCAAGGACCTGCACCGCGAGATCGTTCTCTCGAGCACGTACAGGGCGTCCAGCGCGCCGTCGGAGAAGGCCAAGGAGTCGGATCCGTCCAACCGCCTGCTGTCGCACTTCCCGGTCCGCCGCCTCGAGGCCGAGGCTATCCGCGATTCGCTGCTGGCGGTCTCCGGGGCATTGGACCCGTCCGTGGGCGGACCTGGAGTGCCGCCGCACATCAGCGAGTATCAGGACGGCCGCGGCAAGCCCGCTTCGGGGCCGCTCGACGGACTCGGCCGGCGCAGCGTCTACTTGCAGGTGCGGCGCAACTTCCTGCCGCCGCTCTTCCTGGCCTTCGACTACCCCTTGCCGATCTCGACCGAGGGCCGCAGGGGCGTCTCGGCCGTGGCTTCGCAGGCGCTGCTGATGCTGAACAACGAATTCGTCAACGGTCAGGCCCGGCTTTGGGCCGAGCGCACCCTGCGGGCGCACGAGGGCACTCACGAGCGCATCGAGGACATGTACCTGCGGGCCTATGGCAGGCCGCCGGAAGAGTCGGAAATCTCGGAGATCGAAGGCTTCTTGGCCAGCCAGGTGCGCTTGCGCGACTCGCCGGGGCTCAACGACCCAGCCATTTGGGCCGATCTCGCTCATGCCGTCCTCAACGCGGCGGAATTCTTGTTCGTGCGCTGAGCCCGGGCGAACGCTCGATCGGCTATGCTTGAACGTCGGGACCAACCATGCTGCGCACCATCCTGCTAGCGACTCTCGCAGCCAGCTTCGGACTCGCGGAACCATCGCACAACAGCTTGACCGATTCGGAAAAGCTCCAGGGCTGGCAACTGCTCTTTGACGGCTCGACCTCCACGGGCTGGGAGGGGTTTCAGGACACTCCGTTTCCCACCAGCTCGTGGGCGATCGAGGACGGCACGATCCGGACCTTGGCCGACAACAGCGGAGGCGACATCGTCACCGTAAGCCAGTTCGAGAACTTCGAGCTGACCTTCGATTGGAAGCTCGTCAAGGGCGGCAACAGCGGTGTCAAGTACTTGGTTCAGAAGGCTTGGGCGGGGCCCGGCTACCGGCCGCACCTGAGTGCGGAAGCGAAGCGCCGATCGATGCTGAGGGCTACCGGCCCGGAGTATCAGCTCTTGGACGATGACAACTTGAACCGTCGCAGGCGCGGATGGGAGTACTCCAGTTGTGGCTCGCTGTACCTGCTCTACAAGCCTGTCGCCGACAAGCCGGTTCGCCCAGCCGGCGAATGGAACACCTCGCGCATCGTGGTCCGTGGAACCCACGGCGAGCACTGGCTGAACGGCAAGAAGATCCTAGAGTACGAGTTCAACTCCCCGGACATGTTCGCGCGCGTCGAGCAGACCAAGTTCAAGCGCGTGCCAGGCTTCGGTTTCAAGGGCCCCGGGCACATTGCGCTGACTCACCACAACCACCCGGTGTGGTACCGCAACATCAAGGTGCGCGCCCTGCAAGGCCCGCGCGTTTCGGACTACCTGCCCGGAAGGCTGTTTGATCCCGACGGGCTCGTCCCGCCTCCCCCGCGGCTGCCCCAGCCGGACGATCCCACAGTCTCGGCCGCGGGTCCCAGCCACTAGCCATCGGCTGCGGCAGGCGCTGTCGTTCGCGCTGCCTCCGGGGCCTTAGAGTGAGAGTACAGGTCCGCTGTCCGCCTCTAGGACTGCGGATATTTCACTCCCTCCGCTATGCATTTCCCTCGCACTTTACTCGGCATTTTAGTTGCGCTCGCGATCCCAGGGGTCTTATCGGCGGACATCGTGACGCTGACCAACGGCGATCGACTGACCGGCGTTGTGCGCCGAGTCTCGGACGGCAAGCTGACGCTGCAATCGAACCTCGCCGGCACGGTGCAGATAGCGTGGAGCGACGTTCGGGAGATCGAGGCCGAAGCGGACTTTTCGGTGTTGACGGCGCACGGGCAGCGTCTTGACGGGCGGCTGACCCTCGAAGGTGCCCGTGTTGTGATTGCGCAGCAGTCCCGCGAGCCGGTAACCATCCCGTCGGCGGAGGTCACTCGGGTCGTGCGCGGGGAGCGGCAACGCGGCGCGCGCAGAGTGATCTCGGCCTTGGACGGATCCGCCGACATCGGCTACAGCGTTGCCCGAGGCAACCAGAACCAGATGCAGTCCTCAACCGGAATCAGGGCGGCCTACACCTCCGCGCAATACCAGTTCTCTGGTCGGATCAGCTCGCTGTTTGCCAGGCAGGACGGGGCGCGTTCCCAGAGCCGGCATGCGCTTAATGCTCGCCTGGACCGCTTCCTTAAACACCGGAGCTTCGCCTATGCGTTGACCGGCCTGGAACGCAACGAGCGTCGCCTGCTGGACCTGCGCAGTCGGCTCGGCGGCGGCATGGGCTGGCGGGTGCGGAGCCGCGGCGATACAACGCTGTCGCTGCTCGGCGGCGCGGCCTACGTCCACGAGCGTCTGCGCGATCAAGACAACCAATCGACCTTCGAGTCGTTCGGCGGACTGGAGTGGTCCACGTTGCTGCTGGGTGTAGTGAGCGTAGACACGCAGCTGACGATCCACCCCAACCTGCTGGATGGCTCCGATGTCCGGGTCGAGTACGACGGGACCTTCCGCGTGCCGATCGCCGGCCGATTCACGTACTCGCTGCGCCTGTTCGACCGCTACGACACGCGGCCGGCCGCGATGGTCGCGCGCAACGACTACGGCGTCGTCACCGGTCTTGGAGTCGTCTTCTAGCCCACAGGCGCTACGAATCTGCTCCTTCGTCGCCAGACTGGAGCCTCAGCTTGACCCGAACCGCGTGCCCGCCCTGTTCCTCCATGACCTCGGCGGTGGCGCCTTCCAGCTCCACCGTGTCGCCGGCCTCCAGCAGGCGTCCGATGCGGCTGACCAGAAGGCCCGAGAGCGTGTCCACGTCAGTCGACTCGAGGCTGAGCCTCACCTCACGGTTGAGGCGTTCCAAGGGCACCGAGCCGTTTACCAGATATACGCCCGGGCTTTCTTGCTCCACTTCCGGCGCTTCCGAATCGAATTCGTCCTGTACCGCGCCGACAATCTGCTCGACCACGTTTTCCATGGTGACGATGCCAACTATCGAGCCGTACTCGTCGTCGACGAGCGCCATGTGTTGGTGGGTGTTTTGCATCTCGTGCATCAGCTGGCTGATCGGCATGGTCTCGGGCACATGGCAGAGCTCCCGAGAGACTGACCTCAGGTCGAGATCCTCGTCGGGCGCCAAGCCGAGCAGGTCCTTGATGTGCACCAGCCCGACGACTTCGTCTAGGGATCCCTCGCACAGGGGAAAGCGAGTGTGGCGAGACTCGCGAGCAAGCTCGAAACACTCCGAAGCTGGCTTGTGAACATCCAAGAACACCACGTCGCGACGGGGCACCATGACCTGCCGGGTGAGCATGTCGTCGAAGCGGAACACGGCGCTGAGGAGTTCGAGCTCGGAGGGTGTCAGCTCTCCGGACTGCCCCCCTAGCTCGATGCTCGCTTGGATCTCGTCTTCGGTGATGGCCGGAGTGCCGCGTGCTCCCGTGAAAAGGTCTGCGAATTTCTGGGTGATCTTGACGGCAGGGGAGAGGGCCGTTTGCAGTACGACCAGCGGCCAGACGATCCTGTGCCAGATCGAGCGCCAGTGCGTCGCGCCATAGGTCTTTGGCAGGATCTCGCCGACGAACAGGATGGCCAGCACCAGCCCCACCGAGAAGGCGGGCACCCACTGCGCCCCCAGCAACCGAGCGGCCAACATGCCGCAGATTGCCGCGCCGGCGGTGTTGGCGATGGTGTTCAACACCAAGATCGCAGACGTAGGCTTGGCGATGTCAGCCTTCATCGCGATGAACCGTTCAGCTTTGTCCGCTCGCTCGCCGTCGGCCTTTTCCGCCTCCAGAGCGCTCATGCGCGTGGAGTAGAGCGTGGCTTCAAGCAGCGAGCAGATCGCCGAGATCAGGACCGTCAGGCCGCCGCAGATGAGCAGGTACGTCATCGCGGCCTAGCTCGCGCGGCTTCTGCCGGATCCCGAGTGCCGCTCGCGGGCACTCGCTATCGGACTGGTTTGGCGATCGGAGTACGGTGGCCGGCCGCTGCGCCGGCCGGGCCCGGGACGGATGGGCCTACTTCGTGGAGGTTGATGATCGGGGTCCGATTCGGGCTGCATGTGTTGTTCGGGTGTCTCCGCTAGGCGCCTTTGGGGGTGCTCCAGTGCGTGCGATACGCACGTTTCACGTACAGGTTCGCGTGGGGATCGCCCACGATGGTCTCGGTCTCTTGGTCGAATGCCAGGGTGCGGCCTGTGCGGGACACGATGTTCGCTAGATGGCAGTGGATCGCGGAGAGGTGCCCTGTTGCAATGTCGGCCGCAGGCAGCTCGCGAGTGCGGACGCACTCGATGAAGTTGCGCATGTGATCGTCCGACTCGTCATCCGCGTCGTTGTGCTCAACCAGCTTGCCCTTATTGTCGTACAGCTTGTAGCCCCAGCGCCCATTCCATCTGCCGATCTGGATCGATGCATCCGTGCCATAGACCGCAACGCCATTGTCTTGCTCCTCCATGCCGTAGGCGTTCCAGATGCGCATTTCCCAAATCATGGCCTTGCCGCCGTACTGGAACGTGACGTTCATCGTGTCGGGAGTCTGCTGGTCGTCGTCGAAGAAGATCTTCGCACCCATGCCGCTGGCGCTCTCGGGGAAGTCCACGCCCAGCGCCCAGCGCGCGATATCGAGTTGGTGCGCGCCGTCGTTGCCGGCGTCGCCGGTGCCGAAGTGCCAATGCCAGTGCCAGTTGTAGTGGAAGCGGTTCTCATTGAAGGGGATCCAAGGCGCGGGCCCGAGCCACGTCTCGTAGTCGACCCCCTTGGGCACAGGTGAGTTCGGCTTGTGGCCGATGTTCTTGCGGAGTTGGACATTCCACGCCTTCGCCATCAGAACGTCGCCGAGTGCTCCCGAGTGCGCGATCTCGATTCCCTTGCGAGTGGACGGACGGCTGCGCGACTGCGTGCCAACTTGCACGATGCGTGAGTTGCGTCGGGCCGCGTCGAGCATTAGCCGGCCTTCGCGAATGTTGTGCGAGGGGGGCTTCTCGACGTAGACATCCTTGCCTGCATCACACGCCAGAATCGTGGCCGGAGCGTGCCAATGGTCCGGCGTCGCCACGACAACCGCGTCGACTCCCGGGTCATCGAATAGATGGCGCATGTCATGGGTGGTTCGCGGCTGCGGCTTGCCCCCTTCGGCCAAGGTCTGGAGAGCGCGCTCCAGCGATGCCTGATCTGCATCGCAGATGTAGGAGACGTGGACGTCGGGCAAGCCGCCAATCCCGCGCAGCAGGCTCCGGCCGCGTCCGCCGACTCCGATCATGCCGAGGTTTACCCGGTCGCTTGGCGCGGCCGCGCCAGTTGAACTTGCGGCCACAGCTGAGGCTGCGCCGGCTCCCATGAAAGAGCGCCGGCTAATGGGATTGGGCACTTCTTCGGCCATCCGGGCCAGATGCCGTTCGCTCGCTGCAGAGGTCATTTCACGGCCCACGGTCACGGTATCACAGCGGGCCCCTTCTTGCTCGGAGCGTGTCATCCCCGCGCGGTCGCCGAGATCGACTCGGTGGATCCCTGCCTTGGCAGTGCAGACGTTCTGGTTCAGTAGCTTCGTTCGAATCGGGCGAGGGCCGATTCCAGTAGCGTGCATGGTTGGGACTTCGGTCGCGCGATACCGGCGGGTCGGCGTGGCGCGGCGAACCCTCGAGGCCAGAGCATCTCAGGCTGCGGTCCAAGCTGGTATCATGACACTAGGTTTGGGCGATTAGCTCAATTGGGAGAGCGCCGCGTTCGCAATGCGGAGGTTGTGGGTTCAAGTCCCATATCGTCCACCATTCTCCTTCTTAACTGTATGATTTAATTGAAGTTATTCGATCTCCACGAGATGTTGTCCCCGATTGTCTCCGATGAGGGAAAGGTTGCCAAGTCGGCTTCAAGCCATAGTCCGGCTTCGATGCCCGCGGTGTCTTGATGGTGCGGTATTCGCAAGCCTCTGGAAGATGCACCCTCTTTGCCCTTCTTGCGGGCTGAAATACGAGAGAGAGCCCGGTTACTTTGTCGGGGCGATGTACTTCAGCTACGCGATGGCCCTGGTCCTGGGCGTGCCACTGGCGGTGGCCTTGATGATACTGGGGGGCTTTTCGGCGCATCAGTGCGTCTTGGCGATTGCGGTGATGACTTCGCTCATGGCCCCGCTGCTGTTTCGCTACTCTCGAGTCGTCTGGATGCACTTCGACCAGTTCCTAGACCCTAGGTAGAACGGATGGAATCATCGGAGCGGGCTCGCGCGGCGCACGGCTGCCGATCCGCCCGATGGCGCCTCGCGCGTCTGGACAAGTGACTCGGGCTTCACGGCCTCCCGAGAGTGGAACCAATCGGCCGCGAAGCTCACGCGCGACGGCAAAGGCTGGCTAGTGACCGCCGACCTGCCTGATAGCGCGATTGCATGGTTCGCGAACGTCCGGAGCGACGGTTTGACCGCTAGTTCCGACTATCACGAGGTTCGGTAGAGCGTTGCGGATGGGATCTGCACCGACGAATCGACGCTCAACAATCGATTCCAGCAATTCGGTGAGGCAGATCAGGAAGTAGCCGTTCGGCTCCGTCGACTCCGACGGCCTACACTTCGACACCAGCAGGCGACGGAGCCTTGAATTCCGTCAGCTACTGCTTCCGGCGCGCAAAGAGCCACTCCCAGACGTCGGCGGTGGGATCGGAGTTCTCGTTTCCGAGATGCGTCAGGTATCCCTTCGACTCGTCGTCGCCGACATAGGTGAAGGCTTGGATCCATGACGAATGCTTGATTCCCCGCAACTCCGTGTATTTGATATTGCCCCCCGCCTCGCGCAGCACGGCGAACGCGCTACGCGAATACTCGACCGAGATGAGGGGGTCGGCATCGCCATGGAATACCCAGATGGGCAGATGGGCCAATCTGGATGCGTAGGCGGGATTGAATCGTCCGCAAACCGGAATCGCTGCTGCGAACATGTCTGGTCGAGCGTGAACGATGTTCCACGTTCCGGCACCGCCGCCCGACGAGCCCAGCGCGTAGATGCGATCGGAGTCGATGGGAAACTCCTGTCGGAGCGATTCGATAATCTCGAAGGTCGGGGTCAAGTCGTCGCGGACAAATAGATCTTCCGTTCCGGGCACATCGGGTTTCGGCCCCCAGATACCTCCTGGCCTTCGTTGCGGGACCAACACGAAGCAGGGGTACTGCTGCCGCCACTCCTGCCGCGCCATGACGCCATTCCAGAACCGGAGATTGCTCAGGTTGTCGTCGCCGACGCCGCCGGAACCGTGAAGGCTGACGATCAGCGGATAGCGTTTCCGTGCTTCGATGCGAATCGGCTTCATGAGGCGGTATGGCATTGACTCATGCGAGCGCGCTTCGTAAGCGTCGATTAGAGCGCGGTTTCGAATGCCTGACCCCCGATTCATGCGGCCGCCTTGTCTCGTGTGGAAGATGTAGCTCGCGGCTTCTTCCTCGGTGAGGGCGCCGTCCGCGTTGGCATCGGCGTCTGGATGCCTGACGAGCATCCTTTGGAGTTCACTCGCAACATCCGCGCCGGAGCTGGAAGCGCATGCTAGGGACACGAGACCGACGACCAACAGTCGCATGGGAGAGCAAAGCACGGCAGGAGTATAGCGCCGCAGAATTGGGAGCGGCAGTCCGGCGGGTGACGAAAGCGACTGTGGAATCCAGCAAGCCGGGGGAGGAATTGAAGTTAGACAGCCTGCACGTGATCTTGCAGATCGCCGGATGATGCCAGTTCACAGTTATGTTCCGGAACTTGTCGAAAAGTCCCGGAAGTCACTCGCATGTAGCGACTTAACGTCGATACAGCATCTTGGGCCCGTCAGACTCGGATCTGACGCAGCCTACTGCGTTCGGTCACCCCTCGGCAAACTCGCGGTTGATGAGATCCCTCAACGCTCGCATGTAGCCCACCGTGTAGGCCGTGTTGCTGTCGCCCATCGGCTTCATCCCGGGAACATGATCGGGAACGATGACGCCGTTGAAGTTCGCTTTTCTCAGCTCCCTGAGCGCTTGGATCATGTCGATGTAGCCGTCGTCGACGAAGGTTTCGGTGAACCGCGGCATCGGTCGGTCCACGTTGCGAAAGTGCACCTTGAAGATCTTTCCTTGGGGTGCGAACTCGCGGATCATCTCGATCACCGACTTGCCCGTACTCTCGCCTCCTTCCGCCCACGTGCCCATGCAGAAGCAGTACCCGAAGTTTGGGCTGTCGGTGATCTCGAGGGCGCGCCTGTAGCCCTCGTAGTTGCGAAACACTCGCGCCACGCCGCCAAGGGACGGCAGGGGCGGATCATCAGGGTGAAGGCCGATGCGCACTCCCGCGTCTTCGGCGACCGGAACGACGGCGTGCGCAAACCTCGTGAATGAATCCCAGATCTCGTCCTCGGAATACCTGCGGTCGTGCGAGAGCGGAAAACTTGTCGCCACGTTCGCATCGAACTGGCGCGCCCGTTGCCCGCGGGTCGGAACTCGCGCCGTCACCCCGTAGCGCAGTCGCAGATTCGCCATGTGCCCGTAAGTGGTGTACGGAATTCCCGCTTTACCCGCGTCGCGCAGGAACTGCCGGTACAGTTCCAGCTTCTCCTCGACCCCGGAGAGCCCCAGGACGATGACCGGGTCACAATGCAGTCCGACGACGTTGACGTTGAGCAAGCGGACGCCGCGTTTCTCCATCCGCTCCTTCATGCGAGCCATCCAGTCGTAGTTGACTTCTCCCAAGCGCGCCAGCACGCTGCCATACTCGATGCCCGACGCGCGATAGAAATCGAAGACCTCCGGCTCCGGCTGTGGGGGGAAGCGATGACCGATTCCGATCCCGGCGCCCGGCGCAAAAGGGTCGGCTGGCGCCAACTGCGATGGCTTCGTGTCGGGCCGGTCCATCCATTCCTTCGCCTCTGGCGCTTGTGTGCCTGGAACCAAGGGGTTCCACCGGGATTGCTGCTGTGCCGCGGCGGGTGCCAGTCGCGCAGCAGCCCCGACTAGTGCCGCATTTCCTAAGTCTCTTCTCGTCACTCGCATGGCGTCACCCTCTCGCATAGGTCCCTCCATTGTCTGGTTCGATTGTCCGACTGGCACCGGCAAGAACACCTAGTTTCTACCCCGTGATCGCATTCGCACAACGTACACCCGGCCGGGTCCAAGAGCCAGCGAGACACATGGGATTCGATCTGGAGTTCTGTCCTCTGTGCGGCTCGCCGATACCCGAAGGCTTGCTGCCCTAAGGATCGTTGGCATCCTCGGCAAACTCCGACCGCCCAACGCACCCCTACCTGTTACCGCAGGAGTCATCGAACTGCATGATGCCCCCCAGCGGGGTCCCCTCGGTCGTTTCGGCGACCCGGTTAGGCTCGGGCCCGGTACTCCTCGATCGCGTCCTGGTCAATATCAAGGCCCAGTCCGGGCCGGTCCGGGAGCTTCACATAGCCGTTCTCGATCTCGAAGACATGAGGAGTGCGCAGGATCCGCAGCGCCGGCGACCATTGTTCTTCCGGCAGGTTCGGCTGACCGATCATCTCTTGGTAGTCGCAGTTCAGCATCGCGCATCCAGCCTGGATGTAGCCGGCCAGCGCGAGGCCGTTCGTACCGTGCTGGATGCAGGGGACATGGAATGCCTCGGCTAGGATGCTGATCTTGCGGGCGTTCAGAATGCCGCCGCAGATGCGCGTGTCTGGCTGCAGCACGTCGTACGTCTTATGCGTCAAGAACGCTAAGAACTGGTGAATGCTCTTGCCGAGTTCTCCGCCAGTAATCGGGATGTCGACCTCGGCGGCCAACCGCGCGGGTCCTTCAAGGTCGTGGCCGTCGAACGGCTCTTCCAGCCAGCGGGCGTTGTAGCGCTCCATGCCGCGAGCCACCTGCAGGGCTGTGTCGTAGTCCCACACCCATCCCGGACGCACCGCCGTCCGGTCGAACATGATCTCGAAGTCCTCGCCGACAGCTTGGCGCACAACAGCCAGCATTTCCACGTCGTCCATGGGCCGGGGACGCCAGGCGCGCACCTTCATGGCTCCGTACCCGCCTTCCTTGAGCCGGACGGCGTATTCGGCCTGGGTTTCATACGCTACGTCGGACTGGTCGGGTTTGCCTGGGAACACGCAGGTTCGGTACACCTTCAATCGGTCGCGGGATCCACCCAGGAGTCGCGCTACGGGCAGTCCAGCCGCCCGCCCAATGGCGTCCCACATGGCATGCTCGACGCCGGACCAGCCCTGCACGCCGGATTCGCCGCGCTGCATCTGGAGCCGCTGGAGGTGGCGGTCGACGGCGAAGAGATCCTCTCCCTCGAGCGTGGGCTTTGCCCAGCGCTCGATGAGCTCGGTGTCGCCCCGAACGAATGAGGTGCCGACGATCCCGGAATCGGTGTGGACCCGGTTGACTTGGTACGTATAGATGCGGAACGGGTCGGGCGGCTGGCCGTCCTCCGGTGGAATGCGGATCCGGAAGGTCTCGATCTTGGTGATCCGGACCCGGGACTGCCGATTCGGCCGTTGCGCCGCCAGGAATGCCGGCAGGCAGGATCCGAGCGCTGCTGCCGAGGTTCGCTGGAGGAGGTGCCGACGAGTGATCTCCGTCATGGCAATCATCCCGCTGGTTCGAGATCCCAGCCGAAGCCCGGACCGTCGGAAGGACGCGTATAAATCCCCTCGGGCCCACGTGTGAGGTTGTTGTCCTCTTCGTAGCGTTCGTACACGACCTCGGGCCCGCCGGGCGCTGGCATGAACATCTCGGCCCAAGGCGAGTTCGGCGTGGCGTAGATGAAGTGGACCGAGTCGCGCGAGCCCCCGCCGTGCGGGATCACAGGTATGTCATGTGCAGCCGCCATGTGCGCGATCTTGATCAGCTCGCTCATGCCGCCGCACCAGTGGATGTCCGGCTGCCAGATCTCCGCCCCGTTGACACGAAGCAACTGCCGGAATCCGTAGCGCGTATAGACATGCTCGCCAGTGACGATCCGGGTTGAGGTGATTTGCTGGCGCAGCCGGCCGAAGCCCTCGAAGTCGTCCGGCGGCAGCGCCTCCTCGATCCAGTAGACGTTGTACGGTTCGAACGCCTCGGCCAGTTCCAGGGTGTACCGTTCCGTAAGCGCCATCCAGCAGTCCATCATCACGTCGCCGTCCCGGCCTACGGCCTCGCGGGCGCGCTTGACCAGCTCGACGTTCTTGCGGATTCCCGCCCTGCCATCGGCGGGCCCGTACGGAAGTGCCAGTTTCAGCCGCTTGTAGCCGAACTCCACGTGCTGCTCGATGTCGTTGCCCGTGCAATAGCAGGGGATCCGCGGGTGGATCCGGCCCCCCAGCATTCGCCAAACCGGCGCGTTCAATACCTTGCCTGCAATGTCCCAGAGAGCGATATCGACTCCGGAGATCGCGTTGACCGTGACGCCCTTGCGCCCGTACGACATCGTCGAACGCCACATGATGTCCCACAGCCGCTGAATGTCGAGAGGATTCTCACCCATCAGGAGCCGAGTCAGGTGGTCTTCGACGATCACACCCCCGCCGGGTCCTCCCGGGCCGTAGCCCTTGACGCCCTTGTTGGTTTCGATCTCCACCCAAAAGCTGCCAGCGCGCGGCCCGTCAGCGCGGAACAAGCTGCGCATCGGCTTGTACTTCGGATAGATCGAGACCGGATTTGCGACTTCCACGCCGCCAGTCGACCACGATCCCGGGGCTGGCTCGTACCTGGGCACCGGGCGTCTGGGACGCATGGTAACCAGGCGTACTCCGGTGATTCTCAGGTCGTCCTCCACCACGGGCGCAGCGCCGAGTGCATGCGGCGCCGCTGCTGCCAGCGGTGCGAGTTTGAGAAAGCTACGACGATGCATTGCGAATTCCTCCCTTAAACGGCTGAGGGCCGTGCCGGCCCCGCTTCAGCCTGCCACCTCGAAGTTCCAGCCGAATCCAGGCTCCTCGGATGGCTGGATGTACACGCCCTCCGGCCCGCGGCTCATGAGTCGCTGCTCGGCGAACATCTCGTAGACCTCTTGCGGGCCGCCCGGAGCGGGAATCGTAGTCTCGGCCCACGTCATCTGAGGCAGGGTGGCGAGGTAGTGAATGCAATCGGGAGCGCCGCCGGCGTGCGGAATCACCTGGATCCCTTGCTCCAGAGCCATTGCACCGATCTTCCTAATCTCGCTCATCCCGCCGCACCAGTTGATGTCCGGCTGCCAGATGTCGACCGCCCCATAGTGGGCCAGCCGCCCGAATCCGTAGCGTGTGTACTCGTGTTCGCCGGTCGCCAGGAATGTGGAGGTGATCTGGGAGTTGAGCCGCCCGAACCCTTCGTACTCGTCCGGCATCAACACCTCTTCCAGCCAGTAAACCCGGTACGGTTCCAATTCCTGCGCCAACTGGATCGTGTACGCCTCCGAGAGCGCCATCCAGCAGTCGATCATGATTTCTCCGTCCGGACCTACCAGCTCGCGTGTCCGCTTGACGTGCTCGACGTTCTTTCTCAGGCCCTCGCGACCGTCCGGAGGGCCGTGCTGGAGGGCCAGCTTGACCTTCGTATAGCCGAATTCCAAGCTTTGCTCGACGTCGTTTCCGGTGGCGTAGCAAGGAATGCGATCCCAAGTCCTGCCCCCGGCAAGCTTGTATACCGGGACGCCGAATGCCTTGCCCACCAGATCCCATAGAGCAAGGTCCGCACCGCTGATCGCATGCACCACAGCCCCGGCGCGGCCGTAGAACAGCGTCGCTCGCCACATTACGTCCCAGAGGCGCTCCACATCCAGCGGGTTCTTGCCGACCAGAAGCTTCTTCAGCGCAGGATCGACGAAAGGACCCGCCGCTGAGCCGGCGCGGCCGTAGCCCTTCAGTCCCTTGTTCGTGCTGATCTCGATGGTGACGGTGCCCAGGGACCGATCCGGCATCCACTTGGATCCCGGTCCCCGCTTGCCGGTGTACTCGGGATGGATCTCGATCGGCCGGGCCGCCTCGCGGGTACTCCAGTACGAGCCCGGGGTCGGCTCGTAGGACGGCAGCGGGTTCTTTGCACGGGTTCTCACGACACGGACGTCCGTGATCTCAAGGCCGGATTCTAGCGGCCATGGCTGTTGCCCTGAAGCCGCCTTCCCGGAGCCAGCGAGGATCGCCGCGAAGCCGAGAAGATCGCGTCGGCTGATCGGTCTCGAAACCGCTTCGCAGGTTCGTGCACGTTGTCTCATGTCACAGTTCCCTTCTACCATTGACCAGTAGATCAAGCCGTGTTCTTCGGTCCCCAACTCGAATGCTCCCGCTGCTCCACACTATCCGGCATCCGCTCCGGCTGCCGACGCGCCGAGTGCGATCCTCCAGCGCGCTCAGCCCTAGCTGCGGGAATCGCTCCGATCCGGCGCGACGCCCGATGTCGCTTGGCCCTGTCAAGACTGCGGCCTAACGCTGCCCATCTCAGCGGGCGCAGTCTAATATACGCCCGAATGTTGGTTTGCTGCCAGTGCCAAAATGCCCTTTGCGCACCCGGTCCCGTGATTTCCTTTTATGTTAGAGGGGTGCCAGAGAGCGGATCCCCAACGCGGACTTGGGTGC
>VXMF01000016.1 GCA_009841225.1 Terriglobia bacterium | reverse complement strand
CATCCAAGTAGGTCCGCTTGTCCCAGCGCAGCCCCATGTTGATCGTGAAGCGCGGCGTCATCCGCCACGCGTCGTTGACGAATGCAGCGTAGGAGGCCACGTCGCGGCGGATGCTGATGAACCTCGGCTCCGTTGAAGCGCCGTTCTCGAACGGGAGGTTGAAGTTCGCCGTATAGCGGTCCGGCAACGTCGCCGTATCGGATGGGAACCGGTAGACCCCCTGGAAATCCACGTTCGCGTCAGCCGTGGCCAGGATCCGATTCGATTCCCCGCCCCACTTGAACGAGTGGTTGCCCCACTCCCAGCTCATCGTGTCGGAGAAGATCCAGTTCGCCTGGACCCGGCCCTGCGGGACGTTGCCCGCCGAGCCGAGGTCGACCGAGGGAAAATCCAGCGTCGGCAGGAACCGTCCGCTTGCACTGGCCTGCAAATCCCGTGTCAGCCGCTGGATCGAGCGGTTCGCCCGTAATTCGTTCACGATTCTGTTGCCAATGAGCGACGTCAGGCTCGCCGTTGCGTAATAGGAGCTGCGCACGTCGTCGAAGCCGTTGTCAGCTCCGTTGGCCTGCCCGGTCTGCTTGTTGGTGAACTCCCTGTCGTCGTACAGGTACATGATGTTCAACGTGTGCCTCGGATGCAGGTTGAACGTGAACTTGCCCAGCGCGTTCCGCTCGTCCACCAACTGCGGCAGCGCGCTGGACGTGTCGTAGCCAGCTTGCAGGGAATCCACGAACGCCTTCACCGAATCTGGAATCGTCACTTGCGAGCTGTTTTCGGCGGTGCGGCGTTCGATCGATCCGAAGTAGAACGCCTTCTGCCGCACGAACGGGCCGCCCATCGTGAACCCGTACTGCTGCGTCTGGAACGGCGGCGGGTCGGCATCCGGCACTGCTTCGCCTCGGACCACTTGGAACGGATCCTTGTCGAAGGCGTCGTCGCGGATGAAGTAAAAGCCGCTGCCGTGGATGTCATTGCCCCCCGACTTGACGACAACATTGATCGCCCCCGAGCCGGTCCGGCCGAACTCGGCCGAATAGCCCGTCGACAGCACCTGAAACTCCTGGATCGCTTCCTGCCCCAATCGCGTCCGGGTCGCCTCGGAAATGTCGGAACCGCCCATCGTGACCTCGTCGTTGAAGTCCACGCCTTCCAGCCACACCGACTTGTTCCGTTCGTCCATGCCGTAGAAGCTGACCGAGTCGCTGTTGCCACTGCGGGCCGAGCTCTGGTCCACTGTCACGCCCGGCGACAGCAGCATCAGATCCATGAAGTCGCGGCTCTTGCTCGGCAGTTCCTGCACGCGCTGGTTGGCCACCACGACCTGGACCGTGTTCTCCGTCGGCTGCACGAGCGGCACGGCCCCGGTCACCGTGATCGACTCGGTGATCGGTCCCAGATCCAACTCGAAATCGACCTTCGTCGTGCCGCCCACGGCCAGCATCACCGACGGCCGCGTCACCGTCCCAAATCCGGGAAACTCCACCGTCACGGAGTAGCTGGACGGTGGCAGTCCCGAGAACCGGAACGCCCCTGTTTCGTTAGTCAACGCCTCCCGCGTCGCGCCGGTCGCGTTGTTGCTCGCGCTCACGGTCGCTCCCGGCAGGAACGCTCCCGATAGGTCCGTGACGTCGCCCAGTATCGATCCCGAAGTGGACTGCGCACTTGCCGGAGGGATCGCCAACGGGACAACGCACAATACCGTAGCCATGCGTATCCGCTGTCGTAGCCTATTCAACTCAATCAGCCGCCCTCGCGGGAATGATGCACCGCTGCGACGATCCGAATAGTTTAGACGATCCGCGGCGAGCACCACGTGGACCGGCCGTCCGCGATCCGCTTGTCGCTGTGGTGCCGGCTCGGTCAAGCTCCGGGGAGGCGATCAGTTCAGTTCAGCGGCCTATCCCGCAGGTCGCCCTAGATGTGCCACTCGATGCGATCGCGGTTGAAACGAGTGCGCACCGTGCGGGCGCCTTCGCGCGGCTCGGCCTTGTCCCGCGCCCAGTCTTGGAAGGCTTCTTCCAGCTCCTCGACGACCGCTTGGTGGTCAGACGAAAGGTCCTTCGATTCCGCAGGGTCTTTGTCCACATCGTACAGGCGCGTCATGCCTCCGGCCATCAGCAGCTTCCAGGAGCCGCGCCGCACAGCGGCATTCGGGCCCGACCGCCAGACTAGGTGCTCGTGAGGCGCTCCGGCCGCCGCACCCTCGAGGAATGGCAACAGATCCACGCCGTCGAGCGCCGGCAGGCCGGAAGTGTCGGCACCGGCGGCCGCCAACGCCGTGGGCACGATGTCCAGCGAGCTGACCGGATGCTCGAATCGGACGCCGCCCCCGAGCCGCCGGGGCCATTGCAAGACGTACGGCACGCGGATGCCGCCTTCGTACAAATTGCGCTTGTGCCCGGTCAGAGGGTGGTTGCGCCGGCGGTCGACATCGCTTTGCTCGGCCGCACCGTTGTCGCTGATGAAGATTACGAGGGTGTTCTCCTCCAAGTCGTGCTCCCGCAGCTTGGCCAGAACGGCCCCCACCCAGTCGTCCAGCGCGCTGATCATCGCGGCATAGATCCGCGCCGTCTCGTTCTCGATCTCGGGAAAGCGGTTGTAGTACTTGTCGATCGTCTGGATCGGGCCGTGCGGAGCGTGGAAGGCAAGGTACAGGAAGAACGGCTCGTCTTTGTTAGCCTCGACGAACTCAACTCCCGCGCGTCCCAGCCGATCCGTCAAGTACTCCTCGAAGGGAAGAGGATCCCTTCCTAGGAACAATGAGCGCGCCCGCCCGGATCCATCTGCCTGGCCGTCGTCCTCGTGGCCGGGCGCAATCTTGGCGTTCGGCCAAGCCGGATCGACGAAGCGCGAGCCGGACGGCATGCCGAGGAAGTAGTCAAAGCCGCGGTCCAGCGGGTGATACCCGTCGGACATGCCAAGCTGCCACTTGCCGACCGCCCCGGTGGCGTAGCCGACCTGCTTCAGAGCTGTTGCCAGCGATGTCTCGCTCTGGGGCAGCGACTTGGGGGGCGCGTTGACGGGCGGCACGGTCTGGGAGTTGAGTTCCTTGCCCCAGCGCTGCTGGTAGCGCCCGGTCAGCAGAGCTGGCCGGGAAGGGTTGCAAACCGGCGCCGTGACATAGCCGGATGTGAACCCGACGCCCTTGGCCGCGATGGAGTCGATGTTCGGAGTCGGGATGTCGCCGCCATACCACGAAACGCTGCCGTAGCCGAGGTCGTCGGCGAACAGCACGACGATGTTGGGCGGCCGTTCCGGTGCGGCAGCCTCGGGGGGCGCGCAGCCCCACGCCGAGAGCGCCGCCACCAGCGCTGCTGCGACAACTGCGGTCGTTTCGGCGTTGCGTTCCTTGAGCACGGCTGAGCCATGGTAGCGCACGCCGCCCGCGTCCGCAGCCGGATTCGGCGCTTGGAACGAGTCGCGCGGCCCAATGGGCGATCCCCCAACGGACTATGGTCCCCGAGCAGCTCGCTCCACTGCATGAGGGCGGTCGGAGGCGGTACACTTGCGGGTGCGGGCGCGCCGAAGCGTTGAGCTTGGTCCCGGACGTGACGGATCGGTGCGCCGGATGCCATCTCTCTTGGGGAGCAGTCGGAAATGACTATGCGCTCGGTAGCAGCACTTCTACTTGCCTGTGCGGTCGGTCCGGCCGCCGAGCGCGTCGAGTTCAATCGCGATGTGCGGCCGATTCTCTCGGAGAACTGTTTCGCATGCCACGGCCCCGACGGCAATGCCAGACAGGCCGGTCTGCGCCTGGACAGGCGCGAGGTCGCCATGGCGCGAGGAGTGCTCCAGCCGGGCGACGCTTCGGCCAGTCGGCTGGTTGAGCGAATCCACCAGGAGAATCTGGCGCTGGTGATGCCCCCCGTGGCGACGGACAAGAAGCTCACCGCGGAGCAAAAGGAGATCCTGACAGACTGGATCGCCCAAGGCGCGGAATACCAGGAGCACTGGGCGTATCTCAAGCCTGAGCGGCCCCCCGCGCCGCCCGGGCCGACCGGAATCGACCATCTCGTCAACCTCCGGCTTGAGGGGCGCGGCCTGCGGCCTGTCGAGGAGGCCGGGCGGCGGACGCTGGCCAGGCGGCTCAGTTTCGACCTCACCGGCCTGCCGCCCGAGCCATCCGTGGTGGACGCCTTTGTGGGCGACACGGCTCCCGGCGCGTACGAGCGGCTGCTCGACACTTTGCTCGATTCCCCGCACTACGGCGAGCGGATGGCAGTCCACTGGCTGGACTTGGTGCGCTACGCAGACACGGTCGGCTATCACGGCGACACGGCCGTGAACGTGTATCCGTTCCGCGACTACATCGTGCGCTCGTTCAACGAGAACAAGCCCTTCGATGAGATGACGCTGGAGCAGCTTGCGGGCGATCTGCTGGAAGAGCCCACGCCCTGGCAGCTCGTGGCCAGCGGGTACAACCGCCTCAGCCGCATGACCAACGAGGGGGGCTCGCAGGCCAAGGAGTACCTGGCCAAGTACGCCTCCGACAGGGTCCGTAACATCTCTACCGTCTGGCTGGGGTCGACGCTGGGCTGCGCCGAGTGCCACGACCATAAATTCGACCCGTTCTTGGCCAAAGATTTCTACTCGATGGCCGCCTTCTTCGCCGACATCGAGGAAGAGGGCGTCTTCTCGGGCCACGGCAACTGGGGGTCGAGCGTCCGTGTGCTGGAGTCCGACGCCCGCCGCGAGATGGACCGGGTCGAACAGCGGCTGGCAGAGCTGACGCCGGCCGCCGGTCCTCCCCCAGACGTCTCGGAGCGAGCCTTGGGAGAGTTCGCCGCCTACCTCCGCGAGGATCTCGTGCGCTGGAGGGTTCTGGATCCCGACCGTGTCTGGGCGGATTGCACACACCCCGATTTCGAGCAGTGCGGGCGGTTCGCGCTACAGGAGGAGGCGGACGGCGTCGTGCGCGTCACGCTTTCCGGCGACAAGAAGCCCAGCAAGTCCATCCACCGCGCCGAGATTGCTCTCTCGCCGGGGACGTTGACCGCGGTGGCCGTGGAGCTGTTCCCGACCGGAGACTACAGCTCGTTCTACTTGAGCGAATTCGAAGTGCGGCTGTTCGGGCGCGAGCGCTGGCCCGTGAGGGTCTCGCTTGCCGGCTTGGTCCCGGATCGCGAAGAGCCGGGCTCCATGCTGCGCGACACGCTGGACGACAACTATCACACCGGCTGGAGCGGCAAGTGGGCGGACGACTCTTCCCGAACCGCCCTGTTCGTGTTCGAAGCGCCGCTGCAGACGCGGGCGGGCGAGCGCTTGCAGATCACGCTGATCGGATACGAGCAAGGCGGGCTGGGCCTTCCGTCGCGGTTCCGCCTGCTGGGGACAGACTCGGCGTTTCCCGAACTGCCCGCGACCGGGAACTTGCGCTCGGCCGTGCTGGCCGACGGGGAGCGCAGCGAGGCGCAGCGGACGGCCCTGCTGGAGGCCTACAAGAGCTTCGGCGCGTTCCGGTCGGACTGGCGGGAGATCCGCGCCTTGGAGCGCCGCAAGAAGGTGTTGCTGGATGGTGCCGGCGAATCGCTCGTGGCGAAGGCCGTCGACGAGCCGCGCCCGATGCGGATCCTGCCGCGCGGGAACTGGATGGACGATTCCGGCCAGGCGGTCCAGCCGCAAGTGCCGCAGTTCATGGGCCCGCTTGCCTCGGACGGTCGGCGTCTCAACCGCCTGGACTTGGCTCGCTGGGTGACGGATCCTGACAATCCGCTCACCGCCCGCGTGTTCGTCAACCGCCTGTGGAAGATGTTCTTCGGCACGGGCCTGTCGAAGGTTCTGGACGATCTTGGCTCGCAGGGCGAGCCGCCCGCCAACCAAGAGCTGCTGGACTGGCTGGCCGTCGAGTTCGTGGAGAGCGGCTGGGACGTGCGCCACATCGTCAAGACGATGCTGCTCTCCGATGCCTATCGGCGTTCGAGCGAGCCCTCCGACGAGCTCCTCGCCGAGGACCCGTACAACCGCCTGCACGGACGCCAGACCATGTCTCGGCTGGATGCCGAGTTCGTGCGGGACAACGCCCTCGCCGTGAGCGGCCTGCTCAACCGCGCCATGGGCGGCCCCAGCGTCAAGCCGTACCAGCCGGAGGGGTATTACAAGGAGCTCAACTTCCCCAAGCGCGTGTACGAGGCGGACTTCAACTCCAACCAGTTCCGGCGCGGCCTCTACACCCACTGGCAGCGGCAGTATCTGCATCCCGCTCTGATGGCGTTCGACGCGCCGGCGCGCGAGGAGTGCGCCGCCGAGCGCGGCGTCTCCAACACGCCGCTCCAGTCGCTGGTGTTGCTGAACGACCCCAGCTACATCGAAGCCGCCCGGGCCTTCGCGGCCAGAATCGTGCGCGATGGCGGCAGGAGCGCCGCCAAGCGGATCGATTTCGCTTTTCGAGAGGCCTTCTCCCGGCCGCCTCTGGCAGCCGAGCGCGCCGTCCTGCTTGGCCTGCTGGAGCAGCACCGCAAGCAGTTCCGGGCGGATCCCGATAGCGCCGAGCAGCTGCTCGCGACCGGCATTTCACGACTTCCCGCCGGAGTCTCCGTGCCGGAGCTGGCGGCGTGGACGAGCGTGGCGCGGGCGCTTTACAACAAGCACGAGTTCTTGATGCGGTACTGAGTGATGACCACGTTCAAACCAGCCTTCGATTTGCAGCAGACGCGCCGGGCGTTTCTCGGCCGCGCCTCGATGGGCCTCGGCTCGGTAGCCCTGGCGTCTCTGCTCAAGCCCGACCTGCTCGGGATCGAGCCGGGCTTGAGCGGGTTTCCGAACGCCCCGGCCAAGGTCAAGCGGGTGATCTTCCTGTGCATGGCCGGAGGGCCCGCGCACTTGGAACTGCTCGACTACAAGCCGGAACTGGCCAAGCGCACCGGCGAGCCGATGCCGGAGTCGTTCACCAAGGGCCAGCAGATCGCCCAGTTGCAGGGCAAGGAGCTCCGCATCCTCGGTCCGCAGCATCCCTTCAAGCACTACGGCCGCAGCGGCCAGCACATGACATCGCTGCTGCCCAACATCGGCAGCATCGCCGATGACATTTGCATCGTGCGCTCGATGCAGACCGAGCAGATCAACCACGACACCGCGCACACCTTCATGAACACCGGATTCCGGCTGCCCGGCCGCCCGAGCATGGGGTCGTGGCTGCTGTACGGGCTCGGCAGCGAGTCGGAGGACCTGCCCGGCTTTGTCGTGCTGACCTCGGAGGGCGGATCGCAGAGCCAGCCGATCGCGGCCCGGCAGTGGAACAGCGGCTTCCTGCCGAGCATCTACCAAGGGGTGAAGTTCAACTCGACCGGCGATCCGGTGAACTACGTGCGCAATCCGGCCGGTGTCAGCCGCGAGATGCAGGGCGGCCTGATCGATGCGGTGAGCGAATTGAACACGGTGCAGCAGGGTTGGACCAGGGATCCGGAGATCGCGACGCGGATCGCGCAGTACGAGCTGGCCTTCCGGATGCAGATGAGCGTGCCCGACCTGGTGGATTTCTCGAACGAGCCCCAGCACATCCTGGACATGTACGGCACGCAGGGCGGGGACGGCACGTTCAACGCGAACTGCCTGCTGGCGCGGCGCATGGCCGAGCGCGGCGTGCGCTTCATCCACCTGTATCACCGGGGCTGGGACCACCACAACGAGATCAAGACGCTGTTGCCCAAGAGCTGCGGCTATGTCGACCAGGGCACGGCGGCACTGGTGAAGGACTTGAAGCAGCGGGGCATGTTCGACGACACCCTGATCGTGTGGTGCGGCGAGTTCGGCCGCACGCCGATGTCGCAGGGAACGAATCCCGACCTCATCGGGCGCGACCACCACATCAAGGGCTTCTCGATGTGGATTGCGGGCGGCGGCATCAAGGGGGGCCACAGCTACGGCGCCACCGACGAGTTGGGCTACAACGCGGTCGAGAACGTGGTGCACGTGCACGACCTGCACGCCACGGTGCTGCATCTGTTCGGCATTGACCACACCAAGCTCACGTACCGCTTCCAAGGGCGGAACTTCCGGCTCACCGATGTCCACGGCAGGGTCGTGAAGGAGCTCCTCACATAGCCAAGCGGCGGCCTTTCTTGGCGGCTTCGCCCGATACCCGGGTCAGTTTTCTACGCGACAGACGCCGAGCCAGCGCGGGGCGAGCTGCGCGCCCGCCGACTCGAGAGCGATCCGCCGTGCTCGCAATTGACGATCAGCCGCCCTGCAAACTGGCGATCCGCCGACGTGGGAACTAACGGTTGGCCGACGTCCCTCCTGGCGACCCGCCGGATCCGGGCGCATCGATTTCGCGGCGCCCGACCTTGAAGCGGAGCGGACGCTAGAGGCCGCTCGGATTCGGCACCTCACGCCCCGAGATGCGCCGAGTTTAGTGGATCCCAGCAGGATTTCTGAACAGAATGCAAATTACTTGATATAGATACACTCAAATTTTTTTAGCAAATCGCTTGACATACGTGCCAGCGCGTGTATACTGAGCATGAAAGCGATGCTTTCAGCAAGAAAGGAGACAACATGCACATGCTTCAACACTCACCGTTCAACCCTTGGAGGCCCGCCTTCCGGCTGTTGGGCGCGTCCGCCGGCCAGGCCAACTGGCTGCCGGCGTTCGACATCGCCGAGACCGACGGCGCGGTCGTTCTGCGCGGCGACCTTCCCGGTATCCCTCAAGAGGACATCGAGGTTCGCGTCGAGGACGACGTCTTGACCGTGCGCGGCGAGCGCAAGCGCGCCGAGAAGGCCGAGGGCGTCGCGCGCAGCGAGCGAGCGTTCGGCCGGTTCGAACGCGCGTTCCGCTTGGCGGACAGCATTGATGCCGATGGCGTCAAGGCGTCGTTCACCAACGGCGTGCTCGAGCTGACCCTGCCCAAGCGCGAGCCTGCAGACACCAGCCGCCTGATTCCCATCAACTGATCCGAGGCCACAAGGCGGGGCGGGCGCGGGCGCGATCCCGGCCTGCCCCGCCGCGCGAGCCACGAGCCGATTCCGAGAGAGGGAGCGAGCCATGATTCCATTCGAGCGGTTCACGCAGAAGGCGCAGGAAGCCGTCCGACAGACACAACTGCTCGCTGCGGAGGCCAATCACCAGACCTTGCAGCCCGCACACCTGCTTGCGGCGCTCGCAGCGGAAGAGAACGGCATCGTTCAAGCCGTCTTGGCCAAGCTCGGCATCTCCGCCACCGCCACCGCCGCCAGGCTGCGACCAGTCCTGGACGCGATACCCGCGGTGAGCGGCGTCGCCGGCGGGACGCACCTAGACCAGTCGCTTCAGCAAGTGTTCGCACAGGCAGAGAAGGAGTCGCGCCAGTTCAAGGACGACTACGTCTCTACCGAGCACCTGCTGCTGGCCGTCAGCGTCCAGAAGCGCGACCCTGCGGGCAAGCTGCTGGAGGAACTGGGGGCAACGCACGAGGCGATCCTCCAAGCGCTGGCCTCCATCCGCGGCACCCAGCGCGTCAGCGACCAGAACCCCGAGGACAAGTACCAGGCTCTCGAGCGCTACGCCCTCGACCTGACCGAGGAGGCCCGCCAAGGCAAGCTCGACCCGGTCATCGGGCGCGACGAGGAGATCCGCAGGGTGATCCAAGTGCTCTCGCGCCGCACCAAGAACAATCCCGTCCTCATCGGCGAACCCGGCGTGGGCAAGACCGCCATCGCGGAAGGCCTGGCCCAGCGGATCGTCAATGGCGACGTGCCCGAATCGCTCAAGGGCAAGCGCCTGGTGGCGCTGGACCTGCCGTCCATGGTGGCGGGCACCAAGTTTCGGGGCGAGTTCGAGGAGCGCCTCAAGGCCGTGTTGCGCGAGATCGAGGACGCGGACGGCGCCGTCGTGTGCTTCATTGACGAGCTGCACACTCTCGTTGGCGCGGGCGCCGTCGAGGGCTCGATGGATGCGGCCAACATGCTCAAGCCCGCGCTCGCTCGCGGGCAGCTGCGCTGCGTCGGGGCGACCACCCTGAACGAGTACCGCCGGCACATCGAGAAGGACGCCGCCCTCGAGCGCCGGTTCCAGACCGTGTTGGTCGACCAGCCCTCGGTCGAAGACACCATCGCGATCTTGCGGGGGCTGAAAGAGACCTACGAAATCCACCACTCGGTGCGGTACCGAGACGCAGCGCTGGTGGCCGCAGCGACGCTGTCGGACCGGTACATCAGCGACCGCTTCCTGCCCGACAAGGCGATCGACTTGGTCGACGAGGCCGGTGCGACCCTCCGGATGCAGGTCGACTCCGTGCCGGTCGAGGTTGACCGCATGGAGCGCAAGGTGGTCCAGTTCGAGATCGAGCGCCAGGCGCTCCAAAAGGAGGGCGACCAAGCTTCGGCCGACCGCCTGGCGGCCGTCGAGAGCCAGCTGGAAGAGCTGCGCGCCGAGTCGTCGCTGCTGCGCCAGCAATGGCAGCATGAGAAGGAGCAGATCAACGAGGTCAAGCGGCTCAAGGAGGAGATCGAGCGGCTGCGCAACGCTCAGGAGGCCGCCGCCCGCGAAGGCAACCTCGCCGCCGCATCCGAGATCCGCTACGGCCAGCTGGTCAAGGCGGAACAGGAGCTGGACAGGGCGACCGCCGAGCTCGAATCGCAGCGCGGCGACAGCGCTCTCTCCCAAGGAGAGGTGGTCGAGGAGGATATCGCCCGCATCGTGGCCAAGTGGACCGGCATTCCTGTGGCCAAGATGCTGCAGGGGGAACTGGAAAAGCTCGTTCACATGGACGAGGCGCTGCGGGCCAAGGTCATCGGGCAGGACAGCGCTGTCGGCTCGGTGTCGAACGCTGTGCGCCGCAGCCGCGCCGGATTGAGCGATCCGGATCGGCCGATCGGAACCTTCATCTTCTTGGGCCCGACCGGCGTAGGCAAGACCGAACTGGCGCGGGCGCTCGCGGAGTTCCTGTTCGATTCGCGCAAGGCGATGGTCCGCGTGGACATGTCGGAGTACATGGAGAAGCACTCCGTCGCTCGCATGATCGGCGCCCCGCCGGGCTATGTTGGCCACGACGAGGGCGGCCAGCTGACCGAGCACGTGCGCCGCTCGCCGTACTCGGTCGTCCTGCTCGATGAGATCGAGAAGGCCCACCCTGACGTGTTCAACGTCTTGCTGCAGGTGCTGGAGGACGGCCGTCTCACCGATGGCAAGGGCCGCACCGTGAGCTTCGCAAACACGGTCATCGTCATGACCTCCAATGTCGGCTCCCAGGACATCCTCGGCAGTGGCACCATCGGCTTCTCGCTGACTGACCGGGGTGGAGGGGATCACGGCGGCATGCGCCGCAGCCTCCTCGACGAGCTGGGGCGGACGTTCCGTCCCGAGTTCCTCAACCGGGTCGACGACATCATCGTCTTCAACAACCTGCGAAAGGAGGATCTCAACACGATCGTCGACTTGCAGCTCGCGAGGGTGGAGGCGTTGCTGGCCGACAAGCGCCTGGCTCTCGAGGTCAGCCCGGCGGCCAAGCAGCTGCTGGTCAGCCAGGGCTATGACCAGCAGTTCGGCGCCAGGCCGATGAAGCGGGCCATCCAGAGGCTCATTCAGGATCCCCTGGCCTTGGCCGTGCTCGAGGGGCGCTTCGGAGAAGGGGACACCGTGAGCGTGGAACGAGACGGCGACGCGATGCGCTTTGCCCTGGTTCCTGCCCTGGTAGCTCGGGCCTCCTGATGCCGCGAGCGTAGTGCGCGCGACGGTCCGCGACCGTGGCGCACCAGCGCTTGTTCGCTGATACCATGGCGGTTTGCGGGATTCGATCTGGAACCGGACGCTTCCGGCGAAGTCCCGCGTTGCGCTGCTTTCGTCGGACCCGCTGCCCTCGACCGCCGATGTCGCCATCATAGGCGCCGGCCTTGTGGGCCTCTGCACCGCACTGTCGCTCAGCCGCCGGGGAGTCCGCCGCCTCGTGATAATCGACCGCACGTGCGTGTGTGGCGAATCGACTGGCTCTAGCGCCGGCGGGCTGTGGCCAGCGCACGAGTGCCTCAGCTTCGCCAGCCCCGAGATCGTCCGGAGAGCGGCGGCCCAGTACGCCGGGCTGCGCAAGCAGTTTCCGTGCGATTACGTCTCCAGCGGGTTGCTGGAACTGCTGGCCGACGAAGACGCGGCTCTGGCCGCAGAACGGGCGGACCGGACTCGCGAGGCGGGATTCGAGGCCCAGCTGCTCGCCGGCGCGGAACTCGCGGAGCTAGAGCCGAGGCTGCGCCATCATGGTCCGGCGTTGCACTTTCCCGGCGACGGTTCGATCCACCCCCTGAAGCTCGCCTGCGGCATCGTCGCGTGGTTGCGCCGCCGCGGCGCTCGCGTATGCTTGGACGAGGAAGTCCGAGAGGTGTCTTCCGGCGGGCCCGCCATCACGACCAGCACAGGTCGGATCAGCGTCGGCAAGGTTGTATTCGCAGCCGGGGCGTGGACGCCGCTGCTGACACGGATGCTGGGGTGGCGTCCGCCGATCCGGCCATTGCGCGGAACCTTGATCGCAACGGACGGGCAACCGGCCGAGACCATCCGAAGCATTGTCGTCGGGCGGCGCTTCTACTATTGGCAACTCGCCAGCGGGCCTCTGGCAGGGGGCGGCTCGGAGGAGGACGTGGGGTTCAGCGAGGGCCTGGACGATGCGGTCGTCGAAGCGATCCGGCAGGAGTGGAGCGGATTGTTCCCCTCTCTGCGCGAGGTGAAGTTTACCAGCGGCTGGACCGGTTTCCGGCCGCACTGCGCCGACATGCACCCTGCCATCGGCCCCGTGCCCGGCCAGGCGGACATGTTCGTCTCGGCGGGCCACTTTCGCAAGGGCGTTCTGCTGGCACCGCTGAGCGGAGAGCTGCTCGCGGACCAACTGTTGGAAGGCGCTAGCCCGGAGTGGGCCCGGGCGTTTCGGCCGGATCGCTTCCCAGCCGGTGTCGTCAGCCGCTAGCGGTCGCGCAGTGCGAGGCCGGCCTAGCCCGCGGCGGCGAACCGCGCCGCCACGGCGTTCCAATCGATGACGTTGTAGAACGCCGCGATGTAGTCGGGCCTGCGGTTCTGGTAGTTCAGGTAGTAGGCGTGTTCCCACACGTCGATACCGAGGATGGGCGTGCGGCCATCCATCAGGGGCGTGTCTTGGTTGGGCGTCGATTCGACGACCAAGCCGCCGCCACCCACGCTCAGCCAGGCCCAGCCGCTTCCGAAGCGGTTGGCCGCGGCCGCCGAGAACTTCTCCTGGAATCCCGCGAAGCTGCCGAATGCCGCATCGATGGCTGCGCCTAGGTCTCCCGAGGGTTCCCCTCCGCCTGCGCCGCTCATGACGGTCCAGAACAGCGAGTGGTTCGCGTGGCCGCCGCCGTTGTTGCGAATCGCGGGGTTGGCCACGGCGTCGGCATTGGCGACTAGGTCATTGATGTCCATGTCGGCCAGCGGCGTGCCGGCTACCGCGGCGTTGAGCTTAGCCACGTAGGCGGCGTGGTGCTTGTCGTGGTGGATCTCCATCGTGCGCGCGTCGATGTGCGGCTCGAGCGCGCCGAAATCGTAAGGAAGGTCGGGGACCGAGAAAGCCATGCTTGGATGCTCCTTGAGGTGGCAGGAAGGAAGAGACCTATGTTAGCAGGCGCCGTTGCGGCGCTTCGGTTTCCCGCCCTGCAGCCTCTCTGCGCTGCGGGCGAGGCGGACAGCGCTGCCATCTTGCCCGGTCAGGCAGCCGCCGGGATAGGCCCGGCCTTGCCTGAGGCTCGCCGCCCGGGCCAATCCTGAGGCATCGCAGCCGGCGGGGGATTCGCCGCTGGTCTCCGCCCGCGGGCGGGGACGGGCCGGCGCGGCTCAGAACTTGTCCAGCCCCTCGGTCAGCTCGATGTAGGTGCCCCACGGATCGGTCAGGAACGCCATCGACAGGCCGCTGCTCTCGATCTTGCGGAACGGGACGTCAAGCTTCACGCCTTCGGCTTCGAGCTTCTTGCAGAAGCCTTCCAGATCGTCCACCTCGAAGCCGATGCGATCCACCGCCCGGCCCTTGGTCGGCTCGACCGGGTCGCTGGTCTTGGCGAAGGTCAGCTCGATCCCTGGCACGTCGGCCTTGCGGAACGGTCCCCGCGTGCCGGGCTTGCCTCCGAAGTGCTTGACGTACCAAGCTTGTGTGGCTTCGTCGTCGGCAGTGAAGATATGGATGTGGTGGCTGTCGATGCCGTCCAGCTCCTTGTTCTCCATTAGCTCTACGCGAACGCCGTCCGGTCCCTTGGCAAACGCCATGTACACGTTCTGGTCGGTGTTGTGATGGACGTCCGAAGTAGCGCCGGCTACGACCTCCGTAGTGACGATCTCGATGCCTGCGGCCCTGAGTCTCGGGACCAGGCCGTGCAGGTCCGGCACCTTGAAGCCAAGATGGTTGACGGTGCTGCCGTTGCTCTCTCCGGTCGGGGCCTGCTCCCGCAGGAATAGCAGCGTGTTGGGGAGCTTGACCACTTCGCTCTTGCCGAACTTGGCCATCCGCCCTCCGAGCAGCTCCGCCCAGAATCGCTTGTGCGCTTCCACGTCGGTGACGTTGAGGTGGTGGCGCCCGGCCGCGAACGGGTTCTCGCGGGCCGCCAGCAGTTGTGCGGACGCGGGGGCAGCGAGCACGAACGCCAGGCTGCAGGTCAGAAGGGCCGGAAGGATGCGGTGCATGACGCCATAGAGTGTAGCAGCGGCCCTGCGAGAAAAATTTCCGCTGATGCTTGCGCGCGGGCCGCGGAAGTGCTAGGGTGGAGGGTAGACGGCGGCTCTCGGG
>VXMF01000008.1 GCA_009841225.1 Terriglobia bacterium | reverse complement strand
GCACCCAAGTCCGCGTTGGGGATCCGCTCTCTGGCACCCCTCTAACATAAAAGGAGGCCTAGAGATCACTGGGGGTCTTGGTCGTGTCTCCGCCGAGCCGGGAGTGAGCGCGTGAGGAGCCCCAAGGCGAACCCCAGTGCCGCGACGAACATGTAGGCGCCGTTAGGTACGCTCCTCCCGCTGATCCCGAGGGTAACGACTGCGAGCGCGCCAATCACCATGAGGACCTCTACAAGCCGGACGGCACGCCGGATCCGTGCCTCACGGTTGTGTTCCGGGTGGCGAGCCTCAGCGTCTTGGCCCGTCATGCGCCCAACCGTCGACCGCTGGCTTCTTCAATTTCCGCAAACATCTCGCCCGCGCTAGTGAATCGTGGGTTGCGCCTGTTCACCATCTCGTCGATTTCGGCCATGGCGGAGCGGGTCTGCTTGTTGGGCACCTTGAGTTCGAGAGGGAAGGCTTGATCGATGGCAATGCGATGGAACAACACCCGCACTGCTTGCGAGGCCGTCAGCCCCATAGCCGACAGTGCCTTCGTTGCCTTCCGCTTTGTCTCAGCGTCCATCCGGACGTGCAGCGTGACAGTCTGAGTCTGCATCTGGACCTCGTGTATCTCGTCAGAGACACGCAGTTTCATGTTCGCGCATCGCAGTCACCTGACAAGGAAACTGTCCTGCTGCCCGCCACCCTCATCTTCCACTCGAACAATGTCCCCTAGCCAGCGTCTACTTCGACGAAGCTCACCTTGGCTCCCCGCCGGATGCGCGAGTGCTTGCGGAACGCCTCGCGTGACTCAGGAAAGTCTAGGCGGTAGTGTCCGCCCCGGCTCTCCTCGCGCGCCAGCGCGCAGCGCGTGACTAGGCGGATCACTTGGTACATGTTGTCTGTCTCGAAGCCGTGGCGGCTGTTGCGCGAAAGCCCCTTCTCGAACATCGTCGAGAGCAGGTCTAGCTGTTCCAAGCCGTCACGAAGGCCCTCTTCCGACCGGGCGATGCCCGCGTGCCGCCATGCGAGATAACGCAAGTTAGTTATGGCGTTACCGGGCAGCGCGCTGGCGCTCTTGCGCCTCGGCAGGCTTGGTTTCCGAAGCGTGTCGCCCGCATGCTTGCGCATGACCTCGCCAGATCGTGCCCCGAACACGAGCCCCTCTAGCAGCGAATTGCTGGCCAACCGATTGGCACCGTGCACGCCATTGCAGGCCGCCTCTCCCGCAGCGTACAGCCCGGCTAGCGTCGTCGCCCCGTCATGGTCAGTCGAGATTCCACCCATGGCGTAGTGCGCTGCGGGATGCACCGGCACCGGTTCCACCTCAAGGTCGACCCCGTATAGCAGGCAGGTGCGGTAGATGCGCGGAAAGCGCTTCGGCACGTAGCCATCGCTGAGATGAGTCAGGTCAAGGTAGACCGGACCTCGGCGTAGCCGCGCCAGCTCGCTGACGATCGCCCGTGACACTACGTCGCGGGGCGCGAGTTCCTCGCTCGCGTGATAGCGCGACATGAAGCGCTGCATGTTGGCATTGCGGAGGACTGCGCCCTCTCCGCGCAGGGCTTCTGACAGCAAGAAGCGCGGCGCTCCCTGAAGGAAC
The DNA here is from genome assembly GCA_009841225.1 of Terriglobia bacterium. Taxonomy (GTDB): domain Bacteria; phylum Acidobacteriota; class Terriglobia; order Bryobacterales; family UBA6623; genus VXMF01. The sequence goes on along the minus strand of VXMF01000008.1, from coordinate 316,113 downwards.
AGCGCGGTCGGATGAAATTGGACCATCTCCATGTTGGCGATAACCGCCCCAGCGCGATAGGCCATGGCCACCCCGTCTCCGGTGGCAACATCCGGGTTGGTGGTCTCCCGGTAGACTTGCCCGATGCCGCCGGTGGCGAGCAGCACGGCGCGCGCGTAGACCGGCACCAGCTCGCGCTGCTTCTCGTTCCAAGCGATCGCCCCGCAAACCATTCCGTCTTCTACGAGCAGGTCGACCACCGACGAAAAGCTCTGGAACGAGATGGCATCAAGCGATTTCGCTTTGCTCAGCAACGTGCGGCCGATCTCTTTTCCGGTGGAGTCCCCGCCGGCGTGGAGCACGCGGTTCACGCTGTGTGCCCCCTCGATTGAGAACGACAGTTTGCCTCCGTCGGAATCGAACTCTGCGCCCCATTCGATCAGCCTCTGGATCCGGCGCGGGCCCGCCTCGGTAAGGGCTCGCACGGCCAGCGGATCGCACAGTCCTGCACCGGCTTGGAGCGTGTCTTGCTCGTGCAGCCCGACTTGGTCCTCGTCGCTGAGGGCGACGGCTACGCCGCCTTGCGAGTACTCCGTGGCAGACTCCTGCAAGCGGTCCTTGGTCAGCACCAGCACGCGCCCGGCCGGGGCCGCCTCTATGGCTGCGCTAAGGCCTGCCACGCCGCCGCCGATCACCAGAAAGTCGGTTTCCATGGCAGTCGCAGCGATGCGGATGCGTGCCCGAGCCGCACCCGGACGGCACCGCTTGCAGCAAGTCCACATGGTACAAAAAGGACTAATGGCTCTCGTGTCCGTCGAGACGCTTGGCTCTCGTTACGATGTCCGCATCGAAGCCGGCCTGATCGGGCGCGCCGGGTCGCTGATTCGCGAGACGCTCGGGGATCGTCGGCTGTTCGTCATCGCGGACGAGACGGTCTGGAGACACTACGAATCCCGCCTAGCGGAAGGACTCCGTGGCTGCGATTGGGCGGCGCTGCCATGCCCACTCGACGAGCCACGCAAGCGCATGTCCACGGTCGAGAGGCTGAGCGCCGACATGCACACCGCGGGCGCGGATCGCAGCAGCGCTGTAGTGGCGTTCGGGGGAGGAGTCGCTGGTGACGTGGCTGGGTTTGTGGCCGCCTCGTACATGCGCGGCATCGACTTTGTTCAAGTCCCTACCACGCTGCTCGCCCAGGTCGATGCCTCGGTGGGTGGCAAGACGGGCGTCAATCTCGCCTCTGGCAAGAACCTAGTCGGAGCGTTCCATCAACCTCGCCTCGTGCTGGTTGATCCGGATACGCTCGCCTCGCTGCCGGACCGCGAGTACTTCGCCGGCGTGCAAGAGGTGGTCAAGCACGGCATTATTCGCAGTTCGGAATTATTCGATTACATGGAAGCCTGTGAGTCCGCGGTGCGCGAACGCACGGGTGAAGCGGTCGAGAAGATGATTTCGGAGTCGGTGCGTATCAAGGCCGAGGTCGTGCGCGCCGATGAGCGCGAGAGCGGACTGAGACGCATCCTGAACTTCGGCCACACCTTGGGCCACGCCTTGGAGGCCGAAACCGGCTATTGCACGCTGTTGCACGGTGAAGCGGTGGGTTTCGGGATGATTGCCGCGGCGCGCCTGTCGGAGTTGCGCGGCCGGTTGGGCTCCCGTGATCGTGAGCGGATTGAATCCGTCGTGCTTTCGTACGGGTCATTTGCGGGTCTGGAAGGTTTGGACGCTCGAAACATCGCCGCACGGATCGCGGGCGACAAGAAAGCGGTCGGCGGCAGGGCGCGGTTCGTGCTGGCCGATTCGATCGGCAGCGTGAGCGAGGAGTTGGACCCGCCCGCCGAACAGGTGATCGCTGCAACCGCGCACGCGCTCGCGGCCTGCGGCACCGTGGAATCAGCGGCGGTGTAGAGCCGCTTCCGTGGTCCCAGTGGAAGAGTCACAGCGCGGCGCTCTGCCGGCTGGCATCGAGGTTGGCAACGAAGCCGAGGCCGCCCGCGCCGTGCGCGAAATGTTCGCGCGGGTGGCACCGCGCTATGACTTGCTCAATCACCTGCTATCGGGTCAGATCGACCGCTTCTGGCGCCGCAGGCTGGTGCATGCCGTGCGGCCCTACTTGCAGCGCGATACGGTGAATATCGTCGATTGCTGCTGTGGCACGGGAGATCTGGCGCTGGCCTTGGCCCGCGAGCGGGCGCGCTTGCGCCCAGACAAGGTCCCCGCGTGCCTCGCCTCGGACTTCTGTCGCCCGATGTTGGTCCGTGCCGCCGACAAGTTCGAGCGTGCTGGCCTGCCTCCCGTCTTGGCCGAGGCGGATGCCACCCGCATGCCGCTGTCTGATTCCAGCGTAGATCTGGTGACTATCGCCTTCGGGTTTCGAAATCTCGCCAACTATCGCGTCGGCGCCGAAGAGTTTCGCCGACTACTGGCCCCGGGCGGGTGCTTAGCGGTATTGGAGTTTTCCCAGCCGACCTCCAAGCTTTGGGGCGCACTGTTCAATTTCTATTTCAGGCACGTGCTGCCGCGCCTGGGCAATGCTATCTCTGGCAGCGGAGGGGCCTACTCCTATCTACAGGATTCCGTGCAGCGCTTTCCGCCGCCCGAGCAGGTTCGAGAGCTGCTGATTGGGGCGGGGTTCCAGCGGGTCGATGTTCAGATGCTGTCCGGCGGAGTGAGCGTGCTGTATCTCGCGTACGTCTAGTGTGGTGAATCTCAGGCACTTGAGATAGGCAGGCGAGAGCTCGCTCCTTTCTTGCCGCCAGACCGGGATCGATCGTTGATCGCGAATCCCGTGGCGCCGTTCAGTGCCAATTCAGTAGTTCGTTGAGGCCGAAGATCCCGAGCATCGAGAATCCGAACAACATGATGCTCACGATGAGCAGGATTGCTGGGAACAGCATCGCGATGAGCCACGTAATCACTGCTGCAGCCGTGGAAATCCCGGCCAGTTCGCGGATCGCGATGATTTGCAGGATCAGGTTATAGATCGCGCCGATGAATGTTCCGACGAACGGCACGATGCCAAAAGCCACGGGTGCCGAGGCGAACAGGACCGCACGAAGCCAGCCCGAGTAGGACGGACTGAGTTCTCGGCGATCCTCGCTACCATCGTCTGGCTCCGCGGAACCTTCGGAGGGCGGACTGCCGGCGAACAGACTTGAGACCAGCTTGAAGAGGCCTGTCATGATCACGATGCCGAGAAACCCGGCCGGCCATGCAAGCAGGACGAACGGAAGGCCCAACAGGCAACTGAGGAGCACCGCCAGCGCGAATACGCCACACGCTTGGCCCGTCGCGCTGTTGTCCTGCGCGATCTCCTTGAAGATGCCGGGCTCGAACCTAAGTACCGCTTTGACGCGATCCCAAGCCGACCTTGCGGGCGGTCGTTCGATCCCTTCGTTCATGATTCCTCCGGTGCGAATTGAGTCGGAAACGTCCCGATTCGCCACTAGCGGGGACGGATGCCGACCCGAAGCGCACGGAATCGTAGCACATCTCGGCAAGGGATCTATGGGAGTCGACAGCCTGCCCGGAGTGGGATTGGCGCGTCGGCCCCAGCCCAGGCGCGGCCGCTCTACGAACAACACCTTCGCAGTTCCGGCTGAAGCTCCGACCAGCGGATCGATCACGCCTGGAACGGCGAGCCGAGTGTCGTCTAGACTTGAACCGTGCGTGGCCGCAAGGGTTGGGCAGCCAACCCTGAGGGAAGTTCTTGATGCGAGAGAAGTTCGCGGGCGAGGTGTGGTGGTTCTGGTTCCGGCTGGCGATCAAGGTGACGCTGGTCGTTGGTGCCGTCTACTTGGCCTACCACTTCTATGAGAAGCACCGGATAGCGAACATGACCATCGGCGAGCAGCCGAGGCAGCGCAACCTGCCGTCCGATGCGTTCGTCTTCGTGCCGAAGTCGTATGCGACCGACTTGGCCTCGGCGCGGGAGCGGCTCACGGGCAAGCCGCTGTGGATCCGCGAGGGCTACCGTTGGATGTACCAGCCCGGCGATAGGCTGTTCGAGCCGCTCGAGCGCGTTGTCCCGTTAGCTTTCGAGGCGCGCGGGCGCGAGGTTGTCCTGCTGTTCGAGAAGGAGGGCGAGCGGTGTTCCTTTGTTATCGGCACGGGGCAACAGGTGTTCGTCGATGACATCTTCTTCGTCAAGGATCCGAGGGAGATCTACGAGCATTGGACCGACGAGATGTGGGATGAGGCGGCCAAGGGCGTTGTCGAGGTCGGCATGAGCGAGGTGCGCATCGGCTTCGCACTGGGCGTCGGCGAAGTCGCGCGCCAATCGCCGGGTGGGATGACGCGGATCGTTGACTACAAGCGGTGCGCGGCAGCCGGGCTCGAGCCTGTGCGGGTGACCTACCGCGACCACGTGGCCGCGTCCATAGAGCCCTTGGGCGGCTGACTGCCGCTCAGCGCCGCGACCAAGACCAGGGAAACGCTAGGTCGGGCTGGTTTGCGTAGCGCGCCATGCGCAGTGTCAGCCGTTCGCCGCTGCCCGGTGCGAGCATCACGCTGATCGCGTTGGCGTCAAGGTCAACCGCACCCGATTCTCGCTCCAGCGCGGTGAATTGGTGCTCGGCATACCCGCCTGCCTGCACGACGACTTCGCGGGCCTCGCTATCACTGAGATTGACGAGGGTCACGGTCACCGAGTCGTCCTCTAGCGAATGCACCAGGGCGGCCACGTCCGGCGGCAAGCCGGCTCGGCTTCTCTCGGGATCGAAGTAGCGCAATCGGCTGTGGAGAACCCAGATCCTGCCGTTGGCGAAATACCCGCCGGTGGTCAGTTCGGACAGCGTGTCGGTCGTCGCCGGCACGATGCCGAGCAGGTAATCGGCGAGCCTCGTCTCCGCGGTCGTCTCGTCGTTGCGCTGTAGCTCCAGGCGTCCGCGGATGTGTTCGAGATCGGCCTCCATGGCGCGTTCGGGATAGCCGGGGTCGTTGCCTTGCAAGAAGGCGATCCACGGTTCCTGCTGCTGCGGTATCCGCTGCAAGTCCTCCGGCTGCATCGACCACAGATAGATCTCTGCTAACCGGTCGGAGTAGGTCACCGGCTGGTAGCGGTAGAACTCCGGCTCGCCATCGAAGGCATAGCCGCGGGGGTCGCCGTACATGGTGGGCAGGAGCCGCTCGCCGTCCTCGGTCTTGGCGGCCTCCAGCACGCGGTCCATTTGCGTGCGCAGCACGTCGACATAGCTTTGGTCTCCGGTCAGTAGCAGACCGTTGGCAAAGCCTTGGAACGATGAGGCGGTGAAATAGTTGCGGTGCGCGATCTGCTGCAGCTCGCCATCGAAGATGGTGAAGTTCCAGCCGTAGGTGCCCTTCCACCACTGGCCGTCGTGGGCTCCCCCGAGAGTGCCGTCGAGACCGATATTGGAGGGAATCATGCCGCCGGTCGCGGCAGCGCGCTCCTTCCAAGCGTCCAAGTACTCCAAGGTCCAATCCTTGTATTTTTCCTTCCCCGTGAGCGCGTAGGCATTGGTGCTGAGGAGGGTCGCTGCGAGATTCAGGAAGGTGTCGCCGACAGAGTCAAGGTATTCGTCGCAGTGGGCCAGCATGCGCGGGTACCACTGCTCGAGGTCGAGCAGTTGCGTATTCCGCGCCGGATTGTGCAGCAGGTGGAACTTGCCAGGCACGGGATCGCCGACCCAGTCATAGACAGTGGCCCGGCGCAGCATCGGGCCGAGGCTGCCGTTCCACAGGCTGCGGATGATCTTGTGCTCTGGATCGTAGTTGGCGACCGAAGCATCCTCGCCTGTGTACATCTGGGCGAAGCGCTCCATCCTCTCCACCAACAGGTCGTCGTCCGGGGCCGAGTGCCCCATGAGCAGGAACGCCCGCATTCCCTCTCCGGTGTGAAACCAGTCCGACTGCGTGATGAACTCGCGGTGATACGCGCCATTGCTGGCCAGCGTGGTCAGTTCGGTGCGCAGTTCGTTGTATTGCTCGAGATGCCCCTCAAGCCCCTTCTTGTACAGATCCAAGACCGAATCCGAGCCGCCCAAGGTATGTAGCAGGGTCCAGTTGTAGAAGGTCTCGATCGCGTCATCGGGACCGTCCAGCGTGCCCCAGCGCGGCGTGTGCAAGAGATAGCCCCGATCATCCAGATAGCGGTCCGCGAATGCTTCGACCGCATTCGAATTGGCCTCCAGCAACTCGCGTTCCAGCAAGGCCCAGTGAGGTGCTTCCATCGGCGAGTCCACCTCCACGACGGGAAGTTGGCTGCATGCGGCCGACAACATTACGAGGATGGCCGCGGCAACACGTCCTGAATTACTCATAGCGATACCCGCACAATTCTAGCGAGCACCGCCGCAATCCGGGCAGGATAAGTCGCACAATGACGCGCTAGAGAAGCTCCGCGCACGTCAGCTGCACTAAGCGCTGGCTTGGTAGAGCGACTCCGCGACCTCGGAGTCTGGATCCCGCCATCCCGGTTCGTGGCGCAGGGTCGCAGTCCATACATTGCGGCCCTGCATATCGAGCACTCCGCGGTGCAGCAGGTCTCGCAGCGTTACCGTTCGTTGACCCGCCTCAAAGCGCCCGTCGAATTCAACCGTGCCGACCAGCGGTTCGGTAGGCGCGATTCGGTACAAGGGCACGATCCTCCTACTCCGCTGGTTCTCCGTGCCTTCGGCCCGGCCGTCATCGAGACTCTTGGGACGGCTGACCAAGAAACGGTTCCAGGAGGCGGTCCGGCGCACGTCCTGCTTGATCGCTCGCTCAAGCACTGTGGTCAAGGTAGCCAGCGCCGCCTCCAACAGCAGGTAGCGCCCGTGGCCGCGCTGATCTGGGCGCAGTTCGTCGCTGGAATCGTGTGGCAGGATCTCGAGCGAGATCACGTGCGTCGCGCCCGCGTCGATGGCGATGTGGACGGGGCTGTTGTTCATCACCCCGCCATCGACGAAGTGGTGGTGGGCCACGGAGCTCGAGCCGCCCTCGTAGATTCCAATCCGTTGGGTCGGGAACGCCCCCGGCACGGCTGATGACGCCACCAGCGCCTGCAGCAGGCGTTCTGAGCGGGTAAACAGTGCCTCGCTCTGGCCGCGATATTCGCTCGCCGCACCCGAGTCGGAATCGAATTGCACCGCCATCCACTCTGCCCGCCGCAGCAAGCCATAGGTCTCTGGGCGCACCAGAGTGAACAGGCACTCGCGTCCGGCCGAAATGTCGGTGCCGGTGATGATGAACTCCGGTGCATGCACGCCGCGGTCATACCAGCGGCGGACAATATTCCGGCTGAGCACCTTGGCCTGATCAACGGCTTGGCCCTTGGGCCCGATAGGACGGCGTCGCAGATCGCCGTTGGGCCCGGTGTTGGCAAGGAATCCCAACAGCGGCAGGTCGAGGAACAAGCTCTGGCCGAATCTGCGCAAGACCAGCCATAGGACGAGGCTCAGCACTACCGTGGCGACGACCGCGTAGCCGAACAAGAACGGCAGGGCCCCCGCGAGACCTTCAGGGCCCGGCTCAGTCATTAGCGTTGCGAGCGGCAGGAGCAGATTCGGCTGGAACAGCAGCAGGGCACCTATGGCCGCCAAGATCAGCCCGGCTATGCTCCAACCTCTTCGCGCGCCGCGCGACACCAGCCTGACGATCCACGAGCGGCGGCCGACGACCCAGCGCGATGCCTTGCCGTCACGGGCCATGTACGACCAAACCGAAGCGATGTAGCTTTCGTAAGGCTGGTGCACCGAGGGCTCGCTGTCGAACTGGGGATTACCCATGCCCAGCGACTCAAGGAAAACGCCGTAGCCGTTGAGTGCGCCGGAGGACGTGCCGACCAGCAGGTCCGGCTCGATTCCGCGTTGCCGCATGCGGGCGAGCAGCACTTCCAGCAAGCCTGCGTTGTAGGCCCCTGCTGCGCCACCGCCGCTGATCGCGATCGCAACCTTGCGCCTGTCAGCAGGACACTTGCGCAGCCGCAAGCTAGGCTTGCCGAACAGGCTGGAGGAAGGCTCGACGACGAGTTCCAGTGCGTCCAGCAGCCCGTCAAGGTCCAAGAACCCCGAGTCGAGATACTGCTCAACGTCGCTGCGTTGCTGTTGCACAGTTCTCATTTTCGGGCTCCGTAACGAATCGCTGCTATCTGAGGCAAGTATAAGGAACGCTGCCGAACCTCTGCGGTGCCGTTGATACAATGCTGCGGTGCCGTTACGCCCGCTGGCAGCGGGAGGTGCAGGAGGTACTCGATTCATGCAAAGCAAAGCACTCGTTTCCGAGTTCATCGGAACGTTCACGCTGATCTTCGTCGGCGCCGGCGCTGCCCAGATCAGCGGCAGTCTCGTGGCGGCCGCCCTCGCCTTCGGCTTGGTGGTGACGGCGTTTGTGTTCGCCTACGGCAGCTATTCGGGAACGCACATTAACCCGGCGGTCACCATCGGCTTGCTCGCGGGTGGCCAGATCAAACTCGGCGACGCGATCGGATACATTCTCGTGCAGCTGATTGGCGGCATTGTCGGGGCTGCGACGCTGTTCTACGTTCTGGGTGACTCGGCGGGTGCCATGGGTGCGACGGTCCCGGCTCCGGGCGTCGGCATCGGCCAGGCGTTTGTGCTGGAGCTGTTTCTGACGTTCTTGCTCGTCAACGCGATCTACCATGCGGCGGTCAGCGGCAAGGCCGGCGATTTCGCGCCCATTGCGATCGGGGTCATGCTAACGGCTTGCATATTGGTGGGCGGCCCGGTGACGGGAGCTTCACTGAACCCGGCACGCTCGCTGGGGCCGGCATTGTTCAGCGACGCCTCGAACGCAATTTCCTCCCTGTGGATCTACTTCGTGGCTTGCCCGCTGGGCGGAGTGCTGGCGGCGCTAGTGCATAAGTTCTTCGCCAGCGAGGAATAGCCAGCTGTCCTGCCCGGGCAGGCTCGGGCTGCCCGTTGCTAGCATGAGGTCGAGGTTAGCCGGCACCTTCACACGGTGCCGGGCCTGCTGATTGGCGAACACATGAGCGGCTTTATCCCGGTTGCGGACCTGCGCGCCAAGCCGATCGTTCCGGCTCATGCCAAGCCGCTCGAGAACCCGGCCGGCAAGCGCCCCCGTTGGCTAGTTGCACCTGCGGCGACCGGCCAAAGCCACCAACGGCTGAAGAGCTTGGTACGCGACCTGCGCCTGCACACCGTCTGCGAAAGCGCGGCTTGTCCCAATGTCGGGGACTGCTGGAATCGCCTCAGCGCGACGTTCATGATCCTGGGCAACGTATGTACGCGGCGCTGCGGCTTCTGCGCGGTGCAGAAGGGGCCTCCCGAGACAGTGGACTACGACGAGCCGAGGCGAGTGGCGGATGCCATCGCACAGATGGGGCTGCGTCACGCGGTGGTCACGAGCGTCAACCGCGACGACAGGTCGGACGGCGGTGCGGAGCTGTTCGCTATGACGATCCGGGCGATCCGGGACCGCCTTCCGGACTGCACCGTTGAGGTGCTGGTGCCGGATTTCCAAGGCTCGCGATCCGCCATGGACATCGTCTTAGATGCCCGACCGAACATCCTCAACCACAACATCGAGACCGTGCCGCGCCTGTACCGCACGGTCCGGGTCGGCTCGGACTATCGCCGCTCCCTGATGATGCTGCGGCACGCCAGCTCGGCGCGGCCGGCGATTCCAACCAAATCAGGCATCATGCTGGGACTCGGCGAAACCGATGCCGAGATCTACGACACCCTAGGTGACCTGCGCGAGCACGGCGTGGAAATCGTCACTGTGGGCCAGTATCTGCGGCCCTCGCCTGACCACTTGGCGATTCAGAAGTACTACACCCCGGAGGAGTTCGAGCGGATTCGCGAGCACGGTCGCCAGCTTGGATTCCGGCATGTCGAGTCCGGGGCGCTGGTGCGCAGCTCATACCATGCAGATGAAGGCGTGGACGCGCTGGCTTCGGGTGGGTCTGTCGACTAGTCTTGTCAAGCGGACCCTAAAGTGCTGAGGATGGTCGGCGAGCGAGTGCGGTACAAAGGTCTGAAGAAGGCCAACGGCTTGGATCTAGGGGCGAGGAAAGAGGCAACATGAGCGGACCGCGTAACACGGAACCGCAAGCAAACTACGAATTGGCTCGTGCGCTGAGACGACGGAATCCCGATTGGACCGACAGGACGGTCCACGCCGAGCGGACCAACGTGATCCAGCAATCCGTGTCTGGCTCCGGGGCGGCTAAGAGGCCGGATATCCTCATAGCTGCGCCGCGCCGCCAGCCGGTGATCTTGGAGACGGAGTTCGACCCTGCGCACACGGTGGATTTAGACGCGACCGCACGGCTGGGGAAGAGCCTGCATGAGACCGGAGAGGACATCGAGGGCGTGCTGTCGGTCGTCCTGCCGAAGAACCTCAAGACGGCCGACCTCGAAACCATCGACGGTGCTACATTCCGATACGCCACCCACTATCTGGACTCCCAGGGAGAGAGTGTTCGCTGGCCGGCAGGAAAGGAGTGGCTTAAGGGAGGCGTGGACGATCTCGCGGATGCGGTCGAGTACCTTTCGCTCTCGGAACGGCAATTGGCGCGCGGAACGGCAGTTCTCGAACAGGTCGTGAGGAACGCGGCCCGACTACTCGGCCAACACGCTGGGGAAGACGCCCTCGGGAAGATCGCGAGCGATCTTCATCAAGAAGCGGGCGAGCAAACCGAGCGCATGGCCGCGGCCATTTTCGTCTCGGCGTTTGCATTCCATGTCGCCATTGAGGAGCAGGAGAACATCCCGCCAGTCGCGCTAGCCGGCTCCATCGACAAGGGCCGACTCCTAGCCACATGGAATGCCATCCTGGAGGTTAACTACTGGCCGATCTTCAGCGTTGCCCGCGACCTGCTCATGGAATTGCCCGTCAAGGCCGTGCCGCCGGTCATGAACCGCATCGCAGAATCCATCTCGGACTTGGCTCAGCTGGGCGCGACGACCTACCACGATCTCACTGGGCGGATGTTCCAGACACTCATCACGGATCGGAAGTTCCTCGCAACCTTTTACACGTTGCCGGAGTCTGCTTGCCTGCTCGCCGAACTGGCGGTTGAGCGGCTGGATGTGGACTGGTCCGACAAGGACGCGATCGAAGGGTTGCGGATTGCTGACTTCGCGTGCGGCACGGGAGCATTGCTCTCTGCGGCGCAGCGTGCCGTATATCGGCGCTACCGCAGGGCTGGAGGAAATGACAAGGACTTGCACCAAGCCTTGATGGAGCGTGTTCTGACAGGGTTAGACATCATGCCGGCCGCAACGCACCTCACCTGTTCCATGCTGTCTAGCGCCCACCCGTCGCTCGGCTACGGGAAATCCCGGATTCACACGATGCCCTACGGCATCGACGGAGGTAGGACGCACATTGGAGCGCTCGACCTCCTGGATTCGGAGCATTCCTATTCTCTGTTCGCCGCGGGCGAGTCCATGGGAGGCACGGAGTCCGACAGTCGTCGCGAGCATTCCGTCACGATCGAGGATCGGTCCTGTGATCTGGTCATCATGAATCCACCGTTCACGCGGCCCACGAACCACGAGGGCAGCCACGCCGAGATTCCGATCCCATCGTTCGCTGGATTCAACACTCCCGACAGCGAACAGAAGGTAATGTCGAGGATGCTCCGAAAGTGCAAGTCCGAGTTCGGTCACGGCAATGCAGGTCTTGCGTCGAACTTCATGGATCTGGGGCACCGCAAGCTAAAGGATGGAGGTGTGCTCGCCTTTGTGCTGCCGTTTTCGCTCACACAGGGGCACGGATGGAATAAGGCAAGGAAGGCACTGGCAAAGAACTACTCCGATATCCACATCCTTTCTATCGCGGCGACGGGTATGACCGACCGAGCCTTCTCGGCAGATACGGACATGGCCGAGTGCCTAGTCGTCGCCAGCAAACGGAGCGGAGGTGAAGCGCGCTTTACAAATCTGTCCTACCGGCCATCTGCGTTGCTGGAATCAGCTCTGACCGCAAAGGAGGCCGGACGTGGATCGCCGAACGCTTCCGCGATTCACCGCACGTTTGGTGGCACCCTACTTGATCCAAGAGGAGAAGGAGTGCTGAGCGAAAGTGTGGGAAACGTTGCACGCGCCCTGTGTCGCGGTGAACTTGCTCTCCCACTGTCGTTGGCGAAGACAAACATTCCTGTCACCAAGCTAGGGGAAATCGCAACGCGAGGGCTTGTTGATAGGGACATCAACGGCAAGCCCCCCAAGAGCGGCGCCCCGCCGCGCGGTGCGTTCGAGATCCGCCCCATCCACAAGGATGAAATCCCGACCTATCCAGCGCTCTGGAATCACGATGCGGAACGGGAGCGGCAGCTTGTTGTTCTGCCCGACAAATGCGGTGATGTGCGTCCCGAGATGGAATCGCATGCGGTTGAGACGTGGAGTCAAACGGCATCCCGTCTCCATTCCAACAGGGACTTCCGACTCAACTCCCAGAGCCTCGCGATGTGCCTCACGCCAGAGAAGTGTCTTGGCGGCACAGCCTGGCCGAACGTGATTCCGCAAGAATCGCGATACGAAACACCTCTGCTGCTTTGGTGTAACTCGACGCTAGGGCTAATCCTGTTTTGGTGGTACGGTACAAGGCAGCAAGCGGGCCGACCTAGACTCACTATCTCTAAGCTGCCAGCGCTTCCCGTGCTTGATCCCCGCGCATTGACGGACACTCAAATAGATCACTGCAATGCGATCTTTGACGATTTGAAGGGTTGCGTATTCCTGCCGGCGAACGAGGCCTATTGTGACGAAACCCGCAAGACTCTGGATCGAGATTTGCTGTTCGGAGTCACGAGCGTGCTGCAGCTCGACCCAAGCTTGGAGGAAGGATTGGACCTGCTGCGGAGGCAGTGGTGCGCCGAGCCATCCGTTCACGGCGGCAAGGGCACTCGCATCCATGGATAGGCGACTCCTTCAGAGGGAGTTAGGGGAAACCGTGAAGAACGAAGCAAACAAGCTCAAGCGACTGCGAGAGAGACCAGCCAAGGTTCCCCATGAAACCTTACCGAGAACTTCAAGCCACTTGCTGTCTATGTTTCTAGATCCGCTCCATTGCAGGAGACGAATCGTGGTGCCCGGTGAGGGATTCGAACCCACACGTCCTTGCGGACAACGGATTTTAAGTCCGTTGCGTCTACCAATTTCGCCAACCGGGCACGTGCGGAGCCCATTCATTCTAAGGCCCGCGGTCCGGCAACGAGACAATCGGGCTTGGCGCGGCGGCCGGCTGCATACGAAAGCGGCCTTGGGGATTGGCTGACCGTTGATAACTAGGCGGTCGTGGACGAGGGGTTCGACACCGGCTGGTGGCGGCCCGGTTGGCGCTGTCGTCCGCCGGACAACAAGCGCGTATCTCCAAGGAGGGCCGCAGGCTTAGTGGAGAACTGCGCCGCCTATTCTCGAGCGTCCACGGTCCAGTCTTGGTTGACCTTCCGCCCGTAGTAAGGATAGAAGTCCCACGGTGCCGGCTTGCCGAGGGCGCGGGGATCGCCGGTGTCAGCTAAATGCGCTATCAATCGAGCATCCAATGCCTTGGCTTGGCCAGCCAGCGCCGGTTCGGTGGCAACGTTGCGCAACTGCCCAGGATCCGTCTTCAGGTCGTACAATTCATGGCCCGCCCGTGTGCCGAACGCCAGCTCCGCTAGACGGTCCACCGATGGATCGCCCCTGTTCTCCATCATGAACGTCTTGGTCGGCGAAGAGTCGATCTCTCCGTAAGGAATTCCGCGTGCGCAATCGGCCGCGTTCGGCGAGCCGGAAGGCCAGCGTGTAGGCTCGAAATTGCGGATGTAGAGGTAGTCGGCGGTGCGGATGGCGCGGCACGGGTACCCCTTGCCCCCGCGACGGCAACCATCGTGCCGCTCCATCGCGAAGAACGCGGTGTCGCGCGAGGAATCGACTCGGCCGCTCTCGCTTGACCGGAGGATCGGCAGCAGGCTGCGTGCGGTCATGTCTCGGTGCGGTTCAAGGCCGGCGGCCTCCAAGAACGTAGGAGCCATTTCGCTGAGGCTGATGAAGTCGTCGACTGTCCGACCCGCCGGGATCGCGCGCGGCCACGAGACTGCTAGGGGGACTCTACTGCCGTAGTCGTAGAGACTGGCCTTGGCGCGGGGGAAGGGCATGCCGTGATCGCTCGTGACCACGACGATGGTGTTGTCGAGCTGGCCGGTCTCGGTGAGCAGGTTCAGGGCGCGCTCCACGTTGCTGTCGAAGCGTTCGACCTCGACGTAGTAGTCGAGGATGTCATTGCGCGTGACAGAGTTATCGGGCAGGTGCGGCGGGACGACGACCTGCGCCGGGTCCTTGCCCGACTTCTGGCCCGATCCGAGTTCGTAGGGGCGGTGAGGGTCCCTGCTGCCCAGCCAGAAGCAGAACGGCTTGTCCGTAGGACGCTGCCCCATGAACTGGTCGAAACTCTCAAACGTGTCGCCTGCCGGATTCCTCGTGCGCCCGCCCGGCTCGAGCCGGCCCGGCGACCAGCCCTTGCTGGTGTGTCCGATCATATAGCCGACACTTTCGAGCATCTCGGTATAAGTCGCAAACTTGCTTGGTAGCGTGCTATGGATGTTGCCGGCTTCCTCGAGTCGCCAGATCGACTGCCCAGTGAGGATGGCGCTCCGCGACGGGCCACATGTTGGCGCGTCGCAGAACGCGTGAGTGCAGAGCACGCCGCTGGCCGCGACCCGGTCGAAGGCTGGAGTCTTGACGATCGGATCTCCGGCAGCTCCGGCGTGGGTCCAAGATTGGTCGTCTGATATGCAGAACAGGATATTCGGCCGACCCTCGGCCGAGCTCGACTGTCCGAACAGCTGGACCGAGGCACTGACGCCTAGGCCGGACACGGACTTCTCCAAGAAGGATCGGCGGGAAAGTCGCGACGATTTCCGCTCGCGGGACTCGTCATGATCGCGTGATTCCATAGCCTGTTCATTGTCGCCCAACCCAGAGGTTGAGAACTGGCCGGCTGGACTGGGCTCGGTCCTTAGGCACGAGTCCTTTCCAATAAAAAAATGAGCATGAGCTGCTCCGAGCCGAGGGGTATGGGAACTCGCAGATTACAGCGGAGGGGGCTCGCTGGGGTCCTCCACGTGGACGGGGCCGTGGGCAAGCATGCCTGTGCGGCGTGTGTCTCACTCGATGAAGCGAAAGACCTTGTGGTTGGCCAGACGTTGTACTGAGTTGTAGTCGAGGATCCCAACAAGGCATGGTTCTACGTCGGAATGCTGAACAGCTAAGTAATGACCCGAGGAGTCGATTCCTTGAGAATTGATGGCGATTCTTGAACCCCGCCGTCGGCTAGGGCCATTCCCTGAGTCACACCCCTCACAGTTTCGATCACAGAGCGCAGGGTCTCTTCGTCGGTCCTAGCACCTAAGGCTCTCTATCCGTCATGTCCGGGCAGTCTCCAGGGACTCGCGGTCTGCCCGCTTGGCCGGGTCCCGAGGCCGTCGGACTGGCCGGCGTCCAAGGCGAGACCGAACCAACGTCAGCACGCCAATTAGGCAACAGCCAGCGGATTGAGTCAGAAAGAGCCATCAGCAGTGGCCCCGATACATCGATCAGTTGACAAGTACCATATTGGAGTCGTGACCTCGCAGCCAAGCTTGAGATCTCCGTGGGTGCTGAACGGGAAGACTTCGCTGGCTCCTCCCGGGTCCGTGGCCACAATGTGCCTCAAGATCCACCAATAGAGCTGCCAGAACTCAGCACACTCCCACGCCAGTCTCATTCCTCAAAAAACGAGTAGGAGAGTTTCTGTGGTTTGACGTATCAGTGACATAGAGCAGGTACTGCTCTGCGCGTGTTACCCCCACATAGAATAGGCGCTTCGATTCTTCAACCTCGTCAACAGATTCCGCACGATAATGGGGAATCCTTCCGTCATGAAGATCTATCATCGCAACCGCTCGGTACTCCCGACCTTTTGCACTGTGAATCGTAGAAAGTTTTAACGCCGCCTTTGGCTTTGCATAGAGACCGAGATCTGTAATCGTCAAGTTTGCCAAATCGACACGCCTATTACGCATATCCGTCTTCATCTCTTCGACGGACATCGAGAACAGATCGGACTCCTTCGGAGCCAAATAATCCTTAGCCATCAAGATCTCCGAAAACCTGATTGCGGCCGACTCCAGCCAAGCAACGGCACCCATGTTTATGGACCACAATTGCCGAGCACTTTCAATCAGTTGAAAGACGACGACACGGCCGCGATACGAAAAAATATCAAAATTAGCACGACCAGTAGCATTGAGAACTGTGTCAAACAATGAGCGCTCGATTCCGAAGATAACATTTGGATCGGCTTCCACAAGGTAACCGCAGACCTGCTCTGCAATCGGCGCAAATAGTCGATTTCGACTGTAGGGTCTTGCCCCAGGACCAACGATACTTATGCCTAACTCCCGCAATTGTCGACCAAGCGGAAACAACGAATACCAAGTAGGCGCAAGAATAGCCGCCTGACCGATAGGAATCGAAAGACCTTCTAAGTGCGGAAGAAAATAGTCCGTGATGACTTCAAATGCTGAAGAGCCGTGTCTCCAGATTGGCTCATTTGAATAATCTCTTGCCCGCCCGACCGCTTTCATCGGTGGATTACGTGGATACAGTAGATTGGCGTGTTCGACAACAGGAGAACTTGATCTGAAGTTCCCCGAGAGATGTAGATCCGTGCGTGCCTGGATTCGGCTTGCAAACATTTCCGCGAGATCTGGTCTGGCACCAGCGAATCGGAAAATAGACTGGCAGGGGTCGCCAACGAGTAAAAACCTTGTTCTCTTGGCACTTGCGATCAGCGATAGAATTTCCACCTGCAAGTCCGTGGTGTCTTGAAACTCGTCCACAAGGATCCATGCGAACCTAGATGACACGTAGCCGAGAATTTCCGGACGTTTCTTCAGGAGTACATATGAAAGATAGATTATTGTCGGAAAGTCGATGAATCCAGCTTTGCGAATACGCTTCCAGTAGGAGCGTGCGAGATCCGGAGAGATTTCACCGTTGTCAATGGCGTTTCCGACAGGAGTTCCATCTACATCCATGCGTAGCTGAGCGAAGGAATCAAAATCTTTATATGTAAGATCATATCGATCGTAGTGTTCACAAGTTTCTATAACAAATTCTTTGAACTCTTCACTCTCAGGGGTGAGAACCTTGAATCCAGCATTATATCCGGCGATGAGATGGCAGAAAGGTCGGAATACATGGTTCAGGCAAAAGGAGTGAATTGTTCCGATATCGTAATAGGTGTCATCATTGGGCTGGATATGTTGACGAAGTCGTGATTCGATTTCATAAACTGCGGCGTTTGTATAGGTGATGCAGGCGACAGCACGAGGTGAACCTCTCACGTCCTCAGCAGTTCGTAGCAATTTCGATATGATGACACGAGTCTTACCGCTTCCGGGACAAGCGTTTAGCATCAGGTTGGTGTCGCATCGGACAGCGATCTTCTGTTCGGTGGTCAACTTCATGGTGACCGAAGCCATCTCGCCGCATCGCCGATATACTTTGGGATGACTCTAGCTTGATCAGCGTGACGGGCAGCAATTTGTGCAAAACGGGCCTTCCCGACGCGCTTGGCCGTATTTAGGACGAGCTCACGGAGCGGTACTAGGGTCGCGTCGTCCGAGGGTTCGTCCCCGCGTTCAACGTCGCCCCCGTCGCGCAGACGTTTAGCAACGATTGGTGCACCACAGTCATCGGCGGCTCGGGCCAACATCTCAAGGGTGCCTTGAAGCACAAGGGCACGCTCGAAAGTCGTCTTGCAGGCGAATACGCGTACAAATTCGTTCTCAAGCGAACGAAGGTCTGAATACTCGGGCAGGTCATCCTCGCCCTCCAATCCCGGTATTGCGTCACTGGGACTGAGATCTCCGTCGGTAATGATTGCGCATTTCTTGGGTAGCGAGCCCACGCCGAAGAGTTTCGCATACACCTCAAAGTGAACACCGTAGATCGGAACGATAGATACGCCTTCACGGTCAAGGTCGATGTCGCTCACGTGCTTGAGCAGTGCGGGAATCAGAAATAGTTCGGCGGGACCCTCAACCAGGATTACTTTGCGGGCGAAGAGGAGAGTCGACTTTGTGGCATCAAGATAGCGTTCGAGGTCAAGGATCTCCGATTTTTCGATTCCTGTGGCTCGTGCCGGTATAGACGAGGCGATTGCTGGCCTGCCGATTTGTGACAGAACGATGTAGGATTGTAGAGGTGCTGTGGACGTGATATGGGTACTATGTGTCGTAACAATTGACTGAAACGGCAGCTCGCTCAAGGCTCTGAATAGCGTCACCTGCAACTGCGGGTGCAAGTGTGCCTCCGGTTCTTCTATAAGGATGAGCTGGCCGGCCGACTTCTTCCGGGCTAAACGTTTGCGAAAATACTCGATGAGAATTGCCACATAGAGAATGTTGTTGAGGCCCAGACCGTTTACTGAAGGGTCGAAATTCTTCATGGCGGTGTTCGTCAGCAGAATCCGCAGAGCACGGACAATAGCTTGGAAAGAGGGCTCGGCCAGACCAAGGGCCACATCCATGCTGAAAGCCGGTCCAGTAACTCTCTTGAACGAAGCATCGATCGCTTTCGCGAGATCGTCTATCGTCTTCGCTGCAGCGATCTGTGCATTCGCCTTGCGCAAGGCCTCGAGCAACTCTTCCTGTTCATCGTCGGAGATCTCCAATGCGTCAATCAGCCGTGCGAGCGGTGAACCCCTATACTGGCGTAAGTCACGTTCGACATCGCGTAGTGCGGGCAGGAAGACGACTAGGAAAGATTGGAGGTCTGAGAACCGTACGGCCGAGCCAATAGCCTCGTTCCACTTGATTGTGGCAAGATCTTGCGCCGGATCGCCGCCGCCAGTGATCTCCCAGTGATAGTCCTCGTGTGATAGGTCGCCTGGCGCAGTTTCTTCGGTCTCCAAGTCCTCGCGCGCACTGAGGCTCGGCCTGTATCGATAGATCAGACGAGCTAGGCCAGGCCTGTGCTGCCAGGCGCCGACAAGCGCTTCTTCGTTTATCTTGCCTGTAAACCCTGTGATTTCTAGGCCAATCAACACTTGGTTTGGATGCGAGATATCGACTGTCGAATGAATATCGTTTTGCACGAGTGAGCGGTACGTAGACGACAGGCCCGCGTCGATACACAGCCGAATTGCGTGCAGAAAATTGGTCTTTCCAGAGTTGTTCTCGCCGATAACGCAGGTGGTAGTGGGTTCGATTGTCACGTCAAGGTGTGCGAACGAACGAAAGTTCCTGATAACGACACGGCTAATGTGCATGGGGTACAGCCTCCATCAATTTCGATTACTACCGAATTCAGCTATCCGCATCCCTGCCCGTTCGGGGAGAGTCGCCTCACTACCGACAGCAGAGTGTCTAGACAGTGCTGCCGGACATCGGCTTCGATCTGTTTGACAGTGGCAACCGGAAGGTTCCAGTACTCGCTAATCGCCGACAGTGGAATCGCCACCCGCATCTTGTTGTCGATCAGGACCGATTCGGACCTCAGCCGCTTGCGCTTGATCGCTTGGCGAACCGCCTATTCCGAAACTTCCATCAGGTCGGCGACCATTGCGACCGAGAGCAGGAGTTCTAGCTCGGTGCGCCGATTCTTGGCAACAATTCTATTGTACTTAATACTTTATACAGAATACCTTGAGCAAGATCATCCGGATTTCTGAAGTCATCGGAGTCACTCAGCTCACTGTCCAAGATCTATCGCTTCCCGGAACCAAGTGCGGTTCCCCGTCCGAAGCAGCCCCCCGACCACGCGATCATGTGGCGGCGACTCGATGTTGACGTTTGGCTCTCGAGTCGTGAGCGGAGCGGAAAGAGAGAGTGTGGCCCAGCGACCAATGGTGAACCACTGGCAGCGTAGCCTGACCATTCCTGATTTGACGGTCCGCAAGATCTGATCATGCACCAACTTCGACGTCGGTCGGCCACAGAAAAACTTCCTAAGGAGAGGTTCTACGCGCACGCGATTGCACTCGAGAGACTTGGAGAGGGCAGGTGCTTGGTCTTCCACGCTCAAGAGCCCTGCTGGGATTCAAGTCCTCCAAACTTGTAGCGCCATGTCTCGGTGGATGAGGGATCGGATCTTCATCAAGATGTCTCTCGCGAGCTCGGAAGAGGGAGGCGGGGGGGCATCCAGAGCGAATCGTGCGACGCCTCACCTGTCTTGGCTGAAAATGCTGGCGGAGCTCTGATCGGGCGGCTGTTGAGCCGGGGCTTCGAACATTCGAAATTACTTCGTCGACCTGGTTTACAGCTTCCTCATCGTGAGCGTTGGTGCAGTAAGGGGCGACATGACCAGCCGCCAAGCTACACCTACTGGCGAGGATGCTCGGCTGCCAATCGGGCCCCAATGGCGATTCTGTGACGCCCGCCCTGAACCTGCCCTTCGGAAGCTCCTCCGAACCGTGGACACGGGCGGGGGTGGACACGGGCGCGGGGAGTCCGGGGCAACTTGCACCACAGCAGCACCCTCCGGTGGCCCGATTGGATGCGGTAGCCCCAATCTGGGCCAGCGCCGATGACCTGGCCTCCTTCCGGGAAGACTCCCGCGAGCCCCTCGCTCACGCAAAGGATGTCGCAGCGGGTCTCGTTGAGGATACCGCTGATGCTGCTGCCCGGCCTGGCCCCCGGTGGTCCAAGTGCCAACTCGGATCGTCGGCGGGTCGCTGCCCTGATCAATTGGACCGCGTCTGTCGCGTTTGAACTCGCGCCAACGGATTGTAGCGACCCATAGAAGGTGGCGCAGCAGTTGTCCCCGAAGCACGTGCCATCTTCGAACTGCCATCCGTGGCGCGTCGAAGTCCGCTCGCACGCAGCTTCGTTCGGGGTCTGGAGTTCGCCGACTTCTTCGCGAACGGTCCCAATGGGTGGAGAACCGCAAACCGCTTCTAGGGTTTCGGCTGGAAGCGAGCTTCTCAGATCTCGTCGAGTCGCCGCCCACTATCTCCGAATCGGTCCAGCCGCACACCCATCCGATCCATCAGCGACAGGTACAGGCTGCAAGCGCGCCGGTTGTCGTCTCCGGCACTCAAGTAGTCGAGCACCTGTCCCGGCCTGAGCCCCCCGCCTCGGCCGGCAAGCAGGAACGGCATCTCGTCAGCCTGGTGCCGGTCACCGTCGAAGAGGTTCGAGCACCCGATCAGCATGGAAGAATCGAGCAGCGACCTTCCGCCCTCGTCGATTTCGCTCAGCCGGCGCACCAGATAGGCGAACTGCTCCACGTGGAACTGGTTCGTCCTTAGGTACATGGCCTCGAGTTCGGGATCCCTGCCGTTGTGCGTCAGGTCCAGATGCAAGGCGCCTTCGACACCGTCGAGGAACCCGAAGTTCATCTGGGACAGGTCGTTGTTGAGCATCAGCGTTGCGATGCGGGTCTTGTCCATCTGGAAGGCCAGCACGATCAGGTCGAGCATCAGGCGCATGTGCTCGGGGATTTCCTGCGGAAGTTCGCTCGCAGGCCGGTCCATGTTGGGTTCGGCCAGAGTCGGCCGCCAGCCCTCGAGGCGCTCCTGTTTCGTGGCAAGGTCGATACGGCGCTCGATGTCGCGGATCGATTCGAGATACTCTTCGAGCTTCGCCCTGTCGCTGTGGCTGACCTGGCCGCGGAGGCTGCGTGCCTCATCCAGCAGTGTGTCGAGAATGCTGCGATCCAGCTCGCGTCCCTGAGCGTTGCCTACCAAGCGGTCAAACACGCGCGCCGGGTAGATTTCCTTGGTGGCGGGCCTTGCTTCCGAGGCCCACGAAATTGCCGAGCCGTAGATCATCGAGACGCCATCTTCGAGGCGCAGCTCGTTGGGCTCGATTCCCAGCACCAGGCTCGGGATTTCCGTGCTGCCGCCGATGCGCTGCGCTAGGACCTGGTCGAAGGTCTTGCCGACCCGGATCACCGCCGGGTCGAGGCTGACCTCGGCTCCGGAAAGCAGGTTAGGCATCGCGCCCAGATGTGGGCTTGTCGTCTCGGCGGCCTTCTGGTTGTACAGCCCGCGCAGGAAGCTGAAGTGCTCGGTCAGCGGCTGCATCGGAGCGAGACCGGGACCGACCTCCATGGAGGCCCCGGAGCCCTTGGCCCACCAGTGCGCCGGCTCGACGCCGTTCGAAAAGTAGACCAAGCCAAAGCGAGTCGGCGGCTCGGTCGTCGCCGCGCGCAACGACTCAAGCCACGGCATCGCCAGCGCGATGCCGGAATTCCGTAGGAATTGTCTGCGGTGCACTACCTTGTTCCTCCGTCGGCCAGCTCGATCGGCGTATCGTCGGCGCGTCCGCGACGATAGCGGAACTGGCGGCTGGTCGCAACCTGGAGCGCCAACTCTTCGAACGTCGCGTCGAAACCAGCCGCGACCATTCGGTCGAGCAAGGGCAGATCCGACGCTATGATTGTACGCCCCAATGCGTAGCCGAGTAGCTTCTCGGAAAGATTTTGCATGACCTGGCGCTCTTGGCTCTCGATGTAGTCGAGCATCGATTCGACGCCCGTGATCGGCGTTCCGCCAGCCATTACGCTGGCTGCGTCGACCGGCTTTCCGTTGTCGTAGGTCTCGCGCCACCTGCCAACCGCATCGTAGTGCTCGAGGGCGAAGCCCAGCGGGTCGATACGCGAGTGGCACGACGCACAGGCCGTGTTGGCGCGGTGTGCCTCGAGCTGTTCTCGAACGGTCATTGCGCCGAAGCTCTTCTCATCGCCCGGCAGCGATCCCGCATCGGGCGGAGGCGGAGGGGTCGGGGTGCCCAGCACCCGCCGCAGAATCCAGTCGCCGCGCTTGACAGGGCTGGTTCGCAGCGGCGCGGAAGTTGCGGTCAGCATGGCCCCCAGCCGCATCAGGCCCCCGCGTTTGAACTTGTCCGCGGTCTCGACGAGCCCCATCTCGCGCCCGGCCTTGACTTCCGCGCCGTAGTGCCTGGCCAGCGCGTCGTTCAGGAACGTGTAGTCGGCCGAAAAGACTTCGCGCAACGGGCGCCGCTCTCGGATGATGTGCTCGAAGAACGAGACCGCCTCGTCGTACATCGCCGACTTAACGGCCTCGCTGAACTCCGGAAATCGCTTGGCGTCCACGCCTGTGTGCTGGTCGAAGCGGTAGAAGCCAAGCCACTGCCCGAAGAACTCGGTCGCGAAGCGCCGCGCCTTGGGGTCGGAGAGCATGCGGCGGACCTGCCTTGCGATTTCGCTCTCGTCCTCCAAGGCGCCCGACGCCGCGGCATGCCGCAACTCTTTGTCCGGCGCAGAGGCCCACAGGAAGTAGCTAAGCCGACTCGCCAGCTCCCACGGCGAGAGCTGCGATGGACCGCTGTCAAGTTCCGGGCGCTCGAGGCGATAGAGGAATTCCGGCGCAACCAGCACCTTGGTCAGCATGGTCCGTATCGCCGAGCGATGATCGAGCGATCGATCCTCCCGAGCCAAGTTGTAGAGGCGTCGCAGCAGATCGGCCTCGCCGGGTGTGAGCGGGCGCCGCCAAGCTCGCGCCGCGAAGGTCAGCACGTCGTCGATATGGCCGGGCTGGGCCGCAAGCTGGGCGGACTGAACGTCACCGAACTCCGTGCGCAGGGTCTCTGCGTAACCGCGCGGCTCGTCCGGCAGGGCCGCGATTTCGCCCGCGTCGAGTTCGGTCAGCTTCTTGTCGAGAGTCAGGCCGAACTTGTTGGCCGTGAACACGAAGAACTCATCGTGGTAGTCGAAGGAATCCAGCAGGTCGAACCAAGCCTGGTCGAGTCGCACCTTGGTTTCGTCGTCCAGCATCTTCTCGACGAGAAAATCGTCTTGGCGGTAGTACTTGATGCGGAAGTGGAACAGGTCCCGCTCCGGCTCGTCATAGGTGTTGTCGAACGGGGCCGGGATCGGGTCGCGGTCCGCCGGCGTGGGCTCGCCGTGCGAGGCTTGCGGAAAATTCGCGACGTGCTCGAGCACTCCGGACTTGAAACGTGCGAAGGGCTCGCCTTCGGGGCGAGTCAGCAACGCTGTGGCGGCGCGCGTCCTCGAGCCTTCTTCCAGATCGCCGATGACCACCCGCAGGATCGAACCGTCATCTGGGGCTAGGTCAACCTCGACTTCGACGCGGAACGTGAACTGTTCCCATTCTTCAGGAGCTGGCACCCTCACCCGCAGCCGCGCTTCGCCGACGGTCGCAAAGTCGCCAGGTCCCAACCCGTCCGTCCGTCCGAACCCGATCCGCTCGATCTCGGAGTCGGGCAGGAGTTCAACCAGCGATCGCTCAGGCATGATCTGCTGGTCGTCCGCGCTCGCACTCACTGTCGCGTTTCGCCACGCGACGCGCGGTGCCGACGACATCCCGGGATTGAGCTGCGTAACCGAGAGATACAGGTCGCCCAGGCCGTCACCGCGATCCCTTGGGCTGAACTTGAGCGGTGCGCGCGAGCGGCCCACGATCGTCTCGTCGGTGATGATCAACGCCCCCTCATCGCCGGCGCCGCCCTGTGCCATCGCTCCGACCGCGAAGAGCCACCGGGGCCAGTCGACGACGAAGTTCTGGATCTCGGTGCATTTCGCGCGGATGGCTTCCTCGTCCCCGGTAGCGGGTAGGGCTCGCCACATCGCAATGGCCTCCGAAACCGGGTAGGGCGCTTCCTCGCGGTTGACTACCGACCAGACGTGCTTCAAGAACGCCAGGCTGATGCCCTCCCGCAGGGCGACTTCCTCCAGCGTCGCGTCGCCGTCGCGGTGCCGGTACGCCCAGGCCGCGTAGAATGCTGCGCCGTACTTGTCTAGCCCGAACGGCCTAGCGCCCTCGGCGGCGGTGGCGCGGAAACCGTACTGGCGGTACAGGTCGTGAATGCGATGGATCGCGGAGAGTTCGTAGCCGCTCTGCCTCGGGTGGACCCCGAACTGCAGCGGTCCCGACCCGATCACAGCATGGTCGGCAACGAGCTTGGCAACTTCGAGATAGCTCTCGAGATTCGCATCGGCCATGAACTGCACGTCGCCGAAGCTCGAGAACCCCTCACCCCCAACGGCATCTCCCGCGAAGTGGTGCCCGAGGTCGAGATCCACCCCGGTCAGGTCGCGAATCGTGTAGGCGTATTCGGCGCTTGTCAGCCGACGAACCGTGACGCGGCCGGGATCACCGCCGTGCTTGGCAGCGTAGTCGGCGAGGGATTCACGAATCCAGCGAGCAGCTTCGCGGCGCTCTCGCTCGGCTGGGGCGGGTGCGCCCCGGGGCGGCATCGCGTGCTGCTCAAGCGCAGCGGCAACCCTCTGCCACTGCTTGAAGCTGTCAGCGACGGAGGATTCGCTGGCCAGGCGCTCAAGGTTGATGCCGGCGTTAGCGATGGCATCAGAGTGGCACCCGTAGCAGTACTGGCTGAACGTCTCCGGCCTCTCGGCGCCGTTCGCTCCAGCGGCAACGAGCCCCACCATCACGACGAGGCGGGTCACGGGTCTATCCCCGGAATCATTGTAGTCATCGCGCGGCTTCGTGCAGCCAATGGGCAGAGACTCCGGCTTGAAGTCCGCGGTTGTGAACTGGCCCTGGTACGGGCCCGCAGTATTCCGAATCCAAAGTTCGAGCCGGCCGTGCGCCGCTAGTGCCCGGGCTGCCCGCAACGATCAACCGGGCTCCAGCGATTCCCGGGCGACCACCCCCGAATTTCTCCCAGACTCCTTGTCTCGGCGTTGAGTGATTAATGATCGAGTCAACAAGCTTCGAGGCCAGAGCGAGCATCGCCGATGAGCGGATCGACGGCCGGCGCGCCTACAGCGACTGTAGAATCATGGCAGGGCGCGCGTGCCAGGCGAGCCGATTCCAGATGTCAGCTAGCACTACCACAGACACGCCAGTTCCCATAGTTCCAGGAGCGGGTGTCGACGCTGAGGTGCCGCAGGCCGAGGACGTCGAGTACCCGGAAGGCCGTTGGGTGGCGCAGAGTGTCTCCCACGGGGATGCCGTCGAGCAGGCTACCGGCTCGTTGCGCCACCACTTCCGGGAGCGCGAGGACGTGCTGGTGGCGATGGAACTGGTGGTCTACTACCGGCGTGGCAACAACCGGGTCTGGCTGCAGCCGGATGTGCAGGTGGTGCACGGGGTGGGGCGCAGCCCAAGCCGCAGCACCTACTTGGTGTGGGAAGAAGGCAAGGCGCCGGACTTCGTACTGGAGGTGGCGTCGCCGTCGACGACGGACAGGGATGCGCAGCACAAAGTGGGCGAATACGCCAGTTTGGGTGTGCGCGAGTACTGGAGGCTCGATCCGGTCGGGGAGTTGATGGCCAGTCCGCTGGAGGGCTACGTGGCCAGTGCGGGCGGATACGATGCGGCGTCAGCCGTGGCGGTCGGGGGCCGGGTGTGGCTGCGGAGCGAGGTCTTGGGGCTGGAGCTGCGTGGCGAGCGGCGGGAGCGGGGGACGGTCTTGGTGTTCAGGGACCCGCGCACGGGGGAGGAGTGGGCCAGCGCGGCCGAGCGCGAACGACAGGCCGCTGAAGAACGGGCCAGCGTGGCCGAGCGCGAGCGACAGGCCGCCGAACAGCGAGCAAATGCAGCGGACGAAAGAGCGCGGGCACTGGAGGAGCGGCTCCGGGCTCTCACGGCGGACAGCCCGCACACCTCCTCCGAAGAGTGATCTGGAGGTGCCGCCCCTGCCTGTTGTGGCCGGACGGCACCAGCTCGCGGCGGAAATCAGTCAGTAGATGAATCCACCGCTACCCGTGCACAACACTCTGGTTCTGGTGGTGCAGTCATAGCTGTCAGCCGGATACGTGTCCGTGGCCCGGTAAATCTGCTCTTCGCCAACGGGATTGTAGATGTGCAGGACGACTCTCTTGGTGGAGTCCCGCTCGACATAGGTCGGTTCCCAAGTTTTCGGAACAGGGCCGCGCCACGTCCAGTCGCTGGCGGGCGCCTCACCGGCCCGATCCTCCTCACGAACTGGCACATCCTGATCATCAGCCTGCCGTGGGGGCTCGGACAGGATCTTCTGGGGACTCCAGTCACAGCCATGCCAAGAGGCCCCAAACTCCGCTGCCTCGCGTCGGAGGATCGATGCAGACAGGTAGGACCACGGACTCCCATCGCCCTCGATTGCTTGCATCAACGGGACGGCCCCCGGTGGCTTGGGGGGATCCAGCCACATGACTGGCAGGTCGGGGCATTCTTCTGGAGCGACCAATGAGGGCTCGGCAGGTACCCCCCAGATGATGCCGTTGCCGTCCATTCCCTCATTGAGAGCGTAAGCCTGCAGGGCGAATCCCGCCTTGAGCCGGAGCGTGTCGAAGACACGGATTAGGTCGTGGGCATCGTAGGCGCTGGCGAACCATCCCTCTGGCGACGGGCCGCGGTGCTCGTCCGGCAGCTCTCTTGCCCGTTCGGCGACGCGTCGCAGGCGATCGACGCGTGCAATGGGAAACGAAATCGATTTCATCGGTTTCCGAGCCCGCTCCCGCCACTCCCCGAGCGATCAGCCCATGACTGAGCGTTGCGTAGATCGATTCTCCCACCGTCGAAGACGACAGACCGAGAGTTGGCCTCCCGCCACAGAGGCCATCACGATGTGTGCGGTCTCGGTCCGGGTGATTTTCCGGAAACGACCGAAACTCCAAAGTCCCCAAGAAATCAGATCGTCTGGGGAACACGGCGACCGGATACTCTGTAGAAGGTCGTTCCTGACATGAAGCTGGCTTTTCGTCACCCAACTGCGTCGAGTCTATTCCGGCCATTGCTGGCCGTAGCGCCCTTGGCCGGTCCCGGTTCGCTGCCTCGCCAAGCTGCCAAACTTCGCCAATGGCAGTAGCGTCATGAGCACGATAAACGTTTCGCTTCCCGAGGCCCTCAAGACCTTCGTGGACGATCAGGTCAGCACACGGGGTTACAGGACGTCGAGCGAGTACGTCCGCGAACTGATCCGCAAGGACCGGGATCGCCAGCGCCTGCGCGGCCTGCTTCTTGAAGGAGCGGCATCGCCAAGGGCGCTCACGGTGGATGCACACTACTACGACCGGCTCCGCGCCAGCGGCCGTGACGCCCGCTGATGGTGAGCGGCAAGCCGGTCGTCCGACGCGCGCGGGAGCTGCAAGTCGAGGTCTGGGGTGTCCTGCAGGGATCCCTGGACATCCCGACTTGGCCGCGGTAGCCGCGCACGGCCCGATCTGGGGGCCGGAACGACCGTTCGGCCAAGTCGTGAAGTCTCTGGTCAGCGGGTGAGTCAGTCTGCCCACCAACCGATCAGCTCGTCTTCTCGGTGGGAACCGCCTGGTTCGTGCCTTACCGGGTATGGCATAGGCGTCTTGGCACGAGAGTCAGATCGTCCGGGAAACACGGCGACGGAATACTCTGTAGAGGGTCGTTCCTAACATGAAGTTGAAATTCCTCCTCGCAAATACATCGAGTCGATTCCGGCCATTGCTGGCCGTCGCAGCCTTGGCCAGTCTCGCTTCGCTGCCGGGGCAGGCCAACGCCTCTGGAGCCAAGCCTGTGACGGCATGCTCCTCGCTCGCCGAGCGCACCGTCCACGAGTACACGATCCTGTCTGCCACTGACCTCGGAGCGACGGGCGACGTCCCGGCGCGCTGCCGCGTGCTGGGTGTCCTGCCGCCCGAGATCGTCTTCGAAGTCGTGCTGCCCGCGGAGTGGAACGGCCGCATCATCATGCGCGGCAACGGCGGCTATGCCGGCAACTCGCCTGACAGTCCGGGCAGCATCCGAGCTTCGGAGCGGATCGTTGCCGATGGGTTTGTGTCCGTCCATACCAACACCGGGCACGATCGGACCGCGGAACCCCTCGGCACCTTCGCCCTCAACAATCGCCAGAAGGAGATCGACTATAGCTTCCGCGCAGTCCGCCTCACGATCCAGACAGCCAAGGAGCTGGTGGGCATCTACTACGGCCGGCCGCCGAACTATACCTACTGGCGAGGATGCTCGACGGGCGGACGCCAGGGCCTGATGGCGGCTCAGCGCTTTCCGAAGGACTTCGATGGCGTCTTGGTCGGCGCTCCCGTGCTTGACTTCACCGGCACCCAGATCTGGGGCGCTTGGAACGCCTTGGCGCTGGCCGACGTGCCGCTCACATTGTCCGAGATGGAAGCCGTCGCCAAGGAAGTTTACGCAAAATGCGATGGCTTGGACGGGCTGGAAGACGGCCTGCTGGACGATCCCCGAGCATGCGACTTCGATCCAGCGAGGGACTTGCCGCGCTGTGACAGTGTCGCCACCGACCAGTGCTTCGACGACGACCAGATCGAGGCCCTCGCCAAGATCTACGGTGGCGTGATCAGCAAGGGCGAGCAGGTCTTTCCCGGCCAGCCCGTCGGCGCGGAAGCCGCCCCTCCATCGGGGCGCAGACGCACCAGCGGTTGGCAGGGCTGGATCGTTTCCGAGGACGGACCCTCCCGACAGCATGTCTTTGCCGAGACGTTCCTGCGCTACTTGGCATTCGAGCCGGACGATCCCGAATTCGAGCTCAGCGACTTGAACTTCGACGAAGACCTCGGTCGGATGGACTTCATCCGCTCGATCTTGGACGCCACCGATCCAGACCTATCCCGCTTTCGAGATGCGGGTGGCAAGATGCTGATGTATTTCGGCTGGGCCGACACCGCGCTGAATCCGATGATGGGCGTGAACTACTACGAGGAGGCGTTACGCGTCACCGGCACTGAGACGCGGGACTTCTTCCGCCTGTTCATGGTGCCGGGGATGTTCCATTGCGGCGGCGGCCTCGGCGTCTCGCAAGCCGACTATTTCGCATCCCTGATGGCGTGGGTCGAAGACGGCAAGGTGCCGGAGCGGATCGAAGCGTCACGCGTGGTTCAGGGCAAGACCGAATTGACGAGGCCGCTGTGCCCGTACCCCGAAGTCGCGATCTATGACGGCACGGGCGACCCGGCCGAAAGCGCCTCGTTTGCTTGCGCTCCGCCGGACACTCGCTGACTCTGACCCGGTGCTGCCGGGTGACCGCCCTAGCGGGCCATGTGCTACGCTATCTGCCCGAACGCGCAAGGAGGGTTCACATGAACCGTAATCGTCTCTTCGTGGCGAGCTGCATCGCGCTCGTCACGACATCGATGTTCTTCTCGATTCGCGGCGACGCGGCCGACGCTCTCGCCAACGACTTCCAGTTGACCAAGGAGCAGCTCGGTTTCATCTTCCAGCCGGCCTTCTACGGATTCACGCTGTCGATTCTGATCGGCGGCTCGCTCGTCGATCTGTTCGGGATGCGCCGACTGCTCACGATCTCGGGACTGTTTTACATCTTCGGGATCCTCGCGATCGTGCTCGTGCCATTCCCTGATGGTGCGGTCGCTTCGATCTTTGGCAACCCGGTCACTGTCACGCTCTGGATAGCCATGCTCGCTCTCGGACTGGCACAAGGCCTCGTCGAGGGAGTGATCAATCCGCTTTGCTCGACGCTTTACCCGGAGGACAAGACCCACCGCATGAACGTGCTGCACGCGTGGTGGCCGGGCGGATTGATCATCGGCGGACTCCTCGCCTTTCTCATCACGATGGTGATGGGTCTTGGGGGCGAGGGTGTGAGCGCGGAGACAGCAACGCTGGGCTGGCGACTCAAGCTGATGACGATCCCAGTCGTTGCCCTGGCCTATCTCGTGATGATACGGGGCCAGGAATTTCCAGCGACCGAGCGTGTCGCTGCAGGCGTCAGCAACCGGGACATGTTCCGCGAGATCATGCGTCCCTCCTTCTGCTTCCTTTGGATTTGCATGTGGCTGACTTCAGCCTCCGAGCTCGGGCCGGACCAGTGGGTGCCGTCGCTGATCACGAACCTGACCGGTGGCATGCCCGGGATCCTGATTCTGGTGTACACAGCGGGCATCATGTTCGTGCTGCGCTTCTTCGGCGGTCCGCTCGCCCACAAGTTCTCCCCGTTCGGGCTGATGACGATTGCCGCCGTTCTGACGGCGATTGGTCTCTATACGCTGGGCTCGGTAAGCACGATGCTCGGCGCGTTCGCGGCGGCCACGATCTTCGGGATCGGGAAGACGTACTTCTGGCCGGTGATGCTCGGCGTCACCTCCGAGCGGTACCCGAAGGGCGGCGCGCTGGCCCTCGCTGTAATGGGAGGCACGGGCGTCTTTTCGAGCGGCACGGTGGTGCCGATCATGGGCCGGCTGTACGACAGGTTCGGTCCGGCAGCGACGTTCAAGTACGTTGCTTCCTTGCCAGTCGTGCTGGTGGTGCTTTTTGGGATGTTCTTCCTCCACTTCCGGAGGATTGGAGGCTACAAGCCCGAGCAGATCTCCGGCGAGTGATATAGGCTGAGCGAGTGAAGCGCCACCCGGCCTTGGTGCCGCTGTCCCGCCAGCACCACGATGGCTTGGCGCTGGGCGTGATGATCGAGCGGGGTCTGCGCGATGGCGCTGACCCCCCAGACACTGCCCAACTCGAGCGCTTGCGCGAACAGGCGCTCGATCTGTGGCAGCTGGAGTTTCGTGGCCACTTCGAGGTCGAGGAGCAGATCGTGTTCCCGGCCGCGCGACAGGCCGGCGAGCCCGGCTTGGTCGACACCCTGATCGCCGAGCACGAAGCGATCCGCCTGCAGTTCGAGGCCTTGGAACGAGCCCCTACTAGCGAGGCCGCGCCGTTGCTGGACGAGTTGCGCACCGCATTGGTGCGTCACATTCGAACCGAGGAGCGCGTGCTGTTCCAGGCAATGCAAGCGGGCATGGACCAGCCGGAGCTGGAGGCTCTGGGCCGGGCTGTCTCCGACGCCCTGCCAACTCTCTGCCTATCGCTTGGTAGCGCTAGTGGTTGAGCGGCTGCTGACCGCGGTGCTCGACTTGCCTCCGATGTTCTCGAGGCCGTCAACGAGATTCTCTTGGATCTTGCGCGTGATCCCGCCGGTCTCGAAATCGATCGCCACCCGCACCGCGTTCTTGATCGCCTGGCGCGTGGAACGGCCGTGGCAGATGATCACGCCGCCCTTTACACCGAGCAGCGGCGCGCCGCCGTATTCCTCGTAGTCGACGCGCTTCTTGAACTCGTCGAACGCGCCCTTGGCCAGGCCGTAGCCGATCTGGCGCATGACGGTCGCCTCGAGCGACTGGATCAGCATGGTCTTGATCGTCGACACCAAGCCCTCGCTGACCTTCAGGGCCACGTTGCCGACGAAGCCATCGCAGACGATCACGTCGACGTTGCCTGTGAATAGGTCTCGCCCTTCGACGTTTCCGACGAAGTTGAACGGCTTCTGCTTGAACAGGTTGCTCGCCTTGCTGGTCAGGTCGTTGCCCTTGTGGTCTTCCTCGCCGATAGATAGCAGCCCGATCCGCGGCCGCTCGCACCCGAAAAGCACCCGGGTGTAGACCTCGCCCATCGCCGCGAACTGCACCAGCATGGTCGGCGTGCAGTCCACGTTCGCGCCGACGTCGAGCAGCAGCGTGCGCCCGCCGCGGTCGGTCGGGAAGATCTGTGCCACGGCCGGGCGCTTGGCCCCGGGGATGCGGCCCATGACCTTCACGGCCGTGGCCATCACGGCGCCGGTGTTGCCGGCCGATACCATGCCGGCAGCCCGGCCCGAAAGCACTTGTTCGGCAGCGACGCGGATCGAGGTGTCCTTCTTGGTGCGTATCGCGGCCGAGGTGTTGTCGTGCATCGTCACGACGTCTTCGGCATGGACGATCTCGATCTGGCCGGTAGCCGGGAAATGCCGGGAGAGCTCCCGGCGCAGGATCTCCTCCCGGCCGACCAGCAGGATCTTGGCCCCGAACTCTTCCGCTGCAAGCAGAGAGCCTTCGACCTCGGCAATGGGCGCGTCGTCGCTGCCCATCGCGTCTACTGCAACGGTGACTGAAGTTGCCACGCGGGTTCGGACTCCCTAGGGTCGGCGCTACTCTTCGTCGACTTCGATCACTTCGCGGCCCTTGTAGTGGCCGCATTCCTTGCAGACACGGTGGGGCACAGTGTTCACCCCGCAGGTCGGGCAGACCGACGCCGACCTGACACGGAGGCTGTCGTGCGTGCGACGCTTGTCCCGGCGGGACCTGGAATGCCTGCGCTTCGGATTTGGCATGATTGTATTCTCCCAGTTGATTCGCGCGTCAATGCCTGAGCGAAATTTGACGCAAGCCGTCCCAGCGCGGATCTTCGAATTCCTGCCGGCAGTCGCACGGGCCCGAGTTGCGGTCGATCCCGCAGATCGGGCAGAGACCCTTGCAGTCCGGGCTGCACACGCTGCGCACCGGCAGCCAGAGCAGCAACTGCTCGCGGATCACATCAGCCAGGCCGATCCCGTCGCCGTCATAAAAGCCGACCTCGGTCTCGTCGCGGCTGATGGCCGCTTCACCACCATCTTCTAGCATCTCCATTGGATAGAAAAACAGGTCGAACTTGGAGTCAAAGTCCAGCTGCAGTTCCTTCAGGCACAAGTCACAAGCGTACTCGATCGAAGCCTTGATCTGGCCCCGGACCCGAATGGATCGCACACCTTCCCTATCGAGTAGTTCCGCAGATCCCTCCGTTTCCACTTCCTTGTCGACCGACCAGCGTTCGGACAGATCCAGCAGTCCGGGCCTGATCAGGGTCTCGAAGTGAAACGGCTTTTGCTCCAAGCTAGCCGTGTCGATGAAGAGAGTTCGTTCCACACGGCGACATTCTTAGTCTAGCCAGCTTCCGCAGCGGGGCGCAATCCCCGGCGAGTGGGCCGGATCCGCGATTCCTACAATGGGCTTGTTCACATGAAAATCAAAGATTTGCGGGTGCATTCGATTGCGATCGCCGACCCTCCCCTGCGCAGTTCGTACGGGCTGCACGCGCCGTACGCGCTGCGCAACATCGTGGAATTGGAGAGCGAGGATGGCATTGTCGGTATCGCCGAGACCTATGGCGGGGAGGGTCCGGCCGACGCTTTGCGCAAGATCGCGCCTGATGTCGTCGGCAAGGATGCCTACCGGTTGACCGGCGACCTGCTTGACGCTGCCGAGGGAGAGGGAACAGGAAGCGAGCGCTCCCATGTAATGAGCACTCCCGGCGAGAACCCCCTCGATGTCGGACCGCGGACCTACTCAGCCATCGAGACCGCCAGCTTGGACCTGATCGGGCGCAGCGTCGGCGTGCCGGTGTGCGACCTGATAGGCGGGCGCGTTCGGGACGAAGTGCCGTTTTCCGCGTATGCCTTCTACAAGCACGGCGGCGGTGGCGGCGAAGGCACGGACGCGCGCGAGGACAAGTACGGGGAATGCCTCACTCCCGAATCGATCGTGCGGCAGGTGCGCTCAATGGTCGATGAATACGGATTCAAGGACGTCAAGCTCAAGGGCGGCGTGCTGGATCCCGAACAGGAGGTCGAGACTGTTCGGCAGTTGCGGCAGGAGTTCGGCCCTGCGGTGCCGCAGCGCATCGACCCCAACTCAGCGTGGACGGTGGAGACGTCCGTGCGCGTCGGGAAAGCCCTGCGGGAGGAGTTGACGGGCGGTGGCTACCTCGAAGATCCCGCGGCAGGAATCGATGGCATGGCAGAGGTCCGCGCGGCTCTGCTTGGCGGAGGCATCGACACGCCGCTGGCCAGCAATGTCGCGGTGACCTCGTTCGCCCACCTGCCGGAGACCATTGAGCGCGATGCCGTCCAGGTCGTGCTTTGCGACCACCACTTCTGGGGAGGGATGCGCCAGGTCCAGCACCTCGGAAAGCTCTGCCAGACCTTCGGCCTAGCCCTGTCGATGCATTCGAACTCGCATCTTGGCATTTCTCTGATGGCGATGACCCACGTCGCCGCGGCGACCAAGAACCTGACCTATGCCTGCGACACGCACTATCCGTGGCAGACATCCGACGAGGTGATTGTGGGCGGCCGGCTCAAGTTTGTCGGGGGCAGCATGCGTGTGCCCGAGCGCGGCGGATTGGGAGTGGACATCGACCGGGACCAGCTCGCCCGCCTCAAGGAGCGCTATGACAAGATCCCGTATCGTCGGCGCGACGATGCGGCCGAGATGCGCAAGCACATCGATCCAGGCTGGCAGCGTATTCTGCCGCGCTGGTAGGGGCGCCTGCCCGCGAGTGTCGACGAACGTTCAGGTCCTGCGCCAAGCTTCCAACTGGCAAGCGCGATTCCGACGGGTTTGCGGTGGTGCCAGATTTTCGGGTTTTTGGCCTGACAATTGCCATAATCAGGCCATGCTCGCTTGCGCCGCGCGATTCGTAGCCTGCAAGCCGGAGTTCAGATTGTGACCAAGCCACACCTGTCCACGATCGCCTTGGCGGCCGTCATGGCCTCTACCGGGGCGCACGCCGCCGACCACCCTCTCGATCCGCTCAGCTACCAAGAAATCTGGAGAGCTCTTGAGCTCATCCGCGATGCGGGGCACATGGACCGCGAGACTCGCTTCTCCCAGTTGACGCTGCACGAGCCTCCCAAACGCGATGTGCAGGCTTGGCGTCCCGGGGCTGCAATGCCGCGCATGGCCTACGCCGTGGTGCGCCAAGGCAACGATGCCTTTGAAGCGATTGTCGATCTCGCCGGCGACCGAGTCGCAGCATGGTCACCGCTAGAGGGAGTCCAGCCGAACTGGTCAGGCGACGACTACGAGGCGGTCGTTGACAAGGTGCTCGAACATCCTGACTTTCTAGACGGACTCAAAGCTCGGGGAATCACCGACACAACGTTTCTCAATTGCAACACGGGGCCGCCCGGCTATTTCGGAACCGAGGA
Organism: Terriglobia bacterium; assembly: GCA_009841225.1. Taxonomy (GTDB): domain Bacteria; phylum Acidobacteriota; class Terriglobia; order Bryobacterales; family UBA6623; genus VXMF01. The sequence continues at coordinate 280,571 of VXMF01000008.1, read as the reverse complement.
AGAGCGCGGGCGCCGCATCGGCAACGTCCGGTGCGCCGAGCCCCGCGGAGTCCGCAACGATTGGACCCGTAAGGTCGAGGGTCTGTCGGCGGTAGTCGATCTTGAATCCGAGGAGGTCTTGCGGGTCGTGGACGACGGCCCCGTGCCGATCAGCGCAACCGAAGCGGACTTCGACCGCACCACCCTCAAACGCCCGCGGGAGATTCCGGGCCCGCTGGAAACACGCCAGCCACTCGGCCCCGGGTTCGAATTCGACGGGCATCTCGTTCGTTGGCAGAACTGGCGTTTCCACCTGCGGCCCGATCAGCGGCTCGGGGCGGTCTTCTCCTTGGTCAGCTACCAAGAGGAGCCCGGCGGTCCGACTCGATCCGTGATGTACCAAGGGCATTTGTCCGAAATCTTCGTTCCCTACATGGACCCTTCGTTCGGTTGGTATAGGCGGAACTTCATCGATGCCGGCGAATTCATGTCCGGCGGGCTGGCGAAGGCGCTGCTGCGCGGCGGTGACTGTCCTGACTACGCCACCTATGTCGACACCGTGATTAGCAACGAAAAGGGCCGCCCGAAAACTTTGCCGGACACGATCTGTGTCTTTGAGAGGCAGACCGGCGATCCGGCTTGGCGCCACTGGTCTTCCGAGATGCCGGACAGCCGCAAGAGCCGCGACCTCGTCGTGCGCGTGGGTGCCGTGGTTGGAAACTACGACTACCTGCTCGACTGGATCTTTCGTCAGGACGGGTCGATCGAGGTGCGCGTGGGCGCTACCGGCGTTCTGGAAGTGAAGACAACCAAGGCCAAGAACGCATTGCAGGCAGGACCCGAGGCAGACGCCTATGGCCGATTCGTGGATCGCAACATAGTTGCGGTCAACCACGACCACTATTTCAGCTACAGGCTCGATCTGGACATCGACGGAACGGCCAACCGCTTCGTTGCTGACCGCTTGGTGGCCCGGCGGCTACCCGCCGACCACCCCCGGCGCAGCCTGTGGGTCCGGGAGGAGCACGTCCCGGCCAGCGAGCATGAAGCGCGACTCGATATCAACCTCGAGCGTCCCGCTTTGTGGCGGGTCCTTAGCAACGACCGGCGCAACTCCTCCGGCTATCCCACGAGCTTTCAATTACTGCCCGGCAGGAATGCCAACACGCTCCTATCGGAAGACGACTACCCGCGACGGCGAGCCGGGTTCATCGATCACCATCTCTGGGTGACGCCGCATCGAGATGCGGAACGCCATGCCGCCGGTGATCACCCCACCTTGAGCGAGCCTGGCATGGGGCTGCCTGAGTGGACCGCGGCTGACCGGCCGATCCGAGACAGAGACATTGTCGTGTGGCACACGATCGGCATGCATCACCTGCCCCGTGCGGAGGACTGGCCGGTCATGCCGACGATGTGGTACGGCTTCGAGCTTCGCCCGTTTGACTTTTTCGACCGCAACCCGGCGCTGGACCTGCCCTGAACGCTCGAGTCTGGCGGCCGTCGTCGGCGCTCTCCGCGGACTCGATGTTCCCTTCCCGTGACCTCGAAAAGGGCGTCACATAGGCTGGATGGGTTCGAGGGTACTCCGAAACCGGAAGACTTTGGGAACGCCTGCTGGTGGATGTGAAGTTCTGGATCTCGGAAGACGACTGCTTCGACGTGCCGGTGCTAAATTGCTCGCACCCGGATTCCGAGCTACATGTGGAGTTCCGCAATCATTCGACGAGGCTCAACTAGCGAAACGCATGCATTGCGGCCAGAATAATCGGCGGCTGTTCTGCCCTTCTGGCTCTTGGCAGGATCTGCACTTCCGCCGGCACGAGCGGTCAGCCAGATAGCCTCAGGACTATCGGAAAGCCCGCGAACTGGTCGTTGCGTCCAGGCTTGGCCGCGTCGAACGCATGTCGCCAGATCTCAAACCTCGCCTCGCGCGCTCTGCGATCAAGGATCACAATGCCGTGGCCCGAGCCCTTGCGGTGAGCGACTTCTTCTGCGCTCAGTCCCGCTTGGCCTTCCCTGGTGTTGCTTCCTTTGTCGGGGTTGGCGGCGCCCAGAACGGTCATTCGGTTTCCGAGGCCGTCGCGATAGCGGCCGGTCCAGGCGGGCGCGCCAGGCCGACGATTCTCTCCAGGCTGCTCGGGCCACCACGCCCGCGGGAATCCGTTCGACGTTCCTGGAACCATGAACGCGACCGGACCGTCCTCCCAATCCTCGATTCCGTGACGCACGAGCGAGCCGATGTGCTGGTCGCCGTGCAGCATGATCAAGTCGCGTGCTGGCCGCAAGATGGCTAGGGCCCGGTTCCGGGCTGTCTGGGGCCAGCCTCCGCAATCGAGGTCGGCTTGGCGGCGGGCGAGGTTGCCGCCGGAGTGGGTCGTAGCCTTGCAGAAAATCGTTTGCGAACACACCAATCGGAAGTCGGCGTCGGCGCTTTCGCGAGCCCACCTGCGCAAGAACGCTTCTTGACGCGGCCCTAGCAATTCGGCGCCTTCAACGTCAACGACGGCAGGGTCTTTGCGCACCGCTGCCCGTTGCTCTGGGCTCAGGATGTCGGCAGGGCCGGTCTTGAATTTGCGGTCCTCGATGATCGCGAAGCTCGCACCGCCGTAGCGCAGCTCTGTGAAGTACACCTCGATACCGCTCTCGCAGGGCGCCGGGTCAACAGCGTCGGGCAGATGGCCGGACTGGGTCCGCTGCACGGCATTGACCCAGTCCACCTCCATCAGGAATCCACCCCCCTCGAACCCCCGGCCGTCGGGTGAGGGGGGCAGGGCGCGCCCTGCCTGGCCCCAGATATTTCCCTGAAAGACATCGTGATCGTCGGGGACGATGATGCTTGGGCGATCCTTCAACACCGAGCGCCAGGTCCAGCCGAACTGCCAGTACTTGCGCAGGTAGTCGAGCATGGCTTCCCCGCTCGGCTTCCCTCTGGCAACGCCGAAACCGCCGTAACCCTCATAGATTTGATCGCCGGCGAAGAACACGATATCGGGGTCTTGGCGCGTGATATTCCGCACCAGTCGACGCTGCGGAAAAACCTCCCCGTGATCACAAGAGAAAATCCCTATCCGCAGTCGCTCTTGTCCGCGGGGATCCTTGCGAATCACGCCCTCCCAGTAATGCTCGGTTTCCTGCCAGTCATAGGCCACGCGGTATCTCACATCGAGCGTCTCGTCCCACTTCTCGACGCGAAAGACTGCGGTCCGCGATAGGCGCTCGATCGGTGCGGAGGCAATTGTCGTCCAGGTTGTTCCCTGGCGCGCCTCAAGCCGCGCGGTCCATTCGTCGTCTGCGCCCAGCGGCGGAAACAGCGCCGCGAGTTTGAGCGTCCGCCGGCTCAAGGTGTATTGCGTCCACAGGATCGGACCGAAGGTCTGGTCCGGATGTGCCTCGATCTGTGGGCCGCCGACTTTCCAGTCCCGGAATCCCCATTCCACGCCGCTGGTTTCCGCGCCGGGACGGCCGGGCGCTTGAGCAGCCAGCGCGACATTGCCTGGCAACCGGGATGGATCGATGGTCTCGGTGACCTCAGCCGCCGTGCCTCCCGATGCGGGGTCTGCGGAAAGAGTGGCTTCGTAGGCAGCGCCCACCGGGCGTACACTCAACGTCAAGCGCACCGGAGCATCGAGGGGCACGGGCCCGCCAACAGCGTTTCCGCAGAATACGCGCCCGTCACCACGCAAGCCGGCCGCAACAGAAGCGCCGGGGTGGACCAGCGCATGTTGATAGCCCGGCAGTCCTCCCCGAATGCCGAATGCGAAACCGGCCCAGGTCTTGCTGACCGCACTCCCGCCAGCTCCCGGCGAGGCCAGCCTGATGCTGGTTTCCATGTCGAACCCGCTTCCGGATGCGGACACTTGGTGGGTGAGCAAGTGCAGGGTCCGGCCTGCCGCGGCCTGGGCGATGACCTCGCCGTCTTCCACGCGCCAGTCTTGGAGCGGATTTGCCCAATACTCCTTTCCTACCCAAATCCTGTTTCCGTGCCAGCTTGATTGAAAGCTAAATGCCAGTCCGGTAGCGGCTCGCAGTCTTGGCGCAACACCCATGGCAACCGCCCCCGCCGCTCTCACGAAGTCGCGTCGGGCAATGCTGTCGGCGCCTTGTTGCAGAGTGGGTTGTCTCTTTCTGAACGGCATCATCCGATGCGCAAATATAACAGGCTGGCTCGAATGGTCGGCGCAAGTCGTGACTGCTGCTCATGGTTCAAGCAGTTCATCGACCATCACCTCTGGGTGACGCCGCAACGAGATGCAGAGCGCCATGCGGCCGGGGATCGCCCGACCTTGAGCGAGCCTGGCATGGGGCTGCCGTAGTGGACCGCAGCCGACCGGCCGGTCCGAGACAGAGACATTGTCGTGTGGCACACGATCGGCATGCGTCACTTGCCCGGCTCGGAGGACTGGCCGGTAATGCCAACGATGTGGTACGACTTCGAGCTTCGCCCATTCGACTTCTTTGACCGCAACCCGGCGCTGGACCTGCCCTGAACGCTCAAGTCTGACTGCGGCAGTCGTCCGCGGTCTCGGCAAACTCGATGTTCCTCATCCCGTTACTATCGCGAGCAGCAGATGCGGATTACATACAATAGCATCAAAATTAAACAAGGAGTATAATAGAATTATAAAGCGAATAACGCGTTGATATCATACAGAGTCAGAGCGTGTCGCGCTTTAGCCGGAGGAGACCTTGCGAATAGACATTCTGTTCATCCAGCTTGCCGTGATGCTCTTGCCTGGGCTGATATGGACGCAGCTCGTCAGTACGTATGCAATGAAGGAGCAGCTGCGAACACTAGAGTTCCTGATTCGGGCCTTCATCTTCGGCGTGCTGACCTACCTCGCAGTGTATTTCTCATACACGATTCTTGGCATGGAGTTTTCGTCCCCACAACTCGGGGAGCCGCTTCCGAAGAATGTCGATTTCGCAGATGAGATTCTGTGGTCATCGATCGCTGCCGTGATCTTTGCCGTCGGTTGGATCTACGGATCCACGCATCGATGGATGATCCGCATCCTGAATCGGTTCAACGTGAGCCCAACACACGGCAAGCAGGACTTATGGGATCTCACATTCAGCGATCCTGGAGAGGGGGTAGAATACGTGCATGTCCGAGACCTCGAAAAGGGCATCACATACGCTGGATGGGTTCGAGGATACTCCGAAACCGGAAGACTTAGGGAACTCCTGCTGGTGGACGTGAAGATTTGGATTTCGGAAGACGACAGCTTCGACGTGCCGATGCTATATTTCTCGCGTCCGGATTCCGACCTGCACGTGGAGTTCCCTAATCATTCGACAAAGGACCGAAATCATGCCAAGACAGAGTAACCAAAACATACAGACAGCAGGGCTCAAGATCACGGGGATCGAGAAACGCGGTCTTAATCCCAACCCGAAGGCTCGGATCCCACAGCGGCCCGCGCCACCACAGCCTAGAGTAATCCGTCCGAGGGTTACCAATTCCACCCCAAGGAACGGAAATGAGTGAATTGCACGGCGTTCTCCCAACAGCTAGCCGAGCATGTGTCGGTTGTTGAGATCAAGGAACTTCCCGAGCACCCGCCCTGCCCATTCGAAACTGCGTAGTGTGTTTCAGGCCAGTTATCTCTAGCCGGCCGGCGGCAGTGCGAGCAACAATTTAAACATCAACTTTAAATTGTCATGATATTTGAAGGTTGCACTTGCGATTCAACGCAACCTTGGCGATGCCTTGGATCGTGAGGCCCGACGGGCAATGCTTAGCACCTAGGCCCGCTAGAGCCCAACGGATCTCGAGGCTATTCGAGTCGCTCGACGCTCACGAAGTACGCGCCGTGGGTCTGTCCGCCCGGTTCCGTAAGCCATGTCTGGAGCTCCGCCGGGCCAGCCGAGAGTTCGACTTCGAAGGAGACTTCCGTGGCGGCGTCCGGCTCGGAAATTGCGGATTCGCGGACGATGTCGCCGATCTGCAGCCGGGCCCGCGTGGATGCGATGGGGCGGGCCAAGTACCTCGGCCAGCGCGACAGGGTGAATCTGTACCTGCCCGCTTGGCTCACATCGACCAGCCACGGCCAGCTTTCTAGCTTGCGCTGCTCTAGGTGACTGCGGCTCCAGACCACGTGGCTGCCTGGCGCTTGCCACTCTTGGCTGGTAAGGTCGGCGGGATTCTCGGCCTCGCTGCCGATAACGATCCGAGTGGGGCGCATTCCCGGCGCGACCGACCGATACCAGCGCTCGTGCGCGGCTCTGAGCCGAGTGACCGTCTCGGGATACTCCGCCGCGACGTCGCGGCTCTGCGACGGATCCCTCTGCATGTCGTAGAGAAGGCTGCCTGCGACCAAGCGCCAGCGGGAGGTCATCACTGCCGATCCCTCCCAGCGGTCACCGGGTCTCGCGTATCCCGTGCCGCCGTGAATCTGGGCAAACAGGACTCGGTCCGGTAGCCGTCCGTTCCCTCGAAGCGTGTCGGCCAGCGATTGCCCGTCCAGAGGAGGGCCGCTCCCTCGCTCCAACCCGCAGAGCTCGATCAGGGTGGGGAGGAGATCAATATGGGCGGCGAGGCCGTCTACATCCCGCGGCCGACCAAGGCCCCCCGCGGGCCAGCGGATGAACAGAGGGACCCGGTGGCCGCCATCGAAGGCCGAAGATTTGCGGCCCCGCATCCCGGCGTTGAAGCCGCTAGCCGGATGCCCGTCAACGCCGCCTTCAAAGCGGGCGCCGCGTGCCGTGCCGTTGTCCGTAAGGAATACGAGGATCGTGTTTTCGGCGATCCCAAGAGTCTCGAGCTTGGCGAGGAACTTGCCGAAGTTCTCGTCGAAGTTGGCAATCATCCCTTTGAACGCCGCGTTCTGCGGCTCGTCGCCAGCCCGCTCGTATGGCTCGCTATAGCGCGGCGCTACCAGAAAGGGGCCGTGCGGCGCGTTAGTGGCGATATAGGCGAAGAACGGCTCGCTAGGCTCGGCCTCGATGAAGCGGGTGGCTTCGCGAAACCACACGTTCGTGCAGTAGCCTTCGAACGACCGCCAGCTGTCGTTGACGAGGTAAGTGTCGTCGAAGTAATCGTTGCCGTAGTAGTCCGATATCTGCGTCACGCCCCCGCAGCGGTGCCAGACGGCGTGTTGGAAGCCCTTGTCCATTGGCCGCGAAGGATAGTTGTCGCCAAGGTGCCACTTCCCGAACAGTCCGGTCCGGTAGCCGTTGGCGGCGAAGACCTCCGCCATCGTCACCTCGCGAGCGTGGATGGCGGTGCTCCCGTGCGACGTGCGGTACGCGCCGGTTCTGGCTGCGTATCGACCAGTCATCAGCGCGGCTCTGGTAGGCGTGCAGAACGGGCTGACGTGAAAGTCAGTGAAGCGGACCGACTGGGCGTGCAGCCGATCTAGGTTCGGCGTCCGCAACACAGGGTTTCCGTGGACGGAAAGATCGCCGTAGCCTTGATCGTCCGTCATTACGATCACGACGTTTGGCTTCGCGGCCCGCGCGACCCCCGCAAGCAGCAACCCGAGCGCTGCGACGGCCCCGACGACGTGTTTTGCGTAAACCATAGTTGGCTAGGGCAAGCTCCGCAAGATGGAAGGCAACGAGGTGCTGTATTTCACCGCGGGTCGGAGCGGCGCTACGGCTGCTCGAGGTCCTCATCGGCGATGCCTTCGCCATTGTAGTGGCGGGCAGCCAAAGTAACTCTGCATGGTGCCGTAACAAGAGCGAGACCGCCTTAGGTAGCCCTGCAATGTCGGCGCCTTCGATCTTGGGCGCGCGTGACCTCGCGGGTCTCGCGCACCACCCGCAATTTTCGGTTGCACCCGGAGCGAGTGTGGTTTAATATCGTTCCACCGGAAGGAGGGATGGTCATGAAAAGTACATTCCGTCTCACGATCCTCTTGCTGACGCTGGCGTGCGGGATGGCGCTGGCCGTGCCCCGCCTGACTGAGGTTGTGCCCGATGCCGTTGCGCCCGGCGGCACCGCTGTCGCCAAGGGTTCGGATCTCGCCCAGCCCACTGTCGACAGGCTGTACATCACTGCTGGCGGTGCCGATGTAGAGGTCGAGATTACCGAGCAGACCGCTGACGCGATCACCTTCAAGGTGCCCGATGGCACAGAGATGAAGCGCTATCGGTTGATGATCCTCACCGGCGGTGCCGGCGCTGCCTACATGGAGCAGCCGATCGCCTTGGAGATTGTCGACGAGGCGACCGCCAAGCAGCGCGCCGAAGAGGGCGACGTCGAACTCGAGATCATCGAAGCCGAGCCCGCCGAAGAGCCCGAACCCGAGAACAATCGCAGGAGGAGAAGGAACAACTAGGCGCTCACTCCGCGCCGGGTGATTCTCCTTCGGTCTTGCGCTGCAGCTTGGCTAGCGCCCACTCGGCGTGTTCGCGTACGAGCGGCTGGCCCGATCGCGCCAGCTTTTTCAAGGCCTCTTGGAAAGACAGGTTGCCGCTGTTGCCCATGGCCACCGCAACGTTTCGCAGGAATCCCGCGTAGCGGCTGCGCTGGATCGGTGAGCCCCCGAACCGGGCGTTGAACTCGTCCTCGCTCAGTTCGGCGATTTCCGCTAAGCCGGGCGTCGCGTTCTCGGGCGCGAACGAAGGCTCCTTGCTAGTGGCTGCCCGCCGCGGGCTGTTCCAAGGGCAGACGTCCTGGCAGATGTCGCAGCCGAACACGTGCGAGCCGACCGCTGCCCGGTGTTCGGCCGGAATGGGCCCGCGCAGTTCGATGGTCCAGTACGAGATGCACAGCCGCGAGTCCAGGGCGTACGCGGGGCCTGTATCAGCCTCGACTTCGACCAACGCATCCGTCGGGCAGGCGTCGATGCAGCGGCGGCAGGTGCCGCAGCGGTAAGGTGCGTCGTCGTCGGGCTCGAACTCCTGCGAAGTCAAGATCTCTCCGAGGAAGAACCACGAGCCGAGCTGCTCGTCGATGAGGCAGCAATTCTTGCCGATCCAGCCCAGCCCCGCGCTGCGCGCATAGGCCCGCTCCAGCAGCGGCGAGGTGTCGACGCAGACCTTGCACTTCACCCCGCTGCCGTATTCGCAGCGGATCCAGTCCGCCAGCTCCTGCAGGCGGGACTTCATCACGCCGTGGTAGTCCTCGCCCCAGGCGTAGCGGGACACCCAGCCCTGCCCGCCGCCTTCGAAATCGGTCGAGTAGGGGTCCGGCGTGTTGTAAACCTTTCCCACGCAGATCACCGACCTTGCCGATGGCAGCAGCGAGCGGGCGTCGGCGCGCAGTTCGCCCCGCCGGCCCGCGAGGTAGGCCATTTCGCCGTGATAGCCCTGCTCTAGCCACTGCGGGTAGAACATCGATTCTAGGGTTGGTCCTGGCGCGGCCACGCCCGCCAGTTCGAAGCCGAGCTCGTGCGCTCGCTGCTTCACGCGAGAAGACGATTCGAGTGCCATGCCGTCGCACTGCAGCTGCCGTTAGACCGCCGTTCAGCCCACAATACTGCCATAGAGCTGCCGATTCTTGCGATTCGGAAATTTGCGCGGATTCTCGGTTGCGCCAGCCTAGGAGCGTATGGACAATTAACCTTGGCATGACTCTGTTGCCGGATTGACCGGCAACGGGTCCCCCTAGCTTGTCGGCGCAATGGGCCGAATCGGCTGGGTATAGCTACGAGAGAATCTGAGCGAGGAGACGCCCGTGCAACGACCGGTGAAGTATTTCGAACGAGGCCTGACCGAGGTCGCGCGCGCTGGCTGGAAGGTGGCGCGCAAGTTGGACGCGCGCAAGGAGGCCAACCCTGCTTTCACGCCCGCTTGGTCCGAGAAGCCCATGCTCAAGTCGTGGGAGAAGAGCAAGCCGCCGCTGGGCTGGCCGCGGGAGACCGACTCGCTGTGTCCGAAGTGCGTGCGCGAGGCTCGCGAGGTGATCCTCAGCGGCGAGGTGGACTATTCCATTCTCAAGACTGAGAAGGTCGGCGAGGTCAAGGCCACCATCGTGCAGCGCGGCAACGAGATCTGGATGGTCAAGGAATGCCCCATCCACGGCAAGACCGAAGATGTGATGGCGATCGACGCCAAGTTCTTGGAGCACATCGAGGCCCAGTTCCCCGGACGCGATATCCGCGCCCACAACGACGAGGAACTGCACAACCACGGCTCTTCTAGCGTCAAGTTCGGCCGCGGGGCGGTGCTGACCGTCGATCTCACCAACCGCTGCAACATGATGTGCGACCCGTGCTTCATGGACGCCAACCAGGTCGGCTTCGTCCACGAACTGGAGTGGGAAGAGATCAAGACGATTCTCGACAACGCCATCAAGATCAAGCCGCGCCGCCAGATGTCGGTGCAGTTCTCGGGCGGCGAGCCGACGATGTCGCCGTACTTCCTCAAGGCCGTGCAGTACTGCCGTCAGATCGGCTACAACTCGGTCCAGGCCGCGACCAACGGTATCGAGTTTGCCAAGAACCGCGAGTTCGCCGAAGCCGCCGCTGACGCGGGCATGCGCTACGCCTACCTGCAGTTCGACGGCATCGGCAACGAGCCGAACCAGCACCGCAAGATCGGCAATCTGTTCGACGTCAAGATCAAGGCGATCGAGAACATGCACGACGCCGGCATCGAGATCGTGCTGGTGACCACGCTGGTCAATAACGTCAACAACGAGGAGGTCGGCCCGATCATCCAGTTCGCCAGGGACAACCCCGGCCGGATCGCCTTCATCGCCTTCCAGCCGGTGTCGTTCACCGGACGTGACGAGGAGATCACCGACGAGCGCCGCATGCGCCAGCGCTATACGCTGAGCCACCTGGCGCACGACGTCAAGAAGCAGGTCGGCATCACCGAGCCGACGCGCGACTGGTTCCCCATCTCCGTGATGGGCAGCTTCGTCGACGCGGCCGACTTGGCGCACGGGCCGCAGGCCCAGTGGGGCCAAGTCAGCTGCGGCTGCCACCCCAACTGCGGCGTCGGCACCGCCTTGATGATCAACAAGAAGACCAAGGACATGTCGCCCGTGGCGGAGTTCATCAACGTGCCGCAGTTCGTGCAGGACATCCGGCGCGTCACCGACTCCGGCCGGGGCAAGCTGGCGACCAATGTCCAGATGGCGTTCGCGCTGTTGAAGAACTACAACCCGGCGAAGGCGCCCAAGGACTTCTCGATGTTCGACTTACTGAAGAAGTTCGACAAGTCGTTCTCGCTAAGCGGCAAGAGCTACGGCAAGGGCACGGCCCGGCGGAACGATCCGTGGAACTTCCTATTCGTGGCGGGCATGTGGTTCCAGGATCTGTTCAACTACGACTTCCGGCGCACCGAGATGTGCGTGATCCCGTACGGCACGCAAGAGGGCGAGATCTCCTTCTGCGCCTACAACACGGGCATCGGCTGGCGCAACATCATCGAGAAGATGCATATGACCGCCACGCTCTCGAACTGGTACGGCGAGCACGGCCGCCACAAGATCTATGCCGGCGGCCGCAAGGTTGATGAGATCACCCAGCTGCCCGAGACGCTCCACATCAACGCCGAGCATGCGGCGCGCGGCGCGCAAGTCTCGGAGGGCCCGCAGAATGCCCGCGAAGAGAAGATTGCGGCGCGCGACCAGAAGCTCCGCGAGGCGGAGGCAACCGGCGAAGCGCTGCCCGCGAGCGGCGCGCGCGACCGAAAGCTGTCGGCCGAGGAGGAAGCGCGGCTGATGAAGATGTACCGCCAGGACGTTCTCAAGGAGCCCGCGGCGCCGGCCTTGGTCCAGATCGCCGGGTCTTCCGAGACGCCCCGCGAGACGGTTGGCACCAGCGGCGACTAGCGCGTCGGAAGGGCTTTGCGGCGGCGCCTCAGTCGGGCCTCACCGCTTGGCATGCAACGGTCGAATGCTGTCGCCCGGGGCGATGGTCCGCTGCCCGAACTTTCCGCAGCCATACGGCTGGCCCCGACTTGCGGCAGATAGCGGCCGGGAAGCGTTCCGCTAAATCAGGGACGCGCCGTGTCCGGCGCAACTGTTACGCGCGCGAGAATCGAACCCTCGCGGATGATCGATTCCTCGCGTTTCGGGCCTGTCGATACGCCTCCGATCTCCATCTCGAGACGATCCTCCAAGAAGGCGATGTAGTCCTTGGCGGCAGGGGGCAGCTGCTCGAATTCAGTGATTCCCGCTGTGGGACTGCTCCAGCCAGGCAGTTCCTCGTAGACCGGCTCGACCTCCGCATACTCTTCGGCGATCGCGGGCATCCAGTCGAGCGTCGCTCCCTTGTAACGGTAGCCGGTGCAAACAGGAACCGTATCCAGATGGTCGAGCACGTCCAGCTTGGTGATGAACAAGGAAGACAGGTGGTTGATCGCGTGAGCGTACCGCAGCAGAGGGATGTCGAACCAGCCGCAGCGCCGCGGACGTCCGGTCACCGTACCGTACTCGGCTCCGGCCTCCCTGAGATCGTCTCCCGCCGGACCGTGCGCTTCAGTTGCGAACGGGCCCTCGCCGACGCGCGTGGCGTAAGCCTTGGCCACTCCGACGATGTGATGCAGGAATCGTGGCGAAACCCCGGATCCCGTGCACAGTCCGCCTGCGGTCGCGTTTGAAGAGGTCAGGTACGGGTATGTGCCGAAGTCGATGTCGAGCATCGTGGCCTGCGCCCCCTCGAAGAGCAGGCGCTTTCCGTCTTGGATCGCTTGGTTGAGGTACTTTCCGGTGTCAGTCACGAACGGACGCATGCGCTCGGCGAGTTCTTGGTAGCGCGCTAGCGCAGCCTCCACGTCCCAGGGCTCGTGAACGCCCAAGGCCTCCGCCACTGCGGACTTTTCAGCCGCCATCGCCCGGAAGCGGTCCGGGAAGTGGGTTGGCGACAGCAGCTCGGCCACGCGAATCCCCCGCCGCGCAACCTTGTCTTCATAGCAAGGGCCGATGCCGCGGGAAGTCGTGCCGATGCGCCGCTTGCCGGGCGATGCCTCGGACGAGCGCTCTAGCATCGGGTGGTAGGGGAACACAACATGAGCGCGGTTGCTCACCAGCAGGTTCGATTCCACGTCCACGTCCAGCGAGCGGAGAGTATCGATCTCGCTGAGCAGAGCCTCCGGATTGATCACCACTCCGTTGCCGACCACCCCGATCTTGCCCGGTCTCAGAACGCCGCTCGGGATCAGCGAGAGCTTGTAGACACGTTCGCCGACCTGTACCGTATGGCCGGCATTGTTGCCGCCTTGGCAGCGAACCACCACGTCGTAGTGCTCGGCCGCCAGGTCGATCAGCTTGCCCTTGCCCTCGTCGCCCCACTGGAGGCCTAAGACTGCTAGGTTCGACATGGGTATTCCGGTAGGTGCCCGGCGATCCCGGGCGGGCAGGAGGAGCGGCTCAGCGCAGGAATCCCCAGGAACTGGGTACCGCGGCTATTCCCATCTTAGCCCCAGCGCTAGGACAGCGGCGGCGGGCCTGCAGCCCACTTGTCCCAAAGCTGCGCCATCTTGCTGACTCGATCGGGATGATCAGCGGCCAAGTCGTGCAACTCTGTCCCGTCCCGCTCGATGTCGTACAACTCCCACGGGCGCTCGCGCACTGCGACGAGCTTCCACTGCCCCTGCCTGATCGCCCGGCCGCGGCTCCATTTCCAGTACAGTTCCGAAGCGGGCGCGCGGGAGTTGCCCTCGAAGACCGGCCGCAGGCTTCTGCCGTCGGGCGAGTGGACCGCTCGTTGCTGGAACTCAGAGGGCTGCTGGAGTCCGGCGGCGTCAACGAACGTCGGCATCAGGTCGATCACGTGCGCCAGCTGGTCGGTCATCCCGCCAGGCTCGATAACAGCCGGCCAGCGTGCGATCAGCGGCACGTTGATCCCGCCCTCGTGATCATGCTGCTTGTAGAGCCGGAAAGGTGTGTTGGAAGCATTCGCCCAGCCGTACCCGTAGCTCTGGTAGGTGTCCTCGGGGCCAGGCATCACATCAGGGACATTGCCGGGAATGACCGGGCGACCATCGCGCGTGCGCTCCGGCAGATATGGCCCCTTGCGGTCGGTCTCGTACTCGACGTGGCACCCGCCGTTGTCAATCTGGAAGACCACGAGCGTGTTGTCCGCCTCGCCGGATTGCTCCAACAGGTCCAGCAGCTTGCCGATGCCGGCGTCCATGCGCGTGATCTGTGCGGCATAAACCTCCATGCGGCGCTGCTGCCAAGCCTTGTGGGGCTCGTCCGACCAAGCCGGAACCTGCGGATTCCGCGGCGATAGTTCCCAAGCGGGGTTGACCGAGCCGATCTCCAGCATGCGTGCATGCCGGTCCGCTCGGAGCGTGTCCCAGCCCTGCGCATAACGGCCTTGATAGCGGGCGATATCGCTTTCAAAGGCATGCAGCGGCCAGTGTGCCGCAGTGTAGGCCACATAGAGGAAAAACGGCGCGTCCTTGGCCAGACCGTCGCGCATGAAGTCCGCGGCGTAGTCGGTAGTGGCGTCCGTGTAGTAGAAGTCCGGGTCCAGATAGAGGCGTTCGGCTGGCTCGTTGTCGAGCATCAGCGAGGCCGGCGTCCAGAAGCTGCAGGCCCCCAGCGTCGTGCCGAAGAACCTGTCGAAGCCGCGCTGGCAGGGCAGGCTGGCGTGTTCGCCCGCGTTTGACAGGTGCCACTTACCGCTCATGTACGTTGAATAGCCGCCACTGCGCAGAACCTCTGCCAGGCTGACGACATCCTGCGAAATGCTGTTGCCAGAGTCGCCAGCGCTGAGTGCCTTCGTCGTGTAGCAGCCGCTCATCAGCGAAGCTCGGGTCGGCACGCACATGTTGTTGGTGTAGTAGCGAGTGAAGCGCAGGCCCTGGGCGGCAAGCCGGTCCAGATTCGGCGTCTCGATCTCCCCGCCGTAGCAACCAAGGTCCGAATAGCCCATGTCGTCCGACATGATCATTACGATGTTGGGCTGCTTGTGAGTCGGTTCGGAAGCCTGCCGGGAGCAGCCTGTAGCCGCTACGGCCGCAGCCGAGCCACAACGTTGCAAGAACTCGCGTCGGCCAATCTGCTCGGAAGGCAGCATCGCAACATCATAACGCTTGGGTGGGAGGCGCCATGTGGCCTCGGGGCACGCCGGCCACGAGCCCAGCCGACCGGATTCTGACGGGGCTTTCTCGGCCGGCGGTCAAGCGTTCGAACCAGAGCTTTCCTCGGCTCAGGTTGGATCGAATGTGTCTATGATGCTTGGATTCCGGCGGGCGAGTACTTCCGATGGAATCCCTTTCACGGCAGTTGCGCGAGTTCGGGGTTCTCGGCCGCCCACTCGAAGAAGTCCTCGACCGTGTAGAACGCCTCGTGCTTGTAGAGTCGCCCGGCATCCTCGATCGGAGCCGTCCAATCGAAGTCCCACGAATCACCTGTCTTTTCCATCCAGCGCGCTAGTTCGGCATCAAGTTCGGCAAGCGTCGGGCCGGCTTCCGGATCTGCGACAAGATTCTTCAGCTCGTACGGATCAGCCTCAAGGTCGTACAGGACCCACGGCGCGTCCTTCGTGCGGGCGTACATGAAGCGGTCTGTGCGCAGACCGCGCCAGCCCCGTTCCACGCCACCGGCTAGAAACGGCCCGAAGATCTGAAAGTAGGCCGCGCTCGGTCCGGACTCCGCCTGCCCGAGCACCACCGGAGCGAGGCTCGCTCCCTGCATTTCCGGCGGAACGGGCAGCCCGCAAAGCGAGAGCAGGGTCGGTGCGATGTCCACGTGAGAGAACAGCGCATCAGTTTCGCGTCCAGCCGGCGCTCCGGGATGCCGCACGATGCCGGGCACCCGAATCGACTCCTCCCAGGGCTTTCGCTTCAGCCGCGTCCCGTGGGAGCCCAGCATGTCGCCGTGATCCGAAGACACGATGACGATCGTGTTGTCGCGCAGTCCGAGTTCGTCCAACTCGCCGAGAATCCTTCCGACTTGGTCGTCCACCGCGGTCACCATCGCGTAGTAGGCGGCGATCTCCTTGCGGCCCGGAG
Source organism: Terriglobia bacterium (assembly GCA_009841225.1). GTDB lineage: Bacteria > Acidobacteriota > Terriglobia > Bryobacterales > UBA6623 > VXMF01. The sequence goes on along the minus strand of VXMF01000008.1, from coordinate 264,728 downwards.
TCTCCACATAGGGGCTCGGCACCAGTTCACGATCGCTCGTGTCGCCGTCGAAATTCGGCCGCAGCGCTATGGCGTCCGGATCGTACAGAGCCATGTATTCGTCCGGAGCGATGTATGGATCGTGCGGCGGGCCCATTTGGACCGTCAGGAAGAACGGACGTTCGTCCTGCTTGGTCTGACGCAAGAACTCAACGCCGATATCAGTCCAGACCGAGGCTTCGAAGGTCTTGATCGGGATCGGTTCGGGATCGTCCCGGAAGTACTGCGTGTCGAAGTGCGCGTGGCTCACTTCGTTCGCGGCCCAGAATTCAAACCCCTGCCGCCTCGCTCCAGGCGGAATCCAGCCCGGCTGGCGGGGGCCTCCGTCCAGATGCCACTTGCCGACAAAGCCGGTGCGGTAGCCGGCCTCGGCGAACAGCTCGGCGAGGCTGGTCTCGGATTCGCGGAGGCGGAGATCGTTGGCGATCATTCCGTTGGTGTGCGCGTATTTGCCGGTCAGGATGATCGCGCGGGCCGGGCAGCAGACCGGCGAGTTGGCGAAGTGATTGCGGAACAGCACGCCCTCGGCGGCGAGCCGGTCCAGATTCGGGGTCTTTACGTCTGGATTTCCCATGCAGCCCATCGCCTGCGCCCGCATCTGGTCGGGGAACAGGAACAGGACGTTCATGCGCGGCTCGCGGTCTTGCTGAGAGCCGCAGCCGACCGCTCCCAGCAGGGCGCCGATCCCGCCGATGAATTCGCGCCTAGTGGCCATCTGAGACGGGATCATAGCGCAGCTGTTCTGGCATTGGATCGCGGGAAGCAAGTTACCAGCCGGCGGCGTAGCGAAACGCGTAGGGGTCGGCGCCGGCCTCGATGACTCCGTTGCGCAGCAGCTTCACCGCTGTCGGCGCCGAGCCGCTGTTGCGAGCGCGCCGCAGCTCGACTTGATGCCCGAGCACGGCCAGATCTTCGAAGACGAACGACGGCATCCGCTCGTCAAGCAGCAGCACGTTGGGTTCCATGGCATGGTCGTCGAAGCTCGACACCAGGTGCTTGCTTTGGAAACGCGGGGCTTCGACCGCTGCCTGCGGGTTGAAATTGAAGACCACCGCTGCCAGCAGCACTTGGAGCAGGGCCTGCTCTTGCTGGTCGCCGCCCGGCGTCGAGAGGGCCATGAACGGCTCCCCCCGGCGTGTCACCAACGTGGGCGTCAGCGTGATTCGCGGCCGCTTGCCCGGCTCGACCACGTTGGGATGGCCGCGCACGGTGAGGAAACTGTGGCCGCGCTGGGTCAGCGGTATGCCCGTGCTTCCCGCGATCACCGCGGGCATCCAAGCGCCCGACGGTGAGGCAGAGAACAGCGTGCCGTCCGCGGTGGCGATGTTGATCGACGTGGTGTCCTTGGAAGCCAGCACGTCGGGCAGGGGTCGCCGGCGCGCGTGGCGCGAGGGATGCATTGGCTGGCGCCGCCCGAACCTGCCCGGGCGAAACTCGGTCGACGAGCGCTTCGGGTTGATCAATGCCCGCCTGGCGCCGGCGTATTCCTTGCTCAGCAATGCGGCGGGCACCGACACGAACTTGGGATCCGCGTACCACGCGTCGCGGTCGGCGAATGCCAGCTTGAGGGCTTCCACCAAGTGATGGATGTACGCTGGCGTGTTCCAGCCGAGCGCCTCCAGGTCGTAGCCCTCGAGAATGTTCAGGGCCTGTAGCAAGACAGCGCCTTGCGTCCAGAAGTCAGACTTGTAGATCTCGTAGCCGTGAAACTCGGTCACTAGCGGCCGCTCGACCTCCAGCCGGAACGCGGCAAAGTCTTCGTACCGCAGCAGTCCTCCATCGCTCTCGACGAAATCTGCGATGTCTCGCGCGATCGGCCCGCGGTAGAAGTAGTCGCGCACGGCATCGATGGCGCCCTCGCGAGACTTGCCGGAATCGAGCGCGGCACGCTCTGCCCGCATCATGCTCCGAATCGTTTCGGCTAGGTCGCGCTGGCGAAACAAGTCCCCGGGCCGCGGCGCGCGCGCGTTAGGCGCGTACACGGCCAGCGAGGTGGGGAACAGGCTCAGGAACGAGCCTGCCTCGGCGATCGACCGCGAGCGCATGCTGTCGATGGGATGCTCTCGCGCCAGCGCGGCCGCCGGCTCTGCAACTGCTGCGAATGACTGCGTGCCAAAGCGCTGCAGGGCCAGCAGGGCTGCGTCGACCATGCCCGGCACGAGCGCTGGCATGGTGCCGTAAGACGGGATCAGGCCGGTCTTGTGGTCGCGCTGCGCGGCCTCCAGCTCCAGTTGCGGATCTTTCTTCCGGTTGAGGAAGAACTCCATCGTCATCAGGGCCGGCGCCGTGCCCACGCCTGCGATTGAGTGAACGCGCCCGTCGGACGTGCGGATCAGCAGCGGTGCTTCGCCGCCAAAACCGAAGTGCGAGAATTCGGTGACCGCTCCGGCCAGCAGTGCGGCCACTCCGGCGTCAACGGCGTTGCCGCCGGCCTGCAACACGCGCATCGTCACTTGGGTGACGGTGGGCGTTCCGGCCGAAACCGCCGCGTGCTTGCCGCGCACCACGGGGCGGAACAGCTCCCAGCGCAGGATCTCGCGTTGCCTGCGCTGCTTCTCCGAAAGCTGCCGCCGGCCTTGTCCAAATGCCGCGCAGGAGCCGAGCAGGCCTATGGCCAACCCCAGGGCGATATGCCGATTGAGTCCCACGAGGCGCCGCAGTCATGATAACGGTTTACGGCGCGGCGGGCTGCCGAGAGGCTCAAATGTGGCCGAAAGCGGGTTCCTCCTCGAGCGCGGCGGGGGCCGCCGTCGCAAGCAAGTCCCGCACGCGCAGGATCGCCTCGCGCTTCTCACGGTTGCGCAAGGCCCGCCGGTTCGCGAGCAGGTGCGCGGTGGAGCCTTCCAGGACCTTGTGCACGATCTTGAGGCCATTGGCCCGGATCGTGCTGCCAGTCTCGGTGTTGTCGACGATCGCCTCGCCGTCCTCGGGAGGCTTGGATTCGGTGGCGCCGAACGAATGGAAGATAGCGACGGGCGAAGCCCCGCTGCGCTCGACTCCCAAGCGTGTGTAGGGACTGTACAGCGACGGTTCCAGATCGGTGTGCTGCCGCACCAGAGCCTCGGTGAGATTCAGGTATTCGGTCCAGATCCGCAGGGGTTGCGTGCCGGTCGAGTCCACGAACTTGGCGAACAGATCCGCTGCCGAGCGCACGTCGTCCCACTGGTCGGAAACGCACAGCACGATGTCCACCCGGCCGATGCCCAGATCCAATAGATCCTCGACGTTCGCGGCCGCCTCGCTCTCGTAGTACCAGTCGATGCCGGAAATGCCGAGATCGAAGAACCCGGCCTGCAGCATGTAGGGGATTTCCTGCGGCCGCATCATCTTGACATCGACACCTGCCAGGCCCAGATCGGGACGGTACCCGCGGCTGCCGTCCGCGTAGCCTCGCGGGTCGATGCCCGAGCGTTCGAAGAAGGCACGGGTCTTCTTTTCCAAGCTTCCCTTGGGAATGGCGAATCGGATGGGATTCATGACTGCTTCCTAGGGCGCCGAGAGTGCCTCCAGCACGGCTTCGGTCTCGGCCGCGACGACCTCGCCACCCGGCAGTCTCACGCTGTTGCCGCTGACAGTGGCCGCCGGAGCGCCTGCTCGGCCGATAGCGACGCCCCGTGTGCGCAAGTTCTCGGCGAGCCGGACGGCGCGGGCCTCGTCTTGGGCGGAAGCCGCGCGCACGGTGATTCCGTCGGGGCCATCGCTTGCGGGCCTGTCCAAGCCCAGTTCTTGCAGCGTGTCCAGCCGGACAGCGCATCCAGTCGCCGGGGTGGGCTCGCCGCCGAAGAGCTCGACCAACTTGTCGTAACGGCCGCCTCCGCAGAGCTTCTTCGAACCGCTGGAGATCTCGAACATGGTTCCGGTGTAGAACGTCAGCCCCCGGGAGATCCCGAGGGTGATCTCGAAGCCGCCGACGCTGTAGTGCCTTAGGAGTTGGCAGACCGAGATGAGATCCTCCAAGGCTGCGCTTGCACTCGATCCCTCCAAGACCGCCGACGCCTGCTCGGAGACTTCTTCCAACCCACCGCGAATCGCGCTGGCGCGCAGCAGCAGGTCGGCCGTTTCCTCGTCAACGTACCCCTCGACGTTCCACAGGTGGCGGTAGGTCGCCGCGGCCTCGTCCGGCAGGCGGCGGGCCAGCTGTTCCGGCTCCAAGGTTGGCGCGTCGGAGATGGCGAACTCGCCGGCGTAGCCGTCCTGCGACTGCAGCACTGCCAAGGCCCGACGGTCGGCCCTGAGCTGTTCTTGCAGCAGTCGGTCCGGCTGCGCTACGGCGCAGCGCTCGCGGACGGCTGCCAGCCGGTCGAGATGGCCGATCACGGCGGCCCGCTCGTCAGCGCTGAGTTCTTCCGGCAGCAGGGCTCGGAAGATCCCGGCCGTGCCCACCTTGAGCGTCAGCCTGGCCGCTCCGAGATCGCGCAAGAAACGGTGGGCGGTCGCGATGACCTCGGCATCGGCCCCGGGCGAGGGGTCGCCCAAGATTTCGATTCCGGCTTGAGTGAACTCGCGCTGGCGGCCCGAGTGCGGCCGGCAGTATCGGAAGCACGGCGCGATATAGAAGAGTCGGTGCGGCCGCGCAAGCCCGGCGAGCGCCCCGGATGCGACCATGCGGCAGACGGGCGCGGTCATTTCTGGCCGGAGCGCGTACTCCTCGTGGTCGCAGTGGAAGGTCAGCAGCGAGTTCTTGATCTCCGCGCCCGAGCGCGCCGCGAACAGGTCGGCCCGCTCGAACATTGGCGTGGACACTTCGGTGAATCCATACAGTTCCGCGGTGCGGGAAAAGGCGGTTTCGAAGCGCCGCCGCTGTGCCGTCTCCTCGGGCAGGCTGTCGCGCGTGGCAGGCGGTGGAGCGTTGTCGAGCATGGCGAACGGAAGCAGGCGAGCGCGCAACGAAACCGCCCCTGACCGGCGAGCCTGGCTGGGGCAATCGGGGAGGGCAGCAGGCCGCGGCCTGACGGTGGGGGGCTGCCTTTTCTTGATTCTACCGATGCGGCCGCTCGTGCGCCGATGCGACAGCCGCGGGCGCGGATTTGCAGGCACTGCGCCGGCGATTGCTCGAGCGCAGGGAATAGTGCCGCGATAGAAACAAACTGGTTTCGCTAGGCCGCGGATTTACCTATACTGGAAGGTAGAAGGCAGGACGTCTAAGTGAAGTCCAGTCAAGGCGGACGCTTGACCTGAGGCCCGTCGTTGCCGTAAGGCCCCTTTGTTCATGCAAGCCGTGAATGCATCCCCTAGTGGGGAACCCGTAACTGTACCCGAACTTGAGGTCGTCAACGACTTCAGCATCCATGTCGCCACCGTCAACGGGTCGGGCAGCCAGTCTTCGAACCTAGTCCTGTTGCGGGCGCTGTTCGAGATGGGCATACCCGTGTCGGGCAAGAATCTGTTCCCGTCCAACATCGCCGGCCTGCCGACCTGGTACACCATCCGTGCCAACAAGTTCGGCTTTACGGGTCGCAAGAAGGAAGTCGATTTCTTGGTGGCGATGAATGCGCAGACGGCTCACGAGGACGTGCAGGCCCTCGAACCGGGCCGGGCGGTTGTCTACGACGAGCCGCTTGGCTTGGACGCCCTGCGCGACGACCTGTGCTTCTACCCCGTGCCGTTCGATCCCATCACGGCCGCGGTCTGCCCCCAGCCGAAGCTGCGCAAGCTCGTGCGCAACATGGTCTACGACGGTGTTCTGGCGGCTCTGCTGGACATCGAAATGGAGGAGATCCGCAAGGGTATCGAGAGGCAGTTCTCGACCAAGCCCAAGGCCGCTGAGCTGAATTGGAACGCGGCCCAGGCCGGCTTCGATTGGACCCGCCAGAATCTCGTCAAGCGGGATCCTTACCGGCTCACGCGGATGGACGGGAACAAAGGCAAGATCATCGTCGAGGGCAACGCCGCTGCCGCTCTTGGGGCGGTCTTTGGCGGCGTGAGCGTCATCACTTGGTACCCCATCACGCCGTCTTCGTCCCTGGCCGAGGCGGCCCAAGGCTACTTGAATCGCTTTCGCACTGACGAGTCGACCGGCAAGGCCACCTTCGCCGTGGTGCAGGCCGAGGACGAGCTGGCCTCGATCGGCATGGCGATCGGCGCCGGCTGGGCCGGTGCCCGGGCGATGACCACGACCGCCGGCCCGGGCGTCTCGTTGATGTCGGAGTTCGTCGGGCTGGCGCATTTCGCGGAGATTCCGGTTGTGCTGATCGATGTGCAGCGCATGGGGCCTTCTACCGGCCTGCCGACGCGCACTTCGCAGGGGGACTTCCTCTCAGCCGCCACGCTGTCGCACGGCGACACGTTCCACCCGATGCTGATTCCGGCCACTCCCGAGGAGTGCTTCGAGTTCGGCGCCAAGGCCTTCGACGTTGCCGAGCGCTTGCAGGCTCCTGTGTTCCTGATGCTCGATCTCGACTTGGGAATGAACTATTGGACGGCCAACAAGTTTGACTACCCGGACTGGGACATCGATCGCGGCAAAGTGCTCAGCGAGCAGGACGTCGAACGTCTCCAGGGAGATTGGGGCCGCTATCGGGACGTGGATGGCGATGGCATCGCCTATCGCACCATACCGGGCAACCGGCACCCGCAGGCCGCCTATTTCGCGCGCGGCACGGGCCACGACGAGGACGCCAACTACAGCGAGCGCGAGGACGACTGGATCCGCAACATGGACCGCATCCAGAAGAAGATGGCCGGGGCTCGCAAGTGGCTGCCCGAGCCGGTCATCGAGGACGGCCCCAAGGCGCGGGTGGCCTTGGTGGCTGCCGGAACGAGTCACGAGGCCGTGCGCGAAGCGCGCAGCCAGCTGCGGCTGGAATACGGCTTCGAGACCGCCTACTGCCGGGTGCGCGGCTGGCCGTTCAGCCACGCCACGGAAGAGTTCATCGCCGACCACGACCACGTCTACGTCGTCGACCAGAATCGCGACGGCCAGTTGCGCACGCTGCTGCGCAGGCAGTTTCCCGCGATTCATGACCACTTGCGGAGCGTCTGCTACTACGGAGGCATGCCGCTGGACGCCCGCACGATCACCGACGCAATCGTCGAGAGGGAGGGGCTGTGAGCACCGCCACCGCTACCCGGGTGAAAGCACCGGTTTCGAACCGCATCGGCCTTGGGCTCGAGCCCTATCGCGGCCTGAAAACGACGCTCTGCGCGGGCTGCGGGCACAACTCGATCTCGGAGCGCATCGTCGAGTGCTTCTTCGAGATGGGGATCGACCCGACGCAGGTCATCAAGCTGTCGGGCATCGGCTGCTCGTCGAAATCGCCCGCCTACTTCTTGAGCATGTCGCACGGGTTCAACAGCGTGCATGGCAGGATGCCCGCAGTGGCCACCGGCGCCGTGCTGGCCAACAAGCAATTGATGGCGCTCGGGGTTTCCGGCGATGGCGACACCGCTTCGATCGGACTCGGGCAGTTCGTGCACATGATGCGCCGGAACGTCCCGGTCATCTACATCATTGAGGACAACGGCTGCTATGGATTGACCAAGGGGCAGTTCTCAGCGACCGCCAACTTGGGCTCTACGGCAAAGTCCGGTATCGCCAACGAGCTGCCGCCGATCGACACCTGCGGGCTGGCGGTGCAGCTGGGCGCGACGTTCGTGGCGCGTTCGTTCTCCGGGGACAAGAAGCAGCTGCAGTCCATCATCAAGGCGGCGCTGGCCCATCGCGGCACAGCCGTGCTGGACGTGGTGTCTCCCTGCGTGACGTTCAACGACCATGTCGGCTCGACGAAGAGCTACAAGTACGTGCGCGAGAACAAGGTTCCGCTGCAGTCGATCGGCTTCGTGCCGCACTTCGAGGAAATCCACTTGCAGGGCGAGTTCGCCCCGGGCACCGTGTACGAGGTCGAGATGCACGATGGCTCCATGCTGCGTTTGGAGAAGCTCGAGGAAGATTACGATCCGACCAGTCGCCTGAAGGCTCTTGATCGCATCGAGCTGGCAACGGAAGAGGGGCAGATCCTGACCGGCGTTCTGTATGTCAGCACGGACCAGCCAAGCTTCACCGAGATCCTGAACCTAGACGACGTGCCACTGGCCCAGCTCGGCCAAGACCGGTTGCGGCCTCCCAAGAGCGCGCTTGACACGGTGATGGAAGAGCTCGCATAGCTCTCCGCGCCGTTTTCGCGAGAAGCCGTCCCCGGCGCTGCTGCGGTTGACTTCAGAATGATGCCGCTGCATACTTGAAGCGCCTTAGCCGATGGATGGTTTTCGGCTGTCTGCAAACGTTCACGCGCGGAATCGTCCCGATCGGTCAAGGCTGGAGCAATGAAGACCGCACGGGACTTTATGGTCACGAAGCTGGTCACTCTGGACCCGGAGGCGCCAGCCCTGCACAGTGTCCACAAGTTGATCCATGTGAATGTCAAGGGTGCTCCCGTCGTTGGCCCTGACCGATCCTACTTGGGGATCTTCACCGAGCGTTGTTGCCTAAGCGTGCTCTCGAGCCTCTCCGATCGCCTCAGGTCGAACGACCTCGGCGGCCGCCGACTCAGCAGCGGCGAGCTGATGACCGAGCAGCTGTGGATGCTCCAGCCGGAAATGGATGCGTTCGACGCCGTCAACTTCCTGCTCTCGCATCGCATTTCGGGAGCGCCCGTTGTCGACGGGCAAGGTCGCTTCTTGGGGGTGTTTTCCGAATCCCACAGCATGAGGGTCCTGATTGATGCGATTTACGACAACCTGCCGGGAGCGCAGATTCGCCGCTATATGACACAGGACTCGGGACTTGTGATCGGCGAAGACCTCGATTTCTTGGAAGTCGTGGAAATGTTCCTCCAGACCGCGTATCGGCGCTTGGTCGTCGTTCGCGATGGCCGCGTGGTCGGCCAGATCAGCCGCCACAACGTGCTGGTTGCCTCGCACGCCTTAGTCCGCTCGCTCAACAAGCGCAAAGAGGCGTCCGGGCCGGAGTGGACCGTGTCGGCGTTCATGGACTCGGAAGCGCGCACGATCGACGAGTCGATCAACATGTTCAGCGTCGCGGCCATCTTCCGCGAAAGCACCCAGCGTAGATTGCCGGTACTGCGCGACGGTCGGCTGGTCGGTCAGGTCACTCGCAAGAATCTGCTGAACGCTGCGAACGAAGTCCTCAACCGCCCGGCGGCCAAGACCGCCCGGCCCCTGTACCTGCCTTCGGTCCCGGACGCTAACCCCCCTGGCATGTAGCCTCTTTCACGCGCGGCGCTGGGCCCTTCACTCGCTAGAGGAGCGGGGCGCGGCGTCTGCCGCTTGATTCGGCACGATCACAGGAGGGTCGCCTTCGATTCTGAACGCGGCCGGAACTTGCTCGCAGTCGGGAACCGAGTAGCCGCTGTAGTGCCAAATGCCGTAGGCCGCGTGGCGTCGTATGTCGCCGATGCACGCCTTTGCCAGACGAGTCCGTTCGCTGGCCACGAACTCTTGCGTGCCGGCCTGCAGGCTGATCGCCGGGAAGGCTTGAAACTTCAGCGCCGCAAGCGTGAGCGCCGCGATCGCGCACACAGCCGGGATTGACCGCTCGCGTGAGGTCTTCAGCGCCATGATCGATGCCACCGCCAACGCAGCGATGCCAGCCGCAGCCCCTGCCAGAATGCTGGCGGAATCAAGCCCTGCCCATGCCCTTCGGATCCCGTCGGCCAGCGCCCCCGGCAGCAGGGTGCCCGCCAGCGGAACCAACAGCAACGTCGCCCCCGCTGCAACCAGCAGCGGCCTGCTGGCCTTGGCCTTCCACTGGATTGCGAGCAGAATGGCCAGCGGAGGCAGGCTGGGCAGAATGTAGCCAGGCAGCTTGTTCACCGCGACGGAGAAGAGCAGGAGCGGTCCCAGTGCCCAGCAGGCCAGAAAGCGGCGGCTGGTTCCGGCGGACAGCGTTTCCCATCGCAGGGACAGCGCCAGCGGCGTCCACGGCAGCAGGAAAAGGGCTAGTACCGGTAGGTAGAACCACCACGGCTGAACGTGCTGCAGGGACGAGCTTACGAATCTCTCGAAGTGGTGTCGGACGATGAACTCGTCGATGAACGCCTGCCCGTTCGCCCAATAGCACGCGATGTACCACGGCAGGCAGGCCAGACAGAACGCACCGACTGGCGCTGGACGCAACAAGTCCAGCAGGGCTCGGGGCCTCTGGACGAGTACTGGCACGGAGGCGATCGCCGCGACCACCAACGCCACGAGCCCCTTGCTCAGCACCCCGAATCCGAGCAGAGCGCCGAATGCCGCCATCTCGGCTGGCCGGCTCCGGTCGTGAGAGGAAGCCCAAGGCAGCAGGCACAGCAGGGCAGCAGAGGTGAACGCAGTGAGGGGGGCGTCAAAGACCCCCGCATCGGAGTACGCGATCCAGCCGGCCGACGTGGCAAGCAGGCAAGTCGCGGTGACGGCCGTCTCGCCGTCAAAGTGCGCCCGTACCCGCCAGAAGAAGAACGCTAGGAATCCGAGGCTGAGCAGCGCCACCGGCACCCTCGTGTATGACTCTAGGCCGGCGGTATATCCGAAGCCTCCCATCCAAAAGAGCATGGCCGGCTTTTCGAACCATGCCTCGCCCCACAGCCTTGGCGTTACCCAGTCGCCGGACTCGGCCATTTCGCGGGAGATCGACGCGTAGCGCGGCTCGTCGGGGCCGATCAGCCCGCGGTCGCCAATGGGCAGCAGGTAGAGCGCTATGGCCAGCGCGGCAACGGCCGCGAGGGTCGCTGCGCGAGACCTCGTCACTGCGCTAGCGGAGTAACCACGATCTTTCGGAACTCTACCGCGCCGTGGTCTCCCTGCAGGGTGATCGGGCCCGGCATGTCTTCGCGCCAGTCCGTGGCCATCGCCGTGAAGCCGTCGATGGTCTTGCGGTCAATGGTCTTGACGCCATTGAGCTCTATGGTGAGTTCGCGTCCGACTAGGCGCACGTCCAGCGACTGCCACTCCCTTGCCGGACGGCTGGCGTTTACAGCGGGTGCGATGCGGCCGTAGAGCGCCGCGTTGCCGTGGTCGCTGGCGGGAGTGCCGTGATCGTCGAGGATCTGGATCTCATAGCGGCCGCGCAGGCCGATGCCCCCGTTCATGTCGGGATGCACGAGAAATTCGACTTGCAGGCGGAAGTTCCAGAACGATTGGTCGGAAACCAGTAAGTCAGCGCGCCGATGGTTCTTGAGAACGCCGTCTTCGACGTACCAGCCTTCTTCGCGTCCGGGCCGCAGGGTGTGCCATCCGCTCAGATCTCTACCGTTCAAGAGCGCGACCGGCTCGGACTGCTTCCACGAGCCATCGTCGCGATCGAGCAGAACCGGGGCCCGCTTGCCCACCCAGAGGACGGTGCCTTGTCCGCGCATGGCGGCACCGTGCAGGACGTCACCCCGCAACGCCGCGACGACGGGAGTCTTGATCAAGCGGCTCTCATCCCGGCGGAAGACGCGCTCGAGGTGAAACGCAAGCTGCCCCCCTTCGATCTTGGCGCTGTGGATCGGGTCGAGCTGTCCGCCCGGGCCTCCGCCAACCATGAATCCGGAGATCGGTCCCGCGCCAGCACCGCTGATCTCCAGCCACATGACGCGCCCGTTGTTCTCACCTAGCGGTTCGATCACCCATCGCCCGTTGAACCCTTCGTCACCGGCCCAAACCGGGCTTGCGACGCACAGCACTAGGACGAAGACCAAGCGTTTCATCGAATGTACAGCCCATAATAGCCTCTGGCCGTCGAAGCCGTTGTCATTCCGGGCCATCAGACTTTTTTTGCAGCGGCTAACCGTTCTATCAGCCAGCCGCTGTCCGGCCCATGGCACCGAATGCGGTGCCGGCCTGCTGGCCGGATACAGGCGCGGCCGGTTCCAGATCGCCGTCTGCTCGGTCACTGCCTGACCGGCAATTTGCTGAAAAAAGTCATCGGCACCCACGTTGCAAATCACAGTTTTCCGCGGGACCGGCCTTGACAATATATATGCAAACACCGGATAGTGTGATTGCGCGGGGCTGTTGCGCCAGCCATTGCGCTGAACTTCATCATGTCTCGCAAGATCGGACCTATCCTCTGCTGCGGTGCCGTATTGACCTGCGTCGCGACTGTCTCGGGTGCGACAGCGAGTATTGCGGGTGAGCCAAACTTCCCAGAGAACCAGCGCTCGCACTGGGCTTTCCAGCCAGTAGCCGAGCCGGAGATGCCGGCATCCAACACCAATCACCCGATCGATGCGTTCGTGTCGGCGCGCCTGCGTAGCGAGGGCATCCGGCCGGCCGCGAGGGCGGACCGGACCACGCTGATCCGCCGGGCGACGTTCGACTTGCACGGCCTGCCGCCCACTCCGGCTGAGGTGCAGGCGTTTGTAGAGGATGATTCGCCGGATGCTTTCGCCAAGGTGGTCGACCGCCTGCTGGCGTCGCCGCGCTACGGCGAGCGCTGGGCGCGGCACTGGCTCGACCTAGCGCGCTATGCCGAGAGCGAGGGCTTCAAGTCGGATGAGACCCGTCCTAACGCCTGGCGCTACCGCGACTACGTGATCGAGTCGCTCAACAGCGACAAGCCCTACGACCGCTTCGTCCAAGAGCAGATCGCCGGAGACGAGCTGTGGCCGAGCGACCCCCAGGCCCGTATTGCCACGGGATTCAACCGCCACTATGCCGACGAGTCCAACGCAGCGATCTTGATGCAGCGGCGCCAAGAGGTTCTGCTGGACATCACCGATACGGTCGGCAGCGTGTTCCTAGGGCTGACCTACAGCTGTGCGAAGTGCCACGACCACAAGTTTGATCCGATTCTGCAAAGCGACTACTACCGCTTGCAGGCGTTCTTCACCAACGTGGCCACCGATGATGAGATCCACCTGCTGACCGAGCAGCAACGAGCCGAGCGCAAACTCCAGCAAGCGAAATGGGAAGAGGCCACTCGCGATATCCGGTCGCAGATGGACGAATTGCTCGACGCCAAGCGCGCGGATGCCTTCGAGACGCAAGTGAACCGGCGCTCCCCCGAGACACAGCAGGCTTTCCGCAAGAACGCGCGACAGCGCTCGATGTACGAGAGGCTGCTGTTCCAGCAGCACATGTGGCAGATGCGCTACCACAACGATGCCAGGCTGTCGAATTCGCTGCCCAAGGAGGACAAGGAGCGCTACCGCGAACTAGAAGAGGCGCTGGCCGACTTTGACAATGTGAAGCCCGCGCCGTTGCCCGTCGGCATGGGCATCCGCGAACTGGGGCCGGAGGCCCCGGCGACGCACGTCCTGTCGTTCGCCAACTACGCGGCCCCGCTGGAGGAAGTCGAGCCAGGCTATCTGACCCTGCTGGCCCCGGGCCCCGCGACTTACGCTCCCGCCTTGGACGGGCGCTCGTCGGGACGTCGCACGGCGCTGGCGGGCTGGCTGACAGGTGCCGACAACCCGCTCACTGCTCGAGTGATGGCCAATCGACTGTGGCACTACCACTTCGGGCAAGGCATCGTGCGCACGCCCAGCGATTTCGGCCTCATGGGCGAGCGTCCAACGCATCCCGAGCTGCTGGATTGGCTGGCGGTGGAGTTCCGGCGCAGCGGCTGGAGCATCAAGCAGATGCACCGGCTGATCATGAATTCGCAAACCTACCAGCAGTCTTCCGAATTCAGGCAAGCCGCCTCCGAAGAGGATCCCCTGAATCGGCTATTGTGGCGATTCCCTCCCCAGCGGCTCGAAGGCGAGGTGATCCGCGATTCGATGCTGGCGGTGGCCGGCCGCCTTAACCACCAGGTCGGCGGACCGAGCGTCTTTCCCAAGCTTCCCATGGGAGCGTCCCAGCCGCGTGGCGGGTGGGACGTGCCGGAAAGCCAGCATGCCCAAGACCGCCGCAGCGTGTACGTGTTCGTGCGCCGGAATTCGCGCTACCCGATGTTGGAGTCGTTCGACATGCCCGATACGCACGAGTCGTGCGCGCGCCGCTCTCTGACTACGACTGCGCCGCAGGCATTGGCCCTGCTCAATAGCGAGCACACGCTGGGCTGGGCGCAGGGGCTGGCCGGACGGATCTTGGACACCGCGGGTGCCGATCGTGACCGGCAGATCCAGGAGGGCTTCCGCTTGACGTATTCGCGGCAGCCCGATGGCTGGGAGAAGGATACGGTGCTGACGTTCTTCGAGACCCAGCGCGGCATCATTGCCGAGCGCGCTGCCGCCGGCGAGCCGCTGTTGCTGCCGGACGTCCTTCCCGCTGGCATGAGCCAGCAGGAGGCTGCCGCAGTGGTGGATTTCGCCCACATGCTGCTGAACTCGAACGAGTTCGTATTCAAGAACTGAGACAACCGGAGTCTTGGCGAGGAGATACTGACATGTCCCAACGGGCCGGCGATTCGATGGCTGCGAGGTCGCGTCGAGCGTTCCTGAGCCAAGCCAGCGGCGGATTGGGCGCACTGGCGCTAGCGGCCGTCCAAGCCCAGCACGGACATGCGGCCCGGGATCCGCTTGCCCCCCGGGATCCGCATCACGCTCCAAGGGCCAAGTCGGTGATCTGGTGCTTCATGGAGGGCGGTCCGAGCCACATGGACACGTTCGACCCGAAGCCGGCCTTGGAGAAGTATGCGGGCCAGCCCATGCCAGAGTCCTACGGCCGGCCGCTGACGGCCATGCCGGGCACCGCGCACAACACGCTGATGCCATCCAAGCGGAAGTGGGCCCAGCACGGCGAGAGCGGCTTGTGGGTGTCGGATTGGTATCCCCACGTCGCCGAGCACGTGGATGACCTGGCGGTCATTCGTTCCTGCACTGCTGACGGCTTGAACCATGTCGGTTCGGTTTGCCAGATGAACACAGGCTCCATCCTGGCCGGGCGCCCCTCGATGGGGGCGTGGGTGACGTACGGGCTGGGATCGGCCAATCGCAACCTGCCAACCTACGTCATTCTCAACGACGAGGTGCGCATCAACGGCGACTCCAAGAACTGGAGCGCGGGATTCCTCCCCGCCGCCTACCAGGGCACGCTGTTCAAGCAAGAGGGCGCTCCGATCCTCAATCTCGAAACTCCCGAATCCATCGGCGAGCGTCAGCAGCGCGGCAAGTTGGACCTGCTGGCAGCGCTCAATCGCCACCACAAGAAAAAGTTCCCGCACGAGAACGAGCTGGACGCGCGACTGCAGTCCTACGAATTGGCGTTTCGCATGCAGGCGCACGCGCCGGAAGCGGTCGACTTGGCCCAAGAGAGCGAGGCGACCAAGGAACTCTACGGCATGGGCCAGGAGCACACCGCGATCTACGGCCGGAACCTGTTGCTGGCGCGCCGGCTCGTGGAGCGGGGCGTTCGCTTCGTCCAGGCCTACTGCGGGGGCTGGGACGCGCACCGGAAGATCGAAGAGAACCACACCAAGTGGTGCGGCGTCTCGGACAAGCCGATCGCCGGACTGCTCACAGACCTGAAGTCACGCGGGATGCTGGACGAGACCTTGGTGATCTGGGGCGGCGAGTTCGGGCGGACGCCGTTCAACGAGGAAGGCGACGGCCGCGACCACAACCCTTGGGGCTTCACCATCTGGATGGCGGGCGGCGGCATCAAGGGCGGCCAAACGGTCGGCACCACCGACGAACTTGGCTTGCGCGCCGAGGAGTCGCCGTACCACGTGCACGACATCCACGCGACCATCTTGCATCTGTTGGGCCTTGACCACCTGAGCCTGACCTACTTGCACAATGGCCGCTCCGAGCGTGCAACCGTCAACGGCGGCAAGCTCATCCACCAGGCGCTCGCTTGATGCGCTTCGCCCCGTGATACGGTAGGATTTGCCGCCTCGCGCCAGCTCGCCACGGGGCGAGGTCGAGCCCTCCTCTTCTCCCCGGCCTTCGACGCCGCGGTTGTCGGCGGGGGTGATCCCCTACCGTTCGGCGCCTGACGGGACCTGCGAGATCTTCTGGGTTCACCGGTCTGAGTCGCTGCGCTTCATGGGCGGCTGGCATGCGTTCCCGGGCGGCCGCCTGTCCGAAACCGACGGCGCGGTCCCGGCTACCGGTTCGGTCGATGGCAGCGATGCCTACAACCGCTCCGGCCAGCCCGCGCCCCACACGGCTTGCGCGTTGCGCGAGCTGTTCGAAGAGACGGGCATCTTGGCAGTCTTGGGAAGATTGCCGAGCGTCGGTGAGCTCGATCGGGCTCGCGACCAGCTGCTGGCAGATACGCTTGACTTTGGCGCGTGGCTGCGCAGCCACGCGCTGGCGCTGGACGCCTCGCGACTGCGCTTTGCGGGGCGCTGGGTCACGCCCCCCCTATCGCCGGTCCGCTTCGATGCGACGTTCTTCCTGTTGGAGTGGGAGCGCGACGAGGTCAGCCAGCCCGCAGTCATCCCGGGAGAGTTGGAAAGCGGCGAGTGGATTCGAGCCGACGAGGCGCTGCTCCGCTGGGACCAGGGTGATGTGCTGCTGGCGCAGCCCACTCTGGAAACGATTCGAGTGCTTGCCGAGCATGGCCCGGACGGGCGCGACCTTCTATGGCGCTCGCAGTCCCACCAGCCGAACTCGCCCCATTCGATCGAATTCCGGCCGGGTATCCGCGCGATTCCTCTGGAGGCCCGGACGCTGCCCCCGGCCACTCATACGAACGCCATGCTGGTCGGTAGCTCTGAGTTGGTCGCGATCGATCCTGGCTCGCCCTTGCCGGAGGCGCAACGCCGGCTGGCTGAGATCGTTGACGAGGAAGCGCAGCGCACAGGCGGGCGGCTATGCGGAATCTGGCTGACCCATCATCACGAAGACCACGTGGGAGGGGTCGAAGCGCTGCGCCGCCAGTTCGACGTGCCGGTCTGGGCGCACCCATCTACGGCTGCGCGGCTTGCCAAGGCGGGATTGCGCATCGACCGGCGCTTTGAGGGCGGCGAGCTTGTCACGCTCGCCGGCAGCCCGCCGCTGAGAATCAGAGTCCTGCACACGCCCGGACACGCCAGCGGCCACCTGTGCTTTTTCGAGGAGCGGACGCTCACGTTGCTGTGCGGCGACATGCTTTCCGGCTACGGGACTGTGGTCATCAACCCTCCGGACGGGAGCATGATCGAATACTTGGAGTCGCTCGAAAGGATGGCAGGTCTGGGGGCGAGGGTCATTCTGCCCAGTCACGGGACGATGATGCGGGACGCTCGCAAAGCCTTGATGGCGGCGCGGAAGCACAGGCTATGGCGCGAAGATCGCGTCTTCGATGCCTGGCAGGCCGGCCAGCGCGAGCCCGCAGCGATGCTGGATACGGTATACGACGAAATCGATCCCCGCGCACGGCCGCTTGCGGTGCGGCAGGTCATCGCGCACTTGGAGCGGCTAGAGGCTGTCGGGCGGATACCGCCCTTACCCGCGGAAATCCGCGTGCAGCTCGGCCGCGGCTGATACGCCGCCGTTCCGGAGAGCTGCGTCGCTGGCGCTGCTACGCTGAAGCCAATGTTCGAGGGTTCGCCACCGGCGCTGCGCAAGGTCTGCGGCGTCACCCGCCCTGCGGACGCCGTCCATGCGGCGCGGTCCGGCGCGAATGCGATCGGCCTGATTTTCTATCCGCGCAGCTTGCGTGCCGTGACGCCGGAAAGCGCCCGCGAAATCGTGGAAGCGCTGCCAGAGGACGTGTTAAAGGTCGGTGTCTTCGTGTCTGAGAGTCCTGCAGCCGTGGCCGATACGGCAGGCCGGGCCGGCCTCGATGTTGCGCAGCTGCACGGAGACGAGAGCCCGGCAGATTGCGATTCGCTGCGCAGGGCTGCGGGGGGCGGTCTGAAGATCTGGAAGGCCGTTCGGGTCGGATCGCAACTCGACGACGCGAGGCTCGGCGAGTTCGAGGTCGAGGCGTTCCTGTTGGACACTGCCGTGGAGGGCAGTCACGGCGGCACCGGCACCACGTTTCCGTGGCATTTGGCTGTGCCCGCCAAGCGCTACGGCAAGGTCGTGCTGGCGGGCGGACTGCACGGCGGAAACGTGGAAGATGCCGTGCGCGCTGTCCGTCCGTGGGGCGTTGACGCCAGTTCTTTGCTGGAGTCCCGTCCCGGCGTAAAGGATCCGCAGAAAGTGGCGCGCTACCTCGCCGCCGCTCAGCGCGAGGGATAGCTTCGGTGTGTGCCGTCGGCGGTCGCGGCCGCTTCATCGTCGGGGACCTCTTGGCGACCTCCGCGGCATGCGCGCTGATTGCGGCCATTGCGGGATTAGTGGTGCCAGCAGGATGGGCGGCTTGGGCGGCAATGGCTGCGGGCATGCTGGCAGGAATGGTTCTGGCGGTTCCGTGCTGGCTCGTCGCCGGACTCTGGCTGGGGATGATTGAGCCGATGCTCCAGATCATGCTGGGCGGGATGCTGGCCGGCATGGCCGGTGGAATGGCTGCCGTGAACGAAGTCCGATCCGATATCTTCGGTCTGATGCTGCTGGGGCTGGCCTGCGGCGCGGCTACGTCTCTGGCGACTGCATGTGCCGACTGGGCGTTGCGCAGGTGGGGTAGCGAATGTCCCTGACTGACCGCGCGAAGTGGAACGGCGCGGCTGGATCCTACGATGGCTTCATCGCACGTGCCGCCGAGCGTCGCTGGGCGCGCTTCAAGACCGAATTGTTTGGCGGCATGAACGGAAGGGTGCTATTCGTTGCTGCCGGGACGGGCATCGATTTTCAGTTCTTCCCGCCCGGCCGCTCGATCGAGGCGGTGGATGTGAGCGAGCGGATGCTGGAGCGCGCCGCCATGCGCAGCCGTGAGTACGACGGACAGATCCGGTTGCACCAAATGGACGTTCGGCAGCTGGCCTTCCAAGACGAGTCTTTCGACCAGGCCTACACCTCATGCACGTTCTGTTCGGTATCGGAGCCTGTCGAGGGCCTGTCCCAGCTCAGGCGCGTGTTGCGCCCGGGCGGCACGCTGCGCATGTTCGAGCATACCGGCAGCCGCTGGTTCCCGTTCAACGCGATGCTGCACATGTGCACGCCGTTCACGCGCCGCTACGGGCCCGCGATGAACCGGCCCACGGTTGCCAACGTTCGCAAGGCCGGGTTCGAGGTGGAATCCGTCACCCCGCACTATCTCGATGTAGTGAAGAGCATCAAGGCTCGCAAGCCTGCCTGCTGATGCCCGGAGCCGTCCGTAATGCTGTTACTTTTTGTTGTTCGTACCTTCGGACATGTAGTCGACCTGGCCGCGGAAGACCGCGCCCTTCTCGACGACGAACTCGCTGGTCGTGGTCAATCTCCCCGTCATGACCGCGGTACCAGTGAACCTAGCGCCCTTCAGCCCCGTGACGCTGCCCTTGACATGGCCTGAAACCGAGACCTTGGCGGCAACTATGTCCGCTTCGACCTCGGCGTTCTCGGCCACGGTGACTTCGTTCGACTTGGACTCGATGCTTCCCTTGAACTTACCGGCGATCAATAGTGGCTCGTCCGAGACGATATCTCCAATCAGGCGAGTTGTGCTGCCTAGGCGCGAGCCGGAGCTTCGATCAGAGTCAGACGGGGAAATACTAGCCATGTCACGATGTTAGCAAAGTTAGCAAACAGCTCACATTCCCCTCTTTTCTGGGTCTTGAGCTAGGTCTTGACGATTCGCTGCCTGCGTCGATCCCAGGCCAGAGACTTCTTCCTGCGGAACGATTCAACCGTCATCTGGCAAGCCATCGAGACGTTAAACGCGAACTCGGCGTCGCACTTGAGGGCCTCGCCGGCGCGGATCGCGTTGTGAAGGTTGTGGTGGTGCAGCGCCATGTCCTCGCGGCCGCTCTTCTGGTGCAGGCGGGTCTGGACATCGTTCTTGTGGATCGGTTCCGGCTCTAGGCTAAAGCCGTCCCGGGTGAACTCAATCGTGCCCTTGTTGCCGCGGATTACGTGGCGGATCTTTGACTGATTCGCCAAGGATGAGACCAGCAGAACGTTGACGCCTTCGGGATACTCCAGCAGGGCGTTGAACGTGTCGGGCACCTCCGCTCCGCCGTTGAAGAAATACTGGCCGCCGGTCGCGACCACTCGCGAAGGCACCGTCAAGCCGCATGCGCGAACGATTCGCGCGAGCCGGTGCACGAACAGGTCGGTGGCGATGCCGCCCGAGTAGTCCCAGTAGCGGCGCCACGAGAAGAAGCGGGCGGGATCCCAAGGCCGCTTCTTGGCCTTGCCGAGGTAAGTCTTCCAGTCGAGATTGACGCCGGGGTTGACGTCTGGATCCGGATCCTTGACCCAGAAGTCCTCGAGATGGTTGCGGGAGTAATCGATGTGGGCCATCACTACCTTGCCAATGGCCCCTTGCTTGATCAAGTCGGCGGCGGTCTCGTAGGAGTCGTCGGACATGCCCTGGATGCCGCATTGCAGGGCGATCCCGCTGCTCCGCACTTTCTTCACGACCGCCAGCCCCTCGTCGATCGAGTAAGTCAGCGGCTTCTCGACGTAGACGTGCAGGCCCGCGTCGGCCGCGTCCAGGGTAATTGGCGCGTGCCAGTGCTCGGGCACCGAGATGGTCACGTAGTCCAGGCCGGAATGCTCCAGCAGCCGACGGTAGTCCTTGAACGGCTTGCCGCCAGTGAACTCGGCCGCTGCCTCGCGGCGCGGGTCGTAGATATCGCAGACCGCGGCGATCTCGACGTTGTCGGGTTCGGCTAGCCTCTTCAGGGCCCGCATGTGGCCGTTGGCGTTGCCGCCGGCACCGATCACGCCGACATGCAGCCGCTCGTTGGCACCGACGATCCGGGCGGCGCTCTTCGCGGTCAGAGCCTGGCGGGCGGCGGCTGCCGCAGTAGCGCCGGCGACGAAAGTACGGCGGCTAAGGCTTGGTGTGGTAGGCATATCTGCAACTCATAGTACGGCATCACCCCGCCTTTGACCACTCAATATCAGGTGCGCTGGTAGCCTGAATTGATGGCTGCGCGGCTGAAGACCCTGCGGGCGCTTCAAGTGCTCGACTCGCGCGGCAATCCAACGGTCGAGGCCGAGGCTTCGCTGGAAGACGGCACGACGGCTTCGGCACAGGTTCCGTCAGGGGCTTCGACCGGACGGCACGAAGCCAAGGAACTGCGCGATGGCTCGCCGGACGCCTATGCCGGGCGCGGCGTTTTGCGGGCGGCCGAGAGTGTTAACGGACCCATCGCCAACGAGTTGCGAGGCTGGCCGATCGACGAGCGCGACCGCGCCGACCGTGCCATGATCGAGCTCGACGGCACTCCGGACAAGTCGCGCCTGGGAGCCAACGCGATCCTGGCCGTCTCGTGCGCCTTGGCCCGCCTGCACGCCAAGGCGGCCGGTCTGCCCCTGTGGCGCCTGCTGGCCGACGGCCGGCCGGCGAAGATTCCCGTGCCGATGGTGAATGTCCTCTCGGGAGGGCTGCACGCGGGGAGCCAGATCGAGTTCCAAGACTTCCTGGCCCTGCCGCACGGGGCAGCCACGTTCGCCGAAGCCCTGGAAGCGGCAGCCGCTGTCCATCGAAGCATGGGCGAGCTGCTGGAGTCAGACGGGCGAGCGCCGGCAGGCGTCGCCGACGAGGGCGGCTGGGGGCCGCGCCTCGATTCCAACGAACAGGCCTTGGAATACATGGTCCGCGCCATCGAGTCCGCCGGCTACGAGCCTGGGCGGCAGGTTTCAATCGCGATCGACGCCGCGGCCTCCCACTTCTACCGCGATGGCGCCTATTGCCTGTCCAGCGAAGGACGCAAGCTCGACAGTAACGGCATGGTCGAGCTGTTCCGGCAGTGGGTCTCCCGGTACCCGATCGTATCGATCGAGGACGGGCTGGCCGAAGACGACTGGGACGGTTGGAAGCGAGCTTGCGCAGGCTTGGGAGAGCGTTGCGCTCTGATCGGCGACGACCTCTTGGCCACCAACCCCGCCAGGCTGGAGCGAGCCGTAGCCGAGAGAGCGGCCAACGCGGTGCTGGTGAAGATGAACCAAGTCGGGACGTTGAGCGAGACGCTGCAGGTCGTGGACCGGGCCGCGGAAGCGGGATTCGCAGCCGTGGTGTCGGCGCGTTCGGGCGAGACCGAGGACAGCTTCCTGGCCGACCTCGCCGTCGCGACCGGCGCGGGCCACATCAAGGTCGGCTCGGTGACCCGCTCCGAACGGCTCGCCAAGTACAACCGCCTGTTGCGGATCGAGGCCGGCTTCGACGCTGACCGGCCTGAAGGGCTTGCGCCGGTTCGCCCTCTGGGGCATTATGGGTTCTAGGGAGGAGTCCGCGTCAACGATGCTTGACGACCCTGGAAGTCGCGAGGCGAGCGCGAGGCCGGTGTGGCTCGGCCGCGCTGCGGCGCGGCTGTCGCACGCTCGGCTGCATGGCCATGGAGAGTGCACGGACAGAATTCCCGCGGCTGGTCTATTTGACCGAGCTGACCGGCCTGCGGCTGATCGGACCGCACGGCGCCAGGATTGGGCGCGTGCGCGAAGCCGCTGTATTCCCTAGAGAGCACCCTCAGCGCATATCGCGCTACTTGTTTGGCAGCGGCCGCACGAAATTTGCGATCCGCTGGGACCAGATCCGGACATTCGACGAGGAGGGAATCCACCTTTCCGACGAGAACTTCGCGCCGTACTACGGGGACGACTACCACCTGCTGTTGACCAAGGATCTCTTGGACCAGCAGATCATCGATGTCAACGGCCGCAAGGTGGTGCGCGTCAACGACCTGGCTTTGCGCATCACCGAGAACGGCAATGAACAGCTGTGGGTCCATGAGGTCGGGGTGGGGATGCAGGGCGCGTTCCGGCGCCTGACCGAGGGGATCCTTCCTAACCGGACCATCCGCGCGATTCAAGACCGGCTGCCCCCCAACTCGATCCCGTGGGAGGCCTGCAACATTGTCGAGCCGGATCCGCAGCGGCGCCTCCGGCTGCTGATCTCGCACGATCGGCTGGAGGGCATCCATCCTGCCGACTTGGCCGATATTGTCGAAGAACTCGGCTCCGAAGAGCGCGAGGCCCTGTTCGAGACGCTCGACGAAGAGGTTGCGGCCGAGACGCTCGAAGAGGTCAAGTCCACCGTCAAGAAATCGATCCTGCGGTCGCTGGACTCGGGCCGCGCGGCGGACATCCTCGAAGAAATGGACCCGGCGGAAGCCGCCGACGCGCTCGCCCAGCTCGACGAGACCGAGCGCGAGGAGATTGTCCGCGACATGGAGCCCGAGCCCGCCGACGAGGTGTCCGAGTTGCTCGAGTACGAGGATGACACCGCCGCCGGGATGATGGGCACGCGCCATCTGGCCCAGCCTTCGGATGCGACCGTGGCCGACATCATCGAGAACTTGCGCGGCGACGATTCCCAGCTCAAGCGGCTGACGCACGTCTTCTTGGTGCAACCGGACGGCCGCTTGGTGGCCTCGGTACCGTTCGGCCGCCTGGCCGTGGCCATGCCGGACGCCCCGGCCATCTCGCTGGCTTACCGCGAGACTGTCCGAGTTTCCATGGATGCGGCGGCGGATGAAGTGGTCGAGCTGTTTGACAAGTACAACCTCTACGCCCTGCCGGTGGTGGATGAAGACGGCCGTTTGCAGGGCGCGATTACGGCCGACGATGTCATAGGGATGCTGATCCCGGAGCTGGACCGGGGACTCTAGATGGCTGTGCTCAGGCGCATGCGCGGGCGGCTGCTGACATTCTTGGCCGTCCTGGGGCCGGGCTTCATCACCGCCATGGTCGACAACGACGCGGGCGGCATTTTCACCTACTCGGAAGCTGGTGCGCGCTGGGGCTATGTGCCGCTGTGGACACTGCTGCCGATCACGCTGCTGCTGGTGGTGAACCAGGAGATGTGCTCGCGGATGGGCGCGGTCACTGGCAAGGGCCTCTCGGACCTGATTCGCGAGGAGTTCGGTCTGCGCATGACGGTGATCGTCATGGGCCTGCTCCTAGTGGTGAATTTCACCAACATCGCGGCCAATTTCGCGGGCGTCGCGGGCGCGATGGAGCTGCTGCCCGTCAGTCGCTATGTGTCCGTGCCACTTGGAGCGCTGCTGGTTTGGTTCTTGGTCGTCAAGGGGACCTATCAAAGCGTCGAAAAGGTCTTCCTTGCCGCCAGCGTGTTCTATGTCGCCTACGTAATCTCGGCCATCTTGGTCGAGCCGGACTGGGGCGCTGCGTTGAGCAGCACCGTCCGTCCGGCGCTGCTGGCGGATCGCTCGTATGTCGCGGTGCTGGTCGGCCTTGTCGGCACTTCGGTGGCTCCTTGGATGCAGTTCTATCTGCAGGCCGCCATTGTCGAGAAGGGCATCGACAGCACTCAGTACCGCGACACGCGCATCGAGGTCATCGCAGGCTGCGTGATGATGGCGGCGGTCGCGTTCTTCATCATCGTGGCCTGTGCCGGCGCGATCTGGGAGGAGGGGCCGCGACCCATTGCCAGCGCCGCGGAGGCCGCCGAAGCCCTCAGGCCGCTCGGAGCCTATGCGTACGTCCTGTTCGCAGGCGGCCTGCTGTGCGCCTCGCTGTTCGCGTCGAGCATCTTGCCGCTGTCCACCGCCTACACGGTTTGCGAGGGGCTCGGCCTGGAGTCGGGCGTCGACCACGACTTCGACGAGGCTCCGTCGTTCTATTGGATGTATACGCTGCTGATCGCGCTCGGTGCGGGCGTGGTGCTGATCCCGGATTTCCCCATCGTGCCGATGATCCTGCTCTCCCAGGTTCTGAACGGTATCCTGCTGCCGGTGGTGATGATCATCGTCCTCAAGCTCGTCAACCGCAAGGACTTGATGCACGAGTGGACCAACGGGCCCTTGTACAATCTCGTCGCTTGGGCCGCCGTGGTGCTGCTGATCGGGCTCTCGGTGGCGCTGGCGGTGTTTTCGGTCCTGCCGGGATTATCTGGAGCGCCCGTGCCAAGCTTGCCTTAGCGGCAGCGATTGACCCAACTCCGCGGGGCTCGCTAACGTAGAGAACCACATGCAACTGGAATCGTCCGAACTCGGGTCGCGCATCCGCTCGCTGCTAGCCCCTGGAGACGCGATGCTGCGGTCGATGCCGCTGGTGCCCGGGGCTCCCGCGGACGGCCCGCAACTGGACGAGCTCAGGCAGCTGAGGTCCGAGGATCTCTTCGCGGGCGGCGCGATCAAGGACCGCGACTTTGCCAAGTGCGTCCAGTCCGGCCTCTACCTGTATTTCTCGGCGCTGGACGAGTCCCACAGGATCTCGCAGGGCATCCCGTCCGCGTCCGGAAGCTATTGGCACGGGATCATGCATCGCCAAGAAGGCGATTGGAGCAATGCGAAGTACTGGTTCCGACGCGTCGGCACGCATCCCGTGTTCGGCCAGCTGGAGGCTCAGGCCGGCTCCCCTTGGGACCCCTACGCATTCGTCGACCGCTGCTCGGCAGCGTCGGCCAGCAACTCGGATGCGGGTGACTTGATCGACCTGCAGATGCAAGAGTGGCGGCTATTGATGCGCTATTGCTACCGCAACGCGATCGGAATCTAGCCGATGGCGGCGGGACGCTTGTTTCTCGGCGTCGACGGCGGCCAGTCTTCGACCAAGGCCGTGATCGGAGATGCCGGCGGCAAGGTGTTGGGGCGGGGCAGGGCCGGTCCTTGCAACCACGCGTCGAAGAGCGAGGGTCGGTCCAAGCTCAGGACCGCCGTTGCCGCAGTGGTGGATGATGCGCTGGACGTGGCCGGCTTGCCTGGCGAGACCGAATTCGAGGCAGCTTGCTTCGGCATGAGCGGCGGTCCTGCTGACAAGCGGGATCTGATTGCCAAGATCGTCCGCGCTGACGCAATCCGCGTATTCGACGATGCCGAGGTCGCGCTCGAGGGCGCTGTGCAAGCCGGGGCCGGCGCGATCGTTATCGCGGGCACGGGCTCGATCGCCCTCGCCAAGGACGCTGCCGGCACGACGGTTCGCTGCGGCGGCTGGGGCTACCTCTTCGGGGATGAGGGCGGCGCGTTCAGCATCGTACGCAAGGCCGTGCAGCTCGCCTTGGCGGCGGAGGAAGGCTGGGGGGATCAGACCAATCTCGTGGACCTTTTCCTTGGTGTCACCGGCACTGACTCTGTCAACGAAGCCATGCATTGCTTCTACGGGCCTGACTGGCCGCGAGACAGAATCGCACGTCTAGCCCCTGACATCGACACGGCCGCCGAAGCCGGAGACCGCTGCGCCGCCGAGGTCTTGGAAGCGGCAGGCCGTGCTTTGGGTGACCTAGCTGTCACCGTGACCGGAATGCTCGAACTGCCACGAGCGCAGGTTGCGGTGCATTACTCAGGCGGCGTGTTCCGCAGCCGCAGGGTGCTGGAATCCTTCAAGTCCCGCTGCGACCAGCGAAACTGCCGTGTCGAGACGCCTGCGCATGATGGTGCGATCGGAGCGTTGCTGCTGGCCTACCGCATGGCAGGAGTGTCGGTCTTGGGACGAGATTTGAAATGACCCAGCTAACGGAAATGCTTACCAAGGCCGACGAGCACCTCGCTCAAGCCTGCCCGCACATGGCGCGACTCGTCCGCGAGCATGGCCCGTGCACCCTCGAGCTGCGACCGGAGCCCTTTCCGATGTTGGTGCGCTCGATCACCGCGCAGCAGATCTCGGGAGCTGCGGCCCGCTCGATCATGCGGCGGCTTGAAGGGACCATCAAACCTGCCCCCATCACCCCGGCCGCGGTCGCTGACTGCGGCGAGGAGAGCCTGAGGCGTGCCGGGTATTCGGCGCGCAAGGCGTCGTACCTGCTTGGATTGGCCGGGGAGGTGTTGGACGGAAGCCTTGATTTCGGCGCGCTGGCGACCCGGCCGGACGATGAAATCGTGGAGCGGCTGATCAAGCTACGCGGAATCGGCATCTGGACCGCGCAGATGTATCTCATCTTCTGTTTGGGACGCCCTGACGTCCTCCCGTACGACGATCTCGGCGTGCGGCAGGCCCTGCGGAACTTTCACGGCTTGGCGGAACTGCCGCGCAAGAGCGAGGCCATCGAGCTGGCCGCACCGTGGCGACCCTTCGCGAGCGTCGCGAGCTGGTATTGCTGGCGCAGCATCGACGTGAAGGTAGCGCAAGAGGCGGTATGACGACGGTCGCTGTCGCCCTGCTGGAGCGGGAGGGCAAGGTTCTCATCTGCCGCCGCAGGAACGATCAGGCCCACGGAGGCAAGTGGGAGTTCCCCGGCGGGAAGGTCGAGCCCGGAGAGACGCCCGGGCAAGCCTTAGTGCGCGAGCTCGGCGAAGAGCTGGGCGTTTTCGCTGAGGCGTTCGAAGAAGTCTGTCGCTACGAGTACGCGTATCCGGGCAAGCCCGCGATCTGCTTGGCGTTCTTCCGGGTTGACCGCTATGCAGGCTCTCCGCACGGGGCGCAGTTCGCCGACCTGAAGTGGGAGTCCTGCAAGGCGCTGCCGACCTACGATTTCCTGGAGGGCGACGAGCGCATCGTTCGCGAACTTTCCGAAGGACTGCACCTGACTGCGACAGATTCGCCTCCATCGCACCGCCCGTCTCCGGCAGTTTGCTAACCTCTCCCTTGCATGAAACAGATCGCAGTTGTATCCGTCCTTTGCTTGATTCTTGCTTGGGGCTGCGGCCCCGGCACTCAATCGTCCGGCGACATGGGGACCGAGATCACTCACGGTCCGGTTTTAGGTCGGCTGGGCCATAACCACGTGGGGGTTTGGGCTCGCACGTCCCAGCCGGGCGAATTCAAGGTGTTCTACGGCACCGCTGCCGATGCGCTGACGATGACCGCCACTGGCACTACCGTGCTTGCCGACGACAACACTGGCTGGACCATGGTGGAAGGGCTCGAGCCTGGCACGAAGTACTTCTATGAGATCGGCACGGGCGGCGCAGCCGCGGGTGACGAGGAGCGATCCGGCTCGTTCCACACCCTGCCCGATCCTTCCGCGCTGATGACCGAGCTCAATCCCGAGGGGCGCTTCAACTTCCGCTTCGAGTTCGCCTGCGGCAACAATCAGAACTCCAGCGGGAGCCCGATCGGCCGGGCGCTGCTCACGCACGGCACCATGCTGCGCGAGTTGACGAGCGCCACCGACAAGAGCCCGGTCGACTTCGCGATCCTCGACGGCGATTGGCTTTATGAGAACGACACTCGTCTCTACACGGCCGACCAGTGGCGCGAGCAGACCGGCACCACCGAGGCCGACACGCCCCGCGAGGTGCAATTCATGCCAGCCATCGTTGGCGTTTGGGAGAACTACAAGAATTTCTACGACAACGGCGCCAATCTGCGCGCGTGGCACCGCAACGTGCCCTCGTACTACACGTTCGATGACCACGAGCTGCTCAACGACATCTATGGCGCGGGCGAGCCGGGCCGGCGCAACCGGCGGGCAGTGTTCCGCGACGTGGGGACGCGGGCTTGGTACGACTATCTCGGCTGGAGCAATCCCGTGCCGGAAACGCCCGGCATCGTCTATGGCCGCGCCCAGCTCGAGGCGGGCAGCGACGTCCTTACGGATGCGGACGCGGACTTCACGGGCCTCGAAGCCGAGTCAACCCTACACGTGCATTGGGGCACGCCCGACTGGGGCGCGATGCTGCTGGGAACCAATCCCGACGGCACTGACCCAGACGATGAGGGCGGAGTTCCTAACGCCAAGGTGTACGAAGTGGTCGAGGTCTTGGATGCCAACCGGTTGCGCATAAGCCCGGCAGCCGTTGCGGATGGCCAGCCGGTCTATTCGATCGGGCGCCGCTCGTACTTCAGCAAGCGTGTCTCCAACGCCGAGTTCCTCTACTTGGACACTCGCTCGTATCGCATGATGCACGACACCAAGGATCGCGAAAGGGTCGGCCGCACCATGCTGGGCGAAAAGCAAAAGGCATGGGTCAAGCAGACGATGCAAGCCTCCGACGCGGATTTCTTCTTCGTCGTCTCCTCGGTGAACTTCTCGATCTCGCACGTCGGAGGCACCGGGTCTGCCAACATCTCGGAAACCAACAAGGACGATGCGTGGACCGCCTTCCTGTGGGAGCGCGAGGACATGATCAACTTCTGGGACAACTTGGGCAAGCCGGTGTTCGTGCTGACCGGGGACCTGCACAACAGCTTTGCCATCAAGCTCACGGACCGCGTGTGGGAATTCGCCTCCGGCCCGCACAACTCGACCAATCACCCGTTGCGCTCAGAAGGCAACCGTCCCAAGTCCGGCATGTACGACTCCTTCGGTCGCAAGAGCGAGATCCGCTGGTCCAGCTTTATCGTCAACGACACGCCGAACGAGTACCGGCGGCGTCCGATCTATTGTGTGGTTCAGGTGAACAATGTGTTCAACAACCCCTCAGAGAGCGGTGACCGCCTAGTTGCCTACGAGAACCCCCAGGCGGTGTTCCAGTACTACGACGGGCTGACCGGCGAGTTGCTCTATGCCGAGTCCGTCGTGTCGCGCTGACCGGGTCGAGCTTCCTGTGGAAGCGGACCTCCGAGCCGCTTGTGATAAATTGCGGATACCGGCACCGGTACGTTGGCTTAGGCTTATGCGCATCGCTACCTGCATCCTTGTTGCCCTTGTTTCAGCGCTCGGACTAGTTGCGGGCGAGGTGCCCCGCGAAGCCCCCGCGCTTCAGCTCAAGACCACAGACGGTAACGTAGTGTCCCTTGGGGATCTGAAGGGCAAGGTTGTTGCCGTGCTGTGGATCTCTACGGATTGTCCGCACTGCCAGGAGACCTGTGAGTCGTTGGCTCCGATCTATAGCGAGTTTTCGGGCCAGGGGTTCGAAATCATGGGCATGGCAGTGAATCCTAGGGCGCCCGGGAACATCGACGCATTCAAGAGCAAGCACGGTGTACAGTTCCCGATCGGCGTATCGCTGCGCTCGGATTGGGTGCGCTTTGCCGACCTGTCCGTGATGGCGCGGCCCTACGTGCCGTACATGATGCTGGTGGACCGTGCCGGGGTCATCCGCTACGAGCATGCCGGCCGCGACCAAGCGTTTTGGAGCGATCAAGTCAACCGCCTGCGCGAGGAACTGGCCGAGTTGCTGGCGGAGCCTTCCAGTGCCTCCCCATGAGGCCGTCTCGACCGAGCGCCCTTCCGCCGACATCTTGAGGCGGGGGGATTGGTTGATTCCGTACTACCCACTGATTCGGCACGGCGACGTGCAAACGATCCTGGCGCGCTACTGGCCGTGCTCGCTCGACCCCCAGCGATATCCGACACAGTCACGGTTCTTCGCGACGGATGCCGACACGACCGTGCTGGCGAAAGTGAACGAGCTGGACAGCGGCCTTGCGGCCGAGCAGCGTCCAACCGTTCTAGCGCTGCATGGCCTGACCGCTTGCGACCAGGCACCATACATGGTCACCTCCGCTCGGGCCGCGCTCTCGGCCGGATTCGATTCTATCCGCCTGAACATGCGCAACTGCGGCGGCACGGAACATCTCTGCAAGACGCTGTATCATTCCGGCCTGACCCTTGACCTGCGCCGGGTCGTCGATGAACTCGCTCCGCGCCCCGTATACATACTGGGCTACTCGATGGGCGGCAACATCGCGCTCAAGCTCGCAGGGGAATGGGGCGAGAACGCCCCGAACCATGTCCAAGCCGTTTGCGCGGTCTCACCGCCCGTCCAGCTGGCGATGTGTTCGCGCGAGATCGGAAGGCTGCGGAACAGGGTCTACGAGCAGCGCTTCATGCGTCGGTTGCGCGCCGCACTGCGGCAGAAGATGGCCTTGATGCCGCAGGAGTTTCCCAAGCGGGACCTGTCTTCGATTAAGACGATCTGGCAGTTTGACGAGGAGATTACGGCACCAGCTTTCGGATTCACGGATGCTGCCGACTACTACCGCCGGTGTTCGTCCGCCGCCTTTATCGGCGACATCCGGATCCCCACGTTGGTACTACATGCGCAGGACGACCCGTTCATTCCGTTCCGGGCGTTTGACGTGGATGCGTTCGGGCAGAATCCATGGATTTCATTGCTGGCTCCGCCCCATGGCGGGCACGTGGCCTTCCTTGGCAGGAGCGGTTCGTGGTTCTGGGGCCAGCAACAGGCGATGCGGTATTTTGGGGCAGTCTCCAGCGCCGGCGGATAGACTGCGATCCACGCCACGGATGGCATGGCCGGTCTCGAACGCAAACCCAATTGCCCTGCTCCATCTTGGTGCCGACGCGGTCTGTGACGATGATCGGCGATCGAGCGGATGGTCAATGCCTGCAGCCTCAGGCAAGTTTCCAGTCACAGTGAGTGGCCAGCGGCACTTCGCATGAGCGGACCGATTCCCGCGCGACTGTGCCGCCAAGCTACAGATCATGCGTTGCGGGACAAGCGAGCCAAGGAAGCCGGAGCCAATTTCTCCTGATAATAATAAGAAGTTTATTGATATTTCTCCTTTTTAAAAGGAGGTTTTTCGAAATCCGCACGAGTTTTGGAGAGAAAGTTGCTCTTTTCGCCTGCGTATCGTGAGAAATCTGGATAATATTATCCTTATAAAAAGGTGATTTTACTGAAATGACCGTCTCACGTCCACGACTGAAGCAGATATTTCGTGAATTGCTGGAGGATTCCATCAGGAAGCCGACGCCGGCCATGACCACCCGCACTGTTCACGGCAGAATCCACTTTCCCGGCAAGGTCAGCGCCGTCGTCGGAGTGCGCCGTGCAGGCAAGACCATGTTCCTGCAACAGCTTCGTTCCGCGAAGCTTCGAGACGGCACCCCTCAGCGCCTGCTGCCCTTCGTTTCGTTTGAAGACGAGCGTCTCGCCGACCTAGACGCCGCCGATCTCGGCTTCCTACTTGACGAGTACCGCCGGTTGTTTCCGGTGTCTGGCCGAGAGACTCGCGTGACTTGGCACTTTGACGAGATCCAATTGGTTAGGGGGTGGGAGCGATTTGTGCGTCGGGTTCTGGAGACCGAGGGGGATGATGTCATCGTCACGGGCTCGTCCGCAGGCCTGCTCTCGCAGGAAATCGCAACCGCACTACGCGGCCGTGGATGGCGCATCCTCCTCCACCCGTTCAGCTTCGAAGAGGCACTCCGGCACAGCAGGCTGGAGGTTTCCTTGGATGGGAGCGGCCAGACGGCGAATGTCGGGTCACGGATGGAGAGAGCCTATATCGATTGGCTACGCACGGGAGGATTCCCGGAAGCCCAGGGGCTCGAGGCGCCGTCACGGAGGCAGCTGTTCCGGGACTACGTGGACGTCGCCATCTTCCGAGACGTGGTAGAGCGCCACGTGGTACGGAACGTGACCGGCCTTCGCTGGCTCGTTCGGCAGCTGCTCGGCAACGCCGGGTCGCTCTTCAGCGTCGAGAAGTTCCACAGGACCCTGAAGTCGCAGGGGATCGCAATTTCAAAGGACTCCGTGCATCAAATGCTCGGATACCTTGATGACTGCTTTTTGGTACGAGTGATCTGGATGGAATCGACATCGGAGCGGCAACGGATGGTCAACCCTCGCAAAGCGTACCCTGTAGACACAGGCTTGATTCCGATCTTCGACAGGACCGGCCGGGCAAACCTCGGCCACGCCTTGGAGACAGCCGTGCTTGTCGAGCTCGAGCGCAGAGGATGTGAGATCACGTATGTCCGGACTCGGGAAGGGTTCGAAGTCGACTTTCTGGCCCGAGGCCTAGGCGGCGAGGCAACTCTCATCCAAGTCTGTACTGACCTGTCAGACCCAGCCACGGCTGAGAGGGAGATTCGTGCCCTGCAAGCGGCAGGCGCTGAAACGCCAGAGGCCAGCAAGCTTGTCCTGACGCTGGCGGCGGACGGTTTTCCACAGGAAGTGCCCGCAGGTGTGTCGGTCCAGACGGCTTGGGAGTGGTCCCTAAGCATGCCGGAAGCCCCATGAGGCCATGATCGTGGGTTGACATGTGAGGGCGGAGAAATCCGAGCCATGGCCCGGGCTCCTTCAAAACAGAAGGGGCCTGAGGAGTGCGTCAACCGCCGACACACGCGACCAAGGATGGTCGATCAAGCGTTTGCTCGACGAGAGTGTACAGCCGCCGACCCGGGACGGCAAGGGCGTCTAGGATTGCCAGTTCGACAATGCCGGTCAACTTCTATTCGCGGATGCCGATATGAAATCGAGCCGGATCAGCTTCTCTGGATCGCCCGATTGATAGCGCCGCGTGAATGCCTGGTCAATCGCCACCTCAATGGTCCAGCCGTCGACTAGATCGTTGAGATGTGGCTTCGGCGCGTTAGCCGGATATCCAATGACCGGAAACTCCTCGAAGAGCCTCTTCAGGAACGGAACAACAACCTGCTCGTATCGGTCTTGGTACGACGGGTGTTCTAGCAAGAGATGATCTACGAGCGCCATTGATGCCGGGTACGGGCGCGAACGCCCTGGCGCGAATATGTCCACGGCCCAAATCGCATCGGTTGCAAACGCGAAATGGATGCGTTTCCGATTTCCGGCCTTGAGCATGCCGTGTAGCGTCATCTGAGCGTTCCGCGGCGTACAGAACATGAAGTCGCCCCCGGTGAAGACGACCCGCTCGGCGTCGACCAAGATCTCGTGCTCCTGGCCTTCGCTGACGATTGCGAGATCGGGCTGGCGATCATCGGTATACCAGTACGGGTAGTCCTCGCTGACGAAATAGATCACTGGATGGCCGCGCGCCTTGAACTCTCGGACCAGCCGGTCTATGCCGGGCTTTGCCACTGCCGTATGGTCGAACCCGTCCAGATTGGCATGCCCAACGAATAGCAGTTCCTCGCCGGCGAGACGGTCGACCGCCGAGTGATGCGTCGCCGGCATAGGGGGCCGTCGGCCCCGACCGACCTCGATGGACAACCGGCGCTGGCCGACGTCGCTGCGTATCAACACGTCCGTGGTACCGGGTGAGACTGCCTCGAGGCGCCATCTGTCGACCACGCGAACAACCGTCGGATCCTCAGACTCGAGGCTATAGTTCTCGACCTGTTTCGGATTTCCTTCTTGGAGATGGAAGACGGAATAGCGGATCTGCTCACCGACTGGTAGGCGGGTGTGGTCTGGGTAGACCTGGAGTTGTTCGGGAAATGACTGGACAGCGACCGAGAACAGCAGGGTGGTGGCGATGCCAGCGGCAACAATGCATATTGCGCGAGGGGTCATTACGTTGAGCGGCGGACTCGCCATCGCGAGGAAACCGTCTGTAATCTCAGTCTCAGTGGTGCTGTTTGCATTGTCAATTTGCTATGGGCTCGCGTGTGCGGCTGTGTCTTGAGGTGAGGAGCTGGCCGAGGTTGACCGCAACGGAGGTAGGGCTTGCCAAACGAAAGTGATAGCGTCTTCATATGAGACGCACAACTCTTGTACTCGACGAACGTCTCTTGGAGGAAGCCGTTCGGGTTCTTGGTGTCAAGACTTACTCAGCAACGGTCAATCTCGCGCTGAAAGAGGCCTTACGCATGAGGCGGATTCAAGGCCTAGCGGATTACATCGGCAAAGTCGAGTGGCGTGGCGATCTGTCAGAGATGCGCGGAGATTCCAGTAGGTAGCTTGGAATGGGCTTGGCGAGAGAGCCGGCTGTACGCTCTCGAGCAACTTGTCACCGAACGAAGCCAGTGGCGCATCCAGCCCTTCCGGCCCACGCCTAGCCCTTCCCGCCGGTGCGATCTGTGATAGGGTTCTGTGAGGCACCCCCAACATGACACAGCAACTCCTCAATCGACGCACGTTTGTCGGCACCGCAACTGCCGGCATGACACTCGTGGGGGCCAGGGCGGCCAACAAGC
Source organism: Terriglobia bacterium (assembly GCA_009841225.1). Classification (GTDB taxonomy): domain Bacteria; phylum Acidobacteriota; class Terriglobia; order Bryobacterales; family UBA6623; genus VXMF01. The sequence goes on along the minus strand of VXMF01000008.1, from coordinate 230,216 downwards.
CTAGGCGAGTCGCGCTCGTCGGCTCCGGCTGGTACGGCAAGAACGACCTCTTCCGCTTGGTGCAGGTTGAAGATGTCGAGATCGTCGCGCTATGCGATCCCGACAGCAAGAGCTTGGCCGCCGATGCCAAGACCGCCGCCAAGCGGCACAAGTCTGGCAAGACGCCCAAGACCTACGGTGACTATCGCGAACTGCTCAAGCAGGAGCAGCCCGACATTGTCGAGGTCGCCACTCCGGACCACTGGCACTGCCTGCCGGCGATCGAAGCCATGCAGGCTGGAGCCGACGTATATGTCCAGAAACCGATCTCGGTCGATGTCGTCGAGGGCCAGTCAATGGTGGCTGCTGCCCGCAAGTACGGCCGGGTCGTCCAAGTCGGAACCCAGAGACGCTCCGCCCCCCATCTAATCGAGGCCCGCGACCGCATTCAGAGCGGCATGCTCGGCAAGATCTCGCACGCCGAGGTCTGTTGCTACGTCTACAGGAGTCCCAGGGGCAATCCGCCCGACACCGACCCGCCTGCGCACTTGGATTACGAAATGTGGACCGGCCCGGCGCCGATGCGTCCGTTCTGTCAGTGGACTCACCCCCGTCGCTGGCGCTACTTCATGGAGTACGGCAACGGCGTCATCGGAGACATGTGCATCCACATGATCGACCTTGTGCGCTGGACGCTCGACCTAGGCTGGCCCTCCGTGGTTCACTCCACCGGCGGCATCTTCGTCGACAAAGACAGCAAGGCCAACACGCCCGACACGCAGACGGCCACATTTTCGTTCCCCGATCTCAACGTGGTGTGGACGCACCGCAACTGGGGGCCTCCCGTATACCCCGGCTACCCGTGGGCGTACTTCATCTATGGCGAAAAGGGCCTGTTCAAGGGCTCGACCACGAAGTGGGAGTTTATTCCTGTGGACAAGTCCGAAAAGCCCATTCTCAAGAAGGCAGTCACGGAGATGGACAAGTACGAGATCGACAATGTCGACACGGTCGATTCAAGGCTCGGGGCTCATGAGTTCCCTGTCCTGCGCGCGCACATGAAAGACTTCCTCGAGGCCATCGACAATCGTTCCAAGCCGGTCGCCGACATCGAGCAAGGACACATTTCGACGGCGTGCTGCCTACTCGGCAACGTCTCCCTCGACATCGGCCGGTCGCTGCACTGGGATGCGAAGTCACACTCTGTGATCGGCGACAAAGAGGCCAATAGCAAGCTGGCGCGGCCGTATCGCAAGCCGTGGGTCCATCCGACGCCAGATACGGTCTAGCGTTAGTTCGACAGCGTCACGTGGTGGGCCCTGCAGCACACGCCAGCTAGAGCGAGGCCACCACGGAGGCGAGCATCAGCCCAAGACGCGCCGAAAGTGATGGCTGATGAAAGATCCTGTAATGACATGCCGGAGTTACTCCGACCCGTATGTCATTGATGCGTCATGGCTTACGCATCGGAGAAAACCGAAGCTGGCGAACTCGGGCTAAGAAGTCTCGCTTGTGGATCTCATGCTCTATTCTTGGGAATCATGGGCTTAGAGACCCGCTCCGGGGGAACAGTTCGCATCTTCCGTGGAGGCCGCTTTGGGATCTTGATCGCGTTGCTTCTGTTCGGCGGCTTGTTCGCATCGTGTGCTTTCCGATCCACCCAAAGCTATGTGCATTTCTCGACGCCAACACCCCTCGGAGACCAGGAGACACTGATTATCGGTTTTATGGGGGGACGGGATTCTTGGCGCAATACGGAAGTCGGTGTGGGGCGGATGGCTCAGAGGATACGCGATCACCACTTGCCGGGAGTGCATGTGGAGACCGTCGAGAACAGGAAACGGAACCTGGCCGTTCGCTTGGTGCGCGAATCGCTGGACCTTAACGGCGACGGCCGCCTCCAGCAGGCCGAACCATTGAACGCCAGGATAGTCGTTTACGGACAGAGTTTTGGTGGAGCCGCCGTCGTCAAGTTCGTGCGGCAACTACACGCCCTCCGCATTCCGGTCCTACTGACTGTTCAGGTGGACAGTGTAGGACTGAACGATTCCGAGATTCCACCGAACGTGTTGCGCGCCGCGAACCTGTATCAGGACAACGGATGGTTGATACGCGGCGAAGCTCCGATCCGGGCCCGGAACCCGGAACGTACCGAGATACTGGGAAACTTTCGCTTCGACTACGAGGGTTCGAACATCGGCCTGTCCCACCTGCCGTGGCACAAGACGATCGGGCGCGTAGCGCATGCCAGGATGGCTCGCGACCCGGGCGTCTGGCGGAAAGTGGAAGAGCTCATCCTAGGCGTCCTAGGACGGCGCTAAGGATCGCACAACATCTCGGAGCAGGACCGCCGAGCAATCAAGCAACGAGTGAAAGCCGAGCAGGGATTTCGTGAAATCCAGGCGGCGCAGCGAACAATCCATGGGTACGAGGCGACACGGATGATCCGGAATGGGCAGGCGCGGCGGATGAGCGGTTCGGATCCCCAATATGATTCATTTCTTGGACAACGCAAGCACTGTCCGAAAAGTGCCGCAATTTTCGGACAGAACAAGGGCTGATACGAGCCGTTAAGCGCTGCTCGACGATGGCAGGGGCGGCATGGTCGCTTGGAAGCCGGCGAAGATCGGCACGCCTCGGGGCGTGAGCGAGGTCGCGCGGTGCCGAGGCTGCGGACGTGAGCCGTGATGCCTCGGACCGGGCACGTGGGACAGAGAACGGACCCGCTGTCGCGCAGATAGCGGGTGTTTTCGCTACCAAGCCTGCGGAGATCGAGCGGTGCAAGCGTCGTCCGCCCCGCGTAGGCGGGCATTTGATCAAGTCCCGGAGTGGTGTTTCGAGTAGTAGCGGAATTCTTGATTCCTATCCAACTCTAATCATTCCAATAATTTACAAGATAAAGATGGTGGGCCCTGCAGGACTCGAACCTGCAACCAACGGATTATGAGTCCGCTGCTCTAACCATTGAGCTAAGGGCCCTCCGCCTGCTCTTCAGAGTATCCGCACTGCTTGGCTTCTGTCGGCATCGACCGGCGCCTATGTGCGGTAGTCCGCGTTGATGCGAATGTAACTCTCCGTGAAGTCGCAAGTCCACACGACTGCGCTGCTTCCCCCACCCCCTGACAAGCACAATTCGATCTGTATATCGTCCGCCTCCATGCTTCGCTGGACGGCGGCCTCGTCGAAGTCGGCTCGCATTCCGGCCTTGCAAACCTGCACGCCGTTGACATAGACGTCGGCGAGCTGCGGATCGAACGGCACGCCAGCCTTGCCTGCCGCTCCCAAGATTCGGCCCCAGTTCGGGTCAGCGCCTGCCAGCGCGGTCTTCACCAAGGGGGAGTTGGCGATTGCCATGGCGATCGTTTTCAGCCCAGCGAGTTCCGACGGGCCGGTGACGGTGATTTGCGCCAGCTTGGCGGAGCCCTCTCCGTCGCGGGCGATATCGATAGCGAGATCCCGCGTCACTTGGTTGAGAGCGTTCTGAAACTGCTCCTGCCGTCCCCCATCGATCCGGACGCCAGCGCCGCCGTTGGCTAGCAGGAACACCGTATCGTTCGTGGACGTGTCCGAGTCCACCGTGATGCAGTTGAAGCTCTGGTCGACCGCAGACACGAGTAAGGATTGAAGCAGCGACGGCTCGACATCGGCATCAGTGAACACGAAGCTGAGCATCGTGGCCATGTCGGGCATGATCATGCCTGCCCCTTTGGCCATTCCGGCTAGCCGCACGGGTCCTGCGTCGGTATCGATCCGACACGATCTCACCTTGGGTACGGTGTCGGTGGTCATGATCGCCTGCGCGCAAGCCTCGAACTGAGTCCTGTCCAGCGACTGCCACAGCTTGGGCAACTCGCCCGGGATCACGCTCTCGCCGAAGGATTCGCCGATCACCCCCGTCGAAGCCAGCAGGACATGCTCTTCAGGCGCCGACGCAAGGTTCGCCGCTGCCGCTGCCGTAGCTTTGGCTACTCCGGCCATGTTGGGAGTGGCGCAGTTTGCATTGCCGGCGTTCGCGACGATCACTTGGGCCTTGCCCGCGCTGCGTCTCAGGGATTCCGCGCTGAAGTCTACGGGTGCTGCCCGCACGCAGTTGCGCGTGAACACACCTGCGGCCGAAGCGGGCCGGTCCGACACCATCAGGGCGAGGTCGTCCGACTGTTGCTTGCGAATCCCCGCATAGCCCGCGGCGAATCGGTAGCCTTTGGGCAGTTCAAGGGTGCGCTCCTCAGCCATTCCCCAACACCTCGCCAGATTCGGCGCGGTAGCCGTGCGCGAAATCCACTGCTGCCATGCGGTTGCGACCCTCCAATTGGACTTCCTCCAGCACAAGCCTGCCTACACCGCAACCGACGCTGAATCGCCCTTGGTTCAGCAAGATGCTGCCGGGAGCCAGACCGCCTTCGCCTTCGACCCGCGCTTCGTGGATTCGTATCCGCTTGCCTCGGAAGAAGCTATAGATGCCTGGCCAGGGGTCGAAGCCGCGTAGCCTGTTATGAATTGCCGTTGCGGACAATGACCAGTCTACAAGGCCGTCTTCCTTGCGGATCAGCGGCGCGAAGGTCGCCGCGTCGTGATCTTGCGGTATCGGGCGCAGCGTGCCGGCCTGCAATCCGCGCAGGGTCTCCATCAACAGGCTCGCCCCTTGCGGAGCTAGGCGCCGATTCAGTTCCGATGCGCGCTCTGCAGGCATGACTTCCGTCATGCAGGTGAGCAGGATGTCCCCGGCATCCATTTGTCGCGAGATCCGCATGGTGGTCACGCCGGTGTGGGTCTCGCCGTTGACAAGTGCCCAATTGACCGGGGCCGCTCCGCGGTACTTCGGTAGCAGCGAGGAGTGTACGTTCACGCATCCATGGGGCGACAGGTCGCGAATCCGCTTCGGGATCATCTGGCCGTACCCGACCACGGCGATCACGTCCGGTGCGTGGCCGACAAGACGATCGAACGCGTGGTCGTCGCGAATCCTTTCGGGCTGGAAGACAGGCAAGGACAGCTCCTCGGCCTTTCGCTTGACTGGCGGAGGGGTAAGTCGCTGGCCGCGACCCGCCGGGCGATCCGGCTGGGTCACCACTTCCAGCACATCGTGGTGCTCTGCCAGCAGTTCCAGCGACGGCACGGCGAATTCAGGCGTGCCAATGAAGACGGCTCGCAATCTAGTCCCACTCGCCCTGCTTGCGCAGCGCCCGGATCTTCTTCTTGATCATGCCGCGCTTGAGCTTGCTTAGGTGGCGCAGGAATAACACGCCGTTGAGATGATCGTTCTCGTGGCAGATCACCCTCGCAAGCAGCTCTTCTCCCTCCAGCTCGCCCCACTCGCCATCGACGGTGCGATAGCGCGTGCGCACTGTCATCGGACGGCTGACGTTGCCCGTAAAGCCCGGTATGGACAGGCAGCCCTCGGAGCCTACCTGTGTGCCTTCTTGGGAGACGATTTCGGGATTGATCAAGATGTGTGGCTGGGCTTCTCCTTCTCCGCCAGAGCAGTCGATCACGGTCAAGCGCTTGAGCACGCCCACTTGGGGTGCCGCCAAGCCCACGCCCCGCGCTTGGTACATCGTTTCGAACATATCGGTCACAAGCGACCGAAGATCTTCGCTGCCGAACTCCTCCTCGGCGACCGGCTTGCACCTTTCCTCGAGCACCGGGTTGCCGTATTTGACGATCTTGCGCACCATGGTCGTGGCGCCACTACGGCCCTCGGTTTCATTCTAGCGAGCGCTCCAATTGCCCGGAAGTGTTGGGAGTCGCAGCCGATCGCCTGTGTGCGCGCTTGGCACGGCTGCAAGCGGCTCGACCGATTCCACGCGCGCCGCAACTGAGTGCAATTCCACGCCCGAGGCGATCTCGACTAAAATCTATGCGCATGAGCCGCTTTCTAATCGTTCTGTTCTTGTCTGCGCCCCTACTGGTCGCCAGCCCTTGGGCGCGACATGTCATCGACGCCTCGGAAAAGGGCGCCGATGGCGTGCGCTTGGCCGACGTCAACGGCGATGGCTTGATCGACTTTGCTACCGCTTGGGAGCAGTCCGGCGCCGTCAAGGCCTATCTCAACCCTGGTGCGGACAAGGCTGCCTCCGAATGGCCGTCAGTGGTCGTTGGCAGGGTAGAGAGTCCCGAGGACGCCGTCTTCGTCGATATCGATGGCGATGGCAAGTTCGAGGTCATTAGCTCGACCGAAGGAGAGGAGAAGACCATTTACGTCCATCAATTGAAGGGTAACGATTATATGGACTCCGCCAGCTGGGAGACACGGCCAGTGGTCAGATCGGCGGGCAAGAACCAGTGGATGTACGCCGAGCCGATCGATGTCGACGGCAATGGTTCGGTGGATATCGTCGCCGGCTCGAAGAACGACTTCGCGGCGATCGGCTCGTGGCGCTTCCCGTCTACGCCGACCGGCAGGGCATCTTGGAGCCGCTGGTACGGTGCTGGCTGGGTGATGTCGATCGTTGCCCACGACATGAACGGTGATGGTGCCCCCGATATTGTGGCTAGCGACCGCAAAGGTCCGCGGAGCGGAGCCCTGTGGTTTCAGAACATGCCCGGCAGTGCCGCTTGGCCCGAGTACAGGATCGGTCCAGAGGCTGAGCACGAGGCCATGTTCTTGGATGTGGCAGATCTCGACGGAGACGGCTTGACCGACGTCGTGATGGCGGTCAAGGACGGCCCGATCCAGTTCTTCCGCGGCATGTCCAACCGCGGCAACAGGTGGCGGGCGCACTCCATTCAGATCCCCGACGGATTTGGCACAGGTAAGGCTGTGGCCGTCGGTGACATGGATATGGATGGGACCATGGATCTGGTATTCAGCTGCGAACACGCGACGGATGCCCTGTCTGGCGTCGGCCTGTTGCGGCACTCGGGCGACCCCACCGCCTCGCAGTGGGAGGTGACGGACGTGGGCGGACCGGACGGCACCAAGTTTGATCGCGTGGAACTCGTCGATCTTGACGGAGACGGAGACTTGGACATACTCACGTGCGAGGAGGTCGATCTGCTCGGAGTCGTTTGGTACGAGAATCCCGCCCGCTGACCAGCGCCTGCAACAACCCTTAGTGTCCAGCGATCCGTAGCCGGCCCGCACCAAACCGACTCAGAGTTCAATGATTCGTCTGGCGTCTACGCACCACGATCCCAAACGCACGGAGCAGCGTACATGAAGGCTATCCGAGTGACATTCGACGAGTCGTTGCTTGAGCGACTTGACAGTCATCCAGCAGTCAAGCAACGGGGGCGGTCGGCGATTCTACGTGAGGCGGCAATCGACTACCTCCGAATGCAGGAGAGAGCAGAAATTGATCGATTGTACGGCGAGGGCTACGGCGAGAAAAATTCTGTGGAGTCGGAGCTCCTAGGTTGGGACGAAGAAGGCGTATGGCCTGGAAGCTAGGGCACAAGCCGAGGCGTGGTGAGATCTAGCTGTACAGATTCAGAAGGCCCGACAAGCGGTGACCTGTAGTAGGGCTCACTCGTCAACGGGTCCTGCCCCTGCCGAGCATTGCTTTGGTAGCGCCGATCACCTCAACAGTCCGAGGGTTGCGAGCGAGGTGATTGTTGGCATCGACGAGGGCTTGAAGCACCAGTCAGCGATCAATCTCGACCACGTGCAGGCCGTGGACCAGCGCCGATTGCACGAATCAGGCCCTTTGCGTTGACGGCGCGGAATTCATCGACCTCGACGCGATAGCGACTTGGCCATCCTCACGTGGGAAGAGGTTGATCGAATCGCGCGGCTGACGCCGATTCCAGCTCGCGATATTGTGAAGGCATGTCCCACATGCCCGCGCCCGGACCGGACCGCCTCGGCCACTTCGGCGATTTCGGGGGGCGCTACGCTCCCGAGATCTTGGTCGCGCCGCTCGATAGCTTGGAATCCACTTATCTCGAAGTCAGGGACGACGAGGATTTCATTGCCGAGCTGGCCGACCTGAACCGCCAGTACGCGGGCCGCCCCACGCCGCTGTTTTATGCCCGGCGGCTCAGCGCCCACCTCGGCGGCGCCGAGATCTACCTCAAGCGCGAGGACCTGCTGCACACGGGTGCGCACAAGATCAACAACTGCCTCGGGCAGGCGCTGCTGGCGCGGCGCATGGGCAAGCGCCGCATCATCGCCGAGACCGGCGCCGGCCAGCACGGCGTTGCCACGGCCACGGTATGCGCTTTGTTCGGGCTCGATTGCGTCGTCTACATGGGCTCGGAGGACATGCGTCGGCAATCTCTGAACGTCTTCCGCATGCGCTTGCTGGGGGCAGAAGTGATCGGCGTGGACACGGGCAGCTGTACGCTCAAGGACGCCATCTCCGAGGCCATGCGCGACTGGGCGGCGAATTTCGAGACAACTCATTACATGCTCGGCTCAGCGCTTGGGCCCCACCCCTACCCGATGATCGTGCGCGACTTCCAGAGGGTGATCGGCCGCGAAGCGCGGGAGCAGTTTCGGCAGATCTCCGACAAGGACGGCCCTGATCTGCTGATCGCCTGTGTCGGAGGCGGCAGCAATGCGATTGGCCTGTTTCACCCGTTCTTGGGCGATGGTTGGGTGGACATGGTCGGAGTTGAAGCAGGCGGTCGCGGCGAGTCGTTGGGGGAGCACGCGGCGCGCTTCGCAGGTGGCGTGCCTGGCGTGCTGCAGGGAACCAAGAGCTACATCCTGCAAGACGATGACGGCCAGATCGCGCTGACGCATTCGGTCTCGGCCGGGCTGGACTACGCCTCGGTAGGGCCAGAGCATGCCTGGCTGAACGACGCCGGAAGGGTGGACTACACTTCGTGTTCCGACTCGGATGCGCTTGAGGCCGTAAGGACGCTATCCCATCTAGAAGGCATCATCCCGGCGCTAGAGTCGGCCCACGCGGTAGCCGAAGCGATCAAGCGAGCGCCGGCGGCCAAGGGCCGGGCTTTCATCGTCAATCTTTCCGGCCGGGGCGATAAGGACATTGGTATCCTGCGCGAAAACATGCCCGAACTGGGCTAGCTAGGTGATGCGCGGTTCGGCGTTCGCCTTGCAATCAGGGCAGCAGAGCCAGCTGACGCCGCCTCACGCCCTCTTCGAGCCACACTGGGGCGACGCTGCCCGATCGTCCTCGGGCTAGTTCGTCCGGCAGCATGGCCAACTCAGAGCGGCAGCGCTTCCGCGCCGCGTCGAGTGCCTCAGCGCTTGTCACGATCTGCCCGCCGGCAACGACAGTTTGCAGCAGGTCTCGGTGTGTGCCTTCAAACGTGCGCCTGCGCTCAGCATCGCCGCTCTCAAGCGTCACGCCGCGCCACGAAGCTCGCGGCGGATCTGATTCGTCATAGATTAGGTCGGCGTCGAGCCTGTCACCGACTGTGTAGCGCCGCACCTGCAGCATTCCCGGCAGCGTAGACTTGTCCGGGTCTTCCGAGCGCTTCGCCCGCGCCTGCCACTCGCCGGAAGCATCGCGCAGCTGCGTGAGCTTGTAGACGCCGCCAAGCGCTGACTGCCCGCCCGAGCTCGCAATGCTGGTGCCCACTCCCCAGATTCCGACCTTGGCGCCGCGCTGCTTGAGAGCGGCGATGGAATCTTCGTCTAGGTCGTTCGAAGCTACGATCGCGGTGTCATGCAGGCCTGCCTCATCGAGCAGCGCTCGTGCCTCTACGGAGAGACCCGCCAGATCTCCCGAGTCGAGCCGGATTCCCGCGAGCCGCGCTCCATCCTCGCGCATGCTGGCGCCGACCTCGATCGCGTTCCTCACGCCTGTGGGGGTGTCGAATGTATCGACCAGCAGGACGCAGTTGTGGGGCATCGCCCGGGCGAAGGCTTCGAATGCATCGCGCTCGTCGCCGAACGCCAGCACCCAACTGTGGCCGTGAGTGCCGCGCACGGGAATACCATGCAGCTTGCCAGCCAGCACGTTCGAGGTGGCCGAGCAGCCTCCCACATAGGCAGCCCGGCTGGCGCTAAGTCCTCCGTCGATTCCCTGCGCCCGGCGCAGACCGAATTCCAGCACGGGTTCGTCCCCCGCCGCCGAGCACACGCGGGCAGCCTTGGTCGCCACCAGCGTTTGGAAGTTGACGATGTTGAGCAGGGCCGTCTCGACGATCTGGCACTGCAGCAGCGGGCCCCGAACCCGCAGCAGCGGCTCGTGGGCGAAAACGACTGAGCCCTCGGCGACCGCATCCACGTCGCAGGAGAACCTCAGTTCGCCGAGATAGTCTAGGAACGCCGTATCGAACAGCGGCGCGCCCCCAGCACCCTCGAGACTCGCCAGATACTCCAGGTCATCCTCTCGGAAGCGCAGCTCGGCGAGCCACTCCAACGCGGTCCCAAGCCCGGCCGCGATCGCGAACGCGCCGCCGAACGGTGCCTTGCGGAAGTACTGGCAGAACACCGCCTCGCGGTCCGCGAGACCCTCGCGCCGATACCCGGCGGCCATGGTGAGCTGGTAAAGGTCGGTCAGCAGGGCCAGGGAGCGGCCAGCGGGCGCGTGCATGCGATCGCCTCAAGACCGGTTCAGGTTCCAGATCAGGCGCAAGCCTTCGAGAGTCAGTCCTGGATCCACCTCTTGAATAAAGCGCGAGTCGCGCGCAAGGCTCTCGGACTGCCCTCCGGTCGCGACCACGGTCGCGTCCGTCCCGAGAGTCCGTAGCATCTTTTCCAAGATGCCGTCCACCATTCCGAGCATTCCGTAGTAGAACCCCGACTGGAGGCTGCCAACCGTGCTGCTGCCGATCACCTTGTCGGGCCGCCTTAGTTCGATTTGAGGAAGCCGTGCGGTGCGCCGGACCAAGGCTTGGGAGGACACTTGGATTCCTGGGCAGATGATGCCGCCCAAGTACTCGCGCTGTTCCGAGATGGCGTCGAACGTAATCGCGGTGCCGAAGTCGACCGCTATGCAGGGACAGCCGTAGCGCTCAGACGCCGCGACCGAGTTCACGATCCGGTCCGCGCCGACCTCTTCTGGCGTGTCGACCCGAAGCCCCAGGCCGGTGCGGGTGCTGGCCGTCACTTGCAGGGGCGCCAGCTTGAGATACCGGCTGGCTACGCCAGCGATGGACGAGTCAAGTTGGGGAACGACGGACGAAAAGACGAATCCATCGATGTCGTCGAGCTTGAGGTTCGCTAGCGAGACCAGCGTTTGGAACAGTGCGCCCCAGCCGTCGGCGGTCTGTTCGAGGTCGGTCTTGAGCCGCCAATCGGCCGCCAGCCGCTCATCGTCGAAGAGCCCGATTGTCAGGTTCGTGTTTCCGACGTCTACCGCGAGCAGCATGAACTTATATTGTGCCTGTGTCCGGGCGAACGCTTCCGGCGACGATTGGGACGACCTCGCCCTCGGCGTCCTCTAGCATGAGCAAGCCCTGTTCGTTCAGGCCGGCAGTGACGCCCCGCACCGGCACGGAGCCATCTTCGGGGACGCCTTCGATGACCACCCGCCGTCCCCGGGCATAGCTGGAAGCCGCTTGGAATGCCTCCAAGACAGGCGCGGCGCCCCCGTCTAGGTACAGATCGTAGAGCGACTCCAATGATCTCAGCACGGGATCGAGAACCTGTTCGCGTGACCAATCCTTGCCGCTCTCGATAAGCAGGGACGTTGCGGTGTCGGCCAAATCAGGCGGGAACGTCGCGTGGTTGAGGTTGATACCGATACCGACAATGACATGATCGACTTGTTGGCGCTCGGCCTCCATTTCCACGAGGATCCCGCAGCACTTGCGCTCGTTCACTAGGATGTCGTTGGGCCAGCGGATGTCACAGCGGAGGCCTGCCAGGCCCTCCAAGGCCTCTTTGACCGCCAAGCCGGCGACAAGCGTCAGGACCGGTGCCGCGTACGGGCGAACCGGCGGACGCAGCACCAGCGAAAGGTATAGCCCGAGACCGGCTCGGGACACCCAGTTCCTGCCTAGGCGGCCACGTCCTGCTGTCTGCTCGTCCGCAGTCACGATCGTGCCCTCGGAGCAGCCTTGCCGCGCCAAGTCAGCAGCCGCCAGCATCGTTGTGTCGATGCTGGCGTAGTGATGAGCAGGGTGGCCGAAATGCGAAGCCATAGCGCGAGCCTAGGAACTCAGCGCAGGCTTGCCGCGTTCGGTGCGTTCTTGCGCGGCAGAGCCCGTCGCAGCTCGAGGATGGTGTCGGCGTGCTCGCCTGTCAGGGCGAGGTTGGCGAATTCGTGCGGGTCGCTGGAGTGGTCGTAAAGCTCCTCGCTGCCGTCGGCGTAGCGGATGTAGCGCCAGCGATTGGACCGCACAGCGTGATTGCCCCGCAGGTAAGTCATTGACACTGCCCGCTTGCGGCGCGGGGTCTTCAGCAGAGGCAGCAGGCTCTCCCCGTCAAGCTCCGGCTTCGGAGGAAGTCCCGCAAGGTCCAGCAGGGTTGGATATAGGTCCAGCAGCGAAGCCGGAGACTGCACGACAGTGCCCGGCGAGGTCGTGCCGGGTGCCACCAGCACCAACGGCACGCGGGTTGCTTTTTCCCACAGCGCGAACTTTTCCCAGTGGTTCTTCTCGCCTAGGTGGTAGCCGTGATCAGACCACAGCACGATGACAGTGGACTTGGCGTGGTCCGAGCGCGCCAGTGCGTCCAACAGGCGGCCCAACTGGTGATCGGCGAACGTGCAACTGGCTTGATATGCCCGCACCGCCTCCTTCCATGTGCCGGGCCGCTGTTCTTCAGCCTCAAGGATGGCCTGCATGAAGTGCTGCTTTTGGCGTAGCAGCGCTTGTCCGCCCGCCGGAATGTCGTCCAAGTCGTTCGGGTGCGTGCGAGGCATGGCCACATCTCCGCCAGGGTAAGCGCCGAAGTACTTGGGCGGGGCGTGGAAGGGCATGTGGGGTCGGAAGAGGCCGATCGCGAGGAAGAAGGGCCGGTCATGCTCGCGCTCCAGAAATCGGATCCCGAAATTCACCGAGCGCGCGTCCGGGGTCAGGGTCTCGTCGAGCGGCCACAGGCCCCAGTCGAAATTTGGGCTGCGCACTGCCGCAATGCCGTTGAATTTCCGCGGCGGCATGGGATCGAGTTGCATCTTCTCGAAATGGTGAAATGACTCGTCGTCGTGATAGGCGCTGTTGTCGTGGTGGTGGAAGACCTTCCCCGCGCCCTCGACTTGGTACCCGTGGTTCATGAAGTAGCGCGGCAAGGTTACGGCCCCGGGCAGGGCGCGCCGCCAATCGGAACGGTTGTCGTAAACGCCGGTGCTGGCGGGATGCAGCCCGGTCAGCAGAGCCACACGCGACGGATTGCAAGCCGGCGAGGCTGTGTAGGCCCGCTCGAACAGTGCGCCGCGCCGTGCCAAGCGCCGCAGATTGGGCATCTTCAGCGGCGAATCCGGCTCCAGCACCCAGTCGTTGAGGTCGTCCACTGCGATAAACAGGATGTTGGGCTTTTCCGGGCTGGCATCGGCACCGAGTGCGCCTCGCTCCGATGCTCGCACTAGAGACGTCGGTTCATTCGATGCGAATTTCGCCCGGGCGTCGAGTTCCTCTAGCGTGAAGCGCACGCTGACGATGTAAGGCTCCTCCCCAGCGGCCCAGTGCCCGTACGTGGTCACCACGAAGGTGCCGTCAGGGAGCAGTTCGACTCCTGGGTAAGCAGTGTCTGTACGTGAGAGGTTGTCCATCAACCTTACGCGGTACTGGCCCTCGCGCCCGGCGACGATGTCGTCATACGTGCCAACCCAGCCGACCCAGTCACCATGCGTTGGGCTCTCATGTGTGCGGTCGCGGAAGCTGATGAACAGGCGGCCATCGGGACCGTACCTGGCCGTGTGCCGGTCGCCGGTCAGTGCGCCCGGCAGTTCCCTCGGCTCGCTCCATGTCTCGCCCTCGTCGTCAGAGAAGATGACGAACGAATTCAGCTGGCGACTGTTTTCGCGTAGAAGCACGGCGATCTGCTTTCCGTCCGGGGACCGTATCGCTCCCGGCTCACACAGGTGCGCTACAGCATGCTTGGCGATCACCGTGGGCTGCGACCATGTCAGGCCGCCATCGGACGAGACGACCTGGTAAACCTCAAAGACCTTGCCTTGCGGATGCACCGGGGGATTGCGAAGCCAGCGGCCGTCGTCGTGGAAGAACGCCATGTAGGAGCCGTCCTTGCGCTCCACCATCGAACCCATGGTGACGATGCCGCCATAGCTGGGGCCGGGGGTATTGATCGGCTGCAGCGGCGACCAAGTCTCGCCCTCGTCCTCGGAATACGCAACGCGCACCCCACCGGCTTTGCCCGAGAACATCACGATGCGCGGCACTCCTTCCGGGTCGATCAATCGGAAGAGGGTGGGCACTTCCATCGATGTGGCCCAGTTTTCCGGCGTCTCGAGCCGGTCGGTCCAGGTCAGCCCGCCATCGAAGCTCTTCTTGTAGACGATGGCTCCCCTGCCGTGGCCCTTGGGGTAGGCGATCAGAATCGTCCGGTTGTCGGGCAGTAGCAGCGTGGACGGGTGGCCCAGATACTGGCCCGGCTCCCGGTCGACCACTACCTGGCGGTGAGTCTCGTCCGCGAGATCCACGGTGGGAATCGAGTAGCCCCGCGGCTGCTGGGCCGAGGCCGGAATCGTGGCCACCGCCAGCGCGCAGGCCAACGCCGCCCCAGCGCGCAGGCGCGACGAGTCGAACACGGAACGCAGTTGTACCGGCATCGCGCCCTCAATCATAGAGCGTTACGCGAAACTGCCGCGCTCATACGCGGACAGCCTCGCCGGACTCGGCCGACGCGTATACTGCTTCGACAATGCCTAACGTCTTGAGGTAGTCTTCGCCTGTGGATTCGAAGCTCTTACCGTCCAGCATGCGGTCTATGAAATGCCGCTGCAGGCGATACACGCAGTCGCCGGCGAAGTTGCGGTTCTCGCGCGGATACTCGACCGAGCGAATATCCTCGCCAAGCGGCTTGATGCGCATGGAGGAGTCCGCCTCCATTGCCAAGTGCCCGCCGGTTCCGTCCAACCGCAGTTCGCCGAACGTATATCTGGGATTGGGCGTCTCGGATTCGTTATAACGGTTCGCGTCGAGGATCGCCGTCGCGCCGCTCTCGAAGGAGAACAGGATCTGTCCCGCGTCCTCTCCCCGGATTGCCGGGTTCAAGCGGCGCAGCCGCGCAAAGACGAGGGTGACCTCTCCGAGCAAGAAGCGGAAAGTGTCGATGAAGTGGACAGCCGTCTCATAGACCAAGAGCCTCGGATAGTCCCTGAAGAACGGCTGGCGCGCCAAGTAGGCGTCCTCGGTCCACCCATCGCCGGTGCGCATGCGGAAATACAGGTGTGTCGGCTCTCCGATCAAGCCCTGTGACAGTGATCGCTTGATTTCGCGATACCACGGCTGCCAGCGAAAATTCTCGTGCACCATGAAGCGCACTCCGTGTTCCTTCGCGCGTTGGACTATGGATGCGCTCTCCTCCAGGGATGGTGCCAGCGGTTTCTGGCAAACGATGGCAACTCCCCGACTGGCAGCGTGGTCGCAGATCTCCGCATGCGTCTCGGGCGGTGTGATGATATCGACGAAGTCGGGCCGCTCCCGATCGATCATTTCGCGCCAATCGCTGTAGTAGCGGGGAATCCCGTACGAGGCCATGTGGCGCCTCGCCTTGGCCTCGGTGCGGTTGGAAATCGCCTCGAGACGCACCTCGGGGATGCGATTCCAAGCCTCGAACTGGAAGCCCGAAAAGTAGCCCGCTCCGATCGCTGCCGCCCTGAACGTCTTCCCCATGGGGTCACTGTACACGGCGGCGACAGCCCGAGGCTATACGATCCGGCTATACTCCAAGCGCTCACGGAGCCTGCGGCATGGAGGCGGCGATGGCTGGATGACCGGCCTGCCGCGCCTGCAGCATGGGGACAGGATCATCGTGCTAGGAATCATCGCCTTGGGGCTTGCCATCGTCCTTTGGTATCGGATCCGCCAGCTTTCCCGGCAGATCGAGGATCTTCAGCGCACCGTACATCGAGCGTCTGGCGAAGAGCCGCGAGCCGCCGCTCCAGCTGTCGAACCCGAAGTTCGGCCGCAGCCCCGCGAGCAGGCGGGCACGCCGCCCAAGCCGGTGCGAGAACGGCGTCCGTCGGTGCTAACCAGGATCAACTGGATGGTTTGGCTCGGCGGTGTCTCCGTTGCACTCGCGGGAATCTTCTTGGTCAAGTACTCGATTGACCAGGGCTTGCTTACGCCGGTCGCAAGGGTCCTGCTAGGAGTTGTCGGCGGGCTGGCCATGCACGGCGTCGTGGCATGGCGCGTTCGCACTGCAAGCGGCTACCATCCGGCCCTGGCAGCCCTGGCCGCCGCAGGGAGCATTACGATCTGTGCCGCGATCCTGGCCGCGCTGCACCTGTACGACCTCATCCAACCTCTCCCGGCGTTCGCAGTCTTGGCCGTGCTGGCCATTGCAACCATGGTGCTCGCATTGCAGCACGGCCCGGTCCTCGCCGTTCTGGGCATCCTCGGCGGCTATGCCGTGCCCCTGCTGGTCGGGGGGGACAGCGACCGGATGGGCGCTGTGCTTGCGTATGCCACCGTCGTGAGCGTTTCCGGCATGCTCATGGTGCGCTACGCCTACCGCAGGTGGCTGTGGTGGTGCATGCTCGTCGCCGCGCTCGGCTGGAATCTGATCTCGCTCGGCAACGCCGGTGCCGACGGGGTCCGCGGTCTCTATTTGGCGGCTCTGGCCGCGTGTCTGATCTTCCTGCCAGCGCTTAACTGGTGGCCGCGTCTGAGCTGGATTGGCCCCATCGCGCCGACATGGAGATCGGCCGGGGACGATGGCGCCGTTCCGGTTGCCTCAGGCACGCCCCCGACTTGGTGGGGGCTGGGGCTGGTGATCGTGGTTCAAGGGCTGTCCATTGCCAACGAGCCTTTCGCCTTCAACGGGGCGCTCCTGTGGGTCGTGCTGCCCGTTACGGTGTACCTCGCGTGCCACTGGTTCCCGCGCTACTCTGCGCTGCCGCCTATGGTCTTGGCCGTGCAGGGCCTCGCTTGGTTGGTGACGGGTTTCGAACTGGATCGCTCCGGTCTCAGCTGGCAGCCCAGCCTCCTTGCTTGGATGCCCGAGATGGTCATGTATGCCGCTTGCAGCGGACTCGTGCATGTGGTGGGCCCGTTCCTGCTGCTCCGCCGCGGCGCTCCCGCCGCGAGATGGGTGCCGCTACCGGTATTGGGGCCTCTGTCCTGGCTCGCGCTGGCCTTCTTTCTGGCAACCGACCATTCGTCGTCGGCCCTGTGGACCGCGGCTAGCCTAGCCATCGGCTGCGTGTACGCGGCGACCGGACTGATCTTCCAGCGGCGGGGCGATGACCTGCACTACACCTGGTGCGTGCTGGGATGCTCCGGCGCGTATTCGCTCGCCGCTGCCATGTTCTTCAGCGAGGCCGGGCTGACTGTTGCGCTGGCCGCGCAGGCCGTGCCGCTGGCGTGGTTTGCGGCACGCTCGGGGGCCAGCAACTTGCTGTGGGTGACGAAGGGCGTGCTGGCCGTGACCATTCTGCGGCTGTCATTGAATCCGTGGATCGAGAGCTACTCGTCAGGCACGCATTGGGCCGTCTGGGCCTACGGAGGCTCGACTCTGGCCTGCTTTCTTGCCAGCCGAGTCGCACTCCCCCTCCCGCGCCTGCGACGCTGGACCGAGGCCGCCACAGTCCAGTTGCTCGTGCTGACGCTCTGGGCTGTGCCCCGGAGCTGGATCTACGATGGCTCGATTCTCGCGGAAGAGTACTCTCTGGCCGAAGCCTCGTTCAACACGGTCATCTGGGCCGCCTTGGGCATGGCGTACTATTGGCGTTCGCGCGCAAGCGAGCACATTGCGGCCGTTTACCTTTGGGCGTCGAGAGCGCTCATGGCAATGGCTCTGGCGAACTATGCGGCGGTCTTGCTGGTGCTCAATCCGTTGTGGAGTGATGAGACGGTCTCATCCACGCCCGTCTGGAATCTCCTGTTGCTGGCCTACGGCGCGCCTGTGCTGCTCGCGGCCTTGGCTGGCCGCTTCTCCGAAGCGCGGTCCGCCGGCTGGGCGAGGAGGGTGGCCGCCCTGGCCGTGTTCGTGTTCGTGACGCTCGAGATTCGGCACCTCTGGCAGGGCGCGCTGGACATAGCAGCGCGTCCCGGCGACGGCGAGATGGCGACATATTCGATTACTTGGACATGCATGGCCTTCGCCGCGGTGCTGGCTGGCGGCATGCGGTTCGGCGCCGGCGTTTACCGGGCGGGAATGGCATTGCTCGTGCTGGCGGTGGCCAAGGTCTTCTTGGTCGATATGTCGGGGCTCTCCGGGCTGCTCCGCGCGGGTTCCTTCCTCGGCCTCGGGCTGAGCCTGCTCGGCTTGGCCCTCCTGCACCAAAAGTTTCGCGCCACGCTCTTGTCCGGGTCGGCTCGCGAATAAGCGCCGCGGTCATCCGACCGCGCGGTTCGGACCGGCTTTAATGGGTAATATGAAGCTGCTCAGTTTCAGCCGCGGCGAGCGGTCCGGCTACGGCGCTGTCGTAGGTCAGGGAGTCGTAGATCTCGCGGCGCGCCACTCCGAGCGTTGGCCCACGCTGTCGGCCGTGATCCGCGCGGGGGCCGTAGACCAGTTGCGCGATCTTGCAAGCGGGCTCAGCTGTGACTTCCCGCTGGAAGAGGTGTGCTTCCTGCCGCCGATTCTGGATCCCGGCCGGATCATCTGCGTCGGGCTGAACTATAAGTCGCACATCGAGGAGACCGGGCGGCAGATGCCGTCCTACCCGACTCTGTTCACGCGCTTCCCCGATTCCCACGTCGCCCATGGCGAGGCCATCATCCGTCCGTCCGTGTCCGAGCAGCATGACTTCGAAGGCGAGCTTGCGGTCATCATTGGTCGCAGCGGGCGCTACATCCCCGCCGCGCACGCCTTGCAGCACGTGGCCGGCTACAGCTGCTACAACGATGGCTCGATTCGCGACTTCCAGGCGCACACGTCGCAGTTCACCTCGGGCAAGAATTTCTGGCGTTCGGGTGCGTTTGGTCCATGGATGGTCACTACCGACGAGATCCCTGACCCTGGCCAGCTCCGCTTGGAGACCAGGCTCAACGGCCGCATCATGCAGAGCGCGCCGACCAGCGACCTGATGTTTGACGTGCCTGCCTTGGTCGAATACATCTCCACGGTCTTCCCGCTGCATCCCGCGGATGTGATCTCCACCGGAACCACCGGCGGAGTCGGCAAGGCGCGCAAGCCGCCCGTATTCATGCGCGCAGGCGACCGGATCGAGGTCGAGCTGTCGAGCATCGGCACGTTGTCCAATATGGTCGAAGACGAGCCGGCACGCCCACAACTCTGAATGCATGCCGACGGTATAGGATCGCCCTAGCTGCCCCAAGCAGCTGAGCACCTGCTCTGAGGCCGTGCCAAAATAGGTTGCGCCCTTCAATGTCCGCAAAGGCGCGCAAGGAAGTACTCGCATCGCTTACCGCTGCCGGGGCCACCTACGAGATCGTGGAGCGGCAGATGCCGGACGGCAATGTCTGGCGAGTCGTCAGCAGCGCTCCAGACACGTTGCTCGATTTGCTGGCGGGCACCGCACAGTTCGGCGACTACGAATACATCTGCTATCGGGACGAGATCTATACGTTTGCGGACGTGCTCGACCAGACCGCCCGCCTTGCAGAGGCGCTCTCAAGGCTTGGCGTGCGGCGCGGCGACCGAGTGGCGATCTGCATGCGGAATTACCCGGAGTGGCCAGCCGCGTTCTTTGCCCCCATGGCCCTTGGCGCGATCACCGTATCGCTGAACGGTTGGTGGAGCGGCGAGGAGATCGCCTACGGGTTGCGCGATGCGGGTGCCACGACACTGATCGCCGACGGCGAGCGGCTCGAGCGCATCGAAAGCCAGCTTGAAGAACTGGGCGTCCAAGCGATCGCGGTGCGATGTGACCGCACCGATCTTGCGCAGAACGTCCATCATTGGGACAGCGTTTTGGACCAATCGTCGCCGCCGCCGCTGCGCCGGGTTCCGATTTCGGCGGATGACGACTGCCTGATGCTCTACACATCCGGGTCGACCGGCGGGCCCAAGGCCGCGATTTCCGCGCACTGCAATGTCATTCACGCGCTGGTCGGATGGGAGATCGAGCACCGCGCCCAGGCGATGCTGCGGGGCGATCCGATATACCGGGAACCGTTCGACGTTCAGTTCCGCATGCTCGTCACGATTCCGTTCTTCCACGTCACCGCGTGTCACGTCTGCATGCTGACGGCACTGCGGTTCGGGCGCCGGATGACGCTGATGTACAAGTGGGATTCCGACGAAGCCATCGAGATCATCGACCGCGATCGAATCACCCACTTCATCTCGGTCCCGACGATCACGGGCGACTTGGTTCGCACTGCGGAGGCCCAAGGGCGGACATTGCCGAGCCTGCTTGCCGTGGGCGGCGGCGGGTCGCACCGGCCCGCAAAGCACGTGCTGGCGATCCCGGAGGTGCTGGAGAACGCCCAGCCGGGCACAGGCTGGGGCATGACAGAGACCAACGCCATAGGCACGCAGATCGGTCCGCCCGACTATGTTCGAGTGCCCACCAGCAGCGGCCGCGCCTCGATCCTGATGGACATGAAGATCGTCAATCCCGAGGACGGCCGGGAGGTGGAGCCGGGTGACACTGGCGAACTCTGGGTGCGTGGCACGCCCGTTGTGAGGGGGTACTGGAACAAGCCGGACGCGACGGCGCGGGCGTTTCAGGACGGCTGGTTTCGAACCGGGGACTTGGCTTACTTCGACGACGAGGAATTCATCTACGTCGTTGATCGCATCAAGGACATCGTGATCCGGGGCGGCGAGAATATCAGCTGCCTCAAGGTCGAGGACGCGCTGTATCAGTGCGAAGGCGTCGCCGAAGCCGTGGCCTTCGGCATTCCCGACGAGCGGCTAGGCGAGGAATTGGCAGCCGTGGTGGTCCTTCATAAGGGGGCAACGAGCAGTGTCGATCGGCTGCACGCCGAGATGGAGCGGCACTTGGGTCAGTTCGAAGTGCCGACGAACATCGTGTTCCAAGACACGCCGCTACCGCGGATCGCTACCGGAAAGTTCGCCAAGCGGGACATTCGAGAGGCGGTCCTGTCGCAGATCAGCAACGGCCGCTGAACTTGCGGTTCGGACGACGAACGCCGGCCGGGACGCGCTCAGGCGAAGATCTTCTCAGCCACGACCCCGGCCACGTCTGTCAAGCGGAAGTCGCGCCCGCTATAGCGGTACGTGAGCTTTTCGTGGTCCAAGCCCATCAGGTGCAGGATGGTGGCGTGCAGGTCGTGGATATGCATCCTGTCCTCGACTGCGTGGTAGCCGAACTCGTCCGTCGCGCCGTAGATCGAACCCGGCTTGACGCCGCCGCCGGCCATGAAGATCGAGAACCCGTAGGGGTTGTGGTCGCGCCCGTCCGCGCCTTCCGAGAACGGCGTGCGCCCGAACTCGCTGCCCCAGACCACCAGAGTCTCGTCCAGCAGGCCGCGCGTCTTGAGATCCTTGATCAAGCCGGCGATGGGCTTGTCCACCTCGCGCGAGCGAATCGGGTGTAGGCGCAAGATGTCGCCGTGGTGGTCCCACTTCTCCTCCGCGCCGGAGTGGGTGGCCTGCACGACGCGCACTCCGCGCTCGCTGAGCCGCCGAGCGAGCAGGCACTGCCAGCCGAAGTCGCGCGTGACCTCTTCGTCGAGGCCGTATAGCCTTCGCGTGGCATCGGTCTCGCGGGAAACGTCGAATGCCTCGGGAGCCTCTGCCTGCATGCGGAAGGCCAGCTCGAAGGCTTGAATCCGGGCCTCAAGATCGGGATCGAGCCGACGCTCGTCAGCATGCCGGCGATTCATCTGGCGCAGGAACTCCAGCTCGAGTCGCTGTTCTTCGCTAGAACCGCCCTGCGGCAGCACGTGATCGATGGGGTTGTCGATGATGTCGTCCACCGCCATCGGCGACGAGCCGATCGGCGTCCCCTGGTACGCGCCGGGCAGGAAGCTGGTCGCGAACAGCTTGTCGCCGCCCTGCCACTGCGTCGGCTTGATGGTGATGAAGCCGGGCAGGTTTTGGTTCTCTGTGCCCAGCCCGTACAGTGTCCAGGCGCCCATGCTTGGCCGCGAGAAGGAGAACGTTCCCGTAAACAGCTGGAGCATGGCCGCTCCGTGGTCAACGCCCTCTCCAACCATCGAACGGATCACGCACAGATCGTCCGCGCAGGTGGCGACCTCGGGGAACAGCTCGCTGACGGGAATTCCACTTTCGCCACGCTGCTTGAACTCCCACGGGGAGCGCATCAGGCCGCCGGCCTCCTTGGCGTTGAAGGTCAGCGAGCGCTTGATCGGCAGCGGCTTGCCGTTGTCTGCGTCCAATCGGGGTTTCGGATCGAAGGTGTCAACGTGCGAGACACCGCCGTGCATGAACAGGAAAATGATCCGCTTGGCCCGCGGCGCGAAGTGCGGCCGCTTGCTGGCGAGCGGCCCGCCAGCGGACGGCTCAGCCAGCAGGTCGGACTGCTGCAGCAGCGAGTAGAGCCCCAGAGAGCCGAAGCCCAGGGCTGACCGGCGCAGCATCGTGCGGCGGGAAAGCGGTACGCGGCCCGACATGCCTTCAACAGGCTAGCACTGATGGCCTGCCGGGGGGCTGCCCCAGCGACCACTGGCAGGTCTCATCCTATTCGACGTAGTGAAACTCGTTGGACGCCAGCAGGACCTTGCACAGGCTCGTCCAAGCAGCCTCTTGGCCCGCGCGGGCCTGGACGTATTGCAGTGCTCCATCGCTCTCCTGTTCTGAGGGCGGGCGAGCCAACACTGAGCGGTACGCTTGGCGGATGCGGTCCGCGTCCGATCCGTTCAACCGGCTCGCAACACCCTGCGCCGCGCTCTGTGCGAAATCGCTGTTCATCAGATATAGCGCCTGTGGCGCGACATTGGTCACGGACCGCTTCCCGTTGGCGGTGGTGGCATCGCCGAAATCGAACAGTCCCAGCAGGTTGGGCAGCTTGTTGCGCATTAGCGGCAGATACAGACTCCGGCGCGTGTAGTCGTCCGGGTCGATGCGACGGTTGTTGCGGTCGAATTCGACCAGACCGCCAGCGTCGAGGTCCGTGTTACCCCCGACCGCAGGATCGAGTCGGCCGCTGATCTGCAAATAGCTGTCGCGCAGCTCTTCGATGGTCAGCCGTCTCCGCTCGAAACGGGACCACAGCCCGTTCTCGGGATCCAGCCGGAACGCCTCATCGGAGATAGCGCTGCTCATGCGGTAGGTGGCCGAGTCCATGATCAGGCGGTGCAGAGCCTTGATCGACCAGCCGCTGGCGACGAAGCGGCGAGCGAGCCAGTCGAGCAACTGCGGGTGCGTCGGGGACTCGCCACGGAGGCCGTAGTTGTTGGGCGTGCGTACCAACCCTTCGCCAAAGTGCCAGAGCCAGACTCGGTTCACGATCACTCTCGCCGTCAGCGGATTCTGCGCGGAGGAGATCCAGCTGGCGAGTTCCAAGCGACCGCTGCCGGCCGGCACTTCGGGCTGGTCGTCGCCTGCCAGCACGAGCGGAAAGCGCTTGGGGACGAGCGGCCCGGGGTTCTTGTGCTGCCCTCGGCGGAAAATGCGCTGTCGCACCGGCTCGCCTTCGGCCACGCTGTTCGCCATCGGAGGCCCTTCCGGCAGCGCCGCGCGGCCTTGCGCGATCTCTGTGTCGAGTGTCGCGACCCGTTGGCTATCCTGGGCAGCGAAACGGTCCTTGATGTCGTCCGTGTCGAGATCGAACGGTCCGCCATCGTCGAACAAGTCGCCGAAGAAGGGGGACGTGGGCAGGCCGGTGGGCAATTCCGGCAGCTCTCGGTCGCCCTCGCCTCGAGCCGCTTCCAGCGCCTCCTCGACCCAGGCTTCGTATAGCGTCAGACGGGCCTGCAGGGTCTGGATCAGCGCCGTTTGGAGCGCGGCGGCTACGGCCGACCTGTCTGCTGAGTCTTCGCGCCACGGGGCAAGGTGTTTTCGCGGGCTCGGACGTGGCTCTAGATAGGCGCGGAACCATTCGATGGTTTCAGCGTGCAGTCCGTTCTCGGGCAGGTCACCGGCTGAGGCGCGCATGTGGTCTGCGATCCGGGTCGCGGGACCGGTTGCAACGTAGCGCAGCTTGGCGGCTTGGAGAGCGATCCTGCGGATGCGCTCAAGGCGCTCCAGCGCATCGGCGGCCTGCTTGTAGCGCCGGTACACGTCCGGCGCGACCAAGGGCTCTTTGTGGTAGCGAGAGCCGTTCCGGCGCCAGTCGTCGAACGTCCGCGTGCTGGCGAATATGCCGGCCAGGGCGTAGTAGTCGCTCGTGAGGATGGGATCGAACTTGTGGTCGTGGCACCGCGCGCAGGCGACCGTGAGGCCTAGGAACGCCTTGGATGTGGTGTCGATCTGCTCGTCCACCACGTCGTACTTTTTCTGAATCGGGTCGCGCTGCGCCAACGCCATAGGCCCGAGAGCGAGGAAGCCAGTGGCCACCACTCCTCGCGTGTTGACTGGGGCACCCTCCGGGGCGGCCAGCAGGTCTCCCGCGATCTGTTCCCGCACGAACTGATCGAAAGGCAGGTCGTCGTTGAAGGCGGCCACCACGTAGTCGCGGTAGCGCCACGAGTCTCCGAAGGGGTGGTCCTCGTCAACGCCCGTCGAATCCGCGTAGCGGGCGACATCCAGCCAGTGCCGTCCCCAGCGCTCCCCGTAGTGCGGAGAGTTCAGAAAGTCGTCCACCACGTTTCGGAACGCATCCGGGGAAATGTCATCGGCGAAGCGCCGGACCTCCTCTTTGTCGGGCGGCAGGCCTTGCAGGTCGAACTTGGCCCGCCGTAGCAGCGCCAGCTTTGCAACCGGAGGCGCAGGCTCGAGGCCTGCTTGGCGCAGACTTGCCAAGACGAATCTATCGATATCGTTCCGTACCCAAGCGGACTCGCCGATATCGGGCACTAGCGGGTCCGAGATTGGCTGGAATGCCCAATGGCTGCTTTGGGGCGCTTCTTCGTCAACGTCTGCCTCGGCTATTTCGGCCGGCTCGTAACCTGGCCACGGAGCGCCCATGCGAACCCAGTCGACCAGCGTTCCAATCGCTTCTTGCGGCAGCTTCGAGCCTGGCGGCATCTTGATCGAACTCTCGTAGCGGACGGCTCGTATGAGCGGGCTGGATTCGTCCCCGCTTACGACGGCGCCGCCGATCACGGTGTCCGGACTGCGGAAATCGATACCCGCTGTCTGAAGCTTCTCGCCGTGACATTGGCTGCAGTGCTGGAACAGCAGCGGGCGGACGCGCTTCTCGAAGTACTCGTCCCCGGTTTCGGCGGGCAGCGGACCGCCGAGCAGCAGCACGCTGAGAGCAGCGATGACCGGCGGGTTCGGTATGCGGCGCATGGGCTGGGTACAAGTATCCCCCGGAACGCAGTCGTGCTGCGGTTCGGGATCGGCGCGCATCCAAACTCGGGCTCGCGCCTTCGCCGCAGCGCGTTAACGTTCCTGACTAGGGCCGCAACGCTAGCTGGTTGGGCAGACCATGAGGATACCCGATTACCCAGCAGTTCCAGCCAGAGTTGGCAGCTGGTAGGGCGGCGGAGGAGTGCGCACGGCCGCGTAGGCGAGACGCGGCACGAGATCGACCAGCTGCTAGCGCCGGTTGAAGCGGTAGCCGAATTCGGCTAGGTAGTGCCCCGAGTAGCGTGGCGAGCGGGCGTGATACGTGGCGTCGATCGTCGAGGTTCTCCGACCCATGCGATCGGGTGCTTCTTCCCAGCTTGTCTTGCTGTCCCGATCGGCATCCAGGGCAAGGAGACTGGCCAGCGCTGTTTCGGGAAGAGGGCGCCGTCTAGGGAGCGGACGGGGCTTCGGCAGATACGGGATGCGACGGGCGGCTCTTCAGCCACCAGCGCATCGTGTCGCTAACGATGTCGGCTGCGTCTCGTTGCACCCAATGACCACTAGTCGGTATCGTGACCAGCGTGTAATTCTCATCGATCCAATTCCATGTGTCGCGTAGGCCGTCCTTGTCGACGGCCTTGTCTTTCAAACCGTGGAATTGCAATACGGGCATTGTGAGGATCGGCAAATTCGCACCCCACCCGGCCTCACTATTCAGTCCTGGGTAGGCGGCCCTATAGTAGTCCAGCATACCCTTGATCGAGGACTGCGCGAATGCATCGACATAGTGTTCCCAAACTACGCCCGAGACATCGCCCAAAGAGATGCGCGCAAGAGTCTCGGGTGTGAACCGCTTTTCGAATCCCGGCGTTTGGAAGTCGTTGATGTACTGGGTATTCGCCTTTTGCTCAGCGGTTGCATTGCGCCGCACGGTGGCGTAACCCCTCGGATGCGTCAGATTGCAGATAACCAGCTTGTTGACACGGTGTGGATAGCGCATGGCGAACTGCCAGGAAATTGCGCCGCCCCAATCGTGCCCAACGAGCGTGACCGAGTCGACCTGTAGGTCCTTGATCACGGCCTCGACATCCGCCAAGAGGTGGGGCATGGTGTAGTGCTCCACGCCTTCGGGCTTGCCACTCTTGTTGTAAGCGCGCATGTCCATTGCAACTGTCTTGTATTCGCCGGAAAGAGCGGCCATCTGTTGGCGCCAGGTGAACCAGAAATCGGGAAATCCATGCACGAATAGAATCACGGGACCCTTGCCCAGCGTGACGTAGTGGAGCGGTACGCCGTCGTTGTCGGTTTCATGATGCTCGACCCGCTCGAATACACCTGTGCCAGCAGGTGTTTCCGTGATTGCTTCCGTACTCTTGTTGCCGGGACTGCTCTCGCCTTGCTGCGACCGTACCAGCTCGAGGGCTCGCTCGAGCTCATCAAGATTGAGGGCTCCGTCGCGGTTGGCATCGATTATTGAGAAGTTCAGGCTCATTTCATCACTCGCTTCACCCTTGCTGATCGCGCCGCCGCTGTCGTCATCAAGAGTCGGACGGACTTGCCGAGGTACCTGTGCAGAGCTAGCGGCAGAGAATGCGAGTACGACGATCTCCGCCACGAGCACTCTCGTTATTGAAGAAGAGTTGATGTTCTTCGATCGGTCGATCCTCATCGCGGCTTCCTTCCTGCCAATGGAGCGGCTGACCCAATAGGTTAGCGGTGCAATCGCGGTTCGGCACCATTCAATCACGGTCGGCCGTCACAGCATCAGGAGCTAGCTACATCTTGGGAAAGAGATCCCGCAGCGCCGGATATAGATCTCGGAACGTCGCATAGCCGCGGCCATACGCGGCCGTCAGCGCCGGCTCTGGCAGGTCGCGCCGTTGCTCGACGATCGCGCTCTCGCAAGCCTCTTCGACCGATCCGAACGCACCTGTGCCGACCATCGCCAGCAGGGCCGCGCCGTAGGCCGAGCCCTCCTGTGTCTGCAGTGTGGCGATCGGCTTGGAGAACACCCCGGCCAAGATGCTCCGCCACAAGGGCGACTTGGCCCCTCCGCCCGAGGCCCGCACTGCCTCGACTCTCGCCCCGAGAGACTCGATGATGCCGAGGCAGTCGTTGAGGCTGTACGCGACCCCCTCGAGGATGGCCCTGACCAAGTGTGCTCGGGTGTGCTTTGCGGTGAGGCCGACCCAGCCGCCGCGGGCATTGGCGTCTAGGTGCGGCGTGCGCTCGCCCATCAAGTAGGGCAGCCAGTACAGACCCTCTGCTCCCGCTGGAACGGCCGCTGCCTCTTCGGTCAACAGGTCGTAAATCTCAACGCCTTGCCGCGCCGCTTGATCAGCCAGCCCGGTCGCTAGCTGGTTGCGGAACCACTGCAAGCTCAGGCCCGCCCCCTGCGTGACGCCCATGATGTGCCACTTGCCAGGCACGGCGTGGCAGAAGGTATGCACTCTTCCCTCCGGATCGTAGGCAGCCTCTTCTAGGTGCGAGAACACCACTCCCGATGTGCCGACCGTGCAGGAGACCAATCCCGGCTTCACGATCCCGTTTCCCACCGCGCTCGCTGCCTGGTCTCCGCCACCGCCGACCACTGGTGTGCCCGCTTGCAGGCCGGTTTCCTCAGCTGCTGCTTGCGTAATCTGTCCTGTGGTTTGCGGCGATTCCACGACCTCGGGCAGGATGGCGGAATCGATCCCGAGCTTGTCGATAAGGGGTCTTGCCCAGCTCCGCCGCACGACGTTGAAGAGGGCGGTGCCCGACGCGTCGGAAACCTCGCTGGCGTATTGCCCGGTCAGACAGAATCGGATGTAATCCTTTGGCAGCAACATCCTGCGCACGCGCTCGTAGCTGGCCGGGTCGTGGTCGCGCACCCAGAGCAGCTTCGGCGCCGTGAACCCTGTCAGCACCGGATTGGCCGTCTGTTCCAGCACCATGTCTTGGCCCGCCTTGGCGTTGATCCAGTCCACCTGTTCTTGGCTGCGCTGGTCGCACCAGATCAGCGCGGGCCGGATGACTTGGTCCGCGGCATCCAGCAGGGTCAGCCCGTGCATCTGGCCCGAAAGCCCCACGCCGGCGATCTGCTCTCCGCGCACGCCTGTCTCCGCGAGGAGCTGCCGCACCGCTTGCCGGGAAGCGTTCCACCAGTCTTGCGGGCGCTGTTCGGCCCACAGCGGTTTGAGCATGAGGATGTCCTCGTGGGCGGCTGTTACGCCGCTCACTACGGCACCGTCCGCTCGCACGAGCAGCGCTCGGGAGCCACCCGTGCCGACGTCAATACCTAGCCAATGCTTCATCTCGTTGCCTCGCTCTCCCGATTCTCGCCATCCCGCGGCGGCTGTGCAGCCGCGAGCTGTTCGATTTCTCTCCGCAAGCGGTCTGTCAGATCACGCGCGGTCCACGGGACGGAACTCCCAGTCCGCAGCGGCCTGCCGAAGCGCACATCCACTCGGCCAGGCCGCAGATGCAGCGAGCCGGGGGGCAGCACGTGCGCCGTTCCGGAGATCGCCACCGGCACCAGCGAAGCTCCCGATTGGATGGCGATGTGTGCCGCGCCCGTCTTGAGCTTTCGCATGCTCATGCCACGGCGGCGGCCGCCCTCGGGGAAGACTAGGATGGAACGGCCGCCCCGCACCTTCTCCGCGGCGTATGCAATGTTGCGCACGGCCAATCGCGGGTTCTCCCGATGGACGGGAAGATGTCCCGCACGGTTGAGGTGCCAGCCGATGAACGGGATCTTCCACAGGCCCGATCGAGCAAGAATCCGGAACGGCCGCGGCATGAAGCCGAACATCAAAGGGGTGTCGATCAGGCTGAAGTGGTTGGAGGCGAACACGTACGCGCGATCGGCGTCGAGGTTCTCGGCTCCCGTAAGGCGGACCTTGACCATGAAGACCGCCATCAGCATGCGTCCCCAGTTGCTGGCGACGCGGTGCTGGAGCCGGCCGGTGCTGTCAAACAACGACGACAGCAGCGATAGGAATCCCATGACGCTGGTGATCCCCACCAGCATGGGGATCATCCAGCACACTGAGCGGAGCAGGCTCAGCGCTTCCCTCACCCGGTGCAACTTTCGATTCTATCCGAGCAGTTCTCGGGCCTCGCCGACCAAAAAGATCGAACCGGCAACGACAATCCAGTCGTTGCTCGTCGCCGCTGCGGATGCCAACCTGAGCGCTTCGCCGATGTCGTCCGCCGTTTCGACATGGGCATGGTGATGGCCCGCTGTCTGCATCAGCGCTTCGGGGCTGGCGGCCCGTGCCACGCTCGAGCGTGTCAGCAGGACGCGATCAGCCGCGGGAAACAGCCAAGCTGCCACTTCGTCAACCGCCTTGTCGCGTGACGAGCCGTAGATCAACGTCACCCTCCGCCCGCGCGCCTCGCGCTCCAAGAATTCGGCCAATGCCCGTGCGCCGTCGGGATTGTGCGCAGCGTCCAGCAGCACTGGGGGGTCGGTGCTGGCGAACTCCAGCCGTCCGGGCCATTTCGCTCGGCTCACGCCTTCCGCGATCCGGGTGAACGGCACCCGCAATGCGTGGAGGGATGCCACGGCGGTTAGGGCATTTTCGATTTGGTGCTTTCCCGCCATGGCGAGTTCGATGTTGGCCACCATGTCACGGCCAGTCGCCTCGAAACGCCAGCGGCCAGCTTCGCTGGAAGCGTTTTTAGGCTTCCATTCGGCCTCGACATCGATCACGTCGACCTTGGCCCGCTCGAAGCATCGCAGCAGAACTGTGCGGGCTGGGGTGGCTTGCGGTCCCATGACCGCGCAGCTGCCACGCTTCGCAATGGCAGCCTTCTCGGCCGCGATTGCGGCTAGGTCCAGACCTAGGTATTGCTCGTGGTCACGGTTCACCCGTGTGATGACCGCTAGCTCCGAGCGGACTACGTTGCTGGCATCGAGCCGACCGCCGAGGCCGGTCTCGATGATCATGTGCTCTAGCCCGGCCTGACGAAACAGGACCAAGGCCACTGCCGTCACGGATTCGAAAAACGTCGGGTGGGCCGAACGGCCATACTTCGCCACCACCCGCTCGTTCGCCCGGCGGACTGGCTCGATCGCTTCGGCAAGTGTTTCGTCGGGGACCTCTCGCCCGCCGATTCGAAAGCGCTCATTGATTCGCGACAGGTGCGGTGAGGTGTACAGGCCGACGGTCCGTCCGTCTGCCTGCAGGCCACTCTCGATCATTGCGGCCGTGGAGCCCTTGCCGTTCGTGCCGGCAATGTGGACGATGCCGGGCGACTTCTCGGGATGGCCCAGTTCGGCTACCAAGAGGCGCATGCGCTCCAAGCCGAAGCTCTCCTTGCGAATCGAGCCCAGCAGGGACTGCAGGTAGCGAACGGACGGGTGGGTCGCGGCCATCCGGGCTAGGCGTCCGGACCGCCTAGGAACTTGAGCGCGTTCCCGATGTACTGCTTCAGCTGCGGTCTTGGCACCACCGCGTCCAACATCCCGTGCCGAAGCAGGAACTCCGAGCGCTGGAAGCCCTTGGGGAGCTTTTGGCGAATGGTCTGCTCAATTACCCGCGGGCCGGCAAAGCCGATTAACGCACCGGGCTCGGCGATGTTCAGGTCGCCCAGCATGGCGAAGCTGGCCGTCACGCCGCCGGTGGTCGGGTCCGTCAGCACGCTGATGTAGGGAACCTTGGCGCGATCGAGTTTCTTGAGGGCCGCCGAGACCTTGGCCATCTGCACCAGACTCACCATTCCCTCCATCATGCGTGCCCCGCCGGAGGCCGAAACGAACACCAAGGCGCGGCCGTCACTCTCGGCGCGTTCCGCCGCCCGCGTGAGCTTCTCGCCGACCACGGCGCCCATGCTGCCGCCGATGAAACGGTACTCCATCGCGCAGATCACCACCTTGTGGCCCTCCAGCTCTCCGGCGGCGCAGATCACCGCATCGCTCAAGCCAGTCTTTTCCTTGGCGTCCTGCAGGCGCTCCTCGTACGACTTGCGATCTGTGAATCGAAGGGCGTTCGTGGAGCGGAGATTGCCGCCGAACTCCTCCCACGCGCCATCGTCGAACAGCATCTCGAGGCGTTGGCGTGCCGAGATCTTGAAGTGGAACCCGCACTTGGCGCAGACCATTCCCTGCGCTTCCAGATCCTTTTTCCAGATCGGCTCCGAGCAGGCGTCGCACTTGATCCAGAGGCCTTCGGTATGGACTCGCTTGTCCTCGTCGTCCTTCTTGCGAAATATGGGCATTCGAGGCAACGCTCAATCCAAAGAGCGCGCGCAATGTTTCGATGATAGCCATTCCGCCCGCGAAGCCTCAATCTCGCGCGCTCGCCAAGCGCCCGAGCCGAGGGCGATCCCAAGCGCGGCTCGACCCGATCGCCATGGCGCCGTACTAGGCGGCCATGCCCTCGAAGAGGCTGCCCTGCACTGGCTGGGGAGCCAGCGCGCTCGCGACGGGCTTGGGCTCGCGAGCGCGAATCTGCCCGGACAGTCCGTGCTTCTGCCGGATCCGGCAGATCTTTTCGGACAGCCAGTCACGGTAGCCGGGCTTCACGTAAGCGCCTCGGCGGTAGTGAGCCTTGTAGCGGGCTGTCAGGTGCGGGAACTGTTCCTCGAGGAAGGACACCATTCGTCGGCGGGCCTCCGCCCTCAGAAACAGCGGATGGGCGTGCCAATAAGACGCGTCCGCTCGCTTGGCGGATTGCGCGACGCTCTCGAGCAGCTCGGTGGAATCCGTCAACAGCGGCAGGACAGGGGCGCTGAAGACGCCCGCCTCGATGCCTCGCCAGCGCAACTCGCGCACCGCTTCGATGCGCTTGTCGGGACGCACCGCGCGCGGTTCCAAGGCCCTGGCGAGGGTGTTGTCCATGGTCGTGATAGTGACGGTGACATGAAGCTCGTTTCGCATGGCGATCTTTCCGAGCAGGTCGAGGTCGCGAAGTACTAGGTCGGACTTGGTCGTGATTCCGATCACGTTCCCGGAGAATTCGGCGAAGGCCTCCAAGACGCCGCGGGTGGTCTCGAACCTGCGCTCGGCTGGCTGGTAGGGATCGGTGCCGGTTCCGACCGCGATCGCTCCGCTGACCCCCTTGGCGAGTTCCCGGCGGAGCAGGTTCTTGGCGTTCTCCTTGGAGAACACCAGAGAGGCGAACTGGGACGGGTCGTCGACGCCCAAGTACTGGTGGGTGTAGACCGCATAGCAGTAGTGGCAGCCGATCTCGCAGCCGCGGTAAGGGTTCACCGTCCACTGGAACGGCATCTCGGGATTCGAGCAGCGGTTCAGAATGCTCTTCGACGGCAGGCTGCGGTACTCGACCCGCTGTTTCGTGCCGAGGATCCTGCCGTCGGCGGCCTGAGCGGCGATGCCAGAGAGGATTTGCTGTGCCATGCTTTAATATTCGCTTTTTGTTTGTGTATAGTCAAGTGATTTCACTATTATTTCCGTAAGGATTCGCGAATTGAGTCCGATTCTTGCCGCCGAATCAACGAAAGCGCCCGACACGGCTGCCAGCGATCGCGCCACCGCGCTTGCGACGGTTTCGCGGAGACAAGCAAAGAGCGCTGCCCTGCGGGGTCTCGCCGCTAGTTTCGAGAGTTGCGGAGGAAGCCCAGCATTCTGCGCAACGGCTCGGCCGCGCCCCAGAGGAGCTGGTCGCCTACCGTGAAGGCACCCAGGTACTCCGGCCCCATGCTCAGATGCCGGAGCCTGCCTATGTGGACATCCAGCTTGCCGGCTACGGCGGCAGGGGTCAATTGGCGGAGCGTGGCCTCCTGGGAGTTGTCGACTAGCCTGACCCAGGCATTTCCGGCACTGAGCAGGTCCCGCACCTCTGGCAGCGGCACGGCGCGGGAGAGCTTGATGCACAGTGCTTGGCTGTGACAGCGCAGGGCGTCTACTCGCGCGCAAATTCCATCGATTACCACGGGCGGATCGGCGCCCAGGATCTTGCTGGCCTCAACGCTGGCCTTCCATTCCTCGCGGGTCTGGCCGCTGTCCATGGCGCGGTCGATCCATGGCAGCACGTTGCAGGCCAAGGGCGCTCCGATTTCATCCACGGGAAAGGCCGCGCCTGATTGGACACGAGTGAAGGCCTGCTCGACCTCGATGGCGGAACTGTCCTGCAGGTCCGTCCTGGCGGCGCCGAGAGCGCCCACTTGGCTAGCGAGCTCGGTCAGCTTCCTAGCGCCGGCGCCGGACACCGCTTGATAGGTCATGGTGCTGACCCATTCGACCAGTCCCTCGCGCAGAAGCCCGCCGATCGCCATCAGCAACAGGCTGACCGTGCAGTTGGCCCCGATAAAGTTGCGGCAGCCCTCGTCGAGTCGCTTCTGGATCTGGTCCGCATTGATCGGATCGAGCACGAGCGCGGCATCCTCGCGGAGCCTCAGCGTGGACGCCGCATCGATCCAGTAGCCATTCCAACCTGATGCTCTCAGGGCTTCGAAGACTTCGGAGGTGTAGCCACCGCCTTGACACGACAGCACGGCTTCGCAGCGTCGAAGCGCATCGATGTCCCGCGCGTCCTGCAGGACAGCGCTGGCACCGCCATGCGGCGCGCGACCGCCGGGATTTGACGTCGAGAAGAAACGGACTGCCAAGCTGTCCAAGTCCCCTTCCGACCGCATTCTGTCGAGGAGCACGCTCCCGACCATGCCGCGCCAGCCGACGAATCCTACCTTCAACACACCGAGATCCCCCAAGGCGCCGCTCTACGCGCGGCGCAGCTGCGGCCCAACGCCGCGACCCACCTACTCGCTGGCGGATTCCTGCGCCCCGGAATCGCGCCAAGCGCTGATCTTGAGGTGCTGGCAAATCCAGCAAAGCCTGTCGGAGCGTTCTGTTGCGCCGTGTACGCCGCAGACTCGGCAAGGCACTCGCCTGACGGGCTTGGACCTGAGCACGAAGTCCTTCGCGCCGTCAATCAGCTGAGGGTTAACTATGGGAACCTCGCCCCCGCCCGCTTTGCTCGTCTTGGCCATTGGTCTGTCCAGCGTAGGCTATTTCCACTATAAGGTCTAGCACGTTTGCGGGCGTGGGCGCATGGCTGGAACCGTGATACCGGGGTCCGCGAGTGGTGGCGCGCAGTCCTTTCGTCGTTACCGGAAGCGAGCAGTTCGGCCTCTCGAATGCGATTCGCCAGTCGCTTGGCGGTCGCACCTGGATGCTGCGCGTGATGCCATGACGCACTGGTGGCAACCCAGAGGCTGTGGCGTCGCTCCCCTCGCAAGGCGACGCGACCTGTCGGGACCCTACTTGTCGAGACCCCGGATTCTCGGACGTGCCGACAGATAGCCAAGCCAGGCGACCAGCCCTCCTAGCGCCGCTTGATCCGAGCGCCGAGCGGAGCGGTGATAGGATTGCCGGGAGGGTTTCGAGCGGTGAAAATCAACGTGCTTGGCGCCACGGGCGGTCTGGGATCTCGCGTCGTCGACGCGCTGCTTGACCGTGGCGTTTCCCCTGAGGACTTGATCGCCTGTTCCCGTAGTCCGGATAAGATCCGACGATACGAGCACCTAGGAATCGATATCCGCCAGGCCGACTACGACGTGCCGGGAACGCTTGCGGGCGCTCTGGAGGGCACCGACGTGCTGATGCTGATCCCGAGCGCCACCGATGTGGAGCCCCGAATCGTCCAGCACTCCAACATCTTGGACGCGGCCCGCTCAGAGGGCGTGAAGCGGGTGGTGCTGACCAGCTCTAGCGCTGCGCGAACGGATTCGGAATTCCTGATCGCTCCATATCTGGTCTATGCGGAGTCAAGGCTTCGGACGAGCGGCCTGGGCTGGACCATCCTGCGAAACGGCATCTATCTGGATCCCCTTGTCGAATGGGCACCTGCACTCGCTGCGATGGGTCGCCTCCCGTATCCGGTTAGCCGGGGCCGGATCGCATACGTGTCTCGGGACGATCTTGCGCGAGCATGCGCGGCAGCTTGCGCGCTTGACCAGCATGCCGGCCAAGTCTACGAACTGACTGGTCCGCGAGCCTTGTCCATGCCGGACCTTGCGTCCGCTCTGACCTACGCGACCGGGAAGACCATTGTGTTCGACGAGGTGACGGAGGAGCAGTTCGCCGAGATCTGCCGTGCGGACCATGTCCCGGAGCCTGACATTGCGATCCTCACGTCCTTGTACCGGGCCGCAGATCACGGAGAGTTCGAGCACGTAAGCGACGACATCCGTCTATTGACCGGCAGCCCGCCCACGGCTGCTCAGGACTATCTGGGGGAATCGCTCCGAACATACCGCGCATCCGGGCGCAAGTGATTGCTGGCTCGTTGCTCGGTCCCAAAGCGAGATTTCGGCACCTCCAGCCCGGAATGATCTTGTAGCATGCGTCGCTTATTCACGCCCCCGGGAGACTTGAATCGGCTTTCTCGCCGCACTCACTAGGGCCCGGCGTTCCTTCTCTACAATGGTGCCGTGAAGGGACTGCTACTGACCACGCTGCTGGCGCTATCGGCGATAGGAGGGATCGCGCAAGTGACGGAATTTACCATCCGAGTCGAGGATGCCGCTCTCGTTGACCTCAGGGCGCGTCTGGAGCGGACGCGGCTGCCGGATCAGATCCCAAGCTCTGGCTGGGACTATGGATCGGACCGGGCGTACATGCAAGAGTTGCTGGAGTATTGGCGAACCGAGTATGACTGGCGCAAGCACGAAGCTCAACTGAACGAGTTGCCGCACTTCAAGACGTCCATCGATGGCATCGACATGCATTTCGTGCATGTTCGCTCGCAGGAAGACTCGGCGATGCCCTTGGTGATCACGCACGGCTGGCCGGGGTCGGTGTACGAGTTCATGGACGTGATCGGTCCGCTAACCGATCCGGTCGGCCACGGGGGCAGGGCTGAGGATGCGTTCCACTTGGTCTTGCCGTCGATGCCCGGGTACGGTTTTTCAGGGCCGGCCCACCAGCGGGGCATGAGCGTTGACAGCGTGGCCGGCGTGGTCGCCAAGCTCATGGACCGCCTCGGCTATGAGCGCTACGCGGCTCAAGGCGGGGATTGGGGCTCGGGTGTCTCGTCTTGGCTGGCCCGCGATTATCCCGACCGCTTGATCGGAATCCACCTGAACATGGTCGGCGGCGGTCCTCCCGCGGGCATGCAGGATCCGGAAAAAGGCATCCCTGCCTGGGAACTCAAGCGCTACCGTGAGCGCGCCGAGTGGTGGCAAGGCGAGAATGCCTACGGGAATATACAGGGCTCCAAGCCCCTGACGCTGGCGTACGGTCTCAATGACTCCCCGGCCGGCCTAGCGGCGTGGGTGGTGGAGAAATTCCGCGCTTGGAGCGACTGTGGCGGCGATGTGGAGAGCCGCTTCACCAAGGACCAGCTCTTGACCAACATCATGCTTTACTGGCTGACCGAGAGCATGCCTTCAGCTGTCCGGCTGTACTACGAGTCCCGTCGCAGCGGCCGCCGGCAGGCGCGCACCGAAGTGCCGACGGCGATTGCTGTCTTTCCGGGCGAGATCTTCTTCTCGCCCCGAAAATGGGTCGAGACCCGTTACAACGTGGTGCAGTGGACCGAAATGCCCCGGGGAGGGCATTTCGCAGCGATGGAGGAACCGGAACTCTACGTTGAGGACGTGGTCAAGTTCTTTCGCGGGCTGCGCTAGCGCCGTCCGATAACGGGCCGTTGCCCGCGCGCGCGGCGGGGTCAAAGAGCTGCGGTCGCAGCCAGTTCCTCGAGCTTGACCTGGATGTCCGCCTCTGGCAGCCACTGGCCGCGCACCATGACGCCAGCGCGTTCGGCTACGTTGGCTGCGTCATCCAGCGGATTGGCCTCGAGCAGCACCAAGTCGGCGCGGGCACCGACTGCGACTCGCCCGAACGCGTCGGACCCGAAATGCTCGGCCGCGTTCTTCGTAGCGGACGCTAGGATTTCATAGGGCGTCAGGCCGGCGGACGCCATGATGCTGATCTCCCGGTGGATCGAAAAGCCCGGCACGTTGAAGATCTGCGGCGCGTCGGTACCGAACGCGATCCGTGCTCCCTCGTCCTGTAGGGCCTTGAGGATCTTCTTGCGAATCTCGATCACGCGCGCGCCGGATTCGGCGTTCAGGCGCTGCTGGCGGCTGTTCTGCGATTCGATCCAGGCATTTACTGTCGCGCGGGGCAGATACTTTAACTCGTCGAAGCCGGCATAGTGTTCCGTCGGCACATCGGCGTTGAAGGTCTCCCACAAAGCCATCGTTGGCACGACCGAAGCGTCGGAGAGCTTGGTCGCTGCAACCAGGGCCGGAATCTTCTCCTCGTCGGCGTGCAGCCCCATCTCGCGGCTGCGCGTGGCGGCGTCTGCGTCCTTGATCGGCGAATCGTCGGCTTCCAGCGCATCCAGGTAATTGTCCAAGTGGTCGATGCTGCCTTGGCCTGCTGCCAGCGCGTGCAGCAGCCCGACCGGATTGGGGACATGCCCGCCGAAGGGGATTCCCGCTTGGGTCGCCTCGTCTGCGATGGCATCGTAGACATCCATGCTGAGCCCTTCGAGAATCTTGAGCAGGTCGAAGCCGGCTTGGTGCTGCTCCAGGACACGTTGCCGGGCAACGTCTACCGTCAACCCCTCGGTTGCGCGAAAAGCTGGACCGGCTGCATAGATCGTTGGCCCCAGCCGCGCGCCGTCCGCGATCTGCTGGCGAAGCTCTAGGTGCGACGCGTTGCCGAGCATGCCACGCACGGTTGTCACGCCGTTGGAGAGGAACAGGAAGAGGATCCGGTCCACCTCTTCGGGCGGGGTGTTGGCACCGGGCAGGTGTGCGTGCATCTCGGTGAGGCCGGGAACGAGGTACTTGCCGCTCCCGTCCACGACCAACGCTCCCCTTGGGACCTTGATCTCAGACGTGGGCCCAAGCTCGCTGATCTTGCCCAGCGAGGTGACGACGGTCTGGTCGTGCAAGACGCGTTCGTTGTCCATCGGCACGACACTGGCGTTAACGAAGGCTACTGTTCCCTCGGGGGCGCTCTGGCAGCCCAGCCCCAGCAGAAACGCGGACAGTGCCGCAAGATTCCTCACGCTCATGACTCCTGCTCCTTCGGATGCACTTGCCGCCACGCTTGTTGGCCCGCTGCAATCTTAACGCCCGGAATCAGTCTTGTGGCTCCTGGAAGTTCTCGACTGTGTACTCGTAGTACGGCCCGCGCAGGAATCCGAGGAAGATTTCGTTGACCAGCTTGAGCGCCTTGCTGACGGCATAGTCCCAGTCGCCGTCCAGGCTCTGCAGCAATACCGACACCGATCCCTTGCGATTCCTGCTCTGCACCTTGGCGCGTTGCGAGTCGATGCGTCTGTGCCTCGGGAGCGTTTCGCCGCTCAGCCTGCGCAGGAAGCTCCGGAGATCCTTGTAGAGCGGGGTCGTCGGCGCTAGGTTGGGCAGCAGGTCGCGAAACTCGAGCGTGCCGCGGCGCGGATCGAAGATCAGGCGGATAGGCCTCTCGCGCAGCCAGACGAAGGAGCATTCCAAGCGGTTCCGCCGCCGTGCAGCCGCGAAGGAGCGGAAGACGCCTCGGTCGGCGCGCGAGCGCAGAAGCGCGTCAACACGGTCCAACGGGTCCGGCGACTCCGGCATCAGTGGTAGTAGGCCATGCAGCCCGGCTCGACCTTCTGCAGCAGGCCCGGGGGATAGTCCCGAGCGCTCCAGAACTCCTTGATCGCCTGGCAGTTGATGACCGTCGAGAGCCGCTCGTCCGACGCCGCCTTGTAACTGCGTGCCAGGGCCGGCGCTAGGTCCTCGGCCTTCGTCACGTATTCCCCGCGCGCCCCGAGGGCTTCGCCGATCTTCTCGTAGCGCAGATTCTCTTGGAACAGGTACATGTGCTGGGCGCGGGCCGTCTCGCTGCGCCCGCCGCTGGCGCCGCTGCGCCAGACTCCCCAAGCGTTGTTGTTGTACACCACCATGATCGTGGGAATCCGGTACTTGCTCAGAGTCTCCATCTCCATGCCTGAGTAGGCGAATCCAGCATCGCCCGTTACGGCGAGCACAGGCGCGCCCTTGTAGGGGGCTTGCGGGCCCGTGCCCTGCTGCACAGCTGCGCCGGCGCCGACCGTGTAGCCGACGTCTGGCCCGATCGCTCCGTACTGGTAAGCCCCGTTGCAGATCTGGCCTGGGCGGAACGCTCTCAGCCGTCGGCGCGTGTAGCGCCCGATGCCGTAGCCGCCGGACACCACGGTGGTTTGCTCCTTCGGGATATCTCCCTTGTAGAGCAGGTTCTCGATCTCCGCAGCGATCACGGCCGGATGGACGCACCCGGCCTGGGCGCTGTACTTGAGGCCGAGCTTGTAGTGCTCGTCGTTCTCGGCTTCGAACGCCGCGCGGGCCGCCGCCAGCTCGTCGCGCCAAGCCGGGCGCCTCTTCTTGGGCACGGCCTCGGCAAGGGCCTCCAAGGCGGCCTTTTCGCAGCTCACGATGCCGAGGTCGATCGGCAGGTTGCGCCCGATATCGGCCGCGTCGGGGTCGATGCGGATGTAGGCGACGTCCGGATCGAACGAGTATTCGCCGATGTTGGGCATGCAGTACTGTCCGATCAAGACCACGAGGTCGGCGCTCAACAGGGCGTCGGGGGCTGCAT
Organism: Terriglobia bacterium; assembly: GCA_009841225.1. Lineage (GTDB taxonomy): Bacteria > Acidobacteriota > Terriglobia > Bryobacterales > UBA6623 > VXMF01. Next base: position 190,437 of record VXMF01000008.1, on the reverse strand, counting down.
TGGCTGAGAGGGGGTGCTCGTCACCGAAGTGGCCTCGGCTGGGGCCCGATTCCACGACCGCGATGTCGGCCTTTTCGGCAACGGCCTTGAGCGCGTCCCAAGCCTTGCTGTAGAAGACGCCGGCGCTGGCCACGATGATCGGGCGTTCCGCCTTGGCGATCATGCTTGCCGCTTTGGCAATTTCCTTGGGCGACGGATGCGGACGCGATTCGGTGCGGTACTTCGACTTGTCGTAGAAGAAGCGCAGATCCTCGGCGCTGTCGAAGCGCTCGCGCGCCACTTCGCCGGGAAAGTCCAGATGAACCGGTCGCGGAACGCCGGTCTTGAGCTGGCGGAAGGCGTAGCCGGCATATTCGTGCACGCGCTCGGGATTGATGAGGCGCTTGCCGTACTTCTTCATGCCTTCGGTGGTCGGCTGCTGGTAGACCCGCTGGATGCCGTGCTCGGTGTCCTCGAGCCCCACAGTCATGTTGCTCGCCAGCACCAGCAGCGGCGAGCGCGCCGAGTTGGCGGCGGCGATGTTCATGATCATGTTCGTGAAGCCGGGGCCCTCGGTGCCCGATGCGGCCACGACCTCGCCGGTCACGCGGGCGAACCCGTCCGCAGCGGCGCACATCATGCCTTCCGTGCGGCCGCCGTAGCTGGGAATGCCCTCCGACGCGATGGCGTTGATCACGACATAGTTGCCCGGGGCGCAGAACAGCGCGGCCAGTCCCTCGGCCTTGCAGGCCTTGGCGAAGATCTGTGCGCCTGTCATCGGGAAGTCGGGAGGCTTGGAGTCCTCCGCCAGGCTCGCCGGCACCTCGCTCGGGAGTTTGATGTTGCTGTCGTGTCGCTCGGTGGTCGATGCCGCCGCGTCAGCGCCGGCCGCGACCGCTGCCGCCACCGCCCCCTTGGTCACGAATCCGCGCCTCGACACGGTGTGCTCAGCCTTGCTGTGCTTGCTCGCCATGGTCTGTCTCCTTTGGTTGCCGTGTGGTCGCCACCACGCCGTGTTCTTCAGGGCGTCTGTGGGCGGAGCTCCTTCGGTCCGATGCTGCGGATGAATAGCACGACCCGCCAGATCTCGTCATCTTGCAGCTGCTTTCCAAATGGTGGCATCTCGTGGCCGGCGCCGTCCCGGATCGACACAAAGATTTCGCCGTCCGTTGCTCCGTAACGCCACTCGTCCGGATCGCGCAGGCTCGGCGCCTCGAAGTCCGGATTCGCCTGGGCCCTGCCGTCGGCGCCGTGGCAGTACTGACACAGCCGCAGATAGGCGTTGCGGCCGGCCTTGACGGCCTCGGGTGCGTAAGCGACTGGGTTCTGCAGGGCCTTGGCCTGCTCGGCCGGCATGCGCTCCGCGGACGCGCCAGGAGCGACCGCCAGAACGGCCCCGCAGGCGAGGCCGCACAAGGCCGCTCGCGCATTGGTTCGCGTGAGACTAGTGCGGATTCGCCCAACCATTCGCACAGACAGCATAGCCACTCAAGGCTTGCGCTGCCAAGTTCGGGGAAAAAACGAAAGACGCTTCGAGGCAGTGGCCTCAGAGCGTCTTCGAAAGGGTGCCGGAGGGGTAAGTCAGGGGTCTTTGGTTGAGGATTAGCTTGCGTTGGTGGGGTTGTCCCCCCCGGCACTCATTACTCTACTGGATTCCATAGGCTGTTGCAAGCGAATTTACGGATTTTTGTAGAATATTTTTCAGGTTTGTTCATAACATATTGAAAACAAGCATGTTGCTAAAGATTCCAACGCGCTCCGAGGTCGCCGCAAAGAATCCGTGAATAGGGATTTAGCGCAATGCAAGCGCTACGGGGCGTATTGGCGAGCCCGTGGCGCCCCGTATGCGCAGCGGTGAAGCTGCGAAGACGAACTCGCAGACGCCTTCTGAGGAAAGGCTCTCGAGATCGAGCGCTTCGATGATGTGAATGCCGCTCTCGACCAACAGGTGGACGTGCACGGGCATGCTCGGGGCGGGCACGAACTCGAACGCGATCGTGTCGGAACCGCCGGCGAACGCGCCCTTGGCGCTCAGCCAGCCCGCGGCCTCCCGGTTGACGCCAGGGCAGTGCAGGCCATTGATATACCGGCCAGCATCGTGCCAGTAGCGGGCCCAGCCGGTGCGCACCAGGACGATGTCCCCGGAGGAGACCGTGATGCCAGCGCGATCCGCCGCCCGCTCGAGGTGGTCGGCGTCTACGACGAAGTCATCGGGCAGCACTGAGAAGCCCTCGGTAGAGGCGACGTCGAGCAGGACGCCGCGGCGAAAGATCGGTGCAATGGTATCGACATGGTGCACTGACAGGCCGGTCGTGTACGACTGACAACCGACGGCATCGGCTCCGCCGAAGAGTTTTCCATCCAGGGAAAAGTGGCACAACGCGTCGATGTGCGTTCCAACATGCCCGCCGAGCGCGAGCGCATCCGCAGCCGCGCTGACTCCGTCCCGCGTTGTCTCCCCGTGAGCCTTGTTGAGACCGTACAGGAACGGCGGATGGTTCGGGTGGTGCGGCATGCCGGGGTAGTACGGCTGTGCCAAATCGATGACGCGCGACTCGTCGAGGCGTTGCAGCAAGTCCTGCATAGCAGCGCATTCTAACGTTTATTACGAAGCTACCCGGTGTCGTCGGCCGCGCCAGCACGCGAAGCAGCGGCTGCCGTCGAGGCCGGGAGAGGGGCCGCCGCCGAACGTCCTTCGGGCAGCGCGGAGGGAGGCGCTAGCGGCCGAATTCGTGATACTCTCAGGGTTTCGCGGCGGCACGCCTCCGGTTGGGCGGGCCGCCGCCGCAGTCTCCCCGGCAGCTTCCATGAAGTGCAGTTTCACCGGCGAATCCGTTCCGACCGACAAGCTCTTTCTGCTCTACTACCCCCCCGATGCGGCCCACGAGACTTGGGAGAAGTCGACCTTCGCGGCCGCCCGCGCGCGCGAGGCCATCGGCGAGGCGCGCCAGTGTCTGGTCTCTTTCTTTCGGCGCTACGTGGCTACGAGGCGGATGCTGCCTGGCCTCTTGATGTGGCTAGGTGGGCTTGCCCTGTTCGGCGTTTGGATCCATTCCGCGCTGCGAGGCTGGGGCGAGCTGGGATTCGTCTCACGGTACTTGGCCCCCGCGGTGTTGCTGGTCGTTATTTTCGTCAGCAGTACTTGGATTTCCGCGTTCCTGGGCCGCTGGAAGCTCTGGCGCCGAGGCTGCCGGGAGGCTGTCGCCAACGAGCTGGCAGCCGTCTCCCGGGTCATGCATGACTTGCCGGACGACCCGGACGCCGAACAGGCCGCCGCGATCATGCGTCGCGAGGTTCCGAGCATCATGTCAGAGGTGGCCTTTTTCGGCCAGAACTTCAAGGCGTTCACCTACATGGACTTCGTGCTGGGCCCGAAGCTGCGCAATCCGGCCGACCACTCCGAACTGCCGCAGGCGCACAGCCCGTATCGGGATGCCTACTATGTGGGCGAAGTCGTTTACGACAATGCGCGGATGTTCCAGAAAGACAGGCGCACCACCAGCGATCCCCGCTTCGTGGGCAGCGGTGGCCGTCGCGGCGTGATCTAGGCCCGGCCGTCCGCGCGCAGGCCCTCGAGCGGATGCACGCGGTCCTTTAGCGGGAAGTCGATCACTTTGCGCTGGAGTTGCGAGGCGTACATGCCTTGTGTCATTTCGACCGTCCAGCGTCCGGCACGCTCGCTGCAGGCGGGCTCGCCGCCGGTCTCGATCGCCCGCAGCAGGTCTTCCACCATCAGGGCGTTGGCGGTGAGGTGGCGCTCGCTGCCGAAACTGCGGTGCTCCGGCTCGATCAGCTCCCACTTCCGGTCGCGTCGCGGCACCCACGCGGGAGATCGCAGGATGTAGGCCTCCGAGCTCTCGTCGTAGACCTCGTTGGGAAGGAAGATACAGCCCTTGGCGCCGAAAACGCGCGTTCCGAAGCGCCACGGATGGGTCTGGCTGGACTCGTTCGAGGCGAAGTAGCCGTGGCGGCCTTGCCCGAACGAGAACATCGCGGACATCTGGCGGCCGGCGATGGGTCCGATGGGCTCGTTGGGCTTGCGCAAGTGGTCGAAGCTGAGTTCCTCGCCCTTGGAAGTGATGTGGGAGAAGACCCATTCCGGATCTCCCAGCACGGCGCGCATCATGTCGAAGATGTGCGATCCGAGCACGACCAAGTCCTCGCCGCCCGCGCGGTAATCCTCCTTGCCCCGTCCCCGCACCTCGTGGATCTCGCCGATCTCGCCGGCTTGAATCATTTCCAGGGCCTTGAGCGTGAAGGGAGACCGCCGCATCTGGTGCGCCAGCTGGACCTTGACGCCGGCCTTGCGGATGGCATCCACCATTTGATCGGCGTCTTCCAGCGTGGCGGCGAAGGGCTTCTCGAGATACATGTGGCAGCCCGCTTGGGCGGCCGCAGTCACCATGGCGCGCCTCTGGTCGGTGTGGCGCGGGCAGATGCTGACGATATCGGGCTTCTCCGTCGCGAGCAGCTCCCGGTAGTCGGCGTAAGCGTGCGCGGCGCCGGTCCGCTCTTGCGCCTTGATTCGGCCGTCCTCGTCGGGGTCGGCGACTGCGACGACCTGGGTCTGGGGGAACACGGGCCAGACGTCCCCGATGCCGTGGCCATAGTTGCCCCGGCCGGTGTGGCCGATGACTCCGACTCGGTAGCGGACCTGGGCGCGGAGTGGGACCGCGAGTGCGGTCGCGAGGAAATGCCTGCGCTGCATGGCCTGACTATATCAATCGGGCGATGACGCGGGTCAGCGAGACGTCAGGCCGAGTTCCGGCCGACGGCTCCAATAGGTCCGATCTTCGACTGGCGGCTACTCCGACACTTGCGTGAGCTCTTGGCCGCCTTCGACCCAGCCCTCGATCCCTCCGAACTGGATCTCGTTCTCGTAGCCGTTTTCTCTCAACATGGCCGCCGCACGGGAGGCCCTTCCACCGCGCCGTCAATAGGCCACGATGGGCTTGTCGCGGGGCACTTCCGCCAAACGGCCCTCGAGTTCGTCGATCGGGATGTGGGTGTAGCCCTCGATCGCCCCGTCCTGCACCAGTTCCTCGGGCGTGCGGACGTCGAGCAAGAAGATGTCTTCTCCGCCTGCCAGCCGCGTCGCGACGTTCTCGACGTCAAGTTCGGTCGGAGCGGCGACCTCGGTCGCCATCGCCTCGCTTTCCGATGAAGTGGCTGTGTCGGGGCTCTCGCCTCCGCCGCAGGCCGCCAGGGCCAGGGCGGCCGAGAAAGCCCCACATGCTAGTGCTCTTGTCATCTCGTCCTCCTGTTAGGCGTGCCAGCCGAGCGTGGACGCCTCGGGTATTCGCTGGACTAGGTCCGCCAACTCGTAACGGTCTTCCGCTCCGATCGTGAAGCAGTCGATGCAATCCAGAGCCAGCGCATGCTGCAGGGCCTCGCCCACGCGGTCGCGCAGGACGCCCTCGCCGAGAATCTTCATGCCGATGACGCCCTTGCCCGCCGCCTTGATCTTGCAAAGCTCTTCGATGACGGTGGCCGGGTCGGCGTCCATGCGGGCGCCAACTGCGTTGACCCGGGCCAGGTCTACGTCGATGAACTCCTGCTTGTGGACTTGCCGCAGCGCGGGCAGCGAATGGCAGGAGATCCCGCGTGACTTGACGATGCCCTTCTGCTTGTACTCGTTGATCACGTCCATGGCGCCTTGGCGCTGGACCGGCCAGTCTTCCTCGCGCACCGCGTGCAACAGCAGCAGGTCGATGTAGTCGGTCTTGAGTTCCCTGCGGAAGCGCTCGATGTCCTCGCGCATGCCCTTCGCGGTCTTGGTGGTGGACTTGGTCATAATCACGACCTTCTCGCGAGGGATGTCTTCCAGGGCCCGCCTGAGGTGCGGGTGGCTGCCGTAGGCATCGGCGGTGTCCCAGAAGTTCAGCCCGCTATCGAAGCCGAAGCGGTACAGGTCCGCCAAGCCCTCCACGCCCAGCTTGCGGGTTTGGTTGGACGCGCCGCGGAATCCACTGGTGCCGGTGCCCATGGCTAGCCGCGACGGCTTCAGGCCGTCCGGACCCAGCGGCACGGTGTCGTAGGCATAGCGACGCGCCGGGTTCTCCGAGTAGCCGGTGACTGCCCCGAAGAGATTGTGCTGCAGCGCCGCTAGCGGAGCCCCTGCCAATAGGGAGTGGCGGACGAAGTCTCGTCTTCTCATGATGTGAATTCCAGCGTAAGGCTACCACAGCGCCGCGGTCCGCGAAGACCGCACCCCGCGTTCCCGGACCCGGAGTCAGGGAGCGGGGGTGATCTTCAGGTTGCGGAAGTGCGCGACGGTCGAGCCTTCCAGCCAGAGCGCGACCTTGCCGGACGCATTCGCGCCGGATTTGACGTCGTTCACCAACAGGGTCGGCTGCTCGGCGCCATTGACGTGGATGCGGGCCTTCTCGCCGTCCACGGTGATCTTGACCTTGATCCATTCGCCCGGCACGATATCGGCGTACGTCTCGTAGCGGCTGGGCGTCTCGTTGCGGAACTTGAACCACGTCCATTCCGGATGCGAGATGTACTGGACCGTGTGGTTGCGACGCTCTTGGTCGTCGGCCCGCCCGTTGGTCGGCCGCAGGTAGAAGCAGTCGTAGGTCTTGCGGTCTTCCTGCAGCCGCCAGGCGATGCCGACGAATCCCCGCGCGCCGCCCTGCGCCCCCGGAGCGGGCTGGCCGGAAACCTCGACCTCGATGGTGCCGTTTCCGAATTCCGAATCCTTGACGATAGCGAGATGATTGGTGCGCAGCGCCTCGAATGTACCGGGGCCCCGCGGCTGCTCGCCGCGCGCTCGCATGGCAGCCATCATTTCCGCCCGCCTCTCTCGGGTCGCTTGCAGGACCTCGGGATCAGCGCTCACCTTGAGGCCTCGCTGGCCGTCGAGTGAGTCGGGCGTCGCTAGGACGTTGACCAGCTCCAGCCCTTCTGCGGAATCCAGGGCGAGCTCCTGTGCGGCCAGGGGCAGCGACAGGACGGCCAGGCACAGCGCCCAGAGGAGCGGATTGGCGCGCCCGGCCGTGCCTGGGGTCGGGATAGGTGCTACTCGCTCCATGGAGGAGTCACCCCGTTGACGCGAGTGTAGGCGATCATCTGGCCGAGATGCTCGCTAAGGTGGTTGAGGGCCATCAACATCGCGCCGCGTTTGGTGGTGTCTTGGCCGAACATCTTCATCGCGCTGTCGGCTTCGCTCGCCGATAGCTTGCCGACCGCGCCTTGGAGATGGGCGAACGATTTCTCGAGGGCGGACTTGATCTCGGCTGCATCGGTCGTCGAATCCTGCAAGCCTCTCACGTCAAGCCCTTCGGGCGGATTCGTGCCGAACGCCCGCGCTACGAAATAGTTCGCGGACGCGACGTGAAGCAAGACCTCCGACATTGAGCGCACGTCCTCGCCGGGCCGGTAAGTCTGCTTGTCTCCAACCATGACGTCGCACAACCCCGTGAACTTCTCCTCGAGTTCGGCCAAGCGGCCTTCGGCCTCTCCGACAAACCCCTCGCCGGCCACTAGCGCTACCGGTGCCAATAGAATCGCGAGCCCGCAGAACAGCGTCGCGAGCCAACTTCTCACATTCATCGCAACCTCCAGATTGGAACACTGGCCAGCGTCGGGAAATCCCTGCGATCGTCCCGTTCACAGGCCATCAAAACTCCGATCGCCGCCTGTACGGCGGCAACAACAAGTAAATAGGCCAACCACGCATGAAATTGGTTACCGCACAGGGCGGAATTAACCGATTCCTAGGTCGTTCGCGCTCTCGAGGATCGAGCCACAGGTGGCGCATACTTGGCTGGTGCAGCGCGGGCAGATGGCCACCCGCACTGCGCCTCTCCCGCAGCGCGGACAATAGCTCTCTGGATCGCCCGGGGCGGGTTCGTCGGGAAAGGCCAGCTCGCGGCGCAGCGGGCCGCGGCAATCCCCGCACATGATGGACTCCTCCGCGCGCATGGCCGCAACGCTACCACGCGATCATAGACGACGATCAGGGCACGGTAGCGCCAGCGAGTCAGCGCGTCGAGCGCCATGTCTGATGGAGCGCGCCCGCAAACGTCGCGCTATCGCTGTTTGAGCGTGTAAGTGTTGATATTACAATACCTTACGAGAATCCTTGGTATAGTAGAGCGATGCGCCTGCGATTCCTCCGCGCATGTGCCGGCGAGGCTGCGGATTGCACTCCGGTGTGGTTCATGCGCCAGGCGGGGCGCTACATGGCCGAGTACCGCGCCTTGCGGCGCGACCACACGATCTTGGAAATCTGCAAGACGCCGCGCCTTGCCGCAGAGGTCACGCGGCAGCCTGTCGACGCCTTGGACGTGGACGCGGCGATCATCTTCGCCGATCTCCTGCTGCCGCTGGAGCCTATGGGCCTCGGGCTGGAGTTCGTCGCCGGCGACGGCCCGCGAATCGAGCGGCCGATCCGCTCCCGCGCCGATATCGATCGGCTCGAGACCGGGTGCGCTGCGGATCTGGACTATGTCGGCGAGTCCATCGCCCTGGCGCGTCGCCACTTGGACGACCGCGTCCCCGTGATCGGATTCGTCGGCGCGCCGTTCACTCTGGCGAGCTACATGATCGAGGGAGGGGGCTCGCGCCATTACTCCGCCACCAAGGGCTTGATGTGGGGCGACCCGTCCGGATGGCGGGAACTGATGGAGCGCATCGTCGCCGTGCTGGCACCGTACGCTGCCAGCCAAGTCGCCGCCGGGGCCAGCGCCATCCAGGTCTTCGACAGCTGGGTTGGCGCGCTGTCCCCGTCCGACTACGAGCGCTTTGTACTGCCGCACTCGCGGGAGCTGGTGCGGCGCGTCCAATCCTCGGGCGTGCCGGTGATTCACTTCGGCACCGGCAACGCGGGCTTCTTGGAGCTGTTCTGTCGAGCCGGCGGCGACGTGCTGGGCTTGGACTGGCGCGTTGACCTGGCCGCGGCGTGGGAGCGCGTCGGCCACGATACGCCTGTTCAGGGGAACTTGGACCCGGTCGCCTTGCTGGCGCCGCTGCCCGAGCTGCGCCGCAAGGTGCGGGCCGTCTTGGCCGCGACGGACGGACGGCCCGGCCACATCTTCAATTTGGGTCACGGCATCATCCCCGAAACACCCGTCGAACATGTCCGCGCCGCCGTGAGCATGGTCCGCGAGTACTGCGCCGAGCGACAGGCATGTCCCGGGTAGCCATCGTTGGCTGCGGGGTCTCAGGCCTGTCAGCGGCCTACTACTTGGGGCGGCACGGCATTGCGTGCACTCTGATCGAGCGCGAGCAAAGGCTCGGCGGCGTCGTCCGTACCGAGCGCTTCGGCGACTGCTTGGTCGAAGCCGGGCCCGACAGCTGGCTGGCCGAGAAGGCTTGGATGCTGGATCTGGTCCGGGAACTGGGACTCGGCGACCAGGTGATCGGCTCCAATGACGACAGGCGTCGCACCTATGTCGTCCGCCGCGGCCGCCCCCGGCCGCTCCCCCAGAGCATGCGGCTGCTCGCGCCGTCCAAGCCATGGCAAGCGGCCACCAGCGGCCTGTTTGGCTTGGCCTCCAAGGCTCGCATGGCCGGCGAGTGGTTTCGCCGGCCCCAGACGCTGCCCGAGCGGTCCGTTGCCGAGTTCGTGGAGGACCACTTCGGGCGCGAGGCGGTCGAGTACCTTGCGCAGCCGCTGCTGGCGGGCGTGTACGGCTCTCCCCCCGAGGACCTATCAGCAGACAGCGTGATTCCGCGCTTCGTGGAATACGAGCGCCAATACGGCAGCCTGCTGCGCGGCGTGTGGAAGAACCGCAAGCAACATCGGGAGGGGACGCTGTTCCTGACGTTGCGAGAGGGCATGGGTTCCCTGACCGATGCGCTGCGGCAGCACCTTCCCGGAACCTGTGAAGTCGTCACGGACGACGTACTGGAAGTGCGCCAGAGCGCTGCTGGCTGGCGAGTCCGCGCCGAGCGCGGCGAATGGGACGCCAGCAGCGTGATCGTCGCGACTCCCGCTCCCGAAGCCGGCAGGTTGCTCGCTGGCGTCGACGGCGCTTTGGCCGAGCGCCTCGGAGGCATCGTCTATACCTCCTCGGTCGTAGTCGCTCTGGTGTACCCGCAGCGCGGCTTCGGCCATCCACTGGACGGCTTCGGCCTCTTGATCCCGCGGGCCGAGCGCGGGACGCTGGCCGCCTGCACGTGGACGAATACGAAGTTCGCAGAGCGGGCCGGGCCGGGCAAAGTCTTGCTGCGGGCCTTTCTGGCAGGTGCGGACGCCGAGCGGGCGCTGGAGTCGAGCGACGAGTCGGTGGCGGGGCTAGCGGACGCGGAGTTGCGGCAGCGGATGGGCTTTCGGTCTGCCCCGGAGGTGTCGCGGGCCTACCGCTGGCCCGCGGCCATGCCCCAGTACTCGGTGGGTCATGCGGCGCGGGTGAGCCAGATCGAAGAGCGGCTGCTCCGCTTCCCGGGGCTGCACTTGGCGGGAAACGGCTACGCCGGGCTCGGCATCCCCGACTGCATCCGCCGCAGCGAGCGCATCGCGAGGGCGATAGCGTCCGGAGAGGCGCCCGTCACGGCCCCAGCCGCTGGACCGCCATGATGGTCATGTCATCTGCCTGCGGCGCTTCCCCGCAGAAATCATTGACCTCTTGCAGCAGGGTCTCCAAGAGCTGCTCAGGCTGCAGCGCGGCGTGCGCTCGAGCCGAGGTGCGCAGGCGGTCGTCGCCGAACTCCTGGAAACGGTCGTTCATGGCCTCGCTGAACCCGTCGCTGTAGACCAGCAGAGTCTCGCCCGGCCTCAGTTCCGCCTCACCGCGCTCGTAGGGGAAACCCGGTAGCACGCCGAGGACGGGCCCGCCCGTCCGAAGCTGTTCGGGGCGACCCCCTCCGGGCAGCACGAGCGGCGGATTGTGGCCCGCGTTGCAGTACTCGAGCCGATGCGTGCCCGTGTCGAGCACGCCGTAGAACATCGTGACGAACTTGTCGGAGTCAGTGCTGGCGTGCAGCATGTCGTTGGAGCGCGACACGCAGCTGGCGACATCGGGCGAGGAGCGACCCTGGCTGCGGATGGTCGCCTGCACGTTGGACATCAGCATCGCGGCTGTGATGCCCTTGCCCGAAACGTCCGCCAGGCACAGGCCGAGACGGTCTTCGCCCAGTTCCAAGAAGTCGAAATAGTCCCCGCCGACCCGCTTGGCGGGCTCCGAGATTCCGGCGATGACGTAGCCCGGCACTTGCGGCGGCTCTTGCGGCAGCAGGTTCTTCTGGATTTCTCGGGCCAGCCGGAGCTCCTCCTGGAGCACGACCAGAGCCTTCTCTTCTTCGGCCAGCCGGGCGTTCTCGACCACTTGGGCCGACTGCGTAGCGATGATGCTCAGCAGCCGCTGGTCACCCTCGCTGAAGTCGCTCGAGCCTTGCTTGTTGAATACGTTCACGACTCCGATCAGGCGGCCCTTGAGCATCATCGGCACGCACAGCAGCGATTGAATGTTGTTGCCGTCCGCAGCGCCGCGAAAGCGCGTCTCCGACTCGAAATCGTTAATTACCAGCGGCTTGCGGTTCTTCAGCATCCAGCCCGTGATCTGATCGCCCAGGCGCATGGGGATGATCTGGGAGTCGTCCTGATCAATCTTGCGGACCATCGTCTTGAGGCTCACGCCCTGCTCGCGGCTGTCGAACAGCAGGACGGCGCCCTGCTCGACCCGCAGATGCTTGACGCACTTCTGCACGATCAAGTCCACGGTGGCATCGAGCGAGGAGGTCGACGACACGGCAGTAGAGACCTCGTTGAGGATCGAGAGTTCCTCCACCGCCGCCCGCAGGCGGCGGTTTTCGTCCTCGAGGCGTGAGATGCGTCTGGCTGGGTCCATGGCTGGGCCGGTGGCTAGCGCTGCAACAGCGGCTTGATCCTAGCGGATTTCAACTGCGCTCCACGAGTTCCAGCAGCACGCCGCCAGTCTCGCTCGGGTGCACGAACACGTACCTGTAGCCTTCGGCGCCGATCTGGACGCGGTCCGTCACCAAGCGGTGCCCCGACTGGCGGATCGCTTCCGCCGCGGCTTCGATGTCGGCGACCTGCAGCGCGAGGTGATGCAGGCCCTCGCCGCGGCGCTCGAGAAAGCGGGCGATGACCGAGTCTTCGGCGGTGGGCTGTAGCAGCTCGATCCGGCTCTCGCCGGTCGGCAGCAGCGCTGCTTCCACCTTTTCGTGGGCGACCACGCTGCGGTGCGTGGGTTCGACGCCCAAGGCGTCGCGGTAAAACTCCAGCGCCCGATCGATCGAGCGCACCGCGATGCCGATGTGGTCGACAGTCATCGCTTCCATTGTTGCTTGAAGCGGCCCACGACCGCTTGAGCGTACGCGTATGGGTTAAGCTTGCCCGCCGCGATGGCTTCGGCGGCCTTGTCCAGATCCGGCTCGAGGCCCGCGCTGTCCAGCAGCATCGCTTGCAGATCGCCGCCGAGGCGCTTGAGCAGCTGCCGCTTCCAATAGGCCGGATCGGACGGAGCGCGGGCGGTCTGTCGCAAAGCCTTGACCAATTCTTCGATACCGTCGCAGCGGCTGGCCGACGTGCGCAAGACGGGCGGCTTGGGCTTTCCAGGGGGGATCAACGAGGTCATGGCAAGGATCTGGCGCTCTAGCTCGTCCGCGCCCGGCTGGTCGGCCTTGTTAATGACAAAGACGTCAGCGATCTCCATGATCCCGGCCTTGGCTGCTTGGATATCGTCGCCAGAAGCGGGGGTCAGCACCACTGCCACCGTAGCTGCGAGGTGCACCACATCGACCTCGCTCTGGCCGACGCCCGCCGTTTCGATCAAGACCGCATCGCGACCCGCTGCTTCCAGCAGGGCCAGCGCATCTCCGACCGCTGGTGCCAGTCCCCCCAGCTCCCCCCGGGCCGCCATTGAGCGGATAAAGACGCCGGAATCGCCGTGATGGCGCTGCATGCGGACTCGATCGCCGAGAATTGCGCCGCCACTGAAGGGGCTGCTCGGATCGACCGCTAGAATCCCGACTGACACGCCTTCGCTGCGCAGGTGGCGCGCGATGCAATCGACCAGAGTGCTCTTGCCGGCACCGGGCGGGCCGGTGATCCCGAAGCGCTGGGCCGCGGTCTTGGGATCGTGCAGATCGGCCAGCAGTTCATCGGTGCCGGCGGAGCGGTTTTCGACCGCGCTGAGCGCGCGAGCCAGTGCGCGCGGGTCGCCTCGCCGGATGCGATCGGCCAGTAGTTTCACTGCAGTCCGCCCCCTGCCGGCGACCGCTCCTGTGTACAGACTTGCCCCATCATGCGGGCCGAATCCGATTGTATCCGGGAGACGCATCGACCCCGGTGCCGCCCCCGCGCAGAGGATCGCTCTGGACAGGTTCTCGCCCCCTGGCGGGGCGCTACACTGAGGTTAGTTCCAGTGCCAGAATGGGTGCCTCAGAAATGCGCTGTGCTTGCCGAAAAGCCCTCGGTCGCGCGCGACATTTCAAGGGTGCTGGGAGCGACCGGGAGGGGCAGCGGATTCTTCCACGGCAACGGCGTGGTGGTGACGTGGGCAATCGGCCACTTGGTCCATCTGGCCGAGCCGCACCAGATCGATCCGGCATGGAAGGAGTGGCGGCGCGGGCTGCTGCCCATGCTCCCGGACGAATGGCCGCTGATCGTCGACGAGGAGCGGGCAGACCAGTTCGGCGTCGTCAAGAAGATCCTCAACAGCTCGAAGATCGATCGGGTGGTCTGCGCCACCGACGCCGGTCGCGAGGGCGAGCTGATCTTCCGCCAGATATACGCGGCGGCGGGCTCGTCCAAGCCCGTGGACCGGCTCTGGATTTCGTCGCTGACGCAAGATGCGATCCGGCGCGGCTTCCAGAACTTGCAACCGGCCAGCGGCTTCGACGATTTGGCGGCGGCGGCGCGTGCGCGAAGCCGCGCCGACTGGCTCGTCGGCATGAATCTCACGCGGGCCTACACGCTGGACCACGCCGAGCGCGAGGTGCTCTCGGTCGGGCGGGTGCAGACGCCGACACTGGCCATGCTGGTGGAGCGAGAGATCGCCATTCGGGACTTCGTGCCCGAGGACTACTTGGAGGTCCACGCCCAATTCGATGCGGGCGAGGGAAGGCGCTACCGCGGCGTTTTCTTCCGGCTCGAGAAGGGCAAGCGGCAGCAGAGGCTACCGGCCGACGGCAAGGAAGCGGCGGAGATCGTTGCGCGGGCCCGGGCCGGACGTGCCGACATCGTCTCGGTCAAGCGGACCCGGCATCGCCAGCCTCCTCCACACCTGTATGACCTCACAGAGCTCCAGCGGCACGCCAACCGCTTGTACGGCTTCAGCGCCGAGCGCACTCTCGGCATAGCGCAGGCGCTGTACGAGAAGCACAAGGCGATCACATATCCCCGCACCGATAGCCGCTTCTTATCCAACGATGTTGCCAGCCAAGCGCCGCAGGTCGCATCGCGCGTGGCGCGCGGCTATGACGAATCCTTGCTTGCGTCCGGCACCGGCACCGAACCGCTGCCCGGGCGGTTCGTGAACGATGCCAAGGTCACCGATCACCACGCCATCATCCCGACCGGTTCGGCCAGCGGCGTGCGCGACGGGTCGGCCGAAGCCAAGGTGCTTGACCTGATCAATCGCCGCTTCCTGCAGGCGTGGCACTCGGAGCACCGCTATTCGTCCACGACCTTGATCACCCGTGTCGTGCACAAGGCCGATGAGGATCAGTACCTGTCGAGCGGCAAGGCCATTGACGACCCCGGCTGGAAGCTGCTCGACGTCGCGCCGGCGAGCAAGCGCGAACCCAAGTCCGAGCCGGACCTGCCGAGCGGCTTGCGTCAGGGCCAGAGGGTGGATGTGCAAACGGCCGAGGCAGTCAAGAAGAGGACCAAGCCGCCGCCGCGCTTCACGGATGCAACCTTGCTGACGGCCATGGAGTCGGCGGGCAAGACACTCGACAGCCAAGCGCTCTCGGACGCCATGAAGGAGCGCGGTATCGGCACGCCAGCAACGCGAGCCTCGATCATCGAGACGCTCCTGAAGCGTGCCTACATCGAGCGCGAGAAAAAGACCCTGCGGGCCACCGAAAAGGGGATCCGCCTGCTCGACCTCGTTCATCCCAAGGTCCGCAGCCCCGAAATGACCGGAGAGTGGGAGGCCAAGCTGCGCAGCATCGAGCGGGGCGATGGCGGCTACGCCAAGTTCATGCGGGGCATCGAGGAGTTCGTGCGCGATGTTGTCGGCAACTCCCCCAACGGTTCCGCCACCGCAAGCGACCGCGACGCGTCCCGCCCTCAGCCGCCGAGCCCGCAGCAACCCGCAGCCGGCACCCAGCAGCGCTCGCAGCCGAAGCAGCGGGAAGAGTTCGCAGCCCACCAATCTAAAAGGCCCGCGGGCGCGCCCGATCCGGAGGTGAGCGCGCCCAGCGGACGCTCCGAGGAAAGAGCGCCCGCCGCTGGGACGCCGATACTCCAGCGGCGGGGTTTCGGCTCGCCGCCGCCCGATCGGCCGACCCCTTCGCAAGCCGGGCCACAGCCGGTTTCCGTCTCCCCCGAGCGGCTGAACGAACTGCTGCGGTCGCGCTTCGGGCACGCCTCCTTCCGCCCCAATCAGGAGGCGGTCTGTCGGGATGTCGTAGCCGGCCGGGACGTGCTGCTCGTCATGCCGACTGGAGCGGGCAAGTCGCTCTGCTACCAGCTGCCCGGAATCGCCCGCGGCGACACGACCATCGTGATCAGCCCGCTAATCGCGCTGATGGAGGACCAGACGGACAAGCTGCGCCAGCAGGGGTTCAAGGCCGAGCGGATCCATTCGGGACGCGACCGGCTCGAATCTCGGCGCGTGTGCAAGGAGTATGTCGCAGGCGAGTTGGATTTTCTCTACATCGCTCCCGAGCGCCTGGCCGTGCCAGGCTTTCCCGAATTCTTGGCCAGGCGCACGCCGGGTTTGGTCGCCATTGACGAGGCGCACTGCATCTCTATGTGGGGCCATGACTTCCGCCCGGAATACAGGCGCTTGCGCGAGCGCTTGCCGTCCCTGCGCCCGGCCCCGGTGATCGCGCTGACGGCGACCGCCACCCCCATCGTCCAGCGCGACGTGATCGACCAATTGGGCCTGGGGGATTGCAAGCGCTCGATTCATGGGTTTCGGCGCGAGAACCTGCAGATCGAGCTCGTGGAGCTCGTGCCGTCGCTCCGGCCCGGCGCCTTGGCAAGGCTGATGCTTGACGACTCGCGGCGGCCGGCGATTGTCTACGCCCCGACCCGCAAGGCCGCCGAGGCGCAGGCCGAGCTGTTGCAGTCGAGCATGCCCGCAGCTGCCTATCACGCCGGCATGCCTACAGAGGACCGCGACCGCGTGCAGGCCGCGTTCCTGCGGGGCGACCTTGAAGTCATCGTCGCCACGATCGCGTTCGGCATGGGCATCGACAAGCCGGACGTGCGCACGGTTGTCCACACCGGGCTGCCCGGTTCGATCGAGAGCTACTACCAAGAGATCGGCCGAGCGGGCCGCGACGGTCTGCCCTCGAAGGCAGTCCTGTTGCACTCGTGGGCGGACCGCAAGACGCACGAGTTCTTCTTGGACCGGGATTATCCCGAGCCGCCGAAGCTCGAAGCCATGTTCAACCGCCTCAGTTCGGCCAAGCTGCCGATCGGCGACTTGGCCGCGGACTTTCCCGGCGACTCCGAGCAGTTCGAGAAGGCGCTCGAAAAGCTGTGGATGCACGGTGGCGTGAGAATCGACGCGGACGATCAGGCCACCAAGGGCGACGGCAGGTGGCGGGCGAGCTATGACCAGCAGCGCGCCTACAAGATCCGGCAGCTGGATCAGGTGATCGAACTCACCCGGTCCAACCAGTGCCGCATGCTCGACCTGGTGCGGCACTTCGACGACTTGGAGGACTCGCTCAAGCCCTGCCAGCATTGCGACAACTGCGACGCCGAGACCTGCACGGTCAAGACCTTCCGGCCGCCCACGCCGCAGGAATCGGCGGTGTTGGACACGATCCGACAAACCCTGCGCGAGCGCGACGGGCAGTCGGTCGGCAAGGTATTTCGCGATAGCGTGGAGCCGAGCAAAGTGGATCGAAAGACATTCGAGCGGCTGGTGGACGGTCTGGCGCGGGCGGATCTGGCACGCGTCGACCACGATTCCTTTGTCAACGCAAAGGGTGAGTCGATCGAGTTCCGCCGTATTTGGCTTACGCCGGAAGGGCGCAGTGCGGTCAGCCTCGGCAGCCGCATCAGGCTACCCGAGGAAGGCGCTGGCTTGAAGCCCGCAAAGCGGGCATCGCGGTCAAGAAAGGGCGCTAAGGCGGGCCCCGGCGGAAAGCGCAACGGTAGGCCCTCCACGAAGCAGTTTGGCTTGGGAGAGGCCCCGTCTCGCGACGACGCTGACGAGCTGATCTCCTCCGCGCTGCGGGCGTGGCGAAAGTCCGAGGCGGGAAGACGCCGGATGCCCCCGTTTCGCGTGTTTCCCGATCGCACCTTGAACGCCTTGGTCGATCACAAGCCTTCGAACGAAGCCGAGCTGCTGGACGTGCGCGGCGTCGGGCCTACGCTCGCGAAAAAGTACGGGGAGCAGTTGCTCCGGGTCATCCGCAGTTCCGGCGCCTGAGGGACGGTGTGCGGCGGAGACCGCCGACCATTCTGCCTAGTCGCGGCCGGGCCTACAATTGAGATCACGGGCGGCAGGTCCGGCACGGTGCCGTGCGCGGAGCCCTGCGGCCGAAGGCGCTAGCGGCAAGATGGCCACCCATTGCACCTGTGGCAGCCCGCTGCCTCGCGACGCTTCGTTCTGCCCACGCTGCGGGCGGCCGCTGGCGCCCGGCATCGGTGAGCCCGAAGTTCCATTCGAACTGCCCGCGCAACCTGAGTCGCTGCCGCCAAAGCTGACCGCAAAGGACTACCTCAGAGCCATCGGCCCGCCGGCCATTGTGGGCATGTCCCTGCGCTTTCTTCTCAGCGCGCTGGTCTCGCTGTTTGGCCTGGGCTTGGTCGCGGCGATGCTGGGCATCGGGGTCGTCTGGCTGGTGGCGTACTACGCGGTCAGGCGCTTTGAGCAGAGAGTCGCGCCGGTCTCGGGCTGGTGGCACGGATTCGGGCTGGGAACGCTCACGGGCCTGCTGTGCTACCTTCCGACGCTCGTCACGCAACTGGCGGTCTTAGGGGGGCCGGGTCAAGAGGCGTTTCTGGAGGCAATGCGCGAGCAGGCACAGGATTCGCCCATCATCGCCGGAGCGGCTACCGCACTCGAGGATCCGACCGTGTTCTGGGGCGCGATGGTCTTGACCATCCTCGTCGAGGCCACGGTGCTCGTGGCCGGGGCAGGCGGGTTCGGAGCGCTGGCCGCAAAGACCGTGATCAACGAGCGCTAGCGGACTCGGCCGCGCCTCCCGGGAAATCGGGAGCAGGAGCGCCCTGCGTTATACTCGCAGCGTGAAGTCTGGCAAGGCTTCGGAATGCTACACGCGGTCTGGCATTCGGCGGATCCTAGGGATCAACGAGAACCGGTTGCGCGCGTGGGAGCGCGCCGGGCTGACCGAGGTCAAGGAGAGCTATAGTTTCGCCGATCTGATCTCGCTCAGGACGCTGCAGGGGCTGCGCGCCGAGCGGATCCCGACAAAGCGCATCCAGCAGGCGCTCCAGCATTTGCGACACCGTCTCGCTTCCGTCCAAGAGCCGCTGAGCGAACTCAAGATCGTCTTGGACGGCCGCCGCATCGCCTTCGAGCTGCCGGGGGAGAAGATCGAGGCGCTGACCGGCCAGTTGTTGCTCAAGTTCGATGTCGAGCAGTTGCGCCAGGCGTCCGTCGTCGAGATTGAGAGCCGCCCGGCGCAGTCTGCCGAGCCCGCATTGGACGGCGAGGCGCTGTTCCAGCGCGCTCTCGAGTTGGAGAGCAGCGGCGCGCCCGTGCCCGAGCTTGTCGGCCTCTACCGCAAGGTGCTCGAACGCGATCCCGCGGCGGCCGGCGCATTGGTGAATCTCGGCACGCTGCAATTCCGGCAGGGCGAGACCGCCCAAGCCGAACAACACTACCGCGACGCGCTGCGGCTTTACCCGAACTATGCGTTGGCGCACTACAACCTTGCGAACATCTGCGATGCCTCGGGCAGGCTGGAAGAAGCCGTTCAGCACTACTCCGACGCCCTGCGCTACTGCCCCGACTATGCCGACGCGCACTATAACCTTGCGCTGGTCGAAGAGCGCCTCGAGCGCTTGGCCGAGGCGGCACGGCACTGGAGCGCCTACCTCCAGTTCGATTCGTCCAGTCCCTGGGCGAAGATCGCGCGCCTCAAGTTGCGACGGTTGCGCGAGCCCGACAAGGGCGGCCCCCAGCCCGTCGGGACCACGTTCCGCAAGCCGTTCGACGGCGCACAAGAATAGTCGTCGCCTGCGGTTCGGTACTATCGGGGATTCATGCAACGGCCGCTCGAGCGCGTCAGCACCCTGACTTTCGACATGTTCGGCACAGTGCTGGACTTGTCGGGCTCAATCGTTCCGGCGGTGCGCGATTTCCTGGCAGCGGCGGGAGTGGAGGCCGACGCATCGGCGGTCTGGGCTGACTGGCGGACGCGCCAGCGGCTCGAGCAGCATCAGGACACGATCTTGATGCTGGGGCACAGAGGCTACCTAGACTCCGCCCGCCGAGCCCTGCAGCACACGCTCCAGCGCCACCGCGTGGCGTATACCCAGGACGCCGTGCGCGACTTGTTGCAGGTGTTCGAGCGTCTGCGTCCATTCGACGACGCGCAGGCGGGTCTGTTGCGGCTGGGCGAGCGCTATCGGCTGGTGGCGCTATCCAACGGTGACCGCGGCTTGGTCGAGCACTTGGCGGCCAACAACGTGGAAGCAAAATTCGAGCGCAGCCTGTCGGTTGATCGCGTCGGGCGTTTCAAGCCGCACCCTTCGGTGTACCGGATGGCTGCGGCCGAGCTGCAGTGCGAGCCGGGGGAGATCATGATGGTGGCGGCACACGCGTTCGACATCTTGGGGGCGAGGGCGTGCGGCTACCGCGGCGCCTATGTCAACCGCTACGGGCTGCCCTACGAGGACTCGCCGCTGTTGCCGGACTTCGAGGTCCGGGACTTCAATGAACTGGCCGACATCCTGCTGGCCCGCTGAGCGGGTCCGTGCGCGGCGCTGGGGTTCGCCGCCGCGTCGACTCGATGAAGCCGGGCTCGCGCCCGCGCACCGCGTCGACTAGCGGGTTACGTTGCGTGCGTCGGTTCGTCGTGCCATCCGGAATCGGAGCGGCTTTCCTGCGCTTGGTGTGGGAGAAGTACCGGGCCGAGATGGTAGCGGCGATCATTGCGGCGACTGCGCTTCCGCTGCTGTTCGGATGGGTGCCGCCGAACCCGTACTACGGCTTCCGCACGCCGCGTTCCATGAGTACGCCGGAAGCTTGGTATCGGGCGAACGAGATCATGGCTTGCTATCTGTTGGCATCCCAAGCCCTGGGCCTTCTGGCAAAGCGGCGCGTCACCGCAGCGCTAATCTCCCGTTGGGGCAGGGGCGAATCGATGTGGGCGACGCCTTGGGTATGCGTCGCCGCGCTCTTGGGGGTGCTAGGCTCCGTCGCTCATTTCTACTTGATTGGCTGAGCGCGAGAGCGGGCGTATCAGCGCGTCTCTTTGGCGAGCTTCCGGCCACTCGGCAGTGGGAGTCGGACCGGTTCGCCAAGCTTGCGCAAACCGCTCATCTCGCGTCATCGCACGAACGCGAGACGTTGGAGTAGAGCCTGTTGAATCATTGCCGGGTCCGCCTCAGGGATGTTCAATCCCGCCTTTCTGGTCTTGGATTCTGACGCTGGCGTGTCCTTGTTGCCCCGCCAGTTCGGGCTCTGCGTGCGGAATAGGCTTCGGTATGGCTCCTGCCGGCTCCGTCCGTAAAGACAAACTCAGCGCCTCCATCAGGAAGGAGTGCATAGGTGATGCCATGGCTCTGCCCGCCGTGTTCGAACTCCAGGTGATAGGAGCGCTCCGAGCGGATCTCGAAGCCAGTCACGGTGGCCCCCCGAAGCGGCCTCGTGAACGGTCGTACGCCGCGCGCTCGCGGTTGGATCGCGACTTCTCCGTTCCGCAATTCGAGCTGTCCACGGAAGCCGCCGTTGACGCGAGGGTACTCGGGGGTCGCGTGGTAGTGATATGGACCGCCTGGCGGGGAGTGGCCGTTCAACCAGTCCAATCCCCGCACTTGCGAACCGTCGGGCTCGTCATAGCCGAAGATCGGAAAGCCGTCGAGGGCCCATGCGATGGGCACATCCCCGCCGATTCGGTCGGCCAGATGCACCGGGGCCACATGGTAGTGGTAGTCGTCGGCCCTGCCCGCATGGCCCCCGAACTCGTCGAGTTCCCCCGCAAGATACGTATCCGTGCGACCGTCCTGCTTGATCGGATTGAAGATGGGCACACCGTTCGCTGCAACGGCGATCGCTCCGCGAAACAGGGTGTGCCTTGCCGAAACCGGCTCTTCGGCAAAACGAGGGCGTAGCGGCAATCGGAACGCGTTGTCTCCGAAATATGGCTGCGGAAGCGGGACTTGGCGGTTCCAAGACCGGATCCCGACCATCATTCTGTGGCGAGGCATGGCGTTCGACTCGATATAGAAGTAGTCTTCGTCCCAACGGACGCTCACGTCAGCTGAAAAACCTTGGAATGACTGCGCTACGAATTCCGGATCGAAGTCGAATCCGTCAGGGCGCCGCTCTGCGGCGCCCGCCACTATCAGGGCGAGCGCAAAAAGCGCGGCGATCGCGGTGCGGATCATTGCGGGTTGCGTGCTGGGGACCGATCGCGACGGTCGGTCCTCTGTCTTGGACGAGTCCGAGCTCGGTCTCGGCGGGCCGGACTGATTGCGACCCGCCCAGTCTCGATCCCAGCCAAGGCAGACGCTCCCAGCCCGTCCCGGAGGTGGTCCATCAGTTGGCGCTGCAGCTCAGCGGTCAGGTCGGGTTGCTGCGCCGCGATATCCTGCGTCTCCCGGATGTCCGTGCTCACATCGTAGAGGGAGGCACCGCCAGCCTGACCCCAGGAATAGAACAGCTTGAACTTTCCGGACATGATCGCCGCCTGGGGGCCCGCATCGCGGCCGCGGGCTTCCGCGAAGAAGAACACCATCGGGTCTTTCACGCGTGCGACGTCCTCAGCGCAGCCGCTGAGGAGCAAGGGCTTCCAGCTTCCTCCTTCGATCCCTGGAGGCGGAGCGACGCCTGGATCGGCGAGATCAAGGATCGTGGGTAGCAGGTCATACGCTACGACCGGGGTATCACAGTAAGCGTCCGCTTTGACTCCCGGCCCGCGCACCACGAGGGGCACCCGCAGCCCGCCCTCTGTCACGTTCGTCTTGCCTCCACGCAGGTAGCGCGTGGGTCCGCCGTTGTCGGACATATAGAAGACGTACGTGCTGTCCCTGATGCCGAGTTCGTTGATCTTGGCCAGGGTAATACCGACAGCCCGGTCGAAGTCGTCGGCCATGGCGGCTCGAGTCGGGTCACGGTGCAGTCGGCCGGGCGGGCGAGCCCGCCACCGATCGAGGCTCTCGGGAAGAGACTGGTTGGGGCCGTGCACAGCGTAATGCCACAGCTGCAGGTAGAAGGGATGGCCGGCGGCAACGCTGTCTTCCATGAATCGGTTCCCTTTGTCCGTCAGCTCCAACATGCGTTTCGGATTTCGGGGATCGGTGGGCTGGCCGTCCTGATTCTGGGTGATCTTGCCATCATCGCTGTCGAATCCCAGTTCACGCTGTGGCCGAACGAGTTGCCACTTGCCGAAAGTCGCTGCTCGGTAGGAAGAGTTCGCCTCCTTGAGCGCGTTGGCGAGCGAGTGGCGGGAGTCAGCGCGAAGGTTCGCAGCGGTGCGCTTGTCGGGTGCGTTCAAGCTTGTGGTTGTCATGCCGAACGTGATCGCGTACCTAGACGGCTCACACTTCGGCGCTGCCGCATAGGCGCGCGAAAACGTCATTCCCTCGAGGCCCAAACTGTCAATGTTCGGCGTCCGGTGATAGTCGCTGCCCGATTCAGGCAGATCCCGGATCATCCGCCTCGACAGGCCGTTCCATGCTTGATCGTCGGCAAAGATGAAGACGAAGTTGGGCGGTGCGGCGGAGCCAGCCGAAACGGCGATTGCCAAGAACAGAACAAACCGCATTGCTACCGGGATTCTCCGAATCAGCGGGGACGCGCTCGGAACGAGTAGGCTGTCCGCCCGTTCTGATCCGCGCGTCCCGCTATGCGGCTCTGAACGAGTTCGACCAATGCTGTCTCTGGGGAGACGGTCACACGCACGTGCCCCGGCCCGCCGACTACCTCACCCCTCTTGTAGTGAATCGCTGCATCGCGCGGCGGTCCATCGCGATCCAGCCCCGGCTGCGGAACCAGCAGATACACGACGCCATCGAGGTCTTCCTTCGCGAACATATGATCGTGACCATGGAAAACGACAGTCACGCCTGTCTCAACAAGCAACTGGTGAATCGGCTGGCCCCAGCCTGGACGACGCTTGTCGAACTCGTAGGTGCCGTCGAAGCCTCGCCCTCCCCACTCGAACAAGGGTGCGGCGTCGATACCTCCCCGCGCCGCTTGGTTCACGCCGCCGACCAAATGGTGTATGAAGACGAACTTGAACTTGGCGTCGCTCGAGTGCAGCGTCTCTGCCAGCCAGCGGAACTGATCCTCGCCGAGCGTTCGGTGCCAGTAGTCTTCCCGGTTTCTGCTGCGCCCAGTCTCCCAGAATGGATCCAGCGTGACGAACAGCGCATCTCCCCAATCCCACGCGTAGTAGTTTCCCCGTTCCGGCGCGCCGTCTGACGGCGTTGCGAAGTAGGCGTCGCGTTGCTCGCGAGCCCAACTCCTCATTACGTGTCTCCTGGCGTCTTCGCCATCGTGATTGCCCGACACGAGGAACACAGGCGCCACAGCTCCGATCAAGCCGAAGTAATAGCGTTGGGCAAGGTACTGCGGCAGGGCGTCCCGGTAGTCTGAACGCTTGTCCGTCATGAACGTGTCGCCGAGGTCAACATGAAAGTCCGGCCCCGCCGCCATTGCGTTGCGTAGGGACGCCTCGTACAAGCGCGTGTTCGTCCGCCCATCGAGATGGGAATCGGCCTGCACGGTGAACACGAAGACGGCGCCCGGCGCTCGGCCCGTTCGGAAGTGGAATTCGTTAGACGGCTGCAGCGCATCCGCCGGCCCGGCCGTGGTGACCCAGCGGTAGAAGTATTGGGAGTTCTGAGCGAGGCCGCCGAGCAGCACTTCGGCGGGCCGTCCAGACTCGAGTCGAACGAGGTCCGACCGGCTACTGTAGGCACCTGGGCGAAGGCCGTATTCAAAGTAGCCCTCAATAGGCGAATACGCGAGGATGCTCGCCGTTACAGAGTCGCCCGTCGGGTTGCCGAGGACAATGTCATACAGGCGACGGGGCGTCTGGGTTCGAAATTCATCCTCGCCCGCACGTGCGCGGCGCGACCGTCTGTCGACACTATCGTCACGTCTGGGAGCTTGCGCCGCGATCAAGCTCGTTTCAGCCTGCTCCGCCCAGAGAGGTCCCAGACCGAAATGGAGCAAGGATCCGGCCAAGAGCAGGGAAGAGCAACGCGTGACGAGACACCTTAGGGCCGCCGCCAAGCTGCGAACTGCATCGAGTCCACCATGATCATGCAATGAACATGTGCCGGGCGTATGCCCGCGCAACAGCATGTGAAGCATACGCCATCAATCCCTTTCTCACAGTTTGACCACGTTGATACCCTTCTGCATCCAAACCAGGCGGCTATTTGCTCAGGGTTTACATCTGGAGCCTTACGGACCCACTCGCAGCCGCAGTCGCGAAGTCCATCGCTGAGCAGTTGCAACAGGAGGCCAGTACAAACTTCTCGTGTCTTTCGTGCTCAAGCGCAAGGATAGACACAGCCTCGCGGCCGCCGATCGTGGCAAAATGTGGGGCTCGGGGCTCACCCGAGGCGCGACGGGCGAGCCAGGCTTCCTCGCGGCCAATTGCTCGGGCTGCGTACCCGAATTCTTGGGGTGGCAGGCGTCCATCGAACGGTGCATTGGGGGGACTTCGCAAGAGCAGGAGGGAGTCTACATGGCGAAGCCACGGACGCTCGCGGCACGTCTCGGCTCGAGGGCCCTCGTCTACGGCGAAACATGCACGAAGGCAAGCGGGATGTTGTTGACTTGGTGCAGTTGTGTCGTAACCACGTTGGAAGCCGACCCTGCTCGACACGCCCCTGTGCCGCTTCGTCTGACGTTCGCTGCTTCAGCTCCAGAAGCGTCCGATCCGGTCTTAAGCTTCGAAGACTACCCAGTCGCGGGCAGCGTCAACGGGGGGCATCGCTACGGAGCGGCCAGCTCTCCCGCTCGCCCTACATGGCGGACTTGCGCTCCCGTCAGTACGATCTCGTCGTCCCGGACTTCCAAGCCGCCTTCTGGCATCGGCGGCCCGTCGTGATCCCGGAAATACAGCGGCAGGCCTTCGGAAAAGTTGAGCGGGCGGGCTCGAGGATTCTGGCGCTGGTGATGGATATGAATGTGGGGCTCGCTGGTATTGCCGGAGTTTCCGCAGGCGCCGATGGGCTGGCCCTCTTCGACTTGGTCGCCACGCTCCACCAGCACACTCCCCTGTTGCAGATGCGCGATCAGCAGGTACGTGCCGGTATGGAGCTTGACCGCCACTGAATTGCCGGCCGGGTTCTTGATGTCCATGCTCGCTTTGCCGGGTACGTGATCCGGCAGCCCGTCTACTGCCATCACCACGGTCGCTGCAGCCGGCGCGACAACGGGCGTGCCGAAGCAGCCGTAGTCGGCGAGATCCCCGCCGCCGTGCGCGGCCGGTTCGACCAGCAGGTCGTAGGCCCAGCGCTGGTCGGGGTAGGCGGCGTGATAGTTCGTGGCGAGGCTGTCGCCGCCCCAACCGACACGCAGCTCTTCGTTGGAGGGCAAGCGAACGGTTGCGGCGGGCGAGGAAGTCTCCAGGCTGAAAGGGAACGTAATGGTGAGGATTCCGAACCCCCACAACGCGGGCCAAAAGGCCACTGCCGCCAGTCCGAACGTCACTTGCATCGGGCGGCTGAAGCGCCGCTTGCGCAAGGCATGCGCGAGCAGCGCCATGAGCGAAACAGGAGCGAGCGTCTGGCCCGCCGTCACCAGCGCCAGCCAACCTACGACGGCAGCCATGCCGCCCGACAGGTACGCTGCCCACGCGGAAACGAGCACCAAGGCCAACGTACCGGGCAGGCACCAGCGCAAGATTGGCCAGCATCGCGCCAAGACGGTTCGTAACCGGCGTAGGATTGATGGACCCCAGTCCGCCATCGCGGGTGGCAAGTTCCAGCCTGCCCCATTATTGCGTAAGGTCTTGATGAGCCAGCCGGAGAGATTCCGGCGCGGCGAGGTCTAGCGGTCGCTTGTCGCTCTAGGGGCACAGACGGGAGCCGGTCGAGGCTACGGTTGCTCGAACGCAGCACCTCGGCCGCTCCGCTCGGTCAGAGTCGTGTAGCGCCGCCTTGGGTAAGCGCCCTACACCCCCTCGAGTGTGCTAGTCTCCATCACGGGGAGGCGCTGTGGCGCAGGTGTCGCCGGCCGTCGGGCCGGCACCGTTGTCCATAGTTGGCCTGCTTCCCATTGGAAGCCCGCGATGAACGCATGCTTGCGATTCGGAGCGCTGTTTCTGGTGGGCTCCGCGCTGTCTTCGGGCGCGAGCCGCGAGCGAGTGGAACAGGCGCTCGACAACGATATCCGGCCGCTGCTTGCCACGTATTGCATCCGTTGCCACGGCCCCGAGGTGCAGACCGTCGGGATCGACTTCAGCGTCTTTGACGATCACGGCTCGGTCCTTCGCTCCCGCCCGCTGTGGCTGCGCGCCCTGCGCGTGCTGCGCGAGAACGAAATGCCCCCGGCCGGGGCGCAGCCGACCACTGAGGAACGCCGGCGGATGGTGGCGTGGATCGACGATGCCGTCA
This sequence comes from Terriglobia bacterium, assembly GCA_009841225.1. Lineage (GTDB taxonomy): Bacteria > Acidobacteriota > Terriglobia > Bryobacterales > UBA6623 > VXMF01. The sequence continues at coordinate 163,586 of VXMF01000008.1, read as the reverse complement.
ACAATCTCGATTGGAGCGAGCACCGCCAGCCGGGGTCGGTCACGATCCCTCGCCTCAATCAGCAGGAGTACAACAACACGATCCGCGACTTGACCGGGCTTGACCTGCAACCGGGAGACGCATTCCCCGCGGACGGGCACGGGGAGAGCGGGTTCCGCAACGACCGCGACGGGCTGTTCGTGGCCCCGGTCTTGGCCGAGAAGTACCTGCAAGCCGCAGGTGTGGTCGTGGACGAGCTGATCGCTGCCAAGACCGCAAACGATCCGCTCAACGTCCGTCTGGAAATCGAGGATTTCTTCCGCACCGAGACGAATCACGAGTTCACTCCCTACGGCCTCGACCTGCGCAACTACCAGCAGACCGTCTACCGCTACGTCACGTTTCCCCGGTTTGGCCGGTACCGCTTCCGTATCCGGGCGTGGGGCGAGTCACCCGCCGAGGGCCAACTGCCCGGTGTCACGCTGCGCGTCGGAGGGCGCATGGTGGGCCAGTCGCATGTCGCCGCTGATCCGCAATCTCCCGCCGTCTACGAATTCGAAGCGAACATCCCGCGGGGCAGCCATCGCGTCTCACTTCACTGGTTCAAATCCCCGACTGCCCTCACGAACGAGCACAACCGCCGCTTGGCAGAGGAGCATCAGCGGGCGCGGCAGCTGGCCAAGGCCGAGGGCCGGAAACCACCGGCAGCCGTCGTGCTCTTGTCCTTGGACTGGGTCGAGGTCAAGGAAGCGCTGGAGGCTGGACAGGACGGCTCGCTGGTCTGGATCGCCGCGCCCGGCGACAGCCTTGACGATCGAGAGGCGGCGCGGCTCATCATGGCGAACTTCGCGCGGCGCGCGTATCGACGACCGGTCAGCGGGGACGAGGTTGACGCACTGCTGGCGTTCTATGGCCGCGCCGCCGCGCGGGGAGAATCATTCGAGCAGTCCGTTGGATTGGCTTTGCGCGCCGCGCTGGTCTCGCCGAAGTTCCTGTTCCGGCCCGAGAGTGGCGGCGCTGCGTCCAACGACTACCGGCTGAACGACTTCGAGCTTGCCTCCCGCCTCTCCTACTTCCTCTGGATGTCGATGCCCGACGCGGAGCTGATGGATCTGGCCCGAGCGGGGTCTTTGGGCGATCAGCGAACCCTTGCACGGCAGGTCTCGAGAATGATCGCCGATCCCAAGTCCGAGGCCTTCATCGCGGCCTTTTTCGGACAGTGGCTGGGCTTCGCCGATCTCGGCGGCACGCTCAAGCCCGACGACGTCGCGTTTCCCGAGTTCACGCCGGCATTGGGCGAAGCCATGGTGCAGGAGGCCACGAGCTTCTTCGGCAGGATCGTGCGCGAGGATCGCAGCCTGCTGGAGATCCTGGATTCCGGCTACAGTTTCCTCAACGAGGATCTCGCCAAGCACTACGGGCTGGAGGGAGTGGTCGGCCGCCAGCAGCGCTTGGTCGAGTTTGAGGACGCTCGCAGGGGCGGCGTGCTCGGCATGGGGGCGATCCTGACCGCGACCTCGCTGCCCACGCGGACAAGCCCGGTCGTGCGCGGCAAATGGGTTCTCGAAACGATGCTGGGCGAGGAATTGCCGCCGCCTCCGCCCGACGCGGGAGAACTGGCCGAGCCCGGCGAGAGCTCTGCGGGCATGACCATGCGGCAGATGTACGAAATGCACCGCGACGAGCAGCGCTGTGCCGTATGCCACGACGAGATCGATCCGATCGGCTTCGGGCTGGAGAACTTCGATGCCATCGGCCGCTGGCGCGACACCGATAGCGGACAGCCGATCGATGCCACCGGGACGCTGCCGAGCGGCGAGAGCTTCGCAGGCCCGGTGGAATTGAAGCAGATCCTGCTAAGGCGGAGCGAAGAATTCTCCGAAATGATCAGTGAGCGGATGCTGGGTTTCGCTTTGGGCCGAAATCTGGAATACTATGACCAGCCGGCCGTCGAGGAGATCAGCCGCGCTGTGATCCGCAGCGAGTACAGCGCGCAAGCGCTGATCACCGAGATTGTGGCTAGCTATCCGTTCCGCTTCCGGCGGGGCGCAGCGGACAGCCGCGAGGAGAGCGAGTGATGGCACTCAAGAGAATTTCCCGGCGCGAGGTACTGCGCGGCGCAGGCGTGACGATGGCGCTTCCGTTTCTCGAAGTGATGGAACGGGCGCAGGGGGCGGCGCGCGTCACTACCGGGAGTGCCCCGGTGCGTTTGGCCACGCTGTTCCACCCCAATGGCGTGTACCCGCAGAACTGGGATCCGGACGGGGACGGACGCGAATACAAGCTGTCCCGCATCCTCGAGCCGCTGGCGCCGGTTCGGGAGCACGTGAGCGTGATCTCAAACCTCGGCACTGGGGCGCAGGGCCATGTCGGCGCCACGTCCGCCTTCCTGACCGGCACACCGCTGCACAAGAAGGCGGCGGGACGGATCAACACGCCCAACATGGGCACCTCGCTGGACCAGTTCGTCGCCGAGCGGATCGGCGGCAGAACCGGCATGCCTTCGCTGGAGATCGGGGCGGAACCGCCGCGTTCGGGCGGAGAGAACGGACTGGCGATCTCGTACGCCAACACCGTCTCGTGGCGCTCCGACAACACCAAGGTCGATCCCGAGATCGAGCCGCAGGCGGTCTTTGACCGGCTGTTCGGAGTGAGCAAGAAGACTCGGCGGCAGCTTGCTGACGAGGCCAGCATCATCGACCACGTGCTAGACGATGCCAAGACTCTGCGTGCCCGCGGCAGTGCCGCCGACCGGCGCAAGCTGGACGAGTTTCTCACTTCCGTACGCGACGTGGAGGGCCGCATCGAGCGCAATCTGAATCCGGCCGACACCGAGGCCGAATGGAAGCCCGTGATCGAGCCCGAGCTGTTCAGGCCCGAGGCCGGTATCCCGCAGACGCGAGACGAGCATCTGCGGCAGATGCTGGATCTGATGGTGCTGGCCTTCCAGACCGACACCACGCGGGTGGCGACCTTCATGATGGCGCACGGCTTCAGCCGCCAGAACTTCACCTTCTTGGATGGTGTCAGCGGAGACCACCACTCGATCTCGCACCACAAGGAGAATCCCGAGCTGACCGAGCCCTACACCATCGTGAGCCGCTGGTACGTCTCGCAACTGGTCTACTTGGTCGAGAAGATGGGCGCCATCGACGAGGGCGAGGGCCGCACGCTGTTGGACAACACAATGATCTTGTACGGTTCGGCACTGAAGAACGGCAACGGTCACACCACGCAGAACCTGCCCATCCTGCTGGCTGGGCGCGGTGGCGGCAGGCTCAATCCCGGGCGCAGGATCGTGCTGCCGGACGAGACGCCGATCACGAATCTCCATTTGACGCTGGCGCAGCACATGGGGGTCGAGGCCGACAGCTTCAATACGAGTACCGGCACGATTGCCGACCTGTAACGCTCGGGGCGCGGGGCGGGACGCGCTTGCGGCAGACCCGCCGGAATGGCTGCTCCCGTATGGGCGGGCGCAATCCGCTGACTGCGGCCGCCGAGTCGTTGTTCACTCGCCGAGAAATGCTTCCAGCTTGGCCTTTGCGTCGCTGAAATAATCCGGCAAGTCTTCCACGGCGCCGCCGATTTCGAACACGAGCAGACCCTCGTATTCGATCTGGCGGAGCTTCGCTATCAGGCGCGGGTAGTCGACGAAGCCGTGGACTAGCGGCTTGTGCTCGGCCCACGTGTCCGGCTCGATGTCGTGGACGTGCATATGGAAGATCTTGGGTCCCAGCGCGTCAATGATCTCGAGTGTGACGTCGTTGTAGGCTTTGATCCCAGCGGGCGTGCCTTTCTCGTCCGGAGGCACGCGGGCGAGCAGTTCGGCGAAGTTCTTCTGATGGCCCACGTCGACGGTCGCGCCGACGTGGTCGTGGTCGACTTCGCGAACCAGCCTCGTGAAGTCGACCACGGATTCGGGATAGCCGGTCTCGATCGCCAGTCGGAACCCGAAGTCGCGCGCCATGTCCCCCCAGCGGCGAAAATTGCTGAGCATCATCGGCCAGGCGTCTTGCAGGGACAGGTGCGCGGAGCGCTGCACGTGGATGTTGGCCAGTTCGGCGCCGACGAAGGCCGTGGCTTCGAGAGCGACGTCAATCCGCTCGACTCCGAACGCATGGGACGGCCCGAACGGCGAGAAGTAGGGCGTGTCGACCCATGGCAGGTGCGTCGAGATGTAGCGGAATGGCTCCAGTGCCGCCTTGAGCCGATCTCGGCCCTCAGCGCCTAGGTCCCTGAATTCAAAGCCGGGGGGCACCCCCGGGCGAGCCGCCACCGGGCCCATCGGGTGCAGCTCGATCGTCTGGAAGCCGAGATCGCGCAAGATCCCGATCGACCGAAACAGTCCATATCCCGGGAAGTAGGGGTTTGCTCCGATGATGGCGGGATCGAGGCCGCGCTTCTGCGCTCGGGCCTTGAGTGCTGCTGCGCCAAGTGAGATCTGTAAGAAGCGACGGCGGTGCATGGAGTCTTCTCGTTTAGTGTGCGTGACGATGGTATCGGCTACCGTAGCACGGCCCGGCATCCCAACCTTAATTGCCAAGGGGTTCCGGAGCACAACAGTCCTTGAGGACTGCCCTTCCAAGAGGAAAACACTCCAAGGAAAGTCGACATTCTTGCGCAGGATTCTTGCGTCGTCACGTAGGAAGGCAAGGTCCCTCCGTCGCGCGTCCATCTCCAGCGGAGCGCCTGCGCAATCCAGTTGGCTGCCGCACTGGTCGCAGCAAGGATCCAACAGCGTGTGAGTTTTTCTGTTCCGACACCCGGACATGATTCGGCTGACAGCGCCCTCGAGCGAGCTGTGCGCCTTGAGTGGAGTTCCGGCGCAACGTTCTGAATGGAGGCTTCCGGTCCGCGGGCGGCGGAAGGCGGTTCGGCGCAAGCGAATGGCATCGCAGCCAAGCCTAGCTGGTGGAGGCCACTCCCCTAAGCGTGTAACTGGTGCTCCGCCCACCCGCCGTGCTTCGTACGAGGATCCCGAGTTCAAGAAGCTCGGTGATGTCGCGAAGTGCTGAGTCATCCGAGGTCTTGCAGATCTTGGCCCATTTCGACGTCGTGAGCTTCCCTTGAAAGCCGTCAAGCAGCCGATTCAGCATGTTGCGCTGGCGTGCATTGAGCGACACATCACGCACAGAATCCCAGAAGCGGGCCTTCGCCAGGACGGCCCCAAGTGTTTCTTGTGCTCCTTCGATCGCCCTGTCAAGGCATCGCAGAAACCACTGCATCCACATCGTCACGTCTAACGGGCCCTTCTGGGTCCGCTCCAGCACGCTGTAATAGTCGGCGCGTTCCCGCAGGATCTGGCCTGACATGCTGTAGAACCGCTGCGAAGTCCGCTCGGACCGAGCTAGCAGCATGTCGGCGACGGCCCGAGCCACCCGCCCATTTCCGTCATCCAGCGGGTGAACCGTCACAAACCAAAGGTGGGACAGCGCGGCCTTTAGCAGCTCGTCGGTTCTTGAGGGAGCGTTGAACCAGTCCAGAAACAGTCGCATCTCAGATTCGATCCGGTCCGCCTTCGGCGCTTCGAAGTGAACTCGTTCACGCCCGATCGGGCCCGAGACGACCTGCATTGGTCCGTTAACGTCGTCCCGCCAAGAGCCGACCCGGATGCGCCTCATGCCGCTACGACCTGTGGGAAAGAGCGCGGCCTGCCACGAGAAGATCCTTTCCGGAGTGAGCGCCTGATCGTAGTTTCCGGTCGCGTCGATCATCATCTCGACAACGCCCTCAACCCGCAGGTCGGGTTCTGTCAGCCCAGCGATCTTCATTCCAAGGCGTCGCGCAATCGACGAACGGACTGGTTCCTCGTCGAGCCGCTCGCCTTCGATTTCGCTCGTCTTCACGACATCCTGTGTGAGAGTGCGCACAATCGCCTCCTGCCTGAGGCCGAAGCCGAGCGACTCCATCTGGCCCATTAGGCGCCCCTGTTTATGCCGAACCGCGGACAAGAGCTGGAGAATAGCCTCATCTCGCCATCTGAAACGAGGCCAGTCCGGGTGTTCGTGAATGTAGCTGAACGAGGCCACTCCCGGGCTCCTGCGGAGATTATAGCGCTTAATCGCCGCAAATTATGCGGCAAATGGAATCTATTCGCAATGCCCGTCTCGCAACGATCCATTTCGTCGCTTCGGACTTACGCCGGCTGACCTAGGGTAGAACAACTACTCCAGCCATGCCGGGCATCGAGGGGCACCAGCGAGGCTGCTAGACCGATCCGCTCGCGTAGGGCCGGCCACGTCGAACAATCTTCAGTTCTGGCCGAGCTTGTCGCCCCGGCCTGTCAGGGTCGCGCGCTCGGCAATGTCTGGCGTGCCTGCCTGCCCACCCTAACCCTCGGACTGCGAGGTCCGCCCTTGCATCGTATTGATTGGCGGCGTCGCCTCGCCGCCGCCAACCTTGCTTGCAACGAGCCCGTCTTGCTGTTCGCCGCCGAACTTGCCGGAGATCGACGGCTCAATCCATAGCTCAGCTACAGGACCGTGAATCTCGTGGGCAATGTCGACGAATCGGAAATCGATAAAGACACAAGTACATGGTTGGAGCTTCAGGAATACGCTCCCGCGGATTCAGCGCTGGTTTCCGACGACCTCTACCGCAATGGCACCGGCAGTGTGGAGCGACTCTTGGATTCCTGCCACGTCTCGTACCCCCGCGACTTGAAGCACGACGCCTTCGTCCGGCACGCTTGGCACGGGAACGTCCTTGCGCCTGCGGATCAATCCAGACTCCCAGAGCAGGGCGGCGAAAATCCCCATGACAGCGCCAGCCATGGTTGTCTCGAACGTGACCACGCCGGTGGCCCAGCCCGAGTTGATCGGCATTCCGCCAGTAATCAGCGGGTAGTCGCGCTGCGCCCAGTAGACCAGCGCGGTGGCCCCGCCGCCGACAGTGATCGCTGAGAGCACGGCGATCAGCGACATCCGGCTGCGCCTGGCCAGCGGAGCGGGGTCCAACTCGACCGGCCGCAACGAGTAAAGCTCCATTGCGCTCGCGGGGACTCCCTGTGCGGTCAAATCGCCGATCGCCGCCGCGGCGTCCTCGCCTCGCGAAAACTCAGCGTGAACGTACTCCATCGTCGTACTCCCAGATGGCGATGATCGGAAACGCCTTGATGAATAGCAGGTACAGCAGCACCATCGCTGCGAACGTCCCCGCTGTGATCGAGAGTTCGATCCAGCTCGGCGCATAGCTGCCCCAGGCTGCGGCTAGCGGCGGGGTTGACAGCGGCGGGAACACGATCAGGAACCGTTCGAGCCACATCCCTACGAGCACTGCCGCGCTGCTAAGGGCTATGGTTGGGATGCTGCGCAATCTCGAGATCCCCACCAGCACGAACGGGACGACGAAGTTGCAGGCCACCATCGTCCAAAAGAGCATGCCGTAGAGGCCGTGTTCTCGGATTTGGAACACACGGATCTCCGAAGGCAAGTTGCCATACCAAGTGGTGAGGTGCTCCGAGAACGTGAAGTACCCCCAGATCAGGCTCATCAACAGCAGGAGCTTGCTCAGGTTCACGAAATGGACTTCGCGAAGGTACCGCTCCAAGCCCATCAGCTTGCGCAACGCCGCCATCACCAGCACCAGCGCGGCGATGCCGCTGAAGATCGCGCCGACCACGAAATAGGGCGCGAAGATCGTGTTGTGCCAGGTCGGCATGACCGACATCGAGAAGTCATAGGCGACCACCGAATGCACCGAGACCGCGATCGCGAGGATCACAACCGCCATCAGCTTCATGGACCGCTCCAAGGCCTGCCACTGCCGGTCCGACCCGGTCCATCCGAGCGACAGAGCCCGGTAGATGCGACGCTTCGGTCCCTTGCTGTGGTTTGCCAGCTCGGCCAGGTCCGGGATCAGGGGCAGGTAAAGGTAGATGACGCTGCCTGACAGGTACGTCAGGATCGCAGTCAAGTCCCAGAACAGCGGAGAGCGAAAGTTCGGCCACAGCAGGCGCTCGTTGGGGTAGGGCAGCATCCAGTAAAAGAACCACGGGCGGCTGATGTGGATCAGGGGAAACAGGCCGCCGATCATCAGGCAGAAGACCGTGATCGCCTCGGCGGCGCGCGTGACGGGCTTGCGCCATTCCGCCCCGGTCAATCGCAGGATTGCGGAGATCAGCGTGCCGGCATGCGAAATGCCGATCCAGAAGACGAAATTGACGATGTAGAAGCCCCAGTAGACCGGCCGCCGGACACCTGTGTTGCCGAATCCGTTAACGATCTGGTAGCCCCATGCGAACAGAGCCCAGGCCACGATCATGCCGCAGACGGCCACACCCGCCAGGTACGGCCCGCTGGCGCCGCGCATGCGCCCGAGCAGGTCGTCGCGGACGCTTCCGTGGCCCGAGACCGGAATCGGTGTTGTGCTCGGGATCGCGTCCATCGCTGCAAATTCGCCGCTAGCAGGGTTGTGGCGCTAGTCGGCCTTCTCTAGATAAAACACGCGCGGCTTAGTGCCGAGACTCTCGAGCAGCTGTCCGGACCGCCCGCTGCCGAGCTGCCTGGCGACCTTGCTGTCGGGATCGGTCATGTCGCCGAACACCATGGCCTCGGCCGGGCAGGACTGCACGCAGGCCGGCTGTACGTCGCCATCGGCCAGCTCGCGCCCTTCGGCGTCCGCATCGAGCTTGGCGCGCTTGATCTTGTGGGCGCAGAACGTGCATTTCTCCATGACCCCGGCCGGGCGGATGGAAACGTCGGGGTTGAGCTGCAGATTCAACGGCTCGGCCCATTCCGGCGCGAACCAGTTGAAGAAGCGAACCGTGTAGGGGCAGTTGTTCGCGCAATAGCGCGTGCCGATACAGCGGTTGTAGATCTGGACGTTGAGGCCCTCGGCGTTCTGATAGGTGGCGTTGACCGGGCAGACCGGCTCGCAGGGGGCCTCGTCGCACTGCTGGCACATCACAGGCCGGTACTTGACCTTAATGTCCGGGAACTCGCCCTCGTAGTAGCGGTCGATGCGAATCCAGTGCTTCGTGCGGCCCATAGCCGCTTGGTCCTCGCCGGCGGTCGGGACGTTATTCTCCGATGCGCATGCCAAGACACACGCCTCGCAGCCCGTGCAGCGGTCTAGGTCGATCGCCATCGCCCACTGAGGCGTCCGCTCGGTCCCTCCCTCGGCTTGCTGAGTGGCTTCCTTGGCCATCGAGTTCCTCCGTTCTAGACCCTGTGTGGTGGCAAGTCCCGATCCTGCCGCGAGAACTGCACAAGCCGCGCGCCTCCAGCAATCTTCTCGATGCTGATCGGCGTCGGCCCCATAGTCGGGCAACCGGTCGTTTCGTCACGTCCATCGCCCACGATGACCATGGGGTTTGCACCCCGCCCTGAGGCGTAGCGCCCGTAGGATGCGTGCCCTTGGCCCACGGCCATGGAGACGACGCCGGGGATGGCCGCGGGGTTGACATAAACAGGGGCTTCCAGGGAGCCGTGCTCGGATCGGATCCGCACGTTGTCGCCGTTGACGAGGCCGAGCCTTGCAGCGGTTTCCGGATCCACCTCTACCGGCAGCCCCCACAGCGCGCTCGATGTCGGATCGGGCAATTCTTGCAGCCACGGGCGGTTGGCACCGCTTCCAGAGCCGAACTGCGGCGACTCGTACGCTTGAAGTACGATGCCCTCCTGCTTGGGGGCCATCTCGAACGGACCCAAGGTGCCGGGCGTCGCGGGCGGCTTCCCGGACGGCTGTCCCCGCCAGCCTCCCACTCTGAGCGTCCTTGCCTCGAAGTCCGACGCTGAAGTTTCCGAACCGGCAGATCCAAGCGCGGAGTACAGCGTGCTCACCGCCTGGCCTACGGTAAGTTCCTCGAACGGCTGTTCCGCGGCCTCCGCCAGCTCAGACAACACGGTCGCGATCGGTCGCGAATCGTAGAGCGGCGCGACAAACTCCCCAGCCGCTACAAACGATGGGGTCGGCGATACGGGAGGCACTTCGAGCAGCGACTGCTCAAGGGGATCGTGGTCGGGCAAAATGAGGTCCGCGAATGCGGACGTGTCGTCCAAGAAGGGCGAGAAGCTAATCACGGTCTCCGCGTCGGCCAGAGCTCTCTGGCTAGCCGGGGCGTTGTAGGCCGGATTCACGCCATCGACCAGCACAACGGCGGCTTGCTCCAAGCGCTCGGACCAATCCCCGGAGAAGCGGCGTCGCCGGCCGAGCACGCCGAGAGGTTCGGCCGGTGGAATCACGCCGCCAGGCTTGCCCACGCAGCCGAGCAGCCAGTTCAGAGCTGCCGCGGCCGCGACCGCGTCGGCAGAATTCTGGCGCACCATCGAAGCGCCGGCCACTACCACGGGTGCGGACGCCTGGGCCAGTTCGGACGCCGTCTGCCGGATCGCTTCGACGGGAACGCCGGCCTCCGCCGCGGCCTGTTCGAGATCGACATCAGCGAAGATCGATACAACGCTCGCCGGAGCGTCGGCGCCTTGCTCGCCAAGGAGCTCGTGTCCGATAGCCAGAGCTAGGGCGAGTTCTCCGCCAGGCCAGACTGGCAGCCAGCGATCGGCGTTCCAAGCCGTGAGCGAGAATCTGGATTCTGCGTGGATCAGGCGTCCGCGCAACTCGCGGCGGCCCTGGCGCATGTGCCCGTAGCGCCTCGAATACAGAACCGGCGACACCCACCCGCCAAGCAAGTCTGCTCCTATCGACAGCACCAGGGTGGAGTCTTGGATCTCATAGAGCGGCAGGCCGCTTCGTCCGAACACGCTTTCGGACGCCTCCCGCTCGGCCGCGAAGTCACCGACGCCGATGCTGGTGGCAGGCGGGGCACCGATGGCGTCCAGAAAGCGGGCGATATTCTCCGACCGAACGCCTTCGCGGGCTCTTGCCAAGAAAAGGATCCGGCCGGGATCGGCGGCGACCAAGGCCCCGGCGGCTTCGGCGATCGCGTCATCCCATGAAATGGCTTCGAACTGGCCGGAGGCGCGTGGGCCGACCCGCTTCAGCGGGCTGCGCAGTCGGTCCGGATTGTACAGGGACTGCAGGGAAGCGTGGCCGCGGGCGCACAGCCGCCCGCCGCTGACCGGATCGAGGGGGTTGCCTTCGATTTTCTTGACAGCGGCGATCTTCTGGCGGACAAGTTCCCCGCCAACCTCGATCTCGCGTTCGGAAGCCATCACTCGGGCCAGCGTGCCGCAGGCCGCCGAGCACTCGCTGCACACGCTTGGGTGCCATTGCTCGACGCCGACCGGGACGCTCTCCTCCGGCACGAGCAGGGGGATGATTTCCTCTGCTTGGCGGCCACACGCGCCGGTAACCGCGCCGCCAGAAGCGGTCCCGACCAACTTGACGAAGTTGCGCCGATCCATGCTAGCCCGCCTCCGCGCAAGCGCTTCGCCTGGGCCTGCGCAGCGTACACGGCGCAGCCGCCGGGATGTCCCGGCGCGTTCTCGCTCGCACGGTCGGTTGCATCAATGGCTGGCCTAGAAGTGGCATGCAAGGCAGTCGTCGGTCGCGGAATTGTCGCGGTGGCACTGAATGCAGGAGCCCATAGTGTGCGTCACCGCCTCGACCGCGACCGTCATGGACGCCACGTCGCCGTGGCACTGAGAGCAAGCGATTTCCGCCCTGGCGTGCGGCGCGTGGCGGAACTGTACCGCGGCCGTCTTGGCAAATCCGTAGATGCGCTCCCAGGGCACCTCGTGCTTGCGCTCCCAGTATTTGCTCAGGCGCACCACCTCGGGTAAGTCCGTCGCGATGAACTGGTGGCACAGCATGCACTTGCGAATTGACGGCAGGCCGGCCGAGTCGCGCGATGTCGCGCCCTCGTGGCAGTCGGTACATTGCATGCTGGCCTTCTCGATGTGGGCGGTATGCGAAAAACCGATCGGCTGTTCCGCTGCCGACGCGGTCTGAACGACCAGAAGCAGCAAGGCAGAGAGCATCGCAAGGGACACGAGGAATTCGCCCTAAACGGATGTACAGGATAACTTAGGCGCGAATGCAGGCCCCAGTCGTATCGCGCGGGAAGCAGGTCTTCCCTTCATGCGTCCCCCAGCGCCTTGTCGAGCAGTTCTCGGCACTCGGGCGAGTATTCGATCTCCAGCGCCGCCGAGCGGCCCGCCTCGGACATCTTCTTCCATGTCTTGCGCAGGATGTTGGCCATGCTCTCCTCGGTTTGGTCTCTGGCAAAGGGCGCGAAATAGTGGTCCAAGAACACCAAGCACGCTACGTCCTCCAACAGCTGCGCTAGGCGGTCGGTCTTGAAGCGCTCCTTGCGAATGATGGATTGGACCCGCAGCACGCTACTGTCGTCGAAACCGCACTCGCGCATGATCGCGCCGGCGGTGTCGGCGTGGAAGCGGCCGAGCTCTCTGCGCCAGGCGAGATAGGCATGCCTTCCCGCAGGGTAGCTGTCGCGCGGGATCTCCCAGCGGCGGATGTGTTGGGCTCGCACCGCCAGCCGCACTTCGTCCGGGGCGTTCGGCTCGAGCCGGTCGAGCCAGGCAGACATGCGCTTCGCGTACGACAGTTCCTTGGGCTCGCCGCTGGGGTCGAGATTGGGGTCCTCCGAGTTCGCCGCGTCGAACATTTCCATGCAGCGGCGCACGCGCGCTTCGTCCAGATCGCTCATCTTCCACTCTCGACGCCGGAGCGGCTGGCACAGATCGCGGCGAGCGCGACGGCCGCTGTCTCGGCCCTCAAAACGTTGCGCCCGAGGCCCGCGGCCTGGAAGCCGCTCTCGTACGCCAATCGCGACTCTTGCGGCGTCCAACCGCCCTCCGGGCCGACAAAGAGGGTCGTCTCGTGGCCGCAGCAGACGCTGGCCACGGACGGGCCATCCGGTTCAGCGAATAGCTTCGTGCCGCTGCCACAGTCTTGGACAGCGTCCGTGAAGGCCATCGGCGCTGCCACGGTCGGAGCGGCCAGCCGCCGGGACTGCTGGGCGGCCTCGAGTGCGATTCGCCGCCAACGCTCAGCTCGCTTCTCGGCCGACTGTACTAGCTTGGCGTCGCTGCGAGCGGCGATCAGAGGTGTAATCGAATGCACACCGAGTTCGGTCAGCTTCTCGACAGCCCACTCGAAGCGGGCGAACTTGACGATCGCCAGCGCTACGCTCAGGCGCGGAAATTCGGGCTCAGCAGGCAGTGCGTCTTCGATGCGGAAGCGCACTTCTGCTGGCGTGCAGCTCTCGGTCAGAGCCCGATAGGCCGTTACTTGGTCGGAGACCTCGACCTGTTCCCCCGCCTGCAGGCGCGCCACCCGCGCAAGGTGATGTGCTTGGGCGCCGCGAGCGACTGCCGCGCCGCCTTCGATTACGTCCACGAACACGCGCCGCAGCGCCATCTCCAACCAGCTTATCGCTTCGAATTCAGATAGCTTCCGCGTGGCGGCGATTGCCCGCCCCGCGCGATTGGCGGCATCCTTCGATCTGTAGACTGGAGCATGGGCCTGCGAATCGGAACGCCGGTCGAATCCGGCGGGGGGTACTCGCTCACTGCTGACGAGACAGCGCGGGTGGTGAGAGATCAGCTGCGCCCGCACTTTGCGGAGCTGGCGCAGTGCGGGTCGACACCCGAACTGTTGGGTCACCGCCTGTACCGGCAGATCCAGCCTGTAGCGGATCGCGTGCTGGCCACGACCGAAAACGGCACATTCGCGGCTCCAGGTGCTCCGGCCAAGTCGTCGTATCGCTTGCTGGCTTGGAATATCGAGCGCGGCATAGAGTTCGAGGCTCAGGTGGCGGCGTTCAGGGACCATGGCTATCTGCGTTCGGCGGATGTCCTGCTGCTCACCGAGACTGACGTGGGCATGGCTCGGTCGGGAAATCGCAACATTGCCCGCGACTTGGCCCGCGAGCTGGGGCTGAACTACGCCTTCGCGCCTTGCTACTTGAACCTGTCCAAGGGCGCTGGCGTCGAGAGCGAATCGGCAGGGGAGAACGACGTGGGCCTGCACGGCAATGCGCTGCTCAGCCGTTACCCCCTGCGCAATCCGCGCCGCATCACATTGGGGAACGGCCGCGACAAGATGCGCGGCCGGGAAAAGCGGCTGGGCCAGCAGGCAGCCATCGCCGCCGAGGTTGAGTTGCCGGGGCTGCCTCTAACGGCTTGCTCGGTTCATTTGGACGCGCAGTCCCGCCAGCGCCACCGGCGAGACCAGATGAAGTTGGTGATCGACGGACTGCCGCCTGGCGGACCAGCCGTGATCGCCGGCGACTGGAATACGACCACGTTCGACTCTTCGAGCGCCCGCTCAGTGATCATCGGGTATTTCGTGCGGCTGATGTTCGGTGTCAACAACATGATCAAGGGCCACTTCCTGCGGCCGTACGCCCTGTTCGAGCGCGATCTGTTCCGGCTGCTGGAGCGGCGCGGGTTCGACTGGCGCTCGCCGAATGTGCTGGAGGAGCGGACCACTTCCTACGATGTCGAAGATGCCAAGACACACAAGAACCTGCGCGAATGGGTGCCGGAGTGGTGCTTCGACTTCGTCCGCTGGGCCTTGCGGGATTTCGACGGCAAGTGCCCGCTGAAGATCGACTGGTTCGCCACGCGGGGCTTGTCACCGAAGGATCCGATCGTGTTGCACGAGTTTCGCGAAAACCGCGTGCCGCCGCTGTCCGACCACGATGTGATCGGCCTCGATCTACCGGTTCCTGCTCGCACGGCGAGATAGCTGCCCGCCTCGGCTCGCACCGCGATCTCTGATCGCTACCACGGGGCCTTCTGGACTCTGTCCAACGGCTTGTCTGTCATCTCGGGCCGCGAAGGCTCGCGAGATCCCATGTCGTAGCGGTCGCCAGGCGCGAGGAAGTAGAACCTGCCGTCGGGTGGGATCTTTCGCTGGTTGTCGTAGATGACGGCATAGCTCTGCCCGATGACTTCGAACCGGTCCCCCTGCACGACGATCGCCGTGTTTTCGTCGATTCCGATTCCCAGCAGTCCGGGGTGGGACTCGATCACTTCGAGAAGGTCGAATTGGCGGTTTCGCCGGAGCAGATGCTGGTCTATCCCGACATTCTTCAACAGTCCGAATCCTTCGATGTGATCTCCCATCATCACGGTGTTCGTCTTGGTGTCCCCGCGGACCAAGAACGAGCCCATGATCGACGCCCCGGCAGAAGACCCGCTGATCACGCCGCCCCGATCCAATAGCGCGAGCAGTTCCCTGTGGGTGAGGGTATTCAGGTACGCGTCGGCCAAGCGCCACTGTCGGCCCCCGCCGAAGAACACGGCGCGGGCGCGCCGCAGCGGAGCGACGAATTCGTCCGTATCGGCCACCTTTGGGTCGTACGTGTGCAGAACGGTAATGTCAGTCGCGCCTGCCTCCTTGAACGGGCGCTGGCCCTTCCAGTACTGGTCGTAGTGCGGGGCTCCTCCGGCGGTCGGGATAGCCACCAGCGGGGCGTCAGGGCCCCCGGCGAGGTCGATGATTCGCTCGATGATCGCCGGGTCCCGCATCGCGCCGCCGATGATCACTAGAGATCCACGTGCGGGCCCGACCTGGGGGCTTTCGGCTGCAGGGGGATCTTGTGCACCAACGGGCGCTGCTGCGAGCAGCAGTGCGGTCGCGACTAGGGCGACCCAGCGTTTGGACTGCAGGCCTTCTCCGTGCAACTCGCCGAGTTTACCTCTGGGACAATCCGGCGGTCAACGAATCGCAGTCATACGCGGCTTTTTCGATGCGGCTCGGCCAAGGCCTTGTGCGGCAGAACATCGTTCAGGCCTCTCCGGCCGGCCCCCTAAGTGGAATAGAGGGTTCGCTTACAAACGAGACGTGGCATCGGGGATGCGCTTTGGAAGGGGCCATCGGCTGCGCCTTGAGTCGGCGCATGGGTAAGAACCTCACCGCCTATAATTTGGAGAACGGCCCATGCCAGTCTTGGAGGCGTCAGAGGTATCGACCGTGCCAGATTTGCTGGCGCGCGAGGATCACCGCATCATCGCCGACATGATCGGCGAGACCTCGACAGTGTTGGATTTGGGCTGCGGCGAAGGCGATCTGCTCGCTTGGCTGGCGCGGCATAAGCATGTCGAGGCGCGCGGGGTGGAGATCGCTCCGGAAAAAGTCCGGCGCTGTGTCGAACTGGGCCTGTCCGTCTATCAGGGCGACATCAACCAGGGCTTGGCCGACTACCCGGACGCCTGTTTCGACTACGTGATTCTCAGCCAGACACTGCAGGTCGTGCAGCACCCCCTCGAGCTGATGCGGGAAATGCGGCGGGTGGGCCGGCGGATCGTCGTGGCCTTTCCCAACTTCGGTCACTGGAGCGTGCGCCTATCGCTGCTATGCACCGGCAGGGCTCCTCGCACGGGGCACCTTCCGTACCAGTGGTACGATTCGCCGAACATCCGCGTGCTGACGATCCTCGACTTCGAGCACCTGTTGCGCCAGGAGGGGCTCCGTGCCGAGCAGTCGTGCTTCCTGCGGCGCGGCCGACGGGTGGCCAGCCAGCCAAATCTCCTAGCCGATTCGGCGATCTACCTGCTCAGCTAGCGACCTGGCCTTCCGCCAGCAGTTCGTCGACGGCTTGCGCGACAGCCTCCGGTGTCACCGACAAAATGCAGCGGGGCTCGTCGAAGGCGTAGCAGCGGTCGCCTGGGCACGGCTTGCAGTCCCAGTCCGTCTCGACAACCCTGTGCCGGGTCTTCCACGGGTGCCAGATCTTTGAGTTTGAAGACCCAAAGATCGTCACGCAGGGGACGTCGAACGCCGCCGCAATGTGGGCCGGGCCGGAATCGTTGCCAACGAAGAGCCGTGCACCGGCCAATAGCGACATCAGGTCGGATAAGGGCAGTCCTTGACGGACCTGAAAGTCTGTAAGCTTGGCGGCAAGGTCTGCCTCTTCTGGACCGGCAACGAAGACCGGCTCCAGTCCGTACCGCTTCCGCAGCCGGTCGGCCAACGCTCGGAAATGCGAGAGCTGCCAAGTCTTGGTGGCGTAAGTCGCGCCGGCGTGCAGGATCGCATACGGCTGGTCTGCATCCGGCGGTGCCGCTGCCAGGCGGGCGCTCGGGATCGGCTCTAGCGTTCCGGCCAGATGCATGACGGCCGCGGCGTGGTGCTCGGCGGTATGTACGCTTTCGTCCTCTTCGCGTCCGAGCACCTCTTGGGGACGCGGGATGCGAACGTTATAGGCCCAGCGCTGGCGGAAGTGGGCAAACCCAGCCCGCCAGCGCGCGCCGGACAGGGCCGTGCACCAAGCCGCCGTCGTTCCGCCGTGCATGTCAAGGCACAGGCTCGGCTGCAGCGCGCGGAGATCCCGCAGCAAGCGCGCCTTGCCCAGGGTTCCGGCACCCGTCGCGAGGCGCACGACTCCGTCGATGTCCGGCTGTCTCGCTAGCACGTCCGCGAAGCGCTCTTCCATCGCGACATGGATACTGGCGCGCGGCATCGCCCGGCGCAGCAAAGAAAAGGCGGGAGTCACCAACACCGTGTCGCCGAGAGACCGCAACCGCACCAAGACGATCGAGGCTTCGGGCGAGAGTCGGGAGAGGATCGGATCGCTCACGCAGGCAGCTCAGGCCGCGCGCGATTCGGCCACTGTATCGAGAAACCCCCTCGCGGCGGTCTCGATGCGCCCGAAGTCTTCGTTCATCAGCCAGCGCTTGTTAACCAGTTCGGAGCCAACTGCGACCGCGCTGGCGCCGGCCCGGAAGAAGTCTCCGGCGTTGGCTAGAGTCACGCCCCCGGTCGGCACGAGCAGCACTTGGGGCAGCGGGGCTTTGACGGCCTTGATGTAGCTCGCACCGCCGACCGCGCCTACGGGGAACACCTTGACCATGGACGCCCCGGCATCCCACGCGGTCATGATCTCGGTGGGTGTTAGAGCGCCGGGAATCACGCATTTCGAGTAGCGATTGCAGATTTCGATGGTCGCTAGGTCGAGCGACGGGGTGACGCAGAACTGGGCGCCGGCCAGCATGCAAGTGCGCGCTGTAGTGGCATCTAGGACGGTCCCGGCACCGAGCACGAGGCTGTCGCCGAAGCGGTCGCATGCCGCTTCTAGCGTCTTGATTGCCCCCGGGACGGTCATGGTGACCTCCAGAACCGGGATGCCCGCGTTGTAAATCGCCTCGACGGCGTACAGCGCGTGCCCGGCGTCATCGGTGCGAACGATCGGGATGATTCCCACATCCAAGATCGTGTTCAGAATGTCCTGCTTGGCCATGAGTGCCAAATCCTAAGCCGATACAGTACCAGAGCGGCCGATCCTCCGGCAACGGCTCCGTTCCCATTGCGCCGCATGCCTCGTGGCCGCGTAACGCCGTTGGCGCGGTCGCCGCTGTAGGCCAGCTAGGCGAATTACACTGGGAGACCATGGCGGTGCCAGCCTTGGCAGTGGCAGGCGGAGACGCCCTACGCAAAGCGCCGTACCCGGCGTGGCCGACCATAAGCGGCGGCGACTTCGAGCGGGTTCGCAAGGTGCTCGAAACCCCTGGCTGGGGTGGCAGCAGTCCGCCGGTCGCAAGCTTCGAGAGCCTCTTCGCCCAGTATCACGACGCGGCCTTCGGGGTCGCCGTCTCGAGCGGCACGATGGCACTGGAACTGGCCATGCACGCCCTTGGGATTGGCAAGGGCGACGAAGTCATCGTGCCGGCGCACAGCTTTATCGCCACGGCCACTGCCGTCTGTCGCGTCGGCGGCGTGCCCGTCTTCGTCGATATCGAAGCGGACACCTACAACATCGACCCCGTGAGGGTCGCAGAAGGGCTTTCCAGTGCCACCAAGGCAATGATTCCCGTGCATTTCGGCGGGGTGATGGCGGACATGGACCGTCTCGGCAGCGTTGCAACTGACAGCGGCACGGTCGTAATCGAAGACGCGGCCCACGCCCATGGCGCGGAGTGGTTCGGCACGCGCGCCGGCGGTCTGGGGATGATCGGCACCTTCAGCTTCCAAAACTCGAAGGCCATGACGGCCGGAGAGGGCGGTATCTTCATCACCAGCGACGAGGGCTTGGCCGGCAAGGCGCGCTCGATCGCGGACGCCGGGCGCCTGCCGGATAAGGGGTGGTTCGAGCACTTCGAGGTCGGGACCAACCTGAGGATGACCGCAATGCAAGCGGTGTTGCTGGGCTCGCAACTCGAGCGCTTGCAGGATCAGATCCGCCTCAGGGCGACCAACTTCGGCCGCTTTCAGCGAGAACTGGAAGGAGTTCCGGGCATTGACTTCCAGCAAGCGCCGCCCGGTGCCACCGTGCAGACACGGTATATCGTTCCCGGCCGTATCTCGGAAAGCGAGTTCGGCACGGACCGCGACCGCTTTGTCGCCGCCGTGCAGGCCGAGGGCGTGCCCGTGCGGCCGTTCTACCCCCATGCCTTGTATGCGAACCCGCTGTTTGACCGGCAGCCGCACCGCGTGCTGCCCTGTCCGGTCGCAGAAGCCGGGACCCGCGATTCGTTTTGGCTGCCAATGAACATATTCATGGGCACCCGGGACGATGCGGCCGACGCCGCTCGGGCCATGGCCAAGGTCCACGAAGCATACAAGCGCAGCGGATCGGACAAGACGAACGGGTCGCCGGCCGTGTGACCGCCAGCGCGCGCTGGACGCTTGTCTCAGTCCTGCGGAGACGGCTCGCGGATTGCGTGGACTTGACCCGCGGCCAAGCCTTCCAAGCGCTGGTCCGTACCGCTCGGCCAGCGCAGTTCGAGGTCGACCTCTGTGGCAGAGCCCAGTCCGAAGTGAAGCCGCAAGTCGTGCTGCGACAGGTAGCTGCCGCCGCCCCTGACTTCGCCCCGCTGTATCGTGGCGCCGGCAATGACGCGCACCGTCGCGCCGATCGCGCTGCGGTTCGAGACGCTGCCCTCGAGGTGCAGCACGATCCAATTGCCCGCGACGCTGCCTTGCTGGGCTAGCAGGGCTGGCCGCTCGTTCTGGCTGTTGATCAACGCCTCGACCGTGCCGTCGTTATCGATGTCGGCCAAGGCCAGGCCCCGCGCCGCGCGCTCCTGCCGCATCCCGGGCCCGGCGCTGGCCGAGATGTCTTCGAACTTTCGGCCCAGCAAGCTGCGATACAGCACGGGCGGTTCACGATAGCTCAGGTCGCTGTCGACGAGCGTTTCGACTTCGGGGAAGACGTGGCCGTTGACTAAGAGTATGTCTGGCCAGCCGTCGTTGTCGGCGTCGAAAAAGCCGCAGCCCCAGCCAACGAAGCGCGTATTGACGCCTAGGCCGTAGCGAACAGTCGAATCATCGAAGTCGCCGCCTCCCCGGTTGGTGTAAAGCGTCGAGCGTTCGTCAGAAAAGTTGGTGCGGAAGATGTCGTCGCGACCGTCGCCGTCCATGTCGCCGGCGGCCACGCCCATGCCGGAAAGGGCCTCCCCGTGCTCGTCGAAGGCCACGCCGCGCAAGACTGCCTCGTCGGCAAACGTGCCGTCGCGCTGGTTGACGTATAGGATCGACGGAGTGCGGTCGCAGGCGACGTAGATGTCCGTCCAGCCGTCCCCATTGAAGTCTCCGCTGACGGCACCGAGCGAGTAGTTGCGGCCGGGAGCGGAAATCCCGCTCGTGCGGGACGCGTCCGTGAAGCGGCCCGCGCCTTCATTGCGCAGAAGCTCGTTGCGGGCGAACGGCAGGCCGCGCGGGCCGCAGGCGACGGGCATGTCGCGATAGAAGCAGTACGGATTCTGGCCCGGTTTCGGCGTGCGCTCGAAATCGAACTCGAGGTAGTTGGCAATGAACAGGTCTAGATCGCCGTCGTTGTCAGCGTCGAGAAAGGCGCAACCCGTGCTATAGCTGCCGCTGTCGGGGACGGGCAATCGCTCGAACCGCTCGCCAGACTGGTTGCGATAGAGGCGATTCTCTCCCCAATAAGTGACGAAGAGGTCGGCGAACCCGTCGTTGTCCACATCGCCGACGCAGACGCCCTGTCCCCAGCCCTCGCTCAGCAGTCCTGCTCGCTCGGTCACGTCTACGAAGTGCCGCCCACCTTGGTTTTGGTACAAGCGGTTCGTGCCGCCCTTTCCCGACACCACGAAGGCATCAGGCAGGCCGTCGGCGTTGAAGTCGAAGAAGGCGGTGCCGCTGCCGGTGGTCTCGAGAATCCAGGCCTTGGATCGGTCTCCGCCGTTCGGAAATACGTGTCGCAGTCCCGCGTCAGCGGCGATATCGACGTAGCGCACGGATTCGGCGACAGCGATCGGGGCACTGGCAATCAGGAGCGCAAACGCCGCGCGTGCGGTGCCGCGCGCCTTCACGGAACCTCGCCGATCCGCTTGAGAAAATCGCTGAACTCGCCTTCGGACGGAGCCTGCAACTCTTCCAGCGCCTGCTGGACACGACGGGCATCATCGCGTCGCCCCGCATTGCGGTATGCCAGCATCAGGCTGTAGTGTGCGGGCTCGCTCGCCGGATGCAGGGCCAGCGCGCGTTCGAGCAGGGCGATCGCCTCGTCGTACTGTTCCTGGCTGGAGCGCTCTTTGGCCAGAGCGATCAACGCCTCGGGAAACTCGCCGTCAAGTGAGACTGCTCGCTCGAAGTGCGCCAGGGCTTCCGATGGTTGGCCCAGCACTTGGAGGATCTGGCCGACTTGAAATTCCGCCACTGCGTCTCTGGGGTTGAGCTCCAGCTCGGCGCGGAATTCTTCCAAGGCCTCGGTGAGCGCCTCCGGCTCGTGGGAGCGCATCAACAGGGCGCGTCCCAAGCGGTAGTGCAGGTTCAACGTTGCCGGCGCTTTCTCAATGGCCTTGCGGTATTCGCGCACGGCGTCGTCATAGCGCCCTTGGATCTCGAAGATCTCGGCCGAGAGCTGGTTCACTCGAAACGATGCCGGGGCGGATGCGAACATCGCCTCGACCGCATCGTTCCAGCCTTTCAGGTACAGCCTGGCGGTCTCGTATAACACGTCGGGGTCTTCGGAGAGCTCGGCGGGCATGCCTGCCAGAGCGGAAAACGCGGCATCGAACCGCTTCTCCGCGATGGCGCAGCGCGCCATCGCCAAGCCTGCCAGCTTGGCGACGGTCAGGTCTTGCCGGTCCGTCGCTTCGAGACGTTCCAGAGCCTGCGCGCACTGGCCCAGGGAAGCATCGACGACCGCTTCCAGCGTGGATGCGCGCGGATCCGAGGAGGCCGCGAAGCGCTGCTTGGCGGCCGCGTATTCCCCGGAGCCGAAATGCCGCAAGCCATCCTCGAAGGGCTGGTCAGCCGTTGCGGGCAGGCCCGCGGAAAGCAGGCACGCGAGCCCTGCTGCGACAGTCAGTTGGCCCCTAGTGGCCGGCATCGTCCATCATCAGGTCCAACTCGCCAAAGCGGTGGCGGCGGCGGTCTTCGAGGTAGCGGAAGGCCAGCATTGGCGGATCTCCCGGCGCTAGGCGGCCAGTGGGCCTGAGCCGGTCGGACGCGCTTACACCGATCAAGCCTAGGCGGCCGGATCGCTCGATGTCCCGTAGCAGCTGAGCCTCTGCGCCTGCGTTCCCTGTGGTTGTCGCCACTGCGCAGAGAACCAGAACGACGACCGGCAGCTTCAAGGCTGCCCCGCGAAGCACTGTCGTCCTTGCCTTCACTGTGCGGATTATAGCTTCCGTGCTGAGGGTCAAGCACTGGTGGCAAGCGAGTGCCGGAAGGGCGATTTTCTTGCGCTGGGGAAAGCCGTGGCAGGGCGAGCTTGGCTTTGTGGCGTCACTGATCGGCCTGTCTCTGTCCCAGTCTCCGCAGCCAGTTCATGCACCATGGGGATGGCGCATCTGCTTGCCAGACGACCCTTCCACGCTCCAGCCGGCATTGCTCGACAGGCCTGGGTAAGCGGAATTCGTCATGCTCGGAATTGTCGAGGAGCCGAAGCGAGTCGAATCGCTCCGCCGAGCGCTGCAGGTTGGACAGACAGCACTTCCAGCGCTCCGGGATGCGTGCCGGATCGACCGTGTGGCCGGTGCTCAAGAGCACGCGGTGCCCGACCCTGTCGATGTTGATCTGCGGATCGTTGGTCCCGAGGTACACCCCCTCGACGCGATAGCCAGCCTTGATGACACGCTCCACGAGGGCCGGGCCCGACTGGCCGGAATATGTGCTTTCCGTCCCGAAGTCCAGCCGCTGGTCGATCGATTCCGCAATCTGGGCTTCGACGTACACTCGCGTCCGGGAGTGCGCCTCTGGGCTGTTCCAGTCCCCGATGCCGCCGGCAAACGAGTCATGATCGAAGTAGCGGTCTGGCAGAAGGTCGTAGTTCCCACGCTTCCAAGCAGTCTTGCCAACTCCGTCGCAACCCATGGCGATGGTGAATACAGGGCGCGGATCCGGCAGTTCGGACATGCCCTTATTCTCCGCCCACCCGGCCTAGACGGGGAATGGGACCAAGGGCAGCAATCGAAGCCGCCTTTCGGAGCGGCAACGCCAGCCAGCGCTGTCGGGTTGCTCCCGTCGTTGGCACCCAGCGCTGCTCGTCTTGCCGGACAAGCTCACCGTGCAGAAGAGTCCATGTCCGAAGATCATGACCACTCGCTCACCGGGAGCTGCGATCGTCGCAGCACGTGCCACCATCGCGGCCACGATCACTCAGCCGGCAGCGGGCGGATCAACCCCCAGCCAGGCGGCGCAACTGAGGAAGACTTCCTCGGGTCTTTGAGGCGTGTCTGAAGCGAGCAGCGGGAAATCCGGCGGCGCGATTACGAAGAGGCCGTCCATGCCCGTGCCGATGAAGAGATACGCCGTGTTCCGCCGGTACTCGGCGTATTTCTCGCATTCCTGCCAGATGTACTGGTAGAACACTTCCAAGTCGACGTACGAGCCCAGCATGTCTGCCTGCGTCGGAATCGGGTTGGTCTCCTCTTGGTCGGAATAGATCAGCAAGCTGCTGAACGGCTTGACCTTGTTGCGGATTCCGAACGAGGCGAGCAACACCGAGGGGCGCGCCCGTCGGATGGCCTGCAGGGACGCCCATTCGACGAACGTGTTGTTGATCAGCAGCGTGCCGTTGCCGTTGAGCAGGACCGACTGGAGGAAGTCCTGCATGACCGGATCGCGTCCGGCGGCTCGCCTTAGGGCCCCCGGATTCATCTTCTGCAGGCGCTCGCCCAGCTGACGCGGCCCGGGAATCTTCTCCTGGGTGACCAGTTCGTTGACATCCTTCATCAGCGCCTGACGCAGATCGACCATGCGCTCGAAGCTCAGGCCGGTCCAGCCGACGAACCCGCGGGCCAGACGCATGAGCGGGTCCGAAGCCTCCACCACCCAGGTGTCAAACTGGCTTTCGGAGCGCTGTTCGCCGTAGAGGTCGAAGATGCTGGGGTGCCGCCCGGACACGGCGGCACCGCTCAACAAGCGGGCGAGATAGTCTCGGAGTGGTTCATCCTCGGCCACCGCTAGCGGCACGACGCGACCGCGATCGCGGATCCGCGTCCACATGCGGTCGGGTCCCATCGGCAGTTCGGCCGGAGAGACGACCGCCACCAATCGGGGCTTGCCGGCGCGTGCCACCTCGGCATCGAGCAGCGGATCGATCTGGGCGAAGATGCCGGCGATGGCTTGGCGCCATTCCGCGAGGTGGCGATTGCGCTGCAGGAAGTCGACGTGCTCGAGCGTGAAGTCTTTGGTCTTCCAGATTCCCCCGCGGATGTCCATCTTCTGCTCGACCTGCCGCAAGGGGCCGAACACTTCTGCGACGGCTTCGTCGGAGGATCGCTCCAGCAGGCCGAACAACCGCTCGAAGTAGTCCTGTTCGGCAGGGAATAAGCGCTGCCAATCCCTGATGCGGTCAAGGGAGTAGACGGCGAAGGTCGCGGGGAGGCGCTCGAAGAGGCCGCCATCGATCAGACGCTTGATTGCTGGACTGTAGTTCTGCATAGCGTCCGGCAGGGCGCGGTGCCGGGCACCGGTCCGTCCACTCTAATCATCGGCGCTCCACGAAATGCGCGGACCGGAACGCGGGCCGCCAGCCGTCTGCTGTAGTGTCGTTGGCGTTCGTATCGCACCGTCACGATCGGGCCGGCCGCACCGCTAGTATCGCCGGAACTGTCGTAGACGGCAAGAGATCTTCGGGAGCTGTCGGGAAGTGGCCACGGAGGGCTTGCGAGGCTTGCAGGCCTTGGTGGCGCTGAAGAGTCGGCAACCCAGTCCGGCCCTCTTGCGACAATGGGGGCCATGATTCACGTCATCGCGTCAATCCGCGTCAAAGAGGGATCCTTGGACGAATACATCGCCATGTTCAAGGAGAACGTGCCGAACGTCCTCGCTGAGGACGGCTGTGTCCAGTACGCGCCGTGTATCGATGCCGAGACTGGCTGGAAGACGCAGGCCTTGGACCCGCAGCGCATGACCGTAGTCGAGCAATGGGAAAGCATGGAAGCGCTGCAAGCCCATTCCCGGGCTCCGCACATGGCGGCTTTCCGAAAGAAGGCGGGGCACCTCGTCGAGGGCATGGCGTTACAGGTCGTGGAGGACGCCTGAGTCGGAGGCGGCCTGCGACCGCTTCATGCCGACTCGTGGATCAGCCCGCGCCTGCGGGATTCCTCGCGAACGTCCGCGAATAGCCAAGTGCCTACGTACATCAAGGGTGTGTCCGCCGCTGCGACCAGCAGTTTGAAGACGTAACTCGCAATGATCACCGCGCCGATCTCGGACCACGACCAGACGCCATAGAACAGGACCGTCACGACAGCCGTCGTGTCGATCAGCTGGCTCAGCATGGTCGAAGCGTTATTGCGCAGCCACAGATGGCGCCCGTCTGTGAGCTTGCGCCAGAAGTGGTATAGGCGGACATCGACGAATTGCGCGAGCAGGTAGGCCACCATGCTCGCGAAGATGGCGCGAGCGCTCTGTCCGAACACCGCCATGTAGTGGTCTTGGATCGCGGCCTCCTGCAGATGGGACACCGGCAGCAGCCGTCCGATCTGCAGCAGCACCAGCATGTATGCCGACACCGCGGCTCCGGTCAGCACGATGGCGTTGGCGCGCTGCTTGCCGTATAACTCGCTGATGAGGTCGGTGCAGAGGAACGTGATCGGATAGGGCAGCACGCCCAGGCTGATCGTCGCCACGCCTATGATCGGCAGCGGAACGTCGATGAACTTGAAGACGAAGGAGTTCGCCAGGACCAGGCTGGAGAGGAAAAATCCGGCCAAGAGGAGGAATATGAAGTCGAACCGCTGCATGCCCGGGCCCTATAGAGATACGATTAGGTTGGCATGTTTCGCAGTGAAGGATTGAATCGCCGTCAGACGATCCGGTCGCTCGCCGGCGGCGGACTGCTGCTTCCCGGCCTGCTGTCGGAAATGATGGGTGCCACGGCGGATGATCCGCTAAGCCCGAAAAGGCCGCACCACCCCGCCAAGGCCAAGCAGGTAATCTTCCTGTTCATGACGGGCGGCGTGTCGCACGTTGACACGTTCGACCCCAAGCCTTTCCTGCGGCAGAACCACGACCAGCCGTTCAGCAAGAACCGTGTCTACAAGGGGGCCGACTGGGAATTCCGGCCTTACGGCCAGAGCGGCATCGAAGTCAGCGACTTGTTCCCCGAGATCGGCAAGGTCGCCGACGACATCGCGGTCGTGCGTTCGATGACGAACATCAACGGGGACCACTTCGGCGCGACTCTGGGCATCCACACCGGATCGGCGACGTTCAACCGCCCCAGCATCGGTTCGTGGGTCAGCTACGGGTTGGGCACGTTCAACCGAAACCTGCCGTCATTCATGGTGATCGCGCCCGAGATTCCGTATGCAGGCGGGCAGGTCTGGGGCTCGGACTTCTTGCCGGTGCTGCATCAGGGCACGCGCATCGTGCCGGGTGAAGAGCCAATCGCACACATGAGCCGGCGGACGACCAGCGACCAGCAACGCACCGAGCTGGACCTGCTGGAGTACTTCAACCGGCAGCACCTGCACGGGCGCGAGCGCGACACCAACCTGGCAGCCCGCATCAAGTCGTACGAGACGGCATTCGGCATGCAGGTGGAAGCGCCTGAGGCGTTTGATCTCACGAAGGAGTCGGACGCGACCCTGAAGATGTATGGGCTGGAGCGCGGCAGCACTGATGGCTTCGCGTGGCAGTGCTTGGTGGGACGACGACTGGTCGAGCGTGGCGTGCGCTTCGTCGAGCTGATCGATGGCGGCACGAGCATCGACAAGAACTGGGACACGCACGCCAAGATGGCGAACTACAACCACATGGCCAAGAATGTCGACCAGCCCATCGGAGCGCTGATACGAGATCTGAAGTCTCGCGGCATGCTGGACGACACCCTCGTGGTGTTCACGACGGAGTTCGGGCGCACGCCGACCTGTCCGTCTCCTGGTGCCGAAGGGCGCGGGCACCACGCTAGGGTCTACAGCTCATGGCTGGCTGGAGGCGGAGTCAAGGGCGGCATCGTCTACGGGTCCAGCGACGAAATGGGCTTTGACATCGCCGAGAATCCCGTGACTGTACACGACTTCCAGGCCACCATATTGGACCGGCTGGGCTTGGACCACGAGCGGCTTACCTACCGCCACGCCGGGCGCGACTTCAGGCTGACCGACGTGCACGGCCACGTGGTCAAGGACATCCTGACCTGATCTCGCCCGCAGCTTGATCCCGGTCCTTGGTGCTGTAGACAGTTGCAGGCACCTGTATTTCCGGGCTCCGTCTGTAGTATCCCGAGAGTGCCAGCTCGAAGGACTATCGATGCGCGCTTCTGCCCCGGGAACATTACTCTAGGCGCGCCGTCAACAGCAGGAAGATTCCGTCCGCGATGCCCCTCACCCCAGCCTTGCCGACGACCAATGTCTTGCCGTGCGCTGCGGTGAGCATGGTCTCGATTTGCGCCTCTTCAACACCTACAGCTGAGTCAGTCCGCCTGAATTTGAGGCTAATCAGGTTCAGCTTGATCGCCTCCGGCGTAGGGCGCTCGTCGGCCACGCTGAGCATGACGCTATAGTCCACCCGATCCTCGCTCTGGATGTGACCCTTTACGGAGGCGAGGCGGCCGCCGGGAGCGGTGCGAACAGTCAGGGACTCCAGCAGCCGGTATGACGAGAACGGAAACGTGTCCCGGATCTCGTCGATGGCCTCTTGCACCGGTTCCGGCGTTACGGACGAGTCCGCCTCGCTGCGGAATGCGCCGACGAGGTGGAGGTCTACGACCACGTCTGCCGGCGCTGGATCTGCCGGTGCTGGATCTGGCTGCGGCCTATCTACTTCGGCGAGTGTTTCGAGGACCATGGAAACTTGTGCAGGGCGTCCTTGGACCATCACTACGCCTAGCGCTGGATCTGCCTTGACCAGCGGTCCCGACTGGCTCACAAGCCTTGCCAGCACGTCAGCCTGTGCGTGCTTCGGGCGGTAGATGCGTGTGAGTTGCTCGTCTTCTGCGCCGGTCAGCGTTGCGGGCGAGCCAACCAGCAAGAGCAGGGTCAGGCAGAGTGCGGGAATAGTATGGCGTGTCATGTTACCTCCTTCAGTCGATCAGCCAGTGAATTTCAATCGCCGGGTTGTCCGATGGGATGCGGACCCTAACGCCACTGCCTTCGCCGTCGGCATCCGCAATCGAACTCAGCTTGACTGCGTCGAGCGGGTCGGCGGCGGTCTCGGGCCTTGCCGCTGCGGGCTGGGCAGGCGATGATCCCAGCCGAAAGGGCTCGGAGAGAGCGAACCCCTGCGCGGGAGGCCGGGCGGGGGCCAGTGCCACCTGGGGTAGCTCCAAGGCTTGCCAATCCGGTTGCAGGCCCAAGATGGCAATCGAGACGCAGGCTGTCGCGACTCCTGCGATGCCCCAGCGCAGCCGGTGCCACAGTGACACTTGATCGGAGTTGCCTTGCTCGACCGCGATCCGAGACAGCACCTGCGTTGGCAGTGCGGAGCGCAGGTGAGGCGGCATTGGAGCACGGCTTTCCATCACTGCTGACCGGACCACTCGGAACTCATGCACCGCTTGCGCGCAGGCCTGGCAAGAATGCAGGTGCTGTGTGATCCGGCGGGCTTGGAGCTCCCGGACATCCCCTCCGGCGAAGAGCGAAAGCTCTAGTTCCTTGGGGCAGGTCATGTCTGGCTCCGTCTGTCTCCAAGGATGTATCGGCGCAGCTTTGCGCGAGCTGCGCTCACTTGCGACCGAACAGTGGCTTGGGTCGTTCCGAGGGCCGCCGCGACTTCTGCGGTCGTAAGGCCCTCCAAGTCGCGCAGCGTGATGGCCGCCCGCTCCTTGTACGGCAGCCGGGCAATAGCGCGGCGGGTCAAGTCCCGCTGTTCTTGCAGAGAGGCGGTCTCGAACGGTCCCGGATCGCTCGCGGCCAAGACCTCGGTGTCGATCTCCGCCGTCTCCTTGCCGGGCCTGCGCCGGACCATGTCGCGACAGACATTTACCGTGAGCTTGTAGAGCCACGCTGCTAGGTCCCTCTTCGGGTCGAAGCTTGCAAGGTGGCGGAACGCCCTGAGGAACGCCTCCTGCGCCGCATCCTGTGCGTCCGCATCGTTTCCCAGGATGGCGCGGGCCGTGCGAAACACTTGTTGCTGGTGGAGTTCGACCAGGCGACCGAATGCCGCCGTGTCCCCAGACTGTGCTGCCGCGATCAGGTGCTGAGCCGATTCGGGGTCGCGAGCGGGAGCCGAATCCCCCCTCATCCAAGCGACCGGATTGCCGACAGGAGCTACTCCAGCCACGGCCATCACATTATGAATACTCTTCGCTGGCGCAATTCGTGCAAACGAATTTCGCGGCGCGGGCGGCTGGCCCGACACGAAAGGGCCCGCCGGGTTCCGGTCGGACTCCGCCAATCCATACCTTCAGTCGGGTGCCGCGCCACCGTCCGGCCTGCCAAGATTCGCCAGAAGGGCTCGCAGGCCCGGGCCGACCCGCCGAACGCCACCGCCTCATGTCGTCTCCTGCCGACAGCGCGCAATTTGCGCCTGCGACGGGCCGTGTGCTTATACTGGTAGCGGTGGGGTGGATAGGTCTGGGAAGGATCTTTTCTCCCAACTGTATTTCGGTTCCGGCCGAGTTCCGGAACAAGAGGAGACGACGAACTACATGCGACGAAGCTCGTATTCTTTGATCCCAGCCGTGCTGCTCGCGGTGCTGCTGGCCGCAGTGCCAGCCATGGCGCAGCGGGACATGGGCACGCTGCTTGGCGGCGTTACCGACCCTTCGGGAGCTGCTATTCCCGGGGCCACGATCACGATTACCGAAGAGGCGACCGGCGTGACGGACACGGTCGAGTCGGATGTCATCGGCAACTACATCAGGCCCCTCATCAAGCCGGGCGTCTACACGATTGCCTGCGAATCGCCGGGCTTCAAGCGGTCGGTCCAGAGCGGCGTGATCCTGCAGTCGGCTGGCCGAGTCCAGGCCAACTTCGTGCTTGAGATCGGCGAGGTCACGGAAACCATCGAGGTTTCCGCCGCGCCTCCGGCACTGCAGACCGAGACGACCCAGATGGGCGGCACGCTAGAGAACCGCCAGACCAGCGAGCTGCCCTTGGGCGGCCAGCGCCGGTTCGCGTTCTTGGCCCGCACCGTGCCTGCGGTCGTGCCGGCCGAGCCTGGCGCTCGTGACGCTGCTGGCGGCGGCTTTTCGGCCAACGGCGTGCGCTCGAACGGGCAGAACAACTTCCTGCTCAACGGCGTTGACAACAACGTGAACGTCATCGACTTCATCAACCAGACCGCTTACGTGGTCGGTCCGTCGGTCGAGGCCATCGGCGAGATGCAGATCTTGACGAACGGCTACAACGCCGAGTACGGCCGCGCCGCCGGCGGCGTGGTCAACGTGACGATCAAGTCCGGCACCAACGAAGTCCACGGTACCCTGTTCGAGTTCCTGCAGAACACCAAGCTCAATGCCAATCCCTGGGAGTTGAACCGGAACGGCCAGCCGCGGCAAGGCTATAAGCAGAACCAGTATGGTGCTGCCGTCGGTGGCCCGATCGCTAGGAACCGCACGTTCTGGTTCGCCGACTATCAGGGCACGCTGATCCGCGATAGCAGCCTGTCCAGCACACTCACTGTGCCGGCCCCCGGTATGGCTCAAGGCGACTTCACCTCTGTCTTCCGTGCAGGCGACGTACTGGGCCAGGACGCCCTCGGCCGCGACATCACCCGCGGGCAGATCTTCGACCGAACCACGCAAAGGGAAATGGACGGTACCGTCATTCGCGATCCGTTCCCCAACAACATGATCCCCCAAACGATGTTCGACCCGATCGCCTCGAACCTGATCGGCCAGTATCCTGCTGAGAACCAGAACCTCACGCCTGCGGGCGAGCGTCCCGGCGGCAACTTCTTCACCACGCGCAACGCAACCCGTGATGTCCATCAGTTCGACGTGCGGATCGACCACAGAATCTCCGACAACGACAGCCTCTTCGGCAGCTTGAGCTGGATCGACGAGCAGAAGTTCCAGTCTCCGCCGCTTCCCGGAGAATTGGATGCCGGGGGCTTCTTGGGAGAAACGGAGGAGAATCTCAGCCGTGCGGCGATGATGAGCTACACGAAGATTTGGTCGCCCACGTTCATCACCGAGTCCCGCATCGCCTACTCGCGCCTGATCACTACGCGTGTGCAGAGCAACGCTAACACCGACTCATTCTCGGATCTGGGCTTTGGCGGACTTAACCCGTTCACCACCAACAATGGCGGCTTGATGCGCTTGGCACCGCAGGGTTATAGCATCGTCGGCGGGTCCGAGTGGCTTCCGACGCAGGAGTACAACAACGTTTGGGACTTCATCCAGAACGTCTCTTGGAACAAGGGCTCGCACGCGATCAAGTTCGGCGCGGAATACCGCCCGATCGGCTTCCCGTTCTTCCAGGTGCCGTCTCCTCGCGGCCGCATGAACTTCAACCGGAGAGACTCGGACCAAGTTGGATTCAACGACACCGGCGACGCCATGGCGTCTTGGCTGCTCGGCGACGTGGACTGGGCTCGCATCACGACCGCGAACTTCATCTCGTCGTTCAAGGATGCCTATTCGTTCTTCGTCCAGGACGACTGGAAGGTCTCCTCCAGGCTCACCGTCAACATTGGCGTGCGCTACGAATTGACGACTCCAATTGGCGAGAAGTTCGGCCGCCAAGCCCACCTGGACGTGTTTGGCACCGATCACAGCCAGCCGACACTTGTCATTCCCGAAGGCAAGGACCAGGATGCTCCGCTGCCGCCGAACTTCGCCACCGACTACCCGGCGATCGCAGTGTCGCGTGGCCAGACGTCTCTATATCTCACTGAATGGGATCGAACGAATATCGCTCCTCGGATTGGCTTCGCCTATGAGGTGATGCCCGGCACGGTAATTCGCGCTGGCTACGGCATCTTCTACGGTGCCGAAGAGAACGAGGGCGGAAACCCGAATCGCGGCGAGAACGTGCCCTTCAACCAAGAGACGAGGTTTGTCAAGGACCGGCCTTCGGACCGCAACCCGTTCGTCCGCAAGTTCTCGAACGGCTTCCCGGTCGATTCGTTCACGCTTCCCGCCCCGATTTCCTTCCGGTCGCTCTACACGCAGCGCCGCTGGCCATTGGTGAACAAGTGGAACTTCAACCTGCAGCGCGACTTGGGCTGGAACTCTGTGCTCGAATTGGCCTATATTGGTTCCAAGGGCAACCGCCTGACCGACAACTACCAAGGCAACCCGACAGTTAACGACCCGCGCCCGAATATTTCCTCCTTCGACCGGAGGCCATTCAAGGACGTGGTAGGGAATGTCGGTATCACCTTTACCAACAGCAACGGCCGCTCGGCGTACCACGCTTTCACGGCGAAGCTGGACAAGCGCTACTCGGACGGTGTAGGCTTCCTCGCTGCCTACACGTGGGGTCACGCGCTGGCGGATACGGGCACGACTCTCTCTGGCGGACCTGGATTCCGTACGCCGCACCAGTCTTTGGAGTACTCTCACGCCAGCTTTGATATACGGCACCGGTTCGTGCTGAGTGGCAACTGGAATCTCCCGACACCGAGCAACTTGAGCGGTGCCGCGAACATGATCGTGGGAGGCTGGCAGCTAAACGGAATCCTGACTCTTCAGACTGGCAACTACTTCAGCATAGGAACCAACCGTGCGATCTGTTCCTGCACGGGAACGACGCGTCCGGATCCGGTTTCGGGCAGGGATCCGAACGCGGCCCCTTCAGGCGGTCGCTCTCCTGAGGAGTGGTTTGACACGTCGGCGTTCCAAGATCCGGCGGTCGGCACCTACGGGGCTCTCGGCAACTACAGCAACATCGGCCCGCCCACCAACACAGTGGATCTGTCGCTGTTCAAGGACTTCGCAATCACGGAGAGTTCCAAGCTGCAGTTCCGCATCGAGTCGTTCAACCTGATGAACACGCCTCAGTTCAACCGTCCGAACTCGACGCACGGGTCGGGTAACTTCGGCCGGATCTTTGGCACTCGCGGCGGCCTGAACAGAAACTTCCAGCTCGCGCTGCGGTTCATGTTCTAAGCGGCTGGTCCGCTTGGCTCACGGCCTCCGCCCTCCGGGGCGGGGGCCGTTCTCGTTGTTCGCCGAGCAAGCTAGTCACTTAGCGCCTCGGTCAGCGCGCGGGACGCGCCCTCGGCAATCACAGCAACGTTGGGCCGCCGGCCTTTGCTGAGGTGACTTGCCGTCGGCCCTGAGGCGGCTTCCGAGCTCATTGGCGCTCTTCAGGGCCACGGTGAGAACTCGTTGCTTGTCTCCGGCCTCAGCATGATTCAACCATGCCTGCTGAGTCGCTCCACATATGTCCAGTGCAGGTATGCGGTAATGGAGTAGTGGAGGTCAGGCATCACCCTCTGCTAATGCGCTCGACCGCCGATCAACTGATTGATGCCGTGGACTCCCGGGATCGCGTCATTCGCTCGATCAAGCGAGGGGACGCGTTGCGGCTGGGAGCAAACTTCCGAGTCGCGCATCTGTTCTTGTTCAACGATGACTCCGAGTTGCTGATGCAGCGCTTGGCCGCATCGAGACCACGCCATCCGGGTTGCTGGGGTTCGTCTGTGGCCACGTGTCTAAGGTCGGGTGAGAGCTACGGAGAGGCCATCGTCCGCCGTGCCCTCGAGGAACTTGAAGTGCGCCTCCAAGATCCCCAATTCGTCGGCAAGACGGCTATGTCAGACGAAGGTTGCACGAAGTTCATATGCCTCTATTCGGCGATTTGGAATGGTCCGATCACTGTTGAAACGGACCATATTTCTCAGGCTCGTTTCCTGCCAATAGAAGAGGTGGCTCGGTTGCGGGAGGAACAGGCTTGGATGCTAACACCTACGTTCCTGCACTTGTGGGATGCCTTCCCTCGGGGTGAAGACGAGATCCGCACCTCCGCGCGCGTCGAGCCTGAAGTCCAGAGCTAGTGCGCGCAGTCTTTCAGGCCGGCCAACCGCAGTCCGCGCGGTGCGGCTCGGCATTCGAGACTGGCCTACCTGCCGCATGCTTGGGTCCCATGGCCAGCGGGGCAACGCCAAGGTCGGCTGGGCTAAGGTAGGAGTCTGGACAGCGCGACACCTCGTGCTGCTAGATCCAACTGTGCATGTGTGCCGACGCCTGGCAGCTTGGTCTGGATCAGGCCTTACTTGCCTCGAACGTTGCTCTCTCGCCTTGGTTTTGGTGGTTGGGTTGTCACCTCAGATTTCCGGCGCCGCCAACTATGAGGACATAGCTTCTCAGGCGGGCCTTCGCGTTCCCGTTACCTTCGGAAATGCAACCGAAAGCAACTATATCTTGGAGACCACCGGAACAGGTGCCGCCATATTCGACTTTGACCGTGACGGCGACAGCGACATCTTCGTCGTGAACGGCACTACGTTTCCACTCGCTCAAGCAGGCAAGAGCCCGCCGTTGATGCTCTATGTGAACGACGGCCGAGGCCGCTTCACCGAGTCTGCGCTCGAAATGGGGCTTGCAGCGAGGGGCTGGGGGCAGGGTGCGTGCGTGGGCGACTTTGACAACGATGGCTGGGACGATCTGGCCGTCACCTACTTCGGCTCGAACGTTCTCTACCGCAATCAGAAAGGCAGGTTCGTGGATTCAAGCGGGGGGCTTGGTCAGGCGGCTGATTCGCGTAGGTGGGGCGCTGGCTGTGCGTTCTTGGACTACGACCAAGACGGCTTGTTGGATCTGTTCGTCAGCAACTACGTCGACTTCGATCCCGAGAATACACCCAAGCCCGGCTCATCCGGAGCTTGCGAGTGGAAGGGGATCCCGGTCATGTGCGGTCCGCGAGGGCTTCCCCGTGCGAGCAACCAGCTGTATCGGAATCTGGGAGACGCTCGATTCGAGGACGTTTCTGAGACCGCAGGAATCCTTGAGGCAGGAGGGCGCTACGGGCTTGGCGTCGTTGCGGCAGACTTCGACATTGACGGCGACATCGACATCTATGTCGCTTGCGACATGACGCCTAGCCTGCTGTATCGCAACAACGCCGACGGTACCTTCACCGACATCGCCTCCGAAGCCGGCGTGGCTTATAGCGCCGACGGCCAGCTCCAGGCCGGAATGGGGGTGGCCGTGGCCGACTACGACGGCAACGGCTTCCTCGACATTGCGAAGACGAACTTTTCGGGCGATTTGCCGTCGCTCTACAACAATGAAGACGGCGTCTTCTTCGAGGATCTTGCATTTGAAGCGGGACTCGGGGCGCACCAGCTCCTTGGCTGGGGGGCGCTCTTCATTGACGCCGACGAGGACGGCTTGCCGGATTTGATGCTCGCCAACGGCCATGTATACCCGGAGGTGGACGCCGCTGACATCGGCGAGACCTACCGGCAGCCGACCCTCCTGTTCAGGAACCTCGGCACGGGGACGTTCCAAGATGTCTCGGACACGGCCGGTCCCGCCCTGCAGGTGCCCCGCCCGGCCCGCGGCTTGGCATCCGGTGACTTGGACGGAGATGGCCACCCGGAAGTTGTCATCGTCAACGTGAACCAACCGCCAGCGCTGTTGAAGAACGTTCCTGACGGCACCAACGCACTCGTGCTCAAGTTGGTTGGCGTTGAGTCGAATCGCAGCGCAATCGGTGCCCGCGTGGAGGTTTCAGTGGGGGGGCGCCGACTGACTCAGGCTGTCGTGGGCGGTGGCAGCTACTATTCGCAGAGCGACTTGGCCCTGCACTTTGGACTCGGCCAGGCCAACCGGGTCGAGGCCGTTCGCGTGACGTGGCCCCGCGGCCTGAGACAGGAGTGGACTCACTTGGACGCCAACAAGCGCTACGTCCTCACCGAGGGGTCTGCGGAACCGGAGTCGACGCCCCTGATCCGTCACCAAGAGGAGGGCTCGCGGCCGGCCCTGGCACGGTAGGTCGATTCGCGGCTGCACGGAACGGCATCGGACGATCCTGCCGCGAAGGCTTGGCGGGACGCGGCATCAGTTCGAAGTCGCGGTCAAGAGAGAGCCCTAGCCAGACTCACCGCTGGCGCCGGATGCGGGGGCGGAGTTGACTCTGCCAGTTCTTGTACTCGGCAAGCAGTGTTTGGACGATCATCGATCGGTGCGAGGCTAGGTTGCGTGTCTCGCCGATGTCGGCCTCTAGGTCGTACAGCTCGATTCCGCCCTTGTCGGCCAGTAGCTTCCAGCGCCCCTTGCGGATCGCCCAGCCGGTATCGGAATCCTTGTCGATCCAATTCCAGTACAGAGCCTCGTGGAGGGGGCGATCCAGCCGTCCCGCCAAGGCAGGCAACATGTCGCGGCTGTCAAGTTGGAGTTCGTCGGGAGGCTCAATGCCGGCCGCGGCAAGGACGGTGGAAAACACGTCGATGGAGATCACGGGTTCGTCAGAGACGGTTCCCGCTGGAATCCGTTCTGGCCAGCGCGCTAGGAACGGCACGCGAAGGCCGCCTTCGTACACGCTGTGTTTGAAGTTCCGCAGTGCACCGTTGTTCGCCGTGGTGCCTCGAGCGCCGCCGTTGTCGGACAGGAAGATGACCAGGGTGTTGTGGGACAGATCGAGGCGGTCCAACGTGTCGAGAATCGCTCCCACTCCCTCGTCCATGATCGCGAGCATGGCCAAGTAGATGCTGCGCTGCGGATCTGGGCTTGCATAGCGCCGAACGTAGTCCTGTGGTGCCTGGAGTGGGTTGTGGACGGCGTTGTAAGGCACGTAGGCGAAGAGCGGCCTGTCCCGGTTTTCCTCAATGAAGGCGATAGCTTCCTTGGTGATATTTCGCGTCAGGTAGCCAGAGTCGTCTATCGGCGACCGGTTGCGGTAGATCGAGCGGACGTCGTCCGAGATGGCCAGGTCGAAATAGTCGTGCCCGCCATGGCCCAGAAACCCGTAGAACGTGTCAAAGCCCCTCTCCAGCGGGCGGAAGGGCGGCGCATAGCCCAAATGCCACTTGCCGAAGGCCCCTGTGGCGTAACCGTGGTCGCCGAGGACTTCTGCGAGTGTGGTCTCGGACCTCGGCAGACCCGCCCGCGAATCAGCGGCGGTGTAGAAGCCGAACCTTTGGTGGTACCGGCCCGTGAGCAGGCCGGCCCGGGTCGGCGCGCAGACAGGACAACTCGCATACCCGCTGGTCATGCGTGCGCCCTCCCGGGCGATCCTGTCGAGATTCGGCGTCTGGATCTCGTCCGGGTGCGGGTAGCAGCTGATGTCGGCGTAGCCTTGGTCGTCAGAGACGATCAAGACCACGTTCGGAACTGCGCCGGCAGCCGCGGCGACCATGAGCGAGACCAGGGATATGAACAGGGGTTTCATCCTCGATTCCTTTCGAAGCTCAGAAGCATGATGACCGACTCCGTGCCCACCCGGTTGACAATCGGACTCGCCGATGTTCTACGGAACCCCAGCCGCTCATAGAGACGAACTGCGGGATTATCGATTCTGACGCTCAGGCTCACTCCAGAGTAGTGGACCTGACAAAGGCTCAGCAGAGCCTGCAGGGTCTTCGTGCCCACTCCCAGCCCACGGGCCGGGGCAATCGTCCCGACTGCCAGCTCCGGAATGTTCTCGCCCACATAGTCCGCGCCTGCATCCTCGGGGGAGAAGAGCCGCACCCACGCGCAGCTCACCGGGTACCCGACGCTGTCGGACTCCGCCACGACGCCGAGATCGCCTTGCCGGCCCCAGTTCTGCCAGTATCTTCTCAACTCATGGTCACGCAGGGCCTTTTGAATTGGCTCTCCAGATTCCTGCATGCGAGCCGCTAGGGTCAGAAAGCTAAAGATCAAGGTCGATTCGCTCGGCAACACAGTCCGAATCTGTACGTCCATGACTTGGGCGGAGTGTATCACGGCAAAGGGAAGTGACTGCGTGAGCGGCAGAAGTGGCGGACCGCCCCCCTGAACTCGCGAACCGAACCCTCGAACTGGGGCTCTGCTAACGCCAGAATCCTGACATTCCCCCGACTGGCGGGAAGTCAGCCAGCACTGCGCGGCAGCAGCGGCTGCCAAGAAACGCCGGATGCCAGACCCGCGACGGGATTTGACCGCTACTTCTCGGATTGGGCGCGCCGGAGATCGTCCGAGAGCACCACGGCCTCAGCGACTTGTTTCATCGGCATACGCCGACGCCTGCTCTCCTGCTGCAACTTTAGGTACGACTGCTCCTCTGTAAAGCCAAGGTCCCGTTGCAGAATCCCCTTGGCCCTCTCGATCAGCTTTCGCGTCGCCAGTTGGCCGGTGAGCTTTGCGACTTCGGAATCTAGCCGCGCCCGTTCGATCTCGGCGCCGACCAGATGGCCGATTGTCGATACCAGCTTCGTCTCTTGCTGGGAGTGCTCGTGGCACTGGCGGTGCTGCAAATTCAGGACGCCGATCAGGCGTCCTCCGGCGAGGATCGGGACCGACAGAAAGGCCTCGAATCCGTCTTCGGGAAGCTGGCTGAACGTGCGGAAACGCTTGTCGCGCATCGCTCCGCCCGATATCGCGACCCCTTCCCGGTTCTGCGCCACCCAGCCGGTGATGCCGTCGCCCAGCGGAATGCGGAGGTTGCCGACCGCCTCCGGATGCGGGTTCTTCGACGCGCGCAGGACAAGCTGGTCGTCTTCGAGCACGTAGATGAAGCAAGAGTCCGCGCCGACCACGTCGTTGAGGAATTCAACGATCTGTCCCAGCACCTCGTTCAGGGGGTCGGCAACGGCCAAGCGCCCGCTGATTCGGTGCAGGAACTCGAGATGCGCGTCCCCGTCGAGGCCGCGCTCCTCATAGACCGGCTCTGCCGTCGATCTCCGATTCATCGGGTCGACCTCCTCGATCGTTTCAACTCTCACTCCAAGTCCATCCTTCCCAATGTGGCATCAACTTCTCCTCATGAAGATCAGGTGCAGGCCGCGCAAGCCTGTGCAGCTGCAGCGTCGCCTGCTTGAATCACGTGCAGCGGCGTTGCGAGCAGCGCGTCGAGCTGCAGTTCCGGCGGAAGCAGCAAGTACACTCCGTCACCCGCGACCCGCACGGGAAAAACCTTCAGCGTGTAGGGTTCGCCCGAGAGGCACTCGCCCGTGTCGAGCGAAAAGGGCTTCTTGTGCAGAGGGCAGGTTACCTTGGGCGAGAGCCCAGCGCTGCCCGCGATTCCCCTGGCCAGCACGAAGGCGTTCTTGTGCGGGCACATGTTCTGACAGGCCCGCCACTGGCCCCTGTCGGTCAGGTTGAAGACTGCGATCTGGGTCTCGCCGACCTTCACCGCCGCGCCTCCGTTCCGCGGGAAGTCGGCGACCCTGCCAACTCGGACCCATTCGAGCTTGCGCCCGCGCTGTGTGCCCCCGGTCGCTTTCGACTCGCCCAGGGTCTGGCCCCCGGGAAGCTTGATCTGCTCGAGCCTCACTCCATCCTTCGGCCAATCGGCCGGGCGGGACTGCCCGCGCTCGGGAACAATCTCGATTCCGGAGTCAACCTCGTCGGTGTTGACAAACTGCCGGAACAGCTTCCTCCGCACGGGATCGTTCACCACTTCCTTCCACTCGCAGCGGTAGCTGTCCACGAGAAACTGCATGCGCCGCTCCAGTTCATCGCAGATGCCGAGCTTGTCGCGGACGACCACGTCCCTAATGCGCTCGATGCCGCCCTCGAGCTGCTCGATCCAGACCGACGTGCGGGTCAGCTTGTCAGCCGTCATGATGTAGTACATGAAAAAGCGGTCGATGTAACGGATCGCTGTCTCCTCGTCTAGGGAGGAAGCGAGCAAGTCGCCGTGCCGCGGCTTTGCCCCGCCGTTCCCGCAGACGAAGAGGTTGTATCCGGTCTCGGTCGCGACCAAGCCGATGTCCTTCGA
The DNA here is from genome assembly GCA_009841225.1 of Terriglobia bacterium. Classification (GTDB taxonomy): domain Bacteria; phylum Acidobacteriota; class Terriglobia; order Bryobacterales; family UBA6623; genus VXMF01. The sequence continues at coordinate 123,579 of VXMF01000008.1, read as the reverse complement.
TTGCGCCTCGGCGCACTCGCGAACGCAGCCGGACACCGCGCCCTTGACCTTGTGCGGCGCGCGGATTCCCCGGTAGCGCTTCTCGATGCGGACGGCGAACCCGACCGAGTCCTGGACCCCGTAGCGGCACCAAGTGGTGCCGACGCAGCTCTTGATCGTGCGCAGGGCCTTGCCGTAGGCGTGCCCGCTCTCAAAGCCCGCATCGATCAGCTCCTCCCAGATGGCAGGCAGCTGATGCACCTGCGCCCCGAACAGGTCGACCCGCTGGCCTCCTGTGATCTTGGTGTACAGGCCGTATTTCCTAGCCACCGTGCCCAGGGAGATCAACTTTGCGGGAGTTATTTCGCCTCCGGGCACGCGCGGCACGATGCTGTAAAGGCCACCGCGCTGCATGTTCGCCAGAAACCGGTCGTTGGTGTCCTGAAGTGTGTGGTGGGAGGGATCGGTGATGCTCTCGTTCCAAAGCGACGCTAGGATCGAGGTCACGGCCGGCTTGCAGATCTCGCAGCCATACCCCTGCCCGTGATCGCGGATGAGCTCTTCGAAGCTGCGGATTCCCTTGACCTTGACGATTTCGAACAGGTCCTGCCGGGTGTAGTCGAAGTGCTCGCAGAGGCTCTTGTGCACCGCCTTGCCTGCGGCCTCGAGCTCGGCATTCAGCAGGCCCGTCACCATCGGGAGGCAGCCGCCGCAGCCAGTCCCGGCCGTCGTGCTCTCCTTGACGGCGCTGATCGTCGACAGATCGTGCTCGCGGATCGCTGAGCAGATCGCTCCCTTGGTGACGTTGTTGCAGAAGCACACCTGCGCGTCGTCCCCGATGCCAACCGAAATGTCGGGCGCGCCTTCGCCGCCGAAGCCTGCGAGGCGCGCGGGCTCGAAAGGCAGCTCCTGATCGGATTCGGCCAGAGCGGACAGCTCGGAGTAGCCGGAGGCATCGCCAACCAACACGCCTCCGATCAGCCTCTTCCCGTCCGTGCTGAAAAGCAGTTTCTTGTAGATCCCGGCGAACGGGTCGTCCACCACGAGCGGAACAGCGGATTCGGCCGGGGCCTCGTAGTCGCCGAAGCTCGCAACGTCGACGCCCATCAGCTTCAGCTTCGTCGAGAGGTTCCCGCCCTCGAAGTGCACGTCCCTGCCCGCAAGCTGGCCCGCCGCGACGTCGGCCATCTCCCAGCCCGGTGCGATCAGACCGTAGATCGTGCCGCGGTGCAGGGCGGCCTCTCCGATCGCATAGATGTCCGGATCGGTGGTTCGCAGCTGGTCGTCGACGGCGACGCCGCCACGTGGCCCGACGTCCAGTGCGCACTCCCGGGCCAGTTCGTCACGCGGTCGGATCCCAGCGGAAACAATGATCATGTCCACGCCAAGGTCTGCGCCATCCGAAAACTCCATGCCGGTGACACGGCCATTGCCCAGCACGGCCTGCGTGGCCTTTTGCAAGTGCACGCGGACTCCCAAGGCCTCGATCTGGCGCACCAGCAGGTTCGATCCCGCCTCGTCGATCTGACGAGGCATCAGGCGCGGGGCGAATTCGACGACATGGGTTTCGAGCCCGAGGTCGTAGGCGGCCTTGGCCGCTTCCAGTCCGAGGAGTCCGCCGCCGATCACCGCGCAACTCCGAGCTTGCTTTGAGTAGTCGATGATGGTATCGAGATCCTCGATCGTGCGGTAGACAAAGACTCCGCGCTTGTCAATGCCCTCGATGGGCGGAACGAACGGTCGCGAACCGGTCGCTAGGACAACGCAATCGTAGGGGATATCCAGACCGGCTTCCGACACGACCTTCCGCTGCGAGCGGTCGATCCGCCGGGCGCGGTCTCCCACATGGAGCTGGATTCCGTTCTCGCGATACCACTCGATGCGCGCTAAGGCCAGCTTGGCGGGATCCCGATGGTCGAAGTAGGACGTGAGATGGACTCGGTCGTAAGCGGGCCGGGGCTCCTCGCAGAACGAGACGATGCGATAGTTGCGGCCGCCATCGAACTCGACCAGCTTCTCGCAGAAGCGGTGCCCGACGGGACCGTTTCCGATCACCACTGCTGTCTTCCTGCTCCCCGCCATGGGAAGTCCCTCCTCCGGATGCGATGCCCCCTGCCGCGGTATGGCTACTAGGCTGGACCGCGATCGCGCCGCCGCTAATGGCGGAGCTCTGAAAGGGCGTGGAATCCGCTCGGCGGGGAGCGAATCTCAAACTACAAGTCCAGTGTAGGAACGCGCCGGCGTTCCACTCGCCAGTTATCCGGACGATAAGAAATTTTTGCTTCACATCTCGCTGCGGGCGTGCTAGCTTCGGAACAGAAAGGCGGGTGGCGTGCCAACGTCCCTGCCTCACCGCCTCGGGACCCAGGCTGTCCGCGAGGTCCGATCCGCGTAGATTCGAAGCCGCCGAATCGCACGGCGCGAGCCAGCGCCGAGCGCGGAGCTTCCCTGTTCCACTCACCTAACCCCGTTCGGGCCGGCGTCTCGCAAGAGTCGGTCTCGACGGGTCCGGTGCATCCGCACCACGCCTGGAAAGGAATTGCACAGAACTCAGTGCAGACAGTGGCCACATCCGAACGACCCTCGACGAACCCCTTCGTGGTGCTTGGCGAGGCTGCGCCACAGTCCCGGGCCTCGCGCGGGCTGGTCGGCTCTTCCCCGTTGATTCCGGATATCCCGCTCGAGGACGGCCAGCAGTACCGCTTTCACTTCGACATGTCGAAATGCGTCGGCTGCAAGTGCTGCGAGGTAGCGTGCGCCGAGCAGAACAACAACCCGGCCGACGTTTCCTGGCGGCGCGTGGGAGAGGTTGAGGGAGGCATCTTCCCCCACACGCAGCGCATGCACCTTTCCATGGGCTGCAATCACTGCCTCGACCCAGCGTGCATGACAGGCTGTCCTACCGAGGCGTACTCCAAGGATCCCCGGACCGGCATCGTCCTGCACGATGCCGATTCCTGCATCGGATGCGAGTACTGCATCTGGAACTGCCCGTACAGCGTCCCGACGTTCAACGAAGCTCGCGGTGTGGTCGGAAAGTGCGACATGTGCCACGGCCGCTTGGCCGACGGCGACGCGCCTGCATGTGTGGACGCCTGCCCGTCTCAGGCCCTTGCGATCGAGATCGTCGACGTCAGCGAGTGGCGGAGCAAGTACCGTGACGAGGCCAACGCGCCGGGCCTGCCCAGCGCCGACGACACGATCTCGACGACCCGCGTCACGCTGCCCGAGCGGCTGCCTCTCGACGCCGAGAAGGCCGACTTCCACCGCATCAAGCCGGCGAAGCCGCACTTCTCGCTGGTGCTGATGACGGTGCTTACCCAGCTCTCGATCGCGGGCTTTGCGACGACGTGGCTGCTGAGCCTCGCGGGCACCTCGCAGGCGCTGCGAACCGCGGCGCTGGTATCGCTCGCGCTGGGCCTGGCATCCTTCGCAGCGTCGCCGCTGCATCTGGGCCGGCCCGCGCTCGCGCCGCTAGCGATCCGCAACGTGAAGACCTCTTGGCTCAGTCGCGAGATCCTCGGCCTGAGTTCGTTCGGAGCGGCTGCGTCGGTTTGCGCGGCGATGCTCTTGACAGGCATGTCGGGGGCCTCGCTGATAGGCGCCGCCGCTTCGGTGATCGGTGTCTTCGCAATGTATGCGTCATCGCGCATCTATCTTGTGCCGGGCCGCCCGGCCTGGAACAGTCCGCTGACGATCGCCGACTTCTTCCTGACCGGTACGACGCTGGGCCCACTACTCGTCGCAATGCTCGGAACGCGATATGACGCTGTCCTGCTCGCATGCGCGGCGGTCTCGGCCGTGGCCCACGTGCTGCTGGAAATCTGGCGCTTCTTTGGGTTCGTGCGCACTGATGAGTACGAGAAGCAGGCTACCGCGAGGCTGCTTTCCGGCCCGCTCGCGCGACTCTTCCTGCTCCGGCTCGGGCTGCTCGCTACAGGCGCCGTCGGCCTGCCCGCCGTGGGATTCGCGGGCGTGGGCTTCGCGCTCGCAGCATGCGGGGCGCTGGTCGGTCGATACCTGTTCTTCGTCAGCGTGGTGCCCAAGAACATGGCAATGCCGTTTCTTGAAAGGAGAACGGCGGCATGAGTCTCAAGCGACTGCTCGGCTTCGACACGCGGAAGCAAGACTACGCCTACGGGCGCGACCCAAGCTATGGCTTTACCTCGGCGGCCAAGATTCCGGAACGCTGGGTGCCCACCACCTGCGGATACTGCTCGGTGGGCTGCGGCATGCACATCGGGGTGAGAGGCGGCCAGGCAGTCTCTGTCCGCGGCAACGAGGACCACCCTGTCAACCTCGGAAAGCTTTGCCCGAAGGGCCTGGCGGAACACGAGGTCGTCGCGGCCGCGAGCCGAGCGCGCAACCCGCTGCTCAAGAACGCGAAGGGCCGCTTCGAGCGCATCGCATGGGACGATGCCATCGGAACCCTTGTGCGGGAGTTCCGCAACGTGCAATCGAGGTACGGGCCGCGCGCCTTGGGCGTGGTCAGCACGGGGCAGCTCGTGACCGAGGAGTTCTATGCACTCGGCAAGCTGGTGCAGCTGGGTTTCGGCACGAACAACTACGACGGCAACACGACTCTCTGCATGGCCAGTGCCGTGTCGGGCTACAAGCGATCGTTCGGCAGCGACGGACCGCCCGGGGCGTACGAAGACCTCGAGCAGTCCGACGCGGTGTTCCTGATTGGCGCGAACATCGCCGACAATCACCCGATCCTGTGCTACCGCCTAGAAAGGAACCCCGGCAAGACCGTCGTGGTCGCGGATCCCCGCGTCAGCAAGACGGCCCGGATGGCGGACTTGTACCTGCCGCTCAAGCCCCGCTCCGATATCGCCCTGCTCAACGGCATGGCCCACATCCTGATCCGGGCCGGGCTGATCGACAAGGACTACATCGAGGCCCATACGACCGGCTTCGACGAACTTGAGGCGCACCTCGCGAAGTACACGCCCGAGCGCGTGGCGTCCGTGACCGGTCTGAGCGAGGAGCAGATCTATCGCGCCGCGCTGATCTACGGGCGCGCGGAGCGGCCGTTCCTTGCCTGGACCATGGGTGTCAACCACTCGAGCAAGGGAACCGAAACAGTCAATGTCATCAACAACCTCGCGCTGATTACGGGCAACGTCGGCAAGCCGGGCTCGTCGCCATTCTCGATCACCGGGCAGTGCAACGCCATGGGCACGCGCGAGACGGGATTCACCGCTTCGATGCCGGGATACCGGAACTTCGCCGACGAGGCAGATCGATCCGAACTGGCCCACATGTGGGACGTCGACGCGGACAAGTTGCCGCGCGCACGCGGTCTCGCCTATCCCGACATTGTCGAAGCTTGCGTCAAGGGCGACATCAAGGCGCTCTGGATCATTGCCACCAATCCGTTGGTCTCGTTCCCGAACGTCGATGTTTTGCGGCAGGGATTCGAGAACCTCGAATTTCTCGTGGTGCAAGACGGGTTTCATCCGACGCCGACGACCCGGATTGCCGACATGGTCCTGCCTGCGGCGATTTGGGGCGAGAAGACCGGCACCTATACGAATTCCGAGCGCCGGGTGAGCAAGGTCAACAAGGCCGTCGACCCGCCCGGCGAGGCCCGCCCGGATTTCGACATCTTCCTCGCGGTCGCAGAGGAACTCGGTGCCCGCGACACCCTCTTCCCCGGCTGGAGCGAGCCCGAAGACGCTTTCGAGGAATGGCGCGCTGTCTCGAAGGGGCGCCTCTGCGACTATTCCGGCTTGAGCTACGACCTGCTCGACAAGCACCACGCGATCCAGTGGCCGTTTCCGTCGGACGCCGCGCGAGGCGCCAGAGACCGACGGCCTCCGACAACCCGACTCTATGCCGACGGCCACTTCCAGACACCCGACCGCAAGGCGAGATTATTCGCGGTCGAATGGGAGCCCTACCCGGAACAGCCCACGAGGTCGTTTCCGTTCGTGTTCAACACCGGTCGCACGGTCGAGCACTGGCACACGCGAACCAAGACCAAGGAAGTCAAGATCCTGGAGCGCATGTCCCCGGCAGCGTGGCTCGAAATGAATCCGGGCGACGCACAGCGGCTCGGCCTCAGGCCGCACGACCTCGTCACTGTCGTGTCCCCCCGCAGCAGGATCGAGCGCTTGGAATTGCGCATCACCGAGATCGTGGCGCCGGGCCAGGTGTTCATGCCGTTCCATTACGAGGAGAAGAACTCGAACCAGCTCACGCAGAGCGCTTTCGACCCGATCTCGAGGGAACCGAACTACAAGCAAGCGGCGGTCCGTGTTGAACGCAGCGGCCCAAGGAGCGTCGTGCGCTAAGCAGACTGCCCGTCCAGGGAAACGAGCCGGACCAGGCTGTCCGGCAATCCAGCAATCGAAGGGAAACATGTCGAGCGCGGCACCTGCCGCGGTCGAAGCCGGATCGGAGCATCCGGCCAGGAGGAGGCGAAATGGATTTCAAAGGCAAAGCGACCACGATCCAGCTGTTCAGCTTCAGGACGATCCCGATGCGAACGTTCCACATGACGTGGTTTGCGTTCTTTCTGTGCTTCTTCGGGTGGTTCGGCATCGCGCCGCTCATGGCCGTGGTCAGGGAGGATCTCGGACTGACCAAGGAGCAGGTCGGCAACACGATCATCGCTTCCGTGGCGATCACTGTGATCGCCCGGCTCGCGATTGGCTGGCTGTGCGACAAGATCGGCCCGCGCAAGGCCTACACGTGGCTGCTTGCACTGGGCTCCATCCCGGTAATGACGATCGGCTTCGCGGACAGCTACGAGACGTTCTTGCTGTTTCGCCTGGCCATCGGAGCGATCGGCGCGTCGTTTGTCATCACCCAGTACCACACGTCCGTGATGTTCGCGCCGAACACTGTCGGGACGGCCAACGCAACGACTGCGGGCTGGGGCAATCTTGGCGGCGGAGTCACGCAGATGGCCATGCCCCTGCTCTTCGCGGCGGTGATGACATTCGCCGCTGACCAGGCCTTGGGATGGCGGATCGCGATGGTAGTCCCGGGCCTGGCCCTGCTGGGAACCTCCGCGCTCTACTGGAAGCTGACCCAAGACTCCCCCGACGGAAACTACAAGGAACTGCGACAGATCGGAGCGCTTGCAAGTGCCAAGACGGTCGAGGGCGCCTTCCTGAAGGCGTGCTCTGACACGCGGGTATGGGCGCTCTTCCTGATCTACGGAGCGTGCTTCGGGGTCGAGCTCACGATCAATAACATCGCGGCGTTGTACTTTCACGATTACTTCGGACTGGGTCTCGCGACCGCCGGACTGGTGGCCGGCCTCTTCGGCCTGATGAACGTGTTCGCCCGGACCTTGGGAGGGATGGTCGGAGACCGGTGGGGCCTTCGCTGGGGCCTGCGCGGCCGCGTCTGGTTCCTCGCGGGAATCCTATTCCTAGAAGGCCTCGCGCTGATGCTGTTCTCGCAGCAGTCAATTCTGCCCATGGCGATCGCCGCGCTGATCGTCTTCAGTCTGTGCGTGCAGATGTCCGAGGGCGCGACGTATTCAGTGGTGCCGTTCATTAACAAGCGAGCGCTTGGAGCGGTCGCCGGCATCGTCGGCGCCGGCGGGAACGCCGGTGCCGTAGCTGCGGGCTTTCTCTTCAAGTCCGAGAGCCTCAGCTGGCCCGATGCACTGCTGATGCTAGGCGCAGTGGTGACTCTCGTCTCGTTCCTCGCCTTCGCCGTGCGGTTCTCCGAAGCGGACGAATCGGCGGTCGCTCGAGAGACCGAGTCCCGCCTGGCAGGCAGACGACCAGAGCCGGTGGCCGAACCCGTGTAGGCCTGTGACCTAGCGCGGCCCAGGGGGCCAAGCTGCGGGCGCAGCCGGTCAGACAGGCGGCGCGGAGACTGCGCTCACCGCGCCGCCAACGCCGCTCGTCACCGATGCACGGACTCACAAGCGGCGGCCCCGCTGTCGACTAGCTCGAACTGATGCAGAACAGTTCGTCCTCGCTGCGCAGGTACAGCTTGCCGTCGACGATTACCGGCGAGGAGATAAAGAATTCGTCGCCCATCTCGTTGACAGCCAGCACCTCGTACTCTTTTCCCAGCTTGAGCACGACGACATCGCCCTGCTCGGTAGCGAGGTAGAGCTTGCCGGCCGCCGCCACGGGAGAGGCCTTGAACGAGTACGTTTCCGGCAACCGTTGCTGGTGGTAGTACTTCTCGCCAGTCTTGGCTTCAAATGCATTGACCATTCCCCGATCCGTGACGAAGTACAGGATTCCCTCGTGTAGCACCGGCGACGCCGAATAGGCGTTGCCCACTTGGTTGGTCCACTTGATGAAGTCGCCGTCATCCGTGATGTCGCCCTTGCCGCCGAGCTGAACGGCCAACAGATTGGGATTGCGGTAGCCCGTCATGGCGATCACCATTTCGTCGCCGACGTTGACCACTGCCGGAATCGCATTGGGCCCGAGCCCGCCCGCTTCCCAAATCAGCTCGCCCGTGTCTAGGTCATAAGTGCGTATGCGCTCGGAGCTTGTCACCAGTTGCTTGCGTCCGCCGTGTTCCACAACGATCGGCTGCGCCCAGCTGCTGCGCTCATTGCGTGACGTGCGCCAGAGTTCCTTGCCGGTCGACTTGTCCAAGGCCACGACGTAGGAATCGCCCTCGTGGTCTTTCTGCAATATGAGCTTGTCTTCGTGGAGCACCGGGGCGATGCCCTCGCCGAATGCGTTGCGCATGTGCATCGGCCCGAAGTCCTTGGACCACAGCAGCTTGCCATCCATGTCGTAGGCATACACGCCGCGGGATCCGAAGTTTGCTATCAGGATCTCCCCGTCGGTCACCGGGGAATTCGACGCGTAGCTACCGTAGCGCCGGTGATAACCCTCGTGCGGCTTCTTGGAAATCGCGGTCTGGCGCCAGAGCTGCTTGCCGGTGTCCTTGTCGAAGGCCACCACCAAGAAGTCGTACAGCGGGAAGTCGCCTGCGCCGTCGTCCTTGTCCGAGATCGCTGCGGTGGTGAGATAGAGCGCCTGGCCGGAGATCACGGGCGTGGAATGTCCCTTGCCCGGCACGCTGATGCGCCACTTGACGTTCTCGGTTGCGGAAAAGTTGAGCGGGGCGTCGCTCTCAGCCACGCCGTTGTTGTTGGGCCCGCGCCATTGCCGCCAGGAATCCTTGGCTTCTGGCCCGGCCGCGGCCGCGCTCCAAGCAATTCCGAGGATCGCGATCAATCCATAGCGTCCGAGCGGCGGAGCGGCATTGAATCTTGGCATCTTCATCGTCCTTTTCCTTGAACTCTCAACCCTAGCGCGTGCCGTTCGGAAGACGGGCCGATCGGCTCGACGCCTCCGAGCCCCACAAATGCACGGCCAAGTTGACTAGGCGTCAGGAATGGCGGCTTGGTTGCGTCGGGCCGCACCTCTTCTTGCCCGGTTGAGGAGCTAGGGCGGAGACAGCGCTGCTGCGATCAGGAAAGCGCGCACCCTCCTCACGCTCGCAACCTGTCGGTCTGATGCTATGGCATTCTCTGTGCGGGCGCAGGCGTAAGCCGCCTTCGCAGAGGCGGCCGAATGCCATAGGTAAGTGACCGCCACACCCACTCGGCCGGCCCGAAGCGGTAGCGGCGAAGCCAGAGTGACGAGGCGATGAGTTGCGCCGCCCAAACGCTTGCCACCACTCCGGCCTGCCCGACTCGGTCCACCGAGCCGAACCACCCGAGACCGTGACCGTAGAACATCGTCGTGCAGATGACGGTCTGGAGCAGGTAGTTGGTCAGAGCGGTCTGCCCGACGGATGCGAACGGACGCGTGAAGCGCCGCAGCGCCGGCCTTTGGCACGCCAACATGACCGCGCCGACATAGCCCAGACTGACTACGAGGCTCCCCCAGTAGTTGAACTGCACACCGAAGAAGAATGACCAGGCTGGCCATCCACGCTCGAAGTCGAGCGAGATCCCATAGCCTTGGACCGGAAGGCCGATCGCGATTGCCAGCGCGATCAGCGTGGCGTAGAACCGGAACAACCGGCGTGCGCTGAACACGCCTTGCGCAAAGAGCGCCATCCCGATCAGCATCAGCCCGCCGGCGCGCCACAGGCCCCACGTGAGCAGCACGACTGTCTCGAACCCGAAAGCTGCCTTCGAGCGGACGGGCTGCTGGTCGAGCCACTCTCCGCGATACGCGCCCACTTCCGCGTCGATCATCGCCGGCGTCGGCTGCCACACCTCGGCCAAGAACTCGGCCCGCTCTTCCCCCGGCCAGTGCGGCAGCGACAATCCCGAGACGACGAGGAATGCCGAGGCGACGCCGACCAACACCGTCCCGAGCACCAGCAGTCGCCCCGGCGGCTGGCGGCGCAACGGGTAAACGAGCATCCCGCAGACGGCGTAGAGGAAGAGAATGTCACCCGGCCAGAGCAAGTGCCCATGAAGCAGTCCGATGACCAACAGCAATCCCATGCGGCGATAGTGCAATCGACGGGATTCGCCGCGCGCCTCCGCCCTTCCGGCCATCAGGACGATGCCGGCGCCGAACAGCATCGAGAATATGGTCATGAACTTCTGGTCTGCCAGCATCCGGCCCGCGACCCAGACCCAGAGATTCGCGCCCGTCAGGTCGCCGTAGGCGGTGGGGTTGAAGTACGCCGCTTGGGGCATCGCAAACAGTTGGATGTTCATCACGAGGATGCCGAGCAACGCGAAGCCCCGCAGCACGTCGATCGAATCGATTCGCGCGGTCTGGGCCACGGGCCTGAGCCCCGTGCCTTCATCGGGATTGGTTTCTCTCGTGCGCACTCTTCAGGACCGGATCGAAGCCGGCCAGTTTCCTTGTAGGTTGAATCGGGCTAGGCGTCGGGAATCCTGCCTTGGCTGCGCTTCGCCGCGCCTCGTCTGGCCCGGATGAGCGGCCAGAGCAGCGACAGCAACGTCGCGGCCAAGAAAACCAGCAAGATCGGGCGCGTCAGCATGGCCGACCAATCGCCGCGGCTAAGGATGAGCGCTCGACGCAGGTTGGACTCCATCAGCGGGCCGAGGATCAGACCGAGGACTAGCGGGCCGAGCGGTATCTGCGTCTTGCGGAACAGGAAGCCCGCAACGCCTGCGACGTACATGGCCCACACGTCGGTTACGGCGTTGTTCAGCGCGTAGGCCCCCACTGTGCCGAACACGATGATGCCGGCCCAAAGCCACGGGGCGGGAATGCTGAGCACCTTCGCCAAGGGCTTGGCTCCCAAGATGCCGATGACCATGATCAGCAGGGAGGCGAAGATCATCAGGAAGACTATCGAGAAGACGAATGCCTGATTGTTGGCAAAGAGCAGCGGGCCGGGCTGGATGCCGTGGATTAACAGGGCGCCGATGAGGATGGCCGAAACGGCATCTCCGGGTATGCCGAGCGTGAGCATCGTGGTCATTCCACCGCCAATGGCGGCGTTGCAAGCCGAGCAGCTCGCGGCGAGACCGCTCAGGGAGCCCTTCCCAAAGCTGTCCCCATCGGAGGATGTCCGGCGGGCCTGCTCCCACGCGATCACCGCGCCGATATCGCCCCCGGCGGCAGGGATCGCCCCGACCATCGTGCCGACGGCCGCGCCGCTGAAGGTCGCCCTCGCCATGCGCTTGGCGTCGGCGATTCTAGGCAGCACGCGGCCGATCGCGGCGGCAGCTGACGCGCGGACAGATTGGCGATCGGAGATCTGCACCAGCACCTCTCCCAGCCCAAAGAGCCCGATCATCACGGGCACGAACGAGATTCCGTCCAAGAACTCCGACATCCCAAATGTGTAGCGCGGGTAGGCCGTCATCGGGTCGAGCCCAACCAAAGCCAGCGCCAAGCCGAGGGTGCCGGACAGCACGCCCTTGAGGACGTGTCCGCCGGAGACGCCGGCCATCAGACTAACGCCGAGCAACGTCAGTCCGAAGTACTCGGCGGGGCCGAATCTGAGGGCGAAGCTGGCGATCGGGAAGGCGAGGAAGGCCAGAAAGGCGATGCTGGTGAGCTGGCCGGTGGTCGAAGCGAGTGCGTTGATTCCTAAGGCCAGCCCCGCTTGGCCCTTGCGGGTCAGCGCGTAGCCGTCCCACGAGGCCGCGATGGAAGCCGGCGTGCCGGGGACGTTGATCAGGATTGCGGGAATGCCGCCGGACGGAATGGTGCCGCAATAGATGCCGAGCAGCATGGCCAGCCCCTGCTCCGGCGAGACCCAGAACGTCAGCGGCGTCAACAGGGCCACGCCCATGGTGGCCGTCAAGCCCGGCAGGGCTCCGAAGACCGCTCCTAGGCATACACCGATGGCTAGGAACCCCAGTACCTGCCACGCGAGGACCGCCGACAGGCCCGCCAAGATTTCGGCCATCAGTCTGGAATCCTCCAGCGGTTCGCGGATTTCTGACGTGCCGGCTCCATAGCGCTCACTCCAAGGTGACGTTCAGGCCTGCGTCAAAAGCCAGATACACGAGTACCGCCAGCGCGGAAGCGTAGCCCAAGGCCGGGATCCATCGCTGGCCTAGCAGGCTCAACATGATCGCCAAGAACACTGCCGTCCGGACGACGAACCAGCCGCTGCCCCACAGCAGCAGGTACGCCAGCAGCAAGGCCGCGATCACGGCAACTTCGCGCATGTTTGCGATAGAGAACGGTCCCTCGGAGCGGCCGCGCAGTCCCCGCAGCAGCAGCGCGGCTGCAAGCAATGCCATCAGAGCGCCGATGGCCTGTGGGAAAAACCCTGCGCCGGGCAACCCGCCGGCTCCGGCCGGAAACGCCGCCCCGCTGACGATCAGGCCACAGCCAAGAGCCGCGAGCAGTGCGCCGCAAATTGTGTCGGCGTGCCGCACTTACGGGTTCTCCAAGCGGACGAGCTGGGGGATCCGGCTCTCGAAGAAACGCTGCTGTTCCAATGCGAATGCCGCGAAGTCTTCCTTGCCCAAATAGTGGGCCTCCATTCCTAGCTCCCTGCAGAACTCGGTCCACTCGGCGGTTTCGAAGGCGGTCTTGAAGGCGTCGGCTAGCATGGCGACGCGCTCCGCAGGCATCCCGGCCGGGCCGTAGAATCCGCTCCATGCGGGCGCGCCGATCGGGTAGCCGAGTTCATGGGTCGTGGGCACCTCGGCCATGACACCGGCGCGTGCAGCGTCGAAAACGGCCAGGGCACGCAGGCTCCCGGCTCGAACGTGCGAAATCACCTCGCCGACGGCGGCGACCGCCGCATCGGAGTGGCGGCCGATCACGGACACAAGCGCAGGGGCAGAGCCTCCGTAGGGAAGGTGTGTGAAGCGCGCGCCAGTGCCTTGCTCGAGCAACAGGATATTGAAGTGCCAAATCGAGCCAATTCCCGAATTCGCCATGACGATGTTGCCTGTTCCAGTCTTGGCAGCAGCAATGAAGTCATCGAAGCTCTGCCACGGAGAGTCGGGATGGACTACGAGTGCTGGGGCGGTCTTGGACACCAGACAGATCAGCGATACGTCGGACGGTCCGATGTCGGCGTAACCCAGCGAGCGGACGATGGCAATCTCGACAGGAGCATGTCCGATCGTGTAACCGTCCGATGCTCGGCGGGCCACGAACGAGAAAGCCAAGGCACCGCTGGCGCCGGGCTTGTACTCGCAAACGATGGGGACGTTCAGGTGGCCTTCCGCCAGAGATGCCATCACCCGGGAGACCATGTCGGAAGCGCCGCCGGGTGACGCTTGAACGATGAGCTTGATCTCCTTGGACGGATACGCCTCTTCGTGGCCCGAGCAGCCGACCGCGAGCAGGCAGCCGGCGAGAATCCAGCGGAGCGGAGGAGGCGTCGCCAAGACGCACGATTATATCCAAGGGATCGTCCGGCCCGATTCAGAACGGAGCCGGATCGGTGCTTGGACCGACCAGCGGACCTACCTCCTGACACCGGGTGATGCGGTCGGCTGAGACCTGCCTATGCGCCGCAGGCGGAACGGTACCGGACGGCTGATCTGCCGCGCTCGTTTCCGCGTCACCTAGCAAAGTGCTGGCGGGCATCGTGGAATTGGGCGATGCCGATGTGGGCAGTGTGACACCACACCGGCAAGCGAACCCTGGGGGCGGGCACAAGATGGCGTTCGTCGCGACCGGAACGGCTACCGGTGAGCTCGGTGGAGGGCTTCCAGGGAATCTGAAAAGGCCTAGAGAGTTCGCAAGCTTTCAGAATCTCTGTCATTACAAGATGTACATGCATAGCTATGGAGTTCGGATGGGACGAAACCAAGAACCAGGCCAACATCCGAAAGCATGGCGTCAGCTTCGAGATAGCGAAACGCGTTTTCGACTGGCCTCTGCTAACTTCGCGCGATCGGCGCAAGGACTATGGCGAGGATCGTTTTGTCAGCATTGGACAAGTGGGACACGAAGCGCTGATCGTGATTGCCTATACCCGACGAGAAGGGCGCATCCGTCTCATTTCGGCCCGTCCCGCATCTCGCAAGGAAAGGCAGAGGTGCCGTGATGAAATCCAGTAAGCCCCTCACGCCCGGCCAGATCGCGGCCACGCAGGACAAGAGTATCGACTTCGGCGACATTCCCGAACTGGACGAAACCTTCTGGCGCGAGGCCGAGTTGGTTGAACCCGACCGCACGGAACAGATCACGATGCGTGTCAAGAGGTCGGTGCTCGAGTATTTCAGGGCATCGGGCAAGGGATACCAGACGCGGATTAACCGCGTCCTCGAAAGCTATGTGAAGGCGCACCGGGACTCTGGATGAAGCGTCCCGACCCTACTCACGCACAGATTCGAAGCGCTCCTTCAGTGAGTGCAGAAATGACGCGAGAACCGGCACGGCATATCCGGGCAGGGGACCGAGCAGAAGCTGCCCATGTGTCGAATCGCACGGACTGCCGCAAGGCCCGATGCCGACCGGGCTCGCATCGTGATGCCGCGCGCCCAAGGCGTGCGGCAGCCGGATAGCGTCGACCAAGTGCCCAGCAGCAACAGCTGCGGCAGTCGCAGGTCGCAACGCTTCGATGTTGACGGCAGCGCTGGGCTGCGTGGCTGTTCGGGGCGAAGGCATCGTCGCTCAACGTCCATCAGAGCGTTGGAGAAGATCCTGACGCATGCTGTCCTCGCCCGAGCCAACCCGATGACGTTCCGAGGGACATGATTCCCACGCACCGGCACGTCGCTAGACTGGAACTTGAGAGACCCTTGCTCACCAATCCGAGCGGTGCTGTTCGACTTTGACGGCACGCTGTTCGACAGCGAGTACCTGCATCACGAAGCGTGGCTGGAAGCGGTCGAGCCGTGGGGCGTGACAGTGGGTTGGGAGGACTACAAGCGCAGCCTTGTCGGCATCAGCGACACGCGCGCCTGCGAATTCTTCCTAGACTTGGCCGGGAGGCCGCGGACGCCCGAGGCGATCCAATCCGGACGCGAGCGCAAGCACTCCGTATACAGGCGGCGCGCCTTGCAAGAACTCGTGCCTCATCCCAGCGTGGCGGCTTGGATTCGCGACAACAGCGAGCGTGTGCCGCTCGGAGTAGTCTCGTCCAGCGCAATTCCCGACGTGGTGCCGATCCTAGAACGGCAGGGCATCGCGGATCGCATGCGCTTCGTAATCTGCGGAGAGCACGTGGAGCGGCTCAAGCCCGATCCTCTGCCCTACTTGCTGGCGTTCGAGAAATTACAGGCAGCTTGCGACATTTCCGATCCCGGGGACTGCCTGGTATTTGAAGACTCCTCTGCTGGCGTCCAAGCGGCCCGAGCGGCGGGCATGACGGTGCATGTGGTGGCAGAGCCCGCGGATCTTCCCTCGGCTCTCGAAGAGTGGAACGCACGCATCTATGAGTTGGTCGGTCGATAGGTCAGGTGCGCTGCAGGGATCGCAGCGCCAAGCGCCGTACCACGCGTGAGTCACCCCGCCCTCCGGCGCGAGTTCGCCAGCGGCTCTCGCCGCAACAGGTGCGCTCGGCAATCAATCCGCAGCGACGGCTGAGTGGGCCGCAAGACCCTCCTGTGCGTCGTGAACCGCCACGGCTGACATGGTGATCACTTCCTCTACGTTGAAGCCCTTCTGTAGCACCGCCACCGGCTTGGCCATGCCCATCAGGATTGGCCCGACCGAACGCGCGCCCGCAAACTGCCGAAGCAGTTTGTAGGCGATATTCGCCGCGGCTAGGTTCGGGAAGATCAGCACGTTTGCCTCGCTCTGGAGCTTGGAGAACGGGAAGAATTCCTCCGAAATATCAGGATCGAGTGCAGTATCGGCCTGCATCTCACCGTCCACGATCATGCCGGGATCCAGCCTTGAGCAGATTTCGGCCGCCTGCGTGACCCGCTCCGAGTCGGGATTCCTCGCCGATCCGAAGTTGGAAAACGACAAGAGTGCCACATGGGGCACGATGCCCAGGCGACGTGCCCGCCGCGCGGCCAGCATCGCGATCTCAGCGAGGTCCTCGGGGCTGGGATCGATATTGACCGTTGTATCGGCCAACAGGTAGATCTTGCGCTGGCGGATCATCATGTAAAGGCCGGACACCTTGCGGACGCCGCTCCGCCGGTCGATGATCCGCAGCACGGTGCGCAGAGTCTCCGGGTAGTGGCGCGTGATGCCAGCCACCACTCCGTCGGCGTCGCCGGACCGCACCATCATGCAGGCGAATGCGATCCGGTCACGCAGCATTTCGTGGGCGTCCTCGTAGGTGCAGCCCTTGCGCTGCCTGAGCCTGAACAGATCCTCGGCGTACTGTTCCAAACGGGGAGAGTGCTGCGGTTCGACGATCTCCCAGCCATCTGTCGGCAGCATCAGCTCCTCTGACTTGCGGCGAATCTGCTCCGGGTCGCCCAGCAGCACTGGCCTAGCGATGCGCTCTTGGTTCAGGACGAACGCCGCGCGCAGGATCTTCTCGTGATCGCCCTCCGGCATCACGAGCCTGCGCGGGTCCTCCTTGGCGCGGTCCAAGATCATTTGGAACACTTCCTGGCTGCTGTCGAGCCGCACCGTCAGGGCTTGGCGGTAGTCTTCCAATTCGATCCTCTTGGTAGCGGCCCCGCTGCTGATCGCCACTTCGGCGACTTTGCTGGCCACCTCGGGAGTCACGCGCGGATCGAACGGTTTGGGAATGATGTATTGCGGGCCGAACCCGAGTTGCTCGCTGGTGTAGATCCGGCGCACCGAGTCCGGCACCGGATCCTTAGCTAGGTCCGCCAGCGCCCGCACGGCCGCCAGCTCCATCTCGGGGTTGATGCTCGTGGCCTCGACATCCAATGCGCCGCGGAACAATGACGGGAAGCAGAGCACGTTGTTGACTTGGTTCGGATGGTCCGAGCGTCCGGTGGCGATGATGGCGTCCTTGCGCGTTGCCGTTGCCAGGCCGTACTCGATCTCCGGGTCGGGGTTTGCGAGCGCGAATACGATGGGGCTGTCCGCCATTGAGAGCAGCATCTCGGTCGTGAGCACGTCCGGCTTGGAGAGCCCGACAAACACGTCCGCTCCTTTGGTCGCTTCCTCGAGCGTGCGCAGTTCCGTGTCCGCCGCGAAGCGCTCCTTGAAGCGATTCATGCCGTCGACGCGATCGGTATGGATCACGCCGCGCGAGTCCAACAGCAACAGATTGGAGGGGTCTACGCCCAGCTTCAGGTAGAGGTCAGCGCATGCGATGCCGCTCGCTCCGGCGCCGTTGATGACCACCCGCAGGGAGCGCAGATCCTTGCCGGCGATCTCGGCGGCGTTGATCAGCGCGGCGCCGCTGATGATAGCCGTGCCGTGCTGGTCGTCGTGAAAGACCGGAATGCTGACGCGCTTGCGCAGCTCCTCCTCTACATGGAAGCACTCAGGTGCCTTGATGTCTTCCAGATTGATGCCGCCGAACGTCGGCTCCAGCAGTTCGACGACCCTGATGATCTCGTCCGGATCGGCTGTGTTGAGCTCGAGATCGAATACGTCGATGTCGGCGAACCGCTTGAACAGGACTGCCTTGCCTTCCATCACGGGCTTGCCTGCGAGCGGCCCGATATTGCCGAGGCCGAGCACGGCCGAACCGTTGGAGACGACAGCGACTAGGTTCGAACGCGACGTGTAGCGCCCCGCCAGTCGCGGGTCACGCACGATCTCCAGGCAGGCCTCGGCGACGCCGGGCGAGTAGGCCAGGCTGAGGTCGATCTGCGTATCAGAGGGCTTGGTCGGAGCGATCGAGATCTTGCCCGGTCGCGGGTGGCTATGGTAATGGAGAGCTGACCTCTGCTGGATTTTCATGTGGGACGGTCCGTGTTTCGGTCGGAGGGCGGCACGGCGGGCGCGTGGTCGCGCCGCCGTTGCGATCAAGCCCTTGCGCCTTGGAGCACCTTTAGGTCGATTGTCGCAAGTTCCGCTATTGGGCGGTACAATCCTTGCGCGAAAGGGAGTTAGGTATTGAAGCGGCGAGCAGCAGTCGGGTGGGGCCTCGGTATCGTCGTCGCGCTTTGGCTGGTGGGAGTTGTGTCCCCTCAAGAGGCGGAGCCCCCGCCGGAAGCCACGATCACCGAACTGATGCAGGCGATGGTGATCCCCGCGTCCACCAAATTGTTCGACGTGCCGCGCAACGTGCCCCAAGACGACTCCGGTTGGGCCGAGGTTCGCAACAGCGCCGTGCTCTTGGCTGAGTCCGGCACTCTGCTCATGCGCGACGGGCGGGCCAAGGACTCGGATGTCTGGGCCGCGACCTCGCGCGCCTTGGCCGAGGCAGGCGAGGCCGCTCTGAAGGCGGCCAGGGCGCGTGACCCGGAGGCCATCGGAGAGGCCGGCAACCTGCTCATCGACGCGTGCGAGAGATGTCACGAAAAACACTGGATCCGTTAATGCGGGGGCGAGCTCGCCACCGCCACCGCGGTCCATTTCGTGGGAAGGGGGGTGGCTCGCGGGTAGTCTGCGTCGCAAACCTGTGCGTCGGACTGCTAGCCTTGCCTCTGTGATCACCATGAGAGCTGCAATCCTCTTCCCTGTCCTGCTGGTTGCCAGCGCCGCTGTCGCCGAGATACCTGACAGCGATGCGCGCAACACCTCGATCCGGCACACGGACATGGCGTACTCGCTGCCGGACTACACGGCTGAGGAATGGAAGCAGCGTTCGGCCTTCTTGCGCAAGCAGGTGCTCTTCTCCGCGGGGTTGCTGCCGATGCCCGACAAGGCGCCGCTCGACCCACTGGTCGGGACGGTGATCGAACACGAAGACTATTCCGTGGCGAGCGTGCTGCTGCAGACCTACCCCGGCTACTACCTCGGCGGAAACCTCTACCGGCCAATCGGCCAGAGCGGCCCTTTCCCGGCAGTGGTATCGCCTCACGGGCACTGGCGCTACGGCCGCTTCGAGAACTCGGAGCTCAACTCAGTGCCGGGACGTGCGATCAGCCTGGCCCGGCAGGGCTACGTGGTGTTCGCGTACGACATGGTTGGGTGGAATGACACGATGCAAACGCCGCACGGGTTTGCCGGTCCGCGCGAGGAACTGTGGCTGTTCGGTTCACTTGGCCTGCAGTTGTGGAACAGCATCCGCGTAGTGGACTACTTGGTGTCGCTGCCCGGTGTGGATTCCAGCCGGCTCGGCGTGACCGGGGCATCCGGCGGCGGCACGCAGGCGTTCCTGCTGGCGGCCGTCGATGACCGCATCGGCTATTCCGCGCCGGTGAACATGGTTTCGTTCCAAATGCAGGGCGGCTCGCGCTGCGAGAATGCGCCGCTGCTGCGAATCGACACCAACAATGTCGAGATCTCCGCCGCATTCGCGCCCAAGCCGCAGTTGCTGGTGTCGGCCACCGGCGACTGGACGGTAAACGTGCCCAAACGCGAATTTCCCGCCGTGCAGCGCATCTACGCCCTCCTCGATGCGAAGTCCAACGTTGAATGGCGGCAGTTCGACTCGCCGCACAACTATCACCAAGACAGCCGCGAGGCGGTCTACGAGTTCTTCGGCAAACGTATCTTGGGAGACAGCGAGAGCGCGCATTTCGCGGAACGCGCATCGCGTCCCGACCAGCTCAGTGCTCTGCTTTATCTCTGGGGCCGGCCCCTGCCAGAAGGCGCGGTCAGCCATGAGGAACTGGTGCGCCAGCGGATCGCGGCGGCCGAGGCTGACACGCTAGCGCTGGCGATAGACGACGCAGCGTCCTTAGCGAGTGCGCGGTTGGCGTTCAAGAAGCGCCTCGGCTTGGCACTGCTCGCCGAAGTGCCTTCGCCCGGGACTGTAGAAGCGAAGGCGATCGGCGGTGCCGAGTTCGCGATCGGACGGAGCGGCGTTGGCGACCGCATCCCCGCGCGGTTCGTGAATGCTGATTCGCGCAAGGGCCCTCCGGTTCTGTTCATCCATGCCGATGGCGCCGAAGCCGCCGCGCACTCCGGGGTCGGCCAAGCGTTGGCACGGGGTGATGCGCCGGTGCTGTTGATCGATGCGTTCCAGACGGGGTCGGCAGCGGCGGTGCGGGATATCGCGGCGGTCGGCCGGAATGCCGAACGGTACTATCACGTGTTCAACCGCAGCGATGATGCCAACCGCGTGCAGGACATCCTGACCGCTGCCGCCTTCCTGCGCAGCCACACTGGTTCCGACTCCATCAGTCTGGTCGCCTCCGGGCGCGCGGGCCTCTGGGCGCTCCTAGCGGTTTCGCTGGATAGTGGGATAGGAGCGGTCGTGGCGGACTTGGACAACTTCGACGCGGCGAACGACGCCGCCTATGCAGAGGGCTTGTTCATTCCAGGACTGCGCCGCGCAGGTGACTTCCGCGCCGCGGCTGCACTGACTTCGGAGCATGCCCGGCTGTTGCTGCACAATGCGCATTCCGCGTTTCCGATGCCCTGGTTCGAGGCGGCATTTGAGGCAGGCGGGAGACTTGGCGACCTGTCGGTCCCGGCAGAGGTTCCGCTGGCCTCTAGCATCCTGGAATGGATTGCGCGATGAGCTCCGGCTGTCGCGAAGGGACTCGGTTCGACAAGATTACGGCGGTTCGCCTGGCGGCGACGCCGCTGGTGCCGGTGCCAGCATTATCGAACTGGCCACCGCAGCTGAGCGGGAGCGAACCATCCCATAATTGAATAGGTGCTGGAAACGGACAAACAAGACAGGCCGCCGCGGTCCAAGGCAATGATGCTACTGGTCGCGCTGGGACTATTGTTGGGAATAGCTGGCTTCGGCTATCTGGAGTGGAAGGGGCGCTCGGATCTGCCGGTCGAGCAGGTTGTGCTCACAGACGAGGCGCGCGACTATCTCACCAGCCTCGACCTCAGCGATGTAGAGATGGGGGCCACAGACAACTCGCTTGGCCAGACACTGGTCGAAATCACCGGCACGATCCGGAATATCGGTGACAGGCCAGTGCGCAGCATCCGCCTGAACTGTGTCTTCTTCGACGTATACGGCATCGAACTCCACCGCGTACTCTCGACGATCGTGCGGTCGTCGCAGGGTCTACAACCGGGTGGGGAAGTGCCATTCAGGCTACCATTCGACGATATCCCTGATGGCTGGAATCAGGTCCTTCCCAGCCTGTACGTTGCCGAGATTGTGTTTGATTGAAGGGCGCTCGGCCCGCAACGATTCAACAGAGTCCTGCAACAGCTCTGGTAGACGCCGTGCGCGTGATCGCCCCGGGGGCGAAGTGGATGGGTCCCGTTGCCGTGAAACCGGCCGGGCCGCAAGCCAGCCTCGATCGCCGAACCTACGGGTTCAGTCAACCGTGCTTCGGCCTCAACCGAGGTGTTACGGCTTGTTCGACTCTTCTTGCTGAGCCAGCTTCTGACGATTTCGCTCGCGCCATTCGGCATCGTACGCATCGCTCAGTTCCTTTGAGAACGCCTCGGGGTGGCTCATTGGGCGGGCGTACTTCCACTCCCACTCTTCGGTTTCGGGGATATCGCTGAAATCGATTTCTTCATCTGGGACTTGCTTTGACTCGTCCCAGGGCGGCTCGGGTGCTTCTAGGCCCATATAAATTTTCCTCCTGCCCATAGTATAAGAGCGTCTTTCGCTGCGGGATGCAGGTCGGGCCGAGATGATCCGATTTCGGCCTGCACGCTCGGTGAAGATCACGGCGATTGCGCTGCCCTCTAACAGCTCGATCGCCTTCCAGCGAACCTCTTCCCCGCGAGGAGACCGCAACAGGAGCGGATTGTGACCAAAGATTCGTATTGCATCTTGGAACCGTATGCCGTGTCTTCTAACGTTGGTGCGGTTTTTCTCGTCGTCCCACTCGAACTTCGACTCAGGATTCTGCATTCGTAAGGTTGGTGGCAGTTGTCGTCGGCAGGAGAGTCCGGCTTTGCTACGGCTTCGCGTCCAACATCGGGCGTTTCAGCATCCCTGGACCGGACTCACTCTCGCGGACGGTTCCGCGTACCCAGCTCAGCCCGGTCGACCGGCCCGCCGGGCGCCAGCTGGACGTAGTCCGTATAGCGTACCGACGACCGTGCTGGCTGAGCCGGGGGTTCCGTTCGATCCTCTCTGGCCCAGCGCTCGAAGCCCTCGATCAGGTCTGGGTGGGCGGATGCCAGATCGGTCGTCTCAGCTTCGTCCCTGTCGAGATCGTAGAGCTCCACTGGGCCGTCGACAGGGCTGCGGACGAACTTCCACCGTCCGTTGCGGGCCGCCTGTGCCCGTAGCTCGGCATCGCCAGCTACGACTTCCCAGTAGAGCCAATCGTGCCTGCGTTGCGTTGCGTCCCCGAGCAACGTGGGGACGATGGAGATTCCGTCAGTTCTAGGAGAGTCGACTCCGGCAAGTTCCGCAAAGGTCGGCATCATGTCCGGAAAGTAGGTCACGTGGTCGCTGACAGACCCGGCTGCCACGCGTCCCGGCCACCTGACGATTTGAGGGATCCTCAGGCCGCCCTCGTACATCGAGCCCTTGTACCCGCGCAAGCCCCCCGAGGCTTCGAAGAAATCCTCGCTCACGTCGAAACGAGATTGCGCGCCGTTGTCCGAATTGAAGATCACGACGGTCTCTTCGTCGATACCCAGGCTCTCAAGCAAGTCCAGCATCCGGCCGACGTCGCGGTCGAGGCGGGAGACCATCGCTGCGTAGGTCGCCCTAGGATTTGGCGACACGATATAGCCGATCCGGCGTTCCTGCCCTCCGCCCACTTCGGGGAACTGGCCGAGGTACTCCTCGAGCGAATCGGCCGGAACTGCCAGCTCGACGTGAGGGATCGTCACAGGCAGGTAGCAGAAGAAGGGCCCGTCGCGGCTGTTGCGAACGAACTCGAGAGCACGCTCGAAGAGGACGTCGTGCGTATATTGCCCTCTGCCGCCGTTCTCGTTCTGGCGCAGGTTCATCCGGCCGTGGTTGAGCGTCAACCAGAACGGATAGAAGAAGTGTGCATGCACCTGATGCAGGTACCCAAGGAAGTCGTCAAAGCCCTGTCGCAGCGGATGCCCGGGACTGCCCGCTAGGCCGAGACCCCACTTGCCGTAGCCACCGGTGGCGTAGCCCGCCGACTTCAAGACCTCCGCCAGTGTGATGTCGGAGTCCCGCAGGTGGGCGTCGCCGAGGTTGCCCCTAACCGACGTGTGTCCTCCATGCAGACCCGTCATCAAGACGCTGCGCGATGGAGCGCACACGGTCGATCCGGCGTAGGCCTGAGTGAAGCGCATCCCTTCGGCGGCCAGCCGATCGATGTTTGGCGTCTTGATCTTGGTTTGGCCGTAGGAGCCGAGGTGGCCGTAGCCTAGATCGTCCGCCATGACGTAGACGATGTTTGGCGGACTGGCGGCGGCGCCTGCTGCCAGCAGGCATCCGAGGAAGACAGCGATCAGCTTCATGCCCTGCACGGTATCACGCCAAGATTGTCCGGCGTACGGGGGGCTGTCTTGGGCGTGTGGAAGTGGCCGGGAGTGATGGTGATACTCGGCGGGCGCTGGGCTTGTCTTGAGCGATTCGCCTGAGCGCTGTGCAACCCATTGGCGTGCGTGCGTGCAGCAGCCGCAGATTTCGGCCGTGTGCTCGCAGTCGACGCTGGCTTTGGCGCTGTACTAGCCAAGATCAATTTCGTACGCGGCTTCTGTCACGGCCGCGACTTGGGCCTGCGATACGCCGGGCATCAGCTTTACCAACCTCATCCGACGGTTGACGAATCGAAAGACCGCTAGGTCTGTGACCAGCACGTCGACAACACTCTTCGCCGTTATGGGCAAGCTGCACTGCCTCACGACCTTGGGAGTGCCCCGTCTGTCCGTATGCGACATCGTGATGATGAGTCGCTCGGCTCCCGAAGCGAGATCCATGGCGCCTCCAACGCCCAGCAAGGGCTTTCCAGGGACCGTCCAGTTGGCCAAGTTGCCAGCCTCATCGACCTGCAGTCCGCCCATGATCGCAGCGTCAACGTGGCCGCCTCGGATCATGCCGAACGAGGCGGCAGAGTCAAAGTAGCTGGTGCCCGGCATGGCCGTGACTGGGATCTTCCCGGCATTGACCGGGTGCTCCATCGCCCCGCCGGACTCGGGCTCGGGCCCGACGCCGAGCATTCCGTTCTCCGAATGCAGGACGATTCCGTGCTCTGGCCCGATCAGATCGGCGACCAGTGTGGGAATGCCGATTCCCAGGTTGACGACGTCCCCTGGCTTGAGCTCGGCTAGGGCAGCGCGGGCCATCGCCATTCGTGCCTCATCCATCCGCTTGTGAACAGCGGAAACCGAAACTGACGATCCGAGATCCTCGGGCTGAACGTGAGCCTTCACCAGATAGTCGACAAAGCACCCGGGCGTGTGGATCACGTTCGGATCCAGCTTCCCGACCGGAACGACATGTTCGGCCTCGGCAATCACTAGGTTCGCAGCCGTGGCCGCGGCGTGATTGAAGTTGCTCTCTGTCATCCGGTAGACAAGATTGCCCGCCAAGTCCGCCTGCCAAGCACGCACGAGGGCCACATCCCCGCGGATCGGGGAGGCAAGGATCATCTCGCGACCATCGATCAGGCGCGACTCCTTTCCCGCGGCCAGCTGCGTTCCCGCTCCGGCCGGGGTGAAGAAACCGCCGATCCCTGCTCCGCCCGCCCGAATTGCCTCGGCTAGCGTTCCCTGTGGCAGAAGCTCGACTTCGATCTTGCCGGACTGAGCCGCCTGAACGACCTCGGAGTTGCTGGTAAAGTACGAGCCGATCGCCTTCCGAATCTGGCCGTTCCGCAACAAACGACCGCCCCCTAGGCCCGGCTCCCCGACGTTGTTGCCGATGTACGTAAGGTCCCGAGTCTCTGTTTCTGCCAGAGCGTGCAATAGGTGGACCGGACTTCCGGTCATTCCGAAACCGCCTACCACGAGTGCGTCACCCGAGCGGACCAGCGCCGCTGCGTCTTGGGCCGTGATCAATGGAATCTTCTTCAATGGTCGTCCCCTATCGCCGTGGTCGCTTCTCAAGCCAGCAAGGCGATCGCCGAGGCTGGGGCGACCACACGGCTTCCCGTCGCGACAAGGTTTGCCGTTCTCGCCAATCTTCGCGCGAGCCCTCTGCAAGGGCTTGTCTGGTCTCTCCAAGGCCAACCTTCCCGGAAGGTTGGAGATCACGGATCGTCATGCCGCGCTGCTTCGGGATCACGGGCATAGCGGCTCTCGAAGTTCGCAGCGGCATCGGGAACCGGCGCTCTCCGATGCAGGCGATTCGGTTGCGCGCATCCGGACCAGAATCGGAGAGAGCCCAATCAAGCGGTAGCGGCTCCCAGTCGACTCGGCCTGCATCTGCGGGCGTCAGCTTGCAGGCCCCGCCACGTCCGGACCGCGCATCATTGGCACTAGAATCGGCATGAGCTTCTCCATGGCGGTCTCCGGGTCTGTCATGTTTACGAGCCCGGTCGAGATCCGATTGATCCGATTTGGATTCTGCGCCATCGTCACGAACACGCCGGTGAATGCGGTGTATCGCCAGTACACCTCCTCTAGGGACTGGTCTGGCAGAGCACGGCTGAACGCGAACATGAACCGTTTGTGTAGGTTGCCGTAGCAGCGCGCCATGATGGCCTGCATCTCCTCGGCGGGATCCTGAGCGATCCGTCCTAGGAAGCGCATGTAGCTTGCAAAGGCTGGATCGGTACTCGCCGTGGCCTTCAAGCCCGGCAGGAAGAACGCTGCGATCACGTCTTCTAGTTGGGGCGGCTTGCTGCGCTCTTCTGCTACGTCCAGTAGCCGGTAGCGTTCGCTGTCGAGTTGATCCACTCGCCGGGCACAGATCTGGTAGAGGAGATCGTTCCGCGACTCGAAATGGTACGAGAGCGTGGCGTTGCTCACCTCGGCGGCTCTGGCGATCTCCCGCATCGAGACTTCGAGTCCGTGTTCGGCGCAAAGGGATTCGGCCACGTTGAGCACGTGTTGCGCTGTTTCGGACGTCAGCGCCGGGCGCGCGGGCAGCGTGTTGCGACGCCATCGGTAGTAGGTCGGCTTCGTGATGCCCACCTCGCGGCAGGCATCCGGGACGCTCATCCCGTTCGAGACCCGCTCGCCAACCTTGGAAAGAGCTTGGCGGATCTGCTCGGATCGCTTTCCCTGCTCTGGTTCCGGCTCATTGCGCCGATGCACCGAACGAGTACTGTTCATCTGGTCGATACCTTCTGCCTACACCATTCTCTGCGTCTGTCTTCGGATCAACTCGCGACGACTCGCCAGAGCCCTAGCGCGACCCGGTGGCCAAGCTGCGCACCCTCGCTGCGCGAGCAGTCCCCAGCGCGCTTCGTGTCAGTGAACCGACCAAAGTATCCGAGAATCGCTTGAATCGGCAGTGCCGCTGAAGATGAATCTGACACCTCCCGAGATTCACGTTCGATTCCGCTCAGGCTGCTAGTTTGCGGGTTTGGCCAGCAAAACTAAATTAGATTCTAGCAGATCCGCGCACGTTAACAGGATCTTGAGCTAGTGCCGTTTGCGGTCTGGGACCGATCGAGCTGCCGCCCGATCGCGGATTGGGGCCGTTCGGTCCAGCGCTCCGCAGCCGAATCCTCGAGCAGCAACAGCAGCCATCGGCGATTTCTGAAGGCGTTTTCGTAATGCCCGTTTCCTGAAATGGCTGCACTCGGTGAAATTTCGCGCCAAGCTTGCGAAATTTTCTCTGAAACCCGCTTGACAAAGTATTGAACAAGTGTACAATAACATTCCACAGGGTAGTGCCGGGGCAATCGGAGGGTCGGTCTTTCGGGGCCGAGCGACTCCCGCGCCCGCTAGATCCGCCATGCAACAGGACGTTCGAGAGCTGCTTGCTCGCCGTCCCATGACGGTCCATCAGGTCGTCACCGTCCTGATCTGCCAGGCGATCAACATCCTAGACGGCTTCGACGTTGTCCTGATTTCCTACGCAGGCCCGCTCCTGGCGCGCGAGTGGGAGTTGCCCGCGGCCAGGCTGGGTACAGTATTCAGCGCCAGTTTGGTCGGCATGACCATCGGGGCCTTCCTTCTTGCGCCGCTCGCAGACTACGTTGGCAGGCGCCGCACGATCATCGGCGGCCTGTCCGTGGTCACCGCTGGAATGCTGCTGACTTATTGGGTGGAAAGTGTCCCGCAGATCGTGGCGACGAGAATCCTGACTGGGTTGGGGGTAGGGGCGCTGTTCGCGAGCCTGACCACGCTCGTGGTCGAGTATTCGTCCGAAAGGCGCCGCACGCTTGCGGTCAGCCTGCTGTACCTCGGGTACCCTATCGGAGCGGTTCTCGGCGGCTTGATTGCGCAGTTCAACATCGAGCGGACCGGGTGGCAGGCCTTCTTCCTGTACGGGGGATTGATCACAGGCGCACTGATTCCGGTCGCGCTGCTGCGGCTTCCCGAGTCGCTGGATTACCTGCTGTCGCGGCAGCCGAAGCGTGCCCTGAGCGCGGCCAACAAGCTGATACGCAAGCTGGGCTACGTGCCGATCGACGCGCTGCCGCCAAAGCCGCCCGCCGCCGGCCGGCAGGCAGTGAGCGTGCTCTTTTCAGAGGCTTACAGGAGGCAGACCTCGGCGCTGTGGATCAGCTTCTTCGCGTCCTTGCTCGTAATCTACTTTCTGATCAGCTGGACGCCTCAGATTCTCGCCAGCGCGGGCCTTGCGCTCGATCAGAGCATTCTCGGCGGAATGCTCCTCAATCTAGGCGGCGGCGCCGGTATGCTGGTTTTGGGCCTGGTGTCCGCGCGCTTCTCGCTGCATCGGCTGATCGCGTCGTACTTCACGCTCGCAGCCGTCGTAATGGCGGTGTTCGCGCTGTCGGCGCTGTCCCTGCCGCTGCTGATTGCGATCACGGCCGCCATCGGATTCTTCAGCTATGGCTCGCTCATCGGCTTGTACGCCTTGGCCGCGCAGCAGTATCCGGCCAGCGCGCGCTCGACCGGAGTGGGCTGGGCAATCGGTGTTGGAAGAATCGGCTCGATCATCGGGCCTTACGCTGCCGGCCAGATGATCGGCTGGGGCTGGGAGCGATCGACCTACTACTTGGTGCTCGCTGCACCGTTGTTGGTGGGCGCGGCGACCGTGCTGCTGTCGAGCACGTTCACAGCCGGACGGCACGCTGCGACGAAGAACGAAGCCGTCGCATGAGCGTGCCTGGGAGAAATCAAGATGAAAACACTGACCATTCGACTTTCCTTTGTCGCACTGTTGCTGGTGCTGATCGCGTGGGAGCCCCTGACAAGCTGGGCTCAGAGCCAGCGCTATCAACGAGTGATGGTGGTTCCGGACCGCGACATCCAGACCACGCTCGACGGCGAGTTCACGATCGCGGCGGTAGGTGACGTCGTTGCCATACGGCCGACCTCGAAGCTAGAAGTCCCGGAAGTTCAGGCGGTCTACTCGCTCCTGCGGGAGGCCGACGTCTCGTTCGGCAATCTCGAGCAGAACATCGCCGAGCCCGCGAACGTCTTGGCCGAAAACGACGCGCGCATGTTCCAAGCCTTGGCCCGGCCCCAAATCGCTGACGACTTGCGCGCCATTGGCTTCGACTTGATGAACTTCGCGAACAACCACACGACGCACTTCGGGCTCGCAGGGCTGCGAGAGACCATGAACCACATGAAGCGCGTGGGCATCGTGACTGCCGGCTGGGGCAGGAACCTCGCCGAAGCGCAGCGCGCCAAGTTCCTTGACACCCCGAAGGGGAGGATCGGCTTTCTCGGCATCACCACGAATTCCTTCCGGGATGCACGGCACGCGGGCGAGGATTCGCCGGGCTACGCGGGAGCGAACGCCCTCCACGTCCAAAGGACGGTAACGATCGCACAGGAGGCGCTGGACGCGCTTCGCAAGGCCAAGGAGATCTCTCCCCAGCTGTTTCCAGGACTGTATCCGATCACCAGCGCCCGCACTTTCCGGGACGAAGGAGACAGGATCCGGCTGTACGACGAGTACTACGTGGCCGGCGACCATGCCCACTATTCGTACTCAATTCGCTCGGGCGAGCTTGAGACCTATGCCGGAGAAGTGAGGAACGCCAAGTACCTGTCTGATTTCGTCGTCGCCAACATTCACTCGCACCACTGGCAGGTGCCGGACAACGCGACCTCGGCCAGCACCGAGACGCGCGAACCGCCCGACTTTCTCGTCGAGCTGGCGCACGCGGCGATCGACAACGGGGCCGACGCCTTCTACTCGCACGGCGAGGGCGAGCTGCGCGGAATCGAAATCTACAAGGGCAAGCCCATCTTCTACCAATTGGGCAACTTCACGAGGCAGCCTTTCTTCCAAGAGATCTTCAACCCGGAGTTTCGGAGCATGGCGCGGCGATTCCCGGCCGGGGGCGGCGGGCCTCGCGGCCGGGGTCCGAGAGCGGGCGGCGGGCCACCCGCCGGTGGACGCGGAGCGGGTGGCGGGCCTCCCGCCAGAGGTCCAGGAGCGGGCGGCGAGAATCTCACCAGGGCCGAGGTGCAAGGCATGATCTACCCGGTCAACCACGGCCGCGAGTACTTCGAAAGCGTCGTAGCGGTCAGTCACTACGACGAGGGAGCCTTGAAGCAAATACGCCTGCACCCGGTCGATCTCAAGTTCGACGGTCCGTTCGTTGACATCGGAACGCCCCACCTTGCAAGCGGCGAGATTGCGCAGCGGGTTCTTGAGACGATCCGAGAGGCCTCAGAGCCGTTCGGCACTGAGGTGCGCATCGCGGGCGACGTCGGAATCATCGAAATCAACTAGCGATGCCGGTGCAGGGAAACGCGTTGCCGCAGAGTCCATCGGAATAGCGCCATGTGTCATATCCGCAAGCTCTCGCTTTGCCCGGACGAGCAGCAGGTGTCCGAGTACACCGGCGTGGTGTCGGCGCTCCGCTACGCGAGTGCAGGCGGGTCCAGACGGATCGCATTGCTGCCCGACATCTACGGCGTGACGCCGTTTTACAAGGGACTGGCATCGCTTCTCTCGGACCGCGGGGCCGTTGTGTATCTGGTCGATCCTTGGCAACCGTTCGGCGAATTGCCGGAGATGACGCGGGAAGCAGCTTGGGCGAGGCGCCATCACCTGCGCGACCGGGCGTTCTGCGATGAGCTGAATGCCTTTCTGGACCAGGAGGGAATCGACACCGTTGTCGGATTCTGCATCGGAGGGAACTTCGTTCTCGAGCTGGTTCGTCGTGGCTACCGCGGCACTTGTTGCGCGTTCTACCCGCTGCCGTGGGGAATGGCCAACGACGACGGGCTGCAGCCGCCATTCGAGTACATGGAGGGTCTGGACCACGAGGTGACGATTCTCATGGGCGAGCAGGACCCTCTGGCCGGTCCGGAGAACATACGCAGGCTTCGCGAGGTCTGCGCGCGAAACCCGGCCATGGACCTCCACCTATACGGGGTGTCCGGACACGGCTTTCTGGCCGACGTGGACAGCGATCAAGAAACTCTCCGGAGCAATGCCCGGGCAGCCTTGGACGTCGTGTTGAACCGGGTTTTCCGGGCGCCAGCGCCCGCGAGCATCGAGCACCCGGCGGCCGACGGGGAACTGCTGGGCTCAAGGGGGATGACGACTTGACCGACTTCGCCTTCAGAGCGCTTCCCTGGAACGTCGTGTTCGGAATCGGGGCAGTGGAGCGGCTTCCAGCGGAGATGGATGCCCTCGGCCTCGACCGGGCATTGGTGCTTTGCACGCCTGGCAGTCAGGCTCGGGGCCGCTTGATCGCGAAACAGTTGGGTGATCGGGCTGCCGGGCTTTTTGCCGATGCCCGGATGCACGTGCCCTCGACGGTCCTTGACGAGGCGTCTCGTCGCGCGCGTGACCTGGGAGCCAAGAGCACGGTTTCCATCGGCGGGGGATCGACCACTGGCCTGGGCAAGGCGCTCGCGGCGCGCGAAGGCCTAGACAATGTCGCGATCCCGACAACGTACTCAGGCTCGGAAATGACGGACATCTGGGGCGTGACCGAGTCCGGTCGCAAGGTTACGTCCCGGGACGCTAGGGTTGTTCCGACGCTCACGATTTACGATCCGAACCTCACCGTCAGCCTGTCCGCACGCATGTCGGCCTCGAGCGGCCTGAACGCGCTCGCCCAAGCGGTTGTCAATGTGGCCGCCGACAAGCCCAGTCCGATCGCATCGGCGCTGGCGGTGGAAGGGATTCGGGCACTCGCGAAGGCGCTCCCGCGCGTCGTCACGGAACCGAACGACCTCGAGGCGCGGTCCGAGGCCCTGTACGGGGCTTGCATCGCTGCGGGCGCATTGGGCGTCGGCTCCACCGGGTTGCACCACCGCTTGTGCCACACCCTCGGCGGCACCTTCGGCACTCCGCACGCCGAGACGCACGCGATCCTGCTGCCGCACAGCGTTGCCTACAATGCGACGGCCTTGCCAGCCGGCACCCAAAAGGTTGCCGATGCGTTAGGAGTGGCCGACGCCCCGGCCGGGATCTACGAGTTGGCCAAGCAGCTGGGGGCGCCGACCGCCCTCAGACAGCTTGGCGTGGGCGAGGGCGATCTCGACAGGGTGGCGGAGATCGTCGCGCGCCCTTCCGCCCCCGTCCGTCCGCCTGCGCCCATCGATCGCGTTCGAACTCTTCTGCAGAATGCGTTCGAGGGCTTGCCGCCGCAGCGAGTGTAGCCGTGCCGTTGGCGAGAGAATCATCGATGCATCCCGTTGCAATCAAGAGAAACCAAAGAGGAACCAACCGAAGAGGAGGCAACAACATGCCAGACCAACATCCGCGAATCATCAAGCCGACCAGGCGGGAGACGATCATTGGCGCCAGTGCAGCCCTTGGCTCGCTAGTGGTCGGCCCGGACTTCTCCCGTGCCGCTGAGTGCATCTTGACCTCGACACAGATCGATGGCCCCTACCACATCCAGGATGCCGAAGATCGGCATGACGTGCGCTCTGGCAAGCCGGGCGTCGACCTCCTGCTGCGCATGAAGATCGTCGACGCCGAGGGCTGCGAGGGGATCGCGGGGGTTAGGACCGAGATCTGGTCCTGCGATGCTCTCGGCAACTACAGCGGCCATCCCGACGTCGATCCCAACGTTCCGCCCAGATTGGGTGGCGGGGGCCGCCCACCCGGCGGCGGAGCACGAGGTCGGACTGGCGGGCCGCGTCCGCCCAGAGCTGGACAACGTCCGCCTGCCGGACCGCCCGGCGGAGTTCGCGGCGGCCATCGTGAGCCGACCGGCCCGAAACGATTCCTGCGCGGCTCCCAATTGGCGAACGATCAGGGCGAGGCGGAATTCCTGACAATCTACCCCGGCTGGTACAACCCGCGCGCCGTGCACGTACACGTGAAGGTGCATCTTGGCGGCCAGGAATTGCTCACGACCCAGCTCTATTTCCCCGATGACTTGACCGACTCGATCCATCAGACGGAGCCCTACGCAGAGCGCCACCCGACGCCCTTTCCGAACTCCAAGGATCGAGTCAAGTACTGGACGACCGGAGGGGAAGAGCCGATCGGCGTCTTTCCGACGATGACGACCGAAGGCAACGCCCAGGTCGGAACGCTCACGATCGGAGTCAAGCGGGTCTGACGGGCCCTAGGGAGTGCGCCATGAGAGCAGCAAAACGAGCAGCGGGCCTCGCGCCGCTGGTGTTGGCCTCCACGCTGGCGGCGTGGGGCGCCGGACCGAACATCTTGCTGATGATGGCAGATGACCTCGGTTGGAACGACGTCGGTTTCAACGGGAGCGCGATCGAGACGCCCGCAATCGACAGCTTGGCGTCCGGAGGGTTGCGCCTGGACCGCTACTACGCGTTTTCGCTTTGTACGCCGACCCGTGTTGCGATCATGACAGGCCGCTCCCCGTTGCGGTTCGGGATTTTCGGTCCTATCATCGACCACGGCGGCCTGCCGCTCGAGGAAACCACGGTCGGCGAGATCTTTCGGGACGCGGGCTACCAGACTTGGTACCTGGGCAAGTGGCATCTCGGCCACGGAAGGCGCGCCTACTTCCCCAACGAGCGCGGCTGGGACCACTCCTACGGCTCGCTGACCGGCGGGCTTGACCACTACTCCCACAACAGCGACGTGCTGATGGGTGCTCCAGACTGGCATCGGAACGGCGAGCCCATCGAAGAAGAGGGCCACACGACGGACCTGTATACCCAGGAAGCGCTCCGCCTGCTCGAGGGCCGCGACAAGGAAACCCGCTTCTTCATGTACGTCTCGTGGAATGCGCCGCACGCGCCCTTGCAGGCGGTCGAACCGTATCTGGAGCGGTACGCGCGCGTCGATGACGAAGTTCGGCGGACCTACGCCGCAATGGTGACTCATCTTGATGACTCGGTCGCGTCCCTGATCGAGGCTCTCGAGCGGGAAGGGCTACGCCAGGACACGCTCGTGATCTGGGTGAGCGACAACGGCGGAATCCCGTCAGGCGGTGGGAACAACAGCCCACTCCACGGCGGCAAGGGCAGCCCCTACGAGGGCGGCACGCGCGTGCCGGGCCTCGTGAACTGGCCCGGCACGATCGAGCCGGGAGTCCTTTCCCAGCAGGTCAGCGCCTTGGACTGGCTGCCGACACTGCTTTCCGCCACGGGGGTCCCTCGGACAGACTCTAAGCCGTTGGATGGGTTCGACATGTGGCCCGCGATCGCTGCCGGGCGATCCGTCGAGCGCGGCGACTTGGTCTTCGGCTCCAACTTTGGTCGAGCTCTGTTTCGCGGGAAGTGGAAGTATGTCGAGACCGTGCCGGGATGGCTAGGGCTCGGCGGGCCGGGCAGGCGTCCGGGGCAGGGCCCGCCAGGCCGGGCAGGCGGCGCGCGTCGCCCGGGGCAGGGCCCACCAGGCGGTCGAGGCGGTGCCGGTCGCCCGGGCCCTCCGGGGCGGGGCCGGCCGCAGCAACGAAGCCAGCAGGCGCTCTACGACGTCTACGCGGACCCTACTGAATCCAACAACCTAGCCGCGGAGCACCCAGATCTCGTGAACGAGCTCGCGGCCTTCGTCCGCTCCTTCCACGCCGATGTGCCGAGCATTGCCCGAGGGTTCGGCCTGCGCGATGGCGGCACGTTTGCCCGGGTCGGTCCTATGGCGACCTTCCCCGAGGACCGCGGGGCTCACGTCATCGACCGCGTTGACGAATGATCCTCGTTGCCACCGCCCGAAAGGCCGGATGCTCGCCCGATGAGCGAGCGTTCCCTCGCTCGACGACCGGTCCCAGCTGGTCTGTGTCAACGATGCCCCACAGGGGCAGCCGCGGGCTTATGCCAGACGGCGCGTCTGGCAGAGGGTTGACACGTCCAGCCCGGCCATGCCTCGGTCGTATTCACCTCTCTGCACGTGCCGATCAGCTCTCGTCAAGAGCGATCAGAGTGCGGCTCCCCGGAGTCGCCGACTGGCGGCACGACGCCACCGGCCGAGCGGACCGATGAGGGATAGGCGTGTTGGCGTCGGCCTGCAGTTGCAGTTTGTCGGCCACGCCTATCGGTCGCGTTCAAGAGCTTGCGCTCGGGGAATTGACTGGCGCGCCGCGCTACGCGCGGATGGAGTCGGTCGGTCGGCCTTCGCGGTCCGCGGGGCCGAGGCGATCAGTGGCTCCCATCGCATCGAGCATCGTGTTGTACAGGTCGAGCGCCTCGCTTCCCAAGTCGAGTATCTGCCCGGTCTTGAACCTGCCGCCCGCACCGGAGATCGCGTGGAAGACACCGGAAAGCTCGCGCTTGACGTCTGAGTGCCTGCCATCGCCCGATTCGGTCGAAACCGTCACCATCGAGTTCTGCAGAGCGGACTGCCCGTTGGCGTCCCGCACGGCGTCGAGCCGATGCAGGAAGTAGGCTGCCTCCCGCAGGTGCATATGAGCGTGGGCACGCAATTGCGGATTCTGGCTCTCCGGTTTGTAGTCATGCCACCATTCATGACTGCACGCCTTTGCGCCTGTGGCGTCGCGCTGTCCGGCGTCATCGAATTCAAAGACCTTGCGGCCGGCGAATTCGTAATCCCCTCGGATGCGCAAGCGCTCACCAGCCGCCAGAAACGTCAGCGAACCGAATCGTACGCGATCCATTTCGACCGCCAGCGCGTACAAATCCGCCGTCAGCCGCCATTCGCTCGTAAGGGCGGCAAGATCCATGTCGATCCCCTCGCCGCCCGGGTCAGCGTATCCCCCGTGGGCGATCCGCGATCTCGGCGGCAACTGGGGTCCGTTCGGTTCCTCCCGCCGTTGCGAGAATGCGCGTTGCTCAAACTCGCGGATGCGGTCTAGGTGGTCCGCCAAGCGAGACCTCGATTCGGCGCCCAGCGGGGAATTGTCCCCAATGAAGTGCTGGTACTGTCCCACCACGGCATCGAGCACGCTCCGGCGGAAGCGCTCCTTTTCGCCGGCAGCGCCTTCCGGCAGTTCGATTCGCCCGAACACCCGGTCGAACAGATCACGGGGCTTCTCCTGCATGGCCGCCGCCACCGTGCCGTCAGAACGGTAACTGTGGACGTACCTGCTGATGCGGCTCCGCCGGAAATAGGTGCCGGCGATCACCGTCGGAGTGACTCCTCGAGGCTGTCCGTTCGGGTAGTGCGTCTGGCGAACGACTTGGTCAATGGAGGGACCGCCCGCGCGCGCTTCGCCGTTCGGAGGCTCGGCCGTGAACGCCCCGCTGGAGCCGTCGAAGTGAGCGTTGATGCCTGACTCGTCGCAACGAACCTGATCGACGTTTCGCAGGATCAAGAGCCTGTCCGCGAGCGGTCGCAGGGGCTCCATCACGCCATCGAATCCCTCGGACTGCAGAGGTGCCGGAATCCCGAGGCCGAAGAAGACATTGAACGCCCGCACTGGAACGGCAGCGGACGCACTGGCCCGCATTTCGTCAAGCAGGGGCAGGCCGATCCCGATTCCCCCTACGCCTCTGAGAACCGTTCGTCGGCTGATGTGACGGTTGGTCATCTAGCTGCGGCTCCCATCATAGCTGTGCGGCTACGGCTCTGTCTGCGACCTTCGGACCAGATCGCTTGTGACAATCGCCTCGATTAGGCTTGCGTAGGTTCCGCCGCTTGCTTGGCTGCGCCGATGGATTCCGTCGACCGCGGGATCGTCAGTTGGCGAAAGTGGCCGGCCGATAGCGAACTGGGTGACTTTTCTGGTGAGATTGCGTCGGACACGGTCGCTTGCGGCGAGCAGTTCCATCATTTCGGCAGACGTGGCATACGCGACCGGTTCGTCGGAGCCCGGAAACAGAATCTCGCCGTCCTCTCGCAGTTCATTGCCGTGCTCGTCGATATCGTGGTAGCTGCCGAGGCCGTCGAACCGCTCCAGCCCGAAGGCCAGAGGCTCGAACCTGCCGTGACAGCCCCCGCAGGCCGGGCTTTCCACCCGGTCGGTGGCAATGGCCCGACGGGATCGCCCGGCGCTAGCCGGCACGGGCGTGGTGTCGGTGCCGGGAGGAGGGGAGCCGACTTCGCCGAAGAGCAGGTCCTCAAGAACGAAGAGCCCCCGGGTGACCATAGATGCCTCGCTTCCGCCCTTCGTCAACACCGCGCCCTGCGTCAGAATTCCTCCCCGGCTTGGGATGCCAGCGAGTTCGTAACGTCTCAGTCCGGACCCCTGACCGTCGAGGCCGTAGTGCGTGGCGAGAGGAGGGGTGAGGTAGGTGAACTGCGCATTGAGCAGGTCCGCAAGCGGCCGTCGTTGATCCCAGACCAGGTCCTTGAAGAAGGCGATTGTCTCGGAACGCATGTCCGCCCCTAACTGCGGATTCCACAGGGGAAACTGCTCGCTGTCAGGGCGCAGGGTTTCGAGCCGCCCCAGATCGAGCCACTGGGCGACGAATTCCACCGAGCGTGCGACTGCCCGCGGATCAGCCAGCATCCGGCGGACTTGGCTCCGCAGCTCCTCGACATCGTGAAGGGTACCCGCGGCTGCGGCGGTAGACAAGGCCGTGTCAGGCGGCTCTCCCCAGATGATGTAGCTGAGCCGTGCCGCGAGTTCGTGGGCGTCGGTCGGCCAACGGCTTCCGTCGCCCTTCTGCTGCTCGATGCGGTAGAGGAAACGCGGCGACTGCAGCATGGCTTCCACCACATGCCGGACGGCCCCCTCGAAACTGCCCCCCGAGGACCGCACGGATTCTGCGAGGGTACGGTACAGGTCGATCTCGCGTTCTGAGAGCGGGCCCCGGAGAATTCGCTCCCCCATTCGTCGAATGCGGCTGTCCGCCAGGTCGGTGCCGTCTCCCACCATGCGTTTGATGTCGATTCGCTCTGCTGCGGACTCAGCTAGCCGGGCATACGCTTCTACATGCCGCAAGTCCACCGTGAGGTTGTAGGCTGTGTTCTCGAATCCGTCCGCGCGAAGATCCGGCGGCACGAGTCGAGCCGCTTCGTCCGAGAGATCGACTCCCGTTGCACTGCGTATCGAGGCGGCGTACTCGGAAGCCGTAAGCCTGCGGACTGCGCTGGGGAGGTCGTGTCCACCGCGGCCGTCGAGGGCGGGGTCGATAGTCTCGTATGGCCAAGCTGCCCCGCCATCGATCCATTCGCGCAGAGCCTGCTTCTGGGCCGCCGATAGCGGCGGGCGGTTCTGCGGCATCGCTTCCGATTCCGCCATCAGCCACACAAGGCTCTCGCTCGCCGCCCCCGGCACGATGGCATTGCCGTGGTCTCCTCCTGCCAGGGCTGACTCCCGCGACGAAAGGTCCAACCCTGCCTGCCTCACGGCGGAATCGTGGCAGTCAAGGCAGTGGCTTGCCAGAAGCGGAGCGATCTTGTCCTCGAACAGCGTCGGCCTTGCGGACACCTTGACAGGAACCGGCTCGACTAGGCTCGGCCCTGCACGGAAGTTCCGCCCCACCTCCTCGGCCAGCAGGTCGCGGCCGTAGATGGCGACCAAGTACACGCTTCCCAGCCAGGGCTCCCGGCCCCGGGGGCCGTTTCCGATCAGGAGCGTTGTCTTTTCCCAGTCCGAGGCGGATCCTGCGATCGTGGCTTCGGAAGCAATCTCTCCGTCGAGGAAAACTCGCGCTCTCCCGGTACGATCGCGGGTGAAAGTCACGTGCGTCAGTGCGGGTCTGGCGCTGGCTTCAGGCGTCCGGAGTGGATGGGCTTCTCCGGTTCCCGTTCTACTCGTGCGAAATCGAGCTTCGAAGCGGTCGCCCGCTTGGACCAGCGCGAAATTATGCTGACTCGTTCCGTTGGACATCATGACGATGCCTGCGCTTGTGGCTTCGCCTTGAGCGACGGGCTCGATCCAGGCCTCTACCGTCAGCTCGCCGGATACGCGCACCAAGTCCGCGATCTTCGCGACACGCTCCAGAGAGCGCAGCCTGGTCGGCCGGTCGATCATCAAGGAACCGCCTGCCAGTGTCACCGCGTCAGGGTCGTCCAGCTTCGTATCTGCCACTTCTAGGAAGCCCGAGCGATCCGGCACGAGTTCACCCTTGAGGGAGCCGAAGTCGTAGAGCGCCACCAGGCCGTCGCGGACTCGCGGCAGATCTTGCGCCAATCCGCCGCCTGAAAGCGCGTGGAAGCATCCCAGCCAAAGCATGCAGGACGCGATCATATGCCTCACGGCGCGCAGGCCGCCCGGCAGGGCTGCCTCCTGGATCCGAGCTGAAGCCTCTGCGTAGCGCATTTCTTGCGGTTGTGCGCGGGCCGGGATCAAGCGCACGGACGTGTCAGTCCCTTGCCGATTGATCGGTGAGCGCCGGGGCGTCTTCCGGGCGACCTCGAACCAGGCGAACTCCCACCGTTGCGTCGGCCGCCGTGACCCGGGAGTCATCGTGGTATCAGCGTATCACCGGTGTCGCGTTGAGGATCCGAGAATGTTCGCATAACTTGTGATTGTTGAACCAATTACAGTCGATTTCGGAGAGTCCGGGACTTGAATTCTTGGGCACCGGTTGAACCGCCGCTTCTACCTCTCTCGCGCAGGTGGACTTCTCCTGCTGGGTTTGGAACAAGTTGTATAATTGAGAGAGCCCCCCCACAACAGGTGCTATGCCAGAAGACCATACGAACGATTCCGAAGGAATCTTGAGCGGTCCCGATAACTTGGATCACAACATCAGCCCGATTGACATCGAGAACGAGATGCGCAAGTCGTATCTCGACTATGCGATGTCGGTCATCATCGGGCGTGCCCTGCCCGACGTCAGGGATGGTCTCAAGCCGGTGCAGCGGCGCATTCTCTACGCCATGCGAGAAGAGGGGCTGCGGTCGAACCGGCCGCCCCGCAAGTGCGCCCGCATCGTCGGCCAGGTGATGGGCAAGTACCACCCGCACGGCGATTCCTCGATCTACGAGACGCTTGTGCGCATGGCCCAGCCGTTCAGCATGCGCGAGCTGCTGGTGACCGGGCAGGGGAACTTCGGATCCCTCGATGGCGACCCGCCCGCCGCCATGCGCTACACGGAGGCTCGGCTTGCTCCGTATGCAGAGGCGCTGCTGGAGCACATCGACATGGACACGGTCGATTTCCGGCCCAACTATGACGATTCCGCCGAAGAGCCCGAGTGCTTGGCAGCTTCCGCGCCGAACCTGCTGGTCAATGGCTCCAACGGCATTGCGGTGGGCATGGCGACCAGCATCCCGCCCCACAACCTCGGCGAACTGGTGGACGCCACGATCCAGCTGATCAAGCACCCCAACACAAGGTTCGAGCGCATTATTGCGATGGTGCAGGGGCCTGATTTCCCCACGGGCGGCATTCTGTGCGGCACGGCGGGAATCCGTCAGGCCTATGCCACCGGCCGCGGGCACATCTTGGTACGCGCCAAGGTTGAGATTGAGAAGCTGCGCAAGGATCGCATGGCTGTCGTGGTCAGCGAAGTGCCGTATCAAGTCAACAAGGCCCGCTTGATCAAGAAGGCGGCGGAGCTGGTCAATCAGAAGAAGATCGAAGGCATCAGCGATATCCGCGACGAGAGTGACCGCTCCGGCATTCGCATCGTTTTCGAGGTCAAGCGTGGGGACAACCCCGAGGTCGTGCTCAACAACCTCTACAAGCACACCGACCTACAACACGGCTCGGGCGTGGGTATGCTCGCCATCGTGGATGGCCGGCCGAAGGAAATCGGCCTGATCGAATACCTCAAGATCTTCATCGGTCATCGCCAGGACGTAGTCCGCCGGCGCACGAACTTCCTGTTGCGCAAGGCGCGCGAGCGGGAGCACATTCTGCTCGGTTTCGCCAAGGCTCTGCTGCGCATCGACGAAGTGATCGCTCTGATTCGGGCATCGGCCACGCCCAAGGACGCCAAGGCGGGACTGACCGGGGAGATCGAGGTTGACTACAAGCGCTTCCTGCGCCAAGGTGCCGACGCGACCTTCAGGCCTTTCGACTTCACGGAGCGCCAGGCGCAGGCCATCATCGAGCTGCAGCTGCAGCGTCTGACCGGCATGGAGCGCCAGAAGATCCTCGATGAACTTGAAGAGTTGCAGAAGAAGATCGCCGAATACGAAGAAATCCTCGGGTCAGAGGCAGTTCTCAACCAGGTCATCATCGACGAGCTGCGGGGCCTGAAGAAGAAGTTCGGAAGCCCGCGCCGCACCGAGATCGGCGAGGAAGTCCGCGAAATCTCGATCGAGGACCTGATCGCAGACGAGGGCATGGTCGTGACGGTGACCAAGAACGGCTACCTCAAGCGCACTGCCTTGGACACCTACCGCAAGCAGTCGCGTGGCGGTCGGGGCCGCATCGGCATGACCACGAGGGACGGGGACCTTGTAGAGCGCCTGTTCTTCGCCACCACCCATTCCTACATCTTGGTCTTCACGAACCTGGGGCGCGTCTACTGGCTCAAGGTCTACAACATTCCCGAAGTGCCCGCTTCCGGAAAGGGACGCAACATCGTCAATGTGCTCTCGCTGCGGCCTGACGAAAGGACCGTGCAGGCATTCCTACCCGTGTCGAGCTTTGACTCAGACAAGTACATCATGATGGTGACGCGCCAGGGCACGGTCAAGAAGTGTTCGCTGGAGGTCTTCTCGCGTCCGATGTCGCGCGGGATCATCGCCCTGTCCTTGGCGGAGGGAGACGAGCTGGTCGCGGCCAGATTGTCTGAGAGGGACGACAAGGTCCTGATTGCCACCAATCAAGGCCAGGCGATTCACTTCAATAATGGCGAGGTGCGGGCGATGGGCCGCACTGCTCGGGGCGTGCGGGGCATCCGGCTGATGAACGAGGATTACGTCATTGGCATGCTTTGCGCTACCGACGAACACTTGGTGCTCACAGTCAACGAGTTCGGCTATGGAAAGCGCACCAAGCTGGGCAAGTACCGTCTTACCGCGCGGGCGGGTAAGGGCGTGATCAACACCAAGATCACCAAGGCCAACGGGGCAGTTGTGGCAGTCATGCGCGTGCTGCCCGACGACGAGGTCATGGTCGTGACCCGTAACGGGAAGATACTGCGCACCAGTTCGGACAAAATCCGCGCCACGGGGCGCTCGGCCCAAGGCGTGAGGCTGGTCAACCTCGAAGACAATGATGTCGTCGCAGCCGCGGTGGTCGTGCCGCGCACCGACGAGATTGACGAAGTGGTTGATGACGAGCCCGAACAGCCGACGCTCACGATCCAGTAGAGCGCCTGTAAAGGAGCAGTTCGTTAGGACGGTCCGCTCAGGCCTCGAGCCCTCGAGCGAGTCGAAATCCTACCCGCTAGGACGCTACTGAATCGCCGTGTGGTTGTCGCCGTGCACGCTCGGGGCAATCTCGCGGTGAGAGATCCGCGAATCGCACGCACCGGCCTGCGAGAATCTCCGTAACCCGGCGTGAACTGCTCCGGAACGCATACGAGTCTCGTCACTCAGACCCGCCTGCTAGTGTCGCTCCGGCAGGTTTTTCCTCTGTCGCTTTTGGTGGATCGACCACTGTCAGCCGGACGGACTCCAACGGGCGGCGAACGTCGTTGCGTTTCCGCGGAGGTCCGATCCAGAGCGTCGAGAACGCTCTGACCGTCTCGTCGCTGCCGTGCGCCTTTCCGAGGATTCGGAGCGGATAGTCCCCCGCCGGCAGGTCCGCTGCGACCGCCACATCCAAGAATGCAGTCGGGATGACGACATTGTCGCCATCACCGGAAGGGCCGAAGTACTGCTCGGCCCGGAACTGCCCTAGCGCCTCCGATACACCTTGCGGCGGTCCTTCGATCCAGACATCAACCACGTCGCGAAAGCCCGGTTCGGGCATCATCAGCACGTCAATGCGCTCCGTCGTGCCGGCATTTACGTTCAGGTTTTCAGGCGCCGCCAGCAAGGCGAAGCGAGGCTCGCGCTCTTCGATGCGCAGCCGGTACGCCATGTCGGGCCCGCCGCGGTCAATTCGGTCGCGCACCAATAGGCGGTAGCGGCCGCTCTCCGGCGCTCGGAAATAGAGCATCGAGTCCGGATTGCCGATCACCGTGCCTTGGCCCGACATCAGGTCATCGTGCTCGGCTACCAAAGATCCGTCGCTGTCGAACAGCTCGAGCACGGTGTCGATATTGGGCAGCCCGAGCTGTGCCGCCAGCGTGGTGACCACGACCGGTCGGTCAGCCCGAAGTTCGAGCCAATACTCGTGCTCCTCATCGTGGCGGCGCAGAACACTGTTGCAGGCGACGCCCTCGGGCGAGGGCGAAATCGCTTCGGCGCAATCGGGCTCGGCCATGTCCGAGACCTCGAAGCTGATGGCATCCGTACTGCCGCCCGGCGACTCTGCCCAGATGCGCCACAGGCCTCGAGGAGCATCGCGGGGTATGGTCAGCCTGCCTGTGACGCGGTCTCCGTTCCGCTCTTCGATGTCCACCGCTAGGCGCCGAAGCGCCGTATCCGTGACCCGCAGAGGAATCGTGTACGGGAATGTCAGCCGGTAGTACTCGGCGCGACGGACTGGTGCCAACCAGATCCTCTCCACGTCTTGAAGCCACCGCCCGCGCAGCGAGAGTTCGACCTGCTGGCCCGCGCGCGCTCCCAGAGGGAATGCCGCGTGGGCCACGGGAAGGTTGCCGATGCGGAGCATATACCCGCAGTTCTTGTGGCAATTGACGCGCTGCGGGCCGCGGTATTGGTCGAGCTTGAGGTAGTACGTGCCCGAGAGCTCGAAGGTGTGCTCGATGAACGGTGTTTCCAAGTATTCGTCGCGGTCGTCGTTGAAGGCGACTCGGTCGCCAGCGCTGTCGAGCAGCGACATGTCGTTTTCGAGAAATCCCCCGTATTCGATCGACCGCAGGTCAAACGTCCAACGCTCCCCGGCTCTGGCCTCAAACTGATAGGTGTCGATATCCTTCAGCTGGTGCATCCCGCCTTGGATCGTTTGC
Source organism: Terriglobia bacterium (assembly GCA_009841225.1). Taxonomy (GTDB): domain Bacteria; phylum Acidobacteriota; class Terriglobia; order Bryobacterales; family UBA6623; genus VXMF01. The sequence goes on along the minus strand of VXMF01000008.1, from coordinate 80,128 downwards.
GGTCCGAGGCGGATCGTCTGTGCGCCGGCGATGGTGTCGTTGGGCTCCACCTCGAGCGTCGAGGCAAATCCATCGACGTAGAACATGCGTGAGTTTGAAAGCCCTCGCGGGGTGCGCAGCGTTGCGATATGAGGCCCTAGCGGTGCGTCCGCACCGATCAAGATCCGGCCCGTGAGGGCGCCCTGGCCGTCAGAGCCTGCCGGCTGCCATGTCAGGTGAGAAGAATCGAATTCCAGCGTCGCAGGAAGCTCGAGATTGCTGCCTACCAGAGTCACATCGACAGCGGTAGCCACCTGTCCGCCCAGCGGTTCGATGCGGTCGATCCACGGGTCGGACGGATCCTCGGCCGCCAGGGCACCCGCTAGCGCCAGGACGCTTGCGTGCGCAAGCCGCGCCGCGGGGGCGTAGCGGCTACGCGAAGAGCTCGGGAATCGGTTCCCCGCCATCGTTGATCCTGATCGGCCGCCCGAGCGCGTGGTATTGCGTGTGCGTGTCAATACCCAGCTTGCTGTAGATCGTCGCGCCCAGATCCTCGATGGAAATCGGCCGCTCCGTCGGTTCCGCACCCATCGCGTCCGAGCTGCCGATCACTTGGCCGCCGGGCACTCCCGCTCCCGCGACCGCGATGGAGAACACGCTTGGCCAGTGGTCCCGCCCGGCCGAGTGGTTGATTTCCGGAGTGCGCCCAAATTCGCCGATCGCCAAGACCAGTGTCGAATCGAGCAGCCCCCGAGCATCCAGATCTTCCAAGAGCGCGTTGAAGGATTGGTCGAACTCTGGGTACAGCTTCTTGTTGGTCTTGTCGTTGTCGGAGTGGGTGTCGTAGCCGCCGTGGAAGAGCGTCACCAATCGCACGCCTGCCTCGATCAGCCGCCGGGCCAGCAGGGCGCCCTGGCCGCCGGTCGTGCGCCCGTATGCGTCGCGCACCTTGTCGGGCTCTGAACCGATGTCGAATGCCCGCTTCGCCTCTGGCGAACTGACCAGGTCGAGGGCTTTCTGGTAGAAGTGGTCCATGCTGCCGACCACGCCGGATTTCTCGACAGCCTCGAGCCGTGCGTCCAGCGCGGAGAGCAGGCGGGCGCGGCCGCGGGCTTCTTCCAGCCCCAGGCCTGTCGGCAGGGTCAAGTCCTGTACGGAGTACTTCTCCTTGGAAGGATCTCCTGCTATGAACGGGTCGTAGGCCGACCCTAGGAAACCTGCTTCCGCGCAGATGTCCTTCTTGGGAATCACAACGAATGGCGGCAGGCCGTTGCGAGTGCCGAATTCGTGCGCCACTACCGAGCCGTAGACCGGGTGCTTGTAGGCGTTGTTGGGCCGCTGCCCGGAAAAGGCGTATTGCTTGGCCTTTTCGTGGATGGCCTCCAGCGAGAACATCGACCGGATCACAGAGAGGCGCTTGAAGTTCGCCGCGCTGCGTGGCAGCAGTTCGCTGAACCGCACTCCTGGAACGGTCGTGGGGATCGTGCCGAATCCGCCACGCACCTCCCGCGGCGCGTCAGGCTTGGGATCGAACGAGTCGTGCTGGCACAGCCCGCCAGTGTGGAAGTAGACGAGGCACGACATGTCGCTACGCCCTGGCGAGGCGGCGAGCAGTTGAGGGAGCGAGATACCGGCGATCGAGAATCCGCCCATGCGCAGGAAGTCCCTGCGGGAGTAGCGTGCGCGCATTTCGGAAAGCTGCATAGCGGATTTCCTCAGAGGTTCATCTGGAATTCCTTCGTGTTGAGGATTGCCCAGAGCATGTTTGCCAAGCCCTGCCGCCGGTCTCGTCCAGCCGCGGATTCGGCTGCGAGGTAGGCCTCGAGAGCCTCGCGCTCAGCGGCCTCGGGAGTGCGCGAGAAGGCCCGTCCGTATAGCGTGTCGATGATCGCGCCATCGCTCAGCCCCTGCCGCAACAGCGTGTCCAGCACGAACCCCTCCGCCTCCATGCGCCCGGCGAGCACGTCGCCGTTCATCATCTGCAAGGCCTGGGCCAGCGAGGGCGCGTTGGAACGCGCTTCCATGATATCCCTGCGCGGATGGCCGAATGTGGTCAGGAAGTGCGTGGCGCCAATGCTCGCGATCAGTTCCTTGGGGGATGTGCCGGCCGGGTAGTTGTTGAATTCCTCTGCGACGCCGGTGACTCGCGAGATCGCGTCCAGCAGCACTTCCGCGGGCAGCTTGCGCGGCAGGTAGCGAGCGAAGAGCGCGTCCTCGAGCGGCCGCTCGCCTCCCGGGCGGCCCGGCACGTGAGCCGAGAGCTGGTAGGTCTTGGAGTTGAGGATCAGGCGGTGCAGGGCCTTGAAGCGGAAGCCCGAATCGATGAAGTAGCGCGCCAGATCGTCCAGCAGTGCCGGGTGCGTGGCCCGGTTGGTAGAGCGGAAGTCGTCAAAGGGCTCGACGATGCCGCGCTGGAAGTACTCGTACCACACGCGATTGACGGTGGCTCGGGCGAATTGAGTTTGCTCGGTGCGCGTGACCCAGTCTGCCAGGACCTCACGGCGGCTCGTTCCGGTAGGGATCTCGGGCTGTTCGCCGCCCAGAAAGCGTGGCTTGACCGATTGCTTGGTGACAGGATGCTCGATTTCTCCGCGCCGGTCGTCGTACCAGATCCTGCGGTACTGGCCATAGCCGTGCTTGACCCGCGTGCGCGCCAGGAAGGCCGCCAGCCCGTAGAAGTCGTCTTGGGTGAGGTTCTCCAGCGGGTGGTTGTGGCACTGGGCGCACTCGAGCCGCTGGCCCAAGAACAAGCGGGTGATGGTTGGCACCGCCTTCTCGACTTCGAACTTCTTGAGCATGAAGTCGATCGCTGGATGCCAGAAATTGCCGGCCGGGCGCACCGTGGTGTCGCCCTCGGCCGTGAGCATCGCGCGCACCATCTCGTCGTAGGGCCAGTCCTCGCGGATCGAGTCGTGCAGCCAGCGCTTGAACGAGCCGTTGGTGCGGCCTTGGGAGTAGTACTGGGAATTCCGGAACCAGTCCTCGAACTTCACTAGCCATTGTGTGGAGTACTCTTCGCTGTCCAGCAGCCGATCCACGAGGGCCGAGCGCTTGTCGGGGCGGTCGCTCGCAAGAAAGGCCTCGGCCTCCCCTGCCGTTGGCAGGACTCCGACAGTGTCCAGGTACACCCGACGCAGGAAAGTGCGGTCGTCACTGAGCGGAAACGGCTCGACACCGACGTCGCGGAGCTTGTCGAAGACATGCTCGTCGATGAAATTGGCGGGATCGGGGAACCGCAGGCCGCGGCTCGGCGACTCTTCGACGACGATAAACTGTGCCGCGGCTGCCTTGCCCATTGCGCGGGCCATAACGGTTGTCATGCCGGGAGCCTTCGCGGTGACGGTCCAGTCGTCTTCGAGTGTCACGACGGCCTCGTCCTTGACGGCGTAGCGGACTTCCGCGGTCAGATCGCGCGTCGAGCCGTCGGAAAGTCGGCCGACCACGACGACGGGCTGGCGCTGGCCCGCGCCGGTCAGCACCTGCTCGCCCGGATGGATCTCAAGTCTCTCCAACCGCGTGCCGCCCGCACCGTACGGCGTACCCTGCCGCAACCATTCGAGGATGGTTGCGTATTCGTCCGACGCGGGTGTCATGAGTTGGCCCCCGCCGTGAGCGATCGCGAAGCTCGGCTTGGCCAGCAGTAGCGAGTCTTCCGGCGATTCGGCCGAGATTCGCCGCCCCGCATGCTGGTTCACGATCATGTCGTAATCAAAGCGGGGGTCCGAGCCGTACAGGGAAAGCCTGAAGCCGTTCTGGCCGGCCGGCGAGCCGTGGCACGCGGACGAGTTGCAGCCCTTGGTGGTAAGGATCGAAAGCAGGTCGCGCTCGAAGCCGACTCCCATAGCGGAGCGCCGGTTCCCGACTTGGACGGTGGTCGCAGCCGATCCATCGGCGCAGCGCACGTCGATTCGAGCTTGCCCCGGAGCGTGTGCCACGACGCGGTTTCCTTCAACCGCGGCCACTCTTGGATCCGTGCTGGATGTCTCGCAGCCCGATCCTCCGGACAGCACGATGCGCTGGGATTCGCCCGGACTCTGGAGCCTGATATCGGAGGGCTGGATCAGGACTGCGGCAGGTGCCGACCAAGCCGGCACGGCTGCGCAGATGCAGATTCCGAATCGTGCCAAGCGCACACTGCAAGCGTAGTAGATGGAAGTGCTTGCCGCAACCGTTGCGGCCGTCCGACAGATCTGGGCCCGGCTGCCCTTGCGGAACCTCATGCGGCATCTTCGGGCGGCGGCTGATCTTCTTGGCCAGCGCGCTGGAAGTCCTCGCGAGCTTCGCCCAGAGCAGGCGAAGTCCGCGATCGGGCGGACTAGGCCCTGATTGTGTTCAGCGGCCAAGCCTAGCCGCGCGGCCGCGTTTCGGGCAAGGGAGTGTTATAGGCCTTGCTCGCCGTCACACGGCGGGCACTCCGTGCTACTCTCTTTGGAGCACAACGACACTCTGTGTAGTGCCTCGGGTTTGTTGGCGTTCGGCTGCAAGCGTCCTCGAAATCCAAGCGGCCGGATGCACTGTGAACATTCTTCTCTACAACCCGGACAACCAAGTCACCAAGAACTACATGCCACACCTGTGGATGTTCGTTCTGCAGGCTGTGACGCCGGCCGGTCACAAGGTGTTCCTCATCGACGGCAATGCCCAGAGCATGACCGAGGAGAGCATCGCGCAGTTTGTCCGCGATAACAACATCGAGCTGGCAGGCATCGGCGCGATGACGCGCATGGCCGCCCGGGCCTATCGCATGGCCGACGCGATTCGGGCCGCCGGAGCCAAGGTCGTGATGGGCGGCCCGCATGTCACGGAGGTGCCCAACGAGCCGATCGGCAAGGACGGCGAACCGCGCCACGCTGACGCTGTTGCCCTCGGCGAGGCCGACGATCTGTGGCCGAAGATCGTGAACGATGCCGCCGCTGGCCAGCTGCAGGAAGTCTACATGCCCGTGGACGAATCGGGCGCGGAGATCAAGCCGTCGCTGGAAGACTATCCCCAGATCCCTTGGGAGACGATGGACTTGCGGCAGTTCGACCTGGTTGCCAAGGTTCCCAAGTGGGGCCGCTACCTGCTGGAGAAGGCGGGCAGCACTTGGAAGAGTCTCTACGTGGTGCCGATCGAATCCGGGCGGGGCTGTCCGTACGGCTGCGACTTTTGCACCGTTACAGGCTTCTTCGGAGACTCGATCCGCTTTCGCAGCAACCAGAGCGTGATCGACGAGATCCTGCGCTTGAAGGCGCGGGCAAGAGCCGAGGGCGGCCGGGTCGCGGTGTTCTTCATCGACGATAACTTCGCGATTAATGTCAAGCGCACCAAATCGCTGTTGCGGGAGATGATCGCCCAAGACGCCCAGATACCGTGGGTGGCGCAGATCAGCATGAACTTGCTCAAGGACGAAGAGCTGGCGGATCTGATCAAGGAGAGCGGCGGCCGCTGGATCTTCATGGGCTTGGAATCCATCGACCCGGCCAGCCTCAAGGACGTCAACAAGGGTTTCAACAAGCCGGACCTGTACGGACAGGTCTTGGACAGACTGGCCAGCCGGGGCATCTATTCGATCACTTCGTTCATCTTCGGGATGGACGGCGACCGTCCGGGCGTGGCTCAAGAGACGCTCGATGCGATTGCGAGCTGGCCTCCTGGGCTGCCGGTGTACGGACTGATGACCCCGTATCCGGCGACACCCCTGTATGACCGCCTGATGGAGCAGGGGCGGCTGACGCGTCCCAAGCACTGGCTGGATTTCCGGCCGTTCCGCATGGCCTACACGCCGGAACACATCAGCATCGAAGCGGCCGAGCAAGAGGTTCATCAGGCTTGGACGGAGTCTTATTCCCCTGAATCGACGGAGCGGGCGCTAGATCAGATCAAGCATCGGCCGTACCACGAGCGGGCTGTGATGTTCTTCACTCGGATGGCATTTCGCGGAATCTATTTCCCGCAGATGAAGAAGCGCCACTGGGTCGCGCTGCTGTGGCAGAATCGGGCCAGCTTCTTGCGCATCATTAGGGAGGGCTTGGAAGAACACCGCCGCCATCGCCGCGGTCGCCCCGATCCTCCTGTGCAAGGCGCGCCCGTAACGGCCAGATCCGAGCGAGTCGCCGCCTGACCGCGCTGCTGCCGGATCAGCACGCCCACGCAGCTGGCGGCGCTGATCCGCAACCACTGGCACATCGAGAGTACCGCCTGCACTCCGTGCGGGACTTCACGCACGACGAGGATCGCTGCCGGGTGTGGGTGCGCGACGTGCCGCGCCACCTCGCCTGCCTGACCCATGCGGCGATCTCGATCATCCGCTGCCAGTCCGCGTGCCGCTGAGTGCCGGAGGCCAATCGTCATTGCGCGGCCCGCCCGCACGAGCATCGACCTGCTGCTGACCCACACTCTTCCGCCCGGCCTGGGGCCCTACCGCTTCGTCCGCACGTTCGACCCAGCCGTCGGCTACGCCGGGAACGTCTGCCCGGACAGCACATGGCAGGCCTTCGAAGCCCCCCGCCGATTGCACAGGACGTGGAAGCAGGCACCAACCTCTCCGATTCCGCCTCAACCAGGACAATAAGATGTGGCTGACGAGCTTCGGGGTAGGAACCAACGGCAGCGCCGCGTGCCGGCAGGGGAGGCCCGCCGGCACGCTGGTCGAACTGCGCAGGGCAAGGATTGCAGCGGCGGGCCGCTTCCTCAGTCGAGCTCGACGATGGTGATGGCGTTCCAGTTGTTCATCGGGATGAGCAGACGATTCCGCTTCGGGTCGTACGACATCGAGGCGGCGCTCGGGATACCGGACGCCACGACCTCGGCCTCCTGTCCCGGCCGGATGCGCGAGACCGTGCCGATCCTGACGCTGGAGACGTATTTTGTGCCGTCTTCGAGAATCACCAGCCCGTCGTTGCCGCCATCGACCGCGTGCTCGGTCTTGACCAGCTCGCCGTCGGTGGAGAAGGTGAGCACCGCGTTGTCGTTGATGTTCACCACCACGATGTTACCGTCCGGATCGAAGGCGACGCCGTTGGGCCGGGCCAGCGGCGCTCCCTCGACGACAACCGACGAGCCGCCGTCGGGCAAGATGCGATAGAGGCGCCAGGTGTCGCTCTCCCCGGTCCCGGTCTGCGAGGCCCAGATGGTCCCGTTATCGGCGACCTCGATGTCGTTGAACCACAGCGCGTCCTCCACGGCGACGCTGCCTCGCGGCTCGCCGCTCTGCATGTCAAACCAGCGCACGACGTTGATGTCAGCCACATACAGCAGGCCGTTGGCGATATCGCTGCCGAGCGGGTGGTTCAGTGTCAGGCCGTTGCGGTTGACACCGATCCACTTCAGGGTGTGGGCGGAGCCGTCGGGGTTGATCAGCGAGACGTAGCCGTCGTTGGGCACGAGATTCTGTGCGATTCCGGCATTGACCGCGACGTACAGGTCCCGCGTCTCGTCGTAGACAATGCTCTCGGCGAATCGGAAACCTCCGTAGGTCTTGGCGTTCGACGACAAGTCGAGCGCCTCGCCGGCCACGAAAGGCTGTTCACCATCATTCCGGCTCTGTGCCTCTGCGGGCATGGGAGCGGCGGCGCAAACGGCCACCAGGGCAGCAACTCCTATCCATCGAGAAACGAGTTCTGCTGTGAGAATACTTGGCATGACTTGACCTCCATTCTTGCGTATTGATTCCGTAAGTGCCGAAGCGCGCGCCGATGTCTGCAGGTGCCCCGACGCCGATACCGACAACCGACGATGCTTGGGTTCGTGAGTGTCACAGGCAGATTCTACGAGGCGCTCACACGAGGAACCACACGGCCTTCTGCGATACGCCGATCTCCCGGTGCAGCTTAATGCTGGAATTCCGCCTGTTCAGTCTACCCACGAAGAAGCAGCGTAGCGGAATCCCGCACGCTCGGTTCGATGAGTGGGGAGAAGAAACGTGGCTGTGCGCGAGACTGAGGCGCCGGTAGCAAGCGAAAGCAACCGGCCAACTGCTACTCCCTCGCGCTACGGCAAGCGCGCTTCTCCTCGACTCTACACCAAGTTGCGATCGCGTCCGATTCGGCGTCGTGAGAGCTGAAAATAGGCTGCCGGCGTCGGGCCCGCAAGTGGTTTTTCGGCCTGATCCTGTCGATGTCCCGTCGCGCCGCCACGCCCCCCTCGCATCTGCACCGGTTCGAGCCCTCTGGGTCCGGCCCGAGAGGCTCATCGCTGCAGCGTGGACAGCCCCTCCGGACTGTCCCTCTTTGTGCTGTGCTGCTTATCCAGGTTCGAAGTGAAGAAGGACAGCTTCAAACAGCTCAGAAAGAGGTTCCAGTCGTTTCTCGCACCATCGTGGAAATGCGAGGTTCCGCTCGAGTTGTTCGTTCCAGCGACGCTTGCTGTCCTGTGCATCAACAAGCCAGAGCGGATTGCGAAGCGGCAGTAGGAGCCGTGGGAGCGGCTCGCCGACAGCTTGAAGTCGATTTCAGAGCGGTATTCCAGCGATCTGGGTGAGAACGGCAATGCCCTGCTGAACGTGATTGCCGACGTCGCGAGCAGGCCGCCCAAGTCCCCGTTTGTTCGCAGGGAGCAGCACAGCCTCCAACGGTCGGCAGGAAGCTGGCTTGCTGCCTTCAGTGCCGAGTGTCGTAAGCCCGATTTCGGGGTGGAAGACTACGTGCAAGGGTTGCAGGGAGAGCGACAGAGCGGGTTCAGTGCCCGGCGGGCTGGCCGAGCACCTGCCGCTGAGACGACGCAGCGGGCTTGACATCGCGTCGCCGGGAGATCGGACGAGCGGCTAAAAGCGCATCCCGGTGAAGCCGCCGTCAACAAAGACCTCGGCACCGGTCATGAAGCTGCCAGCGTTCCGGGCCACCAATAGCAGGGCCGCGCCGACCAATTCGGGCGGCTCTCCGAATCGCGCCATGGGCGTTTGGTCCATGATTTTCCGGACGCGCTCCGGCTGGAGGATCTTGCGGTTCTGCTCGGCGGGGAAGAAGCCGGGGTTGAGCGAGTTCACCCGCACCCCTTGTTGAGCGTACTCGCGGGCCACATTCTTGGTCAGGTTATTGACCGCGGCCTTGGAAGCCGAATAGGCGAAGACCCGGGACAGCGGCAGGTGCGCGGTGACGCTGCCGATGTTCAGGATCGAGCCCCCGCTCTGCTGAGCAGCCATCACCGGCGCGAAGATCTGGCAACCCAAGTGGGTGGCCTTTAGGTTGGTATCCAGCACCCTCTGCCAGTCGTCGTCGCTGATCTCCTCGTAGGGGACAGCGGAATTGACGCCCGCGCAGTTCACCAAGATGTCCAGGTGTCCGTGCTTGGACTGCGCGCCGTCGCGCAACTGCTCGAACGACTGGCGCGACGTCACGTCAACCGGCGCGAAATCAGCCGATCCGCCGGCGTCTCGGATCGCCGCGGCCCGCGCCTCGCCGCGCTCCCGCGAGCGTCCCGCCACGATCACGTGGGCTCCCGCCCCGCCGAGACCGTCGCATAGCGCTCCGCCTAGCACGCCGGTGCCGCCGATGACGATCGCGACCTGCGAATCGAGACCGAACAGCCCGTGGAGGAATTCTGCGGATGGGTGCATCACCCGTTACCTTGGCACTTCCGCAACGGCGAGCGCAAACCTGGCCAGGCTGAGGACATCACGATACGCGGGTAGCTGGCGACGGTGCCGCCGGCCTCGATCTCTCGCAGCTGTTGCTCCACTGCTTCGGCGATCTTGCCGGTTTCCACGCCATCCCACTGCGGCAAATAGCCCTGAATCTTGCGCAAGCCCTTGCGCAGCTGGCGTGTCGCCCCGTTAGGATTGCTCCGCCCGGCGTGGTAGAAGCCCACTGCGAAGTGGATCAGCGCTTGCAGGAACCACCGATCGGGCTGCTGAGAAAACGTCCACAGCTCCTCAAGCACTTCGTGGCATTCGAAGAACTCCTGCTTGTTGAACAGGTCGATGCCCCGATCGAACAGCGCTTGCGCGTCACCGTCATCCATTGACGAGCTTCCAGAATAGCCAGCCGCAGGCGTTACACTCGAAATGATCTATGGCCCGTTGCTTGCCCGTCTTGGTGCTGTTGTTGGCCAGCCTGCCGCAGGCGTCGGCGACGCCGGCAGGCGGCTCGGCCGAGCTGCACGAACTCCTCGACCGCCTCAACACGGTCGGCACCGTGCTGATGCTGGGGGCGCACCCCGACGATGAGAACACCGCCGTCATGGCCTATTTCGCCCGCGGCCGGCATTTTAGGACGGTCTACTTTTCGGCGACTCGCGGCGAAGGGGGCCAAAACCGCATCGGCACCGAGCAGGGGCATCTCATGGGCGTCATACGCACCCACGAGTTGCTGGAAGCGCGCCGGATCGATGGCGGAGAGCAAGACTTCGCCACCGTTGTGGACTTGGGCTACACCAAGACGCCGGAGGAGGCCCTGAGCATATGGGGCGAGCAGACGCTGCTGCGCGACATGGTGCGCTCCATCCGGAAGATCCGGCCCGATGTGATCGTAGCGCGGTTCCCGCCCCATCCGGGGAGCGGCGGCCACGGCCACCACACAGCGGTGGGCTGGACGGGGCCAGTCGCTTTCGAAGCCGCCGCGGACCCGCGGCGCTTTCCGGAGCTGGGCCTTCCGCCATGGCGGGCTGAACGCTATTACTTCAACGTTTTCACGTTCGGTCGACGCATGGAGCAGCAGGCCTCGCAGCAACCGGGGCGCTTGCGCGTGGAACTGGGTGAGTACGACCCGGTCCTGGGCAGGTCCTACGCCGAGATCGCGGGCGAAAGCCGCAGCATGCACAGAAGCCAGGCAATGGGCGCGTCCCAGCGCAAGGGCAGCGTGCCGACCTTTTTCGAGCACGTGGCAGGGAGCAGGGCATCCGAGGACCTGTTCGACGGCATTGACACGACTTGGGGACGTGTCGAAGGCGCGGCGAGGGTTGCCGAGAGCTTGGCCTTGGCTCGGGACAGCTACCGACCCGACCGGCCGGGCGAGACGCTCACTCACCTGCTGGAAGCCTACAAGGAGCTCAAGCCGCTTGGCGGTCCGGATGTCGAGTACAAGCGGGCCGAGCTCGTGCGGGCCATCGAACTGGCCGCGGGCGTTTGGGTCGATGCCGCCGCGGACCGCTGGGATGCCGTGGCCGGTGGTGACATAGAGGTTACCGGCAGCGTCTTGTGGCGCGCTCCCCATGCTTGGAGGTGGACGGGCACGAGGCTGGAGGGCTTGGTGGCGGCCGACCTCGGCAGCGCGGGGGACTTGGAGCGCAACCGGATCGCCCAGCGGTCCGCGAGCGTGGAGATCCCGGCCCACGCCTGCTACTCGCAGCCATACTGGCTGCCCGAGCGCCCGCAGGGTGATGCGCAGTGCGCGGACTTGGGGGATTCGCCCGGACCGCAGACTGTGCTCCGGGCGGTGTTTTCTTTCGAGACGCCGCGTGGCATCGAAGTCGAGATCGAAAAGCCGGTCGTGTATCGCTGGGTAGACCCCTCGCTGGGAGAGCGCACGAGGCCACTCGCAGTCGTGCCTCCCGTGACGGTCGCGTTCGCCCGTGAGAACCGCATCTTCACCGATGCAGAAGCGACGGACGTGGCGGTGCGCTTGGCCTCGAATCTGGGGACTGCGAATGCCTCGGTGGCCCTGACCGCGCCAGACGGCTGGACTGTCTCGCCAGCGCAGAAGGAGGTCCGATTCGAACGCCGAGGCCAGGAAGTGACCGCTCAGTTCCAGCTCACTCCCCCTGGGAGTGCGTCCGGTGGCGAGCTGACCGCCACAGTGACGGTTGACGGCCGGCTGATCCGATCGGGCATGCGCACCATCGAGTACGGCCACATTCCTGCAACGCCCGTGTTCCCGCGCGCCGCCATGCGCGTGGAGCGGCTTGATGTCGAGCTGCTCGCGCGGGAGATCGGATACGTGATGGGAGCAGGCGACAAGATACCCGACGCATTGCGCGAGCTCGGCGCGAACGTCACGCTTCTGTCCGCAGAGGATCTAGCAGCCGGTGACCTAGGCCGCTTCGACGCCGTGGTCACCGGTGTCCGGGCCCTCAATACGAGGCCCGACCTAGTTGCGGCCCGCGAGCGGGTGTTGGAATACGTGGAGAACGGCGGCACTTTGGTCGTGCAGTACAACACCGCTTCGTTCCGGCGACGCGGGCCGGGCGGCGCGCCGGCGGCCACGCTGGGGCCGTATCCGATGACAGAGTCAAGGCTGCGCGTCACCGACGAGCACGCTGATGTGAGCTTTCCCGCGGGAGCGGAACATCCCCTGCTCAGTGTCCCGAATCGCATCACCGCGGATGACTTCAAGGGCTGGGTGCAGGAACGCGGCCTGTACTTCATGTCGGACTGGGACGAGCGCTACGACGCGGTCTTGGCATGTAACGACGAGGGCGAGAATCCCTTGGCAGGGGGCATGCTCTACGCACGCTACGGCAAGGGTGTTTACGTGTTCACCGGCTATTCGTGGTTCCGGCAGCTGCCGGCAGGCGTGCCGGGCGCTTTTCGGATCTTCGCCAATCTGATTAGCGCCGGCACGGTGCGTTGAGCAGGCGAGGTCGCGGCTCGTCGCCGCAAGAGAGCCCGCTTGATGCCCGCTAGTGCCTTGGCGGAGGGACCGCTCGCAGCTTCTGGGATGTAGAATCCTAGGTGGCATGGGGTGCCAAGCTGTCGCGGCGTGCTGGCGACTCCGTCGCCGGATCGGGCTCCCCGCGAGGGACCGCGACCCGGCTCAAGCGCGGGGGATTGCCGGCCGAGCTGCAGTCGCCATATTCGCCGCGCTTGCGGTGCCGGCCCCTGCTGAATCGCAGCAGTCCGACTGGCAAGCGTTGCGCTTCGAGCCCACGGGCATCGTTCTAGCCGAGCCGGGCCTCGCGCAGGGCTTCCTGCTGACGGCCGTGGACGCCACCGGCCACGAGGCAGACGTCAGCCACGATTGCTTCGTGACCTCGTCCGCCCCAGCAGTGGTTCGGGTTGACACCGCTCTAGCGAGGCTGGTCGGTGTTGCGCAGGGTCGCGCCGAAGTGCGGGCCCAGTGCGGCTCGCTCTCCGCGACGACCGAGGTGCGCGTGGGAGCGGGCGAGCGCGAAGTCGCGGTCAGCTTTGCAACGGATATCGTCTCGATATTGACGTTGAAAGGGTGCAACGGATCCGCGTGCCACGGATCTCCCGCCGGCCAAGCCGGATTCAAGCTCTCACTGTTCGGGTACGACATCGGGGCTGACCACGATGCGATCGTCGCGGGCCGCGACGGGCAGCGGGTCGACTTGGAGAACCCCGAGCAAAGCTTGCTCCTGCGCAAGCCCACCTTTCAGGAGACTCATGGCGGCGGTCGGCTGATGGAAAGGGATTCCGAAGAGTACGAGACGATCCTCAGCTGGCTGCGCCAAGGAGCGCCGTTCGGAAGCCACGGCGCCCGGTTGGAACGGCTGGAGTTGTATCCGTCCGAGCGCGTGCTCGTGGGTTCGGGTGCAGAACAGAGGATGGTCGCGATCGGACGTCTGTCCGACGGCAGCACGCGAGACATGACTCGCGAGGTGCGCTACTTCTCGGGCGACAGCGCCATCGCCGAGATCGCTCCCAACGGCACCTTGGCTGCAGAGAGCCGGGGACTGGTGACTGTCACGGCGCGTGCGATGGGCAAGGTGGCGACCTCGCAAATCGGCGTCCTAGATGCGGTGGCCGGACCGGACTATCCCGCCTACGAGACGGGCAACTTCATCGACGAAGCGGTCTTCGCAAAGCTCCGTCAGATGAATGTCAGGCCGTCCGCCCCGACATCCGATCAGGAATTCGTGCGGCGGGTCTATCTGGACTCCATCGGCCTGCTGCCGGAACCGCATGAGGTGCGCTCCTTCGTGCAGGACAGCAGAGCAGACAAGCGGTCGCACCTGATCGACAGATTGCTGGAGCGGCCGGAGCACGCCTCGCATTGGACAGTGCGGTTCGAGGACTGGTTCCGCAATTGCCAGCTGCACTCGCAAGGCCGCTCGATGGGGGTCTTCAAGGACTGGGTCCGGGATTGGCTGGCGGACGACCGGCCATATGACGAATTCGCGCGAGAGCTGCTGACGAGCACCGGGGACACGATGCTCAACCCGGCTGCCAACTTCTGGCATCCCGCCACGGACTTCATGCTCAAGGAGTTCAGCGTTGCCAAGGTGACGCCAACGGTGTCGCGGTTGTTCCTTGGCGTGCGCATGGAGTGTGCCGAATGCCATAGCCATCCGTTGGAGAACTACACACAGGACGACTTCTACGGCTTGGCGGCTTTTTTCGCCCGCTTGCGGGTCAAGCACGGCTACGGCGCGTACCGCCGCACTTGGTACGTCGACGAGGAGGGCGAGGTCGAGCATCCCGCGACCAAGCGGCAGGTGCCTCCAAAGTTCTTGGGAGGCCCCGCGCCCGACATCCCGAAGGGACGCGATAGGCGCGATGTCTTGGCCGACTGGATCGTCTCGGCTGAGAATCCGTACTTCGCAAAGGCCACGGTCAACCGCGTGTGGCACCAGTACTTCGGTACCGGCATCGTGGAGCCGTACGATGACTTTCGCTCCACGAACCAGCCCTCGAACCCTGAGCTTCTGGATCGGCTGGCGGAGTTCTTCGTCCGCAACGGATACCGACTCAAGCCCCTCCATCGCGCGATCTTGAACTCGCGGACCTACCAGCTGTCGTCCCGTGCGAATGATTCGAGCCCGGTCCGTCGTACGCTGTTCGGCAGCTACCAGCCGCGCCGGCTGTCAGCGGAGGTGCTACTCGACATCTTGGGTCAAGTCACGGGCGTCCCGCATCCCTTCGACGGCTACCCGGAGGGCACCTCCGCAAAGGACATCTATGTACCGGACGGCCCGGACTATTTCTTGGTAGCTTTTGGGCTGCCGCGTCGGGACATCTTGAAGGATCGGGTGCCAGAGCCCACACTGAGTCAAGCGCTGCATCTAATGAACGGTGCGACGGTGCGCGACAAGGTGGGGGCGGAAGGCAACATCTTGGGCGATCTACTGGGGCAGGGCATTGCCGACGGGCAACTGGTCGCCACGCTCTACGAACGTGCCTATGCCCGCCCGCCCAGCCAGAGGGAGCAGGGCCGAATCGCTCGGTTCGTCGCCGCCGAGCGAGCCGCAGGGCGCAGTCGCCGCAGGGCGTTCGAGAACGTGCTCTGGGCGGTGCTGAATTCCGAGGAGTTCCAGCTCAATCACTGAGAAGGTGTCACGATGCCAATCGTCCGGCCTCCAAGAGCACTGTTCGGCGCTAGCCGACGCGACTTTCTCAAGGTCGGATCGCTTGCGTTCTCCGGCATCAACCTGACAAGGCTGCTTGCTGCCAGCGAAGGTAGCGAGCGGTCCTGCATCGTACTGTTCCAAGCCGGCGGCGCCAGCCAGCTGGACACGTTCGATCCCAAGCCCGAGGCCGTCTCGGACATTCGCGGCAGCTTCAAGGCGATTCCCACCGCCGTGCCGGGAGTCCGGGTGTCTGAACTGCTCCCGCGCTCCGCCAAGGCACTCCACAAGTTCTCCATCATCCGCTCGATGCATTCCGACGAAGCGATCCACGAGCGTGCCCGGCAATACGTATTTAGCGGAACCAAGCCCAGGAACGAAGTGCTGCAGCCGAGCTATGGGGCGACGCTCGCAAAGGAGCTCGGCCCGAAGAACGGCCTGCCGCCGTTCGTGTCGATTCCAATGGCCGATTTGTCGGCCGAGGCGGGCTTTCTCGGCCCGACTTTCGATCCGTTCGTGAGCGGGGAGCCGACGGCGGAGAACTTCTCGGTCCAGGACCTGACGCTGCCCGGCGGGATCAACTTGTCCGAGGCCCGCTCGCGCACCGAGCTTCTGGGAGCGCTGAATCGAGAGTTCCAGCGGGTCGAACAGTCCCCGCTGATCGACTCCATGGACGAGTTCTACCAGAAGGCGTTCGACTTGATCTCTTCGCCGGCAGCCAAGCAGGCATTCGACATCTCGGCCGAGCCGGCCGAGCTGCGCGACGCTTACGGGCGCACGACCATCGGACAGGGCGCCCTGCTGGCGCGCCGCCTAGTAGAAGCGGGCGTTCGCCTAGCCAGCATCTTCCAGTGGGGATACGACACCCATGTCAATAACGAGCCCGAGCACAAGAAGCTGGTCCCGGAATTTGACCGAGCATTCGTCACGTTGTTGGAAGACCTTGAGCAGCGGGGGCTGTTGGATTCGACGTTAGTGCTTGTGATCGGAGATTTCGGACGGACTCCGAAGATCAATTTCTCCGGTGGCCGCGATCATTGGCCGGGCGCCTTCTCGGTGGCGCTCGCCGGTGCCGGGATACAGGGCGGTGCGGTCATCGGCGAGACCGACGGGCACGCGGCGGAGCCGATTCGCCGCCCGGTCAGCATCGAAGATCTCGGCGCGACCGTCTATGAAGCGCTGGGAATCGACTACCGCAAGAACTACCACGCCAACGGCCGACCGATTGCCATCAACAAGGAAGGCCAGCCCGTCGAAGAGCTCTGGAGCTAAGGATTGCCACGCCTCGGGCCGCTGGTCGCCTGCGCGCTCGGATTGCACGCTCTGGCAAGCGATCTGCCTAGCCCGGCCGTTAGCAGGGTCGACCCGCTGGGTGGACAGCGAGGCACCGAGGTCGAGCTGGAAATCTTGGGCAGGCATCTCTCCAATGTCTCGGGGCTGGAGTTCGACTCGGCAGACATTGCCTGGACCTCCACCACCTACGCGAGCGCTGGCAAGCTTCGCGGGGTCGTGTCTATCGCTGCCGACGCTGCCCTCGGCCCGCACCTATTTCGCGTGCGGACAGCGGACGGGTACTCGACAACGGCGATGTTCAACGTGGGCCAGTTTCGGGACCTGCGTGAAGCCGAGCCGAACGACGTTGTAGGACGGGCGCAAGAAATCGCCAGCCTGCCCACGGAGGTCCAAGGGGTACTAGAGGGGTCCGAGGACATCGATGTTTTCGCGATCCATGCGCACGCCGGCGAGCGACTCGCCATCGAATTACGCTCGATCGAGTATGGTTCGGCGGTCGAGGCGAAGATGTCCCTGCTGGACCGGGACGGCCGAAGCGTGAGATTCAACGATGACCGAGACGACTACCTTGAAACGCCATTCATCGAGCACACCTTTCAGAAGGCCGGGACGCATTACATCAAGGTTGATCAGTATCGCGGCCCGCGAGGATTTAACTTCGGGAAGAACTCCTCGTACATCCTGCGCACAAGCTCGTTGCCGACGATCGAATACGCGGCACCATTGGGCGTCGCGATCGGCAGCAGTTCAAGCCTGACGCTGCATGGCAGTGGGCTGGGCACAGTTCGGAGCGTGTTCGTGACCGCCCTGCGAGCGGCCGAATATGCCCGTATGACGTACCCGTTCACGATGCCGATACACTTCCGGCCGGACCCCGCCAGCGGACCGCTTGTGCCCCGCATTGAAGGGAAGGTCGTGCAGGTTGACCAAGACGAGGTCGTGGTGGAGCTGGCCGTCCCGGCCGATGCCGAGGCCGGACTGTGGCGGGTCTGGGCCGCTGGAGCGAACGGGATTGCCGACGGGCCCATCATCGAGCTGGGCAGCTTGCAGGAATTCGGCGAGTCCAACGCGGCCTCCGCCGACTGGCGCGAGGGCGGCTATCTGATCGACGGCGTGCTCGAAACGCCGGGCGAGCGCGATGTGTTCGCCATTCACGGTGTAGCCGGCGTACCTCTGCGGTTCTGGACCCTCGCGACTCAACTCGGCGTGCCGCACCTCGATCCCGTTCTGACGATCCGCGATTCGGAGGGACGGCGGCTCGCTGAGAACGACGACGTCGTAGCCGGCCAGGGCACGTTGCTCGGCAATCCCGACAGCAGCCTGTATTACACGCCGGATCAGGACGATGTGTTCTTTGTCGAGATCAGGGATCGCACCTCACGCGGCGGCCCGAGCTACCGTTACCGCTTGAAGGTGCGCAGCGAGCGGCCAAGTTTCCAACTCTTCACCACGCCAGAGAACTTCGCCGTCGCGCGAGGTGGCGAAGGCGAGCTCAAGGTTCACCTGGTCCGCGAGGCGGGTTTCTCGGGAGAGGTCTCGATCTGGCTCGAGGGGATGCCGCCCGGGGTGGCTGGACACGGGGCTCGATTCCGGGCAGACCAGCTCTTCGAGCCCAACGCCGACGGTGCGGACATGATCATCCCGGAGCACGTCTTTCGGATCGGGGTGCCGGAGTCCCTGCCACTGGGGACCTATCCGATTCGAGTTCTCGGCACGCCGACGGCTGAAGAGCCGAGTCCGGACCGGCAAGTGGTGGAAGCCCGCTCCACGCTCATCATGGGACCGCTGCTCGATCTTTGGAATTTCGTGCGCAGGCCGCTGCCAGCAGTTGAGATGACGGTAGTCGAGCCGTCGCAGGGCGGCCTCTCAACGACCACCGAGAGCGTGACCTTGGCGCAGGGCGGTCACGCGACACTTGAGTTGGATGGCGCGGACTTGCCCGAGGATGCGCCGCTAACCGTCAAGGGACTGCCGCAAGGAGTGTCTGCCGAGGTGCGCAGGCATGGCCAGCGCTTCACGGTCGATCTGGCGGCGACCCAAGAGGCTGTTGTAGGGTCCTGCGAGATCTCGGCCGAAGTGCTGGTGCGAGAGCGCTGGGTGGCGAGCGGTCTGATCAGGCTGACGGTAGAGCCTGCGCCGACAGCGCCGGCTAGCTCGGAGCGGCGAGCCGAACCTGCTGGTTAGGCTGACGGCCTGACGCCGCTAAAGAGGCTCATCCCGCCCTTCGACCAATGCACATCCACGCTCTCCAGTCCTGCCTCCGACAGCCAGAGGAGCTGGTCGAGCAGGTGCGCGGGCTGGTCGATCGGATCCGGGTCTGCCAGCGCGTGATGGTTCCACCGTTCGGCGCGAAAGGACGCGAGCCCTGACAAGTCTCCCCGTAATTGGATGGATCGCTCTTTGACAGCTTCGTCCCATTGCCAGGCAGCCAGCCGGGTCGAAGCCTCGCTTGACGGTTGGATCAGGTCGGCGGTGGCCAGTACGCCGCCCGGGGCAAGCTGACCTGCCATGTCGCGGAAGAGCCTGCGCTTCGCGTTGTCCGCCAAGTGGTGGATCGCGAAGGTTGACACGATCGCTCGAGGCGGCTGGGCAAACTTCCGCCAGTCCGGGCTCCCGAGATCGAACCGGCCGACCCTGATTCGATTCTTGTAGCGCTCGGTCCGTTGCCTGCAGGCCTCGAGCATCACGTCCGATGCGTCGAGAGCAAGCACCCGGACCTGTTCCAGGTTGTCAAGGATCGCCTCGCTAAGTACGCCGTCGCCGCAACAGAGCTCGACGACTAGGTCGGATTCAATCCCGGTCGGAATGAGCCGGCAAACGCTCTCGACCAGCAGCTCCCGCTCCGGCACGAAGCACTCGGCATCCCTCAGGAACGTGGTGCTGTCCTGTTCTGTCCAGCCTTCGTCCATGTTCTCGAGCCGATCCCCCATCCTAAAGCCACTTCAGCGAAGCGCCCGACCTAGCAGCCCGCCGGTCCGGGACTGGGAGAATTCTCCGGCGGGGGCTGGCGCTCTGGCGAAGGCACCCTCCCGCGCAGTTCCACCCGACCTGGCTGCTAGTCGCTCGGCGGGAGCGTGATCTCGCGAGACTCGGACTTCTTTGATTCACTCATTGCGCGGGCTCCATCAAAGCTCGGGCGAGCAGCGTGCCTTCCGGCGCTCGCTCGATGTCACGGAGCCACGGGACGGGGAGTGCGGCTGTGCCGAGGTTCACCCTGCCAGGCCAACTCCGACGCTCACAATGGCGATCAACTCCGCGCTCACCGTCGTCTCTGCCGGAAAAGCCAGTCCCAGATTCTGGGGGTGGGGTCGCATTTCTCGCTGGCACTGGAGGTTGTCCAGCCTTTCTCCGGATCATCGCCTTCATAGGCGAATGCGTGGGCGGAGGAGCCGTGCTTAACGCCGTCCATGGCGGTCAGCTTGATGTTGCCGCCGACTTCAGCGAGCCGGTCAAAGATCCGTTGGCTAAAGGCGTACGGCACGGTCGGATCGTCGGTCCCATGGAAGGCCCAGACTGGAACGTTCTTGAACTTCGCCGGGTCTTTCCATGGAGTCAGCCCGCCGGCGCTTGGAATGGCTGCGGCAAACCGTTCTGGATCCGTCCAAATCGCATTCCAGCTGCCAAAGCCTCCCATGGAATGTCCCAACACGTAGACCCGGTCGGTATCGATCGGGAACTCCCTCGCCATTTGATCCAGCAGTAGAAATGTCATGGTCAGACTGCCGGTGGACAACTCAGACACGTCAGAGAGTCGCGCCTGAATCAGGCGCTGCCAGATCTTCGGAAACTGTGCGATGGTTTCGGGCGTCATTTCCGGAGGGCGCTCATTGAATGCCGACCAGGATGACCAGGATTGCGGCGTGACCACGAAGCAGGGAAACGCGGCGCGCCATTCCGGATCGGCGAAGGTGGCTGACCAAGGGCGCAGCGAGCTGAGATTGTCGTCCCCGATACCCGCTCGGCCGTGCAGGTTCAGAATCAGCGGGTAGCGAACGCCATCCTTGATCTCTAGCGGTTCGATCAGTCGATAGGGCATTCCGTAGAAGTCTCCGGAAGCGAACACGGCCACGGTTGCGGGCTTGAGATTCGTTCCCTTGTTACGGCGACTCCGCGGATCGCTGCTGGACTGAGCGCACAGCGCCGAGGCCAGGAGCGATAAGAGGAAGAGGTGGTGGGCTCGTTTCATGGACAATATTGGCGAGCGTGGAGCGTTCTCCATCTGCTCTGGGATCTCCGTCTTGGCCATCCCAACGAGCCGATCGTAGCGGAGCACGCGGCTGTGGCGCAACGGTTTCTGCCTTCTCTGGCGCATCTGATCTTCGTCTTCCACGGTCTCTGGCCGCGCCTGGGAAGGTCAGAAGAAGTTGAGAGAGCCTGTAGATCGCCAAGCCTGGCGAATCATATGATGGCCAGGACCGCCATGAATGTTGAGCAAGAGGGACCCGCTCCTCTTGAGCCGTTGAAACAACGGGCCTGGCGACCCCGGCCGCCGGCAGGAGCAAATCGAATACCGTGTAGTCCTTTCAAGGCTAGGTCCTGTTGGGCGCCTTCAGTCCCCAGGGATTGTCGATACTAGGCCGGCAAGCCCCTCCAAGTTCTCGCGTAACGAGTCCTCTGCGTCTAGCTCGTTGCGGTGGTCCAAGATGCCGATTGGCCCTTCGTAACCGGAGGCCCGGATTAGCTCGATCATCTCGCGGTCGCGAGCGCCGGAGCCTAGCGGCACGATCTTTGCGCCGCCAGGAGTCATGCCGTTCAAGTTCACGCACAGCAGGTTCGGCGCCATCAGCGGAAACAGCACGCCTAGGCGATCGAGTTGCTCGTGGCCGTGATGAAAGTTGTAGACGAGCCCTACGTTGTCCGCCTCAGCTTCGTCCAAGACGGCCATCTGGTTTTCCGGCTCTCCGTACCAACCGCCGTGATTGTAGAGGCCGACTCTGCCATTGAGCTTGCCCGCTTCCGACGCGATCGCATCGACGGCTTGGGCGGCCAAGGTCAGCTTTTCGGGCTGGGACAGTCCCTCGAACGCCTGTTCGCGCATGGAGACCCACAAATCGCTCGAAGCTTGATTGCGGCGCAGAGTCTCCAGAGCGAGGCCGACCGACCCGCCCAGCGGATCGTGCGGGTCGACACCGCCGCACCACCAGGCCGACAGCTCGATGTCGTTCTCGCGCAATGCTGCGATCTCGTCGTCGAAGCTCGGGATATGCTCGTCTCGATAGTCGTAGGCGACCGCCCGCAGTCCCAGACGTCCCAGCATCGCTGCGCGCTCGGCAGGGCCGCGTTTCGCCGCGTCGAACGGCACGATGCACCAGGCGACCAGGTTCGTCCGAGAGAAAACGCCGGCATCCGCCAGCGGATCGGGCACGGCCAACTCCCGCTCACTAGGACCGGAGGCGCAACCTGCAAGGACTAGAAGAGCCGCCGCAACGCATCGCATGTCGAGAGTATACCGGCCGTTGTTATGATGCTGTTCGCGATGAAGCTAGCTCACGGCTGGATGCTCGTCCGAAACGGCCAGCTCGTCGACGGAACCGGCGCGACGGCGATACGCGACGGCGCCGTCGTCGTTCAAGATGGCAAGATCGCCTACGCCGGTCCGGAAGTGGATGCGCCTGAAACGCCCCCCAATACCCAAATCATCGACGCTGCCGGCGGAACGATCATGCCCGGGCTCGTCGAGGCCCACTTCCATCCGACGTACTTTAACGTGCGTGAGCTACAGGACCTCGACATCCGATATCCAGTCGAGTATGTGACGATCCGGGCGGTGAAGAACGTCCAGACGGCACTCGAGGCCGGCTATACGGCGGCGCGGAGCGGCGGAAGCTTGTTCAACATCGACGTTTGGCTCAAGCAGGCAATCGAAGAAGACATGATTCCCGGTCCGCGCCTTGCGGCTTCAGGGCGGGAGATTTGCGGTGCGGGGGGAATCATGGACTGGAATCCGGAGTACCGCAAGATCGGCATGGAAGGCCTGGTGCTGATCGTCAACGGCGCCGAGGAGGCGCGCGCGGCGGTTCGCAAGCTCGTCAAGGACGGCATCGAGTGGGTAAAGACCTACCCGACCGGGGACGCCGCCGCGCCCAACGTCAACGACCACCACACGCTCTCGATGACATTCGAAGAGATGCACGCCGTCGTTGGCACGGCGCACAACCACGGTCTCAAAGTCACCGGGCACTGCCGCGCGCTTGAAGGCGTGAAGAACGCGCTGCGTGCCGGCTACGACACCCTTGAGCACGGCACGTTTGTCGACGACGAGGCGATCGAGATGATCGTCTCGAGTGACACGCCGGTTGTCCCGGCGCTTTGGTTCGAGCAGTCATCGGTCAACAACGGCAAGAAGTTCGACATGTCGCAAGAAGTCATCGACGGCCACCAGGAGACTCTCGAAGCCGGCGCCGAGAGCGCCAGGCGAATCCTCAAAGCGGGCGGGCGCGTGGGCCTCGGCGGCGACTTCGGATTCGCATGGACGCCCCACGGCACTTACGCCAAGGAGATTTCGTTCTTCGTGAACTACGTTGGTTTAACCCCGCTCGAGGCTCTCAAGTGCGCCACCAAGACGGGAGCCGAAATCATGGGTCGCGGGGATGAGATCGGCACTGTCGAAGAGGGCAAGCTGGCGGATCTACTCGTCGTTGAGGGCGATGTCCTCGGCAACATCCGGCTGCTGGAGGATCGCTCGAACTTCTTGGCCGTACTGCAGGGCGGAGCTGTCAAAGCCGGCAAGCTGGCGCAACCGCGCTGACAGGAATATCGATTCCGGGCAGACCAGCTCTTCGCGCCCAGCACCGATGGCGCGGAGATGATCATCCCGGACCACGCGGCTGTATTGACCAGTGTCTATGCTCGCTCGCGGTCTAGCAGATCCTGGGTGAAGGCTCGCATCCTGCGGTCCATGTCCGCGACCCGTTCAGGTTCCTGAAGCGCCAGATTGTTCTGTTCGGAGGGGTCTTCGCGCAGGTTGTAGAGCTCCGGTGCCTCCTTGACGATCGAGCTCCGGTCAGAGGCCCTGGCCCGCGAGTTCTCGACGAACCAGTGGTAGCTCCACTCGTCGTGTCGGACGGAGATGCTTTCGTTGTAGTGGCAGCACACGGACTCGTCGCGGATCTTCTCCTGCTGGCCCCGGATCAGTGGCATCAGGCTCTCCGAGGTCATGTGGGCGGGCCTGTCGATTCCCAGCCAGTCGAGGATAGTTGCTGTGGCATCGGTCTGTTGGACATAGGAGTCGACCCGCTCCACCCCACCGCCCGAGGGGTCGCGGATCATCAGGAAGGTCCGCGCCAGCTCTTCGTAGCCCCATGGCCTGACCTTGCGCACGATGCCGTGATCGCCGAACGGCTCGCCGTGATCGGTCATGACCACGATCATCGTGTTGTCGTACATGCCCATGCGCCTGACTTCATCGAGAAAGTAGCCCACCCACGCATCGACAAAACGGACCACGGCTGCATAGAGTGCCAGCACCTGGCGTAGCTCTTCCGCATCCAGATAGCCGGCGCTGTCGCCCGGCACCGGACAGATATTGCGCACCTCCCAGTTCGCAAAGTCCGGATCGACCTGCTTGAGATAGCTCTCCGGCGGATCCCACGGCTCGTGCGGGCAGAAGTTGTCGATCCACAGGAACAGATTCTCCTTGCGGGGTTGCTTTTCCAGCCACTCCACCGCCGAGCGCATGATGCGCGGCGTGAAGTGATCCTCGTCAGTCTTCCAATCGTGGCGGTTGGCGAGGTAAGTCCTGGTCTCGCGCTCTTCGTTGGGGCGTTCCCCGCGAGGCTTGAACCGGCGTGAGACATCGATCGAGTCGATGATCGCCGGATCGCGCACGTACGGATCTTGCTCCTGGCCGCGCAGCCACTTGACATCGTCGAATCCCCGCGAGAAGCCATAGGACGGCTTGTGGAGGTGGTACGTGTCGCTGATCAAGGCAGTGCGGAAGCCCTCGCTCCAGAGGATCTCCGGAAGCAGGGGGTGATCCTCGGGATAGAGCACCTGCCAGCGGCGGTAGGGATAGGTGAAGCGCCCCGTGAGGAGGCTGGTGCGCACAGGGACGGTCGGCAGGCCTTCCGGGTAGGAGTGCGTGAAGAACGTTGATTGGGAGGCGAACTCGTCCAGGTTGGGGGTGGGTGCCTTGGAATTTCCGAAGGCGCCGAGATGGTCCCAGCGAAAGCTGTCCAGCATCAGGACGATGACGTTCTTGCCATCGAAGCGGCGGCGCGTGGCCGGCCCCCAAGTCGGCGGGCGAAACACGCGCTCTCGGCCATGAAGCGTGTGCCCGGCGTGGGCGAGCCTGCTGAGCGGCGCGGGTCCTGCAGGTCCGGCAGCGTTGTCCTTGCAACCCCAAAGGGCGGGCGAGGAAGCCAGCAGTGCAGCGGCGGAACTCTTGGCGAACTGGCGGCGGGTCGAATGTTTCGGCATCGGGAGTATTGAGGGTATCTGTGGGAATACTATATCTGGCCGGCCATGGAGCCTTCGTGTCGGCTATGGATGTGCCGCGATCCTGCAGGGCTTGGCTTCGGCGCGAATTTACGACTGTAGAATGTTACCGAGATGCGTCTTTGGCCGATGGCGCTCCTAGCGCTCGCGCAGTTGGCGGCAGCGACACCGGAAGCGGAGTTCTTCGAATCCAAGGTGCGTCCGGTACTCGCCCGCTGCTACGGCTGCCACGCCGAGAATGCTACAGCGGGGCTGCGCCTCGATTCACGCGCCGGATTGCTCAAGGGCGGCCGGTCCGGCCCGGCGATCCAGCCCGGGGATCCGGAAGGCAGCATCCTGCTGCACGCGATTCAAGGCATCAAGGGACGCATGGCCATGCCGCCCGCGGGCCAGCGGCTCGAGCCCCACGCGTTTGAAGCGCTTGAGCAGTGGATTGCGATGGGGGCGCCGTGGCCGATGTCTCCCCGAGAGTTCTTTGAGGCGCGTATCAAGCCCGTGTTGGAGTCGAAGTGCTTCGGTTGCCACCTGACGGAGCCGCAAGGCGGCCTTCGCATGGACTCGCTAGAGGCTCTGCTCAAGGGCGGCAAATCAGGTCCTGCATTGGTCAAGGGCAATGCAGACGCTAGCTTGCTGGTCAAGACCGTCCGCTACGAGCACGATCTGAAGATGCCGCCGACGGGGGCGCTGCCGGCTAATGAGGTGGATGACATCGTGCAGTGGATCTCTGACGGGGCGGTCTGGGGGCAGGGTGCCGGGAAAGCGGTGGAGCCATACGAAATCAGCGAAGAGCATCGCCAGCACTGGGCCTTCCAGCCACTTTGGCAGGGCGCCGTGCCAACTCCGGCGGGTGTTTACGAATCCGCCAACGCCGCCGACCGCTTTCTACTTGCGCGCTTGGAGAGCGAGGGCTTGGAACCGTCTCCGCTCGCCAGCAAGCGCACCATGATCCGGCGCCTGACCTTCGACTTGACCGGGCTGCCACCCACACCACAGGAGATCAAGGATTTCTTAGCCGATGAATCCCAGACCGCGTATTCGGACCTAGTCGAACGCCTCCTGCGATCGCCGCGCTACGGCGAGCGCTGGGGGCGCCACTGGCTGGACTTGGTGCGCTATGCCGACACGGCTGGCGATTCCGGGGATTTTCCAGTCCCGGAGGCGTACAAGTACCGGAACTACGTCATCGACGCGTTCCAAGGCGACAAGCCCTATGACGAGTTCATCCGTGAGCAGATCGCCGGCGACCTACTGCCGTCGCATGGCGAGCTTGAGCGTTGGAGCAAGATCGTAGCCACTGGCTACCTAGCGATCTCCCGCCGTATCGGGGTTAGCCCCCACCGGCTGCGCCACATTACTCTCGAGGATACGATCGACAACCTAGGCAAGACTTTCCTGGGCCTTAGCGTGCAGTGCGCCCGCTGCCACGACCATAAGTTCGATCCGATCCCAACCGCCGACTACTACGCGCTCTATGGGATTCTGGACAGCTCGGTCTTTCCAAGCCCCGGTGCGGAGCATCTGCCCTATCGCAGCAACTTCGTGTACCGAGTCGGCGCGGACAAGGCCCGCGAAGTCTTGGCCGAGTACGAACAGGGCATCACGCACTGGAATGACCGCGAGCGGGAGAAGTTTCGCGAGTACCAGTCGTTCCAAAACAAGCTGATCACCACTCCCGGACGCAACCGGATCGTTGTGTGGGCCGAGTTGCAGGAGCTCCGGGCCGAGCGAGCTGTCTTCGCCCGCACGGAGCCTCCGTTGGAGACGGCCTACGCCATCAGTGAGGGCGTCGGCAAGGATTCGCACATTCATCAGGCTGGCGATCCGCGCTCAAAGGGGCCCGAAGTTCGCCGCGGCTTCTTGCAGATCCTTGGCGGCGCCAAGCTGCCGCCGAGCTACGAGGGCAGCGGGCGCAGTTTGCTGGCCGATTGGATCGCTGACGAAGACAACCCGCTCACCGCTCGCGTGATGGTCAACCGCATCTGGCATCACCACTTCGGCACCGGACTGGTCAGCACGACCAGCGACTTCGGCGTGCGCGGCACGCCTCCCACTCACCCGGAGCTGCTGGACTATTTGGCCCGCTACTTCATCGACAGCGGTTGGTCGGTCAAGGCCATGCACCGCTTGATCGTCCACTCGAGGGCGTATCGCCAGGTCAGCTCCGACAGCGGTCACAACTTCGACAAGGACCCCCAGAACCGACACGTGTGGCGCTTCAACCGCAGACGCCTTGATGCGGAGCAGATTCGCGATTCGATTCTGGCGTTCAGCGGAGAACTCGATCTATCCAAAGGAGGACGGCACCCCTTCCCGCACCGCCGGACCTACTTCTACCGCCAGCACGAACCGTTCGCGGAATACTTCCCCACCAACCGGCGCTCCGTGTACATCATGCAGGGAAGGATTCAGAAGAATCCGTATTTGGACTTGTTCGACGGGCCGGATGGCAATCTGCCAATGAGCGAGCGGAAGTCAACCACTACCACCCTGCAGGCGCTGTACCTGATGAACTCGGAGTTCATGCACGAACAGGCTCAGGCCATGGCGGAGCGCTGGAGCGCCGATCTTCCAGTGCGGGACGATTTCTTGGAGAGGGCGACCGAAACCATCTTCGCTCGCGCGCCAAGCCCGCAAGATGCTGAGCAAGCTGCGAGCTACTTTGCCACCGCTAACGGCACGCAAGAGCAGAGACGCGCCGGTTATCTGCGGGCCATGCTCGCCAGCAACGAGTTCCTGTTTGTCGACTAGCGGAGATCGGGGACGGGAAGTTACGGCCAGCCATTGTCTTGAGGTCCGGCTGCCACGCATGTGCGGCTAGAATCTAACGAGGTTTGAAAGTTCCGATGCTTGCACGAATCCCAGTTCTCTCCCTCATCGCTGCCACGGCGTGGCTGGCACCGTCGCTGTCTGCCCAGTCGCCGGTGCGCTGGAAGATTCACGACATGACGCGGCCCGTGCCGCGCAAGGTCGTGTCTCAGATGCAGCTGCCGGTGAAACCCCCGTCTGACGCGATCCTCCTCTTCGACGGCTCGGATCTCTCGAAGTGGATGGCCGCGGACGGCGGTCCGGCCAAGTGGATCATCAAGGACGGCAATCTCGCGGCCGTGCCGGGCGGCGGTCCTGTCTTCACGCGCGATGGCTACGGGGACGTTCAGCTGCACCTCGAGTGGGCCGCGCCCACGCCGGGTCGCGGCAAGGGCCAAGGCCGCGGCAACAGCGGGGTCTTTCTGATGAGCAAGTACGAGATCCAGGTGCTCGATTCTTTCGAGAACGTTACCTACGCCGACGGTCAGGCTGCGGCTCTGTACGGCCAGTACCCGCCGCTGGTGAATGCCAGCCGCCCCGCGGGCGAATGGCAGGCCTACGACATCGTCTTCCGACGGCCACGGTTCCAGCCTGACGGGTCGGTCGCGCAGCCCGCTCGCCTGACGGTATTCCACAACGGAGTCTTGGTCCAGGACAACTCCAAGGCTTGGGGGCCCACATCGTGGCTACAGCACCTCCCCTACGAGACCCACCCCGACCGCTTGCCATTGCAACTGCAGGATCACGGCAATCCTGTCCTGTACCGCAACATCTGGATTCGGGAGCTCGAGGAGGAGCCGCGGCCCGGCCCGGGGCGCCACCAGACAAAGCCGCTGATGACGATGACGCCGGTGATGCTGGACCGTTACGTCGGTACATACAGCCAAGGCAGGGGCCTGCCGACGGTGATAAAGCGTAACGGCGCGACGTTGTACGCGACGTTCGGACTGCTGCCGCCACTGGAGCTGCTACCCCACTCGAAGACGGAATTCTCGCTGCGCTGGACGGCCGCAACCGTCGAATTCGAACTCGCCGCAGATGGCCGGCCGAAGCAACTGATCTTTCACATCGGAGGCGAAGCGCGGCCAGCTGTCCGGTCGTCGGATTGACGCCGGCTCGGACTGGCTTGGTGAAGCCCACCAGCGGCGCGGGCTACGGCGCCGCCGTTCAATTCACTAGCATATGTAGCGGTGAGAGGCGATGCATAGGCTGGCTGCACTGCTCGGGCCGATCTGCCTCGCGCTGAGCTTCGCCGATGGGGCGGCAGCCGGCGACTGGCCCACGTTCGGCTACGATCCGGCTCGCACGGGCTGGGCGCGCTCGGAGAGAACGCTTGGCCCCGAGAACGTCGGGAACTTGGAGTTGAAGTGGAAGACCGAGGTCGACGACGAATCCGAGTACCTGGTCTCGCTGACGGCGCCGGTGGTCGGCACGGGCGTCTCGACGCGGCTCGGCGTCCGCGACGTGGTCTACGTGGCAGGCAAGCAGGGGGGCGTGTTTGCCCTTGATTCTGCTACCGGTGAGCAGCTCTGGGACTGGAAGCCGACGCTGTATCAGTTGCCGACGAACAACGGCCTGCAAGGCAGCGTCTACTGCCCGAACGGTGTCAACGCCACGCCAACTCTCGATGTCCGCAGCGGCATCCTGTACACCGTTGCCGAATCCGGCGCCTTGTGGGGGCTGGACATGGGCAGCGGCAAGGTTCGCTACGGGCCGGTGCAATTCGTTCCGGCATTTTCCAAGAACTGGAGCCTCAACCTCGTCGGCGACACGATCTACACGACCTTGGCCCAAGGTTGCGGCGGCAGCCTCTCGGGGTTCTATTCCATTGACATCAGCGACCGGCACAGCCCGGTGGTGCGCCAGCGCCTGCTCTCTAACACCTCCACGGGCGGGATTTGGGGCAGGGGCGGGCCGGTCGTCGGAGAGAACGGACGCGTCTACGGCTCGACTGCGGACGGGCCGTTCGACGCGCGGGTAGGGGACTATTCCAACGCGGTGGTGGCGGCGTCGTTGGACGACCTCTCGCTGGTGGACTATTTCCTGCCGCGCAATCACTGGGAGCTGTACGAGCTTGACCTGGACTTCGGCGCGGCCAGCCCAGTATGGTTCGGGTGGAAGGGCTACAACATCCTCGCGGCCGGTGCCAAGGAGGGCGTGATCTACCTGCTGGACGCCGACCTGTTGGGCGGGCGGGACCATCAGACGCCGCTGCTGGAGGGGATCCGGCTCGGCAATGATCCCAAGGACATCGGTTCTTACGGAATCTGGGGCGGCCTTTCGACCTGGGCTGACGAGCAGGGCCGGCGCTGGGTGTATGCGCCCGTCTACGGCCCGCCGTCAAAGGAGGCGCCGGCGTTCCCACGCTCCCACGGGCCGATCACCGACGGCAGCGTAATGGCGTTTGAGGTGACGGCGAACCCGGGCACAGGCAGGCCCGAGCTGACTCCGGCGTGGATTTCGGGCAACCTGAAGGTGCCGGAACCTGTCGCCTTGGCGAACGGAGTGGCGTTCGTGCTGGCCAACGGCGAGAACACTGAGCAGCGCACCTCGGTGCAAAAGCGCCAGACCAAGAACACCCAGCCGGCGGTCTTGCATGCGCTCGATGCGCGAACCGGTGACGAACTCTACAACAGCGGTGATGCCATGGGCACGTGGGTGCACTTCAGCGGCATCGCCATTGCCGAGGGGAAAGTCTATACAGTGGATTATGACTCGGTGGTCTATTGCTTCGGCCTCAAGGGCAAGTAGAAGTCGAGCGAGCTGGCATGGTCGAGTCGAGGAGTGCAGCGATGCGTCTGAAAACGAACCTGTCCGCCTTGTTGGCGGCGCTTTGCATGTTGGGCTGCGGCTCGCCGCCGGTCGAGACCGATCAGCGCCCGAACTTCATCATCGTCTTCGCTGACGACCAGGGCTACGGTGACCTCGGTTGCTTCGGCGCGACCGACTTCAAGACGCCGCGCATCGACCGCATGGCCAGCGAGGGCATGCGATTCACAGACTTCTACGCCCAGCCAGTATGCGGCCCGTCGCGGACTGCCCTGCTGACTGGAAGCTACCCGATCCGCGTCGGAGAGTACGGCAACGAAAAGAACACTTTCCCGTACGTGCACGAGAAGGAGATCCTGCTGCCCAAGGTGCTGCAGGAGGCCGGCTACGCCACGGGCATGATCGGCAAGGTGGACATCACCCTGCGCCACCGCGGTTTCAAGCCGGAACTGAACCCGGTACGGCGAGGGTTCGACCATTGGTTTGGGGTGGTGGGCGCGAACGACAGCGGCGAGGTCCGCTGGGTCTACCGCAATGAGGAGCGCATCCAAGAGTCTGCCGGAGTCGATGACCTGACGCGACGGTTCACCGACGATGCCCTCGCCTTCATCAGGCGAAACAAGGACGGGCCGTTCTTCCTCTATATCGCCCATACGATGGCCCATGTGGTGCTGGGCGTCACCGAGCCCTTCAAGGGCCGCTCGGAGCGCGGATTATACGGGGACGTGATCGAGGAGCTTGACGCCAGCACTGGCGAGATCGTCGACCTACTCACCGAGTTAGGGCTCGATCAGAACACGATCGTGGTCTACACCTCCGACAACGGGCCGTGGAGCAATCACTCGTTGCCGCAGTACACGGCTGCGATTACCGAACACGCCGGATCATCCGGGCCGCTGCGGGGTGAGAAGGCCACGACGTGGGAAGGGGGCATCCGCGTGCCCACAGTGATGTGGGCGCCGGGGCGCATTCCCGCCGGAACGGAAACATCGGAAGTGGCCACTACGATGGACCTGCTGCCCACGTTTATCCAAATGGCTGGAGCGGAGCTTCCTGCCGACCGCACCTTGGACGGACGGGACATCGGGCCCCTGATGCGGGGCGAGCCTGGAGCGGAAAGCCCGCACGAGGCGTTCTACTACTACCGCGAGACGCATCTGGACGCGGTCAGGAGCGGCCCTTGGAAGTTGGTGTTTCCGCGGCCGGGCCGCGACGAATCGGAGTGGCTGCTTTCCAAAGCCGGTGCCTTCCTGGGCGAGCTGCTCGAGCCGGTCACTGAGCTGGCCCTGTATAACCTTGAGTCCGACATCGGCGAGACCACCAACGTTGCCGCCGACCATCCTGACGTAGTGGAACGCTTGACGGCGTTGGCCGACGCCGGACGCGAGGAGCTTGGCGACTATGACCGGATTGGCACAGGCGTAAGGTTCTTCGAGGACGGCCCCAAGTGGCCGAGGCGACAGCAGTGGATGACGCAGTGAGGCTCGACTAGGGCCTCCTCATCGCAAATCGGCTACGGCAGGGGCCCGGCTGCATCGGGAGTACCGCTACCCTCGGCGAATGAGCTGCCCTCCCACCGGGCCACCACCACCGGCGCAACGCAGTGGCTCGCGACGTTGACGCTGGTGCGGATCGGATCGATCAGCGCGTCGATACCCAGCAATACCGCCAAGCCTTCCATGGGCAGGCCGTGGGCTTCGAACACAGCTGCCAAGATCACGAAATTCGCCCGGGGCACGCCGGCCACTCCCTTGCTCGTCAGCTTCAGCGTCAGCAGGATCACGACCTGCTGTTCCAGCGAGAGCTGGATTCCGGCTGCCTGCGCGATGAACAGCGTCGCCATTCCGAGATGAATCGTGCTCCCGTTCATGTTCAGGCTCAGGCTCAGCGGAGCGACCACGCCGAGAATCCGGCGCGGTACGCCGAAGCGCTCGATCTTCTCCAACGTCTGCGGTAGCGCGGCCGCGCTGGAAGTCGTCGCGAATCCGATCACGAAGGGCTCACGGGCGAAGCGGGCAAAGCGCCCGACGGGCACTTGCAGCACAAGTAGGGCGCCCAGCAAGATCACAGCCAAGAACAGAGCCTGCGCCGCCCACGCCACTGCCGAGAACGAGACCAAGCCCTCCAAGGCGCTTTCGCCGCCGTGAGCGAACGCGTTGGCAGCGGCCGCGAATACAGCGAGGGGCGCGAGGTACATCACGTAGGCGGTATAGCGGAACGCCACCTCGGCGAGAGCGTCGGCAAACTCCACCACTGGACGGGCCCTCTTGCCGACGGATAGGCAGGCGATGCCGAACAGGAAGCAGAAGACTACGATCTGGACCACATCTCCGCGGGCCAACGCGTCCACGATGCTGGTTGGGACAGCCGATTCCAGAGCCTCGGTCAATGTAGTACTGGGCGCCGCTCCGGCGGAGGCTGCGGACTCCAGTGCGAAGCCAGCGCCCGGCTGGGTCAATTCAACGGCAAACCAGCCCAGCAGGAGTGCGATCGTCGTGGCGGTCTCGAAGCAGACAACGGACTTCCAGCCAATGCGGCCGAGAGAGCCAAGGCTCCCGGCACCTGCGATTGCTCGCAGCAGGACGCCCACTAGCACGGGCGCAATGATCGAGCGGATCAGCCGCAGGAAGATCGTACTGAGGAATTCCAGTCGATCGCCCCATTGCGGAGCGAGCAGGCCTAGGCACGCACCCGACACCATTGCCAGGAGCATCCACGAAGTTAGCGAAAGCTTCAGGAGGCGGGCCACGAAAGAGGCTCCGTGCTGATCAGCGTACCAGTGCCACGCTCGCTAACCGTACGGCGGGCCAGCACTTGGACGCTATGCGGCGTTGGCGATTACGGGTGAGCGCCGACGCAAGCGGTGCGATCGCAGGTGCTAGCTTGGTGGGCCATCGTCGGCCGAAGGGCCGTACATGCCGGGGATCGGTACGTCGTTGATGCGCAGGTAGACGCCGAGCTGCGCCCTGTGATGGATGACGTGACTCAAGATCATCGTGCGCAACACTGCGATGCGGGGCATCGTGAACAATTCTTGGCCAGCGCGATACAGCGTCCAAGGCTTGATCATCGCCTCGTCGCTCAATGCCAATACCGCTTCCCTAGCGCCAGCGGTGCCTTTGTCAAAGAAGTCCACCAGGTCGGCGGTTCTCTTGGCGAGGTATGGTTCGAACGCCGGTCCGTCGACTGGACTGATATCGAGGCTGTCGAGTCTGGCTGTCGAGGTGCCCCATGCCCCCATTTCGGCAATGTGGCCGGCTAGGCGGGACATGGTCATGGACTTCGGGTGAGGCTGGAAGTCGAGCAGGGCCTCCGGTACGAGCTCGAGTATCCGGCGCGTGTTTGCCATTTCCGCATCGAATTCGATGATGTAGCCTTCTGCGATTCGCATAGCGGGATTATACGGTCTCTTCGAGTTTGCTAGTGCGAGGCTACGATTCTTGCGTTGTGTGTGCCGCCGGTCGCGCATGAGGACTGGCGTTCCGAGCGTTGGCAAGTGCTCGGTAGAGTGTATTCAGATACCGGACGAGCACGTTGGTGCCGAGTGCGATCATTCCTGAGCCGGTCCGTCGGCCACGGCCTTCTCCATTTGCTCCAACGGCACTGGCTGCCCATCGTGCCGAAGGGCTCCGAACAGTCGGCCGACAGGTCGCACGGCCAAGATCCTCACCTCGCCGTCAGCAATGACGTCGCGCACCCTGTCACCGGTCCCCACGCCAAGCGCCTCGCGAACTTGCTTGGGAAGCGTAGTTTGTCCC
Organism: Terriglobia bacterium; assembly: GCA_009841225.1. Lineage (GTDB taxonomy): Bacteria > Acidobacteriota > Terriglobia > Bryobacterales > UBA6623 > VXMF01. The sequence goes on along the minus strand of VXMF01000008.1, from coordinate 45,929 downwards.
TTTGCCCCAATGCTAGATTCGATCATTGCCGTACCTCCGCGTGCCTTCGCACGGCGCGCGGCACTCAAGTGTGCCGTCCACTCTCGATCTGGCCCTGCGAGCGCCGCTGCCGCCCGACTTCGAACAGCGCGATTCCGGCCGCTACAGATACATTGAGCGAGGAGACCGTGCCTGCCAGGGGAATGCGGACCAAGAAATCGCATCGCTCCGCGATCTTGTCCCGCAGTCCGCGACTCTCTCCCCCCATGACTAGAGCGCAACGGTCTGCGTACTCGATGGCATCATAGTTGGCGGCGGACGCCGCGTCGAATCCGTAGATCCAGAAGTCGGACTCCTTGAGCTGATCGAGCGCCCGGCCCAGATTCTTGACGCGCACGACAGGAACGGATTCCAAGGCCCCTGAAGCCGCTTTGGCGGCCGCTTCCGTGAGGCTCGCGGAGCGGCGTTCCGGGATTACTACCGCTGACGCCCCCGCCGCATCGGCCGAGCGGATGATGGCTCCAAGGTTGTGCGGATCCTGGACGGAATCCAGCACTACGACCGTGGACTGGCCGGAGGCGTTCTCCAAGACCTCGTCGATCGTCCTGTAGCGCTCCGCGGACGAGATCGCGATGATGTTCTGGTGGCTGTCGGTGCCGGCGACCCTCCTCAGTGCCGCCTTCGGCTCGAAACGCACCGGAATACCAGCCTTCCGGCAATCGTCGATCACCGCCTTCAGGCGGCTGTTGCGCGTACCCTGGGCCACGATGACGCGCTCCAAGCCAGGGCCTGACCCGCGTGCCGAGAGCACAGCTGCCGCCACTGCGTGGATGCCGATCAGGGTCCGCATCACTTGCTATAATAAGGACTTCTCCCTCCGCCCCTTCCGCTTCCCCGGATGCTGCGTTTCGTCACAGCAGGCGAGTCTCATGGCGAGACGCTCGTCGCGACCCTTTCCGGCATGCCTGCGGGAGTGCCGGTCGACTTCGGGCGCATCAATCGCGACCTCTGGCGCCGGCAGCAGGGATTCGGCCGCGGTGGCCGGATGAAGATCGAGACGGACAAGGCGCATATCGTATCCGGCGTCCGCCACGGCCGCACGATCGGCTCTCCCATCGCGGTCTTGCTTCAGAACCGAGACTGGAAGAATTGGACCGAGACGCTGCCCGTCGAGGACTACGAGGGTTCGAGCGAGCACGCTAGGCCGGTCAACCGTCCTCGCCCGGGACATGCCGACTTGGCCGGCGCGATCAAGTACAACTATCCCGAGGCGCGCTACATCTTGGAACGCGCCAGCGCCCGCGAGACCGCCGCCCGCGTAGCGGCGGGTGCCCTAGCTAAGCTGCTGCTGTCCGAATTCGGTATAGAGGTGCTCAGCCATGTCGTAGCTGTCGGCGATGTCAAGCTGGGACGCCAAGCCGCTTGGACGGAGCTCCAGGCGCTAGCAGCGAAGGACGAGGTCTTGCTGAACTGTGTCGACCCAGAGGTCGAGCAGCGCATGAAAGCAGTGGTCGACGAAGCTATCCGTACCAAGGACACGTGCGGGGGCGTGTTCGAGGTTGTCGTTCGCGGCGCGCCCATCGGCTTGGGCTCGCATGCCAGCTGGGATGCCAAGTTGGACGGTCGGCTGGCGCAGGCGATTGTGTCGATGCAGGCCGTGAAGGGCGTCGAGATCGGATCTGCAGCCGTGGCGGCGGCTTCTCCCGGTTCGAAGGTGCAGGACACCATCCACTACGACAGGGAGGCGAGGGAATTCACTCGTGGCTCCAACACCGCGGGAGGATTGGAAGGCGGCATCACCAACGGGCAGGATGTTGTCGTGCGCGGGTATCTCAAGCCGATTTCGACCTTGCGGCGCCCCCTCGAGTCGGTCGATCTTTCCACCCGGGAACCTGCCAGCGCTGCTTATGAGCGCTCCGATGTCGCTGTCATCCCAGCGGCGGGCGTGATCGGCGAAGCGATGGTCGCGCTGACCATTGCTGCCGCGTTCTTGGAGAAGTTCGGCGGCGATTCGCTGGGCGAGGTGCGGCGCAATTACGGCGGCTACTTACAGCAAGTCCGCTCGTACTAGGATCTAGGCCCAATGGCAGCAACTGGAGACCGCGAGCGTCTCAAGGCCCTGCTGCTCCGGCATTCCGTCCTGCGCGGCTCCTTCGTGCTCGCTTCGGGTAAGACGAGCAATCTCTATGTGGACTGCAGGCTCACCACGCTGCGCGGCGAGGCCATGCCGCTGATCGGTCGCCTGCTGCTGGATCGGATCGAAGCGCGCGGCTGGCGGCCGCAGGCCGTCGGGGGCCTCACCATGGGTGCCGACCCACTCTCCTGTGCCGTTGCACATGAGTCTCAGGAGACCGATTCTCCGGTGGATGCGTTCGTAGTCCGGAAGGCCGAGAAGGGACATGGGCGAAAGCGTTACGTGGAGGGCCTTGCGAGTACCCAGGGTGTCCGCTGCGTCGTGCTGGAAGACGTTTGTACCACTGGGAATTCGAGCGTGCAGGCTATTGAACGGGCCAGAGAGGCCGGCATGGAAGTGCTGGGTGTGTGCTGCCTCGTGGATCGCGAGCAGGGCGCTGCCGCTAGGTTTGCCGATTTGGGCTGCGATTTCGAGGCGCTGTTCACGCTGGGCGAGCTATTGGAAGACTGAGTTGCGGCACAGTCCGAATTCTCAGGTCGACCGTCAGCGTTGATAAGGCTCTTTTCTTAGGCGCTGTCCGCCGTTTCGTTGAGGCGGCTCGGAGACAGACCCACCCATGGGGCCGATGAGTGATCTGCCCTGTGGCACCAGTCTAGGTAGCTGCCTTTGGGTCAGCACTGCGAAGCCACATCAGGTGGTCCTTGAAGCGACGGTGGAAGCTCTTGACATCCTGGAGATCCTCGTTCAAGACCCTCAGCTTGTGGACGGTTATGTCGGATATGGACTGCGTACGGCAAGACGGGGCTGGGTCCGAGGTGCAAGCTCATGCGCACCTTGCGGCGGCCGGGGCAGTTCGCGAGCCGGCCGGTGAGCGAGTTCCAGCGGACGCGCGAGGAGTAGCCCCCAGCAAAGGCACCTCGCGCGCCCCGCCCGCGCCTTCCGCGGCCTACCGGCCCAGATAAGCGCCGTGCACCGTTCCGACACGCTGCTGCGCCATGCTTGGAGAGACTCGCGTACCGTAGTATATTCGATGCGAATCAGCGACGGCCCTGCGAGGGGCTCACGCAGACGGGCTGTGAGACCACACAAATCCCAGAAGAGCCGCGCGGTGCTAATGCAACCTTTTTGCGACATCCGCTACCGCGAAGTGACGAATTCGAGAACGGCAAGGGTAATGCCCGAATGTTGTGTATGAGCTGAAGGAAGGTGGCGTATCTCAGCGACGATAGTCGTTGAACTTGTTTCCCGTAAAGGAAGGAGAGATACGCCATGAACAAGAGTACAAGAGACAACGAGCAGATGCCGCCGGCAGGCGGCAACGTCCTCGCGATGCCCGCGGCGGTGCCGCGGCCCGGGGACGTGGTCGCGGAGCTTCTCCGCAACGGCGCGCAAGCGCTGCTGGAAAAGGCCTTGGAAGCCGAGATCGCGGCGCACCTGGCCAGCTACGAGTCCCTCCAGGACAGCCAGGGCCGGCAGCGCATCGTGCGCAACGGCTACCTGCCGCAGCGCGAGCTGCAAACCGGGGTCGGGCCTGTGGAGGTGCAGGTGCCGCGCGCCCGGGACCAGGAGCCGCACGCTGCCGGCGGGCCGATCCAGTTCCGCTCGACGCTGCTGCCGCCCTACCTGCGCCGCAGCGCCGCGATGGACGAACTGCTGCCGTGGCTACACCTGAAGGGCATTTCGACGGGGGATTTCGGCGAGGCCCTGGAAGCGCTGGTGGGCCCGCAGGCGCGCGGGCTGTCCTCGAGCACGATCAGCCGGCTGAAGCAGGTGTGGGCGCAGGAATACGAGGAGTGGAGCCAGCGGGATCTGCGCGGGCAGCGCTTCGTCTACCTGTGGATCGACGGAATCTTCTGCCAAGCCCGGCTGGAGGAGGAAAAGCAATGCCTGCTGGTGGCGATCGGGGCGGACGCCGAGGGACGCAAGCAGCTGGTGGGCCTGACGGACGGGTACCGGGAAAGCGAGCAGAGCTGGCTGGAGCTGCTGCTGGACCTGCAGCGGCGCGGCCTGGAGGCAGGACCGGAACTGGCGATCGGGGACGGGGCGCTGGGGTTCTGGAAGGCCATCCGGAAGGTGTACCCACAGACGCGCACGCAGCGTTGCTGGGTGCACAAGACGCGCAACGTGCTGGACAAGCTGCCCAAGGGCGGGCAGAGCAAGGCGAAGGCCGCGCTGCAGGCGATCTGGATGGCGGCGACCAAGCGGGAGGCGGAGTCGGCGTTCCAGCATTTCCAGCGCGTGTGGGGGCCGAAGTACCCGCGGGCGGCAGAGTGCCTGACGAAGGACCGCGAGGAGCTGCTGGCGTTTTACGACTTCCCGGCCGAGCACTGGCGGCACTTGCGGACGACGAACCCGATCGAGAGCGTGTTCGCGACAGTGCGGCTGAGGACAGTCAAGACGCGAGGCTGCCTGAGCCGGAAGACGGCGTTCGCGATGGTGTACCGGCTGTTGCTGTCGGCGCAGGGGAAATGGCGCAGGCTAAACGGAACGGAAAGCTTGCCCAAGGTGATCGAAGGAGTAAAATTCGAAGACGGAATTCAAGTGGTCAAACGCGCTGCCTGAATTCGGGGCATACACAACTTCTGGGCATATCTCGAACGGCAAGCGAGCAAGATTCTACAACGAGGAATAGGTCGGGTCCCGCGGGTAGCATTCATGCTAACGGTCTGTGAAGTACTTCCGGTTTGTGGAGAATCATGAGATGGCAGCCTCAACCGGTAGGGTATGCTCCGGCAAATCGATATCCGCTGTCTTGGTGGTCGTGCACCTCGCCTCCTTAACTCTGGCTGCGCAGTCCGGCCCAAGGCAGCTTCTAGCTTTGGCAGGTTACGTGATCGTACCGTCGACTCCACTCCAGCCCCTCGGAATCGCGGAACGAGAGTCTGTCGTAGCGAGTGCTAAGCAACTTGCGAATGAGCGCACGCGCGACCTGCCCAACTTTTTCTGTGACATGACGGTTCAGCGATTACGGCTTCAAGTCAAATCGAGACGAGAGATGTGGGAACCGATCACCGGGGAGATCCTTGTTCGCCTGCGGTTCGTCGGCTGGCGTGAAGATTACAAGACGCTTAGTATCGGGCGGCACCGGTCTGGGGAGCCGTTCCAGTCTATCGGCAAAGCAAGCCTAAGGACGTTGGGTGAGTTCGGGGGGCTCCTCAATCTTGTAAAAGACATGGAATTTCGATGGCTCGGAAGAGCAAGGCTCGGAACCAAATCAGTCTATGTGTTTAATGTTGCAGTTGCAAAGATTTTCGGCCCGTGGATTAGGCGGGGCGACCGGCCGGGCGGATTGGTCGCAGAGAGAGGACTCATCTGCATAGAAGAAGAGTCAAACCATACGCTAGCAATTGCGTTGGAAGCTGTTGATATTCCCCTCTCTTATGGAATAGAAATGGCGTCGCGGAGCGTCGTCTTCTCAGAAACTCCCATAGATGGGAAAACGTTGCTACTGCCAAGCTCTTCTGAATCGATAGCTCATAATGCTGGCGAATTCAAACTGAGGCAGAGTTCACAGTATCGGAATTACAAGAAGTTTGACGTCGAGTCAGATCTGCTATTCGAAAGCATTGAATCGAAAGTGACCTACACAGGACAGACGGAATAAGAAGACTGACTCATTTCTTCGTTTCCTCCGGCACGCACTAGCTTTCATTAGCGGCCTTGTCCTTGCCTCGGACCGAAAAGGGCAGTCGCCAGATTCCAAACTTGACTCGATCATCAACCTTGCACCCAGACAAGGGATCTAGGGTGGCGTCGCCTTCGTGGACGGTTGCGATAGGTTGACAGGCTGGGGAGCGTTAGCCTATCCCTCGTGATGCGCTGAGGGGGCATCGCGGACTAGCAGTGGATACGCTAGGGACGGCAGCCCAAATGCTCTTTGGGTTGCTGATTCTGTGCGCGGTCAACGGTTTGGTCTAGTATTCGTCAGGGCAGGCAGTGCCCGGCAAGGGATGGAGTGCGTGGCTGTCTACCATTGGTCTTTGGCTGGGCCTCCTTGGGTTCGTTCGCTGGCTGAGTCGATCTTGTCTTGGTTGGTCTGAGTTCGCACGGCGCTGTCCCGGGCGGTTAGCGAGGCGCTAGATTGGCGCAAGCACGGTGGTGGCCTCAAGGGGATGAGCGCCCGTGCGTCCCTGCTGCGCATTAGGCGCGACGGCCTGTTAGCCCCGCTGCACCCGGCCGACCTACGCAGCCGCTCTTAGAACCGGTTCTTCCCGCGCTACCCCTACCTAAGCTACAAGCCCCAGCCCGCTGCTAACTCCACTACTTCGTCCACTGAGCAGCGAATCGCGCCAGGCTTCGGTTCGTAGCCCATAATTCGAACAGTTCGGAACCTGCACGTGAACGGAGGCTTGGAAACGGGCACGACCACTCACAGGTCTAGATCTATTGCGAAGGAACGTGCTGGTATGATGATCGGCAGAAAGCGGCGGCCGTCACGTTGCGGGTAGCTGAGGCAAACCGCATGTTTGAGCGTTACACCGAAAAGGCTAGGCGGGTGATCTTCTTCGCCCGCTACGAGGCAAGCCAGTTTGGCAGCCCGTACATCGAGACCGAGCACTTGCTGCTGGGCTTGATCCGCGAGGACAAGGCGCTGGCCAACAGGTTCCTGCGGTCGCACGCTGCCGTCGACTCCATACGCAAGCAGATCGAGGCCCATACGACAATTCGCGAAAAGGTCTCCACGTCGGTAGACCTGCCGCTCAGCCATGAGTGCAAGCGCGTCCTGGCCTATGCCGCCGAAGAGGCGGAGCGGCTCTCGCACAAGCACATCGGCACCGAGCACCTGCTGTTGGGCCTGTTGCGCGAGGAGAAGTGCTTCGCGGCTGAGATCCTGCACGAGCGCGGCCTGCGCCTGTCCACGATCCGCGAGGAGCTGGCTCGCGTCCAGTCCGAGAAGCTGTTGTCAAACCGGCCGAAAGAGAGCTCCATGCTGGCGGAGTTCAGCCGCGACCTGACCCAGGAAGCGGCCGACGGAAAGCTGGATCCCCTCGTAGGGCGGGAGCACGAGCTCGAGCGCGTGGTGCAGATCCTGTGCCGCCGGACCAAGAACAACCCGGTGCTCATCGGCGAGCCGGGCGTGGGCAAGACAGCCATCGTCGAGGGCCTTGCGCAGCGCATCGCCAGCGGCGTGGTGCTGCCGTTTCTTTCCGACAAGCGCATCCTGTCGCTGGATCTGTCCTTGATCGTCGCCGGGACCAAGTACCGCGGCCAGTTCGAAGAGCGCCTCAAGACGATCATGAAGGAGCTGATGGAAAACCAGAATTCCATCATCTTCATCGACGAATTGCACACCTTGGTCGGGGCCGGCTCGGCAGAGGGCTCGCTGGACGCCGCCAACATCCTCAAGCCGGCGCTGTCACGGGGCGAGATCCAGTGCATCGGGGCGACGACGCCCAACGAGTTCCGGAAATCGATCGAGAAGGACCGTTCGCTGGAACGCCGCTTCCAGGCTGTGAAGGTCAGCCCGCCATCGGAGGACGAGGCGGTGCAGGTGCTGCTCGGAATCAAGGAGCGCTACGAGAAATTCCACGCTGTGGTCTACACCGACAGCGCCATCGAGTCCGCGGTGCACAGCTCGATCCGATATATCCCAGACCGGTTCCTGCCCGACAAGGCGATCGACCTGCTCGACGAGGCGGGGGCGCGCGTGAAGCTCGAGCAGACCAAGATGTCGGACGAGTCTGCCGAGATCCACAAGCGGATCAAGTACATCGTGCATCGCATGGAGAACGCGATCGCCAACCACGAGTTCGAAAAGGCGCGGTTCTATTCGGACGAGGAGCGCAAGGAGCGCGAGAACCTGCGCCGCTTGCAGAGCGAGCAAGAGCAGGATCAGGCCGTGACGGCAACGGTGGGCAAGGACGATATCGAAGAGGTCGTCGCCCGCTGGACCGGCGTGCCCATGACTTCCATCAAGGAAGAAGAGATGGCCAAGCTGCTGCGGCTCGAGGAGGACCTCCACCGGCGCATCGTCAGCCAGGACAGCGCCATTTCGGCCCTTGCCCGCGCGATCCGCCGCTCGCGGGCCGGCTTGAAGCCGGTCAATCGACCGGCAGGGTCGTTTCTCTTCCTCGGTCCCACCGGCGTCGGCAAGACCGAGGTGGCGCGCGCGCTCGCCGATTGTCTGTTCGGCAGCGAGAAGTCGCTGATCCGTTTCGACATGTCCGAATTCATGGAGAAGCACTCGGTGTCGAAGCTGATCGGCTCTCCGCCCGGTTACGTGGGCTACGAAGAGGGCGGCCAGCTGACCGAGCGTGTCAAGCGCGCGCCCTACTCGATCATCCTGTTGGACGAGATCGAGAAGGCGCATCCCGATCTGTTCAGCATCCTGCTGCAGGTCTTCGAGGACGGCCAGCTGACCGATGGGTTGGGCAGCACGGTCGACTTCAAGAACACGATCGTCGTGATGACCTCGAACATCGGCGCCCGCCACCTGCAGCTCAAGAAGGCAATGGGCTTTCAAGACGCGTCGCAGGCGTACAGTGACACCAAAGCCGAGCAGGAGGTCATGAACGAGGTCAAGCGGACCTTTAACCCGGAGTTCCTCAACCGACTCGACGAGACGATCATCTTCCGCTCGCTGAGCGACGAGGACTTGCTGGAGATCGTCCAGATGCTGGTCGGCCAGATCAACGCCAATCTGCTCAGCAAGGGGCTGCAGATCCGGCTTAGCGTGGATGCAGCGCAGTACATCTTGGACGAGACGCTGGGAGATCGCAGCTACGGAGCCCGCCCGTTGCGGCGGGCGCTGCAGCGCTGTGTCGAGGATCCGCTTTCCGAGGCCCTGATCCAGGATCGGCTCCCCCGGCCGTCCGACATCGAGATTTTCCGCGGCAAGGATGGCTTGTACTATCGGCAGCTGGATCTGTCCGAAGGCGACGACGGTCTCGATGAGGGTGATGGCGGCGTAGCCGTGGCGGCAGAAACACTGCTGTATTCGTTCTAAGGGCGCGTCGCTCTAGTTGCCCTGCTGGTCCGGGCATCCCACCTGGTGCGCGCGACGCCGATTAGCGCCGTGCGTGTAACGCGTCTGTACGCGGCAAGTCCACCTCGGATAGAAGCTGCTGCGGGGACCGAGCCGTAGGTGCCGCGCATCAAGCGCTAGGCAGTCAGAGGTGTGACCGACCCGCGCCTCTGCGATCCCGGGCTCGGAGTACTGGCATTGCTATGACCGCGGCGGGCGCGAGCCCGCAGGCCGCCGGTTGTCGGCACCCTTCCTTGACACTTAAGCTGTCGGCTCAGTAGGCTTGATTCGCTCATGCCGGAAACATCTGGATTCTATGCACTTGTCGCACTCCTGCCCATCGTTGCGGTGATGTTCTTCCTTGTCGTCCTCCGCTGGCCTGCCACGAGGGCAATGCCGGTGGCCTATGTGATGACAGCGGCGTTCGCGCTCTTCCTCTGGGATGTCGCGCCTGTCCATGTCGCCGCCGCCTCAATACGAGGTGTCATCATCGCGGTCTCGCTTCTGTGGATCATCTTCGGAGCCATCCTCCTGCTGCAAACTCTTTCGGAGAGCGGAGCGGCGGCATCGATCCGCCAGGGCTTCATGAACGTCTCGCGCGACCGCCGCGTCCAGCTGATCATCGTGGCCTGGATGTTCGGCGCGTTCATCGAGGGGGCGTCCGGCTTTGGGACGCCGGCTGCTGTGGCCGGCCCGCTGCTGCTCGCGCTGGGCTTCCCGGCACTGGCGGCTGTGATGTGCACGCTCATCATCCAGAGCACGCCGGTGACATTCGGAGCGGTGGGCACGCCGATCCTCGTCGGCATGGCCGAGTCCCTCAACGTCCCTGACGTCGAGGCCGCGTTGGCGCAGGCCTCGATCCCGTACGCCGAGTTCATCTATCAGATCGGTGTTTTCGCGGCGATCCCGCATGCCATCGTGGGGACGCTGATCCCGCTCATCATTTGCGGCATGCTAACCCGCTTCTTCGGCGCTCGCCGCTCCTTCAGAGACGGGCTGAGCATTTGGAAATTCGCGATCTTCGCCGGTCTTTGCTTCACCGTGCCCTACGTCCTTGTCGCGATTGCCCTCGGGCCGGAGTTTCCCACCCTGCTAGGCGCGCTGATCGGCCTGGGCATTGTCGTGACAGCGGCCCGCAAGGGCTTCCTGCTCTCCGGTGTCGCGCCCTGGGACTTCCCTCCGAGGGAGGGCTGGGAGAAAGAATGGATGGGCACCTTCAGCGGAGATCCCAAGCCCGACGAGCAGCACATGTCGCTGGTCCGGGCATGGATGCCTTACGTCTTGGTCGCCGCGCTGCTAGTGATCACCCGACTGCCCGGCTTGCCCTTCAAGGCTTGGCTCGCCGGCGTGCAGGTCACTTGGACCGGGATCCTAGGCACCGACCTGAGCCAAGGCATCCAGCCGCTCTACCTGCCGGGCACGATCTTTCTCGTCGTCTGCTTGGTCACTGCGGCGATCCACAGCATGTCGGGAGCCCAGGTCAAGAGTGCTTTCTCGGCGTCCGCTCGCATGTTGGCCGGGCCCGCCTTTGCTCTCGTCTTCGCGGTGGCGCTGGTACGGGTCTTCATCGACTCCAACGCCAATGCTTCGGGGCTGCAGAGCATGCCGCTTGAACTGGCCGGGTTTGCGGCGGCGGTCGCCGGCCAGGCTTGGCCCTTCTTCGCCGCCATGATCGGAGCGCTGGGCGCGTTCGTGGCCGGGTCGAACACGGTCAGCGACCTGATGTTCAGTCACTTCCAGTACGGCGTCGCCGACCGCATCGGCGTCTCGCACCTCGTCGTGCTGGGTCTGCAAGCGCTCGGTGGTGCAGCTGGCAACATGATTACCGTGCACAACGTAGTGGCCGCCAGCGCGACCGTCGGTCTGGTTGGCCGCGAGGGGCTGCTGATCCGCCGGACGATCTACCCGATGCTGTACTACGTCGTCGCGGCCGGCTTGCTCGGGCTATTGTTCAGTTACGGGCTGTTCGCCGACCGCTTCTGATCGGAGTCCGGCAGATGGCGGATAGAGAGAAATTTCGCAGATTCAAATTTCTTGCCGTAAGAACGCAGCACTCAATCGTCTTAGGGAGTGCTGACAAAAACTACGGTTCGAATTCCTTCTCCTTGTGAACCTGTGGTTGACCAAAGCGGCGGGGCGACGGTCCCGCCGCTTTCAGTTTGTATAGACGCGTGGCGGTAAAGCGCCTCGTCGTGAACGCCGATGACTTCGGCTTCACGCCCGACGTCAACGAAGGCATCCTGCGCAGCCACCTTGAAGGGATCGTCCGCTCGACGTCCCTGATGGCGAACGGCCCGGCCTTCGAGCACGCCGTGCGAATCGCCCATCAGCACCCGAGTCTGGGCGTAGGATGCCACCTTACGCTGGTGCAAGGCGAGTCCGTCGCGTCACCGGGAACTCGGCTGCCGCGCTCGGCGGGCAGGCTGCTGGCCAGTCCTCCCACGTTGCGGGAGGCGCTGCGCGAGCTGCAGGCCCAGATCGAAGCCCTGCTCGCTCACGGGGTCCGGCCGAGCCATCTTGACACGCACCAGCACGTCCACCTGTTACCGGTGGTGCTGGAGGCAGTGGTGACCCTGGCCGACCGCTTTCGGATTCCGTGGATCCGCAAGCCGTTCGATACGCCTCTTGGCATGGCGCCTGTGCTGCGCGCAGGCTTGGCCCTCGCCATCCGACCCTGGCGAATACCTTTCGAGGAGCGCCTGCGGCGAGCGCGGTGTCGGACGAGCGACTACTTCGCCGGTTTCGTCGGCACTGGCGCCATGGATGCCCGCTGGCTGGTGGCGCTACTCACCGGGCTGCCTGGCGGGACCGGAGAACTCATGTGCCACCCGGGCATCTGCGGTCCCTACTTGCGACGAGCGGACACCAGGCTCAAGCAGAGCCGCGAGAGAGAAATGCGCGCCCTTTGCTCGGACGAAGTCAGGCAGGCGGTTGCAGAGCGCGGGATCGAATTGCTGTCGTTCAGAGACTTGGCGGCTGATGCCGCCGAAGCGCCGAATCTGGCAAGAGTGCCTGCCGGCTCAGACGCCCTTGACCAAATGCCCTAGCTTGTCCCGCTTGGTGCGCAGGTAGGACTGTGCCAAATCACCGGCATCTTGCGGTGCGCAAGGTACGAGCTCGACGACCCGAATCCCCTCGCGTTCCAGCGCTTCTACCTTGGCCGGATTGTTGGAGAGCATGCGCACGCTTTGCAGGCCGAAGTGGCGCAACACCGCAACCGCGTGGCCGTACTCGCGCTCGTCAGCGCCGAAGCCGAGCTTCTGGTTGGCCTCTACCGTGTCCGCGCCCTCGTCCTGCAGCTGGTATGCCATGAGCTTGTTGAGGAGACCGATGCCGCGACCTTCTTGGGGGTCATAGATCAGCAGGCCGCAGCCGGCTGCCGAGATCATTTCCAGCGCCAGCGCCAACTGGGGGCCGCAATCGCAGCGCAAGCTGCGGAAAACCTCGCCTGTGAGGCACTGCGAGTGGATGCGCAGCAGAGGTGCCTCGCCCGCCGCCGAGAAGTCGCCCTTCTTGAGCACAACCAGCTCCCGCTCGCCGCCGGGCCCGAAGCCGCGAAAGCCAAAGATCCGGAAGTCGCCGTGGCGGCATGGGAAGTCCGCTTCGGCTACCAATTCGACCGAATGCTCAACTGCTGCTGGCTGGCTGCCGGACATCGGGATTGCTGCCGGTGACGGGCTGTCGCCGGGGCGTGGAACGGGTCAAAAACGCCCGAGGTCCCAAGAGATTTATTATAGGCGGGCGCGACGATTCGCAAGGCGGAGGGCGTTGCGCACGCCTCGCGACATGGCCGACGCCGACCTGCTAGTCACGCTGCTCGTCAAGGTCGCCGTGCTGGCCTCGATGGCCAGCATCGCCTTGCGCCCGAACTTCGCCAAGCGTCTGTTCCTGCGCGAGCAACGCACTTTCAGGCAGCGCTTGGAACTGGCGGTCCTGTTCGGCGTGGTGTTCGCCAGCGGCTCGCTGGTTAGGGTGGTGCTCGGCTACCGGGCAGCCGAAGTCGGCGTGGAAGGGGCGTTTGTCTCGGGACTGGTCGGGGGATTCGTCCCAGGCGCCATTGCCGGTGCGCTGATCTCGATTCCGGCGGTGCTGGGACCCGACTTCGAGTGGGCCATGCTGCCCATGCTCGTAGGGTTCGGCGCACTGGGCGGGCTGCTGCGGTCCGGGGCTCGCGACCCCGAGGACGTCTGGCGGTTCTCGCCTTTCTTCATGTTCTCGCTGGTGGCTTGGACCCGTCGGCGCATCCCGAATTCAGAGGGCGTCTTCCAAGTCGTGATGCTCCTCTCCTGTGCGCTGGTGGAATTCGTTCGTACGCAGATCGCCGGGCGAGGACTGGTGTTTGACCTGCATCAGGACCCGGCCGGGCCAAGCCCTCTGGCGATGCTGCTCGCCTATGTGGCGACCGTGATGGGGGTAGGGCTGACGCTGAAGGTCTGGAACAACACGCGCAACGAGTGGAAGATCGAAAACCAGCAGCGCTTGCTGACCGAGGCCCGCCTGCAAAACCTGACGCGCCAGATGAACCCGCATTTTCTGTTCAACACCCTCAACTCGGTGGCGTCGCTGATCCGCAGCGACCAGGAACAGGCGCGCCAGATGGTCTATCGCCTCTCGACGATCCTCCGCCGCCTGCTGCGCAAGCAGGAGGCCTTCGTGCCGCTGAGGGAGGAGTTGTCGGTCATCGACGACTACCTTCAGATCGAGCAGGTGCGCTTCGGTTCGAGGCTGCGCATCGCGCGTGACGTCGATGACGGCATCGCGGACGTCCTGGTGCCAAGCATGATCTTGCAGCCCATCGTGGAGAATTGCATCAAGCACGGCATCGGGCCAAAGACGGGCGACGGCACGATTCGCCTCGCCGGTGCGCTGGGAGGCGGGCGTTTGCAGATCGAAATCGAGGACGACGGCGTCGGCATACCCATCGAAGATTTGCCAACGGTGTTCAATCGGGGCATCGGCCTCGGAAACGTGCGCGAGCGACTCGGAGTGCTGTTCGGAACGGACTTTCAGTTCTCGCTGGAGCCGCGAGCGGGAGGCGGCGTGAGGGTGCGCGTCCAGATTCCCGAGCTGCGGGACAAGGCAGAGACCAGCGCCTCGGCGATGCACGACGAGACTGCGGCCTGATTCTGGCTTGCGCCTCAGTCCATGGCTGGGTCGATGTCGCTGGGCAGGATCCAGACGGCCACGTCGATCTCACCCGCCATGAACTTCTCGTAGTAGCCGGCCCAGCGCGTGGCGACCGGGAAGGCTTCGAAATAGTCTGCTTGCCCGGCCATGCGCGGGTCCCCTTGGGCTTCGAGCTCAGAGACGAGCCGCGCCGCCAGTTCGGCCTTGGCCGGAGCGTACTCCAGGTCCCCGGCAAGGTTGTTCAGGCAGCCGGGGTCTTCGGCGATGTTGTAGAGTTCCTCCGCGCCGCGCTTGCCGAACGCCAGTTCCCAGAATCTGGTTTCGCCGCCAGCGCGGCGGAGCTCGAGAATCTCCGTCTTGGTCGGGCTCGCGTCCACCGCTAGGTAGCCCGTTTCCGGATTGCCTGCCGGCCAGCGCTCCGGAGCGAAGTTGCGCAGGTACAGCAGATCGCCCTGAACGATGCCGCGGATCGGATAGCCGGCGTCGTTCGGGCGGCCGATATCGTGCCGTTCCTTGCCGATCAAGACGTGATCTCGGTCGGCTTCGACCCGGCCGTCTTTGTCGGACCTGAGCACGCCCAGCAGGCTCCGACCTGCGGGCGGCTGCATTCCGGTCGCATCCCACTCGACCCCGGCTGCGTCAAGGATCGTGGGTGCCAGATCGACGAAGCTCACGAAGTCCTGGATCGAGCGGCCAGGACGCGGTATGCCGTCGAGCCACATCATCGCCAATGGCAGGTGATTGGAGAGTTCGTATTCCTGGGCCTTCACGCGGGGGAACGGCATGCCGTTGTCGGAAGTGACGATGACCAGCGTGTTGGCGAGTTGCCCGTGTTCCTCGAGCATTGCGAGGATCCGGCCCAAGTGCGCGTCGAAGTACTCGATTTCGTAGGCGTAGTCGAGCATGTCGTGGCGCACCGTTTCGGTATCCGGCCAGAAGTCGAAGACATCTTCGATGTCGGCTGGACTCTTGCCGCCCAATTCCGCGCCGGAGCGGAACTCGTAGGCGCGGTGCGGTTCGCGGGAGCCGTACCAGAACGCCCAGGGTTGGTCTGCGGGAGCGGCGGCGAGAAAGTCAGCGAAGTTGGCCGCGTAGTCAGTCCGGCTCATCTTGGAGGTCGGCGGGTCGGTCTCTCGGTCGTCGAACGGAGTGCCGGCGAGGTTGCGCGGGTTGCCTGCGGCGTCGACGGCGACGCCGGGGCTCCAGCCCTTGGCGGTCATGCCCACGAAGTAGCCGTTCTCGCCGAGCGCCTCGGGGTAGCTCTTGAACTCCGGAGGAAAGAACGCCATGTGGTTCGCACCGGCGTTGAGCTGCCAGGAGTTGCGGCCCGTGAGGATCGCCGCGCGCGAGGGGGCGCACTTGGCGTTGGGGGTGTATGCGTTCCAGAACAGCACGCCGTCGCGTGCGACACGGTCGAAATTCGGCGTGTTGACCCACTCCGTACCATAGGCGCCCATGTGGGGAAAGGAAGCATCGTCCGCGATGGCGAACAGGATGTTGGGCTTCCCTGACGGCGTCTCGTGGGCCTCCGTGCAGGAACCCAGCAATGCGAGGATCGCGGTACAGGCGGCTAGAAGTCTTGGCATGACGGCGATCTGAGCGTAACACCGCCGCGCTCTGGGGCCGAGCCGGAGGCCTTGGCGTCAGGACAGCCCGAGTCCGTGCGCAATCCGATCAAGGTGCCATTTCGTGTCGCCGTAGGTGAACTCGGCCGCCTTGGCGCGCTTGAGATACAGGTGCAGGTCCTGTTCCCACGTAAACCCGAGACCGCCGTGCAACTGGATGCCGAGTTCGCCGACACTGACCGCGGTCTGGTTGGCAGTCGCCTTCGCCACCGAGGCGGCTCGGGCCAGATCGTCGGGCCGCTCGTCTGCCACCGCAGCGGCGTAGTACACGCCAGTACGGCCCTTTTCGATCCCGATGAGCATGTCGGCCGCCTTGTGCTGGACCGCTTGGAAGCTGCCGACGGCACGCCCGAACTGCTTGCGGTTCTTGACGTATTCGACCGTCATGTCCAACACCCGCGCTGAGCCGCCGATCAATTCGGCTGCCAGGCCGATCGTGGCCCGGTCGACGACCGCCTGGACGTCGGCGATCGTGCCCTCGCCCAGCACTTCGAGCTGGCCTGCCGAGCAGGTCACTTGACTCAGGCTTCGAGTCACGTCCATCGAATAGATGTCTTCGATCTGGGCTTCGTGCGCGATGGCGATCTGGGCTCCGTTTCCGCCCGTCCGATTCACGAACAGGATCAGATCGGCGCTGGCCGCATCCGGCACGTAGCGCTTCGTCACCACCTCGCCAGCTTCCGGTGCCAGCATCATCGGCGTCCAGCCCGAGCCCGGCTCGTAGATCCCGGCCGTGGCCTTTAGCTTGCCTTCTGCGATGTCGGGCAGGTATTTCTGGCAGCTGTCCTCGTTGGCCATCGTCTCGAGTGCGCTGACCGCCAGCAGGCCGCTGGCGTGTAGGGTGCCCGGGATCAGAGCCGCGCCCGTCTCTTCCATTAGCACAGCCAGATCGAACATGCCTAGTCCGAGGCCGTCGTAGTCCTCGCTGACCAGCAGGCCGGGCCAACCCAGATCAGACATCTTTGACCAGAGCGCTTGGGCTGCCGCGGCACCATCGGCCGCATCCAGCATCCGGCGCAGTTCGGTGCTGGGCCACTCCTCGCCGAGAAACTCGCGCGCCGAATCGCGCAGGAGAACCTGTTCTTCGTTAAGACTGAAGTCCACTGGTGCGCTCCTTACTTGCGTGGCAGGCCGAGCACGCGCTCGGCAATGACGCTGCGCAAGATCTCGGACGTTCCGCCCTCGATCGAATTGGCGCGTGCCCGCAGATATCCGAACTGCCAGCTCTTGGCATACGATTCGTCGTCTTCCGCCAGGGCTTCCGTGCCGAACGTGGCAGTGGTGTCGCCAACTTGATCGAAACCCCCGGCCGACAGCAGCGGGGCGTCGGGGCCGAGCGTGTCGAGCCCGATCCTTTGTAGACGTTGGTTCATTTCTGCCCAAGCGACCTTGACAACAGATGACTCGAAGCCGAACAGCCTGTCGGCCATGCGTTCGCAGGTCTGGGTCAGGCACTGGCTGTCCACGTAGGCTTGCGCCACTTCGCGCGCCTGTTGGGGATCCAGCGGCACGTCCCGGTTGCGCACGGTATCCAGCAAGCGGTCGAATTGCTGTTGCAGGCGCACGCTCAGGGACACCGAAATGTTGGCCCGCTCTCGAGTGAAGGTCTTCATGCCGATGATCCAGCCGTCGTTCTCGGCGCCCACGCGATTGGCCTTCGGCACGCGCACTTCATCGAAGAAAACTTCGCCGAACTCGGCTTCGCCCGTGATCTGGAGCAACGGTTTGACGGTCACGCCGGGGCTCTTCATGTCGACGACCAGGGCGGTGATGCCTTTGTGCCGCGGTGCATCGGGGTCCGTGCGCACGAGGAGCCAGATGTAGTCGGCGATCAGCGAGTTGGAAGTCCAGATCTTCTGGCCGGTGATGACATAGTCGTCGCCATCGTCCACGGCGCGGGTTTGCAATGCCGCCAGATCGGAGCCGGCGTTGGGCTCGGAGAACCCTTGGCACCAGATTTCTTCCGCGCTCAAGATCTTCGGCAGGTAGCGCTTCTTGTGCTCCTCGCTGCCGACCGCAATCAAGGCGGGCCCCGCGATCATCAGGCCAATGTTGTTGATGCCCGGCGGGATCCTGGCGCGGGCGGCCTCTTCGTTAAAGATTGCCTGCTCGCGAAAGCCCAGCCCTTGTCCGCCGTATTCAGCCGGCCAGGTCAAGCCAAGCCAGCCTGCTTCGTGCAACGTCCGCTGCCAAGCCTTGAGCGCGTCAACATCGTGCTTGCCGATGCTGGGCGTATTCGCCTCAAGCCATGTGCGAAGGCGTTCGCGGAAGGCAGCTTCGCCAGGTGTGTCTTGAAGTCTGGTCATTAGAAACTAGGCCATTGTACATGCCCGCCCACCCGCGCCTTGGACGTGGAAGGTTGAGCGCTTCGAGCCGATTTGGATCTGCGCGACATGCTAAAGTTTGGCTGTGCCACACCGTCGGCCCGATGCTGCACTGACGACCTGCGTCGACGGATCTGCACAGGTGCCTTCATCGTCAGCGAACTGTTCCAGCCTGCATCGTCAGCAAGCTCTGGCTGAGGCTGTCGGCATGCCAGGCCTGGATGCGAGACTGCCGAGCTAATGGCTTTCCCGCCCATCCCCGCTCCGTCCGTCACCGCTGACCTGAGCGCCCTGCTCGATCAGGCCCGACTGGCCCTGTGGCGCTTGGACGGGGCCTTCAGCGCGCATTCGGACGCCGCGGCTTTCGAAACGATGCAACTGCTTCGGGAAGCCGTGCTGTCGTGTCGCATCGAGAGCGAGTCCGGTGGCTTCGCCGTCGTCCTTGCTGCTGCCGCCGACCTAGATGACGACGAGCCGGGCTCCGGCGCGATTGCGCCCGTGCGCTGCTGTAAGGCGCTCGAGCGCGGCCTTGCCGGAGCCGGCGAAGAGCCACTCACTCTCGACCGCTTGGCCGCTGTTCAAGCAGCGCTAGCCGCGGACGGCGCGAGCAACGGTGGACTTGCCGATCGCGCTGAAGCGGGGCGGGCGGAGAAGTTAGCGGCAGCGCTGGTCGAGATGGACGAGTTCCTGGTCGCGCAAGGGGGGCTGCCCGACCTAGTGCGAATCGGCATAGCGCAGGCGCAGCTCGCGCAGCTGCTCCCGAGCGGCTTGGAGGACGGTCGCCTAGAGCGTATCGCCGGGCTGGCGATGTTCCGACGCGTTGGCGTCCCGGGTGCCAGCGCGCTTGCGATGTCCCCATACTTCCAATCCAGCCGCGGCGAGTACCAGGCACAGCTCCGCGGCCCGACGGCAGCGTGGCTGGACTTCTTCGTCAGGGGAGTGGCCGAATCGGCAACCGAGGCGGCGGGCATGATCCGACGCTGCGCCATCCTGACCCGCGAGCATCGCGAGGCCATATCGGCCGGCTTGGGACACGCTGTCGGGCGAGGCCTGCGGGTGTACGGGCGATTGACGACAGAGCCGGTCGCAACGGTGAGCGAGATTCAGGCCATCACCGGAACCTCGTATGTGGCTACGAACCAGCTCGTCGCGAGGTTCGTGGATATGGGCATCTTGGACGAGATCACGGGCTACCGCCGCAACCGCCGATTCCAATACGGTCCATACGTGCGCGTTTTCGATCCCGACGCGACCGCGGACCCGGCTCCGGAGCGCCGCGCGCCACGCCCCATTTCCAAGCCGCCGCGTCGCCCCGCCGCCAGCAAGCCGCCGCGTCGCCGCGCCGCTAGCAGGCCGAGGCGACCGAGTCCACCGCCACCTAGCACTAAGCCCCGGCGACGGCCATCACCGTCCTTTTCCGACCACCTGCTGTGAGGCGGGCATCTGGGAAGCCGGTCCCTTGCTCGATTCTGCCTCGCTGGCTGGCGAGCCTGGGTGGGCGAGTTTCCAATCGATCTGTCGCAGGATGGCCAGCAGCATGCGACCGTCTTCCGGCGCGAGCCGCAGGCGGCTCACGAAGCGCCGTAGCTTGCGGGTCCGTTCCTCGATGCCGTCGTCGTGGAGGAACCCGGACTCCTGGAGGATGGGCATGAGTAGGGCGAGAATGCGCTCGCGGACTCCTGCTGGCACGGTGGCCGGGGTCTGCAGGCTCTCCTGAGGCACGGCAGTGCGGGCGATCGCGTAGCAGCACACGGCGACCGCTTGGCCTAGGTTCATCGACGGGCACGCTTCGTCTGTGGGGACTGACAACACCCAGTCGCAATGGCTGAGGTCGTCGTTGGAGAGCCCGAACTTTTCCGAGCCGAACACCAGCGCCGCCTTGCGGTCTTCGATGTGCGTCCGGATGGCGTCCCCGCCCGCAGGCAGCCGCCGTTGCACGTGGCGCTGCTTGCGAGATTCCAAGCCGCTGCAGGCCACCACGAGCTCAGCCTCCGAGACTGCTTCGGCCAAGTCGTCCGTAACTCGTGCCTGCTGCATCACCGCAGCTGCGCCTGCCGAGGACCGCGCCGAGCGGAACGATGGCTCGTAGGGGCGCACGCACCACAAGTCTGCAAACCCGAAGTTGTACATGGCGCGCGCCGCCGCGCCGATATTCAGCGAGTTGCGCGACTCGACTAGAACGACCCGCAGGTTGTCCTTCCATGCATCCATGCGCTTGCCGCTTCCGGTCTAAGCCTTCAGCATTTGTCGCAACGAGTACTGCAAGATACCGCCGTGCCGGTAGTATTCGACTTCCTTCGGCGTGTCGATGCGGACCCTCGCTTGGAACGAGATTGGCGGTCCGGCGCCCTCGGGCAGGGCGTCGACTCGAACCGTGGACGCGGAGCCGTCTCGCATGCCAGAGACGCTGATACGCTCGCGTCCGGTGAGCCCCAGCGAATCGCTGTCGTCGCCTTCGAGAAACTGCAGCGGGAGGATGCCCATGCCGACAAGGTTCGAACGGTGGATGCGTTCGTAGCTGACCGCAAGCACTGCCCTGACGCCCAGCAACGACGGGCCCTTTGCGGCCCAGTCACGAGATGAGCCCGTGCCGTATTCGCGGCCGGCTATGATCACCAGCGGGACCCCCTCTTCCCTGTAGCGCGTAGCGGCCTCGTAGATCGAAGTCAGTTCGCCATCGGGCAAATGGAGCGTCCAGCCGCCTTCGGTTCCAGCTGCGAGCAAGTTGCGCAGGCGCACGTTCGCGAACGTGCCGCGCATCATGACCTCGTGATTTCCCCGTCGCGAGCCGTAGGAATTGAAGTCCTTGGGCGCGACCCCGCGCTCAATCAGGTAGCGGCCCGCGGGGCTGTCGGCCTTGATCGCGCCTGCCGGCGAGATATGGTCCGTGGTGACGCTGTCGCCAAGGACGGCCAGCACCCTGGCGTTGCTGATTTCGGAAACCGGAGTGGGCTCTTCCCGCATGGAATCGAAGTATGGGGGACGCCGGACATACGTCGAGCCCTCGTCCCACGAAAACAGGTCGGAGCGGGTGGCGCTGAGGCCCCTCCAGCGCTGGCTGCCTCCGTAGACATTCGCATAGCTGTCGCGGAACATGGTCGAGTCCACGACTGCCGCCGTGGTCTGGGCGATCTCCTGCTGAGTTGGCCAAAGGTCGCTGAGGTAGACGTTGTTTCCTTGCAAGTCCTTGCCGAGCGGATCGCTGGCAAGGTCGACTTGCATGTTCCCGGCGATGGCGTAGGCCACCACCAAGGGCGGGGACGCGAGGTAGTTGGCCCGCACCTCCGAATGCACTCGCCCCTCGAAGTTGCGATTGCCGGACAGCACGGATGCGACCACGAGATCGCCCTCGCGGATCGCGGCCGAGATTTCCTCGGGCAATGGCCCTGAATTGCCGATGCAGGTCGTGCAGCCGTATCCCACGAGGTTGAAGCCGATCATGTCCAGATAGGTGTCCAACCCGGACTTGGCCAGGTAATCCGTGACCACTTTCGAGCCCGGAGCCAAGCTGGTCTTGACCCACGGCTTGACTTGCAGGCCCTTTTCCACGGCCTTCTTGGCGACCAGTCCCGCCCCGATCATGACGGCGGGATTCGAGGTGTTGGTGCAACTCGTGATGGCCGCGATGACCACCGCGCCGTGCTCGAGCACGCACTCCGAGCCGCGGACCGAGGTCTTGACTGCCGTGGACTCCGCGCGGACCGCGACGGCAGATCGGCCGGGAGTGGCCCCCCGCGCGGCTAGTGTTTCGCCAAGCATTCGCTCGAACGAGCGCGAGGAGTCCCTCAGGGCGATTCGATCCTGCGGACGCTTGGGACCCGCGATAGAGGGCACGACGTCCGCCATTTCCAGCCGCAGCGTTTCGGAGTAAGCGGCGGGTGCTTCGCCGGGCAGCCGTAAGAAGCCTTGGGCCTTCGCGTACGCCTCGACCAAGCGCACCTGCTGGTCAGACCTCCCCGTCAGCGACAGATAGGCAAGCGTCTCAGAGTCTACCGGGAACAGTCCGCAGGTAGCGCCGTATTCCGGCGCCATGTTGGCGATGGTGGCGCGATCCGCCAAGGGCAACTCGTCCAGTCCGTCTCCGAAGAACTCGACGAACTTCCCGACCACGCCGTGGCGGCGCAGCTGCTCCACAATGGCGAGCACCAGATCCGTGGCGGTCGCACCCTCGGCCAAGCGCCCGGTAAGTTCGAAACCGACCACCTGGGGGAGCAGCATCGAGACCGGCTGGCCGAGCATGCCCGCTTCGGCTTCGATGCCGCCGACACCCCATCCGAGGACGCCCAGGCCATTGACCATGGTCGTGTGGGAATCGGTGCCGACGAGAGTGTCTGGGCAGACCCAGGTCTCGCCATCCCGCTCGTAGACGAATGCGACTTGGGCTAAGAACTCCAGATTCACTTGGTGCACGATGCCTGTCTCCGGGGGCACCACGCGGAAGTTCCGGAAGGCACTCTGGCCCCACTTGAGGAACTGGTAGCGCTCCCGGTTGCGCTCGTACTCCAAGGCGCTGTTCAGCGACAGCGCGCTGGAAGAGGCAAAGTTGTCGACTTGGACCGAGTGGTCGATCACCAGATCGGCCGGCTGCAAGGGGTTGATCCCTGACGGGTCCCCGCCCATGTTCAGCATGGCCTCGCGCATCGCCGCCAGGTCGACGACCGCAGGCACGCCCGTGAAGTCCTGCATCAGCACTCGAGCCGGTCGATACGCGATCTCCTTGGAAGGAGCGGCATTCGGCTGCCAGTCCAGCAGGGCTTGGATGTCATCCCGCGTGACGCTGCTGCCATCCTCGTGGCGCAGGAGGTTCTCCAGCAGGATCTTCAGCGAGTACGGGAGCCGCGAGACAGCGGAGCCGGGCAACGCCCGCAGGCTGTGGAATGCGTAAGTTCGGCCATCCGAGCTGAGCGAGTCTCTGGTTGCAAAGGAATTCATGGGCTGCTTGGGCTGCCACCCGCGCTCGAGGCTGTCAAGGTCGACACCTTTGCGGCGAAGAGCGCGGCGCGGGGTCCAGCTCTGCTCCATATTGTCCCACCCTCGCCAAGCCTAGCTGCTGGGAGCTCGGCTCGAACGCGCCTTTGTTGATTTCCCGGATCGACATCTTGGCGCGCCTGCTTGAGCGGCTATGATGGGGGTGCGTGGGGGCTTCGATATGTCTTCAGTAGGCGACAGGTCTGTCTTACTGCTCAAACCGCGCGGTTTCTGCGCCGGCGTCGTCCGCGCGATCGATATCGTCGAGTTAGCCCTGCAGGCCTACGGGCCGCCCATCTATGTGCGAAAAGAGATCGTCCACAACCGAAATGTTGTGCGCGAGCTCGCCTCGCGCGGCGCGGTCTTTGTCGACTCCGTGGACGAAGTGCCTTCCGGAGCACGCTTGGTCTTCAGCGCACATGGCGTGGCCCCGTCGGTGCGGGCGATCGCAGCCGAGCGAAACCTGAGGGTCATTGACGCGACCTGTCCGCTCGTCACCAAGGTCCATCTTGAAGCCATCAGGTTTGCCAAGGCGCACTGCACGATCCTGCTCGTAGGGCACCGCGATCACTGTGAAGTGATCGGTACGGTCGGTGAGGCACCCAGCCAGACGATCGTGGTTTCCTCGCCGGAAGAGGCCGAGTCTGTGCAGGTGCCGGCTGGGAGTGTCGCCTACCTCACGCAGACCACGCTCAGTCTTGACGAGGCCAACTCCATCATCGACGTGCTCAAACGGCGATTCCCCCGCATCCAGGCGCCTCCGGCCAAGGACATCTGCTACGCCACCGAGAACCGTCAGATGGCGGTCAAGAAGGTCGTGCCGAAAGCCGATCTCCTCCTAGTCGTGGGGTCGCAGAACAGTTCCAATTCGCGCCGCATGGTCGAAGTTGGCCAACAGCGGGGCCTGCCCGGCTACCTGATCGACGACGAGAGCGAAATCGTCTGGGAGTGGCTGGAAGACGCGCGGAATGTTGCGGTCAGCGCCGGAGCGTCGGCACCAGAGTCGCTGGTCCAGCGAGTAGTGCGCCGCTTGAATTCGATGGGATTCCAAACGGTCGTGGAGGTGGAGGCGGTTGAAGAGAACGTTCACTTCCCGCTTCCTCCGGAGCTGCAGGCTGTTCGGCCTCTCACTCAGATCTCCGCTAGCCCATGATCGGCGTTGCGCGTACGCGGGCACCAATCGAGCAATCCGGTTGACTGCCAGCGGGGTCGCATCAGGCTGGCCTCGAACCGAATCGCGCGGGTTCCGATGCCAGCTCCCGCGCCCTGCAGTGGACCGGCGGTCGCTTCCGCCTCCTGGCCGTCCGGTGGCGCGGTTGCGAGCGCAGAGGCTGCTATGTTCCACTAGGGTCTTGCGCCCCTCCACGCTCCGATAGCGAGGCCCGCCGCAACCATGCCTGATACCCCAAATTCGGACGACAAGCCGCGTCCGGCGCCGAGCCCTCGCCCGCCGGCGGCCGCAGGTGCCGACCGCCCGGTTCGCCGGCCTGTGCCCAAGAAACCCGCGGAGATGCCCTGCGAGCCTTGGGAGGGCACCCTGCCCTCCGCCCTGCAAGAGCGATTCGGCGACCGCCTCAGCAGGGCCGTGCTGCTGGGTGGACAGAAGCTCTTGGTCGCCGACATCGCGGCGGCGTTCGAGGTCCTCTCCTGCCTCAAGCAGGAGCACGGCTTCGACTACCTCGTTGACGTGACCGCTGTCCACTGGCCCGACAAGCCCGAGCAGTTCGAGATCGTCTGGACTCTCTACTCGTTCTCAGCCAACGAGCGCGTCCGGCTCAAGGCAGGGCTTGCCGAGGGTGACTTGGCCCCCAGCGTCACGGCTCTTTACAGTTCGGCCAACTGGCTCGAGCGCGAGGTCTACGACATGTTCGGCATTGAGTTCAAGGACCATCCCGACCTCCGCCGCATCCTGATGCCGGACGAATGGGAGGGCTTCCCCCTGCGCAAGGAGTACGGCATCGTGCAGCAGGATTCCGATTGGGTTCGCGAGAACCTCAAGATCGAGAGCGCGCAGTAATGGCAGAGACGACACTCGCCCCGCCCGAGGTCCAGGCAGAGACCCTGCTGGACAGCAACGAGCTGGTCCTCAACATGGGGCCGCAGCATCCCTCTACTCACGGCGTCCTGCGCGTGATCTTGAAGCTGGACGGCGAGACCGTGCTCGGCACCGACTGCGTGATCGGCTATCTGCACCGAGGCGTGGAGAAGATCGCGGAGAACCGCACCTTCCAGCAATTCGCGCCCTACGTGGACCGCATGGACTATGTGGCTGCCGTGTCCAACGGGCTCGGCTACTGCATGGCCGTCGAGAAGTTGCTCGACGTCGAGGTCCCGCCACGAGCGCAAGCCGTGCGCGTGATCCTGACCGAGCTCAACCGTATCGCCTCGCACTTGCTCTGGCTCGGGACCCACGCGCTCGACATCGGTGCGATCACGCCCGTTTTCCTCTGCTTCCGCGAGCGGGAAGAGGTCCTCAAGATCTTCGAGAACTATTGCGGCGCGCGCTTGACCACGCACGCCTTTCGCATCGGCGGGCTGCAGTACGAGACCTACGACACTTTCGAGAAGGAGTGCCTGGACTTCTGCGACCTGATGGAGCAGAAGCTCAAGGAGTACCACGACCTGCTGACCGGAAACCGGATCTGGGTCAGGCGCACCAAGGGCGTCGGCATCCTCAACGCTGCCGACTGCAAGGACTACGGGGTCACCGGGCCCCTGATCCGCGCGGCCGGCGTTGAGTGGGACTTGCGCAAGGCGCAGCCTTACTGCGGCTACGAGAACTACGACTTCGACATTCCGACCGCCAAGACGGGCGACACGTTCGACCGGTACATGGTGCGGATGGAAGAGATGGTCCAGTCCTGCCGCATCATCCGCCAAGCGGTCGATGCTCTGCCGGAGGGCCCGATCAAGGGCAAGGTGGGCAAGGTCATCAAGCCCCCGCCGGGCGAGGCCTATGTGTCCATCGAGGCGCCCAAGGGCGAGCTCGGGTACTACATCGTCAGCGACGGCTCGCTGAATCCCTACCGCGTGCGAGTCCGCCCCCCTTCCTTCGTGAACCTGGGCGCGCTGGACAAGATGTGCCGGGGCAGCCTGGTAGCTGACGTGGTCGCCATCATCGGGACCATCGACATCGTGCTGGGCGAGGTAGACCGCTAGGACTGGCCATGGAACAACTGCTCGCGAACCCCTACGTGCCGCCCCTGATCCTGACGGCGGTGATCATTCTCGTGTTCCCGCTGATCGCGGGCTACATCGTGCTCGCCGAGCGCAAGGTGCTCGCCGACCTGCAGGTCCGGCTGGGGCCGATGCGGGTCGGCCCGTACGGCGTCCTGCAGCCGCTGGCCGACGCCCTCAAGCTGATGCTCAAGGAGGACGTCATCCCGTCGCAGTCCGACAAGTGGATCTTCTGGCTGGCACCGGTGCTGTCGACCTTCACGGCCCTGTCGGCCTTCGCCGTGCTGCCCTTGAGCGACAGGTTCTTTGTCGCCGATGTCAACATCGGCATCCTGTTCATCTTGGCGATGTCCTCGATCGGGGCCCTAGGGCTGATCTTGGGAGGGTGGTCGGCGAATTCGAAGTACTCGCTGATGGGCTCGCTGCGCGCAGCGGCCCAGATGGTCAGCTACGAGGTGCCGCTGGGATTCGCGACCGTGACCGCCATCATGTGCGCCGGCACGCTCTCGATGCAGGGCGTGATCGCCTCGCAGCTCGAGCGCGGCGTGTGGGGAGCGTTCGACAACTACGGGCTGATGCTGATTCCCACCGTGCTGTTCATCATCGCCGGCACCGCCGAGACCAACCGTGCGCCGTTCGACTTGCCGGAAGCCGAGTCCGAACTCGTGGCCGGCTTTCACACCGAGTACTCCGGCTTCCGCTGGGCCCTGTTCTTCTTGGCCGAGTACGCCGCCATCGTGGTCATCAGCTCGCTCTGCGTGACGCTCTTCTTCGGCGGCTGGCTGCGCCCGTTTCCGAACGTCGCCGCCTTGGAGATGCCGCTCAACACGGCTTTCCCGGCTGCGCTGTTCGCCCTCATCGCTCTGGGCTGCTCCAAGGGGGTGTTCCGCCAGGCGCTGGTCGGCTTTCGCCTCGTGATGGCCGCCTTGACCGGACTGTTTCTGCTGGTGGCCGCGGCGTTTGCCCTGCCAGCCGCCAACGAACTGATGATCGGGCTGTTCTGGTTCGGATTTAAGCTCGCGGTGATGGTCTACATGTTCATCTGGTACCGCGGCACGTTCCCACGGTTCCGCTACGACCAGCTCATGGACGTGGGCTGGAAGTGGCTGATCCCGATCAGCATGTTCGGCCTGATCCTCAACGGAGTCGTGCAGCTATTCGCCCGCGGCTAGCGACCGGACCGGATGCGATAATTGGGGGAGACGACCGATGGCCAGCCTGATCAAGACCTTCCTGTTGACCGACCTGCTCAAGGGCCTTTGGACGACCTTCAAGAACCAGAAGCCGTCCAAGGTCATCACCGAGCAGTACCCTCTCAACCGGCCGCCGGTCGCGGAGCGCTACCGCGGGGCTCCCCGGCTGAACACGCACCCGGAGACCTCCGAGACCCTGTGCATCTCCTGCAACCTTTGCGCACTGGCCTGTCCGGAGCAATTGATCGTCGTCACCTCAGAGCGCAATCCCGAGACCAAGCGCAAGGATCTGACCACCTTCACCTACGACGTTTCGCGCTGCATGTTCTGCGGCCTGTGCGAGGACGCCTGCCCGGTCGATGCGCTCGAACTGACCCAGGACTTCGAACTTGCCACGTACACCCGCGAGGGCCAGATCTGGGACCGCCAGATGCTGGAAGAGGGGCCGCTGCCGGTGCGCTACACGCACTGACGCGCGCCGCCCGGGCGTTTCGCGGGGAGCAGCTCCGGCAGGTGATATGCTGTAGGGTTCATATTCCCGCCAAGCTTGCGCTGACCACTCATGTCGCTCGATTCAGTACTGTTCTACGTCTTGGCGGCTCTCGTCCTAGGCAGCGCGATCATGACGATCACGCGCCGCAACGTTGTGCATGCCG
Source organism: Terriglobia bacterium (assembly GCA_009841225.1). Taxonomy (GTDB): domain Bacteria; phylum Acidobacteriota; class Terriglobia; order Bryobacterales; family UBA6623; genus VXMF01. The sequence goes on along the minus strand of VXMF01000008.1, from coordinate 17,782 downwards.
CCGTCTGGCTGATCAGCGCACTGGTCGGCGTGGCGGGTCTGTTCCTGTCGCGCGGCGCGGAGTTCTTGGCAGGCGTGCAGGTCATCGTCTATATCGGCGGGATCATGGTGCTGTTCCTGTTCGTGATCATGCTGGTGCCGGTTCACGACGAGTCCACCCAGCGGCGCTTCTCCAACCAAAAATGGCCTGCCATGCTGGCGGCTGTCGCCCTGTTCCTCTGGGTGGCGTTCATTGCGGTCAACGGCGTCGGCATGCTCGATCATCCGGGCATGGCGGAGCCGCTGGGGCCGGGCTCGCTGTCAGAAAACTCCGAGGCGGTCGGCTTGGTGCTGTTCTCGCAGTACCTGCTGCCGTTCGAGCTGGCTTCGATCCTGCTGCTGGTAGCGATCATCGGCGCCATCGTGATGTCCAAGACGCGCAATCCCGAGACGGAGAGCTAGCCGGGCGGCCCACACACCATGCTGGAAGTCACCACTTCGCACTATGTCGTGCTGAGCACCCTGCTGATGCTGATCGGCGTGATCGGCATCCTGATCCGGCGCAACATCTTGGTGCTGCTGATGTCGGTCGAGCTGATCCTCAATGCCGTCAACATCAACCTCGTGGCCTTCTCGGCCTCGCTGCAGCAGGTGCACGGCCAAGTCTTCTCGATTTTCGTCATCACCGTCGCTGCCGCCGAGGCGGCGGTCGGCCTGGGCATATTGATCGCCCTGTTCCGCAACAAGCAAACCGTCCACGCCGACGAGATCGACCTGTTGCGCTGGTAGGGGAGAGGGGCAGGTGTTCTTCCTAGAAAGTATCTGGCTGATCCCGATGTTCCCGCTCTTCGGAGCGGCCCTGATGCTGCTGGTCGGGCGCAGGCTGGACAGGCAGCACCCGCTCGGGCCGCCCGAGGACGACTCTCACGCCGCCCATCACCAGCCCTCGCCCGGTCGCAGGCTGATCGACATCGTCTGCCCGGGCATGGTGCTGCTGTCCTTCCTGTTCTCGGTCGGCGCGATCTGGCAGCTCCAGGGCGTGCCCGGCCACAGCTACGAGGTCGTCAAGTGGACCTGGCTGGCGGGCCTCGACTCCGGCACCGAAGCCGGGCTGCGCGCCTTTACCGCCGATTGGGGCTTCTTGCTCGATTCGCTCAGTTCCGTGATGGTGCTGGTGGTCTCGGGCATCGGCTTCCTGATCCACGTCTACTCGACCGGCTACATGGCCCACGACGGCGGCTACTACCGCTTCTTCGGGTTCATGAACTTGTTCCTGTTCTTCATGCTGGTGCTGGTGCTGGCGAACAACTACGCCCTGCTGTTCGTCGGGTGGGAGGGCGTCGGCTTCTGCAGCTTCGGCCTGATCGGCTTTTACTTCCGCAAGCAGTCCGCCTCCAATGCCGCCAACAAGGCGTTCATCGTCAATCGGGTCGGCGACGCCGGCTTCGTGCTGGGGATGCTGGCCACCTTTTCCATCCTGGGCACGCTCAAGTTCAGCGAGGTCGGCGCGGCGCTGGCCGCGGGCGGATTCCAACTCGAGGAAGCCGCCGGCCCGCTGACGCTGATCGGCGTGTTGTTCTTCATCGGCGCCATGGGCAAGTCGGCCCAGCTCCCGCTGCACGTCTGGCTGCCGGACGCGATGGAGGGCCCCACTCCCGTCTCGGCCCTGATCCACGCCGCGACCATGGTCACGGCGGGCGTCTACCTCGTGGCGCGTTCCAGCCAGATCTACACCCTGGCGCCGAGCGCGATGCTTTTGGTGGCGGTCGTGGGCGGCGTCACGGCCATCTTCGCCGCTTCGATCGGCCTGGTCCAGTACGACATCAAGAAGGTGCTGGCCTACTCGACCGTCTCGCAACTGGGCTACATGTTCCTGGCTTGCGGCGTGGGCGCGTTCTGGGTGGGAATCTTCCACCTCTATACCCACGCCTTTTTCAAGGCGCTGCTGTTCCTCGGCTCCGGCTCGGTGATCCACGCGGTGGGCGGAGAGCAGGACATGCGCAAGATGGGTGCCCTGAAGGACAAGATCCCGGTCACCTACAAGACCATGCTGGTTGGGGCCTTGGCCATCGCCGGCATTCCCGGGCTGGCCGGCTTCTTCTCCAAGGACGAGATCCTGTGGAAGACCTTCTCCTCGCACCACACCCTGCTGTACGCGCTGGGGCTGGTCACGGCGATGCTCACCGCCTTCTACATGTTCCGCCTGATCTACATGACCTTCTACGGAGACAACCGGGTCGATCCGGCCACGCACGTGCACGAGTCGCCGCGCTCGATGACCGCGCCGCTGGTCGTGCTCGCTGCGGGCAGCATCCTGGCCGGCTGGATCGGCACTCCGCCGGTGTTCGGACCGGTGCACGACGCGTTGCCGAGCCTAGAGCACTGGCTGGCGGAGTCGGTGGTGGTCGAGGAGGCGGCACATCACAGCGCGCTGCTGGAATGGGGCCTGATGGCCTTGTCAGTGGCTCTCGCGCTGGCGGCCATTTTCTTGGCCACCCGCATGTTCCGCACCGCGCGCTACGAGGGCGAGCCGATGTCGGGGCTGCTCGGAGCGTCCCTGCATCGGTTGTTCTTGCGCAAGTACTGGGTGGACGAGATCTACGGCTCCGCATTCGTTGACTTCGCCGCAAAGGGCGGCGGGCGCCGCCTCGTCAGCTTCGACGTGGGCGTGATTGACGCGGGAGTGAATGGGGCGGGCTGGCTGACCCGCATGATGTCGAACCTGACCAAGTTCCTCGACAAGTGGGTCGTGGACGGCATCGTCAACTTCGTGGGGTACGGCGTCAAGTTCGCCTCGTACCCGGTGCGCATGTTCCAGACCGGTCTGGTCCAGAACTACGCGCTGTGGCTGCTGATCGGCCTGGGGATGGTCGCGGCGTACTTCTTTTTCACCATAACTTGAGGGAGAGCGGCTTGGACCTGACCGGTCGCGGGACACAATGAGCGAACACATTCTGAGCATCATCTGGCTGACGCCGCTCGTCGGCATGATCGCGGTCATGTGCCTGCCAAAGGAGAGCAAGGACCTGATCCGCTACGTGGCCAACGGCTTCGCCGTGCTGGGACTGCTGGTCACGATCCCGATGATCCGTGCCTTCGACAGCTCCAACGGGGACTTCCAGCTGGTCGAGCGGCACGACTGGATCCCCGCGCTGGGCGCCCAGTACTACTTGGGCGTCGACGGGTTCGGCTACCTGATGATCCTGCTGACGGTGGTAGTCGGCTGGCTGTCGATCCTGTGCTCGTGGTCTTCGATCCAGGAGCGGGTCAAGGAATACTACGCCTTCTTCCTGTTCCTGCAGGCGGGCATGCTCGGCGTCTTCATGGTGCTGGACGTGTTCCTGTTCTACGTCTTCTGGGAGATCATGCTGGTGCCGATGTATTTCATCATCGGCATCTGGGGCGGCGGCCGGCGCCTGTACGCGGCGATCAAGTTCTTCCTCTACACCCTGGCCGGCTCGGTGCTGATGCTGCTCGGAATGCTGACCGTTTACTTCAAGCACTACGAGCAGTTCGGCCACTACAGCTTTGCCCTCGAAGACCTGCTGCGCGTGGCAGCCTACACCGGCCCGGAAATGCAGTTCTGGCTGTTCTGGGCCTTCTTTATCGCGTTCGCGGTCAAGGTGCCGATGTTCCCGTTCCACACATGGCTGCCCGACGCCCACACCGAGGCCCCGACGGCGGGCTCGGTGATCCTGGCCGGCATCCTGCTGAAGATGGGCCTGTACGGCTTGGTGCGGTTCGCCATGCCTCTGTTTCCGAAGGGTGCCACGGACGAGCTGACGGTGCAGTTGGTTGCGCTGCTTTCGATCGTCGGCATCATTTACGGGGCCTTGGTCTCGCTGATGCAGTCCGATTGGAAGCGGCTGGTGGCCTATTCGTCCGTGAGCCACCTCGGGTTCTGCACGCTGGGGCTGATCGCGCTCAATCCCAACGGCATCGCCGGCGGCATGCTGCAGGGCGTCAATCACGGCATGTCCACACCCCTGCTCTTCCTCGCGGTGGGGATCGTCTACGATCAGCGCCATACCCGCGAGATCGCTGACTACGGCGGCCTGGCCAACCGCATGCCGGTGTACACGGTGCTCTTCGCGATTTCGCTGTTCGCGTCCATGGGCATGCCGGGCCTGAATGGCTTCATCGGCGAGTTCACCATCCTGCGCGGCGCGTTCGAGGTCAGCATCTGGTGGGCCGGATTCGCCGTGCTGGGGATTGTCCTGGGAGCGGCCTACCTGCTGTGGCTCTTCCAGCGCGTGATGCTGGGACCGATCACCAATCCCAAGAACGAAGGCGTCAAGGACATGAACCTGCGCGAGATCATCGTCATGGCGCCGCTCATCGCTGGGTGCTTCTGGATCGGCCTCTACCCCAAGCCGTGCTTCGAGATTCTCGAAGCTCCCACCAACAAGCTGGTCGAACGGCTCGACCCCGGCTACTTCAGCCGCAATGCGGAGCCGGCGGATGAGGCGGTCCAGCTCTCGCGGCTGCTGCCCGCCGAGACTCCAGCGAGCGAATGATGGACGCGATCAGCTTTACCCTCAGCGACTTCCATGTCCTGAAGCCAGCGATTGTCCTCTGCCTGTTCGGCTGCGGGATCCTGCTCACTGACGCCTTCTTGGTGAGGCGCATCGGGCAGCGCTGGCTGAACGCCGTGACCGCCTTGGTTGGCGAAGCCGTCGTTGCCGCTGTGCTGCTGCAGTACCTTCCCGATGTCCGATCTGGGGGTTCGCTGACAGGCTTGGGCGGGTCGATAGTCGTTGACGGGTTTGGGGTCTTCTTTAACGTCATCTTCATGCTTGCGGCCGCGCTTGCAGTGATCCTCTCGGCGCGCTACATGGAGGCCGAGGGCGAGCAGCGCGGCGAATACTACGCGCTGATCCTGTTCGCCCAGGCCGGCATGTCGATCATGGCTACCGGTCACGACTTGGTGGTGCTGTTCGTCGCCTTGGAGACCATGGCGCTGAGCTTCTACGTGATGGTCGGCTTCCTGCGCGACTCGCAGCGCTCCAACGAAGCCGCGATGAAGTACCTCATCTTGGGCGCGTTCTCGAGCGGCCTCCTCGCCTACGGTTTCTCGGTGCTGTACGGCATTTCCGGCTCGACCAGCCTGGCAGTGATCGGCGAAGCCATCGCCGGCCGGCCGGCGCTGGACTGGATCATGATCTTGGCGCTGATCACCACCTCGGTCGGCCTGTTCTTCAAGATCGCCGCCGCACCCTTCCACATGTGGGCGCCGGATGTTTACGAGGGGGCGCCGACCCCGACTACGGCCTACGTGTCGGTTGCTTCGAAGGCGGCCTCGTTCGCCCTGATGATCCGTCTCTTTGTCACGGCCTACGGCAGCGTGGCCGAGGCTTGGGTCCCGCTGCTTGCGATCGTCGCGATCGCCACGATGACCATCGGCAATCTGGCCGCGGTGACGCAGTCGAACCTCAAGCGCTTGCTGGCCTACAGTTCGGTGGCGCACGCGGGCTACATGTTGCTGGGCCTGGTCGCGTTCAGCGAGACCGGCCTGCGCGGCATCGCGATCTACCTGCTGGCCTACGTTTTCATGAACTACGGCGCGTTCGCCCTGATCGCCGCCTTGCGCCGCGACGGCGAGGCCGCCGAGGAACTGGACGACCTCAACGGACTGTTCGGGCGCGCGCCCGGGTACACGATATTGATGGCGATCTTCATGCTCTCGCTGACAGGTATCCCGCCGCTGGCGGGCTTCTACGGCAAGTACTACATCTTCTTGGCGCTGTTGGGCGAGGGCTACTACATCCTCGCGGTGTTCGCCGCACTCTACGTGGCGGTCTCGGCCTACTACTACTTCCGCGTGATTCGCGCCTGCTGGCTCGGCGAGGCCGCCGAGCGCCCGGCATCGCTGGACATGAACCTGGGCACGCGGACAGCGCTGGTGGCCAGCGGCGTGCTAACCGTGCTGATCGGCGTCTTGCCCCAGAGGTTCATCGACCTGGCCGGCGAGTCCGTCTTGGCGGCGCTGCGCTAGCTCGAAGTTCCAACCGCCCGAGGAATTCGAGCCGCATCAAGAGTTTGAGATTGGGAGGGGGTGCAGCTAGGGACCCTCAGACTCCGGCTCAGGCCATCGTCACAATCGTCACGGCCGCGAGGTTCGGATTGCGACGCCGCCCAATTGGCTGCGTTGACTCATCGGGTCGTGTGCGACTGCGGTTTGCTCTTGCCTGAATCATTCGGCAAACTACCGTACTCTGACAGGTGATTCTCGGGACTGGGCCATGCTGAACTTCAACGACATCACAGCCAGCATCGACGAGCCGAGTACAGCGCGGATGGAACAGCGCACAAAGCCGCGCGTTAAGGCTCAGATTCAGCAGGCGGCAGCCTTGCTCGGTGTGGATGACGCCACCTTTGTCACCAGTGTCGCGCTGGAGCGGGCCCGCGCCATCATCGCCGATCATGAGCGCACTGTTCTCTCTGCCGAGGATCGCGAATCGATTGTTGCAGCGCTCGACTCTCCGCCCGCGCCGACCGATGACCTGCGCGAGGTGATGTCTCTCCACAGCGCCCATGTAGAGAGTTCCGTCTGAGGTCGCTCCTGATCGCTTACGGGGATGCAGGTATGTATCGAGCTGTTCATTCCGAAGAGGCATGACCGATCGCCGAAGTTGTATCCCGGCCTGCGATTTTGCTATGTTCAGAGTAGGCCGTGGATCGCGGCCCGGCGCACCTCTAGGTTCCCGCACCACAGCCCATCCAAGACCAGGAAAAGCCGGTGCCGTTCCAACCCCGCAATGCTGCCCTCGCAGCGGCATTGTCGTTGAGCGGAATGGTGCTGGGCGGGTTGTTGGTAGGCGCTTGGATCGGGCAGCGCTGGGACTGCAACCCGGCGGCGGCGGTGGCCGGGCTCTTCGTCGGGATCGCGGCCGGCTTCTACAACTTGGCCAAGGCGATGTGGACACGGCAATGAGCGCGGAGATTCCACTTGGGCTGGCTTGCGGGCTTGTGACCGCCCTGGTTTCCGAGGCGGTGTTGCGGCTGGGCGCGCCTACGCTCAAGCGCAGACTGTTTTCGGCCCTCGCCATCGGAGCGGGGTTGCGCACACTGTGGGTGCTGGCGCTTGTCGCTTGGTCGCTGAGCAGCGACGCGGTCGACGCTCGCGCCTACGTACTGGCCTTGCTGGCGGGGTACTTGGCCTCCCAAGTCTTTGAGGGCGTCCGCTACACGAGGTACTTCGAGCGGTGTTGAGCGCGCAACCGCCATTGGCCTTCCTGGCCGCCGCCGGCGAGGAGGAGGGCATCGCCGATGTGATCATGCATCACATCGCGAATAGCCAGATCCATCTGCCCGCTTGGCTGGAGCCCTACCTGCACTCGACAGTCGAGATGCTCGGGATCAGCAAGGCCGTCTTGATGATGCTGATCGCGTCGGCCACGCTGATCGTGCTGACGGGGATTTTTCTGCGCCGCCCGCGAGGCGGGCAGGAAGCGCCCAGCGGGATGACCAACGCCCTCGAAATGCTGGTCGTGTTCGTGCGCGACGAGATCGCGATCGGAAACATGGGCGAGAAGTGGGGCCGCCGATTCACGCCCTTCCTGCTGACGCTATTCTTCTTCATCCTGACCTGCAACTTGCTGGGCATGGTTCCGGGGGGCTTCACGGCGACCAGCAACCTCAACGTCACCGGCGCGCTGGCAGTCATGTCCTTTTTGACCTTCCTGGTCACGGGCATGGTCGCGCTCGGCCCCATCGGCTACTTCAAGCACATGGTTCCCGAGGGCACTCCGCTTGCCATCGCTCCGGTCGTGATCCTGCTCGAGATCATCTCGATGCTGGTGCGGCCCGTCGCGCTGATGATCCGCCTGGGCGCCAACATGACCGCCGGGCACATCGTCATCTTGATCATCCTCGGCTTCATCTTCCTGTTCCAAAGCGTGGTCGTGTCGGCGGTCTCCGTGCCGCTGGCGGCCGCGATCATGCTGCTGGAAATTATCGTGGCCTTCATCCAGGCCTATGTCTTCACGCTGCTGACGGCGCTGTATGTCGGAATGCTCGTGGCAGAGGAACATTGACACGGCTCAAGCAGCCCCATCGCATCCCAACGGAGGAAACCAAGCAATGAATCGCACATTCAACATCCTGTTCGCCCTCGCCATCCTGCTGGCGATGCCGGCCATGGCGTCCGCCCAGTTGCTCGACAAAGGCGCCGGCAGCGCGATCGGCGCCGGCATCATCGTGGTCGGCGCCGGTCTCGGAATCGGCAAGTTCACGGCGGCCGCGGTCGAAAGCATCGCGCGCCAGCCGCAGGCTGCCAAGGACATCCGCGGCGCCTTCCAGCTGCCGCTCTTCCTGCTGGAAGGCGTGGCTGTGATCGGGCTCGGCGTCTTGTTCGTCGCGCTGCTGTTCTAGCGCCCCCGATTGCGGGGAACTGCCGGAGGAATTCGCATGGCCGGTGATAACGGAAACGCGCTGCTCCAGTTCGAGCCCGGTCTGATGATCTGGACCGTGGTGACGTTCTTGGTCACCTTTCTGGCGCTGCGGCTGATCGCGTGGAAGCCCATTCTGGGCGTGCTCGACGAGCGCGAGGGGCGGATCCGCGAGTCGCTGGAGAAGGCCGAGCAGGCCCAGGCCGAGGCCGAGCGGGCTATCGAGGAGAACAAGGCCAACATGGAGGCTTCGCTGCGCCAGTCCCAAGAACTCGTGGCGGAGGCTAGGCAGGAGGCGGAGCGAGTCCGCACGCAGGCCCGCGAAGAGGCCCGCGTCGAAGCACGCAAGATCGTGGACGAGGGACGCCGCCAGCTCGAGGTCGAACGGCGAGCCGCAATCTCTGACATCCGTCAGGAGGCCGCAGGCCTGGCCATCCTGGCGGCAGAGCAGTTGTTGAAGAAGAATCTGGGCGAGGAAGAGAACCGGCAGCTGGTGCAGGTTTTCTTGGACCAGCTGCCCAAGCCGCCCGTGCAGTGATGACACCCATCCGAGCCCGGCTTTCGCAGTCGCGAGCTTGGGCGGGCATTTTGCTCGCGGCGGGCCTCTTAGGCTGTGCCGTCGATCAATCCTCGCTAGGGCGGATTTCGCACGGCCCGATCTTGGGCCGAGTCGCCTCTGACAGCATCGCGGTCTGGGCGCGCACGCACGAGCCCGCTGCCTTCCAAGTGCGCTACTGGCCGGTCGGCGGCACAGGCGAGCGGGTCTCTGCCCCGATTGCGACAACCTTGGACCGGGACAACACGGGCTGGGGGCGGCTGGAAGGGCTAGAGCCTGACACGCTGTACGCCTACCGCTTGGAGGCGGCAGGGACGGTGCCGCCCGTCGCGACTTTCCGCACTCTGCCCGCGCCTGCGGAAGTGGCGGACCCCTCAGTCAACCCGCGAGGACTGTTCAACTTCTCGTTCGAGTTCGCCTGCGGCAACAACCAGCGTGACGGCGACCAGCCGACATTTCGCACGATGCTTGCCAGCCTCGACGACCGCGCGCACTTCGCCATCCAGAATGGCGACTGGCTGTATGAAGAGCAGCGCGACTTTCCGGTCGCGGACTGGCTGCGGCAGAGCGGCGCTGACACTGCCCCAAGGATCGTGGCGCTCGCGCCTACGATCGCGGGAGTGTGGCAGAACTACAAGCTTTACCTCGAGCGCGGCCGCGACATGGCAGCCTGGCACCGCGAAATGCCGTCGTACTTCGTCTTCGATGACCATGAGATCTTGGGCGATGTCAATGGCGCCGGCACGATCGGCCTACGCAGCCGCAGGGCGGCATTCCGCGACATTGGCGTGCAGGGCTGGTACGACTACCTAGGCTGGGCCAACGATGTCGCCCACACCCAGCCGATCCACTTCGGCGAGGCGAGACTGGCCGCCGGAGAGGCAGTCTTGCACGACGCCGAGGGCGGCTTCAGCAGCTTGGATCTGGAGCAAGCGGCGACACTGCTGGTGCATTGGGGGGAGCCTGACGCGGGCGTCAACCTGAAAGAGCTCGACGATGTGCGAGGGGATCCTAATGCCGGGGTTTACCGCGTCGAGCAGGTGCTGGACGACAACCGCCTGCGAATCCACCCGGCACCGGGCAGTGACGGAACGGCCAGCTACTCGATCGGGCGCCTGAACTATTGGCGGCGCGCGATATCCAATGCCGAGTTCTTCTTCCTGGACACGCGCAGCCACCGGCAATTGCACGACAAGACGGACCCGTTCAAGCCTGGAGTCTCGCTGCTGGGAGAGCGCCAAAAGGGCTGGCTCAAGCAAGGCATGCGGGCCAGCGAGGCCGATTTCCTGTTCGTGGTTTCGTCGGTGAACCTGATGATCCCCCACGTGGGGCCGGGCATGGCCGGGCCCAACAAAGACGAGGCTTGGACCGCGGTGGCGGCCGAGCGGGAGGAGCTGATCGAATTCTGGGACGGCCTGGGCAAGCAGGTCTTCGTGCTCACGGGCGACCTGCACAACAGCTTCGCCATCCAGATCACGGATCGCGTCCGCGAGTTCGCAGCCGGCCCGCACAGCTCCGGCAACCATGCCCTGGTGTCCGAAGCAGGCCGCCCGCCCAACGGGGATTTCGAGTCGCGCGGACGCAACGCCCAGATTCGCTGGTCGACCTTCTTTCTCGACGACTCGAGCGAGCGCCGCAGGCCCGTGTTTTGCGTGGTTCGCATCAGCAATGTCTTCAACAACCCTGGGCCGGAGGGCCGCCCGCGCTGGGTCGCATACCCGCGGCCACAAGCGATCTTTCAGTACTACGACGGCCTGAACGGCGAGCTGCTCTACGCCGAGTCGATCTTGGCAGCGGGGGCTTCGTGAGCGCGGGCGAGCGCATCGTTGCGGAATACGGCTTCTGGAAATCTCCGATCACGGCGGACTTAGTGGCCGGCAAGTCCATCCGGCTAAGCGAGCCGACGCTGGATGGCGGCGAAGTCTATTGGCTTGAGGGGCGGCCGGCCGAGGGCGGTCGCACGGCCTTGGTCCGTCGCGGCCGCGACGGGAACGTTCGCGATCTGCTCGAGGCCCCGTTGTCGGTGCGCAGCGGAGTCCACGAGTACGGCGGCGGAGCCTATACCGTCCTTGATGGAACGGTCTACTTTTCCGAGGCCCGCGACCGGCTTCTGAATCGCCTCAGTCCGGACGGCCGCTCGCAGGCACTGACGGCGAAGGGCCCGCAGAGATATGCCGATCTAGAGGTTGATGCGGCTCGCGATCGAATCATAGCCGTCTGCGAAGACCACTCGGAATCGGGTCGCGAAGCGCAGCAGTCCCTAGTTGCGATTGCATCCGGGCCTGAGATCCAGCCGGTGCGCTGCTTGCTCAAGGGTTCTGATTTCTACTCCAACCCCCGCGTGAGCCCCGATGGCGCGCGCCTGTGCTGGCTCCAGTGGCAGCACCCGAACATGCCCTGGGACGGCACCGAGCTTTGGGTCGGCAACCTTGGTGCGGATGGCGGGCTGAGAGAGCGGGAGAAGGTTGCCGGCGGTGCCAACGAGTCAATCTTCCAGCCACAGTGGTCTCCGTCGGGAGAGCTCCACTACGTGTCCGACCGGACGGGGTATTGGAACCTGTACCGCCACGACGGCAGCGCTAGCCCGCTGCACGAAAGGGAAGCCGAGTTCGGATTGCCGCAGTGGGTATTCCGGATGTCGACGTACGGTTTCGCGCGTGACGGCAGGATTCTCGCCGCGTACTGTGAGCACGGCCGCTGGAGCTTGGGTCTGCTGGACGGCAGCGGCGAGCTCGATCCGATTCACACGCCGTACAGCCAGGTCGACTCTATTACGGTGCGTGGCACCGAGGCGGTGTTTCGCGCTGCGTCGCAGACAGAGTCCCCGGCCCTGGTGCGTATGGATCTCGGCTCGCGCCGCATCGAGACGCTCAGGGAATCCGCGGAGATTCCCGAGCACGCGCGCAGATTCTTCTCGCATCCGAGCTCCGAATATTTCCGCGCGGGTGACGGGACGCCCGTTCACGCCTTCTTGTACAAGCCCTGCAATCCGGACTTCGAGGCACCTCCTGAGGAAAAGCCGCCGCTCATCATTCGTGTCCATGGCGGCCCGACTGCTGCTGCCAGCGACGCCTTGTCGCTCACCGTTCAGTTTTGGACCAGCCGCGGATTCGCCCTCGCTGACCTCAACTATGGCGGCAGCACCGGGTTCGGGCGGGCCTACCGGGAGCGCCTGAACGGCCAGTGGGGAGTCGTCGATGTAGAGGATACCGTTGCAGCCGCCCGGCATTTCGTCTCCCAAGGCCAGGCCGACGAAGACCGCCTGATCGTCAAGGGCGGCAGCGCCGGGGGCTATACCGCCTTGTGTTGCTTGGCCTTCCGCGATGTCTTCGCAGCCGGTGCCTCCTACTACGGGATTAGCGAACTTACGGGCCTGGCGGAGGAGACGCACAAGTTCGAGTCGAGATACCACGACACGCTGATTGGCGAATGGCCCGCCCAAGAGGCGCTCTTCCGCGAGCGCTCCCCGTTGGGTGTCGCAGGCCAAGTCAAGGCACCCGTGATCTTCTTCCAAGGCTCTGACGATCCGGTTGTCCCGAAGGCGCAGACCGAGGCGATGGTGGTCGCGCTGCGTCTCAGCGGCGTTCCCGCGGCGTACTACCTGTTTGAGGGCGAGTCCCACGGCTTCAAGGAGGCGGTGCATATCCGGCAAGCGTTGGAGGCCGAGCTGGGGTTCTACGCGACGATGCTCCTGCGCATGGGAGTCCGCTCGTAGGCCTCGCGGGCGTTTTCGCGGCGTTGAAGCGGCTCGGGGAGCCTTGATGCTGTTGCCAGCGCACGGAAACGGAAAGAGCATCCTCCGTTGGTCTTTGAACACGACTTCCGAATACTGCGTCCCGTTCATCGCCTAATTCGTTCCGTCCATCTGTCGCCAGAACAATGGGCAGCGAAAAGGTCGCAAAAGTCGCAAAAAGGTCGCTCGCCCGCCCTGATCGATTGGGTTAAGCTATTGCTAAACTGTTTGTATGTGGTCATTCGAACCAGGAGGTGTTTGATGTCATTCCTTAGATTCGCTTCGGTGCTAGTTGCGGTAGCCTGCTTGGCTTTGCTACCCGCGTCCGCGCAGGATACCGCCACCCTCAGCGGCCAGGTCAACGACGAATCCGGCCTGGGCGTTCCGAATGCTCGGATCACCGCGAGCAACCTCTCCACCGGCGGCGAGGAACGTGGTTCTACCGACGGTGCCGGTGCGTACGAGTTGACGTTGGATCCGGGCACGTACTCGATCGTGGTCGAGAGCCCGGGCTTCGAAGCGGCTATCGCCGATGGTGTCGAACTGGCCGCTGGCCAGGCCGTCGAGCGTAATTTCAGCCTCGAGGTGGCTGCTGTCACCGAGACTGTCGTGGTCGTCGGCAGCCGCGCTGCACCGCGCTCGGTGATCGAGTCCACAGTGCCGGTGGACGTCATCAGCACCTCGGACCTTGTGCGGCAGGGAAGCAGAGATCTGGTCAGCCAGCTGCGGACCGTCATCCCTTCGTTCAACATCAACACCCAGCCCATCAGCGATGCGGCGACCGTGGTCCGGCCGGCGAACTTGCGCAATCTTGCGCCCGACCACACGCTCGTCTTGGTCAACGGAAAGCGCCGTCACCGGGCGGCCGTGATCACGTGGCTGGGCAATGGCATCGCGGACGGCTCGCAAGGGCCGGACATCTCGGTCATTCCGTCGATTGCGATCCGACAGGTCGAGGTTCTGCGCGATGGCGCGGCGGCCCAGTACGGATCCGACGCCATTGCGGGCGTGATGAACTTCCAGCTGAAGGATGATCCTTCGGGCGGCAGTTTCGAGATCCAGACCGGGGCCTTCAGGGATGCCAATCCTGGGGACCCGTCTACATGCGGGGCCGGCATCATCGGCGACATCCAGCACTCGTGCAACGGCATCGGCGGACATGGCCGGACGTTTTCCATCGCCGGGAATGTCGGAGTGCCGCTGGGAGATAACGGTTTCGGCAACTTCAGCATCGAGATCGCCAATGCCCAGCCGACCAGCCGTTCGATCCAGCGCAACGACGCGGCGTCCATTATCGCGGCGGGCAACACGAATATCCGCAACACGGCGCAAGTGTGGGGATCCCCAGAGATCAACCACGACGTGAAGTTCTTCGGGAATTTCGGGTACCAGCTTTCCGATAGCTTGCAGCTGTACGGCCACACCAACTACTTGACACGCAAGGTGACGGGCGGGTTCTACTTCCGGAACCCACATACCCGTGGCGGCGTCTTTCGCGGGCCAAAGCTCGAGGACGGAACACCCTCACTGCTCGTGGGAGACCGCGTATGGGCGGAGACGGCTCCCGAAGGCCGCGAGCCGCCCGCAGGCCGCGAGCCGGGCGCCGGGGGCTGCCCTGTCATCCCGATCGTGAACCACGTTCCGGACGCAAATGCCCTTGCCGCGGTCGAGGCCGACCCGAACTGCTTCACTCTCTACAGCCGGTTCCCCGGAGGGTTTACGCCGCAGTTCGGCGGGGACCTGATCGATTATTCAATCGTCGGCGGCCTGCGAGGGTTCGCGCAGAACGGGTTTGCTTGGGACGCGAGCATCAGCAGGGGCACTAGCGAGATCGACCAGTTCATCTTCGACACTGTCAATGCGTCGCTCGGATTCGACACTCCGACAGCGTTCCGGCCAGGCATCTACCGGCAGGACGAAACCAACCTCAACTTCGACGTCTCCATGCCGGTCAGCGATCTCGTCCACGTGGCGGCAGGTGCCGAGTGGAGGCGGGAAGAATTCACAATCGGGGCGGGTGATGACGCGTCGTGGCAGATCGGCCCCTACGCGGTGCAGGGCTTCAGTTCCGGCTCGAACGGCTTCAACGGCTATCGTGCCGACACGACGGCAGGGACGTGGGGCCGCCAAAACGTTGCCCTGTACGGCGACGTTGAGTTCTCCGAGCCGGGCCGGTGGACGTTCGGCACGGCGCTGAGGTTCGAGAACTTCGACGACTTCGGCAGCACGGTCAACGGCAAGGTCTCAGGTCGCGTCAAGCTGAATGACGTGGTAGCCCTGCGAGGTGCGACTAGCACCGGTTTCCGGGCGCCGACTCCTGGACAGCAGAACGCGTTCAACGTGACGACGGCATTCATCGGCGGGCAGCTGACCAACAACGGCGTTGTCCCAGCGACCTCGGCGGTCGCCATGGCGCGCGGCGGCGGGCAGCTCCAACCAGAAAAATCGTTCAACATGAGCGGTGGCGCCGTGATCGACAAGGGCGCGTTCACGTTTACGGCAGACTTTTTCCGGGTAAGGATCCAAGACCGCGTTGCTTTGTCGCAGGAAGTTGCCCTGACGGAACCCGAGATCGAGACGTTGCTGGCGGAAGGGATCCCGGAAGCGCGGAACTTTCCCGTGTTCCGGTTCTTCCTCAACGATTTCACGACATTGACACAAGGCATTGACTTGATTTCCACCTATGTCACGGGCAACACCACACTCAGCGCGGTGTTCAACTTCACGGACACGCAGCTTCGGGACATTCAGACTTCAGTGATCGACGATTTCCGTATCTTTACGCTGGAACAGGGGCTGCCGAACACTCGCTGGACCATCAGCGCCACTCACGATGCCCGGCGCTGGGACCTGATGGCGCGGGTGAACTACTTCGGCAAGTTCTGGGACAGCGAGGACGGGCGAAACGCGGTTGGCTTGCCCGGTGGCCCGGCACAGTCGACGCTATATCCACCCTACGCGGGTAGAGCGCTGGTGGACATCGAGTTCGGCGTGCCGATCGGGCCCAACGTGCATCTGGCGGTGGGCGGAGAGAACATCTTCAACACCTATCCCGAAGTGAACCAGTTCGGCGCGATGACAGTCGGAAACCTGTACGGACAGTTCTCGCCGTTCGGATTCAACGGCGCGAACTTCTACGTCCGCCTTCGTTACGGGTGGGGTTCGAGCAGCCCGGGACGAGGATCTCGGGCTGAATCGACGCCTGAGCTCGATCCGCTGCGGAAGCGCCAAGAGGTTGCCGAGAAGATCGAGGAACTCGATGCCCTGCACGGCGAGCTGATCGACCAACTGAAGGCCAACCAAGAGGCGCAGACCGATCTGTGGCTGAAGCGCTGGGCAGAGGACAAGGTCGACGAGGCGCTGAAGGCGAGGGAGCGCGACATGGAGATGCTGCGCGCCGCCTTCGCGAGACGGGCCTTTGGTGACGAAATCGAGCCGCTCGGAGACATCGCCGAATCGAAGCAGCATCGCGTCAAGGGCCAAATCGCCGCCGCCAAGCGTCAAGAGCAGCCTGTCATGGCCGCTGCTTCGCTGCTTGCGCCGTAGGCTGAGTCGGTTCTCGCGACAGGAGAGCTGCCGAATTAGGCGGCCGCGCTGCCCCGGCTCGATCGTCGGGGCAGCAGGCTCGGTACGGGTCGTAGCCATCTGTGTGTTTGAGGCGGTTTGCTAGCGGGCAGCCCTTCGTTGCATGCGCTCTTCATCGCGTTCGAATATCTCCTCGGCTACGAACGTAGTATCGGGTCAGTCTGATCCGAAAGTTCCTGCTACGGAGACCCTGCCCGGCTAGCGACAATCCAGCTTGGCGAGAACGTGCTTGGCAAGGCGGTCGTTGATCTCGCGATGGAGCGGTACGGATTGGGAAACATCGTCCCCAGATAGCGCTACCAGTCGTGCTTGGCACCGTGCCGAACCAGCACGCAACCAGCCTCTTTGGTTCTAGTGACGAGTGCGTTTCGTTTCACGCGACAGCGATGTCGGCCACTCTGCGGATTCCTGGCAACTTGTCACTCGTAAGGTCCTTGTACAGATCGCAGAGGTGGGATTTGAGGTCTTCTAGTGTGTCTCCTTGGGTCCAGTAGTCAGGAAACTCCTCGAGATAGCCGATCCACGAGCCCCCTTCCTCCCAGCAGACGATCTTGGCTGTTTGCATGCTGCCTTTCTCCGAGTGGCGCTGGGCTAGACCGCCAATTCTGTACAAGGATGCCACATCGGGGCCGCACATGATTTCCCGGAATCAGAGTAGCCATGCCCGCTTGCACCAAGGCACCGAACTTGCGACAGAAGATGCGCGTCAGAAATGGTGCGAGGAAGACAGCCTCGCGGCTTGGTCCATTGCCACAACCTACCCTCTAGAGCGCGCCGATACCGAGGGAAAGGAGCGTTGAGTGCCGCGGGAAGTCGGCCGAGTCGACCTACCCCTGAGCACACTCCGCGCCCGAACCCGGCTGGGATTCGGCGCGCTGTAGTACTGCTGGTCCGACTGGACGGCACCCGCTTCCCGGAATTCGACCGTTTCTGCTTGGGAGGTGAGGCCCCAAGATGGA
The DNA here is from genome assembly GCA_009841225.1 of Terriglobia bacterium. Taxonomy (GTDB): domain Bacteria; phylum Acidobacteriota; class Terriglobia; order Bryobacterales; family UBA6623; genus VXMF01. The sequence continues at coordinate 581 of VXMF01000008.1, read as the reverse complement.
GTCTCTGTCGACCCTCGCATGCAACCGCCTAGCAGTCGGGGCGCCGACTCTGGAAACAGGGTGTCGCGCGGGCCTCGACTTGCTGGCAGATTGAGCCCCATTGACGGGAGCGTGTTTGAAGGCGAGGCGCCGATCCGCAACAGCGGACTCCGCAGGGGAGTACCTGTCCGTGTCCGTCGCGTCCCATTTGGTGCCGCTAGGCTCGTCGCGCTCGATACCGGACACCTTCGATACCTTCGAAGTCCGCGTCCTGGGTCCACAGTTCCGCGCTATAGTTGCGGGCGGTCGCGAGGATGATACTGTCCGCCAGAGGCAGCTTCAGCTCGACACTAAGCGCCGCCGCGCTCACGGCAATCTCCGCCCCAAGCCCCACGACAGTTCCCTGTTGCATGGCCGCTGTTGCGTGGAGTGCTGCACTCTCGTCACGTTGCTGAAGCACACGCTTGAACACCTCGAAGAGACTTATCGTGGGGACCACGAGGGCCTCGATGTCTTCGATCGGTCCCGCAAAGAAAGGGGCGTTCGCACCATCGGCGAAATACTCCAGCCAGGCGCTGGAATCGACGACATTCATACCCGGT
>VXMF01000054.1 GCA_009841225.1 Terriglobia bacterium | reverse complement strand
AAGTAGTTAGACGATTTCCTGCCGTGATTCTTCTCTCCGTAGAGGCGCTACTGCGGCATCTGCCCCCGCGACCCCGTGGAGGACTGGGGTTCCGATTTCTCGAGGGGCTTCCTGGGCGAAGGCGAGTCATGCACCTACGCCCCCTACAGACTCGTCGATGGGGATCCGCAGACGGGCTGGGCCGAGGGGGGCGCGGGCGCGGGTATTGGCGCGGAAGTGATCGTGCCGGCGCTATTGGACACCGTGTACTACTACAGTCCCGATGATGGAGGGGGAGGGCGCTGGACGACGGCCGATCCCCTGGACCTGACCAGGCCTGTCCGGATCTGGGCGGGTTACGGCAGGTCACCCGACCTCTTCGCCGCGAACGCGAGGCCGGAGCGCGTGCGCGTGTCGGTGCTGCGTCTGCGATTGATGCCGGACCCGGATCCCCATGACGCGACCGGCTGCAGCTTTTCCACCTATGTGGAGCCCGTCGTGGTCGCCGAACACGAAGTCGCCCTGCAGGACCTAAACGGCTATCAGGATCTCCCCGTTCCCGGGTTCGATGTCGAATACTACGACGAATACCCCATGGAATGGCTGGAAATGGATGGCGCCGAACGGCACCTGCACCAGCAGCGGGTCGATGCGGGGGAGGCGGCGCCGTACGAGCCCGAACCCTGGCAATACGCGTACGCGCTCAAGCTGACGCTGCTGGATGTATATCCGGGGACCCGACACGAGGACACGGTGATCTCCGAAATCGGCAACGACCCCCGCTTCGAAGCGGCGGACGCGGTCAGCGCGGAGGCCGCCGAACTGTGGGCGGGGACCTGGTACGAACCGTCGGAGACGTCGCTGAGCGACAATATCTATGCCAGGATGGAAATCTACGGCGTACACGAGCACGGGTTCGACTACGAGACCGAGCGCCGCGACGTCCCATACGGTCCGAACGCAACCTGGAGCGGCGAGCAAACCGCGTGGTTCGAGGACCCCCGTCGCGCGGTGGATCGGGAAACAGGCCGGACCTTTCTGCTGACGGTCGATCCGGCCGACCCGTATGCTCGCGTCATCGACGTCGTCGAAGGGGCATGGAGCAGCGCGTGGACGTTCGACAGACCTTTCTTCCGGACGGGATTCGACTGCGACGCTGCGGCCCCTCCGGTCGAGACCGCGATATGCGGCGACGCAACGCTCGCGCGGGGGGACTTCGAGATGAGCGAGCTGTACGGCGACCTCATGGGGAGCGTCACCCCCGACCGGGAGCGGCCGCTCAGGGACAGTCAACGCGATTTTCTCACGAGACGCGACAGCGACTGCCGGAGCGATGAGGGCGTCGACTACCGATGCCTCGCCCGGCTCTACGCCGACCGCCTCGTTGCGCTACAACGGTTGAAGGACCCCGCTTTGGGGGAGCCGTCACGCTTCGATACCAAGTATGCGATGTCGATCCTGGAGAACGGTGGCGATCTCCGTCAAAACACGGCGGCCCGGCTCGCCATGTATCCGCTCCAAATGGAAGAAGGGACCGCGGTGTGGGGACTCGACGCGAGCGGCCTCCTCTACGAGCAGTCGTACGTCGACACGCGCGTGGTCTGGCCGGCGAACGTCGAGATCCGCTACTCCGACATGTTCTTCGTCGGGACAGGCGGCGAGGTCTGGACGGCTGCGCACATGGCGCCGGCGGATTCCGTTTCGTATTCGGAGATCAACGCGGAATACGGCTTCGAGCCCTGGCGGATCGAACTGGACGCCGGCCGGGACTTCCTGACGATCTGGGGGGAGACCGAGGAGGGCGTGCCGGATATGGTGCGCGATTGGCTCGACCGGCATCCGATCCCGGACCTGGAGGCCTGGGACTAAGCAGCGACGAGACGCCCGGCATGTAATCCGGTGTCGGCTCGGCGCCGACGGCAACGTTTTAGGATCGGGCGCGCACACGGCTGCCGGGATCGCGGCTTCACCCAGACGGGGTCTGTCGGGGATCGTCCACCCAGAATGAGGGGGTAGCAGGTTTCCGCGACAAACTCCACATTCGGGATGGCGTCTAATCCCAGGGCGCGCCGACGTACCATCTTTGGCGGATCCCATCCGTTGAAACCGACCGTTGAACGGCGCACACCCGGAAAGATCATCCAGCCTCAGAAAGACAGGCCTACCGATGCCACGACCTTCATCTGACCACCCCGTGCTCCGCGCGGCCGCCCGCTGGCGGGAGCGGTGCCTGCGCAACGACGGATCCGTGTTCACCGAGAAACCGCTGTGGACCTCGGAGAACGTCGGTTATCTGATCCGGTATTTCGTGGAAAACCTCGATGAGGGTGAAGGCGGTTTCTTCGACAAGCTCGAACGCCAGCTAGCGCCGGCACCCGCAAGTGCGAAACAGCTCGCCGCAGAAATGCTCTGGGTCATGTACTTGCCTCTGATTCGTCGCGCGATGCACCCGGGGACGAGGCGGCGTCAGATTCGCATGGTCTGGGAATGGTCGGGCGAGCCACTTCCTGAGGCGCCCCTCGAGTTGGAGGAAGCCCTCGACGAGGGTCTCCTCCATCCTGGAACGGCCTACAACACGCACAGATGGCGTGAGTTCGAGTTTCTTGTCCGGACCATGGAGGCATGGAAGGGTCTTGCAGAGCATGAACGAGAGGCCCGACTCACGCGCCCCTGGTTGCTCGCAGAGTGGCTTCTGGGTCTCGATGACTCCCAGAATCGACAGCTGCGTCACATCCTCTGCTACTTCCTGTTCCCGGAGCACTTCGAGCCGGTCGCAACGAACTACCACAAACGCATGATTGTGAGGGCCTTCAGGGACAAGTACGGAGAGGATCCAGAGCAAGTCGACTATCTGGACAGGCTCGAGATGGATCGGCAGATCGGCTGGGTCCGCGAGCGGCTCGTGGAAGACGGGGACCACAAGGACCTCAGCCTCTACGACGAGCCTCTTCGCAGCATATGGCAACCGCCGGACGAAGGTGGGAACGGCGAAGAAGAAGTTGCCCGCGGGTGGTATACGCAACGCTTCGGCGACGCCAAGGTCTGGGCCCTTTCCGCAGGCCAGAACGCTCGTTGGTGGGATGATTTTCGGCGGATGAACTTGATCGCGATTGGTTGGGATGACTTGGGAGACCTGCGGGAATTGTCGACGAGGGAGAGTATCCGCGACGCGCTCCGTGACGTTTACGACCGGCCCAACCCGATCATGGATTCGCTCGGGTGCTACCAGTTCGCGTACGAGATGCGCCCCGGCGATCACGTGATCGTCAAGAAGGGGAGGTCGGCGTTACTCGGTTACGGCAGGATCACGTCCGAGTACGAGTTCGATGCGACGCGGCCCGAGGCCAAGCATGTGCGCCAGGTGCAGTGGGAGAAGTTGGGGGCGTGGCCGCTCTCGAAGAACCAGTGGATCACGAACAAGACGCTGACGGATTTTAGTCAACCGGCGTATCACAATTGGCTTCGGTTCGCTCTTGACCTCATGGACGGGACGGGCGGGGGCGGGACCGATCCGGATCTCCCTGACGGCGAGAAACCTTACCCGCCCGAGGAGGCGCTGAAAGATCTGTTTCTGGACCGAGCGAAGTTCCACGAGATCATGGACACGTTTGAGCGCAAGATGAACATCGTGCTCGAGGGGCCGCCGGGCGTCGGCAAGACCTTCATCGCGAAGCGCCTGGCCTACCGCCTGATCGGCTACAAGGTCCCGGAGCGGGTGCGGATGATCCAGTTCCACCAGAGCTACGCTTACGAGGATTTCATACAGGGGTTTCGACCGCGCGAAGAACGAGGCTTCGAACTTCGGAACGGGGTCTTCTACACCTTCTGCCGCGAGGCCGCCAACAATCTTGATAAGCGGTACGTGTTCATCATCGACGAGGTGAATCGCGGGAACCTGACCAAGATCTTCGGCGAGATCATGATGTTGATCGAGCCCGACAAGCGGGAGGCCGAATACGCCGTCCCGCTGACGTATTCGCCTGACGAAGAGCCGTTCCATGTGCCCGAGAACGTCTTCCTTATCGGGATGATGAACACTGCGGACAGGTCTCTGGCCATGGTGGACTACGCGCTCCGCCGGCGGTTCGCCTTCATCCGGCTCGAGCCGGCGTTCGGCACGGATCAGTTCAGCGATCACCTACTCGAGGCGGGGGTCGAGGAGGATCTCGTAAACAGGATCGTGGATCGACTCTCGACCCTCAATAAGGCGATTCGCGATGAGCGCAAGAACCTCGGTCCCGGGTTCGAGATCGGCCACAGCTTCTTCTGCCCCCGCGAAGCCGATGAGCAGTTGGACGACTCCTGGTACGAGGCGGTCGTGCGGCGAGAAATCGAGCCGCTCCTGCGGGAGTACTGGTTCGACCGCCCCGAGCACGTGGACAACCTCACGAAGCAGCTCCTAGCGTGAGCATCCCGATCCGGAACGTCTACTACCTCCTCTGCTACGCGTGGGATCACGTCCGCGAGGGGGAGACGGTGGATGTCGGCTCCGAGGAGTTCAGCGAGATGGCCGACCTCTTCGCGAAGGTGCTCAACGAGGGCGTCTCGCGGCTCATCTCGCGGGGACTGGACCGGGACTACCTCGCCGTCAGCGAGGACATCAGGGGCCTCAAGGGGAAGCTCGACCTGGCGACCACGGTGAAGCGGAACCTGCTGCTGACCGGCAAGACCCACTGCTCCTTCGATGAACTCAGCTACGACGTGCCGCAGAACCAGATCCTCAAGGCGACGCTGCGCCAGCTCGGGATGGTGACCCGCCTGGATCCGGAGCAGCGACGGCGCGCCGGGCGACTCTACCGGAAGCTGGATGCCGTATCCGACGTACCGTTGCGGCCCCGGCTGTTCCGCACCGTGAGAATCCACCGGAACAACCAGTTCTACAGCTTCCTCCTGCACCTGTGCCGCATCATCTACGACAACCTCCTGGTCAACCAGGAAGCGGGGACGGCGGAATTCTACGACTTCCGCGAAGACGAGCAGAAGATGGGGCTTCTCTTCGAGCAGTTCGTGCGGAGATTCTGCGAACGGGAGACCAACTACACCGTTGATGCTCCTAAGATCGACTGGTTCAGGGCGGAGGGGATCGAGACGGATCTCCGGCATCTACCGAGAATGCAAACCGACATCGTGCTACGGTCGCCGGAACGGACGATTATCGTGGACACCAAGTTCTACAAGAATCCGCTGGACAGGCGGTACGACGGCGAGCGCGTACACGCGGGGAATCTGTATCAGATCTTCGCGTATGCGATGAACTGGGCGGAAGGGGCATCGCAGTCCGGTGAACCTGAGCCGGAGGGGTGGCTGCTCTACGCAGCCGTCGACGGGGAATTCGACTACCGATTCGAAGTGATGGGGCGGATGATCCGCGTGTGTTCGGTGGACCTAGGGAAGGAGTGGAAGGCGATTGAGAAGCGGTTGAAAGAGATGGTTCTCCGCACTCAACAGGTCGTCGCCACCTCCACGTGACCGACACCCTAACCAACCTCAACGCGAGCGCCGGCCCGTGAGTCGCGCTTCATCGCCCGACCGCCTACCTTGGAGTCTCAGCATTACACGTAGGTGTCGACTGTCCGCCGATGCACGATGCAATGGATTCTTCGCCAAAGCAAACACTTCGTCCCAGGTGACTAATGACCACGTTGCCGGAGCAAAACACGATCGCGCTCATCTATGATTTCGACGGCACGCTCACGCCGAAGGCCATGCAAGAGTACACTGTTCTCCGTGAATTCTGTATCGATTCGGAGAAGTTCTGGGCTGACGTCAAGAAGGTGACAAAGGCCCAGCAGGCTGACGAGATCCTCACTTACATGCGTCTAATGTTGGACAGAATCCGCGAACCCAATCAACAGCAGCAACTGACTCGGTGTAAGCTGCAGGGGATGGCCGAGAATGTGGAATATTTTCACGGCGTGGACTCTTGGTTTGAACGAATGTCTGAATATGTTGACATGAAAAGTAGCGGTGCTGTCCATCTCCAGCAATACATCATATCGGCCGGACTGAAGGAGATCATCGATGCCACAGGCATTGCACGGCATTTCGCACGCATTTATGCATCTGAATACTACTATGATGCTGCCGGCCACGCCGTATGGCCCAATTTAGTCATCAACGACACCAACAAGACCCAGTTTCTCTTTCGCATCAATAAGGGGCGCGAGGACCTGGCGCTCAGCATCAACGAACACACACCGGAAGAGGAACGACCTATTCCGTTTGAGAATATGATTTACGTCGGCGATGGAGAGACTGACGTACCATGTATGACGGTTGTGCGAAAATATGGCGGCTATTCTGTCGCCGTATACAACGAAGCGAAGGATCAGGCTAAGACTACATGTGAGAAGTTACTGACAGCAGAGCGGATTGATTTCTTTGCAATCGCGAACTACAACGACGACTCTCCCCTCGATCGTCAGGTTAAGTTGATGCTCGACGTCATGATTGCGCGAATACTTCAGAAGAGAGATGCCAGCTAGCTCATGCCGGTCGATCGGGCCGACGGAATCGATAGGATCGAGAATCGTCGAGATCTTCATGGCTTTCCTAGAGCGTCTTGGATTCTGGTGCCGACGCAGCTTCGGCGTACGCCACCTCAAACACGGTGTTGCTCAGCCACCGCCTGAAGTCGGCGTTGTCTGAGAACTGCTTAAACAGTTGCGCATCGTCCTTCATGATCGCCGTCATAACCGTCTTGAGCACCTTGTCGTGTTCGATGCGGGTGTTTTCGCGGTCCGAGTTTCGCCGGGCATGCTGAAACGCCTTGTCGTCCACGACGCGTTGTGGGATCGTCTCCAGGATCATCTGGTGCACGCGGTCGGCGTGCTCCCACTCGATCCCTCCGAACAGATCGTTGAACTCGACGATGATCCGCGACAGCCGGTCGATCTCGGGCTCCGGACGCCCCCCCGCGCCGACCCCGGGCACGGGCTCGATCTCCGCGTGCTCGTCGGGGAGGATGATCTTCTGCATCGCCTTCTTCTCGACGCGGTAGCTGTCCATGTCGATCGTTTCGAGGATGCCCTTCGAGAGGTCCTCCTCCGCCGGCGCCGGCAGCTTCGGGATCAGGAAGTTCAGGAAGATCGAGCGCTCCTCCCAGCCGGGGTTGCTGTAGGAGAGGATCGAGGACAGAAAGCCGTAGGTCCGCACGAACCCGCGGGCCTTGCTCTTGAAAGCGACCTGTTCGTCTTCGCCCAGGTCCTCGATGTACACCGCGACGCACTGGTCCAAGATCGGATCGAGTCGGTCGCGGTCCGCCCCGTCCAGGTAGCCCTTCACGAACTCCGTGACCTGCTCCGGCCGGTACACGTGGGCGGCGTCCAGATCCGCCTGGAGGTCGTGCAGTTTGTTGGGGTCGGTCTCGTCGGCGAGGATCGTCGCGCGGTAGTGGTCGGCGAAGGCCTCGGTGATCGTGTCCGTGTCGTTCAGGAAGTCGAGCACGAACACGTCGTGCTTCTTGGGGTGCGATCGGTTGAGCCGCGACAGGGTCTGGACGGCCTTGATCCCGGAGAGCGTCTTGTCGACGTACATGGTGTGGAGCAGCGGTTCGTCGTAGCCGGTCTGGAACTTGTCCGCGCAGATGAGGAAGCGGTACGGGTCCTCCTGGAACGTCTCGGCGATCTTGCTCGGCGGGAACCCGTTCAGCGTGGCCTCGCTCACCTTCTTCCCGCCGTATTCGTGCTCGCCCGAGAAGGCGACGATCGCTTCGTAGCGGCTCTTCCGCTCCTCCAGGTAGTCGCGGATGGCGTGGAAGTACTGGATCGCGCGCTCGATCCCGTTGGTCACGACCATCGCCCGTGCCTTGCCGTCGATCTTGTGCTGGGCCAGCACCTGCTCGTGGAAGTGGTCGACCATGATCTCGGCCTTGAGGCGGATCGCGTGGTCGTGTCCCTCGACGTAGAGGCGGAGTTTCTTGCGGGCCTTCCGGACGTCGAACTCCGGGTCGTCCTCCACCGTCTTGGCGAGCTTGTAGTAGCTCTTGACCGGCGTGTAGTGACGGAGCACGTCGAGGATGAAGCCTTCTTCGATGGCCTGCTTCATGCTGTAGGTGTGGAAGGCGCGGTGCCGGACCGTTCCGTCGCTCTGCGGATCCGGCTCGCCGAAGATCTCGAGCGTCTTGTTCTTGGGCGTGGCTGTGAAGGCGAAGTAACTGGCGTTGGGGAGGAGTTTCCGCGACTCGATCAGGCGGTTGATCTGGTCCTCGTAGGTCTCCTCCTCCTCCGCTTCGCCCGCCTCGCCAAGCGCGCTCGCCATGGCGGCGCTGGTCTTCCCGCCCTGGCTCGAGTGTGCCTCGTCGATGATGATCGCGAAGGTGCGCCCGCGCTGCTCGTTGCCGATCTCGTCGAGGATGAAGGGGAACTTCTGGATCGTCGAGATGATGATCTTCTTCCCCTGCTCGATGAACGTGCGCAGATCGCCGGACCTCTCGGCGTGCCCCACCGTCGAACTCACCTGCGCGTACTTCTTGATCGTGTCGCGGATCTGCCGGTCGAGGATGCGGCGGTCAGTGACGACGATGATCGAGTCGAAGACCGGCGCGCCGTCCTTCTCCAGCCGGATCATCTGGTGCGCCAGCCAGGCGATCGAGAAGCTCTTGCCGCTGCCCGCCGAGTGCTGGATCAGGTAGCGGCTGCCCGCCCCGTGCTCGCCCGCGTGGGCCAACAACTGGCGTACCACGTCGAGCTGATGGTAGCGCGGCCAGATCTGGACTCGCTTCTTCTTCCCCGTCTTCCGGTCCTTCGACGCTACTACCTGTGCATAGTTTTCAAGAATGTTGGTCAGACTCGCGCGGGCCAGCACCCGGCGCCACAGGTAGTCCGTCGCGAGCCCGTGCGGGTTGGGGGGATTCCCCGCCCCGTCGTTCCAGCCGCGGTTGAACGGAAGGAACCAGGAGCCCTTCCCCTTGAGGTGCGTGCAGAAGTGGATCTCGTTCTCGTCGACCGCGAAGTGCGCCACGCAGCGCCCCAACCGGAACAGAGGCTCCCGCTGACTGCGATCCCGCCTGTACTGCCGCATGGCGTCGTTGACCGTCTGCTTGGTCAGGCGGTTCTTGAGCTCGAAGGTGAAGACGGGAAGGCCGTTGATGAAGAGCCCGATGTCGAGCGAGCGCTGGGTCTCGTCCCGGCTATAGCGAAGCTGGCGCGTGACCGTGAAGCGGTTCTGCTCGAAGCGCTGCCTGGCTTTCACGTTCTCGGCCGACGGGGTGCCGTAGAAGAGGTCGAGGTCGTGGGGGCCGTGCTTGATCCCGTTTCGGAGGACATCGATGGTCCCGCGCTTGTTGATCTCACCCTGCAGGCGGGCGAGGAACTTGCGGCGTGTGGGGCCGTCTTCCGTGAGACGAAGGGCGGCGGCGGATGCCGGTTGGGTGGCGCCCAGGAAGGCTTGGAGTTGGACGAGATCGACGCAGTACTCCCGGTTGTAGTCGTAGTGATTACCGGGGGACCAGCCGACGCCGCCGTAGCCGGCGTACGGCTCGCGCACAGTGGGGCCTGCCGGCGAATCGCAGGGGTCACCGCTCAGGGCTTCGCATATGAGCCGCTCGAGACCGCGTTCGCTTAGGTCGGTAGTCATGGGTAGGCAGTTTCGACCGCAGGATCGGGCGCTCCTAAATCCGAGGTGGTGTTCACGTCGGACTCGCAGGGCGTGTCACCCGACTCGAGAGGATCGACCCCGCGCAATGAAGCCGCTACCTCACGGACATCAAGCCTGCCGGTGACGACGTCAGCAATCAGACGGGCACGATACTCGCGCAGAAGGTCTATCTGGCGCTTGGCTGCCGTGGCCGCGGCACGCCTCTCTCCCGTAACCACTCCAAGGCGCTCAGCAATGATCGACTGCTCTTCGACCGGCGGCACGGGCGCCCAAAGGTTCAAGACGCGATCCACGGACAGACCCGGCTGAGCGGCGGCGATCGAGTATTGGTTCAGATTCATCACTTCCAAGAGGGCACTGAACCACTCGAAAACGTCACCTCGCCGTAGCATTGCAACGACGGCGTGCTCGGAAGCCCAGAAACGTCCCCGAGCAATATGGATGTTCCCGCAAAGCGCGCCCTGCCTCCCTATCAGCACAAAGTCCCCGTCGTGGGTGTGGCGTGGCCCATAGCCCCGGATTCCGTTGCCGCCAAAGACCGGGTATTCTCCGGTCTCTTCAATCGACATCGCGGTAATGGCGTCACCGCTTTGCATCTCTGAAAACGTCTTTAGCCTGCGAACTTCCCAGTGCTCCGGCACGTCGCCGAGCCACTCCACGCCCGAATCCTTGTAGGCCGGATACGGCTGGCCGGTTCGAACATCGATCCGGCCCGTGACGGCTTGGTGGATTATCGCCTGCCTTTCCTCCTCGAGCAGCTCGATCAGCCTTTCCTTGGCGAGGATGTAACGCTGGATGCGGCAGTCGGCGTGGTCGAGGAAGCGGCCGATGGCGGTTTGTTCCGGCAAAGGCGGGACCGCCAACTGGATTCTCTTGACCTGCCTGGACGACAGATGCTTGACGGTTGTGGAATGAGATAAGTGACCAATAACGGTCAGCGGTTGCGCGACTGCGTACCTGATAAACCCCGCGTGCGCCAACGGTTTGGGTCGCAGGCAACACATTCGCTGATTCAGCAATGCCGTTGGACCCCTCCACCGAGCGACGTTGAAATCCCCGTCCATGCCGACGATGATCTCGCCAGTCCTTACTAGGGCCTCTTCGATGATCGGTCCAGAGAAGCTCACTTCTGTCTGCGCCGAGTGCAAATCTCGGATCCTGATTAGCGGCGTGCCTCCTTCCTGTACAAAATATTGGGAATCAAAGGGAAAACCGTTGATCACGTCGGAGACCACGGAGAGCCGAACAACACGCCAATGGGAGGGCACGGTGCCCAACCGCTCGGCTTCGGAGTTCCGCATTGGGGCATAAGGCTTCAATAAGGTCACGATCACCTTGGATGGCTCAATATCTCAAGAAGCAACCCCGCCGATTCACTCTCCACCGCAAGAATATCCGCCCGGATCTCTTCCATCGTCCGCATTGGCTCGGGCTTGTAGAAGTACCGGTTGAAGCTGATTTCGTATCCGATCTTGACGCTCTTCGGCACGTACCAAGCATCCTCCGCGTACGGAAGGACCTCGCGTCGCAGGAACCCTCCGATCCCGTCCTCTTCCTGCAACGGAATTTGCTCCGTGTCGCGGAGTTCCGTATCGGGCTCGTACTCCACGACACGCCGCACGGAGCCGTCGCCAACTTCGTACCGGCCTCGAATCGGGTCAGCCACCGTACCGCGCCGATGCACCTTCTTAATCACCGGGGCCGCCGTTTTGTCCTGATCGGTTAACGAAGACTGCAGTAGCTTCTTTCGCTTCGCGGTCATCTTGACCCGATGGAGCGGCATTTCTTCTTTCACCCCTTCCAGGAAGTCGTTGAAGTCGAGGTGAGGACCGTCTCCAAGTCGCGGCGCCAGCGTCTTGATGACGTTCCCCAGCGGTTCCTCGTCGGCTTCGAGACAAGCATCGAAGAGCGCATCCCTCCTCTGCTCGGACAGGTCCACCGCCAGCCGAAGCGGCCGCTCCACAGTCACCTTCCAGTACCCGAACGCCTCGTTGTCGAAGATCTTGCTCTCCTCGGTCTCCTCGAAGTCGAGGAAGGCCTGGCAGATCCTCTCGATGTCCTCCGGCCCGAGTTCGCAGTTTTTCTTCCCCAGGTTTTTCCGAAGCGGCCGGAACCACTTCGTTGCGTCGATTAGCTGCACCTTGCCCTTCCGGTGCTCGGGCTTCCGGTTCGTGAGCACCCAGACGTAGGTGGCGATGCCGGTGTTGTAGAACATGTTGAGCGGCAGGGCGACGATCGCCTCCAGCCAGTCATTCTCGATGATCCAGCGGCGGATGTTGCTCTCGCCTTGCCCCGCCGACCCGGTGAAGAGCGAGCTGCCGTTGTGGACCTCGGCGATACGGCTCCCGAGCCTGGTCCCCTGCTTCATCTTGGAGAGCTTGTTGGCCAGGAAGAGCATCTGGCCGTCGCTGGAGCGGGTGACCAGGGAGTACTCGGGATCGTCCGCGTGGTCGATCACGAACCGGTGGTCCCGCATCTCCTTCTTGCCGCCCATGCGCTCGAGGTCCGTCTTCCAGCTCTTCCCGTACGGAGGGTTCGAGAGCATGAAGTCGAATTCGCGCGTGGGGAAGGCGTCGTTGGAGAGCGTGGAGTGCCCCGGTCCGCCCACGATGTTGTCGGCGGCCTCCCCTTCCCCCTTGAGCAGGAGGTCCGCTTTGCAGATGGCATACGTCTCGGCGTTGATCTCCTGGCCGAACAGGTGCGTGGACACGTGCTTGCCCCGCTCCTCCGCGAGCTGCTGCAGCACGTCCTCGCCCACGGTCAGCATGCCGCCGGTCCCGCACGCGCCGTCGTAGAGGAGATAGGTACCGTCGTCGATCTCGTCGGCGACCGGGAGGAAGACGAGTTTCGCCATGAGCTGGACCGCGTCGCGCGGCGTGAAGTGCTCCCCCGCCTCCTCGTTGTTCTCCTCGTTGAAGCGCCGGATCAGCTCCTCGAAGATCGTCCCCATGCCGTGGTTGTCGAGCCCGTGATGCCGAACCGTGCCGTCGGTGTTCATGACCGGATTCGGACCCAAGTTGATGTCCGGCGAGGTGACCTTCTCGACTAACGCGCCTAGGGCGTCCTCCTTGGAGAGCCTCGGGATCTGATTCCGGAACTCGAAGTTGTCGAGGATGTCCTGCACGGAGGGCGAGAACCCGTCGAGGTAGTCCTCGAAGTCGGCCCGGAGCTGCTGCCGGTTGGCCCGGGCACGGAGGTCGTGCAGCGTGAATTTCGACGTGTTGTAGAACGCTTGGCCGGCCGCCTGCCGGAGCGCCACCTTCTGGTCGGCGATCCCGATCTCGTCCAGGCTGTCCTTCATGTCCAAGACGGCCTGCTTGGTGGGCTCGAGCACGGCGTCGAGCCGCCGCAGCACGGTCATCGGCAGGATGACGTCGCGGTACTTGCCGCGCACGTAGACATCGCGGAGCACGTCGTCCGCGATCCCCCAGATGTAGTTCGTGATCCAGCCAAGATCGCCGTTCGTCATGTTTCGCTTCGTCCCTCCTTCGCATCCTCGGGGGAGTACTTCAAGGTGGCGGATCTCAACCGTCAGCCATTCGGCCGCCCCGCTGGCAGATGCAGGTACGGCAGCGGATGCACTGACGGCAAGCCCCCCCCGGAATAGGGAGAGGCTAACACCGCCCGTCGCGTACGAGCCCGCGGTAGACTGTTGCTCCTTCCTGCGAGGCACGGCTCGCCCGAGGGCTGGGGCTCACGTGATTACCCTACTCGTACATCCCAGATGAACATGGCACCGTGTTCCGAGCCCATCCGTTTGCGGCTGTAGCTGTTGATGTTGCGTTGACGGCTGATCGCTACGATACGTAGAGTTACGCCGTCCGGTCCGGCGCTAGCCCTCCGTTACCGGAAGCGCCGGCCCTCTCTCGACGCCTTGAGGTTACATGATTCGGCTCCCCATAATCCAAGCACTAAGCGTGCAGAACTACGCGCTCTTCCCCGGACCTGAATCCGAAAGATCCGGTTTGACTGCGTCGTTCCTTCCGGGCCTCACGCTGGTCCTAGGCGCCAACGGTCTCGGCAAGACCACGTTGGTTTGGCTCTTGTACCGAATGCTCTCTGGACCGCACGATATCCCCGGTCTCGACAAGAGCGGCCGCCTTGGCAGGCGGCGCCTGGCGGCCCAACGGATGACTCCTACGACACGACGGCTTTTTGCCCAACGTGTTGAAGATAACGCACGGGATGCCGCAGCCGAGTTGCAGTTTGACCTCGGAAGTGCGCACGTTACCGTGACTAGAAGCCTTCGCAACCTTGACCTCTTGGGTTTTTCCATCGATGGTACAGATCTTGAGGCAGACGAGGAAATGTACCAAGAACGGATCGCGGCGCTTTCCGGGGTTTGGTCCTTCGGAGATTGGATCTTATTGCTTCGGTATTTGACGTTCTACTTCGAAGATCGTCGCGCGCTGGTGTGGGACCCAACCGCACAGACGCAGCTCTTTCGCCTGCTGTTCTTGCCCCCGGAGACTGCGCAGCAATGGACCGAAACTGAACGTGAGATCCTTGAGTTGGACAGTCAAGCCCGCAACCTTCGTGCTGCGCTGACGAGAGAAGAGCAACACTTGGCCAAGGATGAGGAGCTTGAACTCGCCGCTCCAGAGGTCAAAGCCGAACTCGACGCCCTATCAGACCTCCACGGAGCGGATGAGGAGGAGCGAGAGCGACTGGATGAAGCAGTCGTCGCGCTCTATCCCGCCCGTGAGAAGGCTCGACTTGGCTTGCTTGACGCCGAGCACAAAAGAGAAGAGGCGTTGCGCGCCCTCGAGCACGCAAAACTTACCGTTCTGCGCGAGCGGTTCCCGACTGCGTCCGAGACCGCGCAGTACATCTTGGCGCAGTTGTTTGCGGAAGGCGAGTGCCTTGCCTGCGGTAACGACGCGCCTGAGGCGGCCGCTTCCTTGGAATCCCGGTTGCATCGGTCGCGTTGTGTCGTTTGCGACACGCCGGTCGGACAACCGGCGGAACGAGATGACGAGATCACCGACCTCTCTGAGAAGAGGCTCGCAAGTGCCGCAGAGACACTAGCACGAGCAAACGCTAGGCTAATTGCTTCCCGCACTCAGATGGAAGAGAGCGAGCGAAAAGGAATACGTGGACTACTTCCAGCGCCGCGCTGGAGTTGAGGCGGCTCTATCCGAGCGGAGCACGCGGATAGACTCGCTGATTCGACAGCTTCCCGACGAGGCGCGGGAGTTACATCACCGACGCGACGATCTTGCTGCCCTCCGCGGTAGGGTGGACTCGATGGTGGAAGAACTGAGTGTACGCCGAGAAGCATTCGCTCAATTCATAGAGCAAGTGAAGGACCACATTCTCAAGCATGCGCCGATGGTCCGTGACCGCTTTGAGAGCTATGCGCGGGAATTCCTCTTGGAGGACTGCGACCTTAGCTGGAGTACCCTAGCCCAGAAGGTTGGTCAAACCGGAATCCGAATAGAATTCCCTGTCTTCGAACTCGATTTGGCGTCAGCCTCATATCTGTCACCGGTGCGTCGCAGTGGCCCAGAGGAAGTTTCCGAGAGCCAGAGAGAGTTCATTGATCTCTCGTTCCGGATGGCACTGATGGAAGCAGCGGCGGCCGAGTCAGGGGGGACGCTCGTCATCGATGCGCCGGAGTCGTCCCTTGACGCCGTCTTTGTGCGCAGAGCAGCCGAGGTGCTCGCTCGGTTTGGCAATGCCGACGAAATGAACCGACTTGTGGTCACGTCCAATTTGACGGATGGCGACCTTGTGCCCCGGCTGCTCGAAAGGTGCGGCTTCGATTCGAGGGAGCAACGTATCGTCGACCTGTTTGAAATCGCCGAGCCAACAGCAGCCGTTCGTGAACATTTCGACGAATACAACGCGGTTAGGCAGCGCTTGTGGAGACACGCGGAAGGAGGTGCCCGCGAGTGACTCGTCCTCTAGACGCTCATCAACGTGACTCCCTTCGCCGCCAAGCCCGAATCCTCCTTCTCCTAGAGGGAGCGACCGGTGCCGGGCTGTGTCCGATTAGCGTTCTTGCACTTCACGCCTATGCCTACTTGGCAGACTACCACAGGCCAGTATTACGGCAGGGAATCACGTAAGTTCAATCAG